>DASZOU010000029.1:0-76455 GCA_035550655.1 Mycobacteriales bacterium
GCCCCGGCGGTCCCGGCGGCGGCCCAGGTGGCGCCGGTCGGCCCGGCGGTGGCGGTGGCTTCGGCGGCCGTCCCGGTGGTCCCGGCGGCGGTGGCGGCGGCTTCGGTGGCCGTCCCGGTGGTCCCGGCGGCGGTGGTGGTCCCGGCGGTGGTGGCGGCTTCGGTGGCCGTCCCGGTGGTCCCGGCGGCCGTGGCCGCGGCGCTCCCACCCAGGGCGCATTCGGGCGTGGCCCGGGCGGCCGGCCCGCGCGCGGCCGGAAGTCGAAGAAGCAGCGGCGTCAAGAGTTCGACAACATGCAGGCGCCGACCATCGGCGGCGTTCAGGTTCCTCGCGGCAACGGCGAGCAGATCCGGCTGCCTCGTGGCGCCAGCCTCGCCGACTTCGCCGACCGGATCGGGGCCAACCCGGGCTCGCTCGTACAGGTCGTGTTCACGCAGCTCGGGGAGATGGTCACCGCAACGCAGTCGGCTCCGGAGGAGACGCTGCAGCTGCTCGGCACCGAGCTCGGATGGGACGTTCGCATCGTCACTCCCGAGGAGGAGGACGCCGAGATCCTGTCCCGGTTCGACCTCGAGTTCGATGCCGACGAGGCGGAGGCGGACCTGGTGCCGCGCGCCCCGGTCGTCACTGTCATGGGTCACGTCGACCACGGCAAGACGAAGCTGCTGGACGCAATCCGGCAGACCGATGTCGTCGCCAAGGAGCACGGTGGCATCACCCAGCACATCGGTGCCTACCAGGTGCACACCACTGTCGAGGGCAATGAGCGCACCCTGACGTTCATCGACACTCCCGGTCACGAGGCGTTCACCGCCATGCGTGCCCGAGGCGCGCAGGTCACCGACATCGCGGTCCTGGTTGTCGCCGCGGATGACGGCGTGATGCCGCAGACGATCGAGGCGCTCAACCATGCCCAGGCCGCCGACGTCCCCGTGGTCGTTGCGGTCAACAAGGTCGACAAGGAAGACGCCAATCCCGCGAAGGTGCGGCAGCAGCTGACCGAGTACGGCCTGGTTGCTGAGGAGTACGGCGGCGAGACCCTGTTCATCGACGTCTCCGCGAAGACCGGTCTCGGGCTCGAGACTCTTCTCGAAGCCGTCGTGCTGACCGCTGACGCCGCCCTCGACCTCCGGGCCAACCCGAATCGCGACGCCGAAGGTGTCGCGATCGAGGCGAACCTGGACAAGGGTCGCGGCCCGGTGGCCACCGTGCTGATCCAGCGGGGGACGTTGCGCGTCGGTGACTCGATCGTCGCGGGCGACGCCTACGGCCGGGTGCGGGCGATGCTCGACGAGTACGGCGATCCCGTTACCGAAGCCGGGCCTTCCCGCCCGGTCCAGGTGCTCGGCTTCACCAGCGTCCCCGGAGCGGGCGACAACTTCCTCGTCGTGCCGGAGGACCGGGTTGCGCGGCAGATCGCCGAGCAGCGTCAGGCTCGCGAGCGTTTCGCCGAGCTGGCGAAGAGTCGTGGCCGCATGACTCTCGAGGACGTGCTCGAGCGCATCCAGCAGGGTGAGGTCAACCAGCTCAACCTCATCCTCAAGGGTGACGTGTCCGGTTCGGTCGAGGCGCTCGAAGACGCGCTGCTCAAGATCGACGTCGGCGCCGAGGACGAGGTCGGGCTGCGCATCATCGGCCGGGGTGTCGGCGCGATCACCGAGAACGACATCAACCTGGCTCGCGCCTCCGACGCGGTCGTCATCGGCTACAACGTGCGGCCCGAGGGCAAGGCGCGCGAGCTCGCCGAACGCGAGAAGGTGGATGTCCGCTTCTACTCGGTCATCTACGCCGCGATCGACGATGTCGAGAGCGCTCTCAAGGGCATGCTCAAGCCCGAGTTCGAAGAGGTGCAGCTCGGCACGGCCGAGATTCGCGAGGTGTTCCGGTCCAGCAAGGTCGGAAACATCGCGGGTTGCATCGTCCGCAGCGGGACCATCGTGCGGAACTCCAAAGCCAGGCTCGTTCGAGACGGTGTCGTGGTGGCGGACAACCTTTCGATCGCGACGCTTCGGCGTTTCAAGGACGACGCGACGGAGGTGCGTGAAGGCTTCGAGTGCGGTATCAGCCTCGGCAGCTACAACGACATCAACGTCGGCGACGTCATCGAGACGTTCGAGCTCCGCGAGAAGCCTCGGGTGTAGCCGTGGCTGAGGACGCGCGCGTTCGCCGGATGAGCGTGCGAGTGCGAGAGATTGCCGCGCAGGCGGTCGAGCATCACGTGAAGGATCCGCGGCTGGGCATGGTGACGATCACGGACGCCCGGCTGACGCCGGATCTCCGCGAGGCCACCGTGTTCTGGACGGTCTGGGGCGACGACGCGGTTCGGGCCGACAGCGCGGCCGCGCTGGAGGCGTCGAAAGGCATGATCCGCACCGCGATCGGTCGCGGGACGGGCCTCAAGCACACGCCGTCGGTGACCTTCGTGCTCGACGCCGTCCCCGAGAACGCCCAGCACATCGAGGACGTGCTGGAGCGGGCGCGGGCGGAAGACGAGCGCGTCCACGCGCTGGCCGAGCGTGCCGCTCCGGCAGGGGACGCCAACCCGTACCGCGACACGGAGCCCTCCGGCGAGTGAGCGACGGCCTCGTCGTCGTCGACAAGCCGGCCGGCTGGACGTCGCACGACGTCGTCGGCAAGGTACGCCGGCTTGCCGGAACTCGCCGGGTCGGTCATGCGGGGACCCTCGACCCCATGGCGACCGGTGTGCTCATCCTCGGCGTCGGGAGGGCCACTCGGTTGCTCGGGCATCTCGCGCTCCACGACAAGGAGTACGACGCCACCATCCGTCTCGGCAGCTCGACCACGACTGACGACGCCGAGGGCGAGGAGCTGTCGGCCGCGGCCGACGGAGCGGCGGCGGCAATCAGCGACAGCGAGATCGAACGTGTCATGCGCAGCCTGACCGGCGAGATCGACCAGGTCCCCAGCTCGGTGTCCGCGATCAAGGTCGATGGGGTGCGGGCCTACAAGCGTGCGCGTGACGGGGAGGCGGTCGAGCTGAAGGCTCGGCGCGTGATGATCGACGAGTTCACGCTGAGGGCGCGGCGGGGCCCCGATCTCGACGTCCACGTCGCGTGCTCGACCGGAACCTACGTGCGCGCACTCGCGCGGGACCTGGGGGCGACGCTGGGGGTCGGTGGGCATCTGACCGCTCTCCGCCGGACCCGGAGCGGCCCGTATCGCGTCGACCAGGCGCGTGGCATCGAGGACCTCGAGGCGGCCTTCACGGTGATCCCACTCGGCGAGGCGGTTGCGGACGCGTTTCCGGTGTTGACCGTGAGCGATGAGGACGCCGTCCGGCTCGGGCACGGGCAACGCCTCACGCTCGAGCTGTCGAGCTCGCCGAGCGGGGTGTTCGCACCCGACGGAAGGGTGGTCGCCCTCGTCGAGGCGCGCGGCGGCGAGGCGAGGCCGATATGTGTGTTTTGAGCCGGCGCCCCGGCAGACTGGAGTGGTGAGCAGAGTGCGGAGCGTCGTCCCCATCGGGGTGTTCGACGGCGTGCACCGCGGGCATCGCCTGGTGCTCTCACATGCCGTGGCCTCCGCCCGGGAGCGCAACGCGCGAGTCGTGGTGGTCACGTTCCACCCGCACCCGACGTCGGTGCTGGCGCCCGGCCATGTGCCGCCGATGCTCACCACTCTCGATCGTCGGCTTCAGCTGCTGCACGAGCACGGCGCGGATGACGTCCATGTCCTGGAGTTCACCCGGGAGCTGTCGTTGCAGACGGCGCAGGAGTTCATCGAGCAGGTTCTGATCGGTGAGCTCGCTGCCGAGCAGATCGTCGTCGGACACAACTTCCGGTTCGGTCACCGCGCCTCCGGGGATGTGGCGCTGCTGCGGCGCTATGACCTGGAGGTGGACGACGTCCCTTTGCTGACCGACGGCGGCACGATCTCCTCCACGTTGGTCCGCGACTTCGTCATCCACGGCGACATGGAGGCGGCTGCGGCAGCACTCGGCCGGCTGCACCTCGTCGAGGGTCCGGTCGTCCGCGGCGACGCGCGGGGCCGGGCGATGGGCTTCCCGACTGCGAATGTCGCGGTCGAAGAGGGCATCGCCGTCCCGCAGGACGGCGTCTACGCGGGCTGGCTGACCCGAGCCGAAGGCCAGCGGATCAAGGCTGCGATCAGCGTCGGCACGAACCCGACGTTCGACGGCGTGCAGCGGCGGGTCGAGGCCTACGCCATCGACGTCGGCCATGAGCTCGACCTGTACGACGAGCACGTGATCGTCGAGTTCGCGACCCGGTTGCGAGGCATGGAGCGCTTCGACAGCGTGGAGGCGCTGATCGAGCAGATGCACCACGACGTCGGCGAGTCTCGCGACCGGCTCCGCTGAGGCGACTTCCGCTACACTTGAGCGGTCTAAACCAGTCTGCCCCTGTGGTGTAACCCTGCGGGCTGATGTAACAGGAGAAACACACGTGCCGCTCGACGCCGCCGTCAAGCAACAGATCATTTCCGAATACGCCACCACCGACGGCGACACGGGTTCCCCCGAGGTCCAGGTCGCGCTGCTGTCGCGGCGGATCGCCGACCTCACCGAGCACATGAAGGCTCACAAACACGACTTCCACACGCAGCGGGGACTGCTCCAGCTGGTCGGCCGTCGCCGACGGCTGCTGCGGTACCTCGAGACGGTGGACGTACAGCGCTACCGCGCACTGATCGAGCGACTCGGCTTGCGCCGCTAGCTCGATCGCCACACCGCGCGCCGGTCGCGAATCGCGAGCCCCGGTCCTCGGTAGTGGCGGTCGGACCCAAGGCCTCAACCAGGCCAGTGTCCGTCCGCTTCGATCGATGACCGGGCCCGCTGCGAATCGGCCGTGCGCGCCGAGACGAACGGAGAAGCCCGTGACGGGCCTCGCAGACAACGAAACCTTTACCGCCACCGCCGTCCTCAAGTGCTCGCTCGGCGAGCGCACCATCCGGTTCGAGACCGGACGGCTGGCCCAGCAGGCCGCGGGATCCGCGGTGACCTACCTCGACGACGACACGATGGTCTTGTCGGCCACGACGGCGTCGAAGAACCCGAAAGACCAGTTCGACTTCTTCCCGCTGACCGTGGATGTCGAAGAGCGCCAGTACGCCGCCGGCAAGATTCCCGGCTCGTTCTTCCGCCGCGAAGGCCGGCCGAGTGAGGACGCGATCCTGACCTGCCGGCTCACCGACCGTCCGCTGCGCCCCAGCTTCGCGAACGGCCTCCGCAACGAGATCCAGATCGTCTCGACGATCCTCTCGCTGCACCCGGACCACCTCTACGACGTCGTCGCCATCAACGGCGCCGCGTGTTCCGTGCTGCTCGCCGGCTTGCCGTTCTCCGGCCCGGTCGCCGGCGTACGGGTTGCGCTGATCGACGGTGAGTGGGTCCCGTTCCCGACGTACTCCGAGCTCGAGCGCGCGGTCTTCGACATGGTCGTCGCCGGCCGCGTGGTCGACGCGGTCGCGGGAGCGGAGCCCAACGGACTCAGCGGCGACGTCGCCATCATGATGGTCGAGGCCGAGGCGACCGAGAACACCTTCGAGCTCGTCGCCGGCGGTGCGGTCGCTCCGACCGAGGATGTCGTCGCACAGGGCCTCGAGGCCGCGAAGCCGTTCCTCGCCGAGATCGCCGCGGCGCAGCAGAAGCTCGCCGACCAGGCCGCCAAGGAGACCCGCGAGTTCCCGGTCTTCCTCGCCTACCAGGACGACGTCTACGAGGCGGTGCTCGCCGCGGTCGGTGACGAGGTCTCGAAGGCGCTGACCATCGCCGACAAGCAGGCCCGAGAGGCCGAGCTCGACCGGATCAAGGACGCCGCGAAGGAGCAGCTCGCTGCATCCTTCGAGGGCCGCGAGAAGGAGATCTCGGAGGCGTTCCGCTCCGTCACGAAGAAGCACGTGCGGCAGCGCGTCATCAAGGACGGCGTCCGGATCGACGGCCGCGGCGTGCGGGACATCCGCAGCCTGTCCGCCGAGATCAACGTCGTTCCCCGGGTTCACGGCTCGAGCCTCTTCGAGCGCGGCGAGACGCAGATCATGAACGTTGCGACGCTGAACATGCTGCGCATGGAGCAGATGGTCGACACGCTGTCGCCCGAGACGCGCAAGCGTTACATGCACCACTACAACTTCCCGCCGTACTCGACCGGTGAGACCGGCCGCGTCGGCTCGCCCAAGCGTCGCGAGATCGGTCACGGCGCACTCGCCGAGCGTGCCCTGGTTCCGGTGCTGCCGAGCAAGGAGGACTTCCCGTATGCGATCCGTGCGGTCTCCGAGGCGCTCGGCTCGAACGGCTCGACCTCGATGGGCTCGGTCTGCGCGTCGACCCTGTCGCTGATGGCGGCGGGCGTCCCGCTGAAGGCACCCGTTGCGGGCATCGCGATGGGGCTGATCAACGAGGGCGACGACTTCGTCACTCTCACCGACATCCTCGGTGCCGAGGACGCGTACGGCGACATGGACTTCAAGGTCGCGGGCACGCGGGAGTTCGTCACGGCCTTGCAGCTGGACACGAAGCTCGACGGCATCCCCGCCTCGGTGCTCGCCGGTGCGCTGCAGCAGGCTCGCGAGGCCCGGATGGCGATCCTCGACGTGATGGCGGACGCGATCGACGCGCCGGCCGAGATGTCACCGTTCGCGCCGCGCATCATCACCGAGAAGATCCCCGTCGACAAGATCGGTGAGGTCATCGGCCCGAAGGGCAAGATCATCAACCAGATCCAGGCCGACACGGGTGCCGATCTCATCGTCGAGGACGACGGCACGATCTACATCTCGGCAGTGGGCGGTGACGCGGCAGAGGCCGCGTTGCGGGCGATCCGCTCGATCGTCTCGCCGCAGCTTCCTGAGGTCGGCGAGCGCTACCTCGGCACGGTCGTGAAGACGACGACCTTCGGTGCCTTCGTCTCGCTCACCCCGGGCAAGGACGGGCTGCTGCACATCTCGCAGATCCGCAAGCTGGCCGGTGGCAAGCGCGTGGAGAACGTCGAGGACGTGCTGGCGGTCGGCGCGAAGGTGCAGGTCGAGATCGCCGAGATCGACCCTCGCGGCAAGCTGTCGCTGGTACCGGTTCTCGACGAGGCTGCGTCCGAAGCCGCGGACTCCGCAACCGAGTAGCTGTGCCGGTCGACCTGGCCGGGGTCGTTCAGCGGCCCGGCACGACCCGAACCCTGCTGACGGCGGACGACGGCGGAGTGATCCGCCGTACCGTCCTGCCCGGCGGGATCCGGGTCGTGTCGGAGTCGGTGCCGGGCGTGCGCTCAGTCGCCTTCGGGGTGTGGATCGGCGTCGGGTCCCGCGACGAGTCGCCCTCGCTTTCGGGTGCCTCGCACTACCTCGAGCACCTGTTGTTCAAGGGCACGAAGCGACGCGACGCGTTGGAGATCTCGGCAGCGCTCGATGAGGTCGGCGGGGAGCTCAACGCCTTCACGGCGAAGGAGTACACCTGCTTCTACGCCCGCGTGCTCGACGTGGATGTTCCGATCGCGGTCGACGTGATCTGCGACATGGTGACCTCGTCGGTTCTCTCCAGTCACGAGGTGGACAACGAGCGCGGCGTGATCCTCGAAGAAATCGCCATGCACGACGACGACCCGGGCGACTCGGTGCACGACGAGTTCGCCTCGTTGGTCTGGCCGGGTGACCCGCTGGGGCGGCCGGTGCTGGGCACCGTCGAGACGATCGAGGCGATGAGCCGCACCGCGGTCAACGGGTACTACCGCCGTCGCTACCGGCCGGAGCAGCTCGTCATCACGGCGGCCGGCAACATCGACCATTCGCGGCTGGTCCGGCTGGTGAAGAAGGCGTTCGCCGACGTGGCAGTCAACGACGACGCCGTACCGGCGCAGCCCCGAAGGGGCAAGCGTCCACCGTCGTTCACGGTCGCGACGGCGACCCGCCATCGGCAGACCGAGCAGGCGAACCTCGTGCTCGGTTGTGCCGGTCTGGCGCGCGGGGACGAGCGCCGGTTCGCGCTCGGTGTGCTCAACGCCGCGGTCGGCGGTGGCATGTCGTCCCGGCTGTTCCAGCAGGTTCGTGAGCGGCACGGCCTGGCGTACTCGGTGTATTCGTTTGCCTCGCACTACGCGGATGCGGGAATGTTCGGCGTCTACGCAGGCTGCCATCCCAAGCGGGTGCCGCAAGTGCTCGAGCTGTGCCGCGACGAGCTCGCGGTCGTTGCCTCCGGCGGTCTCACTGCCGCTGAGCTCGAGCGCGGCCGCGGCCAGATGCGAGGTGGTTTCGTGCTCGGGCTGGAGGACACCGGATCGCGGATGAGCCGGCTCGGCAAGAGCGAGCTGGTCTACGGCGAGCTGATGACCGTCGACGAGGTGATCGCCGCGATCGACGCGGTCAGCCTCGACGACGTGCAGGAGGTTGCCGCCGATCTCTTCACCCGACCGATGTCGCTCGCGGTCATCGGCCCGTACGACGACGGGCACGAGTTCGCGGCATGACAGGGTTCGCCGTATGACGATCAAGGTCGGGGTGCTCGGGGCCAAGGGCCGGATGGGCGCGGAAGTCTGTCGCGCAGTCGAGGCGGCCGACGACCTCGAGCTGGTCGCCGCGATCGACGTCGGCGAGGACCGCGACGCGCTGAGCGGCGCGGAGGTCGTGGTCGACTTCACGACGCCCGGTGCCGTGATGGACAACCTTCGATGGTGTGTCGAGCACGGCTTGCACACTGTGGTGGGCACCACCGGCTTCGACTCGGCCCGGTTGGCCGAGGTCGAGACCCTCGTCGCAGCGAGCCCCGGTGTGGGAGTGATCGTGGCGCCGAACTTCGGCATCGGCGCGGTCCTGATGATGCGGTTCGCCGCTGCCGCCGCTCCTCATTTCGAATCGGTCGAGATCATCGAGCTGCACCACCCCAACAAGGTCGATGCGCCCAGCGGCACGGCCCGGCGTACGGCGGAGATGATCGCGCAGGCACGTCGTGGCGAGGGGTCACCTGATGCAACTACCGAGTCGCTCGCGGGCGCGCGCGGCGCCGAGGTGGACAACGTGCACATCCACGCGGTCCGGCTCGCGGGGCTGGTTGCCCATCAGGAGGTGCTGCTCGGCGGTCACGGCGAGACGCTGACGATCCGCCACGACTCGCTCACCCGTGAGTCCTTCATGCCGGGTGTGCTGCTCGCGGTTCGCGGTGTTGTGGCTCGTCCCGGTCTCACCGTCGGGCTGGAGTCACTGCTCGGCTTGTAAGGCCTCGGGCAGCGCTTCGGCCAGCCGCTCGTAGTCGTCGGGCGTGTTGTGGATCTGGCCGCACACCCGGACCCAGCTCTTGCCGTGCAGCGGCATCAGCGAGACCTCGATCCGCCGCGCGGCGAGCGAGGCCTCGATGCCGCGAGCCGCATCAGCGGTGAGGGTCACCGGAAGCTGGATGATCCGCATCGCAGCGCGGAACTGCTCGTCGATCGGCGAGTGGGAGTCGAGCGCCGCCGCGACCCGCTTGGCGCCGTCGTCGACGATCGAGCGCTGCCGGCGTCGTACCTCTTCCCAGCCGCCTTGGGTCGACCAGAAGCCGAGTGCGGCCGGCACCGCGAGCACTGTCGTCGGGTCGTACGTGCCGGTCCAGTCGAACGACTCGTGGAACCCGCCGCTGTAGCCGTGTGACGCGACCGGGGGGCGTACCACCTGGCGCCACTGCGGCGCCACGTGCAGATAAGCCGCCGCTCGCGGCGAGCAGATCCACTTGTGCAGGTTGCCGACCCAGAAGTCCGCGCCGATCTCGGCGAGGGTCACGTCGATCTGCCCGGGGGCGTGCGCCGCATCCGCCAGGACCGGCACGCCGCGGTCGTGAGCGGCGGCGACGATCTCCCGGAGCGGGAACACGAACCCGGAAAGGGAGGCGATCGAGTCGACGACGAGGAGCTTCGTCCGCGGCGAGATCCGAGAGGTGATCGCTTCGACGACCTCATCGGCGGTACGGAGGTCGAGCGGCACATGCGCGACGACGGTCCGGGTTCCGGATCGCACTGCGGTTCGCTCGAGCTGGGAGTGGACCGCGCCGTACCGGTGGTCCGTGGTCAGCAGCTCGTCGCCGGGGGAGAACGACGGCTCGAGCGACGCGACGACGGTCGCGGTCCCTGCGGTGGCGTTGGGGACGAAGACGGCCCCCGCCGAATCGCCGCCGAGCAGCGCTGACACCTGCTCCCGGACCCGGTCGAGCCGCTTCGGCAGGTCGCGCGCCAGCAAGGCCGCCGGGTTGCGCTCCATCTGTGCCCGCAGCTCTGCCGCGGCTGCGGCCACCGGCTTCGGCAGCGCACCGAACGCCCCCTGGTTGAGGTACGCCACGTCAGGGTCGAGCAGCCACTCCGTCACATCCGGCATGGCTCAATCGTTCCGCAGATCTCGCGATGAACCCAACGACTTAGGGTTTGCGCCCCACGGCTGCCATCAGGGTCGGGGTGATGATTCGCTCGGTTCCCGTCCGCAGTCGCGCGCCGACGGCGTCCGCGTCTTCGGCCCGCATCAGTCCGGCGTCGATCGCTGCCGGCGCGAGCTGCTCGAAGGACAGCGAGAAGAAGGCGAACCCCGGATGGCTGCCGTCGATGACCAGCGAACGTCCTTCCCCGGTGACTTCGGACAGCCCGGCCTCGGCGAGTGCGCTGACGAGCCGGCGGCCGTACTCGCGTTCGAACCCGGCGGCCGACATCAGAGCGAGGATCGCCTCGGTGACGCGGGTCGGCGCCTCATCGGTCGCTTCGAAGCCGAAGCTCGACCAGTCGTAGTCCTCGAGCACCATCACGCCACCGGGCCGCAGCGCAGCCGCAAGCCGGCGAAGGACGTCGGCTCGCTCGGTGATGTGCTCGAGCACCATGCGGCTGTGCACGACGTCGTACTCGCCGGTCGGCAGCTCATCGGTGACGAGGTTCGCCTGCCGCACCTCGACGACGTCGGAGGCGAGCGGCTCGACGAAACGCGTGTCGAGGTCGATCGCGAGCACGCGGCCACTCGGGCCGACTTGCGATGCGAGCCACGACACCACGGAACCGCCGCCGGCGCCCGCCTCCAGCACCCGCGAACCGGGGCTGACATACCGCGCGAGGATCGTCTGCGTCCCCGCGTCCCACAGCGCCTCGATGCCCGCGAGCCGCTCGCGTTCCTGCTCCCAGGCCTGGTCGTACACGTACCCGGTGTCGGACATGCCGGCCACATTACGACCTGGGGCGGGACGCGGCACGGTGGTCGCTAGTCGAGGCAGAACTCGTTGCCCTCCACGTCCTGCATGACCAGGCACGACTCGTTGATCTCGTCGGCGACGAGCAGCCGGACTCGGGCTGCACCGAGCGCGACGAGCCGGGCGCACTCGGCCTCGAGGGCGGCAACTCTCGCGTCGCCCACCAGGCCGGTGCCGACCCGTACGTCGAGATGCATCCGGTTCTTGACGACCTTTCCTTCGGGCACGCGCTGGAAGAACAGCCTCGGCCCGACCCCCGACGGGTCGACACAGGCGAACGCTGCGCCTTGCTGTTCGGGGGGCAGCGCGCGGTCGAAGTCGTCCCAGCTGTCGAACCCTTCCGGAGCCGGAGGTACGACGTAGCCCAGCGCCTCGCACCAGAAGCGCGCGACGCGTTCAGGCTCCGCGCAGTCGAACGTGACCTGGAACTCCCTCACGATCGCCATGGCTTGCACGATAGAGGCCGGTGCGCCCCACACTGGTCGGGTGATCGAGGTCGACGAGGACGCGTTCGGGGAGCTGGTCGAGGCCGCGCTCGACAGCATCCCGGATGAGCTGCGCCGGAGGATGCGGAACGTCGCGATTGCCGTCGAGGACCTGGGTGCCTCCCCGAACCTGCTCGGGCTCTACCACGGCGTCCCGTTGACCTCCCGCACGACCGCGTACGGCGGGGTGATGCCGGACCTGATCACGATCTACCGGCTGCCGATCCTCCGTCGCTGCCGCACGATCGACGACGTCGTGCATCAGGTGCGCGTGACCGTCGTTCACGAGGTCGCGCACCACTTCGGGATCGACGACAAGCGTCTCCACGAGCTCGGTTGGGCCTAGCGGCGAAAACCTGGTGACGATGCGCGCGGTCGCCGTTACCGTTCGAGCCCTACCGACAACGAGAGCGAGGTGAGGGTCATGAACTTCCTGGTGTCGCCATGCCCCTCACCCACTTCAACGTTCGTCGCGCAAAGCGTGACGTCGAAGGAGTTCTCCGTTGTCATCAACTCTCGCGTCCCTGGGCTGGGACGACCTCCTCGCGGCTGAGTTCGCGCCGCTCCAGCACACCCACATCCCGGCGCGCGTCGCGCGGATCGACCGGGGCGCCGCGGACCTGCGGACCGAATCCGCTGAGCTCCGGGTCGATGTCACGACCGGCCAGTCCGACCTCGCCGTCGGCGACTGGGTCGCCGTCGACGCGGGCGGCATCGCGCTCGTACTCCGGCGGCGTACCGCGATCGTGCGTGCGTCGGCGTCAGGGGAGTCGCGCGCCCAGACTCTCGTTGCCAACGTCGATGACGTCCTCGTCACCGTCGCTGCCTTCCCCGCGCCCCGGCTGGGGCACATCGAGCGACTCGTCGCGCTCGCGTGGGACAGCGGCGCGACGCCGGCGGTCGTCGTGACGAAGGCGGACCTCACGGTCGAGCCGCGCCGGCTGCTGGCGGAGGTGTCCCGCGCGGCCCCGGGCTGTGCGGTCCACGTCCTGTCCGCACACACCGGAGAGGGGCTCGAGGCGCTTGCCGGATACGACCGGCCGGGGCGCACCCTGTGTCTCGTCGGCCGGTCGGGTGCGGGCAAGTCGACGCTCGCCAACTCGCTGGTCGGCACCGATCAGATGGTTGTCAGCGATGTGCGCCAGGACGGGAAGGGCCGGCACACGACCACTCACCGCGAGCTGGTCGAGCTGCCCGGCGGCGGCGTGCTGATCGACACGCCAGGCCTTCGCGGGGTCGGGGTGTGGCTCGAGGAGGACGGCCGGGCGCGGGCCTTTCCCGAGATCGAGTCATTGGCGGGAGAGTGCCGGTTCCGTGACTGCGGCCACGACAGCGAGCCGGGCTGCGCGGTGCTCGCCGCGGTCGAGTCAGGCGCGGTCGAGCAGCGTCGGCTGGACAGCTGGCGCAAGCTCGGCCGGGAGGCCGAGTGGATCGCGGCCCGCAGCGACGCCCGCTTGCAGCGGGCGCGGTCTCGGGAGTGGCGGCGGCTGACGGTCGAGGCGCGAGGTCGGGTCAGGCCGTAGTCGCCGCGTGCCGGGGCTCGTGCTTCGTGAGGTCGATGTGACGAGGACCGCCCGCGCGGCCCAGCTCGACGGCGATCGTCGATGCAGCCGCGCCGATTCCGAGCGCCGCGACCGATGCCGGGAACCCTCGGCGGCTCTTGCGGCGCAGCGTGTCCACGGACACCGGGCCCGGTCCGCCGTCCACGATCGCCATCAGAGCTGCGATCAGCACGAGGTTGTACTCGTAGCCGCGGTCCTGGATCCATGGGCCGTTCTTTGCGTGGACGGTGCGGATCGCCGTGATCATGGTGCCGATCAGCGCCGCGGCCGCCAGCGGAGTGGCGGCGCCCAGCGCGAGCATCGCGCCACCGACCGTCTCGGTCACGCCGGCGGCGTACGCGTTCGGAACCGCGGGCCGCATCTCGATCGACTCCATCATCTCGGCGGTTCCCTCGATGCCGGGACCGTCGAACTTTCCGGCCAGCTTCTGCATTCCGTGGCCCACGAACAGGCCACCGATCACTACCCGCGCAATAAGGCGTCCGGTGTTCATGTCGTACGTCGTTCCCGCTGCGGTCCCGAGGTAACGTCAGGAGGTGCCAGACTCTCAATACGAGGACCTGCTGCGCCACGTGCTCGAAACGGGCACCCACAAGGCCGACCGCACCGGTACCGGCACGACCAGCGTCTTCGGACACCAGCTTCGCTACCGGCTCGCCGACGGGTTCCCGCTCATCACAACCAAGCGGGTCCACTTCCGGTCGGTCGCGATCGAGCTGCTGTGGTTCCTGCGCGGCGAAGGCAACGTCAAGTGGCTGCAGGAGAGCGGCGTCACCATCTGGGACGAGTGGGCCGACGAGAACGGTGACCTCGGCCCGGTCTACGGCGTGCAGTGGCGGTCGTGGCCGACCCCGGACGGCGGCGCGATCGACCAGATCAGCCAGGTGCTCGACACGCTGCGTCGCGACCCCGACTCGCGTCGGATGATCGTCTCCGCCTGGAACGTCAGCGCGATCCCCGAGATGGCGCTTCCCCCGTGCCACTCGATGTTCCAGTTCTACGTCGCGGACGGCCGGCTCTCGTGCCAGGTCTACCAGCGAAGCGCCGACCTGTTCCTCGGCGTGCCGTTCAACATCGCAAGCTACGCGCTGCTGGTGCACCTGGTCGCGCAGCAGAGCGACCTGGACGTCGGCGACCTCGTCTGGACCGGTGGTGACTGCCACATCTACGACAACCACCACGAGCAGGTGAACGAGCAGCTGTCGAGGGCGCCGCTGCCGTTCCCGACCCTCGAGGTACGCCGGGCGGACTCGCTGTTCGACTACGTCTACGAGGACTTCACCGTTGTCGGCTACGAGCATCATCCGGCGCTGCCGGCGCCCGTCGCCGTATGACCGTTGCGCTCATCTGGGCGCAGGCCGACGGGGGGGTCATCGGAAACGCCGGTGGGATCCCGTGGCGGCTGCCCGAGGACCAGGCCCGGTTCAAGGAGCTCACGATCGGGTCGACGGTGCTGATGGGACGGCTGACCTGGGAGTCGCTGCCCGCCTCCGTGCGACCGCTGCCCGGCCGTCGCAACCTGGTCCTGACCTCTGATCCCGGCTGGGGCGCTGTGGGCGCCGAGCGGGTCGAGTCGATCGCGGCCGCGGTCGACACGGTCGACGGCGACCTGTGGGTGATCGGCGGGTCGACGGTCTACGCCGCCGCTCTGCCGGTTGCGGAGCGCATCGAGATCACGTACGTCGAGCTGACCTGTGACGGCGACGCGTTCGCACCCCCGCTCGACCCCGGCTGGCAGCCGACCGAGGCGGGGGAGTGGCTGACCTCGACTTCGGGGCTGCGCTACAAACTCGCGACCTTCGAACGGACCGCCGCGATACCGTCGACCTCATGAGCAGGCCCTTCGGGCGGGTGTTGACCGCGATGGTGACCCCGTTCACGCCGGACGGCGCGCTTGACGCCGAGGCGGCGGCGGCGCTGGCGACCGCCCTGGTGGCGGACGGCAACGACGGTCTGGTGATCAGTGGCACGACCGGCGAGTCGCCGACCACGACCGACGAGGAGAAGGACCGGCTGCTCCGCGCCGTGGTGGAGGCGGTCGGGGACCGCGCCCAGGTCATCGCGGGGGTCGGCACCAACGACACTGCACACACGATCGAGCTCGCGAAGCACGCGGAGAAGGCCGGTGCCGCGGGTGTCCTGGTCGTGACGCCGTACTACTCCAAACCGCCCCAGGCCGGCCTGGTCAACCACTTCACGACCGTGGCGGATGCGACCGGCCTGCCGATGATGCTGTACGACATCCCGGGTCGAAGCGGTGTGCCGATCCACACCGAGTCTTTGCTGCGCCTCGCCGAGCATCCGCGGATCGTCGCGGTGAAGGACGCAAAGGGCGACCTGCCGGCGAGCACCGAGGTGATCGCACGCAGCGACCTCGCGTACTACTCCGGCGACGACGTTCTCAACCTCCCGTTGCTCGCGATCGGCGCGGTCGGGATGGTGAGCGTCGCGTCGCACGTCTGCTCCCCGAAGCTGGTCGAGATGTGCGATGCGGTGGAGCGCGGCGACCTGGCGGAGGCCCGCGCGATCAACGCCGCGATCTGGCCGGCGATCATCGGGATCATGACGCGCACGCAGGGGGCGATCATGGCGAAGGCGGCCCTGGAGCTGCTCGGCACGATCCCCTGCCGGACCACCCGACCGCCGCTCGTCGATGCCACCGTCGAGCAGCTCGAGCTGCTGCGCCAGGACCTGCGCGCCGCAGGTCAACCGGTCTGAGCTGCCTTCGCCTTGAGCCACCCTCACCCGGATCTCGGCCAGCCGCCGGAGCTGCCGCCGCACGGACTTCGCATCGTTGCGCTCGGCGGCATCGGCGAGATCGGCCGCAACATGACCGTCTTCGAGCACGCCGGTCGGCTGCTCATCGTCGACTGCGGCGTGCTGTTCCCGGAGACCGAGCAACCAGGGATCGATCTGATCCTGCCGGACTTCACGTATCTGCGGGACCGCTGGGACGACCTTGATGCGGTCGTCCTCACTCACGGGCACGAGGACCACATCGGCGCAGTCCCGTACCTGCTGCGCGAGAAGCCGGACGTGCCGCTCGTCGGGTCCCGGCTGACCCTGGCCCTCGTCGAGGGCAAGCTGCGCGAGCATCGCATCGAGCCGCTCACCCTCGAGGTGCGCGAGGGGGCGCGGGAGCGCCTCGGACCCTTCGAGTGCGAGTTCTTCGCGGTGAACCACTCGATCCCGGACGCGCTCGGGCTTGCCATCCGCACTTCGGCCGGCACCGTGCTCCACACCGGCGACTTCAAGATGGACCAGCTGCCGCTCGACGGGCGGATCACCGACCTGGGCGGCTGGGCCCGGCTCGGCGCCGAGGGCGTCGACCTGCTCATGAGCGACTCCACCAATGCCGAGGTGCCGGGCTTCGTCACTTCCGAACGCGAGATCGGGCCGGTGCTCGACGACGTCTTCCGCGGCGCGACGCGGCGGATCATCGTCGCCTGTTTCGCCTCGCATGTGCACCGCGTCCAGCAGGTCCTCGACGCGGCCGCCTCGCATCATCGCCGGGTCGCCTTCATCGGGCGCTCGATGGTGCGCAACATGGGGATCGCGCGCGATCTCGGCTACCTCGAGATCCCGCCCGGACTGGTCGCGAACCTGGATGAGATCGACGACCTGCCACCGGAGCAGATCGTCCTGATCTCCACCGGCTCGCAGGGCGAACCGATGTCCGCGTTGTCACGGATGGCCAACCGCGACCATCAGCAGGTGCGCGTCGAGGCCGGCGACACCGTCGTACTCGCCTCCTCGCTGGTGCCCGGCAACGAAAGCGCGGTGTTCCGCGTCATCAACGGGCTGAACCGGCTGGGCGCCAACGTGGTGCACAAGGAGACCGCTCTGGTGCATGTCTCCGGTCACGCGCCGGCGGGCGAGCTCCTGTACGTCCTCAACATGGCGCGACCGTCGAACTTCATGCCGATCCATGGCGAGTGGCGCCACCTCCGTGCACACGCCGAGCTCGCGGTCGCAAGTGGCGTGCCACGACCGAACGTCGTGCTCGCCGACGACGGTGTCGTGGTCGACCTGGTCGACGGAAGGGCCTCGATCGTCGGTGCGATCCCCGCGGGCTACGTGTACGTCGACGGGCGAGGCGTGGGCGACGTAGGCGAGCAGTCGCTCAAGGACCGCCTGATTCTCGGTGGCGACGGGTTCGTGACGATCGTGATCGTCGTCGACTCGGTGACCGGCAAGGTGGCGGCGCCGCCAGAGATCTTCGCCCGCGGCTTCTCCGAGGACGCCGCCGTGTTCGACGATGTCCTGCCGCTGGTCGAGGAGTCACTCGCCGCCGCCGCCCGTGAGGGGGTCACCGAGCGGCACGACCTGCAGCAGCGGGTACGCCGGCTCGTCGGCAAGTGGGTGAGCGACACGTATCGCCGCCGGCCCATGATCATCCCGGTCGTCCTCGAGGTCTAGGCGACCCGCCGCGTCCAGCGTGGCTCCTGTTACGCGTGTGACAGGGGGGTTATGGTCGTCTGATGGCCACCAAGGCGCCAGCGCGCCCGCGAACGACCTCGCGGTCGAGCGCGTCCTCACGCAGCTCGGCCACGTCGCGTTCCCGCTCGACGCCGTCGACCCGTCGGCCGACCTCGCACCGGGCGCCGGCTCGCCGCCCGGCTCCTCGCGGCCCAGGGGTCACGGTGCGGCTGTTCCGGGCGCTCGGCCGGCTGCTCGCTGCGCTCTGGATGCTGGTGGCCCGCGCCGTGGGCGGAACCGCTCGCAGCCTCGGGGGCGGGGCCCGGGACCTCGATCCGGCACACCGTCGTGACGGCGCCGGCCTCACCGCGCTTGCGGCGGGGCTGGTGGTCGCCGTCGGGGCGTGGGCCGACTCGGCCGGACCGTTCGGGCACGACCTGACCATCGTCTTGCGCACCCTCGTCGGCTCCGGGGTGATGGTGCTGCCGGTGGCGCTGGCTGCTGCGTCCTGGCGGTTGCTGCGCCGGCCGGCTCCCGACGATGCCCCACGCGGCCGGGTGGTCATCGGCTGGATCGCGGTCACCGTCGGACTGCTCGGGATCCTCGACCTCGCTCATGGCGACCCCTCGGGCGGCGCGAATCGGCGCGCCGCGGGAGGTCTGGTGGGGGTGCTCGCCGGATCACCGCTCGGCAGCGCTCTGACGTCGTACCTCGCCGTCCCTGTCCTCGTCCTGGTCGGCGTCTTCGGGCTGCTGGTCGTCACCGGCACACCGCTGCACGCGATCCCGGACCGGCTGCGAGGGCTGCGGCCGACGCCGGCTGAGGAGGCTGAGATCGCGGCCGACACCATGCCGACGGAACCGATCAAGCGGATTCGCAAGCGGCACGCGTCGGTGGCGAGCACCGAGGAGGACGCGCCGTTCGCGGCGTCGCCGGTCCTGGCCGACGACGTGCCCGGGGAAACCGGCGGCGAGCGCGTCATCACCCTCCCCGACGTCGCGGACTCCGCCGACATGGCTTCCATCGCCACCACGGCGCTCGAGATCCCCGGGCCGGCTCGCCCGGTCGCGCCGAAAGCCACCGTGCCCGCGCAGCTCAAGCTCGGCGAGGGCACCTACCAGCTGCCCGACCTGGCGCTGCTGCGGGAGGGCACGGCGCCGAAGTCGCGCAGCAAGGTCAACGACGCGGTCATCGAGGCACTGACCCAGGTGTTCGCCGAGTTCGAGGTCGACGCGACCGTGTCGGGCTTCACCCGCGGCCCGACGGTCACCCGCTACGAGATCGAGCTCGGCCCCGCCGTCAAGGTCGAGCGGATCAAGGCACTGCTGCGCAACATCGCGTACGCCGTGAAGAGCCCCGACGTGCGGATCATCGACGTGATCCCGGGCAAGTCGGCGATCGGCATCGAGATCCCCAACACCGACCGCGAGACGGTGAGCCTCGGCGACGTCCTGCGCTCGCCGCTGGTGACCCGGGACCACCATCCGCTCGTCGCCGCCCTCGGCAAGGACGTCGAGGGCCGGTTCATCGCGGCGAACCTCGCCAAGATGCCTCACATGCTCATCGCGGGTGCGACCGGCGCCGGCAAGAGCACCTGCATCAATGCCTTGATCACCTCGATCCTGGCGCGTTCGACGCCGGACGAGGTGCGGCTCGTGCTGATCGACCCGAAGCGGGTCGAGCTCACCCACTACCAGGGCATCCCGCACCTGATCACACCGATCATCACCAACCCGAAGAAGGCCGCCGAGGCGTTGTCGTGGGTCGTGCGCGAGATGGAGCTTCGCTACGACGACATGGAAGCCGCCGGCGTCCGGCACATCGACGACTTCAACACGAAGATCCGCAGCGGCAAGCTGACCCCGCCGCCAGGCAGCGACCGGACGTTCTCGGCGTACCCGTACCTGCTCGTGATCGTCGACGAGCTCGCGGACCTCATGATGGTCGCGCCGCGAGACGTCGAGGACGCGGTCGTTCGCATCACGCAGCTCGCTCGTGCGGCCGGCATCCACCTCGTGCTGGCGACGCAGCGTCCCAGCGTCGACGTCGTCACCGGCCTGATCAAGGCCAACGTCCCGAGCCGGCTGGCCTTCGCGACGGCCAGCCTGGCGGACTCCCGGGTCATCCTCGACCAGCCGGGTGCGGAGAAGCTGGTGGGTGGCGGCGACGCGCTGTTCCTGCCGATGGGCGAGAGCAAGCCGATGCGGCTGCAGGGTGCGTACGTGTCCGATGCCGAGATCGACGCCGTGGTCAGCCACTGCAAGAAGCAGCTCGAGCCGACCTACCGCGACGACGTGACCGGTGGAGCGACCGCGAAGCGCGAGATCGACGACGACATCGGCGACGACCTGAACCTGCTCTGCCAAGCGATCGAGCTCGTCGTCACCACGCAGTTCGGCTCGACGTCGATGCTGCAACGCAAGCTCCGAGTCGGCTTCGCGAAGGCCGGCCGCCTGATGGACCTGATGGAGAGCCGGGGGATCGTCGGGCCGAGCGAGGGTTCGAAGGCCCGCGACGTGCTGTCACGCCCCGAGGACCTCGAGGGCATCGTGGCGACGCTTCGGGGCGAAGCCTGATCGGGTCAAACCCGCGCTTTGCTTTGCATTTCCAGCGGTTCTAGACTCCGAACCACGTCTGTCACTTGAGCGAAGGCCGGTCATCCGTGTCCGTCGGCGAAACACTTTCCCACGCCCGACGCAGCCTGGGTTTGTCGCTCGACGACGTCAGCGCGGACACGCGCATCCGCGCCTCGGTGGTCGCCTCGATCGAGAACGACGACTTCAGCATGTGTGGCGGCGCGGTCTACGCCCGCGGGCACATCCGCAGCATCGCGAGGGTCCTCGGTATCGATGCCGCCCCTCTCATTGCGGAGTTCGACGCCTCCCATCAGGTCGATCTGCCGCCGGTCGCGGCGACCGTCGCGCCGCAGCCGACCGACCCCGACCTGCTCGCCCGCTCCAACCGGCGGCGCCCCAACTGGAGCGCGGCGATGGCGGTCACGCTCGCCGCCATCTGCGTCTTTGCCCTCGTCGGCCTGTTCGTGAGCAACGCCGGGGGGAAGTCGCGGCACCATCACGGCACGCTCTCCGCGAACGGCACGAATGGGGTCAGTGGTACCCGCACGGGCACCCCCGTGTCGCCGCCGCCGACGACGGTGGCCGAGCTCCCCGCGACCGACGTCACGATGGTGGTCCGCACGCTGCGCGGGCCGAGCTGGATCCAGGTCACCAGCCGCAACGGCGCCCGCACCTTGTTCTCCGAGACCTTGGCGGCTGGGCAGCGCAAGCTGTTCGAGAGCCGCCACGGGTTGCGCTTCGTGATCGGCAACGCGCCGGCGGTCGACCTCGTCATCAACGGTCATGACGTCGGCAGCCCGCCGTCGCAGGGCAACGTCGCCCGTGGCAGCGTCTCGCCCGGCTCGGACGTGATCGAGCCCGCCTGATCCTCGTTAGTCTTGGTGAGTGTCCCGGTCGGTCGCTCTCGTCACACTCGGGTGTGGCCGTAACGAGGTCGACTCGGAGGAGCTGGCGGCCCGGCTCGAGGCCAGTGGCTGGGAGCTGACCGACGACGCCGACACGGCGGACGCCGTCGTCGTCAACACCTGTGGCTTCATCGAGGCCGCCAAGCGCGACAGCATCGACACCCTGCTCGACGCCGCCGAGGGGGCCCGGCATGTGGTCGCGGTGGGGTGCTTGGCCGAGCGGTACGGCGAGGGGCTGGCCAAGGAGCTGCCTGAGGTAGCGGTGCTCGGCTTCGACGACTACGCGCGAATCGGCGAGCGGCTGGAGGACATCGTCGCCGGCCGCACCCACGTCTCCCACACCCCGCGTGACCGGCGCCAGCTGTTGCCGTTGACTCCCGTCGAGCGTCCCACCAGCACGATCGACGTCGGCATCCCCGGTCACGCCGGAGGCCCGCAGGCCGTGCTCCGGCGGCGGCTGTCGGGGGAGCCGGTCGCGCCACTGAAGCTCGCGTCGGGGTGCGACCGCCGCTGCGCGTTCTGCGCGATCCCGTCATTCCGCGGTGCGTTCGTGTCCCGGCCGCCCGACGACGTGCTGGCAGAGGCACGCTGGCTCGCCGCCCACGATGTCCGCGAGATCGTCCTCGTGAGTGAGAACTCGACGTCGTACGGGAAGGACCTCGGCGACCTGCAGGCGCTCGAGCGGTTGCTGCCGCGTCTCGCCGAGGTCCCCGGCATCGACCGGGTGCGGGTGTCCTACCTGCAGCCGGCGGAGGTGCGCCCGTCGCTGCTTGACGCGATCGCCGGCACACCGGGCGTCGCGGCGTACTTCGACGTCTCGTTCCAGCACGCCGCGGAGCCGTTGCTGCGGCGGATGCGACGCTTCGGTGGAACCGATCGCTTCCTCGAGCTCATCTCCGCGATCCGCGACCGGGCGCCGCTCGCCGGCATCCGAAGCAACTTCATCGTCGGTTTCCCGGGTGAGACGGAGGCCGACGTCGCCGAGCTGGAACGGTTCCTCGTCGCGGCGCGCCTCGACGCCGTGGGCATCTTCGGCTACTCCGACGAGGAAGGCACCGAGGCCGCCGGGCTGGCCGACAAGGTGGCTGAAGCCGAGGTCGTCGCGCGCGTGGAGCGGGTGACCGCGCTCGCCGAGGAGCTGATCGCACAGCGCGCGGAGGAGCGGATCGGGGAGCCGGTCGACGTCCTCGTCGAGGTGGTCTCGGACGAGGGCATCGAGGGTCGTGCCGAGCACCAGGCTCCTGAGGTCGACGGCTCGGTCACGGTCCTCGGCCGGACCAACGTGGAGGTCGGCTCGATCATCACCGCAACCGTCGTGGGTACCGACGGCGCGGACCTGGTCGCGAGATGAGCGGCTCCGTTCCGCCGGGGCTGTCCCGGCTCAACCCGGCGCAGCCAAGACCGGACCAGATGGGCGACCCGGTCAGCGGGGCGCCGACGGTCAACATCGCCAACGCGCTCACCCTCGCGAGGCTTCTGCTCGTCCCTGTGTTCGTCGTGTTCCTGGTCGCGCACGGTGGCCACTCCTCGGGCTGGCGGGACTGGGCGTTCGTCGCGTTCGCGACCGCCTGCGTCACCGATCTGGTCGATGGCGACCTCGCTCGTCGCCGGGACCTGGTCACCGATGTCGGCAAGATCGCCGACCCGATCGCCGACAAGGCGCTGACCGGCGCCGCGCTGCTCGGCCTGGCGGCGCTGGGCGATCTGCCGTGGTGGGTGGCCGTCGTGGTGCTGGCTCGCGAGCTCGGCATCACCGCCCTGCGGGTCTTCGTCATCCGTCACGGTGTGATCCCCGCCAGCAGGGGCGGCAAGGCGAAGACCCTGGTGCAGAACATTGCGATCGGGCTATACGTGCTGCCGCTGACCGGCGCCTGGGCCTCCGCCCGGTTCTGGGTCATGGGCGCTGCCTTGGTACTGACGATCGTGACCGGTGGCGACTACGTGTCGAAAGCGGTACGGCTTCGGCGTACCAGTGCGAGGGCGGCGTGGAAGCGGCTGCGGAACAGCTGACCCCGGTCGCTGCGCGCATTCACGAGGTGTTGCGCCGGCGCGGCGAGTCCGCGGCCACGGCCGAGTCGCTGACCGGCGGTCTGGTCGGTGCGACGCTCACCGGCGTCGCGGGGGCGTCGCAGACCTACCGGGGCGGCGTCATCGTCTACGCAACCGACCTGAAGGCGGAGCTGCTCGGTGTCCCCGCGGTACTGCTCGCCGAACGCGGACCGGTCGACCCCGGCGTCGCCGCAGCGATGGCGGAGGGTGTGCGGGACCGGCTCGGCGCGAGCTGGGGTGTTGCACTGACCGGTGTCGCCGGACCGGACGCCCAGGGCGGTCGCGCCGTCGGCACCGTGTTCATCGCGGTGGCCGGCGGTAGGGCAACGACCGTCGTCGAACGGTCGTTCCCGGGTGGCCGCGAGGACGTGCGCTGGGCCGCTTGTCGGGATGCGTTGCATGCTCTTTACGACAGGCTTGCCGCCGGCGAGTAACTTTGAGGGATGGTCCTCCTGCGTCGACTGCTCGGCGATGTTCTTCGCCGCCACCGCATCCTGCAGTCCCGCACGCTGCGCGACGTCAGCAGCGCGGCGGGGGTGTCGCTCGGCTACCTCTCCGAAGTGGAGCGGGGCCGCAAGGAGGCTTCCAGCGAGCTGCTTGCCGCGATCTGCGGCGCGCTCGACATCTCACTGTCCGAGGTGCTGCGTGAGGTGAGCGACGACCTCGCCCGCGAGGAGCGGCGGGTGCGGCTTGCTCCGGTCGGCTTCGCGGCTGGTGCGGCGCCGCGCGTTGCCATGGCTATGCCGGTGCCCAAGGTGCCGGTACGTCCGGTCGCCGGCATCCCGCCGCACCACCCGGCACGCCCCGTGCCGCAGCCGTCGCCGGCCGCGGCGCTGCCGGCTCGCGCGCCGTTCGGCGCGGTCGTTGCGGCGTAGCCCACGCGATGACGGCACCTTCACCCCACTACGCGTCGGCCGCGCCGGTCCGGGAACGCGGCGTGCACAGTCGCGCCGGCAACGCGATGGCACGTACCCGCGCCGCTGTGCTCGACGGTGCCTCCAGAGCGGTCGAGAAGCACGGTGCGCGAAAGGCCACGATGGCCGACATCGCATCGCTCGCGGGGATCGCCAAGGGCACGCTCTACAACCACTTCCGGGCCAAGGAGGCGGTGTACGCCGCTGCCCTCGACGCCGGCATCCGCAGCCTGTCCGCGGAGTGCTGCGCCGCGGCGCGGGACAACCTGCCCGAGGCGCTCGCGCTGGCCGCGGAGCGGATCAGTGCTCATCCCGCGCTGCGCCGGATCGCTGCCGACGAGCCGGCGACCCTCGCGGCGCTCGTCACGCCCGGTGAGGCGCCGGTCTGGGGTTTGGCTCGCTCGGCCGTACGCGATGTGTTGATCGCCTCCGGCGCCGCGACCAGCACCGCAGGCATCGACACCGTGTTGCGGTGGCTGCTGAGCTTCATCGCCGCGCCGTCGTCGGACGCGACCGCTCAAGCCGGGTTGATCGCCGCGGGCATCGCCGCGGGCCCGGTCTGACACCGCTCACACCAGAACGTCACCCGCTCGCGCCCGGGCGGCCCTTGGTCCGCCCGGCGTACGGTCGCACCGCAGCGTCGGCAGGGTCGCGCGGCGCGGCCGTACACCCAGGTCTGCTCGCCCCGGCGCCGGTTGCCGGTCGTGATCTGCTCGTCGCGGTCACGGTTCGCCAGGAGCAGCCGTCTCGCGAGCGACACGACCTTCGGCAGGTTGGTGGTCTCGCCGACCGGCGTCCACGGGTTCACGCCGGTGAGGAACAGCACCTCGGCTTTGTACAGGTTGCCGATCCCCGCGAGGTTTCGCTGGTCCAGCAACGCCTCGCCGATCGTGATGCTCGGGTGTTCCAGGAGCCGGCGCACCGCTTCGTCCGCGTCGAAGCCGGGATCGAGCAGATCCGGACCCAGGTGGCCGATCACCGATGCCTCTTCGGCTGTGGGAAGCAGGTCGATGACCGGGATCCGGTAGCCGACCGCGCGGGCGTTGGTGGTGCTCAGCACGATCCGGATCTCGTGGGCCGGCCCGCCGGTCCACTTCTGGTCGGGAGCAAAGATCCGCCAGGTGCCGTCCATCTCGAAGTGGGTGTGAAGGGTCACGCCGTTGTCCAGCCGCGTCAGCATGTGCTTGCCGCGGGCTACGACATCGAGAACGGTCTGTCCGGACAGGTCACTCGTCGCGTAGCGCGGCACCCGGAAGTCGGTCTCGGTCAGCTCGTGGCCGGCGAGCGCGTCGCGCATTCGCTTCGCCGCCAGCCAGACCGTGTCACCTTCAGGCACGCAGCCGCAGTCCGCGCGGAGTCGGGCGGAACCCCGCCGCCTGGAGCGCCGTGGCGAGGGGAGAGTCGAGGACGGCGCCGCCGTCGGCGCGCTCGAGGGCGAGCCGCCCGAGCACGCCGTCACGGACGGCAAGCGCGAGCGCGTCGACCGCCGGCTGGATCGTCGCCGGATCCTCGCTCCACGACAGGAGGGACTTGCCGCCGCGCTCGACGTACAGGCAGAGCTCGCCGTCCACCAGCACCACAACCGCGCCCGCTTTCCGCCCGGGACGGTGGCTCCCAGGATGATCCGGCCAGCGCAGCGCCGCGCCGTACGCGTTCGCCGGGTCGGTCGCCGCGAGGACGACCGCGTCCTGTGGCGGCAGCCCGCGCATCCGGTCGACGGCAGCCGGGATCGCGAACTGCGCGCCGCCAAGACCGTCGACGAAGTAGCCGCGACGGCACCGTCCGGTTTCCTCGAACGCCTTCAGGACCGGGTACGCCGCGGCGAAGCCACCGCCGGCCCGCTCGGCGACGACGGCGCCTCTCGTCACGATGCCGTGCCGGTCGAGCAGCCCCTCGGCGAAGGCATGGGCGCGCTTGGTGGGATCGCTCTCCCGCGGCGGCAGCAGCGACCACCGACCAGCCGTGGCCGGTGGAGAGACGCGGACCGCTCTGCCCCGCACCGGACCGCGTCTTGCCACCGGGCGGGTCCGGATCGGTCCCGACAGCCGGCTTCGCAGCGGGGCCAGCGTGTCGTTCGTCGCGATGCCGGCCCAGACCAGGTCCCACAGCGCGGTGGTCAGCGTGCGGTCGTCGAGCTGCGTCAGTCGCGATGCGATGTCGCGGAAGAACAGGGCGCCGCCGTTTCGCAGCAGCTCCTCGACCTCGAGCGCTTCAGCGGTGCGCGCGTCGCCGTCGGGCGGTTGCAGCAGCAAGGGCGCCGCGTCGGGCAGCGCCAGTGCGAGCCAGCCGTCACCACCGGGGAGCGCGCCTTGCCCGGCCCACACGACCTCGCCACTAGCGGTGAGCTCGTCGAGCAGCTCCGGCCGGTAGTCAGCCACCCGGCTCGGCAGCACGATCGACTCGAGGGCCGAAGCCGGTACGGCGACGCCGCCGATCTGCTCGATCGCGCGCAGCAGCGCGCCGGTGCCGCGCGCCGAGTGCGCCCCCACGCCTTGCCAGGCCGGCAGGAACCGGGCGAACGCGGCCTGTGCGACCGGCTCGATCTCGCCGCGAAGCTTCGCCATCGACCTGCGCCGCAGCGACCGGAGCACGTCCGGGTCGCACCACTCGACGCCGGTGCCGCCGGGACGGAACTCGCCGCGGACGAGCCTGCCGGCGCCGTGCATCCGGGCCAGCTCCATGTCCACGACGGCCGTGCCGAGACCGAAGCGGGTGGCTGCCTGCGCCGTGACGAACGGTCCACGCCGCCGCGCGAACCGGGACAGCAGGTCGGTCAGCGGCGCGGCGACCGGCTCGAGGAACGCGTGTGGCACGCCGACCGGTGGCGGGACGCCGAGTGCGTCGCGCACGCGCGCGCAGTCCTCGACGGCAATCCATCGCTGCTCGCCGGCGATCCGGACCCGCACCGCGCGTCGCTGCTCCTCGAGGTCGGCGAGCAGGCGCGGCGTCGCCCCGCGCAGCAACAGCTCGTCGGTGGTGAGGTCACCGATGACGCGCAGCGCGTCGGCGACCGCTTCCGCGTCGGTGAGCCGTCGTTCCGGGGTGAGCCAGGCAAGCTCCGCCTCCACCTCGGCCATGGCATCCGGGTCGAGCAGCTCGCGCAGCTCCGCGGTGCCGAGCAGCTCGGCGAGGAGGGTGGCGTCGAGGGCAAGCGCGGCGGCCCTGCGCTCGGCGAGCGGCTGGTCGCCTTCGTACATGAACGCGCCGACGTAGTCGAACAGCAGTGAACGGGCGTACGGCGACGGCAGCTCCGTCTCGACATCGACGACCTGCACCGCGCGGCCGGCGATGTCGCGCATCAGCGCGACCAGGCCGGGCAGGTCGAACACGTCCTGCAGGCATTCGCGAACCGTCTCGAGCACGACCGGGAACTCGCCGTACTGCGAAGCGACGGAGAGCAGCTGAGCCGAGCGTTGTCGTTGCTGCCACAACGGCGTGCGCTTGCCGGGCGACCGCGTCGGCAGCAGCAGCGCCCGGGCCGCACACTCACGGAACCGCGAGGCGAACAGCGCGGAGCTGCCGACCTCGCGCATGACGATTGCCTCGATGTCGTCGGGGTCCAGCACGGCGATGTCGGCGGGCGGCGGGTCGTCGGTCTCGGGCAGCCGGATGACGATGCCGTCGTCGGCGTGCATGACCTGCACGTCCAGGCCGGTGCGTTCCCGCAGGACGCAGCCGAGCGCGAGGCCCCATGGCGCATGAACCCGCGCGCCGAACGGCGTGTGGATCACGACCCGCCAGTCGCCGAGCTCGTCGCGGAACCGCTCGACGACGATCGTGCGGTCGTCGGGGAGGTGTCCGGTCGAGGCGCGCTGCTCGTCGAGGTAGCGCAGCGTGTTGTCCGTCGCCCACTCGTCGAAGCCGATCTCGGCCAGCCGCTGCCGCGCGACCTCCGGCCCGACCCGGCCGAGGTCGCGGACGAACTCGCCGATGGCCCGCCCCAGCTCGACCGGCCGGCCGATCGAGTCGCCGTGCCAGAACGGCATCTTGCCCGGCTGTCCGGGCGCGGGGGAGACGATGACTCGGTCGTGGGTGATGTCGTCGATGCGCCAGGTCGAGGACCCGAGGGTGAACACCTCGCCGACCCGCGACTCGTACACCATCTCCTCGTCGAGCTCGCCTACCCGGCTCGACGAGCCGGCGAGGTACACGCCGAACAGGCCGCGGTCCGGGATGGTGCCGCCGCTGGTCACCGCGAGCCGCTGCGAGCCGGGCCGTCCGGTCACGCGGTCGGTCACGCGGTCCCACACGACCCGCGGCCGCAGCTCGGCGAACTCGTCGCTGGGGTAGCGCCCGGCCAGCATGTCGAGGGTCGCGTGCAGCGCCGAGTCCGGCAGCGCGGCGTACGGCGCTGCACGTCGTACGACGGTGGCGATCTCGTCCACCGTCCAGTCGTCCATCGCGAGCATCGCGACGATCTGCTGCGCGAGCACGTCGAGCGGGTTCCGCGGCATCGCGAGTGCCTCGATCTGACCGCTCTGGATGCGCTCGGCAGTGACCGCGCTTGCGACCAGGTCGCCGCGATGCTTCGGGAACATCACGCCGTCACTGCGCGCCCCGACGTGGTGACCGGCCCGGCCGATCCGTTGCAGCCCGCTCGCGACCGACGGTGGCGACTCCACCTGTACGACGAGGTCGACCGCTCCCATGTCGATGCCCAGCTCGAGGCTCGACGTCGCGACGACGCACGGCAGCTCGCCCCGCTTGAGCGCCTCCTCCGTGACGGCGCGCTGCTCGTGGCTGACGCTGCCGTGATGTGCGCGCGCGACGACGGTCGGCGTGCCGGCCCGGTCGGTGGCCAGCTCGTTGAGCTGGGTCGTCAGCCGCTCCGCGAGCCGCCGCGAGTTCGCGAAGACGATCGTCGATCGGTGCGAGTCGATCAGTCCGGCGATCCGGTCCTCGAGCAGCGGCCAGATGCTCGCGGTGTCGGTTCCGGGCTCGGTCATGTCCTCGACGGGTACGACGACCTCGACGGTGACCGTCTTCGCCGCGGGCGGCTGGACGACGGTGACCGGCCGGCCGCCCGCGAGGAACGCGGCGACTTCGTCGACCGGTCGCACGGTCGCTGACAGCCCGATCCGCTGTGCCGGCTGCTCGAGCCGGGCGTCGAGGCGCTCGAGGGTCAGCGCGAGATGCGCGCCGCGCTTGGTCCCGGCAAGGGCGTGGATCTCGTCGACGATCACGGTGTCGACGCCACCGAGTGACTCCCGCGCCTTGCTCGTCAGCAGCAGGTACAGCGACTCGGGGGTGGTGATGAGGATGTCGGCGGAGCTCTTCTGGAAGGCCCGGCGGGCGTCGGGGGTGGTGTCACCGGTGCGCATGGCGATGCTCAGGTCGGCATCGGCCGGCAGCGTGGTGCCGATCCGCCGGGCGGCGTGCCGGATGCCGGCGAGCGGTGCCCGAAGGTTGCGCTCGACGTCGACGGCGAGTGCCTTCAGCGGACTGACGTAGACGACGCGACACCGCTGCCCGGGATCGGTGACGCGCTCGGAGGTGGTGAGCCGGTCGAGCGCGGAGAGGAACGCCGCGAGCGTCTTGCCGGACCCGGTCGGGGCGATGACGAGGGAGTGGGCGCCGGAGGCGATCGCGTCCCAGGCGCCGGCCTGGGCCGGCGTGGCCGCCTCGAACGAGGACCGGAACCACTCCCGCGTCGCCGGCCCGAACCGGTCCACGGGGTTGCTGGCCGTCCTCACCCCGTCATTGTTGTCTTCTACTGTGACATTCGAGAGAGGGCCGGCGTGGCCGGCACCGCCAACGGGTGGCGGGCGGGTCGACCGACGTGCGCGTGACGGAGTTCTGGGAGCGGATGCGGGAGCAGTTCGGGCCTGCCTACGCCGACGCCGTCGCGCGCGACCAGGTGATCAGTGCGCTCGGTGGCCGCAGCGCCCACGAAGCGCTCGCGTCGGGCATCGACCCGAAGCAGGTCTGGCTCGCGGTCTGCGAGCACTTCGAGCTGCCGGTGAATATCCGCCACTGAGAGTCGGCGTGTCGCTGGACTAATCGAACACGTGTTCGCATGATGGAGGACATCGCGCGGTCGTCCACAGTTCGACCCGCTTCGGCGAAACCGTCGTAGCTGGTCCCTAACGTCGCCCGCAGTTGATCGGACCAGGAGAGGGCGGACATGGCAGGCTTCGACCGCGACAAGGCGCTTGCGACGGCGCTCAGCCAGATTGAGCGGCAGCACGGAAAGGGCGCCGTCATGCGGCTCGGCGACGAGAGCCGCGCGCCGATCGAGGTGATCCCCACCGGCGCTATCGCCCTCGACGTCGCTCTCGGGATCGGCGGCCTTCCCCGCGGCCGGATCGTGGAGGTGTACGGGCCGGAGTCGAGTGGCAAGACGACCGTTGCGCTGCACGCGGTCGCCAACGCACAGCGCGCCGGTGGCATCGCCGCCTTCATCGACGCCGAGCACGCCCTCGACCCGGTGTATGCCAAGGCGCTGGGCGTCGACATCGACGCGCTGCTGGTCTCCCAGCCCGACACGGGCGAGCAGGCGCTCGAGATCGCCGACATGCTGATCCGCTCCGGCGCGATCGACATCCTCGTCATCGACTCGGTGGCGGCGCTCGTGCCCAAGGCCGAGATCGAGGGCGAGATGGGCGACTCTCACGTCGGTCTGCAGGCCCGGCTGATGAGCCAGGCGCTGCGCAAGATCACCGGCGCGCTCGCGACCAGCGGCACGACGGCGATCTTCATCAACCAGCTGCGCGAGAAGATCGGCGTCTTCTTCGGCTGCCTCTCCTACGGCACACGCGTGACGCTTGCCGATGGCACGCAGGAGAAGATTGGCAAGATCGTCAATCAGAAGCTGCCGGTCGAGGTTCTGTCCTATGACCCGGATCTCGGCAAGATCGTTCCCAAGAAGATCGTCAACTGGTTCGACAACGGCCCCACGGATCAGTTCCTTCAGATCACGGTCGCGCGCCCAAGCGGCAACGGGCGCGCACAGCTAGGGCTCACTGCGAACCATCTCGTGCGCACGCCGGGCGGATGGCGAGAAGCCGGCGAGTTGATCCCGGGCGACCGGGTGATGCTGTCGCAACCGCGCCGGCTCAGCCCGTTCCAGTGGGAGGTTGTGCTCGGTGGCCTGATGGGCGACTCCGCACTGTCGCCGACGCGCAACGGCATCGGCACTCGCTACCGGATGGGCCATGGCCCGAAGCAGCACGCCTATCTCGACTGGAAGGCCTCCCTCTTCTCGAACATCGAGCAGTGCCGCACGACAAATGCTGCGGGCGCCGCGTTCGTCGACCTGACGCCGCTACCTGAGCTGGCCGAGCTTCGCGAGGCCGTCTACTTCGGCGACGGCAAGAAGCATCTGTCGTGGGAGTACCTCAAAGCGCTTACGCCGCTGTCGCTCGCGATCTGGTTCATGGACGACGGCTGCTTCACGCAGCGGTCGAAAGGCGTTCAGGAACGCACCCGCGGTGGTACCGGGCGAATCGAGTTCTGCGTCGACGCCATGAGCGAAGGAACCCGAGTTCGGCTCCAGGAGCATCTCCGCGATCACTTCGATCTTCCAAGCAAGCTGCTCACCCGCGGTCCGCGCAGTCAGCGGTACTTGCAGTTCAACGCCGCGACGACAACGAGGTTTCTCGAGCTCGTCGCTCCCTACGTCCACCCGTCAATGGACTACAAGCTGCTGCCGCGGCTGCGCGGTCAGTTCAATGTCGAGGCGACGTTTGTCGAGCCGACACTGCATCCGGTCCCAGCGCGGGTTGTGGACGTCCGGATCAAGCCGCCGTCGCGATCCATGCACCGATACGACATCGAGGTCGAGGGCTCGCACAACTACCTCGCGGACGGCGTGGTGGTGCACAACTCGCCCGAGACGACCACTGGTGGCAAGGCGCTGAAGTTCTACGCGTCGGTGCGCCTCGACGTCCGGCGGATCGAGACGCTCAAGGACGGCCAGGACGCGGTCGGCAACCGCACCCGCGTCAAAGTGGTGAAGAACAAGGTCAGCCCGCCGTTCAAGCAGGCGGAGTTCGACATCATCTACGGCGAGGGCATCAGCCGCGAAGGCAGCCTGATCGACCTCGGCGTCGACCACGGCATCGTCCGCAAGTCGGGCGCTTGGTACACCTACGAAGCGGACCAGCTCGGCCAGGGCAAGGAAAACGCCCGTGGCTTCCTGCGCGACAACCCTGACCTCGCCGACGAGATCGAGAAGAAGATCAAGGAGAAGCTCGGCATCGGCGCCCGCGTTGACGCTCCTGCGGATGCTGCTGTCACGCCGGCAGATGCTGCGGCGGTCGACATCGACGCGCCGATCGATCTCACCGCGGTGAGCGTTCCGGAGCCGGTGGAGTTCTGACCGACCCCGACGCGGATCCGGAGTCGGTCGCACGCACCATCGCGTTGCGGCTGCTGGAACGCGGCCCGCGAACTCGCACCGAGTTGGCGACCGCGATGGCGCGCCGGGGGGTCCCGGAAGAAGCGGTCGAGCGGGTGCTCGACCGCTTCACCGAGGTCGGGCTGATCGACGACACCGCTTTCGCCCAGGCCTGGGTCGACTCCCGGCATCACGGCCGCGGGCTGGGTCGCCGCGCGCTGGCGGCCGAGCTGCGCCGACGCGGCGTCGATGACGACATCGCAGCGGAGGCGCTCGCCACCGTCACCACCGATGACGAGGTCGCGGCGGCGCAGGCACTCGTGCACCGCAGGCTGCGCTCGATGACCAACCTGCCCCGCGACGTCGCGATGCGCCGGCTCGTCGCCATGCTCGGGCGCAAGGGTTTCGGGGCCGGTCTGGCCTATCGGGTGGTCGCGGAGGCGTTCGCCGCCGATAGCCTCCCGGCATGAGCGGACCCACGGGTGATGAGGTAGCCGCGGTCTACGCCGCGTGTGCGGACCGCATCGCGGGCATCGCGCCGTCGCTGGACGACGCGCAGCTCGCGACGCCGGTGCCGGCCACCCCGAAGTGGACGGTCATCGAGCTCCTCTGCCATCTGGTGGGCGGTCCGGCCGACGTCTGCGCCGGGAGGCTCGACGGCGTCGCCACGGATCCGTGGACCCAGGCTCAGGTCGAGGCCCGGCACGGACGCTCGGTCGCCGAGCTGCTGGAGGAGTGGTCCGGGCTGCGCGAGCAGATCGACGGGGTCTGCCGTTCCGGCATGGCCCCGGCGCTCGCCTTCGATGTCGCCACCCACGAGCAGGACCTGCGCGGCGCGCTCGACTTGGGCCGAATCCCCGATCCGGTCTCCCTGGACCTGGTGACCAGCGGGCTAGCGGCCGGAGCGGTCGGCCGGTCGCGCAAGGCGGAGCTGCCCAGCCTGCAGCTGCGGGACGGCGACGGCTGGTCCGTCGGCGACGGCGGCGGCGTGTCCCTCACCGCGCCGAAGTTCGAGCTGTTCCGGCTGATGATGGGGCGGCGCAGCGGCCGGCAAGCCGCCGCGATGGACTGGAGCGGGGACCCGTCGCCGTACCTCGACCTGCTCTGCCCGTTCGGGCCGCTGCGCGACAGCGACGTTCACGACTAGTGGCTGACGAGGCGGCGCTGCCGGTGCCGCGGCGCTGGCTCGTCGTCGAGGTCTGGCTGGTCTTCGCGCTCTCCCTCGGTGCGGCGGGAGTCCGTGCCGCGATCGCGTTGGTTGCCGACGTCGCCAGCGGCAGATCGCTCACCTCGCAGGTCGCGCTGCTCAACGGCAGCCGGGCGCCGGGGCGGCCGTGGCTGGACCTGTTCCTGCAGCTCGACTCGCTGGTCGTCGGCGTGATCCCGGTCCTGCTGGTGGCTCACTTCCTGGTTCGATCGGGCGAGCGGCTGCGCGATCTCGGCATGGACGGCGGTCGGGTCCGGCCGGATCTGTTGCGCGGTGCCGTGCTCGCCTCGGTCGTCGGCGGCGCCGGGCTGGGGCTCTACCTGGCCAGCCGGGCAGCGGGCCTCGACCTCACCGTCGTGCCGGAGTCACTGCCCCATGTGTGGTGGCGGATCCCCGTGCTGGTGCTGTCCGCGCTGCAGAACGCGACGCTCGAGGAAGTGCTGGTCGCGGGTTACCTGTTGCACCGGCTCGACCAGCTGGGCTGGTCGAAGGACAAAGCGCTGGTCACCAGCGCGCTGCTTCGAGGCAGCTACCACCTCTACCAGGGTCTCGGCGGCTTCGCGGGCAACGCCGTCATGGGCCTGATCTTCGGCCGGCTCTACCAGCGGTGGGGTCGGGTGATGCCGCTGCTGATCGCCCACACGCTCATGGACACGGTGGCGTTCGTCGGGTACGCCGAGCTGGCGGGCCACGTCTCCTGGATCCCGACGCCCTAGCCCCAGGTCGTGGCGTGTGCGTCGAACGCATCCGGGAGCTGGACGCGCACGACGCAGACCACCGTTCGGTCGGATCGGTCATCACGGCCCAGTGGGTGTCGCGGGTGACCTCCGCGGCGCCGAGACCGGCGAGCCGGGTCGAGCTCGCCGTCGCGGACCGTCGTGGCGAAGTCGAGGTGGACCCGGGGGACGTCGATGACGAGGCCGTGCAGGCGCGGGCGGCTCACCCGCCCAGCCTGCCAAGCGCCCGTACCCTCTTGATATGCCTGCGCGGACCTACGAGGTGCGGACGTACGGCTGCCAGATGAACGTCCACGACTCCGAGCGCATCTGCGGTCTGCTCGAGACCGCCGGTTACGAACGCGCGGCCGACGGCGACACGGCAGACGTGGTCGTCTTCAACACCTGCGCGGTACGCGAGAACGCCGACAACCGGCTGTACGGGAACCTCGGGCACCTGGCGCCGGTCAAGGCGGCGAAGCCCGGCATGCAGATCGCGGTGGGCGGCTGTCTCGCGCAGAAGGACCGCGGCACGATCGTCGAACGGGCGCCGTGGGTGGATGTCGTGTTCGGCACGCACAACGTGGGAGCGCTGCCCGCGCTGCTCGAGCGGGCGCGAATCGAGCAGGAGTCGCAGGTCGAGCTGCTCGAGGCCCTCGAGACCTTCCCGTCGACACTGCCGACCCGGCGCGAGTCGGCGTACCGCGCATGGGTGTCGATCAGCGTCGGCTGCAACAACACCTGCACGTTCTGCATCGTGCCGTCGCTGCGCGGCAAGGAGCGCGACCGTCGGCCGGGGGACGTGCTGGCCGAGATCGAGGCACTCGTCGCGGACGGCGTCGTCGAGATCACCTTGCTCGGTCAGAACGTCAACTCCTACGGCGTGGAGTTCGGCGACCGCGAAGCCTTCGGCAAGCTGCTGCGGGCGTGCGGCGGCATCGACGGGCTGGAACGCGTCCGCTTCACCTCGCCCCACCCGCGTGACTTCACCGACGACGTCATCTCGGCGATGGCGGAGACGCCCAACGTGATGCCGAGCCTGCACATGCCGTTGCAGTCCGGTAGCGACCGGGTGCTCGCCGCCATGCGCCGGTCGTATCGGGCGGAGCGCTACCTCGGCATCATCGACCGGGTGCGCGCCGCCATCCCGCACGCCGCCATCACGACGGACATCATCGTCGGTTTCCCCGGGGAGACCGAGGCGGACTTCCAAGCGACGCTCGATGTGGCGCGCGTGGCCCGGTTCGCGGGCGCGTTCACCTTCCAGTACTCCATCCGTCCCGGTACGCCGGCGGCGACGATGGCCGACCAGATCCCGGCCGACCTGGTGGCCGAGCGCTACGAACGCCTCGTCGCGGTCGTCGAGGAAGTCGCGTGGTCGGAGAACCAGGCACTGGTGGGCAGCGAGGTCGAGGTTCTCGTCGCCGTCGGCGAAGGACGCAAGGACGCGGCGACGCAGCGGCTGTCGGGTCGGGCACGCGACAACCGGCTGGTCCATCTCGCCGCGTGTGACGCCAGGCCGGGCGACTTCGTGACGGCTGAGGTGACGTACGCCGCGCCGCACCATCTCGTCGCGGACCACGTGCTCTCGGTGCGACCCGGGCCGACGTCGCGCGAGGTGCCCGGCGTGATGCTCGGCATGCCGACGATCTCGCGTTAATGGCCCGGCTCGTCGCGGTCGTCGGGCCGACGGCGACCGGCAAGTCCGCGCTCGGTGTCGCCCTCGCGCAGCACCTCGGCGGTGAGGTGGTCAACGCCGACTCCATGCAGCTGTACCGCGGCATGGACATCGGGACGGCAAAGCTCACCGAGGCCGAACGATGCGGGGTTCCGCATCATCTGCTCGACATCTGGCCGGTCACGCAGACCGCCAGTGTCGCGGACTACCAGGCAAGGGCGAGGGAACGGATCGACGAGCTGATCGGCCGGGGTGTGACCCCCGTCCTGGTCGGCGGCAGCGGCTTGTACGTCCGTGCCGTCATCGATCCGATCTCCTTCCCGGGCACCGACGCTGCGGTCCGAGCCGAGCTAGAGGCAGAGCTCGCGGCGCAAGGCCCCGCCGCACTGCACGCGCGGCTCGCGGCATCCGACCCCGCAGCTGCGGCCGCGATCTCCCCAGCGAACGGTCGCAAGATCGTGCGCGCGCTCGAGGTCGTCGCGTTGACCGGAGGGCCATTCACTGCCGCGCTTCCGTCGTACGACGAGCAGCTCTACGACGCGGTCCAGATCGGCCTCGATCTCGACACGTCCGTCCTCGACGCCCGCCTCGAGCGACGGGTGGACCTGATGCTCGACTCCGGCTTCGAGGACGAGGTGCGCCGACTCGACCGCGATGGGCTGCGCGCCGGCGTCACCGCCTCCCGCGCGCTCGGCTACGCCCAGCTGCTCGCGGTCATCGACGGCCGGCTGAGCCTGCCGGCGGCTCGGGCCGACACGGTGCGGGCGACCCGGCGGTTCGTGCGCCGGCAGCGGTCGTGGTTTCGCCGTGACCCTCGGATCAGCTGGCTGGACGCTGCCACCGATCCGTTGGCACAGGCCCTTCAGATCACAGCGGGCTGATCAGACCGCGCAATCAAGATGATCACAACAGGCCATACCGCTAGCCGCTGTCCGGGGCGATATTGAGCCGAGTGCCAAACGCACTTTTCGGACATTTGGAGGGGCCATGCTCTCGCTCACGGAGGGCGCCCGGGTCGTGCACTTCTTGCCGGACGTCGACCTCACAACCGGCGCGATCACCGGCATGCAGGCATTGATGCGCTGGGAGCACCCGCAGCGCGGCGTGCTGTGGCCGAACGACTACATGGTCGAGGCCGAGCGCGCCGGCATCGCTCCGGACCTGGGCCGGGAGCTGCTGAACGCTGCTGCTGCCGAGCTCTCGTCGTGGCGAACCCTGCCCGGTGGCCCTGACAGCAACCGCCAGATGTGGGTGGCGATCACCGCGACCCAGCTGCTCGAGGCCGACTTCGCCGACCGCATCGCCTTGCTCATGACCGACTTCGACCTGCTTCCCGGCAGCCTCGGCCTGCTGCTGCCCGGCGCAGCGCTCGCGACCGGCAGCCGGCACGCGCCGGAGCTGCTTGCCGAGCTGCGCGCCGCGGGAGTGGCGTTGGCCATCGACAACGTGCGCAGCTGGTACGCCAGCCTGGGCCTGCTCGGCGATCTGCCGCTCGAGGTCGTCATCCTCGATAGAGACTTCGTCCGCGGTGTCGGTGCGGACCTTGACGACGACGGGATCGTCGGCGCGGTGGTCAGGCTCGCTCACGCGCACGGTCTGCGTGTCGTCGCAGACTCCGTGGAGAGCTGGAGTGAGGGCGCCCGGCTCTGCGAGCTGGGATGTGACCGCGGCCACGGCTACCTGTTCGGCAGCCCCCAGGACTCCATCGACGCCCGCGTGATGCTCTCCCACGGATCCGGCTGGTGCGCTCCCACCCAGCGCGCCTCGATGGAAACCCGGCAGAACAGCACGGTCTAGCGGCCTACCCTTGAGGGGTGAGGTTCGTCAAAGGGCACGGCACGGAGAACGACTTCGTGCTGCTCCCGGAACCGCCGCAGGACTTGACGGCGAAGCTGGTGCGTGCACTCTGCGATCGCCGCGCCGGGATCGGGGCCGATGGCGTGCTCGCGGTACGCCGCGACGACGGCCACTTCTTCATGGACTACCGCAACGCCGACGGCTCGGTCGCCGAGATCTGCGGCAACGGGATCCGCGTCTTCGCCCGCTACCTCGTGACTGCGGGCCTGGCCGATCCCGGCTCGCTTGTCGTCGGCACGCGCGCCGGCGACTGTCGGGTCGAGGTGCCCGGCGACGGTGGCGACATCACGGTCGAGATGGGTGTGCCGGAGCGGATCGCGGATGCGAAGGTGACCGTCGCCGACCGGTCGTGGCCCGGCTTCGGCTACGCCATCGGCAACCCACACCTCGTCGTTCTCGACCCGGGTGACCTCGCCACGCTCGACCTGTCGGCCGTGCCGGTCGTGGAGCCCGCGGTGCCCGGCGGCATCAACGTCGAGTTCGTCGAGCGGCTCGGTGCCCGCCACATCCGGATGCGGGTCTTCGAGCGCGGGGTCGGCGAGACCCGCTCATGCGGCAGCGGCGCATGCATGGCCGCCGTCGCTGCGATGGATGCCGTCTGCCGCCGATCGACGTACGACGTCGATGTTCCCGGCGGGCGACTCGCCGTCGCGTGGCGCGACGACGACGTCGTGACGCTCGCCGGGCCCGCAATATTGGTTGCGTCGGGGGAGTTCGACCCGTCAGCTTGGACTTGATGACCGCCGACCAGTACGAACCGGACGACTTCACGTCGGACGACCTCGCCGACCTGGAGCTCGAGGAGCGCCGGGCGCTTCGCCGTGTCGCGGGGATCTCCACCGAGCTCGCCGACATCACCGAGGTCGAGTACCGCCAGCTGCGCCTGGAACGCGTGGTGCTGATCGGGGTGTGGACGTCGGGGACGCTCGAGGCGGCCGAGGCGTCGCTGAAGGAGCTAGCCGCGCTGGCGGAGACGGCGGGTTCCGAGGTTCTCGAGGGACTCGTGCAGCGCCGCGCCACGCCCGACGCCGCGACGTATATCGGCTCCGGCAAGGCCAAGGACGTCAGGGACATCGTCGTGGCGACCGGTGCCGACACGTTGATCTGCGACGGTGAGCTGACGCCGGGTCAGCTGCGCAAGCTCGAGGAGATCGTCAACGTCAAGGTGATCGACCGCACCGCGCTGATCCTCGACATCTTCGCCCAGCACGCGCGCAGCAAAGAGGGCAAGGCGCAGGTGGAGCTGGCGCAGCTGGAGTACATGCTGCCGAGGCTCCGCGGCTGGGGCGAGTCGCTGTCGCGTCAGGCCGGTGGCCGGGTGGCGGGCGGTGGCGGCATCGGCACCCGCGGTCCGGGCGAGACGAAGATCGAGACCGACCGCCGCCGGATCCGGGCGCGGACGGCGAAGCTGCGCCGCGAGATCGCCTTGATGAAGACGGCGCGAACCGTGAAGTCGCAGGAACGGCGCCGGCGTAGCGTGCCGTCGGTGGTGATCGCCGGCTACACCAACGCGGGCAAGTCGTCGTTGCTCAATGCGCTCACCGGCGCCGGCGTGCTCGTCGACAACGCGCTGTTCGCCACGCTGGACCCGACCGTGCGCCGCGCGCACACCCCCGACGGCCGGGAGTTCACCCTCGCCGACACCGTCGGGTTCGTGCGTCACCTGCCGCACCAGCTGGTGGAGGCGTTCCGCTCCACGCTGGAGGAGGTCGCGGAGGCCGATCTGATCGTGCATGTCGTCGACGGCTCCGAGGCCGATCCGGCGTCGCAGCTGCGCGCCGTCCGCGAGGTCTTCGGCGAGGTGGGCGCACTTGAGGTCCCGGAGCTCGTCGTGATCAACAAAGCGGATGTCGCGGATCCCGCCGTGCTCGAGCGGCTGCGGCGCGATGAACCCGGCGCGTGCGTCACGTCGGTACGTACCGGCGACGGCCTGCCGGAGCTGGTGGCGCGGGTCGCGGAGCTGATCCCGCACCCCGAGATCCCGGTCGAGGTGTTGGTGCCGTTCACCGCCGGTGATGTCGTCTCACGCATCCACCGCTACGGCGAGGTGGAAGCGATCTCGCACACCGCGGAGGGGACCAGGATGTCGGCCCGACTACCGGCCTGGCTGGCCGGCGAGCTCGCGCCGTACGCCGTCTGACGCGGCCTCGCTGCTCAGATCCGCCGCAGGACGGCCGTGACGCGCCCGAGGATCGTGGCGTGCTCACCGTCGATCGGTGAGTAGTTCTCGTTGGCGGGCAGCAGCCACACGTGGCCGTCCTTGCGCGAGAACGTCTTCACCGTCGCCTCGTCGTCGAGCAGCGCCGCGACGATCTCGCCCGGCTCGGCGGCCTGGGTGCGGCGCACGACGACCCAGTCGCCGTCGGTGATGGCGGCTTCGATCATCGAGTCGCCCTTCACCTGCAGCAAGAACAGCTGGCCGTCGCCGACGAGCTGGCGGGGGAGTGGGAAGACGTCCTCGACGATCTCCTCGGCGAGGATCGGGCCGCCCGCGGCGATCCGGCCGACCACCGGCACGTAGGTCGGGGTCGGCCGGTCGTCGCCCTCGCCGGTGATGTCATCAGGGGAGGCCGGCACCTTGACCTCGACGGCGCGTGGCCGGTTCGGGTCGCGGCGCAGGAAGCCCTTGCGCTCCAGCGTGGCGAGCTGGTGGGCGACGCTTGAAGTGCTGGTCAGGCCCACCGCCTCGCCGATCTCGCGCATGGAGGGCGGGTAGCCGCGTCGCTCGACCGAGTCGCGGATCACCTCGAGCACCCGGTGCTGGCGCGGCGTCAGGCCGCTCGCGTCCGGCGGGCCGTCGGGGATCTCACGGACGTTGCTTTCCGCTTTGTCCGCTTTATCCGGTTTCGCTGCCTTGGCCATGAGGGGAACCGTAGCGACGAAACCGGATTAGTTCAAACATCTGTTCGAACGTGTCGTGGATTTTGTCGTTGCGCCCTGGTACAACTCGTACATGCGTTCGATCGAACACGTTTTCGAGAGCGAAGGGAACCGTTCGATGTCTTCCCCAGGACACAGCTCCCCACTTCGGCTCACGCGCCGCGGCCGGATCGTGCTCACGCTCGCGATGATGGTCGGCATCTTGGTCGCCGGCTTCACGCTCGGCCGGTCCAGCCAGGCGGCGGCGCGGAGCCATCTGCCCCGCCACACGGTCACGGTTCAGGCCGGCGACACGCTGTGGTCGGTGGCCGAGCGCGTTGCGCCGCACGCCGACACGCGGGACGTCGTGGCACAAATCCAGACGCTGAACCGGCTTTCCGGCGCGGTTGTCGTGCCCGGTGAGCGGCTGGTTGTCCCGACCGCCGGTTGAGGGCTGCGACACGCCAGGAAGATCCGCGCCGAAGATGCTTGCGCACGCGGGCGCGGAGCCGTACGTTCTGCCCCTACATCTTGTGTTACACGGATGTGATTTACCCACAAATTGTGGAACACCGCTTCCACAGCCTGTGTACGGAGTTCGGGAGGTGAGCCGCGGTGCACTGCCCGTTCTGCCGCCACCCCGACTCCCGTGTCGTGGACTCCCGCGAGGCCGATGACGGCGCTGCGATCCGCCGTCGCCGGGCCTGCCCGGAGTGCGGCCGGCGCTTCACCACGGTCGAGACGGCCAGCCTGCAGGTCGTGAAGCGGTCCGGCACGACGGAGCCGTTCTCCCGCCAGAAGGTCGTCGACGGGGTGCGCAAGGCGTTCTCCGGTCGCCCGGTCGACGAGGACGCGCTGGCCCGGCTCGCCCAGCAGGTCGAGGAGACCGTCCGCGCGCTGGGCGCCGAGGTTCCCGCCCACGAGATCGGGCTGGCGATCCTCGAGCCGCTCCGCGAGCTCGACGAGGTCGCCTACATCCGCTTCGCGAGCGTCTACCGCAACTTCACCTCACTCGACGACTTCGTGATCGAGGTCGCCGCGATGAGGGCATCACAGAGCGCCGATCCGGGAGCAATTCCCGCGGCTGAAGCGTTGAACTGAATACGGACACGAGGGGATATACATGACCGAGACGACGACGGGCCGCGCAGGGTCTCAATCAGCAGAGGGACAGCGCGGAGCGCAGCGGGTTCGCAAGCTGCGGATCGAGCGCGTCTACACGCGTCCGGGCGTGCACCCGTACGACGAGCTGACGTGGGAGCGGCGCGACGTCGTCATGACCAACTGGCGTGACGGATCGGTCAACTTCGAGCAGCGCGGCGTGGAGTTTCCGGACTCCTGGTCGGTCAACGCGGCCAACATCGTCACGACGAAGTACTTCCGCGGTGCGGTCGGCTCCCCGGAGCGCGAGTCGAGCCTGCGCCAGCTCATCGACCGGGTGGTGTCGACGTACCGGCGGGCCGGCGAGGACTTCGGCTACTTCGCGACCCCCGAGGACGCGGAGATCTTCGACCACGAGCTGACCCACATGCTCGTCAACCAGATCTTCAGCTTCAACTCCCCGGTCTGGTTCAACGTCGGCACCTCGGCCCCGCAGCAGGTCTCGGCGTGCTTCATCCTCGCCGTCGACGACACGATGGACTCGATCCTCAACTGGTACCGGGAAGAGGGCCTGATCTTCAAGGGCGGCTCGGGTGCGGGCCTGAACCTGTCGCGGATCCGCTCGAGCAAGGAGCTGCTGTCCTCCGGCGGCACCGCGAGCGGTCCGGTCAGCTTCATGCGTGGCGCCGACGCCTCGGCCGGCACCATCAAGTCGGGCGGCGCGACCCGGCGCGCCGCGAAGATGGTGATCCTCGACGTCGACCACCCGGACATCGAGGAGTTCATCGAGACCAAGGCGCGTGAAGAGGACAAGATCCGGGCGTTGCGTGACGCCGGCTTCGACATGGATCTGGGCGGCAAGGACATCGTGTCCGTGCAGTACCAGAACGCCAACAACTCGGTCCGGGTCAACGACGAGTTCATGCGCGCGTTCGAGGAGGGTCGCGAGTTCGGGCTGAAGGCGCGCCACACCGGCGAGGTCGTCGAGACGGTGGACGCGAAGGGTCTGTTCACCCGGATCGCCGAGGCGGCGTGGGCGTGCGCGGATCCCGGCATCCAGTACGACGACACGATCAACGACTGGCACACCACGCCGGAGACCGGCCGGATCACCGCGTCGAACCCGTGCTCGGAGTACATGCACCTGGACAACTCCAGCTGCAACCTGGCCAGCCTGAACCTGCTGAAGTTCCTGGGCGACGACGACACCTTCGACGCGGAGAAGTTCGCCAAGGCCGTCGAGCTGATCATCACCGCGATGGACATCTCGATCTGCTTCGCGGACTTCCCGACGCCCGCCATCGGTGACACGACGCGCGCCTACCGCCAGCTCGGCATCGGCTACGCCAACCTCGGCGCGCTGCTGATGGCGACCGGGCACGCCTACGACTCCGAGGGCGGTCGCTCGCTCGCAGCAGCCATCACGTCACTGATGACCGGGACGGCGTACAAGCGCTCGGCGGAGCTCGCCGGCGTGGTCGGGCCGTACGACGGCTACGCCCGCAACGCCGAGGGCCACAAGCGCGTGATGCGCAAGCACGCCGCGGCCAACGACGCGGTGCGTCCGGTCGACGCCGATGCCGCCCGCGTGCTGCACGCGGCGACGAAGGCGTGGGCGGAGTGCCTGTCGATCGGTGAGAAGAACGGGTGGCGCAACGCGCAGGCATCGGTGCTGGCTCCGACCGGCACGATCGGCCTGATGATGGACTGCGACACCACGGGCATCGAGCCGGACCTGGCGCTCGTGAAGTTCAAGAAGCTCGTGGGCGGCGGATCGATGCAGATCGTCAACCAGACGATCCCGCGCGCGCTGACCAAGCTCGGCTACCAGAACGAGCAGGCCGAGGCGATCATCGAGCACATCTCCGAGCACGGCAATGTGATCGATGCGCCCGGGCTCAAGCCGGAGCACTACGAGGTGTTCGACTGCGCCATGGGCGAGCGGTCGATCTCGGCGATGGGACACGTGCGGATGATGGCCGCGACCCAGCCGTTCATCTCCGGTGCGATCTCCAAGACGGTCAACATGCCGGAGAGCGCGACGGTCGAGGAAGTCGCGGACATCTACTACCAGGGCTGGAAGCTCGGCCTGAAGGCGCTGGCGATCTACCGCGACAACTGCAAGGTCGGCCAGCCGCTGAGCGACGCGAAGGCGAAGTCGGCCGATGCGCCGGCTGAGGTCGCCGAGCCGCGGCTGGTCCGCAAGCGGCTGCCGCGGCAGCGCCCGAGCCAGACCGTGTCGTTCTCGGTCGGCGGCGCAGAGGGCTACATGACCGCCGGCTCCTACCCGGATGACGGTCTCGGTGAGGTGTTCCTCAAGCTCGGCAAGCAGGGTTCGACGCTCGCCGGTGTGATGGACGCGTTCTCGATCGCGATCTCGATCGCGCTGCAGTACGGCGTTCCGCTGGAGACCTATGTCCAGAAGTTCACCAACATGCGCTTCGAGCCGGCCGGAATGACCGACGACCCGGACATTCGCATGGCGCAGTCGGTGATGGACTACATCTTCCGGCGGCTCGCGCTGGACTACCTGCCGTACGAGACCCGCTCCGAGCTCGGCATCTTCACCGCCGAGGAGCGCGCCGCGACGGTGGCAGCGACGTCGTACGGCGCGGCGACCGCGCCCGTGGTCGACGGCGAGGACGACGTCGAGGTCGAGCTGGAGTCGATGCGCGAGTCGGTGCCGGTCGAGGTTCGCTCCTCGATGGAGCTCGTCGAGGCCATGCAAGGCGCCTCAGCCGACGCCCCGCTGTGCATGTCCTGCGGCGTGAAGATGAAGCGCGCAGGGAGCTGCTACGTCTGCGAGTCCTGCGGGTCGACGTCCGGCTGTAGCTGACAGCCCCAGCATGCGGTGATCTTGACGAAAGAGGCGCTATGAGGCGCTCAGAACGCCTCTTTCGTCAAGCTCGCGAGCCAATCGCAGGCTGCTTCCTTGCCTGGTCATGCGAGGAGACCGTTGTGGCTTCCGCGGAGTTCTGATGGCGGAGGACTGGTTCGTCGTAGCCGTCGAGCAGGTTGCCGAGGCTGGGCGCGAGGCGTGTTTGGCGATTGAGGCCGCCGTGAGCGCGTTACGAGAGGGATGTTCTGCGCGAGCCGCCGGTCGTTCCGTCGTCGACGTTGTCGATCAGTTGATCGGTGGCGGGGGCCGGGAGGTTCGGCTGAGCGCCGCGGATGCGTTTCATGACTACGAGCGTGCGATTGCTTCGATGCGGGCCGGTGTCGTGCGGGAGCTCGTCGATGAGGGAGGTCTGTCGCTGACGGAGGCGGCGAAGCGCATGAGGATCTCACGACAGGCTGCCGCCCGGCTGTACGAGCCGATGCTCGAGCCCGGTGACGAAAGTCCCGGCTGAACGCTGCCGAAGGACCCTTCTGGCACCCCCGGGGTGCGTACCGACGGTTCGGTCATGACCAGTTCCTCGCGTGCCGCGGCCGGCACTGTTCGTGCGTTTGACGGTGCCGTTCCCCGCCAACGGGACGGGGAGATGATCGCCGAATCAATCCCCCACATCGTGTGGACCGCGACGCCCGACGGCACGACCACGTATTTGAACCAGCACGGAACCGAGTACGTTGGCTGCCCGCGAGAAGCCAGCGACCAGTGGAACTGGGTCAGCCTCGTCCACCCGGAGGACGCTGAGCGGGCCGCAGCGGCGTGGCGGTACGCGATGTCGACTGGCACCGACTACCTGCTGGAATACCGGATTCGCCGTCACGACGGCGTCTTCAGATGGCACGCGTTCCGGGTCACTCCGCTTCGCAATGCCGTCGGGGAGATCGAGATGTGGATCGGCACCGCGACCGACATCGAGGACGAGAAGCAGGTGGAACTCGCACTGCGCCGCGCGGAGCGGGAGGCGACGGAGGCGGCCAGTCTCCTGGACAGCATCGAGGCCGCTACTCCGATCGGTTTCAAGCTGGTCGACCGCGATCTGCGGGTTGTGCGGATCAATCGCCTGCTGGCCGACATTGACGGCCGGTCGGTCGGGGAGTGCATCGGTCTGACCGTCGCCGAGCTGGTGCCAGACCTCTGGCCGCAGCTCGAGAGCTTCTATCGTCGTGCCCTCACCGGGGAGACGGTGAGCAATGTCGATGTGAGCAAGCCAAAGGCCGAAGACCCGCACCGGATGCGGCATTGGATGGCCAGCTACTACCCGGTGCACGTCGATGGCGAGATCATCGGCGTCGGCAACGTCGTGGTCGACATCACCGAACGAAAGGAAGCGGACGAGTTCCGTGCGGTGGTCATGGACAATATGGCGGAGGGGCTCTACGCGCTGGACGCCGAAGGGCTCCTGACCTACATCAACCCCGCCGCGGCCTTGATGCTCGGGTGGACGGAAGACGATCTCCTCGGCAAACCGATGCATGACGTCGTCCACTCCCAACGCGCCGACGGCAGTACGACTTCCGCTGAGGAATGCGCTCTTCTGCAGGTCCGTACCGAAGGGCGCAGCGTTCGTGTTCTCGACGACGCCTTTACCCGTAAGGACGGCTCCGTCTTCCCCGTCGCGTACTCTTCCGCACCGCTTCGAAGCGGCCCCACTCTCCGAGGTGTCGTGGTCGTCTTCCGCGACATCACCGAGGAGAAGAAGGAAAAGGCCGCTGTCCAACGGGAGCTCGACGCGCTCACCTGGCTCGGACGCGTCCGCGACGCGATCGACGACGATCGCCTCGTCCTTTACTCCCAGCCCATCGTGCCCCTCGCCGACGGCCGACCCGCTGAGGAGCTGCTCCTGCGTATGGTCGGCCGCGACAACGAAATCGTCCTGCCCTGCGCCTTCCTGCCGGTCGCGGAGAAGTACGGGTTGATCGCTGAGATCGACCGCTGGGTCATTACTCAAGCCACCCGACTTGCCGCCACCCGCCGGCGGGTTTTCGAGGTGAATCTCTCCGCCGCCTCGATCGGCGCGGCAGACCTCCTCCCCTTCATCGAGCAGCAGATCCGGGAAGCGCAGGCCGACCCGACCGACCTCGTCTTCGAGATCACCGAGACGGCGCTGATGCAGGACATCGCCGCCGGCGAGGCCTTCGCTCGAGGGCTCGCCGCGCTCGGCTGCGGGCTTGCCCTCGACGACTTCGGCACCGGCTACGGCAGCTTCACCTATCTGAAGAAGCTGCCCGTCACCCACCTCAAGATCGACATTGAGTTCGTCCGGGACTTGGTCACCCAACCCGACAACCTGCACGTCGTCAAAGCAATCGTCAGCCTGGCCCGCGCATTCGGCCTGAAGACAGTCGCGGAAGGCGTCGAGGATGACCAGGCCCTGACCATGCTGCGAGACGAGGGCGTGGACTACGTCCAAGGATTTCACCTCGGCGAACCCGGACCCGTCAGCGGCACCTGACGCTCCTGTGCCGGCTGTGCTTAGAGCACGTTGCCGATCGAGGTCGCGCGGTGTGCCGTTTCAGGGCGGCTACTCGAGATGCATTGTGGCCACGCCCTTGGCGGCGGCTTCGCCGCTGCCGATCGCGCCGTCCATGTAGCCGGGCCAGCTGGGGGAGAAGTCGGCGCCGGCGAAGTGAAGCCGCCCGACCGTCTCACTCAGCAGCGCGGCGACGCCGGTCAGCACACCAGGCGGGCTGAACGTGCCATAGGCGCCTTGCGCCCACTGGTCCTTGGCCCACGCCTTCTCGTGGTAGCCGATCGGGTGGGCCGCCGCTGAGCCGAAGTAACGGGCGAAGCACTCCAGCGCGTTGCGCCGCCGCTCGGCAGCGGGCAGCCGGACCTGATGCCGCCCGTCGCCGCCCTCCATGAATCCGACGAGCACACCGGGGTTGCCGTCGGGCGGGGAGTTGTCGTAGACGACCTGCATCGGTCCGGCGTCGGACACGACCGATCCCGACAACCCCTGCTTGCGCCAGAACGGCGTGCGGTAGACCGCGTTCACCTTGATCGTCGCGCCCGTCGGCTGCCGTTGCAGGTACTGCACCCAGTCCGCCGGCAGCTCGGGCGAGAAGTGCAGCCGGGCGAGCAGGGGTTTCGGGATGGCGAGGATTGCGGCCCGGGCGTGGAACGTGGTCTTGGCGGTCGTCACGACGACCCCGTGGCGGTCGTGCCGCACCGCCGTCACGGGGTGTCTCAGCCGGACCCGGTCGCCGAGCGCCGCGGCGAGCCGTTTCGACATCTGTTGCGGCCCGCCGACGAAGCGGATGCTCTGCGCCGAGCCGATCAAGGTGTTGAAGTCGCCGCCGACGCCCGTGATCGCCGCGAGCAGGTCCAGCAGGCCGACCTGGTTGGCGTCGTCGCCGTACACCCCGCGGATCGCGACCTGGACCAGGGCCCGCGCCTCGGCGGTGTGAGCGTGCTCGTGCGCCCAACGGTCGATCGAGTAGGAGTCATACATCGTGGCCCGCTTCGCCGTCCACGGCTTGCCCGCAGGCACCCCCTTCGCCATCTGGTTGAGCTCGAGGATGATCGCCTCCAGCTCGGCCAGCGCCGCCGCGTTGGCGGGCGGGATGTCGCCGGAGTAGCGCTGCGTCCGGCCGCGATGAACGTAGAGCGACTCGCCCGCGGCGTAGGTCTCGAACGTCTTGATCCCGAGCCGCTTTGCCAGCGCCTGCACCCGGTTCTGTCCTGGCCCGGTCCACTCGCCGCCGAGCTCGACGATCTTGCCGTCACCGATCGGTACGTCGAGGTTGCGCCCGCCGACCCGGTCGCGGGCTTCGAGCACCACCACCGAATGCCCCTGCTCGTGCAGCTGCGTGGCAGCCGACAAGCCCGACAGCCCGGCGCCCACCACGACGACGTCGGCGTCGACCGGCTTCGACGCCCGCGCCGCCGCAGCGCCGCTCGCGACGCCGGGAGCAGCAACGGCCGCGCCGGTCGCGGCGAGAGCTGCACCGACAAGCTGTCGGCGGGTGATTCGATTCAGGTCGCTCATCGCAGCGACGAGTGTCGCACCCGCTCGGCCGATCGGCGCCAACTCGCGGTGCACACGGTCGAAGTACGACAAAGGGTCATCCGCCTCTAGTGCGACCCGACCGGCCCTGTCGATGGTTAACAAGTGTTCGCAACGGCGCGGCGCAGCACTGGCCGGCTTCGAACCTCGGGTGTGAGGGCGCTGCTGGCCGCCGTCGTGCTCTCGGCGAGCGTCGCGGTGTGGTTCGCCGCGGGCTGGGGCGGAACAACGGTGGTCCGGTGGGCTGACGACCTCCTGCTGGGCGCCGCCTCGGCTGGTGCTGCCGCATGTTGCTGGCGCGTGGCGCGAACAGCCGGCGAGGCCCGGCGCTCGTGGCAGCTGATCGGAGCAGGTGCGGCGGCGTGGACCGCGGGACAAGTCGTCTGGACCGTCCACGACGCGGCGTTCGGCGGACCCACCCCGATGCCGTACTACGACGATCTGGGGTACCTCGCCCTGCCCCTAATGGCACTTGTTGCGCTGGTGCGGATGCCGAGCGCGGCGAACGAGCTGGCGCGGTGGCGGTGGGGACTGGATGCCGCGATCGTGACGATCTCGATGTTCCTGCTGGTGTTCTCGCCGATCATCGAACCGACCATCCACACCGACGCCTCGTTGCGCAGCATTGCGGTCGCTGTCGTGTTTCCGGTCATCGACGTGCTGCTGTTGTCCGCAGTGGTCCTGGGTTTCGCCTACCGCCGAGCCGGGCGCGGCCGATTGCTCGCCGTCGCGATTGCGTTGGGCTGGCTGGCAGTCGCCGACACGTCTTTCAGCTTCCTGGACATCACGGGCCACTATCACCCAGGAGCGCTCTGCGACGCCGCATACTTCGCGGCGTTCGCCTTGCTCACCGCTGCGACCTTCGTTGAGCAGGGAACACCGCGTGCTGCCGCGTCCCTTGCCGTCCCCGAACAAGTGCGAGTGGTTCTGCCCTACGTGCCGTTCGCGGCTGCTGGCTGCGTTCTGCTCGTGCGAGACCTGATGGGCCAGGGCGTGGACAGCGTCGACCTGGTGCTCGGAGCCGTCGTGACGGCGTGCATGCTGGCCCGGCAGGCGCTCGTGCTGTCGGAGAACCAGCGTCTGCTGTGCACGGTACGACGGCAACACGAGGAGCTGTTGCGATCGGCAATGACGGACTCGCTCACCGGGCTGGTCAATCGGGCGGTGTTCAACGACCGCGCGACCCATGCGACCTTGTTGCACGCCAGGGACATGAGGAAGGTCTCGCTTGCCTGGATCGACCTCGACGACTTCAAGCTCGTCAATGACACGTGCGGGCATGCCGCCGGTGACCAGCTCCTCGTGACTGTGGGCGAGCGGCTGCGCGGTGCGATGCGAATGGGGGACACCGTCGCGCGGCTGGGCGGCGACGAGTTCGCCGTGCTCATCGAGGACGGTAGCGATCCCACATTGGTCGCGGAGCGGATCTGCAGTGAGTTGCGGCGGCCCTTCGTGATCGACGGTGCGTTGCACACTGTCACGGCAAGCGTCGGCGTCGCGATCTTGGAGCCCGGCGACGTGCCCCTGGACCCCGCCGAGCTGCTGAGCCGTGCTGACGTTGCGATGTACGAGGCGAAGAAGGCCGGCAAGAACCGCGTGGCGGTCTACGGCCCGGGGATGACACTTCCGGGGACCGAGGACGCGATGCTGCGGGACCCGTTGCGCCGTGCCATCGACGCGAGGGACATCGGCGTCGTCTTCCAGCCGTTGGTCAGCGCAGCGGATGGAACCTTGCGTGGTTTCGAGGCCCTCGCGCGGTGGACCCATCGCGGGAGACCGATTGCTCCGGAAGAGTTCGTAGCCTTGGCCGAGCGCGCGGGCCTCGGGTGCGCGCTCGGAGACTGCATCATCGACCGCACGCTCGGCGAGGCGAGCGCGTGGTTGCGGGCACGAGAAGGAATCGTCATCGGTGTCAACCTGGCTCCCAGCCAGGTGAACGATGCCGCCTTCCCTGGCCGGCTGAGAGCCATGCTCGAGCGGCATCGTGTCGGCTGCGACCGGTTGGTGCTCGAGATCACCGAGGCCGCACTGCTCACCGAGTCGAGTCAGCCCGTGGCGACGGTCCATCAGCTCGCAGCTATGGGGATCCGGCTCTCTCTCGATGACTTCGGTACGGGCTACTCCTCCCTTGCGCACCTTCGCCGGTTCCCGCTGGCGTCGGTGAAGATCGACCGTACGTTCGTCGAGGCGGTGGACACGGCGGCGCAGCCACGTGCGTTCATCGCGGCCGTGATCCGCCTCGGGCATGACCTCGGTCTCGACGTAATCGTCGAGGGCATCGAGTCGCCGGGACAGCTCGCGGTGGTCCGTGATCTCGGCGCGACCTACGTGCAGGGATTCCTCATCGACCGGCCGCGTCCGGAGGCTGAGATCGATCTGTGGCGGGACTGGTCTGCGCTGTTTGCCCAGTTGTCGCCTGTGGTGCCGACGCCCAGGCACAGTTTGGAGCGCCACGCCAATCTGGCAGGAGGCGCGGGCGGCTGAGCCGAATCAGTCTCGGTGCGCCGGATGCTGGTGGGGGTTGTCGGCGTGGCGCTGCTCGCCGGCTCGGTGCCCGCGATCGCCGCGCCGACGCCGCCCGACGACGCGCTGCACACCTACCGCGTCGGGTCTGCCTACGTCAGCGTCGCGGCGAACCACGCCGAGATCGGGGACGGCCTGATCACGCGTACCTGGTCGATCGACGGGGGATCGGTCGAGACGACCAGCTTGGTCGGGCCTGGCGGCCGCCAATGGGCGACGAGCGGTCCGGATTTCACGATCGGCGTCGCGGGCGTCCAGACCTCGTCGACCGATGGTTGGGCGCTGTCCTACGTTCACGGCTTCGGTACCGGGCCGAGGGTGGAGCTCGAGTTCCGCTTCACTCCGGTCGACCCGGCCCTGCCGTCCGGCATCACGTTGACGCGCGACATCTTTCTCGCCCCGGGCGAGTCGACGATGAAGATCGTCTCGACGCTGTACTCGGCCGCTGTGCCACTGCGGATCCCCAGCTACACCCTCGATGAGGTCACGCCGCGGCGGTCAGGGCTGCCGCAGGAGGTGATCCGCTACCGCGAGGGCTCGGACTGGCGCAACGACTTCCGCGTCGTCAGCCACCCGAAGAGCGGCTTCGACCAAGAGGGCGAGACGCTTCGGGTCGGCAAAGCCAGCGGCTTCTTCTTGGTGAGCCAGCGACGTGGTGGGCTCGCCAGCCGCGCCCAACACACGGCGGCGGGCGCGGACACGGTGGGCGTCGACTGGGCGCGGGACCTCTTCGACGCGGGACCGCTACTGACCGACCCACCTAACTACAACACGATCGGAAACCCCGCCTACCCGGTGCCGCTGCGCGGGCGGCTGGTCCCACCGGCAAGTGGCCTCTACCTGGGCACTGCCTACACCGGCGTGTACGCCGGCCCGCGCGGCGAGGGCGAGAACAGCGCGGCGGCGGCGTTCGTTCCCGCCTTCCCTTGGCACGTCGACCGGACCATCGGCGCCAACTCCTTCCACCCGTGGGAGCACGGCGCCGGGATGGCCGATCTGAACCTGCGCAAGCAGATCGACGCCGCGGCGAAGCTCGGCGTCGAGCGCTACATGCTCGACGACCAGTGGCAGGGCGGACCGGGTGGGGAGTCCGGCGACTGGCGTTTCGACCCGCAGCGCTTTCCCGACCGCAACCACGACGGCGTACCGGACTTCATCAGCTACCTGCACCACAAGGGCATGCAGCTCGGGCTGTGGATGTCCCCGGTGGAGTTCAACATGAAGTCCGTCACCTACGCCCATCACCCGGCGTGGGCCTGCGCGCCGGTGGGGGACGTGACGGCGCAGGATCCTGACGATGCCGGACTCGGCGTGTGGGACGTCACCAACCCTGGCTTCCAGAACTACCTGATCCATGTGATCGGCCGGCTCGTGAAGAGCTATGACGTGCGCGAGTTCAAGTTCGACTTCATGGCTTGGCTGGACTGCCCGCCGCACGACTACGCCGACTACGAAGACGCGTTCGTGTCGATGCTCAAGCGCATGGAGAACCGCCACCCGCACGTGACGTTCGAGCTCGACGAGACCAACGACCAGCGTCTCTGGCCGTTCGAGTCCGAGGCGCGCGGGCCGTCGTGGTTCGACAACAACCATGACCATCACATCAGCCAGGTCTCCGAGCTGCTGCACGACCTGTGGTCCGCGGCGCCGTGGCTGCCGACCCAGACCCTCGGCATCGGCAGCTTCGACAGTGAGGCGATCGCCGAGAAGCGCACCGCCAGCTTCCTCATGCCGCTGGCGCTGCTGTCTCACATCACGTTCTGGACCGACTTCACCAAGCTGACGGCGTCGCAACAGCGCACGATCCGCTGGTGGAACCACTGGTACGCCGGCCACCGCGGCGGGTTCGGCACGCTCGACTACGAGCTGACGACGGCAGACCCCGCCAGCCGCAAGAACTGGCTGGTGCTCGAGCCGTCACACGACGGCGACGCCTACATCTTCGCGTTTCGTCAGGCCACGCGCTCGTCGACCATTCGCGTCCACGTCCAAGGTCTGGACCCGCATGCGCATTACGTGGTCAGCGACGCGCGAACCGAGCGGGTCCTCGCCCAGGACGCCGGCCACGCGCTGCAGCGCGGGCTGACGATCCATGCACCAACGCAGTACTCAGCCCGGGTGCTGCGGCTGGTCAAGGTCGCGGTTCCCGAGCAGTAACAGCAAGGCGATCAGCAGCACCACGACGACGAACACGGTGAGGTTGACACTGAACCGGTAGGCGTCGTTGAGCACTGCGGCGGCAGGCGGCGCCGCCGAGTCCCTGGTCCGGACCAGCGCTCGCAAAGCGTGGCCCGCCGCGACGGCGGTCAGGAGCGCCGAGACGATGCCGACGACGCCGAGGATCGGGTACGCCACCCAGTGAGCGGTACGCCGTCCGGTCCCCATTGGGCGCCGCCAGGCGAGCAGCGCGGCGACGACGGCGACCGTCGAGAACGCGAGCAGCGATGCGCCGATCGCATCGCTCGGTCGGTGCCAGCCCGCCGTCTGGACATCGGCGGCAACGACCCACGAGTACGACCCGGCCAGGATCGCCGTGACGCCGCGAATGGCCGGCGGGCTCAGCACGACCAACGCCATCGCACAGGCGATCGCCGTCGCAGTGTGACCACTCGGGAACGTGTTGTTGCGGCGAATCACGTCGGAGGCGACCAGCAGAGGCCGGGTCAGGATCGAGTTCTTCGCCACGTCCGTACCCACGACCGCGAGGAGCGCCGCAAGCGCCATCGCCACGCCCGCCCGCGGGCGCCGCCGCGCGACGCCGAGAGTGGCGATGGCGACGAGTACCACCGCGAACGTGCCGGCCCGGATGTGCTCGAGAAAGAAGTAGTCGTGCACGCGGGAGGACTGCGACTGCTGCTGAGAGCCGATCAGAGCGGCGTTGTCGAACCGCTGGCCGAGCCGCGTTCGCACCATCAGCAGGTATCCGACGGCCGCCAGCACGACGGCCGCCGCTGCCGCGATCAGAAGCCGACCGGCGACTCGCCTCCCGGCCTCAGCCTCGACGGCGTCGTCGCTCACCACCGCCGCGGCGGCCGCCGGTCATGAAGCGACTCGCCCTCCTTCAGGGGCGGGACCTCCGCGGGCAGCTCGATAGGCGGCTCGTAGCCGGGATTACGAACCTTCTTCCAGACGTCGCGCATCACGAGCGGGAAGAGCACGAACAGCAGGGGAATCCCGCCGAGGTACAGGGACACGTAGATCCAGCCTGCTGTGATCGCTTTCCATGTCGGATACACCGCGATCACGAGACACACGATCGTCCAGAGCACCCGGCCGACTGGTCCGAAGCTCACCGTCGACCTGCGCCAGCGCGAGGTGGGCCGGTTCACTCCCGTTCGAGCACGAAAACCGGGATCAGCCGATCCGTCCAGGACTGGTACGCCGCGTAGTCCGGGTAGGCCGCCACACCGCGCTCCCACCACTCGGCGCGTTCCTCGCCCGTGACCTCGCGTGCGATCATGTCCCACTTGTCCGAGCCGTCTTGCAGCTCGACGTGCGGATCGGCCCGCAGGTTGCTGACCCAGGCAGGATCCTTCGGGTCACCGCCCTTGGAGCCGATGATCGCGTACTTACCCTCGTGCTCGACCCGCATGATCCCGTTCTTGCGCAGCTTTCCGGTCTTCGCGCCCCGGCAGGTGAGGATCACGACCGGATACTGGGTGTCGAACAGGTTCGGGGCCTCTTTGCCCCCCGAGCGCTCGTAGGCCTCCACCTGTTCGCGGACCCAGTCCCAGGAGCTCGGCTCGTACTCGCCTTGCAGGGGCATCAGCGGTTCACCGGCCGGGTTCTCGGCGACTGCCGCTCGGTGTGGGACGGATCGTTGATGACCACGTCGCCGAGCGCTTCGTCAATCGCCTTCATGACGTCGCTGTCGAGCACGACACCCGCGGCGACGACGTTGTCCACGATCTGCTCGGGGCGCGACGCGCCGATGATCGCGCTGGAGACGTTGGGATTCTGCAACACCCACGCGACTGCCAGCTGCGCCATCGACAGCCCAGCGTCGGCTGCGATCGGTACGAGACGCTGAACCGCTTCGAGCACCGAGTCCTGCAGCCAGTGCTTGACGTTGCTGGCGCCTCCGGTCTCGTCGGTCGCGCGGGTTCCCTCCGGCACCGGCTCGCCGGGCTTGTACTTGCCGGTGAGCACGCCCTGCGCGATCGGCGACCACACGATCTGACCGATCCCGAGCTCCTCGCTGGTCGGCACGACCTTCGCCTCGATGACCCGCCACAGCATCGAGTACTGCGGCTGGTTCGATACGAACGGGATCTTCAGCTCGGTCGCGAGCGCGTGGCCGGCGCGCAGCTGTTCGGCGGTCCACTCGGAGACGCCGATGTAGTGGACCTTGCCGCTGTGCACCAGGTCGGCGAATGCCGACATCGTCTCCTCGAGCGGAGTCTCGTAGTCGTAGCGGTGCGCCTGGTAGAGGTCGATGTGGTCGGTCTGCAGCCGGGTCAGGGAGGCGGCGCAGGACTCCATGATGTGTTTGCGCGACAGCCCGGAGTCGTTCGGGCCGCCGGGCCCGGTCGGGGCGTAGACCTTCGTGAAGATCTCCAGCGACTCGCGGCGCTCGCCCTTCAGCGCCTTGCCGAGCACCGTCTCTGCCTTCGTGTTGGCGTAGACGTCGGCGGTGTCGAACGTCGTGATGCCGGACTCGATCGCCTGCTTCACGCACGCGATGGCCTGCTTTTCCTCGACCTGTGAGCCGTGCGTGATCCAGTTGCCGTACGAGATCGCCGAGACCTTGAGCCCGGATGTGCCGAGTCGCCGAAACTCCATGCCTTCAGACGCTACCCATGGCCGAGTCGATGCAGGCGCGCAGTGCCTCGTCGTCGGGCTCGACGAGCGGGCGGAACCGGCCGAGCACGCTGCCGTCGCGGCCGACCACGAACTTCTCGAAGTTCCACTGGATGTCGCCGGCCTTGCCCTCGGTGTCGTGCGCAGCGGTCAGTACGTCGTACACGGCGTCCCGCCCGTCGCCGTTGACCTCGACCTTCGCGGTCATCGGGAAGCTCACTCCGTACGTCGTGGAGCAGAACGTCGCGATCTCCTCCGAGCTCCCCGGCTCTTGGGCGCCGAACTGGTTGCAGGGGAAGCCGACCACGGTGAAGCCGTCGCCGCCGATCTCCTGCTGGAGCGCTTCGAGCTTCTCGTACTGCGGTGTCAGGCCACATCGGCTCGCCACGTTGACGACGAGTGCGACGCGGTGGCCGGTCAGCTCGCCGAACGTCGTCGGATCGCCCGACAAGGTGGTCACCGGCAGGTCACGAAGGTTGGTCATGTCCCGATCTTGCCAGGGCGCTCAGCTGGTCGAGAAGCGGATGTCGAGCATCCGGTCCGCGGGGACCGCGCGGGTCAGGCGCAGGAGCGAGGCTTCCCGATGCAGCCAGCGTGACTCGGCGGCCAGCCGCGCTGCCGCGTCGTACTGCTCGAGGAAGCCCTGGCGGTCACCCAGATCGGCCAGAACGGTCGCCGCGACCACGTAGGACAGCAGCCGGGGATCGTCGGGCAGCTCAGGAGTGTCGATCGTCGCGCCGCGTAGCGCTGCCAGCTGCGCGCGATATCGGGTGTATTGCTGCTGCACGATCGGCACGAGTGCGGCGGCGTCGCCTGGAAGCTCCGGCAGCCACTCCACGCCCGCGCGTAGGTACGGCAATCCCTCGTCCAGGTCGAGCAGCCGGAACCGTCGGGTTCCGATCGTCTCCAGCTCGTAGGTGCCGTCGTCGCCCGGGTGGGTCGTGGCGACCTGCGCGAGGCACCCGATTTCGTAGAGCGCGCGCACGCCGTCGGCCCCCACCTCGCGGCCGGCTTTGATGGCGATCACCCCGAAGTGCCGTTCCGCCGCCGGCAGCTCGAGCAGATCGGCGACGAGACGCCGGTAGCGCGGCTCGAACACGTGCAGCGGCAGCGGCGCGCCCGGCAGCAGCACGGTCCCGAGCGGGAACAGCGCGATCAGGTCTGCCATCGCTCCACGTCGTGAACCTCGAAACCGTCGTCGGTGGCCTTCCAGCCCGCGGTCACCACGGCGGCGAGGTTCTCCTCGGGCTGCCCATGTGACCGTATGACGATCCGGTTCGATTCCGGGTCGAACTCGGCGACCGCGTCGCCGGATCTGCCTTGGTCCGCAGCCGGATGGCGGGCAATGAGACCCCGCAGGTCTTCGGCCACCAGATCCGGCCGCTCCGCGGGTGTCGCGGTCACGAGCGCCAGGAGGTCGGTGACACCGGTCAGGACGGCCATCGCAGGGATGCCGGCGGCGCGTGCGCCGGCGACGTCGGTGTCGAGCCGATCACCGACCACGAGTGGTCGGTGTGCGCCGGTGCGTGTCAGCGACTCGTCGAACAGCGGCCGCTCCGGCTTGCCCGCCACCACCGGATGCACCCCGGTCGCTGTGATCACCAGCGCGGCCAGCGAGCCCATGCCGGGCAGCAGCCCGCGCGGGGTGGGCAATGTCGCATCGAGATTCGATGCCACGAACATCGCGCCGGCTCGGATCGCGATGCTCGCCTCAGCCAGCCGGGCATAGTCGATCGTCGGGTCGTAGCCCATGACGACGGCGTCCGGCTTCGGGTCGGCGTCGGTCACGACCCGAAGCCCTACGGCGGCGACCTCGTCGCGAAGTGCCGCCGCGCCCGCCACCAGGACGCTCGCGCCTCTCTCCAGGCGGTCTGCCAGGAGCCGCGCGGCGGCTTGCGCGCTCGTGACGACATCGGCGTCGGCGGCGTCGGCCCCCAAGGTGCGGAGCCGCTCTGCGACCTCTGCCGCGGAGCGGGAGGCGTTGTTGGTGAGGTACGCCGTGCGCAGGCCGCGCCGCGCCGCCTCGGCGAGCGCCTCGATCGCATGCGGCGCGGCCTGCTCTCCGACGTTGACCACGCCGTCGAGGTCGAGCAGCGCGACATCGTAGGTCTGCGCCGGCGACGCCTCGCAGCCGGCGAGGGCCGCGCTCAAGCCGGCGGCGCGGCGCGGCCCGGGATCGCGAGCGCGGTCAGCGCGGCGACTGCGCACGCGATCGCCGCGCCCGCGAAAGCGTGGTCGTAGCCCGAAGTCTGCGCGGCGAGGGGGTTCACGGTCAGCGCGTGGGTGTAGCGGAAGCTGTTCTGAGCCAGGAGGTCATGGGTGCGGGTGGTCGCCACGGTCGCGAGCGCGGCGAGTCCGATCGAGCCACCTACCTGTCGCGCCGTGTTGAGCACGCCGGAGGCGAGACCAGCCTGAGTCCAGTGCACGCCGGTGGTTGCCGCGGTGGCCAACGGAGTGAAGCAGAGGCCGACGCCGAAGGAGATCAGCAGTGTCCCGCCGAGCATCCCGCTGACGTAGCTGCTCGCCGCCGTGAGCTGGGTGAGCCAAGCGAACCCGCTGGCTGACATGCCGAGTCCCACGAACAACAGCGCGCGCGGTCCGACCCTGCCGATGATCCGTCCCGCTGTCTGCGCGCCGATGATGATCGCCGCGCTCATCGGCAGGAACAGCAGCCCGGCATGGAGCGGTGTATGGCCTTTCACCCGTTGCAGGTACAGCGAGAGGAAGTACCACATCGAAAAGAAGGCCACCCCGAGCAGCAGCATCGTGATGTTCGCTGCGGAGACGGTGCGCGAGCGGAACAGCGACAGCGGCATCAGCGGGGACTTCACCTTCGTCTGGGTCCAGACGAAGACGACAAGCAGCACCGCGGAGGCGGCCAGCAGACCGAGGGTCCGGCCCGACCCCCACGGGTGGGTGTCGGTGCCCACGATGGCGTAGACGAGCAGGGCGAGGCCGCCGGTCGCGAGGATGGAGCCCGTGACGTCAATCGCACGCTCGGCGTCGGGGCGCTTCATCTCCCTGAGGACGGCGAGAGCGGCAACGCCTGCGCCGATCCCGATGGGGATGTTGACGTAGAACACCCAGCGCCACGAAAGCTCTGAGGTGAGGATGCCACCGAGGATCACGCCGAACGCGCCGCCGAGCCCGGCGGTTGCGCTCCAGGCACCCAGTGCGCGATGCCGACCTTCACCTTCGGTGAAGGTGGTCATGATGATCGTGAGCGTCGCGGGCGACAGCACGGCTCCACCGAGACCCTGAACCGCACGCGCGGCGGTGAGCTCCCCGGAGCTCTGCGCGAGGCCGCCGAGCAGGCTGGCGACAGAGAACAGCACCAGGCCGCCGACGAACACCCGCCGCCGGCCGAACAGGTCGGCCAGCCGGCCGCCGAGCAACAGGAAACCGGCGAATGTCAGCACATAGGCGTTGACGACCCACTGCAGGCCGGTGGCGGAGTAGTGCAGGTCCGCGCCGATCTTCGGCAGCGCGACGTTCACGATCGAGACGTCGAGCACCACCATGAACTGCGCGACACACGCGACGGCCAGAAGTACGGCGTCAGAGGCGTGGTGGTCCTGGGCGACCGGCGTGCTGCTGGTCGCGGTGCCCTCTTGCATCAGCGGGCGCGACCCCGAGCGGCTCGGTCTTCGCGGAGCTTGTTGAGCGCCTCTTCGAGGAGAACGTCGCCCTCGGCCATGGTCCGGCGCATCATGAGGAACTCGAAGGGGGTCTTCGGTGGTCCGCCTGCCATGCGCTCGCGCGGCGGCGGCTCATCCTGAGACGGTCCCGCCGGCTGGCCGCAGACCTGGCAGGCCCAGGTCTGCGGCAGCTCGACGTGAAGTGCGAACGCCGGCTTGCTTTCGTGTCCGGCGTGGCACCAGTAGGAGACCTGACGGCGGGGTTCTACAACCCCGCCGCGGTCGACTTCGGAGCCTGGCGCGCCGCCCAGCCGGCCGCCACGAATCGTGGAGCGTCGTGAACCCATGGCGCGCGTTTTCTCCTTGGTAGGTCGGTGAGCGCTTAGAGCGCCCGGACGTTCTCCGCCTGCGGACCCTTCTGGCCCTGCGTGATGTCGAACTCGACATTCTGACCCTCATCGAGGGAGCGGTAGCCCGTGCCCTGAATAGCGCTGAAGTGGACGAAGACGTCCGCGCTGCCGTCGCTCGGCGCGATGAAGCCGTAGCCCTTCTCGCCGTTGAACCACTTGACGGTGCCCTGAGCCATTACTGAATCCTTTTACTTATTCGCCCCGAGTGGGACTAGGTCGACGCGGTGCTCTCGAATGACAGCCTGACGATCGCGTGGATGCTCCCGCGAACAGCGCCTTACGACCCAGCACAACGAGAACCTCGACCTCGAGAAAAGGCTAACACCCACTGGTGTCCCGGACTAGCCGCCGGACACGAGCGCGTCGGCCTCGGCGGGCGGCGGCGTGGGATCCATGGCCGATTCGCGCCAGCCGGCCGGCAGCGTGACGCGCCGTGGCCCGTGGGTGTGGCCGCGCGCGATTCGTTCCGACCCGGCCGGGAGGGGCGTGTCGGGTCCGACCCGATCGAGCATGTCCGCGAGCAGCGTGTCGAGCTCGTCGAGTGACGACGTCTGCGCCAGATCGCGGCGCGCTCGGCCGCCGACGGGATACCCGGCGAGGTACCAGCTCACGTGTTTGCGGAAGTCGCGCACGCCGAGGAACTCCTCGCCCATCCACTCCACGAGCAGCCGGACGTGGCGCCGCATCACGGCGACGACACCCGCCAGCGCCGGTGCCGGCTGCGGCGGGTGCCCGGCGCAGGCGTCGACGAGGTCGCGGAACAGCCAGGGCTTGCCGAGGCAGCCGCGGCCGACGACCACCCCGTCGCATCCGGTCTCGCGCATCATCGCGATCCCGTCCTCGGCCACCCAGATGTCGCCGTTGCCGAGGACGGGGATCTCGGTGACCGCCTCCTTCAGGCGCGTGATCGCCGACCAGTCCGCCTGCCCGGAGTAGAGCTGCTCCGCAGTCCGCGCGTGGAGGGCGACGGCCGCGACGCCCTCATCGGCGGCGATCCGCCCGGCGTCGAGATAGGTGATCGACGTGTCGTCGACCCCGATCCGCATCTTCACCGTGACCGGGATGTCGCCGGCGCTCCGAACCGCCGCGCGAACGAGGTCGGTGAACAGCACGCGGTGCATCGGCAACGCCGCGCCGCCACCGAGCTTCGTGACCTTCGGGACCGGACAGCCCATGTTGAGGTCGATGTGGTCGGCTCCGTGGTCGAGCAGGATGTCGACGGCCTGACCGACGATGACGGGGTCGACGCCGTACAGCTGGATGCTTCGCACGTCCTCGTCCGGCCCGAACGTCAGCATCCGATGCGTGCGGCCGCTGCCCTCGACCAGGGCACGCGCCGACACCATCTCACTGACGTACAGCCCGGCGCCGAAGGAGCGGCACAGGGTGCGGAACGCCGAGTTCGTCACACCGGCCATCGGCGCGAGGACCACCGGCGGGTCCACGGCGATCGGCCCGATCGTCAGCGCCATAGCTCAATGATCCCCACACCGAGGTCGGCCAGCAGCCGGCGGATGACGGGTAGGGACAGGCCCACGACGTTGCTGTGGTCGCCTTCGATCCCGTCGACGAACGGCGCGCCACGGCCGTCGAGGGTGAACGCACCGGCAACCTCGAGCGGCTCGCCCGAGGCGACGTACGCCGCGATCTCCGCGTCGCTCGGAGTCCCGAAGTGGACCAGGGTGCTGCCCACGCCGGCTGCCGATAGCCCGGTGTCACAGTCGATGACGCAGTGGCCGGTGAGCAGCGTGCCACTGCGGCCACGCATGTTCTGCCATCGTGCCGTGGCCGCCGCGGCGGTCCCGGGCTTGCCCAGCGAGACGCCGTCAAGCACCAGCGTCGAGTCCGCGCCGAGGACGAGCGTCGCGGGCTGCGCGACCGTCGCCGCGACGGCGGTTGCTTTCAGCCTGGCGAGCTCGAGCACCATCGCCGACGGATCGTGACTGGGGACGAGGTCCTCGTCGACGCCGCTGACCACGACGTCGGGGTCGATCCCCGCATCACGCAGCAGCCGTAGCCGTGCCGGCGAGGCCGACGCGAGGACGAGCGTCCGGCGGGCCACGACATAGATGCAAGCACGGAGCGATCGGTCATACTCCTTGGTGGAGGTCACCGCTATGACACAGCTCGCCGCGCACGGCACGATCGCGATCCCTGAGGCCACCTCGACGCAGACGGCGACGTCGATCGCCGATTGCGACGCTGCCGTGGCTGATCTGGTCGCCCACGCCAAGAGCTGGTTCGAGGAACCCGCCGCCGACATGCTCGGGCTGCTCGAGCGCCTGAACGACTCGGTCCTGACCTTCGCCGAGGAGTGGGTGAAGGTCTCGTGCGAGGCGAAGCGCTATCCGGTCGACAACCCGATGGCGGGCGAGGACTGGACCAGCGTGATGATCACCGGCCGCTACGTCCGGATGCTGCACGCGGCGCTCACTGACATCGCGGCGGGCCGCAAGCCGGCGTTGCCGGGCAAGCCGCGCCCGGTGGCGGCGGGTCACACCGCGATCCCGGCCTTCCCGGTGGACGCCTTCGACAAGGTCGCGTTCTCGGGGTTCACCGGCGACATCTGGCTGCGCCGCGGTGTGACCGGTGCGGACGCGATCCAGCGTCAGGCGCAGGCATGGTTCGGCGGCGGCATCCCCGGCGTCTCCCTGGTGCTCGGCGCCGGCAACCAGTCCTCGATCCCGATCACCGACGCGCTCGACCGGCTCTTCATCGCACGGCACCCGGTCGTGTTGAAGATGAACCCGGTGAACGACTACGCCGGCCCGGTCTTCGAGAAGATCTGCGCGGAGCTGATCGACCGCGGCGTGCTGCGGATCGTGTACGGCGGCGCCGAGGTCGGCACCCACCTCGTCCGCCACGACGACGTCCACGACGTGCACGTCACCGGCTCGGACAAGACGTTCGAGGCGATCGTGTTCGGTGGCGGCCCGGAAGGCCTCACCCGCAAGGCCGCGAAGGACCCGCTGGTGACAAAGCCGGTCACCGGTGAGCTCGGCAACGTCTCGCCCGTGATCGTCGTACCGGGCCCGTGGACCGCCAAGGACATCTCGTTCCAGGCGCAGAACATCGCGTCGATGCTGACGAACAACGCCGGCTTCAACTGCATCGCGCTGCGGGCGCTGATCACGTCGAACACCTGGTCCCAGCGGGGCGAGCTGCTCGACGCGATGCGGGGCGTGCTGAAAGCGACCGAGGACCGCTACGCCTACTACCCGGGCGCGCGGGCCCGGTGGGAGGCGTTCACCTCGGCGCACCCGGAGTCGGAGCGCTACGGGCAGGAAGAGCAGGGCTGCGTGCCCTGGACGATGATCCCGGGCCTGCGGGCCGAGACGAAGGAAGAGATCGCGTTCACCACCGAGGCGTTCAACGGGGTCTTCGGTGAAGTCGGCATCGACGCGACCGACACCGTCGACTTCATCCGCAAGGCGGTGGAGTTCGCCAACGACGGCCTTTGGGGCACGCTCGGCTGCTCGATCGTCGTGCATCCGAAGTCGATGAAGGACCCGGCCGTCGCGGCCGCCGTCGAGCAGGCCATCGCCGATCTCCGCTACGGCACCATCGGCGTGAACATCTGGTCAGCCGTCGGGTTCACGCTCGGCACGACGCCGTGGGGCGCCTACCCGGGCCACACCATCGACGACGTGCAGTCGGGGATCGGCTTCGTGCACAACTCGATCATGCTGGCCGAAGAGGACATCGAGAAGACGGTGGTCCGCGGGCCGTTCCGGATGCCGATCAAGCCGACCTGGTTCGCGTCGCACAAGACCGCGCACAAGGCCAGTGAGCTCGCCGCGAAGCTGATGACCAAGCCGTCGTGGGGCAAGGTCCCCGCGCTCGTCACGACCGCGTTGCGCGGATAGCGCACCGCACGACTGGGTGGGGACAGGGGTCGGGTTGTTGAAGCGCGTCGCATCGGGGTTGGCCGCGGTGGTGACGGTGCTCGCCGTCGCCGGTTGCGGAAGCTCGAGCTCAGGTGGGGCCGCGACAACTTCGACCCCCGGGGCGGCATCGGAAATCGCGGGATGCGCGCCGGACACGTTGCACACCGTCTCGTCGGGCAATCTGACGATCGGGGTCGACCAGCCGGTCTACCCGCCGTGGTTCAACGACAACAAGACTCCGATCGACGGCAACGGTTACGAGAGCGCCATCGATCTCGCGATCGCGAAGGCACTCGGCTACTCGACCGGCCAGATGAAGGTGAAGCGGATCTCCTTCACCCAGGCGATCGGGCCAGGTGCCCGGAACTTCGACTTCGACCTCGACGAGTTCTCGATCACGAAGAAGCGCGAGGCGGCGGTTGACTTCTCCGCGCCGTACTACAACGTCGCTGAGGCGGTTGTCGCGCTCAAGGGCAGCAAGGCTGCGTCGGTCACGACGTTCGCCGGCCTGCAGGCGCTCAACCTCGGTGCGCAGACCGGCAGCACGAACCAGCAGACGATCAGCGATGTGATCAAGCCCGCTCATCACGCGTTCTTCGGTGGCAACGCGCTCGCCGTTCAGGCGCTGAAGAACGGGCAGATCGACGGTCTTGTCGTCGACCTGCCGACCGCGTTCTACATCACTGCGGCTCAGATCAAGAACAGCGTCATTGTTGGGCAGCTGCCCAGCACCGGTACACCGGAACAGTTCGGCGCTCTGCTCGCGAAAGGCAGTCCGCTGACGAGCTGCGTGAGCAAGGCGGTAGAGCTGTTGAAGTCAGACGGCACGCTCGCAGCGATCGAGAGCAAGTGGCTGGCGAAGGAAGCCAACGCGCCCGTTCTCCGGTAGGCGGGCTGCTGTGACGGTGTCCGCGCCCGCAGAGGCGCCGCTGCTCCTCAGCGACAAGGAACAGTGGCGACGGGCATACCGGCGGCAGCGTGCGCGCCGCTCCACCGTGGTTGCCACGATCAGCACCCTGGTCTTCGCGGCTGTGGTCTGGTTCGGCGTCACTCACACTCCCGGCTGGAACGATGCCCGCGCCACGTTCTTCAGCTGGAACTCGATCCGGCACGACACGCCCGACATCGCGCGCGGAATGCTGCTCAACCTCAAGATCCTTGCGATCGGCGAGGTGTGCATCCTCGCGTTGGGGATGCTCGTCGCGACGCTCCGCACCTCGACAAGCGCCGTCCTGGCGCCGTTGCGGATCTTCGGAGGCGTCTACGTCGACTTCTTCCGAGGCTGCCCGCTGATCATCCTGCTGTATCTGTTCGGAGTCGGCATTCCGTCCTTGCAGCTGTCGTGGCTGCCCAAGTCGGCCACTGTCTGGGGAACGGTCGCGATCATCCTCTGCTACAGCTCCTACGTCGCTGAGGTCTTCCGCGCGGGTCTGCAGTCCGTGCATCCGAGTCAACGGGCGGCCGCGCGCTCGCTGGGGTTGACCCACCAGCAGGCGTTGCGAATCGTGGTGGTGCCGCAGGCGATCCGCTCCGTCCTTCCGCCGCTTCTCAACGACTTCGTCGCCTTGCAGAAGGACGTGGGCCTGATCTCGATCGTCGGTGGCGCGACCGATGCGATCCAGCAGGCGACGATCGACAACTCGCTGACCTTCAACTTCACGCCGTACGTCATCGCCGCAGTCCTGTTCATCCTGCTGGCCATCCCATCGGGACGCATTGCCGACGCCGTGTCGGCGCGGGCGAACCGCCGGCAGCGTGCCGGGGCGGTCGTATGAACCGTCCGGTTCTCGAGATCCGAGGGGTTCACAAGCACTTCGGCGACAACCGCGTGCTCAACGGCATCGATCTCGACGTCGGCGACGGAGAGGTCGTCGTACTCATCGGTGGCTCCGGCTCGGGGAAGTCCACGCTCCTGCGCTGTATCAACCTGCTCGAGGTCGTCACCGACGGGGAGATCCGCCTCGACGGCGAGGAGATCACCGATCCGCGGATCGACGCCGATGCGGTACGCCGCCGGATCGGGGTGGTCTTCCAGGCGTACAACCTCTTCCCGCACATGACGGCCCTTCGCAACGTCGCGCTCGCGCCGCGCGTTGTCGGCGGTCTGTCGAAGGCCGAGGCGGACAAGCGAGCGTCGGAGCTGCTCGCGCGGGTCGGGCTGGGGGAGAAGGCCGGAGACTATCCGGACCGCCTGTCCGGCGGTCAGCAGCAGCGGACCGCCATTGCACGCGCGATCGCGAACTCGCCCCGGTTGTTGCTCCTCGACGAGGTGACAAGCGCGCTCGACCCGGAGCTGGTCGGAGAGGTGCTCGACCTGATCGGGGAGCTGAAGGACACCGGCATGACGATCGTCATGGCGACCCACGAGATGAGCTTCGCGCGCCGCGTCGCGGACCGCATCTGCTTCCTGGACGGAGGCGTGATCGCCGAGGCCGGCCCGCCGGACCAGGTTCTCGGCCAACCCGACAGCCCGAGGCTGCGCCAGTTCCTGTCCCGGGTGGTGTCGCACTGACCGGAGGTATTAGGAAGGAGGTATGACGCTTCCTTCCCGCACGCTCGGCCGTGACAGCGCGCTGACGGTCTCCATGCAGGGCCTCGGCTGCATGGGCATGTCGCAGTCCTACGGCAAGGCCGATCCGGAAGAGTCCCGTTTGACCATCGAGCGGGCGCTCGATCTCGGCGTGACGTTCCTCGACACCGCGGACATCTACGGCGGTGGGCACAACGAGCACATCGTCGGCAAGGCGATCAAGAGCCGCCGTGACGAGGTGGTGCTGGCGACGAAGTTCTCGTTGTCACGCGCGGACGACGGCACGATGAAGATCAACGGGCACCCGGACTACGTGCGCACCTGCATCGATGCGAGCCTCGAGCGCCTCGGCGTCGACCACATCGACCTCTACTACCAGCACCGCGTCGACTCGACCGTCCCCATCGAGGACACCGTCGGCGCGATGGCCGAGCAGGTCGCCGCCGGCAAGGTCCGCCACCTCGGGCTGTCCGAGGCGAGCGCGCAGAGCCTCGAGCGGGCGGTGACCGTCCACCCGATCACGGCACTTCAGTCCGAATGGTCGCTGTGGACCCGCGACCTCGAGGACGAGGTGCTGCCGACCGCTCGGCGGCTGGGCATCGGCATCGTGCCGTTCAGCCCGCTCGGGCGCGGCTTCCTCACCGGCGCCATCAAGAGCCCTGACGACTTCGGCGAGGACGACTTCCGTCGCTTCAACCCGCGCTTCATGGGCGAGAACTTCGACAAGAACCTGCAGCTCGTCGACGCCGTGCAGGCGATGGCGGCGGAGAAGGGCTGCACGCCGGGCCAGCTGGCCCTGGCATGGGTGATGGCCCAGGGCGACGACGTCGTACCGATCCCCGGCACCAAGCGACGGGTCTACCTGGAGGAGAACGTCGGCGCCTGCGAGGTGGTGCTCACCGGCGAGGATCTGAAGCGCCTCGATGACATCGCCCCTGTCGGGGTCGCGGCCGGCGGTCGCTACCTGGCGTCCGCCGGTCTCGCGACGACGTACGGCGACTCCCCGCCGATTGGCTGAACCTGTCGTAGGCCGGCCGTACGGTCGGATCGTGACCGCTCTGGCCTGGCAGCCGTCGTTGCTCGACGGCGGTGAGCCGAGTCTCGACGTGTCGTACGACGGGCTTCGGCGGATCGTCCTGGACGAAAGATCGTGGGTCGACTACTGCCCGGGTTGGCTGTCCGGATCGGACAGCGTCTTCGAGCTGCTCGCATCGACCGGTGAGTGGGGCCAGCGGCTGGTGACGATGTGGGACCGCGAAGTCCTGGAACCGCGCCTCACCGCGGGCTGGTCGCCGAAAGCCGCCGAGGCGCCGCCGGTGCTCGCGGAGATGTGCCGGCTGCTGTCACAGCGGTACGCCGTCGACTTCGACAGCGTGTGGGTCAACCTCTACCGCGACGGTCAGGACAGCGTCGCCTGGCACGGCGACCGGAACCGCCACGTCATGGACCGCCCGTTGGTGGCGACCGTCTCGCTGGGAGCGCGCCGCAGGTTCCTGCTGCGCCAGCGGGGAAGCAGCCGGATCGCGCACGAGCTGAGGCCGGGCGCGGGAGACCTTGTGGTGATGGGCGGCGCGTGCCAGCAAGAGTGGGAGCACACGGTGCCGAAGTCGGCCCGCGTGGTCGGTCCGCGGATGTCGGTGACGATCAGGCATTCAAAGGCTCGCGAAGAGAATCCGGTGCCCTGACACCGGGAGCCGGTCACGACCCACATACCGTGGGCGGGTGAGTGAGGAGCCCGCACCGGCGGAGCCTGCGACGAAAGAGTTTCGGCAGTACCGGTATGCGCCGCCGCCCGGCGCGACCGTCATCCTGCTGGTCCGCCACGGCGAGTCGGCGCCGGCCGTCGAAGGCGTCGTCGGCCCGATGCGCGATGGCCATACCGACCCGCCGCTCGATCCGGTCGGCGAGGAGCAAGCCCGCCTGGTGGGCGAGCGACTCGGCCATGAGCCGATCGATGCGCTCTACGTGACGACGCTCCAGCGCACCCACCAGACCGCTGCTCCGCTGGCCGCCAAGCTCGGCCTCACCCCCCACGTCGAAGCCGATCTCCGCGAGGTCGGCCTCGGTGAGTGGGAGGGCTACCGGTTCCGCAAGTACGTCGCCGAGCGTCACCCGATCGCCATCCAGATGTTCACCGAGCAGCGATGGGACGCCATCCCGGGCGCGGAGTCCAACGACGCCTTCGCGGCACGGATCCGGGCCGGCATCGGGCGGATCCACGCGGCGCATCCCGACCAGCGGGTCGCCGCCTTCGTGCACGGCGGCGTGATCGGCATGGCGATGTCGATCGCCTCGGGGGCCCGGCCGTTTGGTTTCATCGGCGCAGACAACGGCTCGATCTCGGAGATCGTGGTGCTCGGCGAGGACTGGGCGGTGCGTCGCTTCAACGACACCGCACATCTCGACCCGAGCCTCACGATCACGACGGAGCCGCTAATCTGACGATTGGGGGGCGTGAAGGAGTGCGCCGACCTACGGAAGTAGCCGCCGCTCGCTCGCCCAGCGGGTCAGCTCCCGGCGGTTGGAGAGCTGCAGCTTGCGCAGCACCGCCGAGACATGCGTCTCGATCGTCTTGACCGACAAAAAGAGCTCCTCCGCCGCCTCGCGGTAGGTGTAGCCGCGCGCGATCAGCTGCAGCACGTCGCGCTCGCGCGGAGTGAGCACGTCGAGCTCGCTCGGTTGCGGCGCGGCCGCACCGTCCGCGGTGAAGGCGTCGAGGACGAAGCCGGCGAGCCTCGGCGAGAAGACCGCATCGCCAGCCGCGACGCGTTCCACCGCGTCACACAGCTCCTCGCCGCTGATGCTCTTGGTGACGTAGCCGCGAGCGCCGGCGCGGATCACCCGGATCACGTCGTCGGGGGCGTCGGACACCGACAGCGCGAGGAAGCGGATGTCAGGGTGCTCCGCATGGACGGCGTGGATGACCGCGTCGCCGGTGCCGCTCGGAAGGTGAACGTCGAGCAGTACGACGTCGGGAGTCGTGGCGGTGATGCGCTTGATCGCATCCGCCACGTCGGCCGCTTCGCCCACGACCTCGAGCCGCTCGCCGATCTCGCTCCGGACGCCGGAGCGGACCAGGGAGTGGTCATCGACGAGGACGACGCGAGTCCTGCTCATGCCGGCGCCGCTGCGCCGAGCGGAAGGGTGAGCTGCACCTCTGTGCCCGCTCGCGCACTCGACCTGATCGTCGCCGTACCGCCGTGGCGCTCCATCCTCGCGATCACCGACTCGCGGACGCCGAAGCGGTCCGCCGGAATCGTTGCGACCTTGAAGCCCTTGCCCCGGTCGCGGACGTACGCCGTCAGCTCACCGGCGCGAACCTCGACGTACACCGAGATCTCGCGCACGCCCGAGTGCTTCGCGGCGTTGACTGCCGCCTCGCGGATCGCCTGCACGATCGGCTCGACGTCCGGCGACGCCGGGTGGTCGCCGACGATGACCAGGTCGATCGCCACGTCGTACTCGTCCTCCACGTCGGCGCAGGTTGCCGTGACCATCGCGCGCAAGGAAGTCGCCGGCTGGGCGGGCCGGTACAGCCATCCCCGCAGCTCCCGCTCGGAGTGCCGGACCAGCCGGCGCACCTCGTCAGGGTCGTCGGCGCGGCGCTGGATGAGGATCAGTGTCTGCAGCATCGAGTCGTGAACCCGCCCGGCAAGCTCGACCCGTTCGTGCTCGCGGATCCGGGCGGTGCGTTCCTCCGTCGCCTCACGCCAGTAGCGCAGCAGCCACGGCCCGATCACCACGACGATGCCGAGCGTCGCGACGACGGCCGGTAGGAACGCGCGTCGAGCGAGCGGGAAGGCGTTGTGTGTCGCGAGGAAGGTCGCCATACCGGTGAGGACGAGGACGAGGCCCGCGACGTAGCGAGCGACGGTCCGGCCCCGCGCACCTGACAGTGCGGCGCGCTGACGCTCGGCGACGCTGCGCAGCCGGTTGCGGCTGGAGTCGTCGGCCTGGCGCCACAACAGCGCAGCGCCGGCGATCATCGCGGCTGTCGGCCACAGGAGTCCGGCGCCGTACCCGAGCAGCTGGGCGAACAGCAGCATCGCGCCGCCGAGGGCGGCGAACCCGACCAGCTGCACCCGGGCATCGGTTCGGTCACGTGCGGCAGGGTCGTCCTTCGCCTGCGGGACGACGACCCAGAATGCGGCGTAGAGCAGTACGCCGAGGCCGCCGAGGACGATGCTGACCACGAACGCGATGCGAAGGAGCAGGACGTCCATGCCGAGGTGGTCGGACAGGCCGGAGGCGACCCCCGCGATCAGCCGGCCGTCGCGTCGTCGGTACAGCCGCCGCACCGGCGCGGCGACCTGTGGTGGGGCGGCCATGCAGAGATGGTCACACGTCCGAGCGCGCCCGAGATCCTCCCGGCCGAGGTTCAGGGTCGATCTCAGGGTCTGTCCCTGATGGCGCGCGAGCGCCGCGGCGGCACGATCGACACCATGACCACTGCTGACATGCCTGCCGGCGCCGAACGCCGGCTCACCAGAGCGCGCGAGGGACGCGTGATCGCCGGCGTCTGCCAGGGAGCGGCGCGGTACTTCGACATCGACCCGGTGATCTTCCGCATCGTGCTCGCGGTGCTCACCGTCTTCGGTGGCGCCGGCGTCGTCATCTATGCACTCGGCTGGCTGCTGATTCCTGAGGAGGGCAGTCCGCAGACGCGCCTGGAGCGCTGGCTGCGGAGCGGTCACGACGACCTGCGCCGGATCCTGCTGCTCGTGGTGATCGCGGTGTGCGTCGTGATCTTCCTCGGCAACACCAACATCTTCGCCCACCGCGTCGGTGCGGCAGCGGTCGCGGTCGTCGCCGTGCTTCTCATCACGGAGCTGGTCGGCCGTCGTCGAGGGCATGGCCTGTTCGCGACGCGACGGCAGGCGACACCCGACTACTACGGCCCGGTCACGGCACCGGCGACGGCGACCGAGCCCCTCCCGACAGTGGCCTTCCCACTGCCGGCGGTTCGTCGGGAGCGGTCCTGGCTGGGGTGGCTCACCTTCGGCGCCGTGCTCCTCGTCGCAGGCATCATGTCGCTCGTTGCGAGCTCTGGCGCCGCACACCCGCAGCCGGCCGACGTCTTCGCCGGCTGCGTTGCGGTCGTCGGTCTCGGGTTGCTGGTCGGCGGCTTCGTCGGCCGGGCTCGGGCGATGATCCCCGTGGGTGTCCTGCTGGTGCTGGGCCTGGCCGTCACCAACGCGCTACCGCGCGACCTCACCTGGTCGGCCGGCACTCGCGACTGGACGCCGGTCGCGACGGATCTCGCGCCGTCGTACGTGCTGGGTGTCGGCAAAGCCGACCTTGACCTGAGCCAGCTGCCGGCAGCGACGAGTGCCACGATCGATGTGCGGATCGGAGCGGGCCGCCTGCACGTGTTCGTGCCCGCCGGCGTCGGCGTGATCGTCGACGCGAAGCTCGGGGCCGGCAGGCTCCATGTCTTCGGCCGCGATCAGGACGGGACGGGCGTGGCGATCAAGGAAGTCGTCGCGCCGACCCGACCGCACGCCGGCACGATCACCCTTCACCTGCAAGGCGGCTTCGGCGATGTGGAGGTTCTCGATGCGCCAGCATGAGCTCGATCCGGTGTCCCTGTTCTTCGGGCTGGTCTTCCTGTTCGTGTCGGGCGCGTATCTGCTGACGCACACCACGAGCGCGCAGCTGCACTGGCTGCTGGTGCTTCCAGCCGCGCTGATCGCGCTCGGGGTGGCGATCCTCGCCGGGACCGTCCGCCGAATGCGGCGCACCGGCCAGGCGGATCAGGACTCGATGTCGACGACCACCGGCGCGTGATCTGACGGGCCGGTTCCCTTCCGGGCATCGCGGTCGACGTAGGCGTCCTTGACGGCCGCGGCGACCGCCTTGCTCGCGTACACCAAGTCGATCCGCATGCCTTGGTTCTTGTGGAACATCCCGGCGCGGTAGTCCCAGTAGGTGTACGGCGTGTCGTACTTCATCGCGCGGGGGATCACGTCGGTCAGGCCGAGGTCGCGAAGCGCGGCGAGCGATTTGCGCTCCGGCTCGGTCACGTGAGTGGACCCGACGAACTTCGACGCGTCCCAGACGTCGTCGTCGCTCGGGATGATGTTGAAGTCGCCGGTGACGACGAAGCGTTCGTGCGCAGCGACTTCGGGTTCGAGCGCGTCGCGCAGGGCGGCGAGCCACTCCAGCTTGTACGGGTAGTGCGGGCTGTCGAGAGTGCGGCCGTTGGGCACGTAGACCGACCAGATCCGCAGCCCGCCGCACGTCGCCCCGACAGCACGCGCCTCGACCTTCGGCGGCTCGCCGATCAGGGCCGCGTCGTCCTCGTCCGGCGGCGGTGCATACGCCGGCTGGCCTGGGAAGTGGCGCGTGACGTCGTCGAGGCCGACGCGCGACAGGATGGCCACGCCGTTCCATCTGCCTTCGCCGTGCGCAGCGATCTCATAGCCGAGCTGCTCTGCGCGCTCACCGGGGAACGCGTCGCTCGCGCACTTGATCTCCTGCAGGCACAAGACGTCGGGTTCGGCGAGCTCGAGCCACTCGTTGAGACGGGGGAGCCGCGCGCCGACGGAGTTGACGTTCCACGTCGCGATCCGCACTCCGTCACCCTAAGGTCAGCTCATGTCGGAGGCAGACCTGGTCTCGCTGCCGAAGACACACCTGCACCTGCATCTCACCGGCGGGATGCGACACGCCACGTTGGTCGAGCTCGCCGACAAGTACGGCGTTCGGTTGCCCGAGCGGTTGATCGAGGAGGAGCGGGACGACTGGCGGGTCCTCGGCTGGGCCAGGTTCCAGCGGCTCTATGACCTGGCCCGCGGCGTGCTGCGCACCGCTGATGACATCCGGCGGCTGATCCTCGAGATCGCGGCGGACGAGCACGCCAACGGCTCGCGGTGGCTCGAGCTGCAGATCACGCCGAGCGGCTACGCCGCCCGTCTCGGCGACCTCGTCACCGCGATGGAGGTGTTTTGCGACGCCGCTGCCGCCGCACAGGCCGCGACCGGCATCGGTCTGCGGCTCATCGTCGCGGCGAACCGCACCCGGCCGCCGTGGGAGGCAGAGACGCAGGCGAGGCTCGCCGTACGGTTCGCCGACCGGGGCGTGGTCGGCTTCGGGCTGTCCAACGACGAGCGGCTGGGCACCCCTGAGGACTACGCCAAGGCGTTCCGCATCGCGCGTGAGGGTGGGCTGGTGGCGATGCCGCACGCCGGCGAGCTGCTCGGCGCGGACTCCGTCGAGCGGACGGTACGCGCGCTCCAGCCGGTCCGGATCGGCCACGGCATCAGATCGATCGAGGACCCTGAGGTGCTCGCGCTGCTCGCGGACCGCGGGATCGCCTGCGAAGTCTGTCCCGCTTCGAACGTCGCGCTCGGAGTGGTCGACGGGCACGCGGGGGTGCCGCTGCGGCGCCTGGAGGCGGCCGGCGTACCGGTTGTGCTGGCCGCCGACGACCCCTTGCTGTTCGGAGCGTCGCTCGTAGCGCAGTACACCGTCGCCCGAGACGTCCTCGGCTACACCCGCAAGGACCTTGCGCGGCTCGCGCGCGCGTCGGTGACCTTCTCCACGATGCCGCCGGACCTCGCGACTGCGATCTTGGCCGACATCGGCCGCTGGGAAGCGGGGGCCACGTAGCCTGGCATGTCGTGGCTCAGCGCACCGACCTCCGCAACGTGGCGATCATCGCTCACGTCGATCACGGCAAGACCACCCTCGTCGACGCGATGCTCTGGCAGTCCGGCGCCTTCACCGCGCATCAGGCGGACGAAGGCAGCGTCAACGAGCGGGTCATGGACTCGATGGATCTCGAGCGCGAAAAGGGCATCACGATCCTCGCGAAGAACACCGCGGTGCGTCATGGGGACCTGACGATCAACATCGTCGACACCCCGGGCCACGCCGACTTCGGCGGCGAGGTCGAGCGTGCTCTGTCGATGGTCGACGGCGTCGCGCTGCTCGTCGACGCGAGCGAGGGGCCGCTGCCGCAGACGCGGTTCGTGCTGCGCAAGGCGCTTGCCGCCAACCTCCCGGTCGTGCTCATCATCAACAAGGTCGACCGTTCCGACGCGCGGATCGGTGAGGTCGTCGACGAGACCTACGAGCTGTTCCTCGACCTCGACGCCGACGAGCACCAGATCGAGTTCCCGATCGTGTACTGCCAGGCGAAGACCGGGCAGGCTTCGCTCAACCGGCCGGCGGACGGCGCGAGCCCGGACAGCCCCGACCTCGAGCCGCTGTTCCAGGTGTTGCGGGACACGATCCCGGCACCGACTTACGACGAGACGGCGCCACTGCAGGCGCACGTCACGAACCTCGACGCCTCGCCGTACCTGGGCCGGCTGGCGCTGTGCCGGATCCACAACGGCGAGCTGAAGAAGGGCCAGACGGTCGCCTGGTGCAAGGCGGACGGCAGCATCGAGCGGGTTCGGCTCACCGAGCTCCTCGGCACCGAAGCGCTGGAGCGGGTACCGATCGAGACCGCCGGCCCCGGCGACATCGTCGCGATTGCCGGCATTCCGGAGATCACGATCGGAGAGACGCTGGCCGACCCGGACGACCCGCGCCCGCTACCGGTCATCACGATCGACGAGCCGAACATCTCGATGACGATCGGGATCAACACCTCGCCGCTGGCGGGTCAGAGTGGCAAGAAGCTGACTGCGCGGCTCGTGAAGAACCGGCTTGACGCAGAGCTCGTCGGCAACGTCTCGATCCGGGTGCTGCCCACCGATCGTCCGGACACCTGGGAGGTCCAGGGTCGGGGCGAGCTGCAGCTGGCGATCCTCGTGGAGCTGATGCGGCGCGAAGGCTTCGAGCTCACGGTCGGAAAGCCGCAGGTCGTCACCCGCGAGGTCGACGGCAAGGTGCAGGAGCCCGTGGAGCGACTGACGATCGATGCCCCGAGTGAGTACCAGGGCGTGCTGATCCAGCTGATGGCGCTTCGCAAGGGGCGCCTCGAGCAGATGGTCGACCACGGCACCGGCTGGGTGCGGATGGAGTACCTCGTCCCGGCGCGCGGGCTCATCGGCTTCCGGACCGAGTTCCTCACCGAGACCCGCGGGACCGGCCTGCTTCACCACGTGCACGAGGGCTACGAGCCGTGGTTCGGCGAGCTGCGCACTCGGCCGACCGGATCGCTCGTCGCGGACCGGGCCGGCACGACGACCGGCTTCGCGCTGGCGAACCTGCAGGAGCGCGGCACGATGTTCGTCGGGCCGGGCACGGATGTGTACGAAGGAATGATCGTCGGCGAGAACTCGCGGTCGGACGACATCGACGTCAACCCGACCAAGGAGAAGAAGCTCACCAACATGCGGGCGAGCACGGGCGACGTGCTGGTGCCGCTGATCCCGCACAAGGTGCTCAGCCTCGAGCAGTCGCTGGAGTTCTGCCGCGAGGACGAGTGCGTCGAGGTGACCCCGGACACGGTGCGACTGCGCAAGGTCACCCTCGATGCCGCGACCAGATACCGCGAGGCCAAGCGACGCAGCAGCTAGCGGTCAGCCCAAGGTGGCGGCGTACGTCACCTGGGTGAGCTCCTCCGAGATCGACCACAATCGGCTCGCCGCGTCGAGGTCCTTCGAGGCTGTCGTCGAGTCGACCCGCTTCGGGTAGCCGAACGACTCGGCGATTCCGTTGGGGCCGAAGTACTCGCCGCCCTTCACGTCCGGCGCGGTCGCGGCGTACAGCTGTGGCAGCGCGCCCTTGGCGGCCGACTGGCTGATCAGGCGGGCGCCCGCCGGCATGACGAGCCGTTTGAGGATGTTGTCCTGCGCGCTGACCGCGACCAGGTTCGTCGCGGAGGTGCCCGGATGGGCGGCGACGCTGATCACCGGCGAGCCGGCGGCCTCGAGCCTGCGCTGCAGCTCGTAGGCGAACAACAGGTTCGCGAGCTTGGAGTCGGAGTAGACCTTCCACTTCCGGTAGCTCTGCTCGTGCTGAAGGTCGTCGAAGTCGATCCGGCCCGGCTT
>DASZOU010000030.1:0-74326 GCA_035550655.1 Mycobacteriales bacterium
CCGACTACCTCGACTTCGTCGCGAACCAGCTCAACGACCGGCCCCGCGAAACCCTCAACTGGGACAGCCCCAACGAGCGAATGCGAGCGCTACTGTTCCCCGACGAAAACGAGCCTGTTGCGACGACCGGCTGAATCCGCCGCCCGTTTAACGCCACTTACGTAGGTCTCGACGCGGCAAACCGGACAATCAGCGCAAGCGGGCAGCGCAAACCGACGCAGGCGGGAGCCGTCCCCTGGCAGTTGCGGGTTTTGACGTTGACTTTGACCTTGGGGCCGGGTCAAGGGCGAAGCCCGCGAACTGGGCCTGTACGACGACGCCACGGACAGAGAACTTGTCGGAGGGGCTGGCTACGGTCCGTTACAAGTGGGCGACCGGCCGTGGTCGGCCCCGACGGCTCAGGAGCTTGGCGTGATCATCGACTGCGAGCGGTGCGAGATGCGCGACGTCGCCTGCGACGACTGCGTGGTGTCCTTCCTGCTGGCGGCGCCGCCGGTCGGCGAGCTGGCTGACGAGGAGGCGGGGGCCCTCGCGGTGCTGGCCGATGGCGGACTGGTCCCACCGCTGCGCATGCGGCACACCGGCTTCGGCGTCTGATTCCTCCCCGCATGTCTGAATCGTGTGGCAGGTGTGACTGATGTGAATCGGGGTACGCCGATTCTTGCACCGGCGGTCACAAAACGGCCACGCCGGTGCTGGCGGCTGCCCCCGTCCACCGGCTAGTCTGACCGCGGCCGTGTGAAGACCGTCGTCAGCCGGGCGACGGCGCATGGCCACCGCCGAGTCATCGACCGGTCACCGATGGATTTCGATCCGCCGGCCCGGTCAGAGCCGGGGACCCAGGTCCCATTGGGGTGAATCGGCGCTAGGCCACCCGGTGCTCCGGCACCGACCAAGGTGGAACGGCGCTGTAGGGCGACCTTCCCTCCCGAACCCGTCAGCTCACCCGGTAGGCGGTTGAGGAAGAAGGAGAGCCGCCAGGCGTGGCGACTACCCCACGACTTCGCGCGCCAAGACTGCGCGTATCTGCTTTCGGCATCACCCTCGCTGCGTTCGCTGCTGTCCTGGTCCCCACCGGGATCGGCGCGGCTGCGCCGACCTCGCACCTGACGCTTACCCAGGTGAAGGCACAAATAGCGGCGCTCGATGCGAAAGCTGAGCGGATCACCGAGAGCTACAACGCCGCGCGGGACCGGCTTGCCGAGCTCCAGCGCAAGGCCCGGCTCACCCAGAGTGAGCTCGCCCGCGACCAGGTGCAGCTGACCAACAGCCAGCGCAAGCTTGCGGCCCAGGCGGCGGCGGCGTACCGGGGTGGCGGTCTCGACGCGACGATGTCCCTGGTCACCTCCGGGACGCCGCAGACCTTCCTCGACCAGACCTCCGCGCTGCAGGAAGTCGCCCACTTCCAGGCCACGCAGGTCGCTGCCGCTGCCGCGGCGCAGCGCACCCTGTCGGCCGACCGGATCCTGCACAGCGCTCAGGTCAAGCAACAGCAGGCCACGCTCGCCGCGATCACGTCGCAGCGCAACGCGATCAACAACCTGATCGCCCAGCAGAAGAGCCTGCTGGGCCGCCTCACGTCTGCCGCCCGCGCGCAGTACAACGCGGCCGCCAACGCCGTGGCGGCGCACCAGCTGGCGCTGCGCAGCAGCTACACCGGTCCGGCGAGCGGCCAGGCTGCGGCGGCGGTGCAGTACGCCTACGCCCAGCTCGGCAAGCCGTACTACTACGGCGGCGCCGGCCCGAACTCCTTCGACTGCTCCGGCTTGACGATGCGCGCCTGGGAGGCGGCCGGCGTCTCGCTGCCGCACAACGCCGCGGCGCAGCAGTCGGAGATCCCGGCGGTGTCGCTGGGTGCGCTCGAGCCGGGCGACCTGGTCTTCTTCGGCAACCCGGCCTACCACGTCGGGATCTACATCGGCGGCGGGCGCTTCATCCAGGCACCGCACACCGGCACCGTCGTGCAGGAGACCTCGCTGTCGTCGTACCCCCCCACCTCGGCCGGCCGGCCGTAGCTGCCGCCCGACGCACCGGCTAGCCTTTTGTACTAGGTTGTCCGGTTTCGCGCGTCGTTACTTGTGACGGGCGTGGCAGACGGGGCAAACTTTGTCGGTTGGGGCATCCTTGTCCCGATCGGGAGGGGCAGGGCGTGCGTCAGCTGGAAGTGATGTCCGTCAGCGATGACGGCACCCACATCTTGCTCGGAGCCTCCGAGGACGCCGCCCGCGCGACCCACCAGCTGCGGATCGACAACCGGCTGGTCGCTGCCATCAACGGCGAGCTGGACGAGGACGCCGAGCACCGCGAGAGCGAGCTGTCGCCCAAGGAGATCCAGGCCCGGTTGCGGGCCGGAGACAGCGTCGAGCAGGTGGCGAAGGCGGCCCGGATCCCGGTCTCGCGGATCATGATCTACGCGACGCCGGTGATCTCCGAGCGCGCCCGCATCATCGACCAGGCCCGCGCGGCGCGAGTGCGCCGGCCGCGCGGCCCGGAGTCCACCGCCTCACTCGGCTCGGTCGTTGCCAAGCGGCTCACCGAGATCACCGGGCTGCGCCCGGAAACCGTCGAGTGGAGCGCCAAGCGCCGTGAGGACGGCGCCTGGTCGATCGCCTTGAGCTACTCCGCCCGCGGCGGCTCCCGCACCGCCCTGTGGCTGTGGCGGCCGTCGGGGCGCGAGCTGACCGCACTCAACGCGCTCGGCACCCGGCTCGGCGCGCAGGAGCCCCCGGCGCCGCCCCGCCGCAAGCGGCCGGCCGCGCCCCCCGAACCGGCGCCTGCGGCGCCGAAGCGGAGTACGACGCCGCGTAAGGCCGCGAGTGCGGCGAAGCCGGCCGCCAAGCCGGCGGCTCCCAAGCGGGCTGTGAAGGCGGCCAAGCCCCGGGCCGTCCAGACGCGAGTGCGCCGGCCTCGGCCCGAGCCGCGTCCGGCGCCGGCGCTCGAGCCGCCGGAGAAGAAGAACGGGCGGGTGCCGGTCCCGACCTGGGACTCGGTGCTGCTGGGTGTCGCGTCCCCCGCCGACCGGGGGCGCCGCCGGTCGTGACCGGCGCTGTCGTCGCCATCCGCTCCCGACGGCGGCTGCTCGTCGTTCTCGCGGGGCTGCTCGTCGTGGCCGCGGCGATGGGCACGGTGGTGGTGGCGTCGGGCGGCTCCGGACCGCGGCCGCGGCGTGCGCCCGACACAACGGGACCCGACTCGGTGGCTGCCGTCGCCCGGCTCCACGCGATCCAGCGCGTCGTCACGGCGCGCGCGGCCGCCGTGCTCCACCACGACCGGGCGGCGTTCATGGCGACCGTGGACCCTCAGGGCGGTGCCTTCCGGCGGAGTGAGGCCCGGATCTTCGCGAATCTGGCACCGGTGCCGCTCGCGGCCTGGTCCTACGCGATGACGGCCACCCCGCGTCGGCCGCCGCCGGACGCCGCTCGCTATGGCGCGCCGGTCTGGGCGCCGTCGCACTTCGCCCTGCACTACCGGCTCGCGGGCTTCGACGCCCGGCCCACGGACCTGCCGCAGTATCCGACGTTCGTCCGCCGCGGCGGGCGCTGGTACCTGGCATCGCTGTCCGACTACGCGACGCGCGGGCTGATCTCGGCGACCGATCTCTGGGACTACGGTCCGGTGCAGGTCCTGCGGCGCGGCAACGTCCTCGTTCTGGGTGCGCCCTCGCAGCAGGCGACGATGACCCAGGTCGCTCGCGAGGCGGCGGCCGCGATCGGACAGGTCACCGCGGTGTGGGGGCACGGATGGTCGCAGCGAGCGGTCGTGCTCGTGCCCGCCACGACCCGCGAGATGGCGCTGATCGACGACTACCACGGCGATCTCGCCGCGATCGCGGCGTTGACCAGCGCCGAGGTCAGCACCGCGGCAGGGCGGCCCGCACCGGTCGGCGATCGCGTCACGATCAATCCGGTGGCCTGGCCGGCCCTCAGTGACATCGGCGCGGCGGTGGTGATCCGCCACGAGCTCACGCATGTCGCCACCCGCGCCGTAACCGGCGCCCAGACGCCGACGTGGTTGTCCGAGGGGTTCGCCGACTACGTCGGGTTTCGAGTCGCCCCGGTGTCGGTCGGCGTGGCGGCGGCGTCGCTCCGCCGGCTGATCGCCGTGAAAGGGCTGCCCGGCGCGCTGCCGAGCACCCGGGACTTCCGCTCGACCGACCCGCAGCTCGCGGCTCACTACCAGGCGGCCTGGCTCGCCTGTCGCTACATCGCGCACCGGTTCGGCCAAGCCACGCTGGTCCGCTTCTACCGCGCGGTGGGGACATCGTCGAAGCAGTCGCCGCTTGCTCTCACCAGCGCCCTGCGCGACGTGCTGCATCTGCGGCTTGCCTCGTTCGTGTCGCGGTGGCGTCACTACCTTCGGACGGAGCTGGCGTCGTGACCCGGCGGCTGCTCGTCGTCACGAACGACTTCCCGCCGCGTCCCGGCGGCATCCAGTCGTTCCTGCACGGCGTCGTCTCGCAGCTCGACCCCGCCGACGTCGTCGTCCTCACCTCGCGCTGGCGCGGGTGGGAGCAGTGGGACGCCGCCGCCGAGTTCACGGTGTACCGGCACGACACCCAGGTGCTGCTGCCGTCGCCCGCGGTGCGACGCCATGCCGTCGAGGTGTTCCGTCAGGAAGGCTGCACCGACGTGTGGTTCGGTGCGGCGGCTCCGCTCGGGCTGCTTGCGCCGGCTCTCCGTGACGCCGGCGCATCGCGAATCGTCGCGACGACGCACGGCCACGAGGTCGGCTGGGCGGCGGTCCCCGGCGCGCGCTCGCTGCTGCGGCGGATCGCCGGGGACGTCGATGTCCTCACCTACCTGGGCGCCTACACGCGCGATCGGCTGACCACCGCGATCGGTCCGTACGCCGATCGGCTGCGTCGGCTGACGCCCGGCGTCGACACCACGCTGTTCAGCCCGACCGTCGACGGCTCGGTGCGGCGTGCCGCCCTCGGGTGGAGCGATCGCCCGGTGGTGGTCTGCGTGTCGCGCCTGATGCCGCGCAAGGGCCAGGACGTGCTCATCCGTGCCCTTCCCGAGATCCGGCGCCGGGCCGGCGACGTCGCGTTGTTGCTCGTCGGCGGTGGGCCGTCACGCTCGCGGCTGGAGTCGCTCGCCAAGGAGTACGGCGTGACGGACGACGTCGCGATCACCGGATCGATGCCGTTCGGTGAGCTGCCCAGCTACTACCGGACCGGCGACGTCTTCGCGATGCCGTGCCGCGAACGGCTCGGTGGCCTCGATGTCGAGGGCCTCGGCATGGTCTTCCTCGAGGCCGCCTCCTGCGGTCTGCCGGTCGTCGCGGGCCGCTCGGGCGGCTCGACCGACGCCGTTCTCGAGGGGGAGACCGGCGTCCTCGTCGACGGCAGGAAGCCGGGCGAGGTGGCGGCCGCGGTTGCCGACCTGCTGATCGACCCCGCGCGCGCCGCCGCGCTGGGCGCCTGCGGGCGAAGCTGGGTCACCGAGCACTGGACGTGGCCGGCCACGAGCGCCCGTCTCGAGCAGATGCTCGAGTGGAGCTAGCCGTCTACTCGGCGGGCTTCCCGGCGTAGAGCTTGTCGACGTCCTTTGAGTAGCTGTCGATGACGACGTTGCGCTTGACCTTCAGCGACGGGGTCAGGTGTCCGGACTCGACGGTCCAGTCGTCAGCGAGGATCCGGAACGCCTTGATGGCCTCCGCCTTCGACACCGCCTTGTTGGCGTCGTCGATCGCAGCCTGGATCTCGGCGCGAAGGTCAGCATCCTCAGCCAGCTCGGCGACCGTCGCGGAGTCGGGCTTGCCGTGGGCTGTCTTCCAAGCCGGGAAGGCTTCTTCGTCGATCGTGACGAGCGCGGCGATGAAGGGCTTCTGGTCGCCGACGACCATGCACTGGCTCACCAGGGCGTGGGCGCGAATCCGGTCCTCGAGCACCGCGGGCGCGACGTTCTTGCCACCTGCGGTGACGATCAGCTCCTTCTTGCGACCGGTGATCGTCAGGTAGCCCTCGTCGTCGAGGGCGCCGATGTCACCGGTGTGGAACCAGCCCTCGGGCTCGAGCGCCTCACTCGTGGCAGCGGCGTTGTTGTAGTAGCCGGCAAAGACGTTGCCGCCTTTCAGCAACACCTCGCCGTCATCGGCGATGCGGACCGTGCAACCCGGAATCGGGCGGCCGACCGTGCCGACCTTCATCGCGTCGGGGCGGTTCACGGTCGCACCGGCGGTCGTCTCGGTGAGCCCGTAGCCCTCGTAGATCGGGATCCCGCAGCCGCGGAAGAAGTGCCCGAGTCGCGCCCCGAGCGGTGCGCCGCCGGAGATCGCACCGATCGCCTTGCCGCCCAACGCCGCGCGCAGCTTGCCGTACACCAGCTTGTCGAAGATCGCGTGTGGCACCTCCCACACCGCGCGCAGCAGCGGATTGCCGTCGAGCGACCGGCTGTAGTTGATCGCGACGGTCTCGGCCAGGTCGAAGATCGCGCCCTTGCCGTCCGCGTGTGCGCGCTGCTTCGCGGTGTTGTAGACCTTCTCGAACACGCGCGGCACCGACAGCACGAACGTCGGCTGGAACACGGCGAGGTCCGGCAACAGGTTCTTGATGTCGGCGGTGTGACCCATGCGCACGCGAGCCTGCACGCACCCGACCTGAATGATGCGGGCGAAGACGTGCGCGAGCGGCAGGAACAGCAGCGTGGACTGGTCGTCACCGAACATCTCGGTGAGACCTTCGGTGGTCGACGTCGCGTCGAACAGGAAGTTGTAGTGGGTGAGCTCGCACCCCTTCGGCCGGCCCGTGGTGCCGGACGTGTAGATGATCGTGGCGAGGCTGCTCGGGCGAAGCGTGCGGCGGCGCTGCTCGATCTCGTCTTCGGAGACGCCGACGCCAGCCTTGGTGAGCTCGTCGACCGCGCCGCCCGTGATGCTCCACACGTTGCGTACGCCGGAGAGGCGGGACGACACCTCGTCGTAGGTCTTGCGATGCGGCTCCGACTCGAGGAACACCCCGACCGCTCCGGAGTCCGAGACGATCCACTCCACCTGCTCCGCGGAGGACGTCTCGTAGATCGGAACCGTGACCGCGCCCGCAGTCCAGATCGCGTAGTCGAGAAGGGTCCACTCGTAGCGCGTGGCGGACATGATGCAGACCCGCTCGCCCGGCTTGACGCCCGAGGCGATCAGGCCTGCCGCCACCTGCTTGACCTCGGTCGCGAACTGCTTCGCGGTCACGGGCTGCCAGGCGTTGTCGATCTTGCGGTCGAACACCACCCGATCCGGGTGTTCGGCCGCATTCGCCAGCACCGCGTCAGTGAGATTGGCGTCGTCCGGAACGCGAAAGTCTGCGGGGACGCTGTAGTCAGTCACGCGCGAAAGCGTACGCGCGAGCCTCCCGGAACGCGGGTTTCCCGTTTAGTCGGCCCGAAAGGCTGCCGAGAAGTGTCTGGTGAGCGATTTGCGCTGCCCTCGCTGCGGCGCCGCACGGCGGCCCGGCGACCAGTGGTGCGGGTTGTGTTACGCCGATTTCCGTGAGCCCGCCCCCCAGGTGGTCGGGGACACCACGCCGCCCGCAGCTGCCCCAGCCGCGGCGCCTGCCGCCCCCGTCCCGCCGCCGGATGGGCTGACGCCGCCGCTCATTCGGCCCCCGGAGGCCGCCGGCGTCACGCTGCCCCCGACCCAGCCCGCTGCGCCCACCCCGGCTCCGACCCCGGTTGCCGCGATCCCGGTCCAGCAGGTGGCCTCGGCCGCGCCCCCAGCCGCCGCGCCGTTCGCCCCGAGCACGAACCCGCTGGCGGCCTCGCCGCAGGCCGCCGGTCTCGCGCCGACCGTCGCCCCCACTGCCACCCCGGCCGCGGATGCGGCGGGCGCACCGGCCGATCCTGAGGCACCCTACGACCCGGCAGCAGCTGCGAAATGGCCTTGCCCGCGGTGTGGCGAGGAGGTGCCGATCGCGGAGGACCACTGTCCCGTCTGTGGCGCGGCGTTCCTCGAGCCCGTGCGCGCCGACAAGGCCATCAGGGTTCCGGGGTTCGGTGATGTCAGCAAGATGAGCACCGGCCAGAAGGTGATGTTCGGCGCGGCGATCGCGGTGAGCCTCACGCTGATCCTGGTCGTGCTGGCCACGATCGGTGGCGCAATCTTCCACTAGCGCGGGCGCGGTTTCGTAGGCTCGGCGCCATGCGGGTGCACGTCGTCTCCGACGTCCACGGCCGGGCCGACGCGCTCGCACGTGCAGGCGATGGTGCCGACGCTCTGATCTGCCTCGGCGATCTGGTGCTGTTCATCGACTACGACGACAACGCCGGCGGCATCTTCGGTGAGATCTTCGGGGCGGACAACGCGACGAAGCTCATCGAGCTGCGGAGTGCGCGTCGTTATGACGAGGCTCGCGAGTTCTCCCGCGGGTTGTGGGGCGAGATCGGCGACCGGCAAGCGGTGATCGAGGCCGCAGTCCGCCGGCAGTATGCGGAGCTGTTCAGCGCGATGCCGACGCCTGCCTACGTCACCTACGGAAACGTCGACATCCCGCCGTTGTGGCCGGACTACCTGCACGACGGCATCCACGTGCTCGACGGCCAGACGGTCACCCTCGGCAGCCGAAGCTTCGGATTCGTGGGGGGCGGCTTGCAGACGCCGATGCGCACGCCGTACGAGATCAGCGACGAGGACTACGCCGCGAAGGTCGCCGCCGTCGGTGCGGTCGACGTCCTGTGTTGCCACATCCCGCCCGACGTGCCGGAGCTGTTGTACGACGTCGTCGCCCGACGGATGGAGCGCGGTAGCAGTGCCGTTCTCGATGCGATCCGCGATACGCAGCCCGACGTCGCACTGTTCGGCCACGTGCACCAACCACTGGCGCAGCGGACCCGGATCGGGCGCACGGAGTGCATCAACGTCGGTCACTTCCGCGGCACCGGCACGCCGTACGCACTGGTTTGGTGATTGAGTGAGCACCTCGTCGCGAGGAGGAAACGGTGGCGGACGAAGCCAGCTCGAGCATCGTCATCTCGGCGGAGCCGAGCGAGATTATGGCGGTCATCGCCGACCTTGAGGCCTATCCCGACTGGTCGACCGGCATCAAGTCTGCGACCGTCGACGAGACCGCTGCCGATGGCCGGCCCGCTCGTGCCACCTTCGTGATCGACGCCGGCGTGATCAAGGACACCTACACGTTGGCCTACGAGTGGTCCGGCGACGACCGGGTCGACTGGAAGCTGGTCGGCGGCGGGACCATGCTCAAGTCACAGGTTGGCTCCTACACCCTCAAGGGTGTGAATGGCGGCACGGAGGCGACGTACCGGCTCACCGTGGAGCTGAAGGTCCCGATGCTCGGCATGTTCAAGCGCAAGGCCGAGAAAGTGATCATCGACACAGCACTCAAGGGCCTCAAGAAGCGCGTGGAGAACAGCTGAAACCGGTCGCAACGTAGATTTGCCGGGTGCGCGTCCTGCTGTTCACGGGCAAGGGAGGCGTCGGCAAGACCACCACGTCGGCTGCGACCGCGGCGTTCGCGGCGGCGCGCGGCCAGAAGACCCTGGTCCTGTCGACCGACCCGGCGCACTCGCTGGCCGACGCGTACGGCGTGAGCATCGGTGACGAGCCCACCGAGATCGACAGCGGCCTCTACGGCCAGCAGGTCGACGCCCAGCGTGCGTTCGAGGCGAGCTGGCGCACCGTGCAGGACTACCTGCGCGAGGTCCTCGAGCAAGGCGGGATCGATCCGCTCGATGCCGAGGAGCTCACCGTGCTCCCCGGGGCTGAGGAGGTTCTCGCCCTGCTCGAGCTGCGCGCGCAGGTCGGAAGCGGCCGGTGGGATGTCGTCGTCGTCGACTGCGCGCCGACCGGGGAGACGCTGCGGCTGCTCGCGCTCCCCGACGCGCTGCGCTGGTGGATGGGCCGGATCTATCCCGCTGACCGTCGGGTGATGCGGACGATCCGGCCGGTCCTGTCGCACCTGGCGGGGCTGCCGTTCCCACCGGACTCGGTCTTCGCCGCCGCCCAGCGCCTGACTGACGAGCTCGCCGAGGTGCGCGACCTGCTTGCCGATCCGGTCACCACATCGGTGCGCCTGGTGGTGACGCCGGAGTCGATGGTCGTTGCCGAGGCGCGACGCACCCTGACGTCCCTGTCGCTGTTCGGCTATCGCGTCGACGGGGTCGTCGCCAACCGGGTGTTTCCGAGCGGTGAGGCGGATGCATGGCGCGTCGGCTGGGTGAGCAGCCAGCGAGAGCGCCTCGCCGAGGTGCGCACGTCCTTCGCCGGCGTACCGGTGTGGGAGGCGGCGTACGCCGCGGCCGAGCCGATCGGGGTGGCGGCGCTCGGTGACTTCGCCGCGGCCACGTACGGCAAGCCCGTCGAGGCGTGCGACCCCGACCCGCTGGCGGTGACCGCGACCGCCGAGCCCCTTGTCGTCGAGCGGGTCAGTGCCGACGAGTTCGTGATGGCGATTCACCTGCCGTACGCCGACCGCGACGAGGTCGAGCTGGTGCGCAAGGGCGACGACCTGGTGATCACCGTCGGTCGCTACCGCCGCGTGCTCGCGCTGCCGAGCGCGCTGCGCCGCTGCACTGTCGACGGCGCTGCGCTGCGCGACGGCGCGCTGCGGGTGAGGTTCAGCGTCGATCCGCAGGTCTGGAGCCGGACGTGACGACGCCGGGACCGCTCGCGGAGGAGGCGGCGCGGCTGGTCGAGGCGATCGGTGAGTGGGCGCGCGGCGCGGTCGGGGACGGCCCGCTCTCGGCCATGGGTGAGGGAACCGACTGCCAGATCTGCCCGCTGTGCCAGTTCATCGCGCTGGTACGCCGGACCCAGCCCGAGACGTACGCGCATCTGGTCGAGGCCGCGACGTCGATGGTGGCGGCGCTTCGCACCGTGGTCGACCGCCACGACCACGGCCGACCCGCCCGTGGTGTCGAGCGGATCGACCTGGAGTGAGCGGCGAATCGTGAGCCTCGCAATCGGGATCGACATCGGGGGGACGAAGGTCGCCGCCGGCGTCGTCGACGCCGACGGGAAGCTGCTCGCCACGTCGAGACGGCCCACTCCCAGCAATGACCCAGCGCGCCTGGCCGAGCTGGTGGCGGAGGTCGTGACCGAGCTCCGCGCCGGCTACGACGTGGCGGCGGTCGGCGTCGGTGCGGCGGGCTGGGTCGACGCGTCGCGGACGACGGTGTTGTTCGCGCCGAATCTCGCCTGGCGCAACACGCCGCTTCACGCCGACCTGTCGCGGTTGCTGGATCTTCCTGTCGACATCGAGAACGACGCCAATGCCGCGGCTTGGGGGGAGTTCCGGTTCGGTGCGGGGGAGCGGGAGCCGGACACCGTCGTGCTGACGATCGGCACCGGCATCGGTGCCGGGTTCATCATCGACGGAGAGCTCCGGCGCGGCAGGTTCGGGATCGGCGGTGAGCCCGGGCACCTGCGCGTCGTACCCGGCGGCAGGCCGTGCGGGTGCGGGAACCACGGTTGCCTCGAGCAGTACTGCAGCGGGCGGGCGCTGGTACGCGCGGCGCGCGAGATCGCTCGGGAGCGCCCGCAGGACGCTCGCCGGCTGCTGGAGCTTGCGGGCGGTGATCCGGACGCGATCGACGGGCCGACTGTCACCGTCGCCGCCCAGGAAGGCGATCATGCCGCGGTGGACTGCTTCGAGGAGATCGGCCGTTGGCTCGGCCAGGGGCTTGCCGATCTCGCAACGATCCTGGACCCCGGCCGGTTCGTGATCGGCGGTGGTGTTGCCGATGCGGGCGAGCTGCTGCTGCGGCCGGCGCGCGAGACATATGCAGCCGTCGTCTCGGGTCACGGCTACCGGCCGCTGGCCGACGTAGTGCCGGCGAGACTCGGCAGTGACGCGGGCCTCATCGGCGCCGCCGACCTCGCGCGAACGCTGGCGTTCTCGTGAGTGGCGCGCTGCGGGTGATGTCACTCGACGCCCGGGCGGTTCAACAGGATCCCGATGCGTTCCGTGCCGTGGTGTCGTCGCGAGCGGTTGACGTCGTTGCCTTCCACGAGGCGCCCCGCTACCTGCGGTGGCGTTCCAAGCGAGCCAAGCTGGCCCGGCAGCTCGGGATGGTCGTGGTCACGACTGACCGGCCCGGGGGGATGTTCGTGGCGACGTCGTTGCGCCCGAACGTGCTCGACACGAGCTTTGCGATGTCGTCGTCCTCCGCGGGGAGCAGTCCGGCCGTGGTGATCGCGACGCTGGAGGTCGGTGGCAGCAGATGGCGGGTCGTGGTCGCGGCAATCGGCGGGGCGCCGGACCTTCCTGACAGCGAGGTGCCGGCCGTCATCGTGGCCGGCTCAGGAACCATCGGGGTCGTCGGATCGGTGACCGTCATGTCGTGCGACCCCGTGGACGTGGCCGGCAGGACCGTCGGGCCGGCGCCGATGCTGGCGGTCGTCGAGCAGTAGCGAGAGTCAGACGCGCTGGTAGCCGGGCACCAGCTCGTGCGCAAGCTGCTCGAGGAACAGGCCGATGTCCGTGACGATTCCGATCGCCTGGGTGCTGCCCCGGTCGGCCAGCTTCGTGACCGTCGCAGGATTGATGTCGACGGCGACCAGCGGCACCGACGCCGGGAGCAGGTTCCCGGTGGCGATCGAGTGCAGCATCGTCGCCACCATGATCGCGAAGCCGACACCGGGCAGCTGCGCGCGCATCGCCCGCTGGCCTTCGATCACGTCGGTGTAGACGTCGGGCAGCGGTCCGTCGTCTCGGACCGACCCGACCAGCACGAACGGCCGGCCGGCCTGCACCATCGCGTGCATCACGCCGCTGCGCAGGAGGCCGGCATCCACTGCCTGCTTGATCGATCCAGCGGCGCGGATCGTGTTGATTGCCCGGATGTGATGCTCGTGGCCGTGGGCCACCCCGGTCCCGGCGGCCAGGTCCACCCCGAGCGAAGTGCCGAACAGCGCCGACTCGATGTCGTGCGTCGCGAGCGCGTTGCCGCTGAACAGCACATCGACCCAGCCCTGCTCGACGAGTGCGACCAGCGGCGTCGCGCCGCCCGTGTGGACGACGGCCGGACCGGCCACCCACAGGATCCGGCCACCGTCGTTCTTCACCTCACGCATCCGCGCGGCCAGCTGGCGGACCAGCAAGGCCTGCGGCTTCTCGCTCGAGACCACCGAGTTCATGAACTCGAAGTGGCCCTCGACCGCATGGTTCTCGACCGCGCGATGCTCGCGCTGCGGCAGCACGACCTTGACGCCGCCGGCCCCGCACACGATCTCGTCCCCGGCGCGCACGTCGCTCACCGGAACGGTGCGGACCCGGCCGTTCGACACGAGCAGGCCGCAGTCCATCTCCGGCTGCTCGACCGGTACCCACTGCCCGTCGAGGCGGACGACGGTCTCGAGGTTCGTCGTCGAGTAGAAGCCGTCAGGAAAGACGCCGTCGGCGGGCGCGGCGACGGTGGTCGCCTCACCGGGCTCGACCTGGTTGACCCCGTGGATCTGCAACCGCATCAGGATCCGGTCCAGCTGCTCGGCGCTGTCGGCGCCGACGATGATGACCGCGTGCGACTCGTCCTCGTGCGCTTTGCCGAGATCGATCCGGTCGACGGTGTAGTCGCCGCCGTACTCGAGGACGTCGTCGAGCACCTTCGCGAGGACCCCTGAGTCCATCAGGTGGCCGGTGATCTCCACGGTCTCGCTGACCAGCATCACGTCACCCTATGCAGGTCGGCCGGGCCCGATCCACGGATCGGCTCAAACGACCTCATTTGCGCGTGCTACACGACTTCATTTGCGCGTGCTACACGACTGCGCCGTCGTCCCATCCGGAGTCGGTGGGCGGCCCGCTCTTCACGTTCCAGATCAGCGCTGCGCCGCCGCCGATGATGGCCAGGATGGCAAGCCACACCAGATCGCCGCCCTCGAAGTTCGTCACGATGATCAGCAGCCCGGCCGCGATCGCCGCGAGAGCGCCGATCGTGACGGTCCGGAGCCGGGGCAGCGGCGGGGCGGGCGGCGGGACGAAGTGCTCGTCCTCGAAGTCGACCGGCTCGCCCCCGTGCAGCGGCCCGAGGTCGCGGTCGAGCGGCAGGTCGTCGAGATGCGCCGGGCGGGTGGTCTCGGAGACGTTCTCGCGGCTCGGCCAGGTCGCCGTGGAGCTTGGTGCCTGCAGCGAGGCAAGCAGCTGCTGCCAGGCGGCGTCGACGTCGATCTCGGCGTCGCCGGACCGCTGCTGCACCGCCGGCTCAGCCTCCGCCCGCTCAACGCCTACGAGCTCCTCGGCGCGCTCGGACTTGGTCGCATCGACGTACAGCCGGTCGGTCATGCGCGCGGGCAGCCGAAGCTCGAGGTAGCCGCCCTGCGACGCGGGAGTGGGGGCGGCATAGGCGGCGATGCCTTCGGCTCGAAGCGTCTCGAGCATCGCGTCGGCGACCCGGGGGTCGAGGTCACCGACGGCGACGTATCCGCCACACCGCAGCCCGTTGTCGCGGGCACCCGAGCGGGGGCCCGGCCCCGGCTCCATCAACGCTGCCCGCTCATGGCGCTGCCGTGGTGGTGGCGTGTGCGCTGATGAACGCGAGCGTCTCCTCGACGATGCGCGGCAGGTCGTTGTCGAGCGTGGCCACGTGGAAGCTGTCCTCGAGCCAGACGTGCTTCTTGTCCGCCGAGCCCGCCCCGGCCATCAGCCGCTCGGAGTTGGCCGGCTCGACGACGTGGTCGTTGCGGCTGGTCAGCACGAGCATCGGGCTGGTGATCCTCCCCAGGTCGGCGTTGGCGAGCTTCCACAGCTCGGAGAGCTGGTAGGCCGCCTTGACCGGGAGCTTGGGGTAGGCCGGCTCCACCACCCCGGCCCGCTTGATGTCACTCGCGATCGGGGGCAGCCCGGGCACGACGTGGCGCAGGAACGGGAGCAGCTTGGCGTCCTTGCGGGTCGTGAACAGCGATGGGTTCACCAGGACGATCCCGGCGAGATCCGCGCTGCGCTCCTCCGCGAGCCGGATCGTCAGCGTGCCGCCCATCGACAAGCCCATGACGAACGTCGCCTCGCACCGGGACCGGACCTCGTCGACGGTGGCCGACAACGCGGCGTACCAGTCCTGCCACCGCACCTTGTTGGCGTCCTGCCATCGTGTGCCGTGGCCGGGCAGGAGGGGCACCCGGACGGTGAGGCCGGCTTTTGCCAGGGCGTCACCCCACGGACGCATACTGCCGGGCATTCCGGTGAGGCCATGACAGAGCACCGCACCGATGGGGCCACCGTCGGCGGTGTACGCCGCGGCGTCTTCCGGTGAAAACGTCGTGGTCACCCATCGATCGTCGCATGACCGGCGGGTAACTTCCCCGCTCGCTAAGATCAACCACCACAGCCAGGCATTGCTCTCCCAGCACGGGCCTGCTTAGGGTTCGTTCAGGTGGGGCATTCAGAGTTATTCCGGCGAACGCGGCGAGCGGAGGGAGGGCCGGACAGGTGTTCTATTGGTTCCTGAAGCACATCGCCCTGGGGCCGATCCTGAAGACTCTGTTCCGACCGTGGGTCGAAGGCGCTGAGAACCTGCCCGCGTCGGGCGGTGCCATTCTCGCGAGCAACCACCTGTCGTTCTCCGACTCGTTCTTCCTGCCCCTCGAGGTGGAGCGTCGGGTCACGTTCCTGGCCAAGGGCGACTACTTCACGGGGAAGGGCGTCAAGGGCAAGCTCACCGCCGCCTTCTTCAAGGGCATCAACCAGGTGCCGGTCGACCGCAGCGGGGGCCGGGCCAGCGAGGCGGCGCTGCGCAAGGGCGTCGAGATCCTCAACAGCGGCGAGCTGCTCGGGATCTACCCGGAGGGCACCCGCTCGCCGGACGGGCGCCTCTACCGCGGCAAGACCGGCATCGCCCGGATGGCGCTCGAGGCCGGCGTCCCGGTCATTCCGGTGGCGATGATCAACACCTTCGACATCCAGCCGCCCGGACAGGTGATCCCGCGGATCATGCGGGTCGGGATCAAGATCGGCAAGCCGCTCGACTTCTCCCGCTACGCCGGCATGGAGGACGACCGGTTCGTGCTGCGGTCGATCACCGACGAGATCATGTACGAGCTGATGCAGCTCTCCGGCCAGGAGTACGTCGACACATACGCCGCCAAGGCCAAGGAAGAGATCGCCGACGCCCGCGCTGCGGCGCATGAGGCGCTCGTCGCGGATGCGCCGCAGTACGAGCTCGCGCGCAAGGCCTCCTAAGCCTTTCCGGTGACGGTACGGCGCGCCCTCTCGCGCGCCGTCGGTGCGTATCGGCTCGTCACCCTCGGTTACGCCACCGTCCTGGTCGTCGCCGACCACGACCAGTACCGGCGCCCGAACCTGGCGTGGGTGCTGCTGGCGGCGATGGCGCTGTGGACTGTGGTCGCGACGGCCGGCTACGCCCGATGGAACCGGCGGCTGCGGCTGTTGCTGGTCGCTGACGTCGGGGTGGCGGTCGGAATGGTCCTCGCAACGCTCGCGGTCCAGAGCCGCGCGCACATCGACGCGGGGGCACCGACTCTCCCCGCGGCGTGGGTGGCGGCAAGCGTCATGTCCTGTGCCCTCGTCGACGGACCGTGGGGCGGTGCGCTGGCCGGGGCTGCGGTCAGCCTGGCGGACATCGTCGAACGCGGCACCGTCACGGCTCACACGTTCAACGGCGTGGTGCTGCTGCTGCTCGCCGGCGGTATCGGTGGGTACCTGGTGCGGTTGGCGGTTGCCGCCGAGGCCTCCGTCGCCGACGCGTCCCGCGCGATCGCTGCGGCGGGGGAGCGGGAGCGACTCGCCCGGGAGATCCATGACTCGACGCTGCAGGTGCTGGCGCTGATCGCACGGCGGGGCCGCGAGATCGGAGGCGACACGGCGAAGCTGGCCGAGCTCGCGGCAGAGCAGGAGACGTCGTTGCGCACGCTGGTGACGGCGGGCCCCGGAACCGGTCCGGACCGCGCCCGGGACCTGCGCGCGGGGCTTGCCCCCTTCGGCTCGGGCCGGGTCAGCCTTGCCACGCCCGCGGATCCGGTCCAGCTGTCCGCGGCGGCGGCGGATGCCGTCGTCGCCGCGGTGGGCGAGGCGCTCCTCAACGTCGACCGCCACGCCGGCGCCGATGCGCGCGCGTGGGTGCTGGTCGAGGCCGACGACCGCTCGGTGACCGTCAGCGTTCGTGACGACGGCGTCGGCATCGCGGCCGGCAGGCTGGAGGCGGCGAGTGTCGCGGGCCGGCTCGGCGTGGCGCAGAGCATCGTCGGCCGGATCCAGGCGGTGGGTGGGAGCGTGACGATCGAGTCGCACCCGGACCAGGGGACGGAGGTCGAGATCACTGTCCCGCGATGAGACGGAGCTGCGGGTCATGGTCGTGGACGACCACCCGATCTGGCGCGAGGCGGTCGCGCGTGATCTCGAGGCGGCAGGTCTGACGGTGTGCGGTGTCGCCTCCGACGTGGCTCAGGCGGTGCGGGTCGCCACCGCCACGCAGCCCGACGTCGTCGTCCTCGATCTGCAGCTTCCGGATGGCTCCGGCGTGGACGTCGCCCGGGAGCTGGCGGCGTTCGACCCGCCGCCGAAGGTGCTCGTGCTGTCAGCCAGCGGCGAGCAACCCGATGTACTCGGTGCCGTCGAGGCCGGCGCGACCGGTTACCTGGTGAAGTCGGCAAGCGCGGTTGAGCTCGTCGACGCGGTACGGGCAACGGCGCGCGGCGACGCCGTGTTCACGCCGGGTCTCGCGGCGCTGCTGCTGGGGGAGTACCAGCGACTGTCCGGCGGCGGCGCTGCCGGCAACCCGTCACTGACACCGCGCGAGACCGAGATCCTGCGCTTCGTCGCCAAGGGGTACACCTACCAGCAGATCGCGGACCGGCTCGTCCTCTCGCTGCGAACCGTGCAGAACCACGTGCAGAACACACTGACGAAGCTTCAGCTGCACAACAAGGCCCAGCTCGTGCGCTACGCGCTGGAGCAAGGTCTCGACGGGGACGAGTAGGCCTCAGGACCGGGTACGGCGGATGGCGTCCTGCCAGCGGGCATAGCCCGCGTCGTCTCGTCGCTCCGGCTCGAAGCGCTTGTTCAGCTGCCAGGTGGCGCGAAGCTCGTCGCGTGAGCTCCACACGCCCGTTGCCAGTCCGGAGAGGAACGCCGCGCCCAGAGCTGTCGTCTCTGCCACCTGCGGCCGGCGTACCGGCACCTGGAGCTCCGTGGCCTGCAGCTGGCAGAGCAGATCGTTGGCTGACGCGCCCCCGTCGACCGACAGCTCCGGCAGCGTGACGCCCGCGTCGCGGACCATCACGTCGACCACGTCGCGGACCTCGAAGGCGATCGCTTCCAAGGTGGCGCGGACGAGATGCGCCCGCGTCGTTCCCCTGGTGATCCCGGTGATCGTGCCCCTCGCGTCGGGATCCCAGTGGGGCGCACCGAGCCCGGTGAGTGCCGGCACGAACACGACGCCACCCGCGTCGGGGACGCTGCGCGCAACCGCTTCGGTCTCTGCGGCGGTGCTGATGATGCCGAGCCCGTCGCGCAGCCACTGCACGGCTGCGCCGGTGACGAAGATCGCGCCCTCCAGCGCGTAGACGAGCCCGTCGCCGGTGTCCCATGCCACGGTCGTGAGCAGCCCCGCGTCGGACCGGACCGGTTGGCTGCCGGTGTTGACGAGGACGAACGACCCGGTGCCGTAGGTGCACTTGCTCTCGCCGTCGTCGAAGCACGCCTGGCCGAACAGCGCAGCCTGCTGGTCGCCGGCGATCCCGGCGACAGGCAGGTCGAGGCCGAGGAATGCCGCGGGGTTGGTCCTGCCGAACTCGCCGCTGGAGGGCCGAACCTCGGGCAGGGCGGCGGGCGGGACCTTCAGCAGCTCGCACAGCTCCTCGCTCCAGCCGCCCGCAACGATGTCGAAGAGCAACGTGCGGCTCGCGTTGCTCGGGTCGGTGACGTGCGCCGCGCCCGCGGTGAGCCTCGCGACGAGGTAGGAGTCGACAGTCCCGACGGCCACGTCGCCCGACCGGACCCCGGCCCAGGCCGGGTCGTTGTCGGCGAGCCAGGCGAGCTTCGTTCCCGTGAAGTACGGGTCGAGCCGAAGGCCGGTCAGGTCCGCGACGCGGGGCTCGTGGCCGGCGTCGCGAAGCTGCTCGCACAACGTCGCCGTACGCCGGTCCTGCCACACGATCGCGCGCCGCGGGGCGGCGAGGGTACGGCGGTCCCACAGGACAGCGGTCTCGCGCTGGTTCGTGATGCCGATCGAGGATGGGGGCTCGGGCGCCGCCGCCAGCGCCGAGCGGCAGGCGGCCAGGGTGGCCTGCCAGATCTCCTCAGGCTCGTGTTCCACCCAACCCGGCTCGGGGAAGTGCTGCGGGAACTCCTGGTATCCGCGCGAGCCGATCCGGCCGTCCGCCGTGACGACTAGCGCGGTGACGCCGGTGGTCCCGGCATCGATCGCGAGAACCGTCATGGCGAGAGCTTCCGCAGCTGGTCGAGCACCAGAGGGTCGATCTTGCCGGGCATGAGGCGCTCCTCGTAGTTCTCGATGCCGGCCCAGCTCGACAGTGCGGCCTCGAGGTCGTCGTCACGGTGCCCTAGTCGCGCCAGCCGATCGGTCACCTCATCGCGCAGCGAGCCTTCGAGCGGCAAGGCCGACGCCGGGTCCGGCTTGGTGAAGTAGATGTCATGCAGGTCCAGCAACCGCTCCAGCTCGCCAACCGGATCCGGATCGTCATCGACCCGCAGGTCGGCGTAGACATCGCTGCCGCCGCCGTACCCGCCGTCGGGGGTCACCACGAGCAGGGCCGCGCTCTGCCGCCCGCGCCGGTCCCCGCCGGCGATGTCACCCGCTGCCAGAGCGGCGAGCAGGCGCCGCCCGAGCGGGGCGGCGCGGTCGGCGTCCTGCCAGGCGCTGTCCATCGCCGCGACGACCTCCGGACCGGTCAGGATGTTGCCTTGGATCGCGTAACCGTCGCCGGCGATCCCGCCCGCCCACGCATGGCAGCCGGCGCCGGTGTACGTCGCTGCACCGCCGGCTCCGTCCACGACGGCCGCCTGCCGCTGGTCGCGGCTCTCGTCGGCAGCGATGAGTGCGTCGAGGGTCGCGGCGGCGCTGCGCCCCTCGGCGAGCAACGCGAGGCCATCGGGCCGATACGCGAGGTTGGCGAGGGCCTGCGTCGCGATCGCCCCGACGCCGGCGCGCGCGGCCGGCACCGCGGCGCCGACCGCCAGGAACTTCGAGGCGACGGCGACGCCCCACGCACTGCCGTCGGTCGCGACGATCGAGAACGTCACGAGACCGGAGCATAGGCTCCGGTCCATGCGCATCGGAGTCCTCACCGGCGGCGGCGACTGCCCCGGGTTGAACGCCGTGATCCGGGCCGCGGTCCGGAAGGGCACCCAGATCTACGGGCATCGCTTCGTCGGCTTCCGTGACGGCTGGAAGGGACCCCTCGAGGGCCTGACCATGCCGCTCGATGTGGAGGCGACGCGAGGCATCCTGCCCCGCGGCGGCACGATCCTCGGCTCGTCGAGGACCAATCCGCTCAAGGTCGAGGGCGGCATCGAGAAGATCCGGGCCACTCTCGCGGCCGAGCAGGTGGACGCGCTGATCGCGATCGGCGGCGAGGACACCCTGGGGGTCGCCACGGTCCTCGCCGGCGAGGGCCTGACGGTGGTCGGGGTGCCCAAGACCATCGACAACGACCTGGGCGCGACGGACTACACGTTCGGCTTCGACACCGCCGTGCAGATCGCGGTTGACGCCATCGACCGGCTTCACACGACGGCGGAGTCCCATCACCGGGTACTCATCGTCGAGGTCATGGGCCGCCACGCCGGCTGGATCGCCCTTCACTCCGGGCTGGCCGGCGGAGCCAACGTGATCCTCATCCCGGAGCGCCGCTTCGACATCGACCAGGTGTGCGCGTACATCGAGCAGCGGTTCGACTCCCACTACGCGCCGATCGTCGTGGTTGCGGAGGGGGCAACGCCGGCTGAGGGGACCATGGCGCTGCAGGACCAAGGCGTCGACTCGTTCGGTCATGTGCGGCTCGGCGGAATCGGCGCGGTGCTGGAGCGGGAGATCGGCGACCGCACCGGCAAAGAGGCGCGGGCGACCGTTCTCGGACACGTTCAGCGCGGCGGCACGCCCACGGCGTACGACCGAGTCCTCGCCACGCGGTTCGGCCTGCACGCGATCGACGCGGTCCACGACGGCGCGTCCGGGGTGATGGTCGCGTTGCGGGGGACGGACATCGTCCGAGTGCCGCTGGAGGAGGCGACCCGGGAGCTGAAGACGGTGTCGTTGGAGCGGTACGCCGAGGTCGAGGTCTTCTTCGGCTAGAGCTGCTGCATGAACGTCGCGGTGGCGGACTGATCGCCGTTCGTGGCAGTGACCCGGCGGGTGCCAGGGAGAACGGCATTGGCGACGACCGTGACGGCGAACGTCCCGTCGGCGCTGACGCGGGTGCCGGCTTGGGGCTTGCCCGCGTAGGAGACCGATACGTGGCTGCCCGGCGTCCAGCCCGCGCCGGCCACCTCGATGTTGGTGCCGGAACGCCCGGAGCTTGGCGAAAGGGCGATGCTCGCGCGAACCGGCGTCGAGGATGTGGGGGGTGGGGGCAGCGGTGTCACCGAGAACGTCGGCGCGCTCGACAGCGACGGCGTCGCGGACGGCGAGGCGGAGCGATGCCGGTGCGGCGAGGGTGAGACCGAGAACGACGGGGTGACCGACGCGAGGCTCGGCGGCGGGCTCGGTGCCAGCGGCCCGAGCGAACGGTGCGCGCGGCTGATCGCACCGACGCCCACTCCCAGCGCGACCGCGAGGACAACCGCGATCACCGCGATGATCGGCGACACCGGGGGTCCCGGGTCGTGGTCCTCGTCGACCGCGCGCAGTACGGCGTCGTGGCTGGGCAACGCCTCGGCGGCGCTCTGCGCGACGCGATCGATGAGTGCCTCGCGGGCGTCGTCGGGCAGGGCGATGATCGGCAGCCCGGCAGCGAGCCGTCGACCGCGCGCGAGGGTCTCGAGCACCTCCTCGCACGCCGCGCAGTTCGCCACGTGCCGGCGCAGCGGCGCAGCTCGCGGCGAGTCCAGTGAGTCGTCGGCGAGGCGACTCAGCGAGGTGATGTCGACGATCGTTCGACCGCTGTGCCCGCCAAGGTCGGGCGCCGGCCGCTCGTCGTAGCTCTCGACGAGCGCGAGCCGGCCCTTGGCGGTCAGGTCGGCGGCAGCGTCGGAGCCGCGCCGAAGCGCGACGCCCACGGCCTGCGGCGGAAGGTCATACGCGTCACGGAGGATCACCGCGTCTCGCTGCCCGTCCTCCAGGCTGGCGAGCGCCGCGCGTACCCGCTCCTCGCTCTCCGTGCCGGCGAGCATGCTGGTCGTCTCGTCATCACCCGCGGTTGCCTGGCGGCGGGCGGCGGTCGTCGTCTCGACCGCGCGGGCGAACCACCAGCCGGCCAGGTCGATGACCGTCTCGGGTGCGTTGACCACTGCGTCGAGGAGCGCGAGGGCGTGCGTCTCCAGGACGTCGATCGCCTCGACCGGAGGGATGCCGCGCCGGCGCAACAGGTCGTTGACGCGGTCGGCATACACACGAACCGCGCTGACGAAGTCGTCGGCGGAGACGAGAGCGACGACGTCGCGTGGCACCCGGCTACCTTATGGCTGCCATAGGGCAGCAGTCGGGAGGCAACACGCGTGGCAGACATCGTGGATCTGCGCAGCGACACCGTGACGCGTCCGACGGCTGCGATGCGCGAGGCAATGGCCGCCGCTGCTGTCGGCGACGATGTGTACGGCGAAGACCCGACCATCAACGAGCTCGAGTCCGAAGTCGCGGCGATGTTCGGTCATGAGGCAGCGGTGTTCGTGCCCAGCGGGACAATGGGCAACCTTGTCTCGCTGCGCCTGCTGTGCGGTGAGGGCGAGGAGCTGATCTGCGACGCGGACGCGCACATCGTCAGCTACGAGGCGGGCGCAGCGGCCGCTCACGGCGGGATACAGACGCGGACGCCGATCGTCGACCGTGGCCTGCTGTCGGCCGAGGTCGTGGCGCCGCAGCTGCGGGTGGCGGGCTACCACGCGGTCCCGACGACAGCGCTGGCCGTGGAACAGACCCACAACCGCGGCGGGGGATCGGTATACCCGATCGAGACGCTGCGGGAGCTACGGACGCTGGCCGACACCCACGCGGTCACCATGCACTGCGACGGAGCGCGGATCTGGAACGCCCACATCGCGAGTGGCGTGCGGTTGGCGGACTACGGCGCCCTGTTCGACACGATGTCTGTGTGTCTTAGCAAGGGCCTCGGGGCGCCGGTCGGCTCACTCGTGGTGATGCGCGACGGAACGCGCGCTGAGAGAGCCCGCGACGTCCGGCACCGACTCGGTGGGGCGATGCGGCAGGCCGGGGTGCTTGCCGCGGCAGGCCTTTACGCCGTCCGGCATCAGCTCGCACGGTTGGCCGACGACCACGCCAGAGCCCGACGGCTGGCCGAGGGCGTTGCGGCGATTGCCCCAGGGGTTGTCGACCCGGCCGCAGTGGAGACGAACATCGTGGTGCTCGAGCTGGCGGACGCCGCCGTCGACGCGGCTGGGCTGGCAGCGGCATGTGCCGCCGCCGACGTGCTGGTCTCCACACTTGCGCCGCGGCGGGTACGGCTGGTGACCCACCTCGACGTCGGCGACGAGGGCGTCGAACGCGCCCTCGCCGCGATCCGTGGTGCGCTCGGTTAATCCTCCGACGTCACGACCCGCCGGCCGAGCATCGGCGGCATCTCACGAACCGCCTTGGTCAACGCCTCGAGGTCGACGTCGACCAGCGCCTGCGGGCCGTCGCACAGCGCGGCCCCGGGTTCGGGATGCAGGTCGACCATGATGGCGTCCGCGCCGACGGCGATCGCGGCTCGTGCCAGCGGCACGACGAGCTCCCGCTTGCCGCCCGCGTGCGACGGGTCGACCATGACCGGCAGGTGCGACAGCGAGTGGACGACCGGCACAGCGCTGATGTCCAGCGTGTTGCGGTAGGCGGTCTCGAAGGTGCGAATGCCGCGCTCGCACAGCACGATGTCGAGGTTGCCGCGCTGCGCGATGTACTCGGCCGCCATCAGCCATTCCTCGATCGTGGCGTTGAGGCCGCGCTTGAGCATGACGGGCTTCCCTGCGCTGCCGACGGCTTGCAGCAGGGCGAAGTTCTGCATGTTGCGGGTGCCGATCTGCAGCATGTCCGCGTAGCTCGCGACGAGTGGGACGTCGGCGGCGTCGACGACCTCGGTCACGACGGGAAGCCCCGTCTTCTCGCGAGCCTCGGCGAGGATCTTCAGGCCGGCCTCACCGAGACCCTGGAAGGCGTACGGCGAGGTCCGCGGCTTGTAGGCGCCGCCACGCAGCAGCACCGCGCCGGCTGCCTTCGCCATCTCGGCGGCGGCGATGGTTTGTTCCTCTGTCTCGACGGCACAGGGACCGGCGATCAACGTGAACGTGTCGGGGCCGATAGGGACGCCGGCGACTTTGACTGTCGAGGTCTCGGGATGGTTCTCCCGGCTGACGAGCTTGTACGCCGAGGAGATCCGCACGACGTCGCTGACGCCGGGCAGCCCCGCGAGGTTGAGGGTCTCGAACCGCTCGACGTCGCCCACTAGACCGACGATCGTGCGGTGCACGCCGCGGCTGACGAACGCGGAGCCGCCGGCTGCCTCGACCGTCGCTACGACGGCCTCGACCTCCTCAGCGGTCGCGTCGGATGCCATCACCACCACCATCGCCTGTCCTTCCGAACGTCGTCACGGGCGGGAAAAGCCCGCTAGTCATCAAAAAAGCCCCGGGCGGTTTGCCCGGGGCTCGTCTAAGCGGAGTACGCGCTACTCCACCCGATCGAGCATCAGCCCGGACCCGGTGAAATAGCCAAACCAGCGCGCCACGAGAAGCACTCTACTCGAACCGCTCGAATTCCGCATCTGCCGACTGCCGCGGGCCGAGCTCCACCGCGTACATGGCGACGAGGACGAGCAGTGCACCCACTACGACCCGGACGCTCAGCGCGTCCCCACCCACCGTGACGCCGAACAGCCCCGCGAACACCGGCTCCATCGTCATGACGACGGCTGCACGCGTGGGGTCGAGGTGTGCCTGCGCCCAGGTCTGGACGAAGAACGCGACGGCAGTGGCGGCGATCGCGGTCAGCAGGATCGCCCCCCACACTCCGGCATCCGGTGGTGGCGCCAACGAGTCCGGCGCGGCGGCGACGATGGACACCACTGCGACGGTCGACAGCTGCACGACCGCGAGACCGGCCGCGTCGTGAGCGGACGACCATTCGCCGAGTCCGACGATGTGCAGTGCGAACGCGATCGCGCACAGCAAGGTGACACCGGCTCCGCTTCCGATCGCCACACCGTGGAGTGAGAGCAGGGCAAGGCCAGCCGTCGCGAGCGTGACGCCGAGCCACGTCGTTGCGCCGATCCGCTTGTGCAGCACGGCGGCCGAGCACAACGGCGTGAAGACGACGAACAAGCCGGTGATGAACCCGGACACCGATGCGGGCGTGTGCTGGAGACCGAAGGTCTGCGCGATGTACCCGCCGCCGAGCGCGAGTCCGAGCACGATGCCCCGCCTGCGTCCTCGTGCATCGAGCCGGCCCACGGCACGCGGCCGAACGGCGGCCATCACGACGGCGGCAATCGCGAACCGCCACGCCAGGAAGTCCATCACCGGCATCCGCTCGACCGCGTCCTTGACGACGACGAATGTCGAGCCCCAGACGGCCGTCACCGCGACCAGCGCGGCCACGGCGGCGGTGGAGCGGGACACCTTCATGACGCGTGCACGCTACGGTGCCGGCGGGCGCTGGCTAGTGAAGGCGGCTACCGTCAGCAGCTTCTCGGGCTAGGCGGGCGTCGCGGCGTCGGTCATTGCCTGGCGCTGCCGCGGCAGGACAGCCGGGGTAGCCAGCAACGAAGCCGCGGGTTGCGGCCGGGCGATGGCATACCCCTGCGCGTAGGTGACGCCGATGTCCCGGAGCACCTGAAGCGTTCGCTCCTCCTCGACGAACTCCGCGACGGTCTCGAGCCCCAACGCCGTGGCGATCTGGACCAGCGCGCGTACCACGTGCTGGTCGTGGGCTGACTCCGCGATGTGGCGGATGAACTCGCCGTCGATCTTCAGCGAGTCGAAGGGCAGGTGCTTGAGGTAGAAGAACGAGCCGAAGCCGGCACCGAAGTCATCGAGTGAGAGGCCGCAGCCGAAGTCGCGAACCATGTGGGCGAAGCGTTGCGCCTGCGCCATGTCGGCTATCGCACACGTCTCGGTGATCTCGAAGGTGAGGCTGCTCGCGGGAACGTTGCCCGAGCTGAGCTCGCACCGCACCAGCTCGTGAATCGCGGGGCTGGTCACGGACGCTCCGGAGAGGTTGATCTGCATGTTGCAGGCCAGCCCGGCGGCGACCTGGGACCGCACGAGGTTGAACGCGGCATGGATCACCCAGGTGTCGATGTCGATGATGAGCCCGACCTGCTCGGCGATCGCCAGGAACTGCGACGGCGGGATGCCAGCGCCGCTGCCACTGAGGCGCAACAGCAGCTCGTGTCGGGTGACCGTGCCGGTCGCGAGGTCGAGGATCGGCTGCGCCCACAGCTCGAACCCGTCGTTGTCGAGCGCGGACCGCAGCTGTTCGACCCACGACTGCCGGGTCTGCATCCGCTCGCGGCCGCTCTCGTCATCGGTCGCGACGGCGACCCGGTTGCGCCCGGTGTCCTTCGCCTCGTACAAGGCGATGTCGGCATCGACGAGAAGCGACTCGAGCGAGACTCCGGATCGGCCGTCGAAGGTCGCCACGCCGGCGCTGGCGTTCACCCGGATCACCCGTCCGCTGGAGTCCGGGACGATGGTGGTGAGGGCGACCGCGGAGATCAGGTCGTGGGCCACTTCGACGGCGGTTGGCTGGTCGCAGTTCGGCAGGATAACGGCGAACTCGTCGCCGCCCAGGCGGGCCAACGTGTCGCCGGCCCGCAACCGCTGGCGCAGCGCGCTCGCCACGCCGCGCAGCACCGTGTCGCCCAGGGCGTGTCCGCGCGTGTCGTTGATCAGCTTGAAGTTGTCGAGGTCGATCAGGATGAGCGCGTTCTGCACTCCGCTCCGCTGCGCGGTCGCGATGCTCTCCGCCACCTCCAGCTGCAGCCGACGGCGATTGATCAGTCCGGTCAACGGGTCGTGGTCGGCGAGATGCACCAGCTGCGCCTGCGTGTCCGCAAGCTGGTCGCGCGTGCGGCCGAGCGCTTCTCGTGCGACGTGGATCCGGTCCTGCATCGCGTTGAAGTGCTCCGCCATCGTGCCCAGCTCGTCACGGGTGCGGATCTTGACCGGTCTGGCTTCCGGTTCGCTCGTGAGCGCCTCGTCGAGACGACCTTCCCCGAGAGCGACCATCGCCTGCGTCAGGTCGGGAAGCGTCTGTTGCGCGAGCGAGCGTGCGGCGTTGCCGACTTCCGTGACGAGGTGGCTGATCAGTCCGGGCAACACCAGGCCGACCGAGACCGTGAGGAGCGCGACCGCAACGAAGATGTCCTGCAACGCGGTGATCAGCTGGGCTTGGCTCGGGGGCACGTGCTGGACGGCCATCAGGTACCCCGCACCGTCGAGCCCGATGACGCCGATCATCGCCCCCGAGAGCTTGGCGTGCAGCGAGAGTCGGTGCGGCCTGGGGATGCCCGCTCGCTTGCGGTCGCTCCAGCGCCGCCAGGCGAAGGCAGCGGACCCGGAGTAGGCGAGAGCGAGGCCGATCAGCACGTAGCTCAGGCCGTACTGCTCGAAGCCGAAGATCGTGGACACTCCCCAGGTCCCGGCCGCGATGAGCCCGAGCCCGATGGTGCCGCGTGGCGCTCGCCACGGCCGCTCGAGATCGGGTTCGTTTCGTCGAAGCAGCCACACCGCCACGGACGGCAGGCAGATTCCGATCAGATAGGTGAAGTTCGCAGCCGCGATCACGCTCGGCGGATCGTCGCTGACGAGGAAGGCGATCGACATCCCCGCGGTGAGAAGCGTCGCGACGTACGGCGCGTCGTAGCGGTTGCGCTTCGACAGCGATCGCGGCAACAGCCCGTCGTCGGCGAGCTGGGACAGCGTCCGCGCGGCGCCGGCGACCGGCTGCAGCGTGCCGTGCAGCATGTTCGACACCATGAACCAGACGGCGAACGACTTGCCGGCGACGCCGACGGCCGGCGCGAAGATCGGGCCCAGGGCGTACGTGAGGTTGCCCTCCAGCGGCGTCCCGCCGATGGCGCCGAACCAGACGACCGGAATCACCACGAAGTAGAGCGTCGCCATTCCCGCCGCACCGAACATCGCGCGCGGCAGGGCACGGACCGGATCTCGCATCTCCCCGACGTGGCAGGCCGCCGCCTCGAACGCAGGGGCGGCGAACCCGATGAGATAAAGCCCGGCCATGGCGCTGGTCAGGCCGCCGAAGAAGCCGTGAAACGGCACCTGCAGGTGCCAGGACGCCGCGCGGCTCCAGTTGACGTGGCCGGTGAGCACCGGGATCACGGTGGCCGCAAGCGCGAGCCCCGCGGACACGACGCCGATCCCGGTAGCGGTCCGGGTGGCGTACCTGATGCCGCGAAGGTTGAGCAGCGCGAAGCCTGCGACGATCGCGCTCGCCAGCAGGTGCACCGGAACCATCGGCAGGTACCAGGCGTGAAGCGCCTCACTGGCGAGGATCGCGGTCAGCCCGCAGGTCGGGATCCAGCCCCACCAGTAGGAGACACCGGTGAGGTTGGCAAGCACCGGGCTGTAGGGACGGAAAGCCTCCGCGCAGGTCGCCGCGATGCCCCCGACGCGGTTCGGCCACATGCAGACCAGCTCGGTCCATCCGGGCAGTGCCGCCCACGCGAGGAGCAACCCGACGATGAGGAGCGGAACGGCGGCGCTGCCCTGCGCCACGAACAGCGCGCCGATGATGAACAGGCTCTGGTTGCTGCCACCCATCGCCAGCGCCACGGTCTCGGTGACGCCGAGCACGCGGGGATGCGATGCCGGGACGGCATCGACATCCGGAGCGGGGGTGGTCACGAGGTCCTTCCTGGCAGGGCATGTGACTTTGATCCGATTTGGAGTGTCGAGGTCGTTGGGTTCTATCCGGTAGATCAGAACTGACTAGGAGCCATGGCAATTCACGCCCGGTTTGCTGGGCATTCGCGGCAAAACAGTCAGCGGTCTCGCAGCTGCTTGAGCAGCTCGATGTCGCGGCGGTGCCCGTCGACGCCACCTGGTGTCTCGATGATCACCGGTACGCCGCGCGTCGCCGGGTGGCGGAACAGCTCTGCGAACGGCTCGGTGCCGATGGAGCCCTGCCCGACCGGTGTGTGCCGGTCGCGCTTGGAGCCGAGGCCGTCCTTGGAGTCGTTCGCGTGCACCAGCTTCAGCCGGCCGCGGCCGACGGCGCGGACGAGGGAGTTGAGGGTGCGTCGTACCCCACCGGGTGTTGCGAGGTCGTGGCCGGCGGCGAAGGCGTGGCAGGTGTCGAGGCAGACCCCGAGTCGAGGGTGATGCCCCAGTGCCGTGAACAGCGGCTCGAGGTCCTCCACCGAGGACGCCAGCGCCTCGCCGCCACCGGCGGTCGGCTCGATCAACAGGTCGGGCGACTCATCGGTCAGGTCGTCGAGCATCGGCGCCAGCAGGTCACGCACGACGCCGACCGCCATGTCACGGTGCGCGCGGTCGACTGCCGACCCGGCGTGCACGACAACGCCGCGGGCACCGAGCCGCGTGGAGCGCTCCATGCAGTGGCGCAGCGACGCGATCGACTGCTCACGGGTGCGTGCCGTCGGAGAAGCGAGGTTCACGAGGTACGGCGCGTGGACGAAGAGGGCGAGGCGATGGTCGCGGCACTCGTCGGCGAACGCGGCGTCGGCGGCCAGCGCGGGTTTGGGGACCGCCCAGCCCCGCGGGTTGGAGACGAAGACTTGGAGCGCCTCGGCGCCCACCCGCCGGGCGTAGCTGATGCCGCTCCCGGTCCCCCCGATGACGTGGCCGCCGACGGGGGAGGGCTTACGTGGCGGCACGCGACATTCGTACCCGATTCCGGTGAACCACCCGCAGTCGGGCGTAGTCGCCCAGCCGGCCGCTAGTAGTAGTCGAGCTCGATCGTGGTGCCTTTGGCCTGGTTTCCGGTCGGACTCTCGCGAAACACCTTCTGCGGACCACCGGGTGCGAATGCCTTCGGATCGGCTTTGAAGCCCGCGTGAACGATCTCCGGGATCGCCTGGCTCAGCGGCTCGCCGACGACATTCGGCACCGGATAGAGGTGCGGACCACGGGACACGACAAGGGTGACGGTGTCGCCGGTGTGCGCGGTCTTGCCCGGGCCGGGATGGGTGTCGATCACCTGGCCGTTCGGCACGGTGTCGCTGTAGCGCTGGACCGGGCGCGCGACGAGCCCGAGCGACGTCAGCTCGTTGGTCGCGTCCGGCTGGGTCTTGCCCACCAGGTCCGAGGGGATGGTGACGGGTCTCGCGCCCTTGCTGACGTAGAGGGTGACCTTGCTGCCCTCGTCGACCGTCTCGCCTGCGGGAGGGTCGGTCTTCACGACGTCGCCCTTGGCGATGTTGTCGTCGTAGACGTTCTTGGTGTCACTCACTCCGATGTGGAGGTCGTCGAGGTTGGCGGTGGCGGCCGACACCGACTCGCCGGCGAGGGACGGAAGCTGGTGACGGATCGGTCCTAGCGACATTCGCAGCGTGACCGTTCCGCCGTGCGCGATGCGGTCCCCCGGAGCGGGGACCTCCTTCGCGACCTCGCCCTTGGCGTAGCGGATGCTGTGGACCGGGGCGCCGTACCTCACGTGCAGACCGGCGTCGGCGATCGCAGCCGCCGCGGCCTGCTGGGTGTCGCCCAGGAGCTTCGGGGTGTGGGTGTACCGGCCGTCGGCGAACCACCAGCCGAGAATCGCCGCCGCGACCAGGGCCAGCACCACCACGGCAGCGACGATGGGGCCACGGCGGCCGAACCGCCCGGCGAATCCGCGTCGACGACGCGCACCCGGTGGCGGCGGCGCGACTGCGGCATTGCCGTCTGCCGTCGTCACTGCCTGCGTGATGGCGTTCGTGGCGGGCGGTGCCATGGTTGTGATCGGGGCGGTGGCGGTGACCGGAAGGCCGGGGACCGCGGCGTGCAGGCCGAGCCGGTCCCGCACATCGACGAGCTCTGCGTGCAGCTCCCCGGCGTCGGAGGGGCGCTGCGCCGGGTCTCGCGAGGTCGCCCACGTGACGAGCGCGTCGACCTGCGGCGGAATGCCGGTGGCGCGCGTGCTCGGCGCCGGGATGTCCTCGTAGGCGTGCTGGTGCAGGACGGCGTACGCGCTGTCGCCGGTGAACGGCACTCCGCCGGTGAGCAGCTCGAACATCACGACGCCCGCCGAGTACACGTCGGAGCGCTCGTCGGCGGTGCCGTGCTGGAACTGCTCCGGCGCCAGGTAGGCCGCCGTGCCGAACAGCACGGAACCGGTCGTCGTGACGGTGCTGCCGGCGACTGCGCGGGCGAGCCCGAAGTCCGCGACCTTCACGCGGCCGTCGGCGGTGATGAGCACGTTCTCCGGCTTGATGTCGCGGTGCACGAGCCCGGCCCGATGTGCAACGGCGAGTGCGGCCAGCACGTGGTCCATGACGGTCAGCGTCTCGGCGGGGGAGAGCGTGCCGCGGTCACGCAGCACCTGGCGCAACGTCGCGCCCGGCACGTACTCCATGACGAGGAACGGGCGGTCCCCATCGGTGCCCTGGTCGTAGACGGCGACGACGTTGGGGTGCGACAACCGCGCGGCCGCCCTGGCTTCGCGCTGGAAGCGGGCGAGAGTCTCCCGGTCGCCGGCGAGATGGGCGTGCAGCACCTTCACCGCGACGCGCCGTTCGAGCCGGGTGTCGGTGGCAAGGTAGACCGAGGCCATGCCGCCGTGAGCGATGAACGAGTCGATGGCGTAGCGGCCTTCGAGCAGCCGACCGACCATGGGGTCGCTCAGCGTGGCATCCATCACGGTGAGTCTAGGTTGCGACAGCTGCGGAGATCGCCCCACCACGGGCTCCTAGAACCTGTCGCGCAGCGCCATGACATCGGCGACGTACTGCTTCGTCGACGCGTACATCCCGTGGTCCCGGACCGATTGCAGCCCCTGGTAGTAGCCGGCCACGGCTTGTTGAACCGACTTTGCCTCGTGGGTGAGCACCGACAGCAGCGCGACGCCCGCGGTGATGTTGTCGGCGGCGTCGAACAGGTCGAGATTGCGGTGCACGACGTCGGCCGAGAGGTACGCCGCGGTGTACGGCATGACCTGCATGGTGCCGATCGCGCCGACCGATGAGACCTCGCGCATGTTGAATCCGGACTCCTGCCAGGCGATCGCGAGCGCCAGGCGCGGATCAAGATGCCAGCGGGACGCGACCGTGCGAATCATTCGCGCGACCTCGTCTCGCGTGGGCTCGCTGTGACGGGCGAGGTAGCGGCGTTCGCTGTCGATTGCCGCCGACGTGTGCGAGGGCGAGCTGCGGACGTGCTGCGGAATCGCGAGCCGCTCGCCCAGCACGATGACAAGCGAGCGCGGCAGGTGGTTGCGCCGGGCGATCGTCGCGGGCTTCACGTGGTATCGGGCGGCCAGCCCGTCGAGGGTGTCGCCGACGACCACGGTGTGCCACCGCGTCACGACGTGGGACGCGTGGTGCGTCGCGTGGTGGCTGGTGTGGCCGGTGGGCACCCGCAGTGTCTGGCCGGCGTAGATCAGGTTGCCGTTGCCGGGCAGGTCGTTGAGCTTGACCAGCCGGCTCACGGTCGTGTGGTAGCGCAGCGCGATGGCCGACAGGGTGTCGCCGGGCCGGACCCGGATCAACGTGATGCCCGACGCGGAGGCGGTGACCACCGCCGCGAGCGCGAGGGGAATCGTGACAGAACGCAGCGGCAGCTTCACGGGGTGGAGCTCCCTCGCTCGGGGTGGCGGGGCGCCCTGCGGGGCGGGTAGCGGGTCGGTCAACGGTATGCGCATGTGGCTGGTGTGACAAACGTGACACGCGTGAATCTGGCACGATCTGCCCATGTCGGCGCCATGGCGATTGCTCGCTCTGCCCCCACTCGCTCCCGAGCTGCTGTCGATGCTGTTCGTCGACCTGCCGGTCGAGCTGCTCGTGCCGGAGGCGCGCACCCCAGAAGCAGCCCTCACGCTGGCCCCGGACGCCGACCTGGTCCTGGGCGACTGGACGGCGACGATCCGGGTGTCCGCGGCGCTGCTTGCGGCCGCGCCGAGGCTCGCGTTCGTGCAGCAGCCCAGCGCGGGCGTTGACGCGATCGATCTCGATGCGTGCGCCGGTGCCGGCGTGCCGGTAGCGAACGCCGGTGACGCCAACGCGGTCAGCGTCGCCGAGTGGTGCCTGGCCGCAACCTTCGCCGCACTCCGGTCCCTGGTGTACGGCGACCGGCAGATCCGTGACGGCGGCTGGCCGCAGATCGAGCTGGCCGGCCGCGGTGGCGGCGAGCTGGCCGGGCGCCGGGTCGGCATCGTCGGCATGGGCCGGATCGGGCGCGAGTGCGCGACCCGCTACGCGGCGTTGGGGTGCGACGTCGCGTACTGGAGCCGGAGCAAGCGCGATGCTGCGGCGTCGGGCGGTGCGCGGTGGCTCGAGCTCGACGAGCTGCTGCGCCATTCAGAGGTGCTGGTCGTCGTCATCGCTCTCGCGGACCAGACCCGTGGTCTGCTGGGGGCCGACCGGCTGGGGTTGCTGCCGGCCGGCGGGTTCGTCGTCAACGCAGCCCGCGGCGGCATCCTCGACGAGGCGGCCCTGCTGGCGGCGGTGCAGTCCGGCGCGCTGGCGGGCGCGGCGCTGGACGTCTTCGACACCGAGCCGTTGCCGGTGACGCATCCGTTTCGCCATGAGGATCGGATCCTGCTCTCGCCCCATGCCGCCGGCGCCACCCGCCAGGCGCAGGCCAGGCTGATCGACGGGATCGTCGCGAACATCAGGCGTGCCGTCTCCGGCGAGCCGGTCCTTCACGTCGTGAACGGGCTGGATCCCCTCATCCGGCGCCGGGGCGCCTGACGCTGACGACGCCGTTGTCGATGTGGGTGTCGAAGCGGGGCGCCGGTGCGGTGGCGGGGCCGTGGACGACCGCACCGTCGGCCAGCCGGAAGGTCGAGCCGTGCCACGGGCACACCACGCACCCTTGACCGGCCACCGCGACGAACGACCCGGCTGACAGCGGGGCGCCGAGGTGCGGGCAGCTGTTGACCAGGACATCGACGTGCGTGCCGCGCCGGATGACGAGCAGGTCGACCCCCTCGACCTCGCGACGAGTCGGCACGCCGTCGGGCAGCTCGTCGAGGCGGGCCAGGGTGTGCCAGCCGGCCGGGAACCGGTGCAGCGGCTCGGTCGCACGTGACACGCCCGCGGCTTGCCGATAGGACAGGTGGCCGCCGAGGTAGCCGGTGGCCGTCACGAACCCGAGACCGGCGAGCGACCACAGCCGGCCACGCCAGTGGCTGCCGCGCGCGCGGGCCGCAAGGGAGCCGACGTAGCAGGCGAACGCGGCGCCACCCATGGTGGCGTGCACGAGCCCCACCCGCTGCTGCGGTTCATCGAGCTCGGACCAGTCGGTCCAGCCGGCGAGGACGGTCGGCACGTACGCCGCGCAGCCGGTTGCGATCAGTCCAGAAGCGGCCGCGCCGCCGCCGGGGGTGAGGTCGACGACGGCGGCGGCGGACCACATCCCGATCGGGACGTGGGTGAGCAGCGGGTGAAGCGGGTGGCCGAGCCATACGCCGTGCAGTGCGTCGCGAACCGCGCCCGGCTTGAGCGCTGACCGCACGATCGCACGGACCGCGCTGACGGCCGGGTCGAGCCGGCGAGCCCCCGCGAGGCGCACGACGGCGTCGGGCACCTTGCTCGTTGTCGGCACTATCCGCCTCCCATCATTCCGTCGCTCGGCGATGACGCCTGCGCATGCCAGCGCCGCGGAATCCGTCCCGCGGCGTGGGCGAGCCGTCCGGCTTCGACCGCACGGGCCATCGCCGTTGCCATCATGACCGGCGACCGGGCCCGCGTCACGGCCGAGGCGACCAGGACGCCGTCGCAGCCGAGCTCCATCGCGGTCGCGGCGTCGCTCGCCGTACCGAGACCGGCGTCGAGGATCACGGGGACGCTCGCGCGCTCGACGATCATCGCGATGTTGTGGGGGTTGCGGATGCCGAGCCCGGAGCCGATCGGTGCACCGAGTGGCATGACGGCCGCGCACCCGGCTGCCTCGAGGCGGGCGGCAAGCACCGGGTCGTCGTTCGTGTAGGGGAGGACGACGAAGCCGTCGGCAACGCAGCGTTCCGCCGCGTCGAGCAGCTCGATCGGGTCGGGCAGCAAGGTGTGCTCGTCGGCGATCACCTCGAGCTTCACCCAATCCGTCTCCAAGGCCTCGCGGGCGAGCCGGGCTGTCAAGAGCGCCTCGCTCGCCGTCGCACAGCCGGCGGTGTTCGGCAGCACCCGGATGCCGAGGCGTCGTACGACGTCGAGCAACGAGCCGGTCGCACCCGGGTCGATCCGGCGCATCGCGACCGTGGTCAGCTCGGTCCCGCTCGCGGCGAGCGCCGCTTCGAGGGCGTCGAGGCTGGTGGCCCCACCGGTGCCCATGATCAGCCGCGACGTCAGCTCGACGTCGGCGATCACGAACGGGTCGTCGCTCACGGTTGTCAGCCTCCTTGCACCGCTGTGAGGACCTCTACCCGGTCGCCTGCGGTAACGATGCGTGACGACCACTCCCGGCGCGGGACCACTTCGTCGTTGACGGCGACGGCGCACCCGGTCTGCGTCGCGGAGAGCAACGCCACCACAGCCGTCACGGTCGTGTCGAGCGGAACGTCGCGCGGCTCGCCGTTGAGGGTGATCGCCGTCATGTCGTAGCTCCCGCGAAGCGACGTGGCGAGACCAGTTCTGCCAGCTCGGCGTCACGCGTGGAACCGGTGACCGCGGCCACGACAAGGTCCGCTGTCACGGGGGTGAGCAGGATCCCGTTGCGGAAGTGACCGGTCGCGAGGACCAGCCCGTCGATGTCGGTGGCGCCGATGATCGGTCGGTTGTCCGGCGAGCCCGGGCGAAGGGCGGCAAGCGTCTCGACCAGCTCCAGCTCGTCGATGCACGGCAACACCGCGCGCGCGTCGCGGAGCAGCTCGCGAACGGCTCCCGCCCGCACCGTCAGGTCGAATCCCAACTCCTCGACGGTCGCGCCGACCACGAGCTCGCCGTCCTCGCGCGGGACGAGGTAGACCTCGCGGCCGTTGACGAAGCCGCGCACGCTGCGGGCCGGAAGGTCGCCGCCGGTCGGTCGGGCTCGCAGTCGCAGGATCTCGCCCTTCACCGGGCGGACCCGCGGACGCAGGTGGTCGGGCAGGCCGGCGATGTCCGCCGACCACGGGCCGGCGGCGAGCAGCACCGTTGTCGAAGTGAGGTGTTCGCCGCTGCGCAGCGTCACGCCGCGGACCGCGCCGGCGTCGATGTCGATCGCCGCTACCGCCTCGCGTCGCGGTGATGTGGTGGTGCTCACCGCGGCGAGCAGCGCTGCGCCCAGCCTGCGGTTGTCGACGGAATGGTCGCTTCGGGCTAGCAGGCCGCACCGGACGTCGGGGCTCAGGCCCGGCTCCAGCGCGCGACACTCCCGCGAGGTGAGCAGCTCGGCGTCGAGACCGAGTGTTCGCTGGAAGTCGTGCAGGTCCGCGAGCATCGCGCGATCACCGGCGTCGGTCGCGACCAGCAGGGTCCCGTCGGTCCGCAGCCCGACCCGGTGCCCGCTCGCCTGCTCCAGGTCGGCGACGAATGCCGGGTAGCGGCGCAACGACTCGATCCCGAGGGCGAGCAGCGCTTCCTCGCCGTACTTCACCTCTGTCACCGGGGCGAGCATCCCGGCCGCGGCATGTGACGCGGCGCCGGCGGGAGCAGGGTCGACGAGGGCGACCCGTTGACCGAGCTGGGCCAGCCGCCAGGCCGCCGCGAGGCCGATCACGCCGGCTCCGACGACGACGACGTCGTACCCGCTGTCGCCGGTTCGGGCCACCTCGACTCCCTTCGCCGGCATTACCCGGATCAGGTCCAACGGTCGGCGGCGTATCACCGCCCTCTCAGCCCTCGATGAGTGGGCTCCCGTGCGGTTCCCACCGTACGCCCGTCACCAGGTACGTAGGGTTGGCGTCGTGGAGCACAGCACTGCTGCCGACATCGAGGGTCTCAGTGCCGGTTGGCTGACACTCGGCGAGTTCGCGGAGCGGATCGGGGAGCGCCCGAGCCGGGTCAAGGACCTCATCCGCGAGGGCCGGCTTGTCACCATCGAGGTTGGTACGCCACCCGCTGCGCGGATCCCCGCCGAGTTCGTCCACGACGGCGAGCTGATCAAGGGCCTCAGCGGCGCGCTGACCGTGCTCGCCGACGCGGGCTTCTCACCGGTCGAGTCGGTGCGCTGGCTGCTCACCGAGACCGAGGCGCTACCCGGTCGCCCGGTCGACTACATGGCTGCCGGCCGTCACACCGCGGTCAAGCGGGTCGCCATGGCCCTCGCCTTCTGAGGCGCGGGCTGGTGGACGGGGTGGCGCGTCGCGCGCGGCTTGCGGCGGCGCGGTTGTACCTGTGTGTCGACGGCCGGCGGGACAAGGGCGATCTCGCCGGGTTTCTCGATGCCGCGCTGTCGGGCGGAGTCGACGTCGTGCAGCTGCGCGAGAAGGGCCTCGAGGCCCGCGAGGAGATCGCGCTCGCGGAGGTCTTCGCCGCGGCGGCGCGACGTCACGGTGCGTTGTTTGCCGTCAACGACCGCGCGGACGTGGCTCGAGCGATCGGTGCCGACGTGCTGCACGTCGGGCAGGGCGATCTGCCTGCGGACCTGGCGCGGTCCATCGTCGGACCGGACGTCGTGATCGGGCTGTCCAGCCACAGCGAGTCCGAGGCGACTGCCGCGAGCCGGGCCACCGAGGTCGACTACTTCTGCGTCGGGCCGACGTGGCCGACCCCGACGAAACCGGGCCGGCCGGCGCCGGGGCTGCCGCTCGTCCGTCACGCCGCCTCGCTCGGCGTTGACCGGCCGTGGTTCGCGATCGGTGGCATCGATGCGTCGAACATCGACCAGGTGATCGCTGCGGGCGCCTCGCGCATCGTCGTCGTACGCGCGATCACGGAGGCCGCTGATCCGCACGCGGCCGCGCAGGAGCTGAGCAAGCGGCTCGCCGGCTGATGCTGTATCTCGCGGTGATGGCGGCGTGCGTCGTCGTGACGTTGCCGCTCGAGCTGCTGATCGGTGCTCGTGTCTATGCCCGATGGCGGCGCTTGCTGCTGACGCTGGTGCCGGTACTCGCCGTGTTCGTGACCTGGGACGTGCTCGCGATCCGCGCGCACTTCTGGTTCTACCGGCACCTCACCGGCGTGCGCCTGGGCAACCTGCCGATCGAGGAGCTCGTCTTCTTCGTTGTGATCCCGGTCTGCTCGATCCTCACCTTCGAGGCGGTACGCCGGCTGCGGCCGTCGTGGCTGGTCGACGACGAGACATGACGTACACGCTTGCGGCAGTGACCGGCGTCGGCTTCGCCGTTCTCCTCGATCTCGTCTTGTTGCGCACCCATCTGTTGCAACGCAAGGCGTTCTGGGCGTCGTACGCGATCATCGTCTGCTTCCAGCTGCTGGTGAACGGGATCCTCACCGGCCATCGGCTCGTCGTGTACTCACCGAGTCGCATCCTGGGCGATGCAACGCCGCACCTGCTGGGTCACTGGCGGGTTGCCGACGCCCCGGTCGAGGACTTGCTGTTCGGCTTCTCGCTGGTGGTGCAGACGCTGGCGTGGTGGACGTGGTGGGGCCGGCGGACCGGGTGAGCGCAGCCGGCCTGCCCTACGACGCCGAAAAAGCGGTGCTCGAGCGGCGCATGGCTGCTCAGCTGTTGAGCGGTCCGCAGCCCAGTGCGGTGGAGGCCGCCGTCTCTCACCTGCTGGCCGTGCAGGGCCAGGATCCGCGCGGCTTCCGGCTCGCGCTCCGCACCCGTACGACGGGGACGACGGCTGCCGATGTCGACGCAGCGCTGACCGATCGCCGGAGCTTGGTGGTCAGCTGGCTCAACCGCGGCACGCTTCACCTCGTCGCCGCTGAGGACTACTGGTGGTTGCACCCGCTGACCACTCCACAGCTGGTCACGAGCAACGCGACCCGCCTCGCACAGGAGGGCGTCACGCCGCGGCAGGCCGAGCGCGGGGTGGCAGTGATCTACGACGAGGTCGCGAGGAATGGGCCCCGGACGCGCAACGAGCTGCGAGCCGCGCTCGACGCGGCGGGTGTGCCGACCGCGCGCCAGGCGCTGGTGCACGTGATCGTCGCGGCGTCGTTGCGCGGTGATCTGGTGCGCGGTCCGATGCGCGGCAAGGAGCAGTGCTTCGTCAGTGCCGGCGCGTGGCTCGGCGGCCCGCGGAAGCGGATGAGTCGCGCAGAGGCGTTGGCGCTGCTTGCGCGCCGGTACCTCGCAGGTCACGGCCCCGCCACCGCGCGCGATCTGGCGAAGTGGGCGGGGATCACTCTCGGCGACGCGCGCGCGGGGCTTGACGCAGTGGCTGACCGGCTCGGCGAGAACAGCGAGGGCCTGGTTGACCTCGCCGACCGAACGGACGCCGCGGGCCTCCCCGGACCCCGCCTGCTCGGAGCGTTCGACCCGGTGCTGTGCGGCTGGGCGTCACGCGAGTTCATCGTCGGGGCCCACACCGGCTTGGTGACCAGCAACGGGCTGTTCCGCCCGTTCGCGTTGGTGGACGGCCGCGCCGTCGCAACGTGGGGTCTCGAGGCCAACCGCATCACGATCCGGCTGCTCGAGCCCGTGAAGCCGAAGGCACTGCGGCGGCTCGAGGCGGACGCGGTCGACGTGCTGCGCTACCTCGGCCTGCCCGCGGCCGACGCCACGATCTGCCAGCCGGACTCGGGCTAGGCGATCGTCATCGGCCGCGACGCGCGCGACGGGCACGCGCCCAGGCGGGCGCCGCAATCGCAAGCCGACGGGCCAGCCCGACCTTCGCGCGACGGTCGAGGACCCGGTAGCCGGAGCGCTCGACGGCATCGAGGATTCCTCGGTAGAGACGGAACGCGGTGCGCACGCAGTCCCGTGACGACGGGTGGAGCAGCTCGATCCCGGGCTCGGCCGAGTGGTAGAGCTCGTGTGCGCGGCTGATCTCGAAGGCGAGCAGCGCCCGAATGTTTGCGTCGACGCGGCCGCCGAGCAGGTCGTCGGTCGTGACGCCGAAGGCAGCCAGGTCGTCCTTCGGCAGGTACACCCGCCCTCGTGCGAGGTCCTCGCCGACGTCGCGGATGAAGTTGGTGAGCTGGAACGCGATTCCGAGGGTCCGCGCGTACGGCTCGGCCTCGTTGAGGGAGCCGGGCACGGTGCCGAGCACCGGCAGCAGCTCCGAGCCGATCGCCGCGGCCGACCCCTGCATGTAGACGACGAGGTCGTGCCACGTCGCGTACTCGGTCGTCGTCAGGTCCATCCGCATCGACGCGAGGAAGTCGTCGAAGAGATGCAGCGGAATGTTGTTGCGCATGATCGTGTCGTGCACGGCCGGCATCAACGGGTCCTCACCCGCGCCGCGCAGCAACAGCTCGGTCCACTCCGTCAGCTGCCGGTCCCGTTCCTCGACCGCGAGAGCGGGATCGATCGCGTCGACGATCTCGTCGGCGCGTCGCGCGAAGCCGTACAGCGCGTGTACCGCCGGCCGCTTCGCGGGCGGCAGCAGAGTCGTCGCCAGGTAGAAGGTGCGGCCGTGCGCGGCGTTCACCGCCCGGCAGGCGCGGTACGACGCGCGGAGCCTGGGATCGACGATGCCGGCCGCGTCGAGGGCGCGCCAGTGGTTCATCGCACCGCTCCGACGATGCGCTCGGTCGCGAGTCGTCCCGAGAGCAGCACCATGGGGACTCCGACGCCCGGCTGTGTCCCGGTGCCGGCGAACACGACGTTGTCGAACGCGAGGTTCGCCGGGCGAAACGGACCGGTCTGCCGGAAGCTGTGGGCGACGGAGAACGGCGTTCCTCTTGCCATCCCACGGCGCGCCCAGTCGGCCGGCGTGGTCCACGACTCGGCTTCGACTGACTCGGCGAAGCCGCCGTAGCCGAGGGACTCGAGACGGTTCACGATCTGGTCACGGTAGTCCGCGCCGGTGTCGTCCCAGTCGGTGGCGCCGTCGAGGTTCGGCGTCGGGACGAGCACGTACCAGGAGGACTTGCCGGCCGGAGCGAGCGCGGGATCGGTGACCGTCGGCACCGACACCAGCAAGGACGGGTCGCGGGCCGGCACCCGCTTGTCGATCAGCTCGCGGAACGTCTCCCGCCACGCCGCGCCGAAGTGGATCGTGTGGTGCGCCGTGTCCGGTGTGGCCAACGACGAGCCTGCGAGGAGCAGCGCGCACGACGGGGAGTACTCCAACCGCTGCAGGCGGCGCGGCGCGTGCCCGGCGGGAAGCAGGTCCCATGCGGCAGCGAGGTCCGGGTTGAGGACCACGACGTCGGCTTCGATCCGTTCGCCGTCGGCGGTGTGCACCGCGACGGCTCGCTGCCCTCGCATCTCGACGCGGGTGACGACGGTGTCGTAGCGGATGTCGACGCCGTGCTTCGACGCGGCACCCGCCAGCGCAACGGGAACCGCATGCATGCCCCCGACCGGGAACCACACTCCTTCGACGCAGTCCATGTAGGCGATCACCGCGAAGATGGCCAACGCGTCGTACGGCGAGCGTCCGGCGTACATCGCCTGGAAGCTGAAGATGCGCCGCAGCCGGTCGTCGGCGAAGAAGGTGCCGAGCTTCGGGGCGAGCCGGCGGAAGCCGCCCATCGCAACGAGGCGGGCGAGCGAAGGCCGCACCAGATCGAGCGGGTTGTCGAGGTTGCGATCGATGAAGTCGTTGCGTTCCAGCGTGTAGAGGCGCTGCGCGAACCGGGCGAAGGCTCGATACCCGGCTGCGTCGCTCGCACCGACGACCTCGCGGATCTGTTGCTCCATCGCCTCGACGTCGGCGATCACGTCGAGGCGCGTGCCGTCCGCGAACCGGGCACGGTACGCCGGCTCGACGCGGCGAAGGTCAAGCCAGTCGCCGACGTCCTCGCCCACGCAGCCGAGCGCGTCCGCGATCAGGTCGGGCATCGTCAGGACGGTCGGCCCGGTGTCGAAGTGGAAGCCGCCGATGTCCAACCGTCCGGCGCGACCGCCCGGAACGGGCTCGCGCTCGAGGACTGTGACGCGGCGTCCCGCCCCTGCCAGCCGTAGGGTGGCCGACAGCCCGCCCAGTCCCGCGCCGACCACGACGACGTGGTCGGTGGGCCCGGTGACGGTGCGCACGGACCCAGCCGTCATCCGTGCCGGTAGCTCGCGGCGTTCGCCAGCCCTTCGAGAGCGTCGCGGCCCGACGGCTCGAGCGCCACGTTGCCGAGGGCGCGAACCGCGTCGGGCAAGCGGGCGGCAATCATCGCTTCGACCTCGCCTCGGGCGCCGCAGCGCGTGATCACCTGCTGGGCATGCGCGATGTCCTCGTCGCCGAGATCGGTGCGCCCGACGACACCAACGAGAAAGTCGCGGTCAGCGGGGCCGGTGCGCTCGAGGGCGAGAGCGAGGAGAACCGTCTGCTTCCCTTCTCGGAGGTCGTCACCCGCCGGCTTGCCGGTCGTGACGGGATCACCGAAGACGCCGAGCAGGTCGTCGCGGAGCTGGAACGCCTCGCCAAGCGGGATCCCGTAATCCGTGAAGGCGGCGAACACGTCGGCTCCGCCGTTGGCGATCGCCGCGCCCAAGTGCAACGGGCGCTCGACGGTGTACTTCGCCGACTTGAGACGAGCGACGCGAAGCGCGCGCTCCACGGTCGTCGCCCCTTGCGCCTGCTCCACGATGTCGAGGTACTGGCCGGCCATCACCTCGGTGCGCATCGGCGCTGACACCGAGCGAGCCCGCCGTAGCGCGCCGTCGTGAAGCCCGCTGGCGGCGAGCATCGCATCCGACCACGCGAGCAGCAGGTCGCCGAGCAAGATGGCCGCCGCCGTCCCGAAGTCGCCGGCGTCGCCCGACCACCCGGACCGGCGATGGAGAGAGGTGAACCGCTCGTGTACCGCGGGCCGGCCCCGCCGCGTGTCGCTGTGATCGATGACGTCGTCGTGGACGAGCGCACACGCCTGCAGCAGCTCCAGGCTCGCCGCGGCGTGAATCAGCGCCTCGGAGTCCTCTGCACCCGCGGCGATCCCGCCCCAGTAGCAAAACGACGGGCGCAGCCGTTTGCCACCGCTCAGCACGAACTCGCTGGCGATCTCGGCAACGGGAACGAGCTCGTCGCCGAGGTCCCGAAGGTGTCGCGTGGCATCGAGCATGAAGTCGCGAAGGGCGGAATCGACGCGATCGCGGACGGCATTGCTCACCCGCTGATCGTCTCCCACAGCCCACTCCGCACGGTGGCCAGGTCAATGTCGGTTGCGAACTCACCGATACTGGTGGGGTGCCTGGGGCCAGCACGGTGCGCGGAACGCCCGCGACCCGCATGACGATCCGCGACCTGCTCGCGAGCGGCAAGCGGTCGTACTCGTTCGAGTTCTTCCCGCCGAAGACCCCCGATGGCGAGCGGGCCCTTTGGCAGGCGCTGCGAGAGGTCGAGTCGCTGCGCCCGACGTTCGTGTCGGTGACGTACGGCGCGGGCGGGTCGACCCGCGACCTCACGGTCTCGATCACCGAGCGGATCGCGGCCGAGACGACACTCACCGCGGTCGGCCACCTGACTGCCGTGAACCACTCGGTCGCCGAGCTGCGTCACGTCATCGGCCAGTACGCCGACGCCGGCATCCGCAACGTGCTGGCGCTGCGCGGTGACCCACCCGGTGACCCGCAAGCTGCGTGGGTCCCGCATCCGGAGGGGGTCGCGTACGCCTCGGATCTGGTGCGCCTCTTGCGGGACTCCGGTGACTTCTGTGTCGGGGTCGCGGCGTTTCCGGAGAAGCATCCGCGCTCGCCCGACTTCGACACCGACGTGCAGTTCTTCGTCGACAAGTGCCGTGCCGGCGCCGATTTCGCGATCACGCAGATGTTCTTCCGGGCCGAGGACTTCCTGCGGCTGCGTGACCGGGTGGTCGCCGCGGGGTGCGACATTCCGATCCTCCCGGGCATCATGCCGGTCACGAACGTCTCGCAGATCGAACGGTTCGCCGTGCTGACGGGTGCGGCGTTCCCGGTCGGGCTCGCCGATCGGTTGCACGCCGTCGAGGAGGACGAGGCCGCGGTGCGAGCGATCGGCGTCGAGGTCGCGACCGAGCTGTGCGAGACGCTGCTGGCCGAAGGAGCGCCGGGTTTGCACTTCATCACCCTCAACCGCTCCACCTCGTCGCGCGAGATCTACCAGCGGCTCGGCCTCAAGGCCGACGTCGTAGATCCCGCCTGATCACCTGCGCCGCGGAACGCCCGCTCGCACCCCATACGCCGCCGCCCGGATGGGTTGACGCACCGCAGACGTAGACGCCGGGATGCGGGGTGCGGTAGCTCGACCAGCCGGGGAGCGGGCGCAGCCCGAACAGCGAGTCGAGCTCGGTCTCGACATGCATGACGTTGCCCGCGTGCAGACCGAGCTCGCTTTCGAGGTCCGCAGGCGTCTGCACCAGCCGCTCGAGGACACCGCTGGAGAACCCGGGCGCCCACCGGTCGACCACCGCGAGCAGGCTGTCGCCGGCGCGTTCCCGCTCGCTGTCCCAGTCGCCGGCGCGCAGGTGGCGGGGATGCCACTGCGCCCACACCGAGACGACGTGATGTCCAGCCGGCGCGAGGGTCGGGTCGACAGCGCTGGGGGTCATCACGATCAACGGCGGATCGCGCGACGGCTGGCCGCGCAGGAAGTCGCCGTACGCCGCGCGCAGCTGGGTGGGGGAGTCCACGAGCAGCTGCATCGCGGTGTGCATCCCCGGCACGTCGACGGGGTACGCCGGCAGCCGGTCGGTGAGCACTCGCATCACCATGCCGAGCCCGTCGCCGGTCCGCACGGCGGCGCGAGCGGCGTCGTCACCGAGCAGCCGCGCGGTGTCCGCCACGTGGCACGCCGAGAGGACGGATCGTGACGCGATGCGCGCGCCGGACTGCGTCACCACCGCGCAGCCCGACCCGGCGCGGGGTTCGATCGACGTCACCGGATCGCCGCTGCGGATGGTGGCGCCGTAGGAGCGCAACCGTTCGGCGAGCGCGTCGCTGAGCCGCCCGCTCCCGCCCCGGGGGCGCCCGGCAGCCTGCAGGTGGAGCAGCGCGGCGGTGCCCGCCATCGGCGCCGTTCCCACCGCGTGCGGCGGCGGGCCGGACTGCGCCGCCCACCAGCCGAGCGCCGCACGCAACCGTGGGTCGCCGAAGCGCCGCGCGAGCATTGCCTCGGCCGGCTCGACGAAGGACCGGATCAGCTCCGCCGGCCGGTCGCGCCGGCCGCGCAGCAACGACCAGCCGCGGCGCCCGAGCTCCGGCAGCGTCGGCGGGTGGGATGCGACATCGAGGAACCACCTCATCCGCGGCGTCCACTCGGTGATGAAGTCGTCGTACGCAGCCGCGTCCGCAGGTCCGCAGACTGCCTCGATCGACGAGCACGTCTCACCGAGGTCGCGGGAGAACCGAAGCGGACCATCGGGGTGCGGGAGCACGCCCCACGGTTCGACGTCGTCGTACACCAGTCCGAGGGCCGCCAGCGCGAGGTCCTCGACGATGCCGGTGTGGCGCACCATCACGTGGACGCTGGAGCCACGGTCGACGCGGACGCCGGGCCACCGCTCGACGGTGGAGACGGCGCCGCCGATCACCGTGTCGCGCTCGACGACCTCGACGTCGAGACCGGCGCGAGCCAGGTAGCAGGCGGCGACGAGACCGTTGTGGCCCGCGCCGACCACGACCACATCACGCACTCGCGACGCAGCCTTCGGTCGCGATCAGAGGTCGACCCCCATGATCGCGTACATCTCCGAGCTGCCCGGGAAGTAGAAGCCGCACAGCAGATCCTCGAATCCGAACGACCGGTAGAGCAGGCGTGCCGGGGACTCGGTGTCGGGTGTCGAGAGGACGGCGTGGCGCGCGGTGGTCCGGCTCAGCACGTCGGCGAGCAGCCGGCGACCGATGCCCTTGCCCTGATGCGCGGGCAGCACGTGCAGCTCGGCGAGCTCGAAGCCGTCCCGAAGCCAGCGCCGGGTTCCCTCGCGCCCGAGTGCCTGCGCAACCGTGTCGTGCCACCACTGCCCGCCGGCACCCAGGTAGCCGTACCCGAAGCCGATGAGCTCGCCGTCGTCGTCCTCGGTCTCGGCGGCGTCGAACGCGGCGCAGCACAGGAAGCCCGGATAGGTCGTGTGGCCGGCGATGATCTCGCGGCGTTGGACCACGACTTCGGGAACCCGATGCATCGCGGCGCCGTACACCGACGCGGCGGGGCCGGCAAGGGCCCGCATTCGCGGCCCGTCGAGGCGTACCAGTCGGGTCACGGCGAAGCTGCGACCTCGGCCGGGGTGCCGCCGGAGAGGCGGACCAGCTCGTCGTACGACGTGGGGAACACCGCATGTGGCGTGCCCGCAGCCGCCCAGATGACATCGAAGGTCGACAGGTGCTCGTCGACGACGGTGGGCAACGGCGCGGGATGGCCGACCGGCGCCACCCCGCCGATCGGGAACCCGGTGGCCGCACGCACCAGGTCGGCGTCCGCGCGCTTGACCCGGTCGGCGCCGAGCACGCCGGCCAGCTTTGCCGGATCGACCTGGTGGTCGCCACTGGCGAGGACCAGCACCGCGTCACCGTCGGCGGCGAAGACAAGGGACTTCACGATGGCGCCGATCGGGACGCCCAGCGCAGCAGCGGCCTCCGCCGCCGTGCGCGCTGAGTCGTCGAGCTCGACGATCTGCCCGGTCGCGCCGCCGGCCCGCAGCGCGGCGTCGACTCGCTCCGCGTTGGGGTGCACGAGCGGACGCTAACGCACGACCTTCGACCCTTGACGACCGACGCTATCGAACGTATGTTCGAACCATGACAACGCTGGTGGAAGCACCCGTCCAGCGGCGCCTGCAGACCGTGGTGCCGGCTTCCGCGCTTCGCTTGGGTATCGCTGCCCGCCGTGCCCTGGCCGAGGCCGAACAGACGCGGGACGTGGGAGAGCGCTACGCCGCGGCCCATCTAGCCGCGCTGCGGGCCGCCGCCGCGGTGCTCGCCGCGGAAGCTCGGCCGGAGGGCGCTCGGCCGACGCGGCGCACCCGGCCGACGAGCGTGTGGACGTTGCTCACGCGCGTCGCGCCCGAACTGGGGGAGTGGGCGGCTTTCTTTGCTGCCGGCGCCGACAAGCGGATTGCCGCACAGGCCGGCCTGCGCGGTGCTGTCACGGCACGGGAAGCCGACGACCTGCTGCGCGACGCGAGCAGCTTCCTCGAGCTCGTCGCCGTGCGGCTCGGCTTGCCCCCGCGCCGGCAGCCAATGCTGCCGCTCGCGGTGTATCCGGCAAACGGCGAGCCGGCGCACTAGCCGAAGCCATACGGTTACCGGCATGGCGGCGGACCGGAGGACGCAGCGGAATCCGGCGCGGACCGCGGTGCTGTGGGAGATCCTGCGGTCGGCGTTCGCCGCCTTCCCCGGACCGCCGGGGGACCTCACCATCCTCGACATCGGCGGTGGCACGGGCGGATTCGCCGTACCGCTGGCAGAGCTCGGTTACTCCCTGACCGTGATCGACCAGAGCCCCGACTCCCTGGCCGCGCTGGAGCGGCGCGCTGCCGAAGCCGGCGTCGCCGACCGCGTCGTCGCGACGCAAGGAGATGCCGGCGACGTTGCCTCCCTGCTCGGGGTGGAGTCGGTGGTCGCGGTGCTGTGCCACAGCGTGCTGGAAGTCGTCGACGATCCGGCGGCGGCGTTGCGCGCCGTCGTCGACGTGCTGCGCCCAGGCGGCCTCGCGAGCATTCTCGTCGCCAACCGCGTCGCCGCGACCGCCGCGAGGGTGGCGTCGGGGCGGCTGGGCGAAGCCCGCGACCTGTTGGCGAGCGAAGCGGGCGTGACCGGCGCCGGCGATCCGCTGCGACGCCGGTTCACCGTGGCGGGAATCCAGTCGCTCGTCGCCGCTTCCGGCCTTCGGCCGCGCACCACGCACGGGGTGCGGATCTTCGCCGACGCGGCTCCCGCGGCGTTGCTGGAAGGCGATGTCAGTGCGGCCGAGGAGCTGGTGGCGCTCGAGCAGGCGGTCGCCGCTGACCCGTCGTACCTGTCGATGGCGACGGCGTTGCACGTCCTGGCTGAGAAGCCGTCATGAGGGCCGGGGCGGCCGGGTGAGCCGACGGCAGCTTGAGCGGGGCGCGCGCCCGGTCGACCTGCCGGGCGACGACGCCGGCTGCACGATCCTGCACGCCGACATGGACGCGTTCTACGCAAGCGTCGAGCTGCGGCGCGATCCGCAGCTGGCTGGCAAGCCGGTCGTCGTCGGACATCCCGGCGGGCGATCAGTGGTGCTGGCCGCGACGTACGAAGCCCGCGCTTTCGGGGTCCACAGCGCGATGCCGATGGCGCAGGCCACGCGTCGTTGCGCCGGGCTCGTCGTCGTGCCGCCCGACCATGCGGCGTACGGCGAGGCCTCGAAGCAGGTGATGGCGGTGTTCCGGTCGGTCACTCCAGAGGTCGAGCCGCTCGCACTCGACGAGGCGTTCCTCGACGTCTCCGGGGCGATCCGCCGGATGGGCGGCCCGCGGCAGATCGCCACGCACATCCGGGAGCGGATCGCCGCCGAACAGCGGTTGCCCTGCTCGATCGGGGTGGCGAGCACGAAGTTCGTCGCGAAGCTCGCGTCGTCGCACGCGAAACCCGACGGGCTGCTCGTCGTCCCGAAGCAGTCGACGCTGGCATTCCTGCACCCGCTCCCGATCGGCGCGCTGTGGGGGGTCGGTGACAAGACGGAGGAGGTCCTGGCGCGGATCGGGTTGCGCACGATCGGCGACATCGCCGCGACGCCGGTGACGACGCTCATCCACACCGTCGGCAAGGCCGCGGGGTCGCACCTGCACGCGCTGGCCAATGGCGAGGACCCGCGGCGGGTCGTCCCCGACGAGCCGGACCGCAGCATCGGCGCGGAGGAGACATTCGACCGCGACATCGCTGACCGGGAGGGCATCGTCCGCGAGCTGCTGCGGTTGTCGGAGCGCTGCGCGGAGCGGCTGCGGGCGAGCGGTCAGGTCAGCCGGACCGTGGCCATCAAGGTGCGGTTCACCGATTTCCGCACGATCAGCCGGTCGCGGACGCTGAGCCAGCACACCGACGTGGCGAGGGTCATCTACGACACCGCCTGCCACCTGTACGACGCGCTCGGGATCGATGGCACGCCGCTGCGGCTGGTCGGGGTAAGGGCGGAGGGGCTGGCTCGGACGGTGGAGACGCCGGAGCAGCTGTCGCTGGACGGTGACGCGGAGGAGTGGCGCGCGGCCGAGCAGGCGGTGGACCGCGTCACGGAACGATTCGGCCACGGCGCCGTCCGTCCGGCCGCTCTTGTTCGGCGCCCGGCTGCCGATTAGAGATTGATGGTGAAAAAGACTGCTGGCCGAGCGTCATGCCCGGCCCGTATCCTGGGGTATGTCCGTGAGGCGTCGGTGTCCATGACGGATCCCGGGAGGCATCGTGCCGCTCTCTGATCACGAGCAGCGACTGCTCGAGCAGATCGAGCAGGCGCTGTACGACGAGGATCCGAAGTTCGCGCGGCTGTACCGCGCCACCGACGTCCGCAGCCACTACCGCGGTCGCGTGGTTCGCGCGGTGCTCGGCGTGGTAGCAGGCCTGGGCATGCTCCTCGCCGGCGTCATCACCGTCTTGATTCCGCTCGGGGTCGGTGGGTTCGTCGTCATGGTCGCCGCGACCTGGTACGGCATCGCGTCCTGGCAGCGGATGACCGGGCACCGAGCCGTGGCCGCGAGCGATGCGCCTCGGGTGAGGCGCCGGAGTGTCCGCAGCGCCGGGGGCGCGGTGGCGCGGCGTTCGGTCATACAGCGGCTCGAGGACCGTTGGCAGCGCCGGCAGGACGGCCGCTAACAACCGTTCTCGGGCAGTCGCTTTCGTCACACATTGCGGACTACGCGATCGTTCGCGCCATACGCTTCGGGCGTGTTGGGGTCTGACGACACCGCTGAGCTCACCCGCCGCGTCGGGCTGCGGCTGTGGCGGATCCCGACCGCGCACATCGTGGGTGCGCTGCTCGCCGCCGGCTCCGGTGCGCTGACTGCCGCCAACCTGAAGGGCCAGGTCGGGTTCACCCGCTACGACGGGATCACGCTCGCGGCGTATCTCGCCGTGACCGGCCCGTTGGGCATGTGGAGCGGGCAGCGCATGTTCCACCGCGCCACCGGGTGGCTCGAGGAGCACCGCACGCCCTCGGACGACGAGCTCCGGACGTTGCTGCGACTTCCGGCGCACTACGTGGTGCAAGGCATGATCGGCTGGCTCGGCGCCGTGATCATCTGGAGCGGCTTGTCGGCGGTGTCGCATCCGTGGCAGAGCACGGTCCGGGTGGCGATGTCGATCTGGCTAGGTGGCCTTGCGACCTGTGGTCTGACCTATCTGATCGCGGAATGGGCGATCCGGCCGCTCGTGGCGATCGCGCTTGCCGATCGCGCCCTCGACCGGCGGCTTGCGCCGGGGGTGTGGACCAAGCTGCTGATGTCGTGGGTGGTCGGCGCGGACGTCTTCCTGCTGATGATCGGGCTCACCTTCGTCGGCCGGCCGTCCTCGCAGCCGCCGAGCGCCGCGGCGATCTGGTTCATCATCGGCGCCGGCTTCGTTGCCGGCACCTTGGTGGTTCACGTCGCTACCCGGTCGCTCGCCACCCCGCTGCTCGAGCTGCGCAAAGCGGTCCGCCAGGTGCAGCACGGGGAGCTCGACGTCCAGATCCCCGTCGATGACGGCGGCGAGATCGGGATGCTGCAGGCGGGCTTCAACCAGATGGTGTCCGGCCTTCGCGAACGCGCACTGCTGTCCGACCTGTTCGGCCGTCACGTCGGTGTCGATGTGGCGCGGCAGGCCGTCACTGCAGGAGACGTCGTACTCGGCGGCGAGCGACGAGAGGTCGGCGTCGTGTTCGTAGACGTGATCGGCTCGACGAAGCTGGCGCAAACCAAGGCGCCGGAGGACGTCGTCGCGTTGCTCAACCAGTTCTTCGGCACCGTCGTCCGGGTCGTGTCGAGTGAAGGTGGCTGGGTCAACAAGTTCGAGGGCGACGGCGCACTCGCGGTGTTCGGGGCTCCGGGCGCGACCGATGACTGCGCGGCGCGTGCCCTGCGGGCGGCGCGCACGCTGCGACGAGAGCTGCTCGCCATCGCGGCGGCGCACCCGGAGCTCGACGCCGCGATCGGGGTGTCGGCGGGCGATGTCGTGGCCGGCAACATCGGGGCAGAGGAGCGCTTCGAGTACACGGTCGTCGGGTCGCCGGTCAACGAGGCGGCGCGGCTCACCGACGAGGCGAAGCGCCGGCTCGGCCGGGTCCTCGCCAGTGACGAGGCCATCGCGCGAGCGGGCGGCGAAGCCGCGTCGTGGCGGGTGCAGCAAGAGGTGCAGCTTCGCGGCTACGACGACCCGGTCCTCGTGTACGAGCCCGCGGACGCCGCACGCCAACCCGCGGTCGCGGCTCCTTAAGCGCTGGCTCAGCCGGCGCGCCGCGGTCGGCGGGTTTGGCGAGCTCGCCTGGCCGGGCGGACGTCGTCGAGGCTGTCGGCCATCGCCGACCACCACGCACCGACGCGTCGCAGCGTGGACGGTGGCAAGACCAAGGCCCGCAGGCCTCGCCGGCGTGACTGCCGCCGGCGTAGTGCGGCCCGGATGAGCCGCAGGTCGGCGGCAAGGGTGGCGTCGGCACTGCCGGGTTGCGCGGCGTAACGATGTTCCTCTTCGGCGAGCGTGAGCCGGCCGAGAGCGGAACGGACGTCGCTGTGCGCCTCGAGCCAGTGCCCGAGGGCGTACGCAGACTGGCGAGGGGAGCGGTCGTCGTCCCATGGTCCGTCGGCGTCGATCGCGCTGTCGCGCAGCTCGGCCCACGCAGCGGCGGGTGAGGGACGAGCGCCGTGTAGCTGCAGCATCCGCCGGCGTCGGGTCAGCTGCCGGGTGATCGTCGGGACGAGAAGGGCGAGCAGCAGGAGTGCGCCCACCAGCAGCCAGGTGGTTGCACCGAACGCGCCCCCGGCGCTGCCGGAGCCGCCGGTTGAGGTCCTGCCGGTGGTGCCGCCCTTGTGGTTTCGGCCCGGCACCGACGGGTGCTTGACGAGGGTGGGATCGCCCTTTCCCTTGTTGCTCCCGACTTTCGCGCCCCCGTGGTGGTTCGGGATGGCCCGGGCATACGCCGGGGTGACCGTCTGCCCGTCGCCTCGCGGCGTCGGCTCGAACGGCAGCCAGCCGTACAGCGGGAAGTAGAGCTCCGGCCAGGCGTGCGCGTCGTGCGTCGTGACCAGCCAGTGGCCGTCGTCCTGCTTGGTGCCGGGCGTGAAGCCCACGGCCACTCGCGACGGGATGCCGGCCAGCCGTGCCATCACTGCCATCGCGGTGGCGTACTGCTGGCAGAACCCTTCGTGGCTCACCGTCAGGAAGTAGGTGAGTGAGTCGATGTTTCCAGGGGCGAGCGGCGGCGTGGTCGTGTAGGAGAACGGGTTGCTGGTCAAGAAGCGCTGGATGTCGAGCGCCGCGTCGTACTTGCTGTCGGCTCCGGCGGTGATCTGCCGGGTGAGCTGGCGAACCGCGGTGGTCACGTTCGGTGGCTCGAGGTCGGCGAGGGGCTGCCCGACTGCTGCCTGCGCCGTGTGCGCGAGCTCCGCCGGCGTCGGGAGGTTCGGTGAGCTGGTCACGGTGTAGCGGAGCGCCGAGGTCGTGTCGCTCGCCGAGAACGTCGTCGAGGTCACCGGGTCGTAGCGCCAGTCGCCGGTGACGTCGACGGCGGTCGCAACGGTCGGCATCGGAAGCCACCGGAACGCGAAGCTGCGCGCGACAGCGGCTCGCGTCGTCACGAGCTGGCTCGACGGCGCGACGACCCCCAGGCCGTTGCTGACGCGCGCGTCGGGCTCGGCGTTGAGCGACGAAGCGGTGAAGCTTCCCGCGGCGAAACGGTCGAGCGACGTCATCCGCAGGTAGCTCGGCGTCTCTGTGGTCGTCGTGTACGTGAGGACCGGGGCGTTGAGGCTGCTGGTCAGGTCATGGTTCACCGACACGATGGGGTCGATCGTCGTGACGCTGCCGCCGCCGCTTCCGTGGCCCCCGCCGCCGCCGTGACCGCCGAAGCCCGAGTGGATCCCGGGGATCGCGAACGGAATCACAACGCTGATCCCGATCGCTGCGGCGCCCACGCGCCGGCCGAGCGACGCGGGCGCCGACGGCAGGAGGTTCTCGGCGGACCAGGTCGGTGCGGGCCGCGCGTTGTTCCCGGCGCCCATCGCGGCACCCCAGCGAATGACGCGCTCGCGGTTGTCGGCGTACAGCAGCATGAGGAAGCCCGCCGCGCCGGGGATGAACGCGGCGAGGTTCACGCCGTGATGGCTGGTGGCGGCGCAGACCGTGAACAGGCCGAGCAGCGGCAGCCCGGCGAGGGCGGCGCGTCGCAATGTCACCGTCAGCAGGTCCACGACGAGTGCCACGACCGCTACCCCGACAACGGTGATCAGGACGAGGCCGTGGTGCGTCGGCACCGGCGGCGGCAGCTTGCGGATGTCGGTGAATCCGCTTCGCGCCAGGTGGCTCAACGCCCGCATCGAGGCGCGGTCGGGCACGAATCCGAGCTTTGCCTGGGCCCGGGCGTAGAGCCACGTCACCCAGATGAGGACGGCAACCGCGGCCGTCAGCGGCTCCAGCACGGAGGGCAGCGGCGACCACCGGATCAGCGCGCACGACGCGGCGACGAGGAGGACCGCGATCATCACCGGCAGGAACCATGCGCTGGATGCGAACACCGCGGTCAGCGACAGTGCTGCGGTCATCGATGCGACCATCGCGTAGCCGGTCAGCCGAAGCGGGCCGCTCACCGCGCGACTGCCTCGGGTTGTGACGGCCGAGAGCTGGCGCCCGTGACCTGGCCCCACAGCCGGCCGATCGAGTCGCCCCGCCGGACCTCGACCACTCGCCAGCCGGCGCCCGCGAGCATCGCGACCGCACGATCGTGGTCGGTGCTCTGCGCCGGGGCTGCAGTCGGCGCCCAGGTATCGGTGGCAAGCATGAAGACGATGCCGGTGGAACGGTCCGCCGCGCGCAGCCGCGCGAGCCGCTCGGCGTCGTCGGCGTGGATGGTGCCGACGATCGCGACGATGAGGCCTCGTCCGCCGGCGCGGCGGGTGGACTCGATGCCGACGTGAAGGCTTTGGCCGTTCGACGGCGCCAGGGCGGCCAGTACGTCGAGCATCGCGCCGTCGAAGGCCGCGACACCGAGTGCCGAGGAGGACACCTCGCCGCCGGTGTCGGTGACGAGCCGCACATCGAACCCACGCTGCGCGAGGTGCCGGCTGATCGACGCCGCGGCCGAGATGGCCCATTCCAGCGAGGACGCCGGGCCCTCGCCGCGATGGGCGACGAGCCGTGCGTCGAGCAGTACCGCGGCGCGGCTCTCCCAGGGCTGCTCCTCGCGGCGGACGGTGAGCTCCCCGCGGCGGGCGGTGGTCCGCCAGTGGATGCGGCGCAGGTCGTCACCTTGCCGGTACTCCCGCGTCGCGATGTCGTCGTCGCCGTGAGTCGACACTGCCCGGCTGGTGCTCTGCCCGGCACCACCCCACTCACCGCGCAGCGCGGTGTCAGGCAATGTCTCGACGTGGGGCGTGACGACGAGGGTGTCGACGGCGGTGAAGGCGCGCGGCAGCTCGCACAACCCGAACGGGTCGAGCAACCTGACCGTCAGCGGTCCGACGTTGTACCGGCCGCGGGCCTCGCCGCTGATGTGGTAGCCGACATCGATGGGCCGCCGCGGGGCGAGCCGCTCGACCACGACGCGCGGCCGGCCGCCGAGCAGGTACGGAATGGTGTCCTCGACGAGCAGCAGACCGGTGGGCAGCCGGGACACGTTCTCGATCCGCAGGACGGCGCGGGCTCGGCTGCCTGCCTCGAGCCGCGCCGGCTCCAGGCGACGGGTGCAGGTGAGCCGGAACCGGGTGCGTACGACGAACAGCGCCGCGACCATCGGGAGGGCGAGCAACAGCAGGCCGAGCCGGAGCAGGTCGGATTCCTTCAGCACTGCGCCCGCCAACGCGGCGGTCGAGCCAGCCGCGAGTGTGCACCGGCCCCGCAGGGTCAGGGAGCGCAGTGCGAGCCGAACCGCGTTCATGAGGCTGGGACGTTCCTCATCGGGAGTTGGTTCAAGCCATGCGGCGGGAGGAGTCGGCCGGGACCGGGACGGTGGCCAAGACGTCGGCGAGGACTGCCGAAACCGGGCGCCTGGCGATCTGGGCATCTGCGGACAGCAGCAGGCGGTGCGCGAGGACCGGCTCGGCAAGTGCCTGCAGGTCATCGGGCAGCACGTAGTCGCGCTCGTCGAGCGCCGCGATGGCTCGCCCGGCGCGAAGCAGGTGGAGGGTGGCGCGCGGTGACGCCCCGAGCCGCAGGTCGGGGTGCGCACGGGTCGCGGTCACGAGATCCACGGCGTAGCGCCGCACGCTGTCCGCGACGTGGATCTGGCGGACGCCCGCGATGAGCTTGGCGACCTCGAGGTCGTCGGTCACGGGCTCGAGGTAGTCCAGCGCGGACCCCGCACCGTGGATGTCGATCATCGCGAGCTCGGCCTCAGGGGCTGGGTAGCCGAGGGCGATCCGGGCGGTGAACCGGTCACGCTGGGCTTCCGGAAGCGGATAGGTGCCTTCCATCTCGATCGGGTTCTGGGTGGCGACCACCATGAAGGGCACATCGAGGACATAGGTGATGCCGTCGACGGTGACCTGGCGTTCTTCCATGCACTCGAGCAGCGCCGACTGGGTCTTCGGGGAGGCGCGGTTGATCTCGTCGCCCACGACGATGTTGGCGAAGATGGCGCCCGGCTTGAACTCGAACTCCCGCGTGTTCTGGTTGTAGACCGAGACCCCGGTCACGTCGCTCGGCAGCAGGTCGGGCGTGAACTGCACGCGTCGTACCGAGCAGTCGATTGCGCGTGCAAGTGCCTTCGCCAGCATGGTCTTGCCGACGCCGGGCACGTCCTCGACCAGCAGGTGGCCCTCGGCCAGGAGGACGGCCACCGCGAGCTGGACCTCCTCGGCCTTGCCCTCGATCACCGTCTCGACCGCGGCCGCGATCTGAGCGCCGATCGCGGCGATGTCCCGGGCGTGGGGCTCCGCCGAGGTTCGGCTGCCGGCGCGGCTCGCTGAGCGGCCGGGAGACCTGCCAGCCGACGTCGCCACCGCGCGCCTCCTTGCTGCTTCCGACCCAGTCCGAGCGCCAAGTGTGTCACAGCGCCGGTGGGCGTTGAGTGGAGCGAATTAGGCCTGTTGTGGTTGACAGAGGAGCAAAGTGGAGTAGCGTGGCGCGCTATGGGGAGCGAGGTGGAGAGTTCACCCGCACCGCAGGCGCAGCCGAGTCGGGGAGGTGGGGCGTGTTCCTCGGCACCTTCACGCCCCGTCTCGACGAGAAGGGCCGGCTCTTCCTGCCGGCCAAGTTCCGTGACGAGCTCGCGGCGGGCCTCGTGATCGCCCCCGGCCAGGAGCGATGCCTGCGGGTTTTCCCGATGGCGGAGTGGGTGCGGGTGACCGAGCGCGCGCGGGAGGCGCCTATGGCGCTGCGCGAGACCCGCGACTTCCACCGGATGGCGTTCGGCGACGCGCACGACGAGGTGCCGGACCGCCAGGGCCGGGTCACGGTGCCGCAGGCACTTCGCGAGTACGCCGGGCTGACTCGGGACTGTGCCGTGGTCGGCCTCAACAGCTACCTCGAGATCTGGGACGAGGCGGCGTGGCGCGACTACCACGCCGGCCAGCGCGAGGCCTATTCCTCTCTGTCCGAGACGGAGGTGCCCGGCATCTTCTGACCCCCCGAGACCGCCCCGCCGGTTTCGCCCACCCGCCAACCCGGGTGTGTGTCGTGGCCCCTGCCGACGACCCCTGAGATCACTTCCCCGGTCTCAGGCGTCGACGGCGGGGACCAGGCCACACACCGACGTCCCCGATCCCGCCCAGCCGACACCGACTTCGCGAAAGGACGTCATGACCAGCCCCGCCGCCGGAGCCGACCAGCACGTTCCCGTCCTGCTGGACCGGGTGCTCGAGCTGCTCGAGCCGGTCGCGACAGGTGCCGGTGCCGTCGTCGTCGACGCCACCATCGGGCTCGGCGGCCACACCGCCGCCCTGCTCGAGCGTCATCCGGACCTGCACCTGATCGGCATCGACCGTGATCCGGCCGCGCTCGCCCACACCCAGCGCCGGCTGGCGGCTCATCTGGACCGCGTCCGGCTCGTCCACGGCGTGTACGACACGCTGCCGCAGATCCTCGAGGCAGCCGAGGTCGAGCACGTCGACGGGGTCCTGTTCGACCTGGGTGTCTCGTCGATGCAGCTCGACGACGACGACCGCGGCTTCGCCTACTCCCGGGACACCTCGCTCGACATGCGCATGGACCCGACCCGGGGGCCTTCGGCGGCGGAGATCGTGAACAGCTACTCAGCGGCGGAGCTGGCACGTGTGCTGCGGGAGTACGGCGAAGAGCGGTTCGCCCGGCGGATCGCGGACGCCATCGTCCGTGAGCGGGCTGCGCACCCCGTGACGTCGTCGGCTCGGCTGGCCGAGCTGGTGCGGGATGCGGTGCCGGCCGCGACGCGGCGAACCGGCGGCAACCCCGCGAAGCGGACGTTCCAGGCATTGCGGATCGAGGTCAACGACGAGCTGGGGGTGCTCGAGCGGGCGCTGCCGGCGGCGGTCACCGCGCTGCGGGTCGGCGGCCGGCTCGTGGTGCTCGCCTACCAGTCCCTCGAAGACCGCATCGTGAAGCGAACCTTCGCGGCCGGTGCGAGCGTCACCGCCCCCGTCGACCTTCCGGTGGTCCCTGAGCATGACCAGCCGCAGCTGAAGCTGCTGACCCGCGGCGCCGAGCAGGCCACCGAGGCAGAGATCGCAGCGAACCCCCGCGCCGCCTCGGTCCGGCTGCGCGCCGTCGAAAGAGTGAGGGCAGCATGAGTCGGCCAAGCCAGCACCGCTCCTGGGTGACGGGTGGGGTGGTCGACAAATGAGCGCGACCAGTGCCGTCGTCCGCAAGCCACTGCCGGTTCGGGCCGGGTCGCGCCCCCGGTCACGACCGCGGCTCGTCATCGTCCCGGCGGGGCGGGTCGTCAGCCGGACGCCGTTCGTCGTGCTCGTCGGTGCGCTGCTGCTCGCCGGCCTCATCTCGCTGCTGATGCTCCACACGCTTGCCGCGCAGGACTCGTTCCGGCAGACCTCGTTGCAGCAGCGGCTCGCGAACCTCACCGACACCGAGCAGCGGCTCGAGCAGCAGGTCCAGCTCGACTCGGCGCCGGCCGCACTGCGCGCGCGCGCCAAGGCGCTCGGAATGGTCCCGTCGGTGATCACCGGCTATCACCAGCGCGCCAACGGCCGGATCGTCGCGCATGAGGTCGCCGCGACCGGAGTCAGCACTACCGCGACCACAACCACGGCGGCGCCGACCACAACGACAACCACGAACACCGCGGCGAAGACCAAGACCGCGACCACGACAGCAACGACGACCCCGACGACGGCCAAGCAGCCGGCCGCCACAGCGGGCGGCGGCCTGACGGCGAAGCACCACCACCGGACCAGCACGCGATGACGACAACGCGCCACCCGTCGCGGCCGCCGCAGCGCCGGGCCGCGCGGCCGACCGCGAAGCCGGCGGCTCGCTCTCGCGCGCGGCGTCAGCCGAGCGTTCGTCGGCGGCTGTCCGCCGTGCTGCTCGTCACGATGATGCTGATGTCGCTCATCGCCGCACGCCTGGTCCAGCTGCAAGGGGTGGACCGCGCCACCTATGCCGCGGCCGCCTCCGCGCAACGGCTGCACACCGTGACCTTGACGGCGACCCGCGGCACCATCACCGACCGCAGCGGGAATCCGCTCGCCGAGACCGTCGACGCCCGGGATGTGGTGGCCGATCCCAGCGTGATCACCGATCCGGCCAAGGTGGCCGCCGCGCTCGCGCCCGTGCTGCAGATCAAGGCGGCGAAGCTCGAGCCGGAGCTGTCCGGCCAGGGGCAGTACGCACGCCTCGCCGCCTCGGTGCCGCCATCTGAGGGCGACGCGGTCGACGCGCTCGATCTTGCGGGAATCAGCACCCCTGACGCGAGCCGGCGCATCTACCCCGACGGAGCGCTCGCGTCGAACGTCGTCGGGTTCGTGGGTGCCTCCGGGCAGGGTCTCGGTGGACTCGAGCTCGCCTACCAGTCGCAGCTCGCGGGGCACAACGGGGTCGCGCACTACGAGGTTGGCGCCAACGGCGCGCCCATCCCCGATGGCAAGGACGTCGTGTCCGCGGCGAGGTCAGGTGAGGGGTTGCGCCTGACGCTCCAGCGGGACATCCAGTTCGAGGCGCAGCAGGCGATCGCCGCGCAGGTGAAAGCGACGCATGCGCTGTCCGGCACGGTCATCGTGATGAACCCGCGCAACGGGCAGATCCTCGCGCTCGCGGTGGCACCGACCTTCGATCCCAACAACCTCGCGAAGGCGAGTGCTGCCGACCTTGGTGACCCGGCCGTCGGCGACGCCTACGAGCCGGGCAGCGTGATCAAGACCGTCACGGTGTCGGCGGCACTGCAGAACGGTCTGGTCACGCCCAACTCGAAGTTCGTGATACCTAACACCTACAACTACGGCGGCAGCACCTTCCACGACGCCGAGAGCCACGGGACCGAGCACCTCACTCTGACGGGGATCCTCGCGTACTCCAGCAACATCGGTGCCATCCAGGTCGCGAAGCGACTCGGCGACCAGCGGCTGTACGACTACCTGCACGCCTTCGGCTTCGGCCAGCCGACCGGCGTCGGGTTGCCGGGGGAGAGCTCCGGCGTGCTGCTGCCGGTCGACCAGTGGTCCGCGACAACGCTGCCGACGCTGGCGTTCGGCCAAGGGCTGAGTGTCACGGCGATGCAGGTAGCGAGCCTCTACTCGACCATCGCCAACAACGGGGTGCGCGTCACCCCGAACATCATCGAGGGGACCGTCGGCGCCGATGGCCGGTTCAAGCATGCGGCTGCGCCGGCGCGACGCGAGGTGATCAGTGCCGGCGTGGCGACGAAGATGCGGCAGATTCTCGAGTCGGTGACGACGAACGAAGGAACCGCTCCGGCAGCGCGCATCGATGGCTATCGCATCGCGGGCAAGACAGGTACGGCGAACCGGCCCAACGGGCACGGCGGCTACAGCGGCGCCGGCTACGACGCGAGCTTCGTCGGGATGGTTCCGGCCGACGATCCGAAGCTGGTTTGTGCGGTGTTGCTGGAACGCCCGGTTCGCGGCTACTTCGGTGGTCTGGTGGCGGCACCGGTCTTCAAGACGGTGATGTCGTTCGCATTGCGCACCCTTCACATCGCCCCGACATTCACGAAGCCCGCGAAGGCGAAGCTGACGTGGTAGCTGCGACCCACCGCTAGCGTGCGCTTCGATGTCCGAGTTGCCTGTGCGACCGTCGGCGGTCACGCCGAAGCCGCTCGCTGACCTGCTCGAGCGGTTGCGCCGCGTCGAGGCGACAGCTGTGCACGTCGACGGGGACCCGACGACGACGGTCACCGGGATCACTCACGACTCGCGGTCGGTGCGGCCCGGCGACCTCTACGTCGCGCGGGCAGGTGCGAAGACGCACGGCATCGACCATGTCGGCGAAGCGGTTGCCGCGGGGGCAGTTGCGGTTCTGACCGACCCGATGTCGGTTGCCGCGTCGCGGGCTGCGGGAGTCGTTGCGACGGTCGTCGTCGAGGACCCCCGGCTCGCGATGGGTGCCGCGGCGGCGTGGACGTACGCCGACCCGGCCGCGGCAATGACCCTGCTCGGGGTGACAGGAACGAACGGCAAGACCACGACGACCTACCTGATCGACGCCGGCCTTCGCGCTGCGGGTCGCCGAACCGGGCTGGTGGGGACGATCGAGACAAGGGTCGGGGACGACGTGCTGCCGAGCGCTCGCACCACCCCTGAAGCGACCGACCTGCACGCCCTGCTTGCGGTCATGCGCGAACGGGGCGTCGACGCGGTCGCGATGGAGGTGTCGAGTCACGCGTTGGCTCTGGGCCGGGTCGACGGCTTCGCGTTCGACGCGGCGGGCTTCACGAACCTTTCGCAGGACCACCTCGACTTCCACCACGACATGGCGGCGTACTTTGCCGCCAAGGCGACGCTGTTCACACCGTCGCACTCCCGATGCGGGGTCGTGACGACCGACGACGAGTGGGGACTGCAACTGGCCGGCAGTGCCTCGGTTCCGGTCCTCACGACCGGTGCCGGCGAGACCGCCGATTGGCGTCGGACGGGCGAGTCGCCGGCAACTGCGACCGCTGACGGCTCGATGCAGCTGTCCCACCGTGACGGGCACACCGTCGCACTCGGTTGCGGTTTGCTCGGCCGGGTCAACCTTGCGAACGCCGCGCTCGCCTACCTGGTCCTGACGACCGCGGGCATGGATGAAGCGGCGGTACGCCGCGGCATCGGCTCCCTGCGCGCCGTACCGGGGCGGCTGGAGCGAGTCGACGCGGGCCAGCCGTACCTTGCGCTCGTCGACTACGCACACACTCCTCGAGCCGTGAGCGCCGTCCTGGCCGATGCGCGCGCGCTGGCCGACCCGGGCGCGCGGGTTCTCGTCGTGCTCGGATGCGGCGGCGACCGTGACCGTGACAAGCGCCCGATGATGGGTCGCGCCGCGGCGACCGCGGCCGACCTGACCGTTCTCACCAATGACAATCCGCGGTCCGAGGACCCGGCGGAGATTCTTGCGGCCATGCAGGAAGGCGTTCCGGCCGGCGCGCGGGTCCTGGTGGAGCCGGACCGAGCGCGGGCCATCGACGCGGCCGTGAACCTGGCCCGGCCGGGCGATGTGCTGGTCGTCGCCGGCAAGGGGCATGAGCAGGGTCAGGAGACCGCGGGCGTCGTCGTGCCGTTCGACGACCGGGTAGTGCTGCGTCACGCGATCGAGACCCAGCTCGGTGCCGCTTCGTGATTCCGATGCGCGCGGACGAGCTGGCGGCGCTGACCGGCGGCCGGCTGGACCAAGCCGACGCAGCGACCCTCGTCCGAGGACCGGTCATCATCGACTCGCGGGAGGCCTCAGCCGGCAGCTTGTTCGTCGCCTTGCGGGGGGAGAACGCCGACGGTCATCGGTTCATCGGCGACGCGATGAGACGGGGCGCGGTGCTTGCCCTGACTGCTGTGCCCGGCGACTCGCCGGCGGTCGTCGTCGACGATGTGGAGAAGGCGTTGGGCTTCCTCGCCGGCGGCCTGTTGCGGCGCGCGGCGGCGGTCAACGTGTGCGGGGTGACGGGATCGTCGGGCAAGACGTCGACGAAAGACCTGATCGCAGCGGTGCTTCGGCGCAAGGGTCCCACCGTCGCGGCGCGCGGCTCGTTCAACAACGAGATCGGCCTGCCGCTGACGGTCCTGCAGGTCGACGAGTCGACCCGGCACCTCGTTCTGGAGTACAGCGCGCGGGGCGAAGGACACATCACCTACCTGACGGGCATCGCGCCGCCGAACGTCGGCGTCGTGCTGAACGTCGGTCAAGCCCATCTCGGCGAGTTCGGCACGAGAGCGGCGATCGCACGTGCGAAGGGGGAGCTCGTCGCGGCGCTTCCGGCGAACGGCGTCGCGATCCTGAACCTCGACGACCCCCTGGTCGCGGCCATGTCGGATCGGACGACTGCGCGGGTAGTGACGTACGGCGAGAGCCCGGATGCCGACGTACGGATCGAGGAAGTGACAGTCGACCAGGAGGCGCGGGCTCGGTTCCGTCTCGTGACACCCGCCGGCAGCGCTGAAGTGGCGCTCGCCGTGCACGGTCGGCACCAGGCTGGGAACGCTGCTGCCGCAGCCGCGGTCGGCCTGGAAGCGGGCATGCCCCTGTCCGACGTGGTCGACGCGCTGGCCGACGCCGGGCCGCAGAGTCCGCATCGGATGGCGGTCAGCCGCCGCGGCGACGGGTTGCTCGTCGTCGACGACGCCTACAACGCCAACCCGGAGTCGGTTCGGGCGGCGCTCGATGCGCTGGTCCGGCTGGCGGCGCCACGCGGCGGGAAGTCGTGGGCGGTGCTGGGGGAGATGCGCGAGCTCGGGGAGTCCTCCGACACGCTGCATCGGGCCACCGGTCGCGCGGCGGCGGAGCTCGGCGTGGATCATCTTGTGGTGGTCGGCGACGAGGCGGCGGGCATCTGCGCCGGCGCCGGCACGGTCTCCGGCTGGTCGGGCCGCTGCGTCGTGGTGAGTGACGTCGAGGACGCAGTGCGGGCGGTCGAGTCCGCCGCAGCGGCCGACGTCGTGCTGGTGAAGGCGTCGAACGCACTGCAGCTGTGGAAGGTGGCCGAGTCTGTGGTGGGCACCGCGTGAGGGATGTCTTCGTCGCAGCGCTGGTTGCGCTGGTGGTGTCGCTCGTGGGGACGCCGTTCGCGATCCGTGGGCTTCGCCGCCACGGCATCGGCCAGCTGATCCGGGACGACGGCCCGACCAGCCATCACACGAAGCGCGGCACGCCGACCATGGGCGGCACCGTGATCATCACGGCGACGGTGCTGGGCTACGTGGCGGCGCATCTCGTGTTCCTCAGTGGCATCACCGCCTCCGGGATGCTCGTCCTGATGCTCATGACCGGGCTGGGCCTGGTCGGCTTCGTCGACGACCTCATCAAGATCCGCAAGCAACGGAGTCTCGGGCTCACGAAGCTCGCGAAGTTCTCTGGGCAGGCGGTCGTCGCACTGGTCTTCGGGGTGCTCGCCACGCACTTCGTGAACCGGCACGACCTGGCGCCGGCGTCGACGCACCTGTCGTTCACGCGGGACTACGGCCTTGCGTTCGGCACGGTCGGCTTCGTGGTGTGGGCGTACCTCATGGTGACCGCGACATCGAATGGCGTGAACCTGACCGACGGGCTCGACGGTCTGGCGAGCGGCACGTCATGCATGGTGTTCGGCTCGTACGTCGTCATCGCGTTCTGGGAGTACGGCAACAACTGCGTGAGCGCGACCTCCGGTGCTTGTTACTCCGTGCGCGACCCGCTCGATCTCGCGGTGATCGCGGCAGCGGCGATGGGTGCGTGCTTCGGGTTCCTGTGGTGGAACGCGTCGCCGGCGCGGATCTTCATGGGTGACACGGGCTCGCTGGCGATCGGCGGGCTGCTGGCCGGTCTTGCGATCACCACTCGCACCGAGCTGTTGTTGCTGATCCTCGGCGGCCTGTTCGTGGTCGAGACGCTTTCGGTGATCATCCAGGTGGCATCGTTCCGGGGCTTCGGCCGGCGGGTGTTCAACATGGCCCCCTTCCACCACCACTTCGAGCTCGCCGGCTGGTCGGAGAACACCGTCATCGTGCGGTTCTGGATCATCGCCGGGCTCGCGGTCGCGTTCGGTCTCGGTGTCTTCTACGCCGCCTTCCTCAACTTCAAGTGACACTGATCGTCACATGACACAGTTTCCCGTTGCGGGGAAGCGAGTCGCGGTCGCCGGCGCCGCGGTGTCCGGCCTTGCCGTCGCGCGCGTGATGCTCGATCGAGGCGCGCGGGTCGTCATCGTCGACGCCCGTGACGACGATCCGATCCGCGACGCCGTGGCGGCCCTCGTCGGCGCGGGCGCTGAGGCGCGGCTCGGCGATGCCGACTCACCCGTCGACGCCGATCTCGTGGTCACCTCGCCGGGCTGGCGCCCCGACCAGCCGATGCTCGCGGCGGCCGCCCGGAGCGGGATCGAGGTGATCGGCGAGCCAGAGCTCGCCTGGCGGCTGCGCCCGAGCGGGCCACGGGGCGCACCACCTCCATGGGTGGCGATCACCGGGACGAACGGCAAGACGACGACGGTCGGAATGGTGGAGTCGATCTTGCGTGCGGCCGGCTACCGGGCGGTCGCGGCCGGCAACGTGGGCCGGCCGCTGATCGAAGTCGTCCTCGACCCCGACCCGTACGACGTCATCGCTGTCGAGCTGTCGAGCTTCCAGCTGCACTGGAGCAGCGAGCTCGCGCCGGAGGTCGGCGTCGTCCTCAACATCGCCGAGGACCATCTGGACTGGCACGGCTCGATGGCGGCGTATGCCGCTGCGAAGGCGGCGGTCTGGCGATACGGCGGTTGCGCGCCGTACAACGCGGACGATCCGCTGGTCACGCGGCTCGCGCTGGCCGCACTCGACGATCCGCATCCGTTCACGACCAGTGAGCCGGTCCCCGGCGGGTTCGGGATCGTCGACGGAGCGGTCGTCGACGCGATGAGCGGCTGGGCGCCCGAGACGGAGCCGGAGCCGGAGCGGCTCGGGGCGGGATTTCGCCTCGTGGACGTGCGCGAGCTTGCCGTCGCCGGACCTCACAACGTCGCGAACGCGGTTGCCGCTGCGGCCGCCGCGCGGGTGCTCGGCCTGGTTCGCCCCGTGCCGTGGCCGGCGGTGCGGGAGGGGCTGCTCGCCTTCCGGCCCGGTCGCCACCGCAACGAGGTCGTGGCGCAGGCCGGCGGCGTGACCTGGGTGGATGACTCGAAGGCCACGAACCCGCATGCCGCCGCGGCGAGCCTGGCGGCCTACCCATCGGTCGTGTGGATCGCGGGGGGGCTGCTGAAGGGCGCGGACGTCGCGCCGCTCGTCGCGGACCATGCGGGGCGGCTGCGCGGGGCGGTGCTGATCGGTCGCGACCGGGCCGAGATCGCCCAAGCTCTTGCGCGACACGCGCCGGATGTGCCGGTTGTGACAGTAGAGACGCAAGACACTAGTGGGATGGATGAGGCTGTACGCGCCGCCAGTGAGCTGGCCCAGGAAGGTGACACCGTGCTGCTCGCGCCCGCGGCCGCCAGCATGGACATGTTCCGCGACTACGCGGATCGCGGCGACAAGTTCGCCGAGGCGGTGCGGCGCGTCGCCGAGCTGCTGAAGTAGCGACGTTGACCGTCACCTCGATCGCGGGCGCCCGCGCCCGGGGCAAGCGTCCCGCGCCACCGCGCTCCCCGGTCGCAAGTCTTGTCGCGCTCGCGGGCCGGCCTCAGGCGTCGTACTACCTCGTCATCGGTACGGCCGCGGCGCTCCTGGTCCTCGGCCTGATCATGGTGCTCTCGGCGTCGAGCGTCACGGCGTACACCTCGAGCGGCTCCTCGTTCACCATCGCTGCCCGCCAGGCGTTGTGGGTGGTGATCGGGCTGCCGGTGCTGTTCCTGGGTGCACGGATGCCGGTCAAGGCCTACCGCATGCTCGCCTACCCGCTGATGTTCGTCTCGATCGTGCTCCTGTGCGCGGTTCTCGTGCCGGGTGTCGGGCAGAACGTCTCCGGCGCCACCCGGTGGATCGCGTTGCCGGACGGGCTGCAGCTGCAGCCTTCGGAGCCGGCCAAGCTCGCCTTGGTGCTGTGGGGAGCGGATCTGCTCGACCGCAAGGAGCGCCGGCTCGGCGAGGCCAAGCACCTGCTCGTCCCGCTGCTTCCGGTGGCGCTGCTGATGGCGCTGCTCGTCATGGCCGAGCCGGACATGGGCACGACCATCGTCCTGATGCTGGTGCTGCTCGCGCTGCTGTTCACGGCGGGTGCCCCGCTCGGACTGTTCTCCCGCCTGGGACTCGCGCTCGGCGGCGCCGCGGGGCTGCTGGCCATCACCGAGCCGTACCGGTTGCAGCGGCTCGTGGGCTTCCGCGACCCGTGCGCCCAGCAGCATGCGCTCTCGGTGGGGTACCAGGCCTGCCAGGGCCTCTACGCGCTGTCGTCGGGCGGCTGGTTCGGTGTCGGCCTCGGCGGCAGCCGGGAGAAGTTCGGCTACCTGCCCAACACCTACACCGACTACATCTTCGCGATCATCGGCGAGGAGCTCGGCCTGCTTGGCACCCTTCTCGTCATCGGGCTGTTCGCGCTGCTCGCGTACGCCGCGATCCGCATCGCTCAACGGTGCCGTGATCGGTTCAGCCAGCTCGCGGTGGCCGGTGTCACCGCGTGGCTGCTCGGCCAGGCGCTTGTGAACATGGGTGCCGTCGTCGGCCTGCTGCCGATCACGGGGATCCCGCTGCCGCTCGTGTCCTTCGGCGGCTCGGCTCTCGTGCCGACGATGTTCGCGATCGGGATGCTGATCTCGTTCGCGCGTCGCGAGCCCGCGACGGCGAAGGCGCTGGCGGCGCGCCGGGCGGCGAAGGGGAACAGGCGCTCGGCGCGATGAAGGTCGTGCTGGCAGGCGGTGGCAGCGCCGGCCACGTCTCACCGCTGCTCGCGCTCGCGGATCGGCTCGTGGCCGACGACCCGAGCACCGAGATCGTCGCGCTCGGCACCGAGTCAGGGCTCGAGGCCCGGCTGGTCCCGGCGAGGGGCTACCGGCTGCACCCGCTGCCGAAGGTTCCACTGCCGCGACGGCCGTCGCTGAGCCTGCTGCGGCTTCCGGCGAACCTCGGACGAGCTGTCCGGGAGGCTCGTCGCGCGATCGACGACCTTGATGCCGACGTCGTGGTGGGCTTCGGCGGGTACGTCGCGGCCCCGGCGTACCTGGCGGCGCGGCAGGCAAAGGTCCCGATCGTGGTTCACGAGCAGAACAGCCGGCCCGGCTTCGCGAACCGGCTGGGGGCCCGGCTCACCGAGCACGTCGCGGTCTCCTTTCCGGACACCCCGCTGCGGCATGCCGTCCGCACCGGGCTGCCGCTTCGCGCAGAGATCGTGTCCCTGCACCCCGGCACCATCCGGTCGGCCGCCCGTGCGTCGTTCGGGCTCGACCCGGACCGGACGACGCTGCTGGTGTTCGGCGGGTCGCTCGGGGCGCAGCGACTCAACGAGGTGGTCCCTGCCCTCGCCGCTGAGCTGCGGGAGGCGGCGGTGCAGGTGCTTCACGTGTGCGGCACCGGCAAGGCGGTCCGGCTCGCCGACCCGGCAGCCGACCCGCCGTACGTCGTGGTCGAGTACGTCGACCACATGGAGCTGGCCTACGCGGCCGCCGATCTCGTGCTTGGCCGGGCCGGTGCCAACACGGTCAGCGAGCTGACCGCACTGGGGCTGCCGGCGATCTACGTCCCGCTGCCGATCGGCAACGGCGAGCAGCGCCTCAACGCCGAGCCGGTGGTGGCTGCCGGTGGCGGCCTGATGGTGGCCGACGCGGATCTCACGCCTGAGTGGCTGCGCGCCTCGATGCTGCCGCTTGTCACGGATCCGGTTCGCCGACGCACGATGGGGGAGGCTGCTCGCGGCTTCGGCCGGCTCGATGCCGATCGCGAGCTGGCCGATCTGGTGCGACGCGCGGTTGGAGGACGTCATTAGCGGGCTGGTCGAGTCGCCGGGGGAGATCCCGGGCGCCGCCGACCTCGGCCGCGTCCACCTGATGGGCATCGGGGGCGCGGGGATGAGCGGGATCGCGCGCATCCTCCTCGCCCGCGGCCTGGCTGTGAGCGGCTGTGACGCGAAGGAGTCGGCGGCGCTCGCGGCACTCCGGGCGCTCGGGGCCGAGATTGCCCTCGGCCATGACGCCGCGCACGTCGACGCCGTGGACACCGTCGTCGTGTCGAGCGCGATCCGCGAGGGAAACCCGGAGCTGCAGCACGCCCGCGCCTCGGGTCGCCGGGTGCTGCCGCGGGCTGCCGCCCTCGCCTCGGTGATGGCCGACCGGATCGGGCTCGCCGTGGCCGGCACGCACGGCAAGACGACGACGACGTCCATGCTCACCGTCGCGATGCATGCCTGTGGCCGCGACCCGAGCTATGCGATCGGCGGGGATCTCAACGAGCCGGGCTCGAACGCTCACCACGGGACCGGGGAGTACTTCGTCGCCGAGGCCGACGAAAGCGATGGGTCGTTCCTGCTGCTGTCACCGCGCGGCGCGGTCATCACCAACGTCGAGGCGGATCATCTCGACAACTACGGCGACAGCGGGGCGGTGCTCGCCGCGTTCGAGGACTTCGTACGGCGGGTGGAGACCGGCGGACCGCTGCTGCTCGGTGCGGACGACCCGGGGTCGCTGGCGTTGGTCGACCTCGGCCGGGCCCGGGGCTTGGACGTTCGCACCTTCGGGACCGCGGCCGACGCCGACGTCCGCATCGACGGGTTGACCGTGACGGCGGGCGGCTCGAGCTTCGACCTCGTGGCGAACGGCCGGCGGCTCGGCCGGGTGGCGCTGAATGTCCCGGGCGAGTTCAACGCCGTCAACGCCGCCGGCGCCCTCGGTCTGGGACTTGCGGTCGGGCTGCCGTTCGCCGACCTGGCGCGCGGCGTCGCGGGCTTCTCGGGGGCGCGGCGGCGGTTCGAGCTCAAGGGCATCGCCGGGGGAGTGCGGGTCTTCGACGACTATGCCCACCACCCGACCGAGGTCGCGCGCGGCGCGCTCGTGGCGGCGCGCGGCGCCGCCCGCGACGGCCGGGTGATCGCGGTCTTCCAGCCCCATCTCTACAGCCGGACCGAGCGCTTCGCGGCGGACTTCGGTGCCGCCCTCGGGGCGGCCGACGAGGTGGTCGTCATGGAGGTGTACGCCGCCCGTGAGGATCCGCTGCCCGGCGTCACCGGCGGTCTGATCGCGGCCGCGGTTCCGCTGCCGCCGGCCCGCGTGCACTTCGAGCCGTCGTGGTCGGCGGTCCCGGCGCTGGTCGCGGGCCTGGCCCGGCCAGGGGACGTGGTGGTGACGATCGGCGCCGGCGACGTCACGATGATCGGCCCAGCTGTCCTGGACGAGCTCGCCAGCCAGCGCTGAGCCTGGAAAACTTGATCTTTGAGTTGAGGTAGAGACTCTTGTGAAAGTGAACTTCTGAGGTAGTTACGCGGGAGAAGGCTCATCCGGCCTTGACCAGATTCCGGTCCGCGGCCTAGTGTCCCCGGGCTTCGAGCGTGGAAAGCCCAACCCTTCACTCGAGGTTGAGAGTCTAGACAGGAACTGAGCGCGGCGCCGTGGCGTCGGCGACACCTTCCCCGGGTCGTCGGTGGTGCGGGCGCCGCCACAGGACCGCGCAACACCTTCATCGACCCTGTACTGAGAGGCATGAGGCTCGTGGCCGCACCGCAGAACTACCTCGCCGTGATCAAGGTTGTCGGCATCGGGGGTGGGGGCGTCAACGCCGTGAACCGGATGATCGAGGTCGGCCTCAAGGGGGTCGAGTTCATCGCGGTCAACACCGACGCGCAGGCACTGCTGATGAGCGACGCCGACGTGAAGCTCGACGTCGGCCGTGACCTCACCCGCGGCCTGGGTGCCGGCGCCGACCCCGCGGTCGGCCGGCAGGCAGCCGAGGACAACGTCGAGGAGATCGAGGAGGTCCTCAAGGGGGCCGACATGGTCTTCGTCACCGCCGGTGAGGGCGGTGGCACCGGCACGGGCGGCGCGCCGGTCGTGGCCCGGATCGCCCGCGAGCTGGGCGCGCTGACCATCGGCGTCGTGACCCGGCCGTTCGGCTTCGAAGGCAAGCGACGCTCGGTGCAGGCCGAGGAAGGCATCGCCGCCCTCCGCGAGGAGGTCGACACCCTCATCGTCATCCCCAACGACCGGCTGCTGTCGATCAGCGACAAGCGGGTCAGCGTGCTCGAGGCGTTTCACTCGGCCGACCAGGTGCTGCTCTCGGGTGTGCAGGGCATCACCGACCTGATCACCACGCCGGGCCTGATCAACCTCGACTTCGCGGACGTGAAGTCCGTCATGACCGGGGCGGGCACCGCGCTCATGGGCATCGGCTCCGCCCGCGGCGACGACCGGGCCCTGGTGGCCGCGGAGGGCGCGATCGCCTCGCCGCTGCTCGAGGCATCGATCGAGGGCGCCCACGGCGTGCTCATGAACGTCTCGGGTGGCAGCGACCTCGGCCTGTTCGAGATCCACGAGGCCGCCCAGCTCGTCGCCGAGGCGGCTCACCCCGAGGCCAACATCATCTTCGGCGCGGTGATCGACGACGCCCTCGGCGACGAGGTCCGGGTCACGGTCATCGCCGCCGGCTTCGACGGCGGAATGCCGCGGGCGCGCAGCTACGAGCCGCGGCGCGTCGAGCGCCCGGCGCCGGTCGTCGAGGTAGCCGACGACGAGGAAGACGACGACTTGCTGCTGGCGGAGCTCACCGAGGAGGCGCCACCGCCCCCCGTGCGCTCGCCTCGCCGGGCGCCGGAACCGGCGGCGGAGCCCCCCCGGGAGCCGGCCCGCGTCTCCTCGCGACCGGTGCCGCCGCGGCGCACGATCGTGTTCGACGACTCCGACGACCTCGACGTCCCCGACTTCCTGAAGTAGGTGGCCGGCGTCGAGCTGCTCGGCGCCGCGCTGCCAGGGGCGCTCGCGGGCTTCACGACCCGCTCGGGTGGCGTCAGCGTGGCGCCCTGGGACGGTCTGAACCTTGCGCTGCACGTCGGCGACGACCCGGCGGCGGTGCGCGCGAACCGGTCGGCAGTCGAGGCGCTGCTCGGCGCTGCCCCTGTGGCGTTCCCGGAGCAGGTCCACGGCGCCGTGGTCGGCGTCGTCAGCAGCGCCGCGGATGAGGTCGATGTCCGCGCCGTCGGGACCGGGTGCGACGCCCTGGTGACGGATCGCCCGGACGTCGCGCTCGGGGTGCTGGTCGCCGACTGCATGCCCGTGCTGATTGCTGACCCGGTTGCCGGAGTCGTCGCCGCGGCTCATGCCGGGCGGCGCGGGCTGGCGGCGGGCGTCCTGCAGGCCACGCTGGCCGCGATGTCCGACCTCGGCGCCGCGCCCGGACGCCTGGCCGCGGTCATCGGGCCCGCGATCTGCGGCGGCTGCTACGAAGTGCCCGAGGCCATGCGCGACGAGGTCGATGCCGCCGTGCCGGGGACGGCCTGCCTGACCGTCGCGGGTACCCCGGGGCTCGATCTGGCCGCCGGGGCGCTCACGCTGTTGCGGTCGGCATCGGTGACGGTCAGCGCGGTCGGGATCTGCACCGTCGAGGACTCCCGGTCCTTCTCCTACCGTCGCGACGGGACGACCGGCCGCTTCGCCGGCATCGTCATGCTGTCCGGCGATGGCTGAGCTGCAGCAGGGCCGCCGCGTGGAGCTGGCCACGAACCTCGAGCGGGTGCAGGCGCGGATCGCCTCGGCCGCTGCGGCCGCAGGGCGGGACCCGGCTGAGCTGACGCTGATCGCCGTGACCAAGACGTATCCGGCCACCGATGTCGTCCTGCTTGCCGACCTCGGCGTGACCGACATCGGGGAGAACCGCGACCAGGAGGCGGCCGCGAAGCACGGGGCGGTAGGCCGCCCCGAGCTCCGCTGGCACTTCATCGGGCAGCTGCAACGGCGCAAGTGCCATTCGGTCGTCGGCTATGCCGACGTCGTGCACTCCGTGGACCGGCCGGAGCTGGCGGCGGCGCTCGGGGCCGCGGCAGTGGCCGCGGGCCGCACGGTCGAGGCGCTGGTGCAGGTGTCGCTGGACCCGCCCGGCACCGCCGGGCGGGGCGGCGCTGCACCGGACCAGGTCCTCGCCCTCGCCGAGCTGGTAGCCGCCACGGCGGGGCTGCGGCTGGCCGGGCTGATGGCCGTCGCGCCCCCCGGGGTCGATCCGAGCCCGCCGTACCGCCGGCTCGCGGCAGTGTCGGCGCAGGTCAGAGCGGCCTTCCCGGCCGCGACGATGCTGTCGGCGGGGATGAGCGGCGACCTCGAGGCCGCGGTCGCGAACGGCGCGACACACCTGCGTGTCGGAACGGCGTTGCTCGGCGGTCGAACGCCTGTCGTCGGTTAGCCTGAACGAACATTCGTGCGCTCGTGCGTGCGGATGACCGATTGACCGGAGGACGTCGAATGGCCGGCGCGATGCGCAAGATGGCCGTCTATCTCGGCCTGGTCGAGGATGAAGACCTCGACGGCGAGTACGACGAGGGGGGCTTCGACGACCGCGCCCACGTGGTCCGCCGCACTGAGGAGCCCGTGCTTCGGGTCACCCGCCCCGACGAGCGGCTGGAGCGGCCGGCGCGCCCGGAACCGATCGATGCCCTCGAGGCCTACCGGATCACGACGGTGCATCCCCGCAACTACAACGAGGCGCGGGTCATCGGCGAGCACTTCCGCGACGGCACCCCGGTGATCATGAACCTCACCGACATGGAGGACTCCGACGCCAAACGGCTGGTCGACTTCGCGGCCGGCCTGGTCTTCGGCCGTCACGGCAGCATCGAGCGGGTGACCCAGAAGGTCTTCCTGCTGACCCCGGCAAACGTCGAGATCACCGCCGAGGACAAGTCTCGGCTGGCGGGGGCTGGCTTCTTCAACCAGAGCTAGCGTGATCACGCCCACAATGGCCGCATCATGATCGCGGCGATCATCGGGATCTACGTCCTCTGGGTGCTGGTCGGCCTGCTGTTCGTCCGGCTGGTCATGGACTACGTGATGATGTTCGCCCGCAGCTACCGGCCGACCGGCCTCGTCGCAGCCGCGCTGGAGCTCGCCTACTCGGCGACCGACCCGCCGCTGAAGGCGCTGCGGCGGGTGATCCCGCCGCTGCGACTCGGGCGCGTGTCGCTCGACCTGTCCTTCATGGTGTTGTTCTTCGCCGCGTACGCCCTGATCGTGATCTTGTCGCCGTACACCTGACCGAACGCCCGCTTCCCCGATTCCCCGAAGGTGACGTGAAATGCCGCTCACACCACAGGACGTCCAGAACAAGCGGTTCACCGTGGTGCGCTTCAAACCGGGGTACGACGAGGACGAGGTCGACAACTTCCTCGACGAGATCGAAGAAGAGCTCCGCCGGCTGATCGGCGAGAACTCATCGCTGCGCCAGGCGGCTGCGGCGGCGACACAGACCCGCCCGCAGGGCCCGACGCCGGCACCGCCCCCGGCGGCACCGGCCCCCGCACCTCCGCCGCCCCCACCCCCGGTGCCGGTTCCGGTGCCGGTCGCGGCGGCGGTCGACGAGCCGGACGCTGCCCTCAGGACGCTGATGATGGCGCAGAAGACCGCCGAAGAAGCGATCGCGCAGGCCAACACGGAGGCGGAGAGCATCGTGCACTCGGCGCGACTCAAAGCCGCGGCGCTCGAGCATGAGGCGCAGGCTGCGCACAACAATCGGCTGGCGTCGCTGGAGGACGAGCGCAAGGACCTCGAGGCCGAGATCACGGCGCTTCGTGGCTTCGAACGGGAGTTCCGTACCCGGTTGCGGGCTTACCTGCAGTCGTCGATCGCCGACCTCGACGCGCGCCCGAGCGTCGAGCCCGCTGCTCCGGCGAGGCCCGCGCCCCGTCCGGACGCCGGCCCGCCGGCTCCCGGCCACGCCGGCGGCGCCGGTCACCCTGCCCCAACTGGTCACCCTGGCCCCGCTGGTCACCCTGGCGCCCCCGGTCAGCCCGGGGCGCCGCAGTCGGTGCCCCCGGCGTTCGGCGCCGGCCCCCCACCGGTCCCGGCGACGGCTGCTCCGGCTGCCCCTCGACCCCCGGCCCCGGCCGGACCCCCAGCCC
>DASZOU010000031.1:0-93454 GCA_035550655.1 Mycobacteriales bacterium
CGAGCCGCCTCCGCCTTGGTCAGGCCCTGATGGACGACAGCAAGAACGATGACCCTGGCCTTCGACATCGACCATGATCGAGAACCGGAGTATCAACGATGTCGCGACTCATCTATCAACGATGTCGTGGAACTACACACCCTCAGCTCCACAAGCGCCGAGCCCATCGATATGGGCGTCTCCCGGGCGTTGAGACGCCGAAAAGGTTGGGCTCGGGGTCTTCAGGTGCGGGCGGTCGCGGTCGCGCAGTACGGGCAGCTCAGCTGGTTGACGCCGATCGGGAATGACAGCGGAGCCCCGCACCCCTGGCACGGCGTCGTCCCGCCGCCGAGATCCAGCTTTCGTCCGCAGCCGTCGCAGATCACGGCCGTGGCGCCCGGCAGGGTCTCCAGATGCGCGCCGCAGCCGGCGCACTGCATCGACTCGGTGTCGATCTCCTGGTACTCCTCGTACTCACCCGTGAGGCCGTACATCGCGAGCAGCTTCTCGCCGTCCTCGGGCGACAGGTGAGAGATCCAGCCCTGGCAGAACGTCGAGTACTCCATCCGAAGCGGTACGCCGGCGGGCCCCTCGTCCGGATCGAGCGCGAGCACGCCGGTCTCCGCCATGTGCGCGTACGCCAGGTCCACCTGCTTCTTGAACAGCTCGGCGTAATCCCAGAAGCCGTTCTCGACTCGCCAGGCGCCGTCGCCCATCGGCACCCGCACCAGGGAGTTCGCGCGGACCTGCATCTCGGCCTCGAGCGGTTGCTGCGTCGGGTCCAGGTCCTTGCTGACCGCGCTCTCGACGAGGTAGGTGATCATGCGCGCGCGAAAGTCCTCGTCGTTCGCGCAGCGCGGCGACACGGCTTGCGGGCACTGGCGCACCCACTCGGTGAAGATCGTCCGGTAGTGAGTGCGCAGCGCATCGGCGTCGCCGTTGGCTCGGGCGATCGCCATGTGCGCCTGCCACGGCGCCGCGAGGTGGTGGTAGACGGTGTTGGTCAGACCCGCGTTCGTGTCGCGGTTCGCCATCCGGAAGTCGTAGTCCATGAGCGCGCCGCAGTAGTCGCAGTACACGTACGCCGTGACCGAGGGCAGTCGCTTCGTACCGCCGCACTGGGGGCAGTCGACCTTCTTGACGAAGTCGGAGCGAGCGGTCAACGACGGCCGGCCAGCCGTCGTCGCCAGCACCTCGATCTGCTGCGCGAAGGTGGGCGGCGGTGCGGGCGCTTCCTGGGGTTTGCGTTTGAACAGGCTCACGCGGCCATGGTCTGCCCTGCGATCGGGCTTGTCACCTCAGCCGCACGCTGACGTAGCAGCCGAGGGAGCCCGCGACGATGTCCGTCCGCCATCGTCACCCCGCCTTGGCGCGGTGGCCGTTCGCGCCGTGTGCGAGAGCTTGCTTCCAGGTGTAGACGTACCCGGGCCGGTCACCGTCGCCGGCAACGAATATCTCCGCGATCGAGCTCCCCAGCGGCCTCGCTGCACCCGCACCTGCCGAGAGGGTCGAGTAGCCGGCCGCCTTGTCGAGAATGTTGTCTCGGTGGCCCCAGCACCCCGGCGCCTTCGGACGGACACAGTCCATGTTGATGCTGCCGCTGCGTCGGTATCCGTCGTTGTACATCCAGTCGTAGTCCGATGACAGCGGCCCGAAGTCACCGGCCCAGATAGAACCCAGCTCGTTGACGTGCATTGCCTGCATTGCGGACGTCTCGAGACTGGGATCGGTGCGAGTGACCGCAGCCGAGTGGGCGACCGAGTCGAGCCTCGCGGTCAGCCCGGTCCATGGCCGCAGCCCCCGGTCTACTCGCTCGAGGTCGGTGACGACGAAGGTTTGCTCGGGGGTGCTAAGGCTTCGGTAATTGTCCGGCAACACGAAGGCCCGCTTCCTCATCCGTTCGAAAGAGCGGGCATGCTCGATCGCGAGAACGGCCTCCTTGATGCATTCCGAGCTGTTCGGGCCCTTCCTTGCGCATACGCCGACGAAGGACGGCGAGGGCGCGATGTTTCGGCGGCGGGCGGTGGAGCCCGGCCCTGATCGCTGCGACCGCCCCGGGTAGGGCAGCGAGGGGTGCACGCCCCGGGCGGCTGCTGAGGCTGGCGCGCAAATCACGAGGCCCGCAACAAGGGTGAGGCACGCAACGAGCACTGATCGTGCGGCGTTGCGCCCGCTCGCGAGGTGCGCGGTCGGAAAGTCCTGTCGAGGAAGATGTCCCATGACTCGACTTTCCGAGCCGGGGCGCGCGAGCGGAATGGGCGGAATGTACTGAGTGCGTCCAAACTTCTGGGCGGATGCGGTCCGGGCCGGGACCGCCACTCGCAGGCGCAGGATGGACCTGCGCAGAGATTGCTGACCGGATAGCGAGCAAGGAGTTCACCACCCGTTTCCCTTGTCGTGGCAGGCGCGTGACAGCTCCCGCCGAAGTACTTCGGGTGGATCCGATTCGCTACCCCGACGGCCATAGCGTCCACCTGACCCGCCGGCGCGTCTTGCAGTACGGCGCGGCCGCGGCGGCCGTCGGTGCGGTCGGCCCGTGGCGCGGCGCGCTCGCGTCGACCACGAGGCGGCACCGGATCCGCGAAGCCGGCGCGCTGCCGTTCCCGCAGCGGCCGGTCGGGAAGTTCACCGGCGCCTTCCCGTTCGACCACATCGTCCTGGTCATGCAGGAGAACCACTCCTTCGACAACTACCTCGGCATGCTGCCGGTCTGCGGCCAGCCGAAAGCTGACGGCTTCACCTTCAACAAGCGCGACGAGCCGATCAACTGGAACCCGCTGGGCAAGGAGCGGATGTACGTCTACCCGCAGTCCGGCGCGATCGGTACCCAGGACACTGGCAGCCAGAGCTGGAACGACACGCATCTCCAGATCGCCGGCGGCAAGATGACCGGCTTCGCGGCGACCGGCCCGGGCTCGATGGGCTACTACACCGAGGACGACCTGCCCTTCTACTACTCGCTCGCGAAGACGTTCACGCTCGCGAACCGCTGGTTCTGCTCGGCGCCATGCCAGACCTATCCGAATCGGCGCTTCTACATGGCGGCTACCGCCTCCGGCGTGATCAGCACGGACACCGCAACCGTGACGCGCTACCCGCCCAACGGCACGATCTGGGACCAGCTGAGCAAGCACAACATCTCCTGGTCGAACTACTTCACTGACCTTCCGACCTCGGCGATCATCGCCGGCACCGTGAAGCGGTATCCCACGCACTACCAGCGGATCGAGCAGTTCTACATCGACGCGGCGGCGGGCACGCTTCCCGCCGTCAGCCTGGTCGACTGCAACATGGGAGCCGCGCAGGGCGTGCTGCCCGGCGTGCTCGACTCCCTTCCCGCGCCGGTTTCGACGCTCGTGTCGACCCCGGACCGGATTGTCGAGACGACGTGCGAGTCCGAGGAGAACCCCGAAGACGTCCAGCTCGGCGAGAACTTCGTCGCCCGCATCGCCAACGCGGTGATGAGCAGCCCGAAATGGGGCCGCACGCTGATGATCTGGCTGTACGACGAGCACGGCGGCTACTACGACCACGTCCCGCCTTCGCGGGCACTGAAGCCTGACGGCTGGAAGCCGGGTCTGAGCAAGGACAACGTGCCCGGCTCGTACAACATCTACGGGCCGCGGGTTCCTGCCGTGGTCATCAGCCCCTACTCACGCAAGCACGACGTCACCAACGTCGTGCACGATCACACCTCGGTGCTGGCCACCATCGAGCGGCAGTGGAACCTGCCGGCGCTGACCCGGCGCGACGCGAACGCGCGCACGATCGCCGACTTCCTCGACCCATCCAAGGCGACGTTCCTCGAGCCGCCGACGCTGGCCAAGCCCTCCAATCCCGAACCCGGGCTCGTCGAGGGATACGAGCACGGGCAGCCACCGCCGCCGACGCCCACGCGGACCCGGCCGAAAGGCGGCACTCACCCGCGCCACCGGTAGAGGATTGCCTTAGCGGGTCCCGAATCGTTGATCGGTAGCAAGGCGGCGATCGAGGGAGCACATGAGCGCACGATTCGGCCGGATGGTCGCGGTTGGTGTGGCAGCTGTCATGTCGCTCGGCGGCGCGACCGTCGCCGCCAATGCTTCGACGTCGCACCGTGCGGCGGCAGCGCGGGACTGCTCACCGCAGCTGCTGGTGCTGTCGGCGGAGCCCGAGGAGCTCGCGCCGCTGCTGGCACGGACCGAACCGCGGGGCGGCAAGCCGCTCGCGGTGGGCAGTCACACCTTCTACACCGGAACCCTTGCCGGCCACCGCGCCGTACTCACTCTCCTGGGCACCGGGCCGGTCAACGCCCGCGACACGACCCGCCTGGCGCTGTCGCATTTCCGTTGTGGTGGCCGACAGTCCATCACCGGGATCGTCTTCTCCGGCGTGGCGGGCGGCGACTTCATCGGCGACGTCAACGCTGCCGCGCGATGGACGGAGGACGGGAAGCACTTCATCCCGGTCAGCAAGGCGATGGAGCGCGTCGCCCGGCGGGTGCAGCGCCAGCACCGCTATCGGCTCTCGCGGGACAACCACGCCGGCGATCCACTGTGCCTTCACCTCGACCCAGAGGTCGGTCCCGCCGTCACTGTTACGCACACGCCGACGTTCAAGGTCGGTGGTGACGGGCTGACGACGGATCCGTTCGGCGGCAAGGCCCTGCCGTGCATCCCGGGTGGCGGCGACGTGTTCGGCTGCCGCCCGTGTGAGTCCGACAACGTCACTCCGGCGAACCCCGTGGCACTGCTGCAGCAGCTGCTGCCGTTCGTGAGCCCCGACTTCTTCACCGGCTACTTCAGCTCGACGGCAGCTCCGCCGGGGCACTACGTCAGCTCGGACGAGGAGACCGCCGAGGTTGCGAAGGCGGCGCGTGCCGCGCACCTTCCCTTCATCGGGTTCCGCGGCGTATCGGACGGCGGCGGCGACCCGCTGCACCTGCCCGGCTTCCCGTTCCAGTTCTTCGTCTACCGGCAGCTGTCGGCGGACAACGTGGCCACGGTGGCAGCGGCGTTCATCCAGGCGTGGCGGGACCCGAGCAGCCTCACCGAGTCGACCTAGCTACTTCGTCTTCCGGACCGGGCGCTTCGGCTCGGTGGTGACGCAGTGGCGGTCTGTGGCGACCGGGTTCGCCGGTGCCGGCAGGTCGGGTGGCTCGATCAGGCGCGGCCGGCTGAAGTCGAGGAAGTCGTGAAGGCCATGAGCGTTCGCGTCACGCCGCGTCATCGCCGGCAGGTTCCACTTCTGCTCGATGAACTTCAACACCGAGGTGTGGTCGTGGACGACGTTGGTGACGGCGTGGGGCCGCGACCACGGTGAGATGACGACGGCGGGCACCCGCGGGCCGTAGATGTCGAACCCGCCTTTGGCGTGTGCACCGTTGAGGATCGGCTTGATCGCGTCTGGCGCGACAGCGCGTGGCGGCGGGACGTGGTCGTAGTAGCCGCCGTGCTCGTCGTACAGCCAGACCAGGAGGGTCCGCTTCCAGGCCGGGGAGTTGATGACCGCGTTGACGACTTGGGCGACGAACGCCTCCCCGAAGTCGATGTTCTGCGGGTTCTCCTCGTCCTGACCCTGTGCGCGGACGGAGGTCGGAATCGTCGAGCCGGGCGCGAGTCCGCCGATCACGTCAGCGAGCCCGAAGTCGGGGTCGACGAACGACACCGCCGGCAGGCTGCCGGTCGCGCAGTCCACATAGAAGTTCGCGATCGATGCCAGGTGTGTCGGGTTGCGCTTGACGATCGACGGGATGATCGCGGTCTGCGGCAGGTCGGTGAAGTAGTTCTTCCACGAGATCCCGTGCGCGTTGAGCCGATCGAAGATCGTGCCGTGGGGCGGCGGCGGATCGTTCGGCCCGGGAAGTGTCGTCGCGATCAGCCCGTACGACGTCGCCGCCATCAGGTAGCGGCGGTTCGGGTAGGTCTGGCAAGGCGCCGAGCAGAACCAGCGATTCGCCAGCGTGAAGTGCTTCGCGATGCCGTAATAGAACGGCAGGTCGGCTTCGTCCCAGTAACCCATCGCGGTGTCACCGCTCGCCGTCACGAAGCCGGTCATCTTGCCGCCCGCTATGGCCGTGTGCGTGCCGTCCCAGCTCTGGTTGGGCTCGTGCTCCGGCTGACAGGTCGACGGCATCCGGAACGAGCGGATGTATCCGCCCTTGGTGGGATTGGCGTCGGTGGGCCGGCCGTGCCGGTCGAAGCGGAAGCCGTCGGCCAGTCGCTGCCCGCTCCTAGGCAGCATCCCGAAGTAGTTGTCGAACGAGTGGTTCTCCATCATCACGACGACGACGTGCTCGATCGGGATGCTCGCGTCGGGCGTGCCGGCCGGGCGCGCGGGATGTGGGAGCGAGCCGGGCTCGCGTAGCGGTCGGCGGCGGTGGTCGATCCGTGCCGTAGCGGATGCTCCCGCCAGGCCGCCGCTGAGACCGGCCAGTCCCGCTGCCGCGACGCCGCCGGCGAGAAGCTCGCGACGAGACACACCGGGGTGCACCACGCGAGGCTAACGCGCGGCGGATTCGGTGGAATCAGGACTCGGAGCTCTTGCTACGTCGATCGAATTGGTCAGATCTGGCTATGTCGCGGGCTCTGGTAAGGATCGATGCTGGCCCCATGCAGTCCGTCGACGTGACCACGTTGCCGGGCGGTGTGCCGCTGCAGGCCGATTCTCCTGATGGCACGCGGTCCGCTCGACGCAGTCCCGACTTCTACGCCCAGCTTCTCGAGACCGCGCCGGACGGAATCGTCGTCGTCGATGCCGACGGCACGATCCTGGTCGCCAACCGCAAGGCTGAGCTTCTCTTTGGCTGGAACCGCGACCAGCTGGTCGGCCGCTCGCTCGAGATGCTGGTCCCACATCGGGCCCGTTCCGGCCATCCGCGTCATCGCAGCAGCTACGTGCGCGACCCCCGCAACCGCCCGATGGGGTCGGGCCTCGAGCTGACCGCGCTTCGAGCCGACGGAACCGAGTTCCCGGTCGACATCAGCCTCAGCCCGCTGATCACCGACGAAGGCACGTTCGTGTCGGCTGCGGTTCGCGACGCGAGCGACCGGAAGCGCACCGAGCAGGAGCTGCGCGGGGCGAACGCCCGGCTGCAGGCCGTGGTCATGGACCTCGAGGCCAGGTCGCGCGACATGTCCGCGCTGTCCCGGGCCAGCCAGGTGATGCAGAGCTGCGCGCGGCTGGAGGAGGCGATGCAGGTCATCGCCCGTGCCGGGGCCGGGCTGTTCGAAGGCGTCCCGGGCGGTGTCTACACCGCATCGTCCGACCGCGAGCTGTTGGAGCCGGTCGCGACGTGGGAAGGGCTGACACCGGCCGAGCCGTTCCGCACCGAGGACTGCTGGGCGCTGCGCACCGGTCGGGTCCACCAGCTCGGCCAGGACGCGCTCGCGCTGCCGTGCCCGCACGTGCCCGCAGGCACGGAGTGGTCGATCTGCGTGCCGCTGATCGCGCAGACCGAGACCCTCGGCGTGGTGCACCTGCGGGTCGACTCCCGCGCCACCCACGGATCGTCGCTGGTGCGGATCGAGGAGCTCGCGACCCTGGTGCGAGACCAGTGGGGTCTCACGCTCGCCAACATCCGGCTGCGCGACACGTTGCGCGACCAGTCGATCCGTGACCCGCTCACCGGGCTGTTCAACCGCCGCTTCCTCGACGAGTCGCTCGAACGGGAGATGCAGCGAGCCCGCCGCCGCGGGAAGCAGCTGTCCGTCGCGATCCTCGATCTCGACCACTTCAAGGTGTTCAACGACACGCACGGCCACCATGGCGGCGATGCGGTCCTGCGTCACCTCGGCCGATTCCTGCTCGAGACGACGCGGTCCGAAGATGTGGTGGCCCGCTTCGGCGGCGAGGAGTTCGTCATCCTCTTTGCTGACACCTCTTTGGCGGAGGGCACCCACCGCTGCGAGCTGCTCAGCGAAGGCTGGCAGCGACGTGCGGAGGAGGCGGCGTCCGTGCTGCAGCCGCTGCCCACGTTGTCGATTGGGCTCGCCGAGTTCCCGGCGTCCGCCGACACCGTGCACGAGGTCTTCAGCGCCGCTGATGCCGCGTTGTACGCCGCGAAGGAGCGGGGGCGCAACCGGGTGGTCGCGGCGCCGAGCATGGTCGAGGCAGCCGCAGAAGGTTAAGCCGCGCGGTACACCACGAACGACGCGGCGATGTACTGGCAGACGAACGCCGCGATCGTGCACGAGTGGAAGATCTCGTGGAAGCCGAACCAGCGCGGACTGGGGTTCGGTCGCTTCAAGCCGTAGACCAAGCCACCGATCGTGTAGAGCGTGCCGCCCACGACGATCAGGACGAACGCGGGCACGCCGGCACCGCGCAGCAGCGGCGAGAGGACGAAGGCAGCGGCCCAGCCGAGCCCGATGTACATCGGGACGTACAGCCAGCGCGGAGCGCTCACCCAGAAGACGCGAAACGCGACGCCGAGCAGCGCGGTGCCCCACACGGCGAACAGCATCGCGACTCGGTCCTCGCCCTTGAGCGCGAGTACGGCGAACGGCGTGTAGGACCCCGCGATCAGCAGGAAGATGTTCGCGTGATCGAGTCGCTTCAGGCGACGCTCGACCGCAGGTGACCAGTTGCCGCGGTGGTAGATCGCGCTCGTCGTGAAGAGCAGGACGGACGTGACGGCGTAGGCCACGGCCGCGATGGTCGCAGGCCCGGTGGGCGCGAGCACGATCAGGACAACCCCCGCCGCAAGAGCCACCGGCGAGGTCGCCGCGTGCAGCCAGCCGCGCAGCTTCGGCTTCGCGACCGCTACCGCTCCAACCACTGCCTCCGTGGTCCGTTCGACCGCCCGGCTACCCGCATCACGGGCGGCGTTGGCGAGCTCGCGGGGATCGGTCACCTGACCAGTGTTGCGCGCATCTGGCGCGGCGCGTCAACGCAAGCGAGTGAAGAGTGTGAGAACTCCGAGCAATCCGGGCACAGCAGACCCGGAGGTTCGTCTCAGCATTCATTCAGCACTGATGTGCACCGTCGTTGGGTAGAGATGACGGAGGAGCACCACACATGAGCGACGACGACCTGTTCTGGTTTCCGGCGTCAGCACCTCGCCCCGGTGACCCGGATCCCGGTGCGACCGGCGCAGCATCGACGCAGCCGATGCCCGGCGCGCCGTACGACTTCCCGCCACCGGCGGCACCGAGCGGTTACCCGGCAGGTGGCGCAGTCGCGAGTTCCCGGTCACGTCGTGGAACCGCGGCCCTGCTTGCCGTCACGGCGTTCGTCTTCGGCGGCGGGGGCGCCGCAATCGGCGCCGAGGCGATCAACCACCACAACGGATCCTCGGCCTCGGGGTCCGGGCTGACGATCAGCAGCGCGAACCCGGCGTCGTTGACGTCGAACCCGCACTCGTACGCCGCCATCGCGGCAAAGGTGCTGCCCTCGGTGGTGTCGATCAACGTCGCCACGTCGAGCCAGTCCGACACCGGGTCGGGCGTGATCCTTCGTCCCGACGGCTACATCCTCACCAACAACCATGTGGTGTCGGCGGCGAGCAGCGGCGGCACCGTGGGGGTGACGTTCAACGACGGGTCGACCGCGACGGCGAAGATCGTTGGTACCGACCCGCTCGACGACCTCGCCGTGATCAAGGTGTCCAAGACGGGGCTCACGCCGGCCACGCTCGGCAACAGCTCGCAGATCCAGGTCGGCGATCCCGTGCTCGCCTTGGGCTCGCCTCTCGGGCTGACCGGCACCGTGACCGCGGGCATCGTCTCGGCGGTGAACCGCCCGGTCGAGACGCAGGACCAGCCCCAGCAACAGCAGCTCGACCCGTTCGGGTTCGGGCTGGGTAACGGCGGGTCGAGCCAGACCACCCAACCAACTGTCATCGATGCGATCCAGACCGACGCGGCGATCAACCCGGGTAACTCAGGGGGCGCCCTCGTCGATGCGGCGGGGGATGTGATCGGCATCAACTCCGCGATCGCATCGCTCGGTTCTGACTCTTTGGGCTCGCAGAGCGGCAACATCGGTGTCGGGTTTGCGATCCCGATCGATCAGGCGAAGACGATCGCGTCGGAGTTGATCCAGACCGGGCACGCGACGCATCCTTTGCTGGGGGTGCAGCTGGCAGACGCGACGTCCGCCGACGGCACGGATCGGGCGCTGGTGCGCTCGGTGACCGCCAACGGACCCGCCGCCAAGGCGGGGATCAAGGGAGGCGACGTGATCACGGCGATCGACGGGCACGCCACCGCGGGCGCTGACGCCGTCATCGCGGCGATCCGGACCTTTCAACCCGGGGACCACGTGTCAGTGACCTACACGCGCAACGGGCAGTCGCACACGGTGACGGCGACGCTCGGCAACGCGGCGTCGAGCTAGCAGTCATCGAGTCATGCCTTCCGGACCGCAAGTGCTGGTGGTCGACGACGACCCCCAGCTCCGGGAGGCGTTGACCCGGGCGCTGGAGCTCGATGACTACCGCGTGAGCACTGCGAGCAATGGTGTGAAGGCGCTCGAGGCGGTGAGCCAGCATCGTCCGGACGTGATGGTGCTGGACGTGATGATGCCGTACGTCGGCGGCCTCGACGTGTGCCGCACGTTGCGAAGCAAGAAGGACAACCTGCCGATTCTCGTGCTCACAGCACGGGACGAGGTGGGTGATCGGGTTGCCGGCCTCGACGCGGGTGCGGACGACTACCTGACCAAGCCGTTCGCCCTGGAAGAGCTGCGCGCCCGGCTGCGTGCGCTGTTGCGTCGTACGACGGTCGAGGTCACCGATGACCGGGCGGCGTTGACCTATCAGGACCTCGAGCTCGATCCCGCGGCTCACACGGCTCGACGGGGCAGCCGGCCGATCGATCTGACCCGCACCGAGTTCGCACTGCTCGAGCTGCTCATGCGCAATGCCGGCCGGCCGCTGCCGCGCGAGACGATCATGGATCGCGTGTGGGGGTGGGAGTCCGAGCCCACAAGCAACTCCCTCGAGGTGTTCGTCGGCTACCTGCGTCGCAAGACCGAGGCCGGCGGTGAACCCCGGTTGATCCACACCGTCCGTGGCGTCGGCTACGTGTTGCGCGGCGACACGTGACGAGGTTCCCGAGGCGCGTGCGTGACGGCCTGCTGCGGGTAGACCAGCGCTGGCGGGACACCCCCCTCCGGACCCGGCTGACGGCAGCGGCCGCCGTCGCGGCGACCTTTGCGATCGTCGCCGTCGTGTCGGTGGCTTACATCGCGGTTCACCACGAGCTGTTCAGCAACATCGACGGCCAGCTCCACAAGCAGGCGCACAGCGCGCAGACCATCTCCGTCAACCCGCAGACGCACCAGCCGGAGATCACCCGGGACCCGGAGGAGAGCTCCGGGAGTGTCCAGGTCGTGGACATCGACGGCAACACCATCCGCGAGCCGGGAGGGCTGGCTCTGCGGACCACACCGCGGGACATAGCGATCGCGAGGACGGGCGGGAGCTGGCTTCGGACCACCCAGGTCGATGGCGCCCCGATGCGCATCCTCACCGTGCAGCGGCAGGTGCTCTCCTCGAGCGGGCAGCGAGGAACTGTGGCGGTGCAGGTCGCACTTCCGTTGTCGGCGGCGGTCAGCGAGCTGCACAAGCTCAGGTACGCCTTCCTGCTGCTCGTGCTGCTCGGATTCGGGATGGCCACGGCCGGAGCATGGTTCGTCGTACGGCGTGCGATGCGTCCGGTTGCCAGGCTGACCTCGGCCGCGGAGCAGATCGCCGTGACCCGGGACCTCACGACGAGAATCGAGGACTACGGCGCCGACGAGCTCGGCCGGCTGGCATCAACGTTCAACGTCATGCTCGACGCTCTCGAACGTTCCCTCGACCAGCAGCGTCAGCTGATTCTCGACGCCAGTCACGAGCTGCGCACGCCGCTGGCGAGCCTGCGCACGAATGTCGAGGTGCTGCATGACGTCGACCGGCTCTCTGTCGACCAACGGCGGTCGCTGCTCAACGGAATCGTCACCCAGCTCGACGAGCTGACCGGTCTCGTCGCCGACGTCGTGGAGCTCGCGCGGGGCGAGGCTCCGGAGTCCTCGCTCGAGGACGTCGCGCTCGACGACCTCGTCGGTCACGAGGTCGACCGCGCACGGCGGCACTGGCAGTCGCTGGTGTTCCGGTACGACGGTGAGCCCGTGGCGGTGCGGGGCGTCCCGGCCCGGCTTGCTCGCGCCGTGGCCAACCTGCTCGACAACGCCGGGAAGTTCAGCCCGCCGGGTGCCGAGGTCGAGGTGTCGTTGAGCGCTCTCGGCGTACTAACCGTCGCCGATCGCGGTCCGGGCATTCCGGACGAAGCGATCGCCCATGTCTTCGATCGCTTCTTCCGCGCTGACGAGGCGCGCGCGCTGCCCGGCTCAGGGCTGGGCTTGTCGATCGTCAAGCAGGTCGTCGAGGGCCACAACGGAACCGTGTCGATCAGCAACCGTGACGGAGGCGGCACGGTCGTGCGCGTTGCGCTTCCGCCCGCGGGGCTGCCGCCACCGCAAGTGCCGACGACGGAGCCGCGGCAGATCGCGCAGCCGGTTCGCTGATCCAGCCCAAGTCGTAGGGTGCCAGGATGTCCTGGCTTCGGTTGGACGCCTACTCGGCGACGATCGTGGCCACCGCGATGCTCGGCATCTGCGTGTGCGCGTCGCGGCTGTCCGGCCGCGCGGCGCGATTCGTCACTGCCGCCAGCTTCGAAGTTGCCGTCGTGTGCGGGCTCTTCGCGCTGTGGCAGGTCGCAAACTCGCTGACACGCGGACACACCACCGGCGGCGTCGACCGGGGCCAGTGGCTGTGGCATGCCGAACGCGTCATCCATCTGCCGAGCGAGCGGTCGGTGCAGGACCTGATCATCAATCACCCGTTGATCGTGCGGGCGGCGAACTACTACTACGACACCGCGCATCTGACTTTGATGGTGGTGTTCCTGGTCTGGCTGTGGCTGCGCCACCGCGACCGGTATTCGTTGCTGCGCAACACGATCGCGGCGTTCACCGCGATGTCGCTGCTGATCCAGATGGTCGCGGTGGCGCCGCCGCGTCTGATCGGCGGCACCGGGCTGATCGACACCGCGCAGGTCTACGGGCAGTCGGTGTACGCCGCGATCGGGTCGGGGCTCGCCGACGAGTACGCCGCGATGCCGTCGATCCACGTCGGATGGGCGGTGCTGATCTCGCTCGCGATCGTCACGTGCAGTCCGAGCCGGTGGCGCTGGCTCGGGTTGCTGCATGGGCTGATCACGATCTTCGTGGTGGTGGCGACCGCCAACCACTACTGGCTGGACGGCATTGCCGCGTGCGCGCTGCTGGTGCCGGCGTACCTCATCGCCCGCGGCATCGACCGCCTCAGCGCGCAGCTAAGGCCGGCAGAGGCCGCCGCGGACCTCGAGCTGGATCCGGTTCAGATCCAGCAGGGCGCGTTCTCGTGATGCTGGTTGCGGTTCCCCGCATCGCATGAGTGGGTGAACCAGATCCGTCGATGCCACTCCGACTGCGGGATGTTGCGGGCAGCCAGGACCGGATAGAAGAAGTAGAAGAGGCTGACGACGACTGCGAGGTACGCCGCTGTCGCGGCCGCACCGATTCCACGACGGACCTCCGATTGGCTGCGACGACCGAGCAGCAGCCCGATCGTCATCGTGAGAAGCAAGGCCATGAACGGCACGTTCGGAAGCATGTAGTACAGGAACATCGTTCGGTGACAGTCGCCGGCCGGCGTGCATGGGGGAGTCGTGTGGACGATCGGTAGCTCTTGGACGATCCACGGCACGTAGCCGAACGCGAACGTTGTGACCAGGCCGGCCGCGCGCCAGTCGCGCCGGCCGATCCACACCGCGAGCACCACGATGAGCGCGGGAATGGTGGCCCACCAGATCGCGGGGTTGCCGATTCCTAGGATCTCTTGCGCGCACGACGTCGAGCCGCAACCGGCCGGGGTCTGGTAGTAGTACGCCACCGGCCGCGCGAGCAGCAGCCAGCCCCAGGGCTTCGACAGGTACGGGTGCGACGCGTGCAGCGTCTTGTCGTAGTTCCAGATGTCGACGCGGTTGTAGTGCCACCAGCCGCGCAGCACCGCCCAGTCATGGGCCAGCCATGACTGTCCGGGATGGACGTAGAGATCGTGGTCGTAGGCGTAGTGCCCGTTGGACAGGAACCACCCGGTCCACGACGCGAGGTAGACGATCGCCGGGACGAGAACGAAGAGGGCGAGCAGCGGCAGCAGAAGCCGGCCGCCCGCGTTGCGCAACATCCATGTCCGCCGGATGAAGATCCGAACGTTCGCAGCGGTTCTGCGCAGAATGGGGCCCGCAGTGGCGAGCGGGATCCGACTGCCGCCGCGGGCGCCGGCGGTCCGGCGAGCGCCGACGTCCCAGGCGAAGGCGAGGAGGATGAACGCCGGGATGTAGTACAAGCCGTTCCACTTCGTGGCCATCGCGGCGCCGAGACATAGTGCCGCGCCCCATCTCCAGGGCCGGAAGCCGATCCGCGGACCCCACTCTCGGTCGCCGAGCGGGGCGACGAGTCGCTCCGCTAGACGTCTGCGGCCCCAGTCGCGGTCGACGACGAGACAGCCGAACGCCGCAATCACCCAGAACAGCAGGTAGATGTCGAGGGTCGCCGTACGGCTCTGGACGAACTCGAGCCCGTCGAGCGCGACGAGCGTGCCGGCGACGACGCCGAGTGCCGTCGAGCGGAACATCCGCCGCGCGACCCGCGCGGTGATGAGGATGGCGAGAGTCCCGAGCAGAGCGCCCATGAAGCGGAACGACAGCGGGCTGGCCGGGTAGACGGTTTGGTGAAACGTCACGGACTTGCCGTGGTCGAAGATCGCCTCGCCGACCGCCATCATCCACTTGCCGAGCGGTGGGTGCACGACGAACGCGGAGGACTTCATCAGGCCGTCGGTCTCCACGCCGTGATGCAGCAGCGACCAGCTGTCGTGGGCGTAGTACGTCTCGTCGAAGACGATGCTCGACTTGTTGGTGAGGCTGTGGCCGCCAGGCCTGGTGATCCGCCAGAACCGCAGGATGCCGCCGAGCACGGTGATCGCGAGCGGCAGGAGCCAGCCCCAGATCCCGTCGCTGGGCATCGGACGCACCAGGCGCCCGCGGATGCGGTCCAGCGCCTCCTGCGCGGAGCTGGTCAGGCCTGCTTTGGCGTCGTCGACTTGCACGGGAGGCGACGCCATTGGCTCATCGTATGAACCCCGACGGTTTCCGCCGGGCTCAGCGGCACTCCGCTTGAATGAGGCGGTGCCGCTCGTCCTCGCCGCCACGCCGATCGGCGACCCGCGCGATGCCTCGATCCGGCTGCGGGACGCACTCGCCGGTGCCGACGTCATCGCCGCCGAGGACACCCGCAGGCTTCGCCGCCTGGCGAGCGCCTTGGACGTCGTCCTGCGGGCCAAGGTCGTCGCGGTGTACGACGCGGTCGAGCGCAGCAGGTCGGCTGCGCTGCTCGACGAGGTGGCCGCGGGTCGGACGGTGCTGCTGGTGAGCGATGCCGGCGTTCCCCTCGTCTCGGACCCCGGCTACGTGCTGGTCACCGAGGCGGTCGCTCGCGACCTCCCGGTGACGGTCCTTCCCGGTCCGTCTGCCGTCACCGCTGCGGTGGCTGTCGCAGGAGTCCCGGTCGACCGATGGTGCTTCGAGGGCTTCCTGCCTCGTCGCGGCGGTGAACGCAAAGCGCGCCTCGCCGCTCTGGCCGGTGACTTCCGCGCGGTGGTTCTCTTCGAGTCGCCCCGCCGGCTGGCGGCGACCCTCGCGGACCTCGCTGCGGTGTTCGGCGCGGAGCGCCGGGCCGCGGTGTGCCGCGAGCTGACGAAGACCCACGAGGAGGTGCGCCGGGGGTCGCTCTCCGAGCTTGCCTCCTGGGCGTCGGTCGGTGAAATCCTCGGCGAGGTGACGGTCGTGGTCGCCGGCGCCCCGGCCGTGGCTCCCCACCTCGACCCTGCGGCGCTGCACGAGGCGGTCGCCGCCCAGGTCGCCGAGGGGGCCACGCGGCGTGACGCGATCGACGCGGTCGCGACTGCAACGGGCCTGCCGAGACGCGTCGTCTACGACGCCGCGACGAAGAAACCGGCGCCCTGAAGTCATCCACCAGTTGTGGATCAATCGGTGGATGAGGAGGTGCGTTGTCCACCGAATCGGGGGACAACAGCGGCCCTTCTGTGGACAGTCCTGTGCATCAAAAAAAACTCTGAAAATAGTTCCGGAAACCCCTTGTGCAAGCTCCCGCAACCCACTACAAATCCGTCTGTCACCGCAAGACGGAGACCACGCAGAGGGCAACCTCTGCAGCGCAAGATGCGAAGCACTTTGGTAACGGAGTGCGACGTACTCGGGCACTAGGGGGTTGATTCTCCGGGCAACCGGGGGGACTTCTTCCCAAGAACGCCAGGTACGACGCGACGCGAGTCGCCTGGGCAACCAGGCGGGTCACGGAGCGAGCGGTTCGGGTGACCGGATCGCATTGCGGAGCGGCTGTTTCGGGCAACCGGAGCAGGGCGAAGCAGAGGCATCGAGCGAGGTTTTCGCCTTCGGAGTCCGGGTCCTTGCAACGCACGGCTGTCGAGTGGTCGGCCTTGGCTGATCAATCGGCGTCGCCGGTGCAGTGAGGACACGCGCGAAGCCCCTCCGTCTCATACACGGAGGGGCTTCGCTTCATTTTTGCCGAGTTTCCAAGCCGAACCCGGTTGCGACACTCGCGTTCGGCGATATCCCCGAGCGCGGGTCAATAGGCTGATCACATGCGGCACATCCTCACCGCGGTCGCGTGGCCGTATGCCAACGGCCCGCGCCACATCGGTCACGTCGCGGGTTTCGGTGTGCCCTCCGACGTCTTCAGCCGCTACCACCGGCTCGCCGGCAACAACGTGCTGATGGTCAGCGGGACGGACGAGCACGGAACGCCGATCCTCGTGCAGGCCGACCAGGAGGGCGTGACGCCGCGGGAGCTCGCGGACCGCTACAACCGGATCATCGCCGAGGACCTGCAGCAGCTCGGGCTCACGTACGACCTGTTCACGCGGACCACGACGCGCAACCACTACGCGGTCGTGCAGGAGATGTTCAAGACGCTCCACCGCAACGGCTACATGATCGAGCGCACGACCAAGGGCGCGATCTCCCCGTCGACCGGCCGCACGCTCCCCGACCGCTACATCGAGGGCACCTGCCCGATCTGCGGGTACGACGGCGCCCGCGGCGACCAATGCGACAACTGCGGCAACCAGCTCGACGCGGATGCGCTGATCAACCCGAGGTCGCGGATCAACGGCGAGGTGCCGACGTTCGTCGAGACCGAGCACTTCTTCCTCGATCTGCCGGCGCTCGCCGACGCGCTCGGCAGCTGGCTGCAAGGTCGCACCGACTGGCGGCCGAACGTGCTGCGGTTCTCGCTGAACCTGCTCGAGGACATCAAGCCGCGGGCGATGAGCCGGGACATCGACTGGGGGGTGCCGGTTCCGCTGCCGGGGTGGGAGGACAACCCGAACAAGCGGCTCTACGTGTGGTTCGACGCCGTCATCGGCTACCTCTCGGCGTCGGTCGAGTGGGCGCGGCGCACCGGCGACGCCGACGCGTGGCGCGCGTGGTGGTGCGATCCCGCCGCGGAGTCGTACTACTTCATGGGCAAGGACAACGTCACCTTCCACTCCCAGATCTGGCCGGCTGAGCTGCTCGGTTACGACGGAAAGGGCGCGTATGGCGGGACGCCCGGCGAGTTCGGTGAGCTGCAGCTGCCGAGCGAGGTGGTGTCGAGTGAGTTCCTCACGATGGAAGGGCGGAAGTTCTCCTCGAGCCGCTCGGTCGTCATCTACGTCCGTGACTTCCTCTCCCGCTACTCGCCGGACTCGCTGCGCTACTACCTGACCGCGGCGGGCCCGGAGTCGAACGACACCGACTTCACCTGGTCGGAGTTCGTCCGGCGCAACAACGACGAGCTCGTGGCGGCGTGGGGGAATCTGGTCAACCGGTCGCTGTCGTTCACCGCGAAGAACCTGGGCTCGCTGCCGGCGGCCGGAGAGCTGACCGACATCGACCGGGCGCTGCTCGACACCACGAGCGCGGCGTTCGCCACGGTCGGCGCGGATCTCGAGCGGTCCCGGATGCGGGCGGCGCTGACCGAGACGATGCGCGTCGTCGCGGAGGCCAACAAGTACCTGTCCGAGCAGGCGCCGTGGAAGCTGCGCGAGTCCGAGCCGGACCGGATGGCGACGATCCTGCATGTCGCGTTGCAGGCGGTGAGCGACTGCACGACGATGCTCGCGCCGTTCCTGCCCCACACGTCGCAGCAGGTGCACGAGCTGCTCGGCCGCGACGGGGTGCTGGCGCCACAGCCGGAGCTGCGCGAGGTCGACGACCTCGACGGCGGACCGTCGTACCCCGTCCTTGCCGGTGACTACGACACTGGCGTGCGGTGGCAGCGGGACCCGCTCAAGGTCGGGAGCCCGGTGACGCCCCCGACGCCGCTGTTCGCCAAGCTCGACGTTTCGGTGGTGGATGAGGAGCTGGCCCGGATGGGCGGCGCGTGACCGCGACGTCGGCCTCGGGACGGGACCGCACGGCCAAGCGGGAGGGCGAGCCGCCGCCGTCACCACCGCCGCTGGCGTCGCCTGCTCTGGACAGTCACTGCCATCTCGACCTGATGGACGCCGAGGTCGAGGCCGTCATGGCGGCGGCGAAGGCCGTTGGCATCGAGCGGGTGGTGCAGATCGGCATCGACGTGCCGTCGTCGCGGTGGAGCGTGGAGCTGGCCGAGTCGCGGGATGACGTGTGGGCGGCGGTTGCCGTGCACCCCAACGAGGCGCACACCGCGGACGACGCGGTGTGGGAGGAGATCGGGCGGCTCGCTGCGACGCCTCGGGTGGTCGCGGTCGGTGAGACCGGACTGGACCACTTCCGCACCGAGGAGTCGGGATGGGGCGCGCAGGAGGAGTCCTTCCGGCGGCACATCGCGATCGCGAAGCAGACCGGCAAGGCGGTGATGATCCACGACCGCGAAGCCCACGACGACGTGCTGCGAGTCCTCGCGGACGAGGGGGCGCCGGAACGGGTGATCTTCCACTGCTTCTCGGGCGACGCCGACTTCGCCCGGCGCTGCGCGGACCGCGGCTACGTGATGTCGTTCGCGGGCAACGTCACGTTCAAGAACGCGCAGGAGCTTCGCGACGCGGTTGCCGTCGCGCCGCTCGACCTGCTGCTCGTCGAGACCGACGCGCCGTTCCTCACGCCGATGCCGCATCGCGGCGCGCCCAACTCGCCGTACCTCGTGCCGTTGACGGTCCGGGCGATCGCCTCGGCTAAGGGTGTGACGGAGGAGGACATCGCGGCGGCCGTCACCACGACGGCAGCTCGAGTGTTCGGCTGGTGAGTCTGTTCGGCCCCGCCGAAGTTCGGGCGCTCGCCGCCGACCTCGACATCCGGCCGCGCAAGTCACTCGGCCAGAACTTCGTGGTCGACGCCAACACCGTGCGCCGGATCGCGGCGGCTGCCGACCTCACTGCTGACGACGTCGTGCTCGAGGTCGGTCCCGGGCTGGGATCGCTCACGCTGGCGATGCTGCCGCTGGCGTCATCGGTCGTGGCAGTGGAGATCGATCCGGTGCTCGCGACGGCACTGCCGGTGACCGTCGGCCGCCATGCGCCGGACGTCGCCGACCGGCTGCAGGTGGTCAACGCCGATGCGCTGCGGATCACCGAGCTGCCGCGCGAACCGACCACGCTGGTCGCCAATCTTCCGTACAACGTCGCGGTGCCCGTGGTGCTGCACCTGCTCGCCGTGTTGCCGTCGCTTCGGCGCGGGCTGGTGATGGTGCAGGCAGAGGTCGCGGACCGGCTCACCGCGACGCCGGGATCTCGCGTCTACGGCGCTCCCACCGTGAAGCTGGCGTGGTGGGCGGCCGCACGTCGCGCGGGGCCGGTGCCGCGAGCGGTGTTCTGGCCGGTGCCGAACGTCGACTCCGGGCTGGTGGCCTTCGAGCGTCGTACGCCGCCTGCGACCTCGGCATCGCGCGAGGAGGTGTTTGCCGTCGTCGACGCTGCGTTCGCACAGCGCCGCAAGATGCTCCGGGCGGCGCTGCGTGGCTGGGCCGGCTCGCCGGCGGCAGCGGAGGCCGCGCTGGTCGCGGCCGGGGTCGACCCGGCGCAGCGGGGGGAGCAGCTCGACGTTGCCGCATTCGCCCGGATCGCGGCAGCGTTGCCCCGCAGCGGTTAGGTGGCCTTGCCTACGATCGGTCGGGTGGCTGCGCAAAGCGTGACCGTGCGGGTCCCCGCGAAGGTGAACCTTCACCTCGGCGTCGGGCCGCGACGCGGTGACGGCAAGCACGAGCTGCACACGATCTACCACGCGGTCAGCCTGTTCGACCTGGTGACGGTGGAGCGGGTCGAGCGCAAGGGCGTCGGCGTGACCGTCGACATCGACGGCGAGCACGTCGACGGCGTGCCGCTGACGGATGACAACCTCGCGGTCCAGGCGGTGCGCGCCGTGGCGGCCGTGGCCGGCGTCGAGCCCGCGGCGCACATCACCTTGCGCAAGGACATCCCGGTCGGCGGGGGGCTTGCCGGGGGCAGCGCGGACGCGGCTGCGGCGCTGGTGGCGGCGGACGCGCTGTGGGGCGCGAGCCTGTCGCAACGCGAGCTGGACCGGCTCGCGTCCGGTCTCGGCAGCGATGTGGCCTTCCTGCTGCACGGCGGAACCGCGCTGGGAACCGGTCACGGCGAGATCGTGTCGCCGGTGCTGAGCCGCGGTGAATGGCACTGGGTGCTTGCGGTCGCCGAGACCGGGCTGTCGACGCCAACGGTCTACGCCGAGCTGGATCGCCAACGCGGTGCGGAGGAGCCCGACGAGCCGTCGGTCGCCGATGGCGTGCTCGCCGCGCTGCGTGCAGGTGACCCGGTCGCGCTCGGCATGGCCATGCGCAACGACCTGCAGGCGCCGGCGCTGCAGCTTCGGCCTAACCTCGCTCGGGTGCTTGACGCCGGACGCGAGCTCGGCGCTGCCGGCGGCATCGTGTCGGGGTCAGGGCCGACGGTGGCGCTGCTCGCACGAACGCCTGGCGACGCCGTACGGATCGCCTCGGCGCTGGCCGGCTACGACGTGTGCCGGACGGTACGCCGCGCCACGGGCCCGGCCCCCGGTGCCCGCATCATCTAGGCCCGGGCTCCGCCGAACTTGCATTTAAGTGGCGTTTGTCGCGCGGAAACGGTCGATTTCCGCAAGTTCGCGAAGGCTAGGCGAGCTTGGCCTGGATGCGTTCCGGCGACGGCCAGCGCACGTCGTACGCGAGGTGCAGCTTTTCCAACGTCCAGATGATCCGGCCGGTCGAGTCGAGCTGACCGCGGAGCACGCCGTGACGAGCGGCGGTCGGGTCGGCGTGGTGCAGGTTGTGCCAGGACTCACCCATCGACGGGATCGCCAGCCACCACACGTTGCCGGCCCGGTCGCGGCTGGAGAACGGCCGCTTGCCGACCGCGTGACAGATCGAGTTGATCGACCAGGTCACGTGGTGCAGCAGCGCGACCCGGACCAGGCTGGCCCAGAAGAACGCCGTGACGGCGCCCTGCCAGGCGAAGCCGGACCAGAGGTAGCCGACGAGCGGCGGCGTCAGCAGGCTGACGGCGGACAGCCACGGGAACGCCTTGGAGATCCGCACGATCGCGCGATCGGCGAGCAGGTCAGGAGCGAAGCGCTCGTGGTTGGTCTGCTCGATGTCGAACATCCACCCGATGTGGGCATGCCACAGACCCTTCACCAGCGAGCGCAGGTTCTCGCCGTACTTCCACGGTGAGTGCGGGTCGCCTTCCTTGTCGCTGTACGCGTGGTGACGACGGTGGTCGGCGACCCAGCGGATGACCGGGCCTTCGATCGCGAGGCTGCCGGCGACGGCGAGTGCGACGCGGAGCACCTTCTTGGCTTTGAACGCGCCATGCGTGAAGTAGCGGTGGAACCCGACCGTGATGCCGTGACCGGAGATCGCGTACATGACCAGCGCGATCACGATGTCGTGCCAGCCGAGGCCCCAGCCCCAGGCGACCGGGACGGCCGCAACAACGGCGAGCAGCGGCACCAGGATGACGACCAGCAGGATGACCTGCTCGGCGCGGGCAGCGGCCTTGCTGCGCGCCAGACCGGTCTCCGGGAGCGCGCTGCGTGGTGCCGTTTGCGTCGGGGGGTTGATCGTCTGTGTCATTGCGACCTGTCTGCTCGGCGGGCTCCATCGTCGCATGTGCCCTGTGGATGAAGATCCCGAACCGTCATACCCGCCAGTAACCCTCAGCGCCATGCGTGATCTTGAAAGAATCAGGCGAACTCTTGGTGACCCTCACCTGATCGGCCAGGCTCGGCTGCTTCGAAGGCAAGGCAAGACGTACAACGAGATTCGTATCGCACTGCGGGAGCCGATCATTGACGACCGCTTGCAACTTTGGATGCGGGGAATCCCTCGACCGCCCGAGACGAACCGGAGCGGTTTGTCCAAGCCGGAGCTTCGGCGCAAGGTCCGCCAGCTTCGTGCTGAGGGCCTGACGATCGGCGAGATAGCGGAGATCACCGGCGCGGCTCAGGGCTCGATCAGTCTTTGGATGCGCGACATTCGTGTGCCGGCCCGCGTTGAGCAACGCCGGCAAGCGCACCTTCAGGAGCTTCGCGGCCGAGGTGCGAAGGCGCTGCACGACGCCGCGATCGAACGAAGCGCCGCCCGGGTCATGTCAGCGCAGGCCGCGGTTGGTGTGCTGAGCGAGCGGGAGCTGATGCTTGTCGGCGCGGCGCTGTACTGGGCCGAAGGAACGAAGGAGAAGCCTTGGCGCCGCAACGGTCGCGTCATCCTGATCAACAGCGATGCAAGTGTCTTAGCGGTATTCCTTGCCTGGCTTGACCTGATGGGCGTGCCGGAAAGGGACCGGCGCTACCGCTTGAACATTCACGAGACGGCCAGTGTTGACGTGCACGAACGATGGTGGGCGAATGAGCTGGGGCTGGTTGACGTGACTTTTCAGCGAGCAACACTCAAGCGCCACAATCCCAAGACGGTGCGGCGCAACGTAGGCGACGGTTACCACGGCTGTTTAGTCATTTCGGTGAACAAGTCGCGTGTGCTTTACGACTCGATCGTCGGCTGGTGGAGCGGCATCGCGCGGAGCGTCTGACGTGCCGTCCCGAGGTCGGCGAGCCTTAGGCTGAGGTCGTTCCGATCCCGGATCGTCCAACCAGGCAGGACGCGAGAATTTGGATCTCGTTATCAAGGTTCGAATCCTTGTCCGGGAGCAAAGGTTCTGAAGCAGAACTAAGAGGGAGACCAAGTGAGCGACCACGCGCCTGTTGCTGTGGTTGTTCTGGCGGCCGGCGAGGGCAAGCGGATGAAGTCCGAGCTCGCCAAGGTCTTGCACGCGATCTGCGGCCGGAGCCTGCTGGGCCATGTCCTTGCCGCGACGGAGCCGCTCGGCGCGGCTCACACGGTCGTCGTGGTCGGTCACCTGCGTGACCAGATCACTCACCACCTCGCCGAGATCGGCTCGACCGCCACGGCCGTCGTGCAGGAGGAGCAGCTCGGCACCGGGCACGCGGTCCGCACGGCGCTCAAGGCAGCGCACGTTCCCGGCGAGGGCACCGTCGTCGTCGTACCGGGCGACGCGCCGCTGATCACGACCGAGTCGTTGCAGGCCATGCTCGCCGAACACGCGAAAAGTGCGGCGGCGGCGACGCTGCTGACCAGCGAGGTGGCCGACCCCCACGGCTACGGCCGCGTCGTCAGGGCATCCGACGGCCGGGTGCACGCGATCGTCGAGGAACGCGACGCCGATGCGGCGACGCGCGCGATCCACGAGGTGGGCACCAGCGTCTACGCCTTCGACGGTGCGAAGCTGCGCGCGGCGCTGGCGCGCGTCACGACCGACAACGCCCAAGGCGAGGAGTACCTCACCGACGTCATCGGGCTGCTCGTCGCCGACGGCGAGGTCGTCGCGGCGGTTGCTGCCTCGGAGACGGAGACGCTCGGCGTCAACGACCGGGTCCAGCTCGCAACGGCGCGCCGCGCGATGCGCGACCGCATCGTGACGCACTGGATGCGCGAGGGGGTGACGATCATCGACCCGCAGACCACCTGGATGGGGGTGCGCGTCACGATCGAGCCCGACGCCGTCATCCACCAGAACACCCAGCTGCACGGCGCGACGCACATCGAGTCACACGCCGAGGTCGGGCCGGACTGCACGCTGCGGGACACCAAGGTGGGGCGCGGCGCGAAGGTCGTGAAGTCGCACTGCCAGCGGGCGGAGATTGGCCCTGACGCGGACGTGGGGCCGTTCTCCTTCCTGCGCGCGGGTACCAAGGTCGGCGCGCGGGGGAAGGTCGGCGCGTTCGTCGAGACGAAGGCCGCGGTCATCGGCGACGACAGCAAGGTGCCGCACCTCGCGTACGTCGGCGACGCCGAGATCGGTGAGCGCTCCAACATCGGCGCCGCCACGATCTTCGTGAACTACGACGGCGTGGACAAGCACCGCACGGTCGTCGGCGATGACGTCCGGATCGGCTCGGACACGATGCTCGTCGCTCCGGTGACGATCGGCGACGGCGCGTACACCGCGGCGGGCTCGGTCATCAGCGAGGACGTTCCGCCCGGCGCGCTCGGGATCGCCCGCGGCACCCAGCGCAACGTCGAAGGGTGGGTGGAGAAGCGGCGGCCGGACTCACCGGCGGCCAAGGCCGCACGGCGGGCACGTGAACAGGCGACAATGGATCCGACTTCCCCGGTCGACGATGAGGAAGCGGGCGACAAGTGACCGGCATCAAGACCCAGGGCGAGAAGACACTGCTGCTCTTCTCGGGCCGCGCCCATCCCGCGCTCGCCGAGGAGGTCGCCGAGAACATCGGGATCGGGGTCAGCCCGACCCAGATCCGCGAGTTCGCGAACGGCGAGATCTACGCGCGCCCGGAGGAGTCGGTCCGCGGCTGCGATGCGTTCGTGATCCAGTCCTACGGCCCGCCGATCAACAAATGGATCATGGAGGCGCTGATCATGGTGGACGCGCTCAAGCGCGCCTCCGCCAAGCGGATCACCGTGGTCATGCCCTTCTACCCGTACGCCCGGCAGGACAAGAAGCACCTCGGCCGTGAGCCCATCTCGGCTCGGCTGATCGCTGACCTGTTCAAGACCGCCGGCGCGGACCGGCTGATGTCGGTTGACCTGCACACCGCCCAGATCCAGGGGTTCTTCGACGGTCCCGTCGACCACCTCTTCGCGCTGCCGCTGCTGGCCGACTACGTCGCCGACAAGTACGGCAGCGACTTCACCGTCGTCTCCCCGGACACCGGCCGGGTGCGGATGGCGGAGCGCTGGGCGGACCGGCTCGGCGGTGCCGACGTGGCCTTCGTCCACAAGACGCGCGACGTGAAGGTCGCGAACGAGGTGGTCGCCCACCGGGTCGTCGGTGACGTCGACGGCCGCCGGTGCCTGCTGATCGACGACATGATCGCCACCGGCGGGACCATCACCAAGGCGGCGGACATCCTGCTCGACTCCGGCGCGATCGATGTCGTCGTGGCCGCAACTCACGGCGAGTTCTCCGAGCCGGCGATCGACCGGCTCAAGAACAGCCGGATCTCCGAGGTCGTGGTCACCAACACGCTTCCGCTCACCGATGAGCACCACTTCGACCGGCTCACCGTCCTGTCGATCGCCCCGCTGATCGCCCGGGCGATCCGGGAGGTCTTCGAGGACGGCTCGGTGACCTCGCTGTTCGACGGGAACGCCTAGCCCCGCTGATTTCGCGGAATTTCTTGGGTTCGCCTAGACTCGTTCGCGCTTACCGCGCTGATCATCAGCGTCGCTGATCAAGGAGTCCTAGCTGTGCCCGAGGTCCGTATCGCCGCTGAGCCGCGCACCGAGTTCGGCAAGGGTGGCGCGCGCCGTACCCGTCGGGCGGGCAAGATTCCGGCTGTCCTGTACGGCCACGGCACCGACCCGCGGCACATCTCGCTGCCAAGCCGCGAGTTCGAGCATGCGCTGCGGACCGATGGCGCCAACGTTCTGCTCGACCTGCAGCTCGCCGAAGGCAGCGAGCTGGCGCTGCCGAAGTCGATCCAGCGCGACCCGATCCGGGGTGGCGTCGAGCACCTCGACCTGATCCTCGTCCGCCGCGGCGAGCGCATCGACGTCGACGTCGCGCTCCTGGTGGTGGGTGACGTCGTCTCCGGCGGCATGCTCGACCAGTCGCTGACGACGCTCGCGGTGAGCGCGGAAGCCACCAACATCCCGTCGTCGTTCGAGGTGTCGATCGACGGCCTCGAGATCGGCAGCTCGATCCACGCCAGCCAGATCAAGCTGCCCGAAGGCGTCGAGCTCTCCGGCGACCCGGAGCAGCTGGTGCTTCACATCGTGGCCGCCCCGACCGCCGAGCAGATGGAAGCCGAGGGCGCTGGCGAGGCTGCCGCGCCTGAGGGCGAGGCAGCGGCCGAGGCCGGCGAGGGTGGGACCTCGGAGGCTCCGGCTGCCGAGGCCGGCTCCGGCGAGCCGGCCGCCGAATAGCGGCCACCTTGTTCGGCCGCTCCCGGGCGGACCGCACCGTGGCGGGAGATTCGCCCTGGCTCGTGATCGGGCTCGGTAACCCCGGACCCCAGTACGCCGCGAACCGGCACAACATCGGCTACCTCGCGGTCGACGTCCTCGCCCGCCGTACCGGAGGCAGCTTCAAGTCGCACAAGGCCAAGGCAGACGTGCTCGAGTCCCGCATCGGGGCGAACCGCTGCGTCCTCGCCAAGCCGCGCGTCTTCATGAACGAGTCCGGGCGGTCGGCCGCGGGGCTCGTCTCGTTCTTCAAGGTGCCCCTCGACCGGCTCGTCGTGATCCACGACGAGCTCGACCTCGAGCCGGGAACGATGCGGATCAAGCTCGGCGGCGGGGACAACGGCCACAACGGCCTGCGGTCGCTGCGTTCGTCACTGGGCTCGGGTGAGTTCTACCGGGTCCGGCTCGGCATCGGCCGGCCACAGGGCCGTCAGGACCCCGCGGACTACGTCCTGCGCGACTTCCCGGCCGCGGCGAGGGAGGACGTCGGCGTGCTGGTCGAGCGCGCCGCCGACGCGGTCGAGCTGCTGGTGGAGCAGGGTCTCGTCGCTACGCAGAACGCCTTCAACGGCTGAGCGTTACCCTTCCGCTCATGATCGTCGTCACGACAAACGACCTGCCCGGCTACCGCGTCGACGAGGTCCTGGGCGAGGTCTGGGGTCTGACGGTGCGCTCGCGCAACGCGTTCTCCCAGATGGGTGCCGGGCTCAAGTCGATGTTCGGCGGAGAGCTCAAGGGCATGACCAAGGCGCTCTACGACAGCCGCAACGAGGTCATGGGACGCATGGTCGAGGAGGCTGAGCGTCGCGGCGCGAACGCGATCCTCGCGATGCGGTTCGACACCTCCGAGATGGGCGACATGTGGACTGAGATCTGTGCTTACGGCACTGCCGTGAAGGCCACCAAGGTCTGACGGTCCGACCACCGTCCTAGCCTGGACGCTGGTCATGTCGCTTTCCCCTCTTCTCTCCGCCCTCGCCCCCGACCCGGCCTTCGCGCGCCTGGCGGCGGGTGGGGTGTCGGCGCTCGACGTCAGCGGTCCGCCCGGTCTGCGCCCGTTCGCTGTCGCAGCCGTCGCGGCCGCAGGCCGGCCCGTGCTGGCGGTCACGGCGACGGAGCGGGAGAGCCAGGATCTCGTTGCGGCGCTCGGCTCGCTGCTGCCGCCGGAGCAGGTGGTCGACTTCCCGGCGTGGGAGACGCTGCCGCACGAGCGGCTCTCGCCGCGTGCCGACACGGTGGGCCGCCGGCTCGCGGTGCTGCGCCGGCTCAGTCACCCCGATCCCACGGACCCCGCCACGGGGCGCGTCGCCGTGGTGGTGGCCCCCGTCCGGAGCCTGTTGCAACCGATGGTGGCAGGGCTCGGCGAGATCGAGCCGGTGGTGCTGCGAACCGGCGACACCGCGGAGTTCGACGACGTCGTCCGTGCGCTTGCGGGCATCGCCTACAACCGGGTCGACATGGTCGAGCGCCGTGGCGAGTTCGCGGTTCGCGGCGGGATCCTCGACGTCTTCCCGCCCACCGAGGACCATCCGCTGCGCATCGAGTTCTTCGGTGACGAGGTGGAGGAGGTCCGCAGCTTCTCCGTCGCCGACCAGCGTTCCCTCGACCTGGCTCCGCACGGGTTGTGGGCGCCGCCGTGCCGCGAGTTGCTGCTCACCGACGAGGTGCGGTCGCGGGCCCGCGACCTCGCCCGGGAGCGTCCCGAGCTCGCAGAGATCCTGGACCAGCTGGCCGACGGCATCGCGGTGGAAGGCATGGAAGCCTTCGCGCCCGTCCTCGTCGACGACCTCGTGCTGCTCCTCGACGTACTGCCGCCGCAGACCCACGTCGTGGTGTGTGACCCCGAGCGGGTGCGGACCCGTGCCACGGACCTGGTGCGGACCAGCCAGGAGTTCCTCGATGCGTCGTGGGCGGCGGCTGCCTCGGGAGGCAAGGCGCCGATCGATCTCGGCGCGGCGGCGTACCGCACGGTCGCCGACGTCCGGGCTCACGCCGCCGATCTCGGCCTGCCGTGGTGGTCGGTCAGCGCCCTCACCGCCGACGAGGAGATCGACGACGAGTCGGTTCGGTCTTCGGCGCAGCCCCCGGAGCGATACCGCGGCGACGTGAAGCGGGCGGTCGACGACATCCGGGGCTGGTTGCATGACGGCTGGCGGGTCGTGGTCGCCACCGAAGGGCACGGTTCCGCGCAACGGCTCGCCGAGGTCCTGCGGGAAGAGGACGTCGCCGCCCGGCTCGACGAAAGCCTCGATCCCGCGCTCGCCCCGTCGGTGGCGCACGTGACCACCGGCTGCCTGGACACCGGCGTGCTGTCGCGGGCGCTCAAGCTCGCTGTCCTCACCGAGTCGGACCTCTCCGGCGTCCGCGGCACCAGTCGCGACGGGACGCGCATGCCGAGCAAGCGGCGCGGCACGATCGACCCGCTGACCCTCAAGCCCGGTGACGCCGTCGTCCACGAACAGCACGGCGTCGGGCGTTACGTCGACCTGGTCCAGCGGACCGTTGCGGGCGCGACCCGCGAGTACCTCGTCATCGAGTACGCGCCGAGTCGCCGCGGCCAGCCGGGCGACCGGCTCTACGTCCCCACCGACTCCCTCGACCAGGTGACGAGGTACGTCGGCGGCGAGGCGCCGTCGCTGGACAAGCTCGGCGGCGCCGACTGGGCGAAGCGAAAAGGCCGTGCCCGCAAGGCCGTGCGCGAGATCGCCGCCGAGCTGATCCGGCTCTACGCGGCGCGGATGTCCGCGCCCGGACACGCGTTCGGTCCGGACACCCCGTGGCAGCGGGAGCTCGAAGACGCGTTCGCCTACGTCGAGACTCCTGACCAGCTCGCTGCGATCGACGAGGTCAAGGCCGACATGCAGGCGCCGCACCCGATGGACCGCGTGATCTGTGGTGACGTCGGTTATGGCAAGACGGAGATCGCCGTACGGGCGGCGTTCAAGGCCGTCATGGATGGCAAGCAAGCGGCGGTGCTCGTGCCGACCACGTTGCTGGCCCAGCAGCACTTCGCGACCTTCTCGGAGCGGTTCGCGTCGTTCCCCGTGACGGTGCGCGGCTTGTCGCGGTTCCAGACCGACGGCGAGCGCCGCGAGATCATCGCGGGGCTTGCGGACGGGTCGGTCGACGTCGTGATCGGAACGCATCGGCTGCTGCAGCCGGAGACCCGGTTCAAGGATCTCGGGCTCGTCGTGGTCGATGAGGAGCAGCGATTCGGTGTCGAGCACAAGGAGTTCCTGAAGCAGCTGCGGACATCGGTTGACGTGCTGACGATGTCGGCGACGCCGATCCCGCGCACGCTCGAGATGTCCATCACGGGCATCCGCGAGATGAGCGTGATCCAGACCCCGCCCGAGGAGCGGCATCCGGTCCTCACGTTCGTCGGGGCGTACGACGAGCGGCAGATCGGTGCCGCGATCCGCCGTGAGCTGCTGCGTGAAGGCCAGGTCTTCTACATCCACAACCGGGTCGAGTCGATCGAGCGCGCGGCCGCGCGGCTCGCCGAGATCGTGCCGGATGCGCGGATCGCGACGGCGCACGGCCAGATGCACGAGCACGAGCTCGAGCGCGTGATGCTCGGCTTCTGGGAGAAGGACTTCGACGTTCTGGTCTGCACGACGATCGTGGAGAACGGTCTCGACATCGCCAACGCCAACACGCTGATCATCGAGCGGGGCGACCTGCTCGGCTTGTCGCAGCTGCATCAGCTCCGCGGTCGGGTGGGCCGGGCGCGGGAGCGGGCCTACGCCTACATCCTCTATCCCCCCGACAAGCCGCTCACCGAAGAGGCACACGACCGGCTTGCCACGATCGCGCAGCACTCCGAGCTCGGTGCGGGCATGCATGTCGCGATGAAGGACCTCGAGATCCGTGGCGCCGGCAACCTGCTCGGCGGCGAGCAGTCAGGACACATCGCCGCAGTCGGTTTCGACCTGTATGTGCGTCTGGTCGGCGAGGCCGTCGCGGAGTTCAAGGGCACCGGTGCGGAGGAGCAGCTCGAGGTCAAGGTCGAGCTGCCGATCGATGCGCACCTTCCGCACGACTACGTCCCCGGTGAGCGGCTGCGGCTCGAGGCGTACCGGCGGATCGCGTCGGCGTACACCGACGCCGAGATCGCCGGCGTCCGAGAGGAGCTCCGCGACCGGTACGGCGAGCTGCCGGAGCCAGTCGACAACCTTCTCGCGGTGGCGTCGTTCCGTGCCTTCGCGCGCGGCTTCGGCATCGCCGAGATCGCGGCGCAGGGCAAGTACGTCCGCCTCACCCCGCTGGAGCTGCGGGAGTCTCAGGCGCTGCGGCTCGCCCGGCTGCACCCCGGATCCGTGGTCAAGGCGGCCACGAAGACGGTGCTCGTGACCGCGCCGATGACAGCCCGCGTCGGCGGCCAGCCGCTTCGCGACTGGGCGCTGCTCGACTGGTGTCGCGGGGTGCTGACCGAGGTTGTCGCCGACCTGGCGATCCCGGTGCCGGCGCCGGACGCGGACGCCGCCCCGGCCGGCGGCGCCGGCTGAGCGCTCCGATAGCCTCGCGTGTCATGAGAGGTCGCTCGCGGGGGTTCCGTCGCGCGCTCGTTGGCGTCGTGACGGCTGCCGCGATCCCCGTGCTCGCGGGTTGCAACACCAGTCCCGGCGCGGCCGCGCTCGTCGGAAGCCACCGCATCTCCGTCGCCTCGTTGCAGGAGCAGGTCGACGCGGCGCTGGCCGATCCGCAGATCTCGTCGGCGCTCGCCCCGGGCTCGCAGTTCGCGCAGCAGCTGGGCGGCAGCCGTGACGGCTTCGTGCGGATGACGCTGAGCCGCCTGATCACCGACCGGCTGATCTCGGCGATCGCCGCGGCGCACCACGTCGTCGTGACCTCGAAGGACGTCAACGACAAGACCAGTGAGTTCGCGTCGCAGGCCGGCAGCCTTCAGGCGCTGCAGCAGCAGGCGGCGGAGAGCGTCGGGGTCACTGCGTCGCAGTTGGCGGACCTGATCCGCCTGACCGTCCTCCAGCAACGGATCAGCGACGCGCTGATCGCCAACATCCCGACGACGCCGGCGCAGCTCCAGGCGGAGTACCGCAAGGACATCGATCAGTTCGATCAGATCGACGTCGCCCAGATCGCGGTGTCGAGCAAGTCACTGGCAGACCAGCTGCTGGCAAAGGCCCGCAAGAACCCTGCGACGTTCCCGGCGCTCGCCAGCAAGTACTCCCAGGACCAGACGAGTGCTGCGAATGGCGGCGAGGTCGGCTTTGTCGGGCGCAGTCAGGTCGTGTCGTTGCTCGGTACGGCGAAGACCAAGATCGGGACCGTCCAGCTGATCCACTCCCAGGGCGAGTATCTGGTGCTGCACCTGATCAGCCGCAAGCTCACCCCGCTGTCGCAGGCGACGACGCAGCTGAAGGAAGCGTTGTACTCGGGTCAGGCAAACGCGCTGCTGCAGAAGGCGATCACCGACGAAGCGCACAGCCTCGGCGTGCACGTCAGCCCCCGCTACGGCCGCTGGGATCCCAAGGCCCAGGCTGTCCTCGCCGTGAAGAGCTCGATCTCGCTGCCCAGTTGACCGGGGCCGACGGAAGCGCGGAGCCGGAGCCACCGTCGATCGGCGCGGCGCTGCTCGAAGCCGTCGCGGTGATGGACCGGCTGCGCTCGCCCGGCGGCTGCCCGTGGGATGCCGAGCAGACACATGCCAGCCTCGCGCCATACCTGCTGGAAGAGGCGTACGAGGCGTATCAGGCGATCGAGGACGGTGACCTCGACGCGTTGCGTGACGAGCTCGGTGACGTGCTGCTGCAGGTCCTGTTCCACGCGCGTCTCGCCGAGGAGCTGCCGGCGGAGCAGCGGTGGTCGGTCGACGATGTCGCGGCGGGACTGGTCGCGAAGCTCCAGCGCCGGCACCCGCATGTCTTCGCCGGTGTCGAGGTCGCCGACGCTGACGAGGTGAACCGCAACTGGGAGCAGATCAAGGCTGCCGAGCGCGGCGACAAGGCGCCGGTGGCGAGCGTGCCGCTCGCGGCGCCGGCGCTCACCCTGGCCGCGAAGCTGCAACGCAAAGCCGGTGTGACCGCAACCGAGGACGCGGAGCCGCTCATCGACGCGGTGCAGCGGTTCACGAATGAACCGTCGGCCGATGCCGCGGGTGCCCTGCTGTGGGCTGCTGTCGGGTTGATGCGCGCAAACGGCATCGACGCCGAGGCAGCGCTCCGCGCCCGGGCGCGCGGGTTTCGTGACGAGGTTCTTGCTGCCGGTAGCGAAAGCTCGTAATACCGGGTCCGCGCATGGCGCGGCGTTACGCTCGACAAGCCGATTTCCGTAAAGGAGAGCCAGAGTGCCCGCCATCGAAGGCGTCGCCGCCCGCGAGATCCTCGACTCGCGAGGAAACCCGACCGTCGAGGTCGAGGTGCTCCTCGACGACGGGGTGATCGGTCGCGCGGCAGTGCCGAGCGGGGCGTCGACCGGCGCGTTCGAGGCGGTCGAGAAGCGTGACGGCGATGACCGGTACGGCGGGAAGGGCGTGCAGCAGGCCGTCACGGCCGTGCTCGAGGAGATCGGTCCCGAGATCGTCGGCCGTGAGGCGAGTGAGCAGCGGCTGCTCGACCAGGCGCTGCTCGACCTGGACGGGACACCGGACAAGAGCCGGCTCGGCGCAAACGCCGTGCTCGGCGCGTCGCTTGCCGTTGCTCGCGCGGCGGCCGAGTCCGCGGACCTGCCGTTGTTCCGCTACGTCGGCGGCTCGCACGCCCACCTGCTGCCGGTGCCGATGATGAACATCCTCAACGGCGGCGCACATGCCGACACGAACGTCGACGTCCAGGAGTTCATGATCGCGCCGGTCGGCGCAGCGACCTTCTCGGACGCGCTTCGGTGGGGCGCCGAGGTCTATCACGCGCTGAAGTCGGTGTTGAAGGGACGAGGCCTGTCGACCGGTCTCGGCGACGAAGGCGGCTTCGCACCAGACCTGCCGTCCAACCGCGAGGCGATCGACCTCATCATCGAGGCGATCGGCAAGGCGGGCTACACGCCCGGAACCGATGTCGCGATCGCCCTCGACGTTGCTGCGACGGAGTTCTTCTCCGACGGCGCCTATCAGTTCGAAGGTGCGCCTCGCACCGCCGAGCAGATGACGGCGTACTACGACGAGCTCCTCACGTCGTACCCGATCGTGTCGCTGGAGGACCCGCTCGCGGAGGACGACTGGCCCGGGTGGGTGTCGCTCACCGCTTCGCTCGGTGGGCGCGTGCAGATCGTCGGCGACGACCTGTTCGTCACGAACCCGGAGCGGTTGCGGCGCGGTGTCGACGAGGGTGCGGCGAACGCGCTGCTGGTCAAGGTCAACCAGATCGGCACGCTGTCGGAGACGCTCGATGCGGTCGACCTCGCGCATCGCAACTCCTACCGCTGCATGATGAGCCACCGGTCCGGTGAGACCGAGGACACGACGATCGCCGACCTCGCGGTCGCGACGAACTGCGGGCAGATCAAGACCGGGGCACCGGCCCGCAGCGAGCGGGTCGCGAAGTACAACCAGCTGCTGCGGATCGAGTCGATGCTCGATGACGCCGCTCGGTACGCGGGTGGGCGGGCGTTCCCACGGGCGAGCTTCCTCGGATCGCAGCGAGCGAGCGGATGACCCGCAACGCCGCTGCCGGCCGAGGGCCACGGGGGTCTCGCAAGGCACCGGCACGAGACCGGCGTTCGAGCGCGCCGCAGCCTCGTCGCGCACCGGGTCGGCCTACGTCGCCGACCCGCAGCACCGCTTTGACGGGGCGCGCGGCGGTCCTCGCGCTTGCGTTCGCGTTCGTGATCGTCGCGATCGCACTGCCGTTCAAGATCTGGCTCAGCCAGCGGGGCGACCTGAACTCACTCAACACGCAGATCCAACGCGTGCAGGCGCGGGTTACTCAGCTCAACGCGCAGGACCAGAAGTGGAACGACCCGGCCTTCATCGAGTCGAAGGCGCGCAAGCGGCTGCACTATGTGATGCCGGGGGAGTCGAACCGCGTGATCTTCGGCTCGAAGCCCTCACACGTCCAGAAGGCAATCGCAACTGCAATCGCGCACCCCGCGGCACCGCCTGCCTCGGATGGGCCGTGGTACTCCCAGCTCTGGCAGTCGATGCAGACCGCGGGAGCGGCCTCCGCCAGCACCCGTGGTTGATCCGCGAGACCTCGCGGCAGTCGAAGGTCAGCTGCACCGGCCGCCGCGCGCGACGCGAGCGGTGGCGCACCGCTGCGGGTGCGGCTTGCCGGACGTGGTCGAGACGTCGCCGCGCCTCGATGACGGCACCCCGTTCCCGACGCTGTACTACCTGACCTGTCCCCGAGCTCGAGCGGCAATCGGTCGACTGGAAGCGTCGGGCCTGATGCGAGAGATGACGGCGCGGCTGCAGTCCGACCCCGATCTCGCGGCTCGCTATCAGGCGGCGCACGAGGCGTACCTCGCGCGACGCGACGAGATCGAGCCGCTTGGTACGTCGGTGACGGCAGGCGGTATGCCGAGTCGCGTGAAGTGCCTGCACGTGCTGGTCGCGCACGCACTAGCCGCCGGCCCGGGTGTCAATCCGTTCGGCGACGAGGCCTTGGCGCTGCTTGAGGACTGGGGCGACGACGGGCCATGCGTCGTCATCGAGCCGGTTCCGGAGGAAACCGGATGACCCGCGTCGCGGCGCTCGACTGCGGTACGAACTCGTTGCGGTTGTTGATCGCGGACGTTCACGGTGCGGCGCTGACGGACGTCGTACGCCGCATGGAAGTCGTGCGTCTCGGCGCGGGCGTGGACCGAACCGGCATGCTCGCCCCCGAGGCGCTCGCGCGGACCTTCGCCGTGCTCGACGAATACGCCGAGCAGATTCGGTCGTCGGGTGTGGACGCAGTGCGAATGGTGGCGACCAGTGCGACGAGAGACGCAGGTAACCGTGACGAGTTCGTCGCCGGGGTGCAGCAGCGGCTGGGCATCGGTCCGGAGGTCGTCACCGGCGACGTGGAAGCTGCGCTGTCGTTCGTCGGGGCCACGCGCGAGCTGCAGGGGGACGCCACGCTCGCGACGCCGTACCTCGTCGTTGACATCGGCGGTGGCTCGACCGAGTTCGTCCTCGGCGACGCATCCGGTCCGATCGCCGCGCGCTCGGTGGATGTCGGTTGCGTCCGCATGACGGAGCGTCACCTCGTCGATGACCCGCCTGCCGTTGCGCAGGTGGAGGCGGCACGTGGTGACGTCCTCGCCGCGATCGACACCGTCCGCTCCGTCGTACCGATCGACCATGCGGCGACCCTGATCGGGCTCGCCGGATCCGTCACGACCGTTGTTGCACTCGCTCTGGGGCTCCAGACCTACGATCCGCAACGAATCCACCACGCGCGCGTGAGCGCGGCCGAGGTGCATCGCATCACCGAGCAACTACTCGCTGCTTCACGGGCGGAGCGGGCGGCGATGTCCGTGATGCACCCCGGCCGGGTCGACGTCATCGGCGGCGGGGCACTTGTCTTGGACACGATCATGACGGCGGGCGGATTTGCCGACGTCGTGGCGAGCGAGCACGACATCCTCGACGGGATCGCCTTCAGCCTGGTCGACGCGTAATGGTGGCCGTGCCCGGCAGCGGGTGGACGGGGGACCTGGCGACGCGACGTACGCCGGTGGCCGGCTCGGCAGAAGATGTGGTCAGTCTGGCGGCAAGCGCGAAGACTCTCGATGAGCTGAGCGCCCGCGTCACCGTCTGTCGCGCGTGCCCTCGACTCGTCGCGTGGCGCGAAGAGGTGGCTCGGACCGGACGGGCGGCGTACGCCGGCCAGTCGTACTGGGGCCGGCCGGTCGCCGGTTTCGGCCCGGCGGATGCGCGGCTCGCGATTGTGGGTCTGGCGCCGGCGGCTCATGGCGGCAACCGGACGGGACGGGTGTTCACCGGCGACCGCAGTGGCGACTGGCTGTTCGCGTCGCTGCACCGCAACGGATTCGCCCGACTACCGATCTCGGTCGACGCCGACGACGGCCAGGAGCTTGTTGACGCGCGGATGCTGGCCGCGGTGCGCTGCGCGCCGCCCGCCAACGTGCCCACAACGGCAGAGCGTGACGCCTGCCGCCCCTGGTTGGAACGCGAGCTGGCGTTGCTCTCGCCACGGCTGCGCGTCGTGGTCGCGCTGGGTGGTTTCGCGTGGTCGGTGGTGTGGCCGGTGCTGGCAAACCTGGGGTACACCCAACCGCGGCCGCGACCAAAGTTCGGCCATCTGGTCGAGGTCGTGACGGCGGAGGGGCTCCTGGTGCTTGCCTCCTTCCATCCGAGCCAGCAGAACACCTTCACGGGACGCCTGACCGAGCCAATGCTCGACGCGGTCTTCGCAAGGACCGCGGCCCATCTGTCGGGGACCTGAGTCCCGACAAGACGGTTATCCACAAGTCAAGATCAAGCCTGGTCGCCCCACCGTCGCTGGTAACAGGATTGCTTTCGCGTAACCGGCGATGAGCGGACGGAGGTGGTCGGGATGCAGGCACTTATCTCAGTGGTAGCCATCGTGCTCCACACCATCGGCTGGGGCTGAAAGACGGTCAGGGGCGGCAAGGGAGCTGTCGGCGACCTTGCCGCCCTTCTCCGGTTGGGGCGCCTTCCCATTCGACGTGGCCAGTGTGATCGTTTTCATTGACCGGCCGCGGTCTCGTCCACAAGGGATCGGGTAGGAACGGATCATGCCCGGACCTCGGATCCTGATTGTTGGCGGCGGTTACGTCGGCATGTATACGGCGCTGCGGCTGCAGCGCCGGCTCCGCAGCGGCGAGGCGACTGTGACTGTCGTCGGTACGCAGGGGTACATGACCTACCAGCCGTTTCTGCCGGAGGCAGCGGCGGGAAACCTCGAGCCACGGCATCTCGTGGTGCCGCTGCGCCGCGTGCTCGACAAGTGCGAAGTCCTCACCGGCACCGTCACCGAGATTCGTCACGCCGATCGCCGGGTGCGCTTCCGCCCTGCGGAGGGGGCCGATCGTGACCTGGAGTACGACATCCTGGTCGTCGCGCCCGGGTCGATTGCCAAGACCCTGCCGATCCCAGGACTGGCCGAGCACGGCATCGGGTTCCGTACCGTCGCCGAGGCGATCTATCTCCGCAACCAGGTGCTGTCCCGCTTGGACCTCGCCGCCTCGACCCAGGATCCTGAGGTGCGGGCGCGTGCGTTGAGCTTCCTGTTCATCGGCGGCGGATATGCCGGGATCGAGGCAATCGCGGAGCTGCAAGACATGGCGAGCGACGCGCTTCGCTTCTACGACGGCCTCAGCCCGTCAGACATGAAGTGGGTCATGGTCGAGGCCAGCGGACGGATCTTGCCTGAGGTCAGCCTGGACATGGCCGAGTACACCGTTCGCCAGCTTGAGCGCAGCGGGATCTCGGTCCGGCTCAACACCCGAGTGAAGTCTCTCATCGATGGCGTCGTCGAGCTTGATGACGGCTCGACGTTTGCCGCCGACACCGTGGTGTGGACCGCGGGCGTCAAGGCCAACCCGCTGCTCGAACGCAGCGACCTGCCTCTCGACGACGCCAAGCGGGTGCGGTGTGACGCGCAGCTTCGGGTCGAGGGGGTCGAAGGCGCCTGGTCGGCGGGGGACTGCGCCGCGGTGCCGGACGTGACGAAGGGAGAAGGGGCACTTTGCGGACCGACGGCGCAGCACGCCGTCCGACAAGCGAAACAGCTCGCCGACAATCTCGTCGCGACGCTGCGCGGCCGCGCGGTCAAGGAGTACCGCCACGCCTATGCCGGCTCAGTCGCGAGCCTCGGCCTACATCGGGGTGTGGCGGAGGTGTACGGGGTGAAGCTGCGCGGGCTGCCGGCCTGGTGGATGCACCGTACGTACCACGTCGCACGGCTGCCGACCTTCAACCGCAAGGTAAGGGTGCTGGCGGACTGGACGCTCGCACTTTTCTTCCGTCGGGAGATCGTCTCGCTCGGGGAGATGGCCGACCCGCGCAAGGACTTCGAGGAAGCTGTCGCCGGCGGGTAGCGTCAGGGCGCCCCCGTAGCCCAACTGGACAGAGGCACCGGACTTAAGATCTGGTCAGTGTCGGTTCGAATCCGACCGGGGGTACGGCGCGTGACCTGCGGAAACGCCTTCTCGTCGGGCTCGCCGCAAGGCCTCTCGGGGGCTGATGGGTCCAAAATGGGTCCACGCTGAGCGCGGGGGACCAGCGCAGCCGCCTTCTCCGCGGCGTCGCGACCGACGCCCTTGAGCAGGTGCGTGTAGAGGTCGGCCGTGATCGCGATCGACGCATGACCCAGCCGTTTCGACACCACGACGAGCGGAACGTCGGCCGCGAGCTGCAGAGACGCCGCTCCGTGACGCAGGTCGTGCACCCGCTTCGCCGGGAGGCCGGCGCGCTTCGCGATGGCCTGCTGGCGCCGCCACACGTACCGCGGGTTCATCACCGACCCGTCCTCACGACAGAACACCAGGTCGTTGTCTTGCCATGCCTCACCCCACTGCGCACGGCCGAGATCCTGCTGCAGTCGGTGCGCCATGAGCACGCCGACCGTACCCTCGTCGAGGTCCACCTTCCGGTACTCGCCGGCCTTCGTCTTCGCTGCTGCCGCGATCTCCGGGCGGTTGTCGACGATCACGACCTGCTGCACGACAGTCAGCGTGCGTTCCTCGAGGTCGACGTCGCGCCAGCGCAGCCCGACAGCCTCGCCGCGACGAAGACCGGTCAGCGCGATGACCTCGAAGATCGCGCCGAGTCGTTCCTTCACGGCTTCATCGAGGAAGCGGCCGAGCTCGTCGGCTTCCCACGGCTCGGCGCGCTTGCGGATCACCTCAGGCAGCTCGACGTACAGCGCCGGGTTGAACTCGATGCGACGCTGCTTCACCGCGGCCGTCAGCGCCGAGCGCAGCGTCGCGTGGATCCGGTGAATGGTCGCCGGCCCGACCGGGCGCTCGCGGGTGGCGTTGCCCGCTTCGATGTCGAGGTACAGCTGCGCGATGTGACCGGTGCGGAGCTTGTCGAGCGGCACTGACCCGAGGCCGGGGATCAGGTACCGGTCGAGGTGATCGCGGTAGCTCGCGGCGGTCGTGCGGCGCAGCTTCCGCTTGCCCGCAAACCACTCCTCGAGCCATTCGCCGGTCGTCTGCTTCTGGTTAACCGGGTCACCGCGGCGTGCGCGGCGCTTCACGTCGTCGAGGGCATCCTGCGCCTCGCGCTTCGTCGCGAAGCCACCTTTGCGGGCGCGGCGACCGTCATTGCGCAGGTCGTAGAACCAGGACCCGTGGTCGGACTTGCGAAGGTCCGGGCATCGGCGGTCGAGCAGCCGACCGCTCTCGTCGCGGCAGGTGCACCGCTTGTATGTCGAGCCACTCATCAGACTTCCTCGGTCAGCGGGCCGAGCCGGCCACGAGTTGTGGGTGGCAGGAAGCCCCGCTGTCGAGCGCGTGCCACCTTCTTGGCGGCCGAGCTCTTCTCGACCGTGAAGTGCTTCGCAACCTCCGCCGTGGGAGATTTGCTGCCGCTCTGAAGTGCGGCCGCGTACACATCCGCGACTTCGCGGTAGTGGTCGTCTCCGAGATCGCGACCCCGTGGCCCGTGCTCTATCGCGTCGCGGATCGACTTTGTCGAGGCCCACCTGCGTTGCAGTGTCGTAACCCACTCTTCCGGCCAATCCGCCTGGTCGGGATCCTCAGCGAGCCGGCGGTGATCGAGGTGTTCGAGTTGAGTCGTGAGCTGATCAAGGGAGTCGCGAAGCAGCGCGCCCACGGGCAATGAACGGACGAGCACGCCGTCGATTCGAGGAAAGGCGACGTTCTCGTTGTGAAGTGGCAGGTGGTTGTGTAAGCCAGATACCTCGTTTTCGTCGTCGGTGATCCATCCGCGCAGCGAGATCCCCACGGGCGTCGGAACGCCGTGCTGGGCCCGCCACCAGATCTGTATCAGCCATGGTCCGATTTCGGGATCGGGCCACATCAACTCCGTGAGTAATGGTGCGGTCGCCATTCGAAGATGCTCGCCATATTGGCTACGCCTCGTCAACACGTTCCCGATTGTCTGCGCCAGACACGGCATTGTCAATGCGTGGCGCACACGTTCCCGAACGAGCATCCTCCCGATTATGCAAAGCCGAGAACTCCTGCTTGTTGCGAAGGCTCGACGCATGGCCGCGTCGGGCGAGGGCCGCCGGGTTCGGCTCGCCGCCGGGTTGTCGCTCCGCGAGGTTGCGGAGTCGATCGGTGGTTCTCCGTCCGGCCTGTGGCGCTGGGAAAACGGTGATCGCAATCCCCGAGGTCCCGCCGCTGCGGCCTGGGCGCGGCTCCTAAGCGATCTCTCGAAGGAGACAGCCATATGAGGAGGTGGTCCACCGCCGAAGTCCGGGGACTCGGTGTCACGACTGATCTTGTGACGGCCGGGTCGGTGCTTGGCATCGGCCGCACTGTCGCCTACGAGCTGGCCCGCGAGGACCGGTTCCCGGTTCCGGTTCTTCGCCTCGGCCGGCAGTGGCGGGTGCCCGTCGCGCCGCTACTTGCTGAGCTCGGCGTGGCCGCGGACTCAACGGATGCCGGATGACGGGCCACCGCGTGGGCGGCGGCCTGGTGATCGACCTGCGGCGGTACGTCGACGATCAGCGGTGGCTCGACCTCGGTCGCGAGTGCCCGTGCCTCTCCGTACCCGCCGGCGTGCGCGTGGTGGTGCTGATTGGGAACGCCGCGGGTCAGACGGGCGTCGAGCGGATCGCACCCGCGCTCGATGCTGCTCGGCGGGTCGACGTCAAGGGCACCGACGAGCGCGGCATCGCCGCCGTGGTCCGGGCGCTCCGCGTGCGGGATGCGGCATGAGGCGGCTACATCTGGTCCCGGACCACGCGGACGAGCAGGCCGCGGGTGACGCCGTCGTACGGACGGCGGACGGCGCTCCTGAACGCCGTACGGAAACGATGGACGGCGTCGTACGGACGATCACGTCGGCGCCGAGCATCCGTCTGCGGCGAGTGGAGCGGCTGCGGGGTGCATCGTGAGCGCCGATCTGCTCGACGACGTTGAGGCGTTCGTCACCCGCTTCGTCGCGTACCCCAGCGAGGCCGCGGTCGTCGCTGTTGTTCTGTGGTGCGCCCACGCCCACCTGCTCGACTCCTTCGAGTCGACGCCGCGGCTCGCGCATCTGTCGCCGGAGCCCGGCAGCGGAAAGTCCCGGTCGCTCGAGGTGATCGAGCTGCTAGTGCCGCGGCCGGTCCTCGCCGTCAACGTGACACCCGCGTACCTGTTCCGCAAGGTCGGCGGCGACGAGGGGCGAGCCACGGTCCTTTTCGACGAGATCGACACCGTGTTCGGCCCGAAGGCGAAGGACAACGAGGACATTCGCGGGCTGCTCAACGCCGGGCACCGCCGCGGCGCGACCGCCGGGCGCTGCGTCGTGCGCGGCAAGACCGTCGAGACCGAGGAGCTGCCCGCCTACGCCGCCGTGGCGATCGCGGGCCTGGGCGATTCGCTGCCAGACACGATCATGACCAGGTCCGTCGTCGTGCGGATGCGCCGGCGCGCACCTCACGAGCGCGTCGAGCCGTTCCGTCACCGGCTACACGCGCCCGAAGGCCACGCGCTCCGGGACCGGCTCGAGAGATGGGCGAGCGAGGTCCGCGCGGAGGTGACCGAGGCGTGGCCGCAGATCCCCCCAGGTGTTGAGGACCGCAACGCCGACGTGTGGGAGCCGCTGCTGGCAGTCGCCGACGCGGCCGGAGGCCACTGGCCGGTGCGGGCTCGCGTAGCGGCTGTAACGTTCGTAACGCAATCCGCCGATCGTGCGTGGACCCTCGGCGTGCGTTTGCTCGACGACCTGCGAACCATCTTCGACAGCGAGAACGTCGACGGCCTGCACACCCAGACCCTCCTCGACCGACTCTGTGAGCTCGAGGAAGCGCCGTGGGGCGATCTCCGCGGCCGGCCGCTCGACGCCCGCGGACTGGCGCGGCGACTCAAGGCGTACGACGTAGAACCCAAGCCCGTACGAATCGGGGATGTCGTACTCCGTGGCTACCGGCGTGAGGACCTAGCGGACGCCTGGTCGCGCTACCTCCCCGCACCACCCACGGGCGGGGTTACAACCGTTACAGCCGCCACAGCGATCGAGTGCCTCCGCTGCGGACGCGGTCTTCTCACGGACGACGTGCGCACCCGTGGCATCTGCGCGGCGTGCCGCGTCGACCTTGAGGCAGCGTCGTGACCGGCGACGTCCCGCACCTGGAGCTGCGCAAGGTGTCACCCGCTGCGGTCGAGGTCGGCGGCCTGCTCGCCCGCGCGGTGATCCGGCAGGCGAACCTGCCGCGTCAGTACGTGACGCGCACGACGACCGGCGCGGCGTGGCTCGTGCCCGCGTTCTGCGTCCCGGCGGTCGTTGCTACCGCTCAACGCATGGGCGGGGTCGCGAGGTTCGTCGAGACGGCGCAGCTCACCCTCGGCGACCCGTCGTGACTCGGGAGAGCGCGGACGCCAAGGCCAGGCGATACCTGACCGAGGGGCGCCTAACTGTGCAGCGCGTCGACGAGCGCGGAGTCAAGGCGTCGTGTCGTGGCAGCGGCCACACCTACACGGTCGGTCATCAGCTCGGCGGCTGGTCGTGCGACTGTGAGGCTCGCACCGTTCGCTGCGCGCATCTCCTCGCGCTGCAACTCGTCGTGTCGGTCCCGGCGTGCCACCAGGCGACTTGGCGACGGTCGGCATGAACGCGGGCGACGTCGCGGCGCTTCGCGAGGCGTGCGAGGTACTTCGCCGGCATCGTGAGCAGCTCGAAACGAACGGCGGCGCAGCCACTCCCGCGTTCCGTTCCCTCGAGACGTTGATGCGCGTTTGGGTCAGTGAGGGTCAGCAGGGAACGAAAGTTGGCGATCTGCCCGGCGCGCCTGACCCTGCGGGTATGGCTCCGATCGTCGAGGCACTGACATTCGATGAGGCGGCGTTCGCGCTGCGCGTCAGCAAGCCGATGATCAAGCGCGAGGTCACCGCCGGCCGTCTGTCGACGATGGTTGTCGGAAGCCGCGCACGTCGTATCCCGGTCGCCGCGTTGCGCGAGTACGTCGCGAGCCGAACCGAAAGCAGGGCGTCAACGTCACCGGATCGCGGGCCTGCTGCAGCGTCCACGTCCGGATCGAAGGCCGCGAGCGAGTCATCACTGGCTAACTCCTCTCGCATAGACCGGCCTGCGCCTGGCTCCCGGCCGTCCGGTGCCCCCGTGCTGGACGGCCGGGACATCGACCCGCCGGGGGTCGCTCAGTGACCGAACAGCTCACCGAAGCCGACGTGCAACGGCTCCGCGCCGAAGGCAACTACGCCGAGATCGAACGGGCACGAGCGGACGGTCGCCTCGACGACGTTCTCGGCATCCGCCGTCACCGCCCGCCTACTGGTCAGTGGACCGCGGAGGACGTCGCCCGCATGTTCGCCGAGAAGCGCTACATCGAGATCGAGGACGCCAGAGCGGCCGGCCTGCTCAACGACCTACTCAACCCGGAGGACCAATGAACACTGCCAGCACGCGAAGCCTGGTCGCGGCCGCCGCTGAGACCTACGGCGTTAAGCACCCGCCCTACGTCGTCGAGGCGCAGAGACTCGCCGACGCCGCTACCGCCTACCGGCTAGAGGTCGAAAGGCTCACCGAACCGTCGCTCGAGAGCGTCACGGCCGGCACCATCTCGAAGGTCATCGACCAGGTGCTCGCGTTCGACCAGCGCGCCCGGCGCCTCGAGCTGGCCCGCCGCGTCGAAGTCGAAGCCCTGGTGAAGCTCGACGCCGCATTCAGCCGGTTCAAGGGCGTCATGCTGCAGAGCCTCGCCGGGCCGTTCGACAGCGCCGCAGCGACGTTCATGGCCTCCTACGACAGCGGCACAACGCCAGACCCGAAGATCGTCGCCACCCTCACCGACTTGGTCCGCGTCCGTGACCTGCTCAGTGACCGAGTCGACGAAGGGTTCCCGATGAGCAACACCGACCTGCCGACCCGAGTCGCCGTCTGGCAGTCCCGCGACGACCTAATCAGACTCAGGCACCGCGCCAACGGCACAGAGCGCGGCTCCCAGCCATGGCTCGAAGCGGTCCTGTCACTTGGAGGCCGCCTGAAGTGGCAGACACGCCACGAGCAGATTGCCCACGTCACCGCGCTACCGGCACACACACCGGAGGCGAACGTCGCATGACTGACAACCCGACACCCAACACCTACGCCGAGCAACTCGCCGCAGCACAAGCCGCACGCGAAGCCGAACGCGAGGCACGGCGCGCAGCCATCGCCTACAACGCCCAGGCGCCCACCGACTACGCGCGAACCGACACCGGCGAACCAGCGACCGCATGAAGAACGAGGACCACCTCCGATGCCACGCGCCGGCCGTACCTGCATCGACTGCCCGGCGGTCATCACCACCGGCAACCGCTGCGCGACCTGCACGGCGAAGCGCGACAAGGCCCGTGGCACAGCGACACAGCGCGGCTACACCAGCGCCGGCCACCAACGCTTCCGCAAAGCCGTTCTCGCACGCGACCCGGTCTGCACCATCTGCCGCCGGGCCTGGTCGACCGTCGCTGACCACTACCCGATCTCACGCCGTGAACTTGAGGCGACCGGACAGAACCCCAACGACCCGGCACGTGGCCGCGGACTATGCGTCACCTGCCACAACCGCTCAACAGCCATCGAACACAGCGGATGGGCATAGGGGGGGCACCCACGGGCAAGCGAGGTACCTGTACCGCTCAGTGGGCTTCTCGCAGGTTCGTGATGCTGAAACGGTCGGCCTTCCCCGCTCGGACGGTTCCGGGTGAGCGGGGTTCCGGCTGCGCCGAAGGGTACGAAGGCGCCGGGCCGGCGGTTGTGGTCGTCGGTCGTGGCCGATTTCGAGCTGGATGAGCACGAGATGGCGCTGCTTCTCGAGGCCGTGCGGACGGTTGACCTGCTCGACGTCCTTGAGGCTGCGGTGCGCCAGGATGGGCCGCTGATCGACTCGTCGCAGGGTCTTCGGGCGCATCCGGCCGTGGTGGAGGCACGCCAGCAGCGGATCGCGCTGGCTCGGCTGCTCGCGGCTTTGCGTCTGCCGATCGGGGATGAGGGTCAGCAGGCAGCCGATGTTCGTCCGCAGCGCCGTAGCGGTGTTCGGGGGGCCTACAGCTTGCGGTCGGTGCAGTGAAACGCCGGCAGCCCGCGGTTGTTCTCGACGGCGCGGTTCTCCCCGATGAGCTTCGACGCTTCACCGCAGCAGACTGGCCTGGGTCGACCGCGGCGGAACGGTCGCACGACGAGGAGCAGGCCGCGACTCGTTCGGGGACGGCGGTTCCGGAGTTGCCCGCCGTGATGGATCAGTGGCGCCGTCGCCGTCAGTGGAATAACGCCCGGACCGCCTGGTGCGCCGAGCGTGGCATGACTGACGAGCGCGGCCGGATCGACTGGCACCGGTTCCGGGCCTACGCGCTCGGGGACCAACCCGACCCGGCGCGGCAGCATTGAGCGCGACCGTCGGCGTTCGCGAACCTGCCCGGCTGCCTGTACCCCCGTGTGGGCAGCCGGGCAGCAACACCGCCGGGGGAGTTTCCTTGTCGCGGGTGGTGTCCCCGTAGTGGCCGCCCGGTACCGCGTTCCGCAGAGGCTGTTGAGATCCATCGCTGGCAGGGCCTATTCGGTGCCTGCCGGCGTGTCGGTCGAAGAGGCGTTCCGGCTCGCTGTGGCTTCCGCGCCCGGCATGCGAGGCTCAGATCATGGGCGTCGGCGACACAGGGACCCCGCCGGGCGTGGTGCAGTACCTCGCCGAGATTGATGCTCTGACGATCCAGTTCTTTCCAGGCGGGATCATCCCGAAGCCGCTGACGGGCCGGTTCGTTGAGTTCCCGGAGATGGGCCTGATCGTCACGGGCCAATGGGACGACGAGGGTCGGCTGTATGCCATCGCGGTAGCGCAAGCCTCACAGCACGTCCCCCGTGCGCTGTTCAAGAATCCGAGCGGCGCACCGCTGACCGTCGTGGCAGCGTCGGACGAACCGGGTACTGCTGTGCTTGGGCTCTTCCCGGGTGCGCTCAACGCAGTCAGCTATCGCATGGCATGGGACTTGTTCGATGGCGGCGATCCCATCGACATCCTGCTCGCCAAGTCCCGCAAGATCGTCGCGTTCTGCATCCCAAACGCCGCCGACCGACTCCCGGACTCGTTCCCGCTGCCCTGACGAGTCGCGCCTCCTGGCCAAAGCCCCTACATTGCGCGGGTGGGCTTCATATCCCGGCTTCTCGTGCCTCGCGGTATCCGTCGAGCGACACGTCCAGCGCGAACCATGCGCCGCGCACTCACACCGAAGCCGATCAAGCAGGCCAGACGAGCGGCACAGACGGCCCCGGTCCGACTTCGACCGTCTCGCGTTCGGTGCGGGAAGTCGTGACCTTTGACCGAGACGGGTACGTCTTGCCGTCCTGTCCCTTGATCGCGACCGGCTCGGTCGTATGACCTGTCAAGTCGTTGGCAGGTAGTACGGGCAGGTCCTTACGGACGGTCTCGTGGCTGACCTGCGCGACTTCGGCGATCTGTCGCGTTGACATGCCATCTGCACGAAGGCGTGCGACCATTTCGCGTCGCTGCTCGGCCGACAACTTGCGGCGGTAGACGTTCGTGGCGATGGCGTGCTGCCGCTTTTGCTCATCGGTCAGTCCAGCCACGACGCGGCGCGGGCAGATGATCCCGAGGTCGCCGGCGATCCATGCGCATGAGGTTCTCCGAATCCCCCCGAGCCGAGGGAATCGCGCTCGAGATCGAGATGACCCGCGATGAATGGGACCAGATCTGCGCGACGGTCGATCGTGAGCGTGGCGTGCGGCTCGAGCCAGATGACGCTGATGAAGGCGACCAGGTTTGTCGTGTCGTCATCGAGGTCCGCGACTCCGCGTAGACATGCGACCGCCCCGCGGCTGGGGGGCCAACGGGGCGGTCTAGGTGCCGCGTGGATCGCGACGCGGGATGAGCGAAATGCTAGAAGCGTGTACGCATGAGCGCGACGACTGCCCGAATGCCGGTGGCGACCGCCTCGGGGTCGTCGCACGGCTCGCCGCCCTCTTTGGTCGTCTCCACCCAAGTCGCCTTGTTGAGTAGCGCCTGCTCGAAGTCCTCCGCTGACAGCCAGAGGTACAGGACGGAGACCATCACGCCTCGGAGGTCGTGATCAGACAGCCCGTCGAGGCAGCCGTCGACCTCGAGCAGACCACAGAAGTCCTGCCAGACCGCTGCGACGTCGGGATGGGGCATGAGGGAGTCGGAGAAGATCGCAAGCAGCTCCATCGCGAGTTGACCCGGCGTCAGCCCGTCAGGAAGGACGTCGACGGTCACTTCGCTGCGCCCGTGATCTCGTCGAGCAGGTCGGCCGCATCGAGAAGCTCGGCGGCGATGCGCCGGGCGTCGCCCGCGGCGAATCCGTCATCGGCAGGAGATACCACCGGGAGGTCGATGAACGGCGCCCCGGTCTCGACGTCGTCTCCTTCGATGTTCTCGAGGCACATGATGCGCACCAAGGTGTGATCAGGCGATGTGCTGTGGAAGCGGAAGAACGCCGGCGTCCTGGTGCCCGGCTCGACGTCACAGTCATGAGCGGTTGGCAGACCGCACCAGGACGGGCACGGGGGAAGGGTCATCGTGGCGTAGACCATCGCCGCCTCTTGCGCCGCAGCGTAAAGCTCGCGGGTGCGTGGATGATCGGGGGGGAAGGCGTAGAGCGCGACGAACTCCTCGAACGTCGCGTCAGGCTGGATCTCAAGCGGCATGTCGACCTCCTGGTCGTGATGGTGCAGGAGGTGACCGACACAAACGTCGGGAACCGCGAGGCACTCCGATGGCCTCGCGCGGAGCCGTGAAAGGGTTTCCACGGGTCCATCACCTCCATGCAGGTGTTGGATCAAGGGCCTCGTCGGTGCGCTAACACCGGCGGGGCCCGCCTTGCTTTGCGGGACTCTATGCACCTCCTCCGGTCGCGTCTAGGAATCCATTTCGTGGGTCCACGATGGGTCCGGATTGTCTGGCACGGGTCGGCACCGATTGATATCGAGGATGCCAGCGGAGCGTCTTCTCCCGCACCCGGCGGAAGCGGATGGCATTACCCGTCACCAGCTGGCAGCGTGTCCCCTGGACTTAAGATCTGGTCAGTGTCGGTTCGAATCCGACCGGGGGTACACGTACTCCTGGCGGACACATCACCTGAGGCGAGGCGTCGATGACCAAGGCTGAGACCGCGTACGAGCTCCTGAAGGCTGCGATCGGCGAGACCGAGGGCACAAGCGACTGGCTCGAGATCACCCAGGAACGCATCAACCAGTTCGCCGACGTCACCGAGGATCACCAGTTCATCCACGTCGATCCGGAGAAGGCCGCGGCCATGTCGCCGTGGGGCACGACCATCGCGCACGGCTTTCTCACGCTGTCGCTGCTGGTGAAGCTGAGCTCGACGATTCACCAGCCCATGGAGCGCTTCGACGGCCTCGTCATGGGCGTGAACTACGGGTTCGAGAAGATCCGGTTCATCCAGGCGGTCAAGGTCGGCTCGCGGATCCGCTGCACCAGCGTGCTTTCCGGCGTCGAGCTGAAGGATCCCAACACTCTGCACACGATCCGAACCATGACCGTCGAGATCGAGGGCGAGTCCAAGCCAGCACTGGTGGCCGAGTGGATCACGCGGCTGGTGTACGGCTAGCCCAGCCGAGCTTTCGTCAGCCCGCGTAGTTCGGGCCTGCCCTCGTCACGTCCATCTTGATCAGCACGCGCTGGTCCCGCGTCATGGCGGCGCGGTAGTCATCCCAGTCAGGATGCTCGCCCGAGATGGACCGGTAGTACTCGATCAGACCATCCATCGCGTCCGGTAGCCCCACGATCGTGACCGGCCCCTCGACCTGGACGAACTCACCGAAGAAACCGTCGTTCATAACGGTCAGCCAGGCGCGAGGATCGCGGCGCAGGTTCATCACCTTGGCGGCGGTTTCGCGGCTCGAGATCACGACGTCACCCTCGGCATCCACGCCGACGGTGACAGGAGTCAACTGCGGACTGCCGTCGCGTCGAAGTGTTGCGAGGACGGCTCGATGGTTGGAGCGGATGAACTCGATCGCCGCCGGCGTGTCCATTGGGCGGTAGGTGGAGTCGGATCAGGCGCGGGTCGCTGCGCGGCGACGGTCGTGCTCATGCACGATCGCCTGGGCGTAGCCGTGCGGCAGGTCGTGCTCGTCCCTCAGCCACGTCACCCGCTCGTCGAACCGCAGCAGTGCGGGCCCCTCTTCCAAACACCCGAACCAAGCGGGGAGGTCGCGCCCCGTTGCCTGAGGGATCCTCGCCAGCAGCGACTGGTGGGTGTCCTCGGATCGGGGCATCGACATGTGCGCCTCCTGTGACGACGGCTGGCCGGTCTCCCTAGCGTCCCCCACGATCCGCGGTCCGACAAGACCCAACCGGCGCTACCGTCGGTTCATGGGGGCGGAAGAGTCAGTTGGCACCAGCCAGGCGGTTGTGGCCGATGATCTTGACCGGTTGGTGCGGCGGCTGCGCTCGCTGTCGCCTCGGTCGTGGCAGGACAGAAGGGGCCCGGCGCGGGAGGCCCTCGCCGGCCTCGTGCGGCTGCAGTCAGGGGTTGAAGGCCGACAGTTGGAGGCACCGAGCCTGGCCGACCACGTTCTTGCGGACGCCATCGCGGTCGTCGGAGGCGACCTCCTGGACGCCGCTACGTCACAGTCTGAGAGCGCTCTGTTGACGGAGGTACACGAACTGCTCTCCTCGGCTCTGGCGGCAACCCGCTGAGCCCGCCACTACAGCCAGCCCTGCCGCAATGCGGCCGCCACAATCTCGGTGCGTGAGGAGACGCCGAGCGCATCCTTGAGTTCCGCAATGTCGCGACGGACAGTGCGCGATCCGACCCCTAGCGCTCGGGCGATTCGTTCGTCTTTGATGCCTGCGGCCATGAGCTCGAGGACACGGGCAGCCCGTCCGGCGGGAGCGCCGGCTGTCTTTGGATCTTCAAACACAGGAAGGCCCACCGACCACATTTGATCGAAGAGAAAGACGAGAAGAGCGACGAGCGCGGGCTCCCGAATGAAGATTGCGCCCTGGGATTGGTCGTCGGCGCTGCGGGGGACAACGGCGAGGTCGCGATCCATGATCATCAGCTGCGTAGGAACGTTGGGCACAGCTCGGATCTCTTCGCCGAGTTCGTGGAGCTGGGCTAACGCCGCAAACACCTCAGGATCGGCTAGATCCCGAGTTCCGATGATCGATCGCTGGTGAACGCCGCGTCCCAGGCTTGCGGTGTCGGCGCGGACCGCGTTTCTTACGGTCTCCGCGCGGACGCCGCGCATGAAGTGGCGATGTTCACTGCGGGTAGTTTCACCGGCAAGAAAGATTCGTTCTTGGATCTCGTCAAACGCGTGGACTACATCCAGGTCCGCACTGTTCTGACTCGAGGCTCTCGCCCGCGTGTAGATCTCCGCCAGGTCGGGAACCGAAGTCCGGATTGCCCCAAGGCGTTCCCTGCGGCTGGCCAGTTCGCGCTCGCCACGCGCTATCAGCGTTTCGATCGCGATCGTGGGCTCGTGGACGCCGAATCCGCACGCTGAGGATTCAGGCCTAGCAAGGCCGGCGTCAGCAAGCTCGGTGAGCGCGTCTCGCACGGCGCTGCCGTCGACACCCGTGGACGCACCGATCTCATCGATTGACGCGTTGGGTGTTGAGAGCAGCGTGAGCCAAACTCGCTCGGCGAGGTCGCCCAGGCCGAACTCTGCTAGTAGCCCCCGGTTGTCTTCCCGCCGATCCGCGGGCACTGCCACCCCCTACGTGCAGCGCCTTAGCTGAGGCGCTCGATCACCATCGCCATGCCCTGGCCCCCGCCAACGCACATCGTCTCGAGTCCGAAGGTCTTGTCGTGAGTCTGCAGCCCGTTGAGCAGCGTCGCCGTGATGCGTGCGCCGGTCATGCCGAACGGGTGGCCGACCGCGATCGCGCCGCCGTTGACATTGAGCTTGTCGCCGAACGGGTCGATCCCGATTTCCCGTGCCGACGGGATCACCTGCGCCGCGAACGCTTCGTTGATCTCGACCAGGTCGATGTCGTCGATCGACTTTCCGGCGTGGGCAAGCGCGCGCTTCGTCGCCTCGATCGGGCCGAGGCCCATGATCTCGGGGCTGAGACCTGACACCCCGGTCGACACGATTCGCGCGAGCGGAGTGAGGCCCAGCGCCTTCGCCTTCGCGTCGCTCATGATCACGACCGCGGCCGCACCGTCGTTGAGGGGACAGCAGTTGGCTGCCGTGACGGTGCCGTCCGGGCGGAACACCGGGTTCAGGCCCGAAACGCCCTCGATCGTGACGCCGGCACGAGGCCCGTCGTCCTTGACGACCTCGGTGCCGTCCGGCTTCGTGACCGGGGTGATCTCCCGCTCGAAGAAGCCGTTCGCGATCGCCTTCTCGGCGAGGTTCTGCGAACGTACGCCGAACTCGTCCTGCTCCTGGCGCGAGACGCCCTTGAGCTGCGCGACGTTCTCGGCGGTCTGCCCCATCGCGATGTAGACGTCGGGCAGGTTGCCGGACTCACGCGGGTCGGACCAGACGAAGTTGCCCTCGCCCATCTTGGCGGAGCGCGCCTGCGCTTCGTTGAACGACGGGTCCTGAGTGTCGGGCAGCGAGTCGCTGTTGCCCTTGCCGTATCGGCTGACCATCTCGACGCCGGCGCTGACGAACACGTCGCCTTCGCCGGCCTTGATGGCGTGGAACGCCATCCGAGTCGACTGCAGGCTGGACGAGCAGTAGCGCGTGATCGTCGTACCCGGCACGTCGTCAAGTCCGAGCTTCACCGCAATGACCCGCCCGATGTTGAAGCCCTGCTCGCCGCCCGGCAGGCCGCAGCCCACGATCAGGTCGTCGATCGTGTGCGGGTCGAGCGCCGGCACCTTGTCGAGAGCGGCCTGGACGATCGTCGTCGCAAGGTCGTCGGGGCGGAAGTCGACGAGCGAACCCTTGAAGGCGCGCCCGATGGGGGAGCGAGCAGTGGCAACGATGACGGCCTCGGGCATGACATCTCCTTCGCGGGTCGGCGGTCCGCCGATGGCAGACGCCCAAGAGTACGGTCCATAAGAGAGCGCCGGCCAAGCCGGCACCGGTATTCGGCGGGGGTGAGGCGGCGGACGTGGAGGTCTTCGACTCCGTAGTCGGCCTGATCGGCCGGACTCCGTTGGTGCGGCTGAACAGCGTCGTCGCCGATGTGTCGGCAACCGTCGTGGCGAAGGTCGAGTACTTCAACCCCGGCGGATCAGTGAAGGACCGGATCGCCAGTCGGATGATCGACGCCGCCGAGGCGAGCGGTGCCCTCCCGCCCGGCGGGACGATCGTCGAACCCACGAGCGGCAACACCGGCATCGGGCTGGCCCTGATCGCACAGCAGCGCGGATACCGATGCGTGTTCGTCTGCCCTGACAAGGTCTCCCAGGACAAGATCAACGTCCTTCGCGCTTACGGCGCGGAAGTGGTGGTCTGCCCAACCGCTGTCCCCCCGGAGCACCCTGACTCCTACTACAGCGTCTCCGACCGGCTCGCCCGCGAGCTGCCAGGCGGATGGAAGCCGGACCAGTACTCGAACCCCGCCAACCCGCAGTCGCACTACGAGACGACCGGGCCGGAGCTGTGGCAGCAGACGGCGGGACGCATCACGCACTTCGTGGCGGGAATCGGCACCGGTGGCACGATCAGCGGCACCGGCCGGTATCTCAAGGAGGTGTCCGGCGGCGCCGTACAGATCATCGGCGCGGACCCTGAAGGCTCCGTGTACTCGGGAGGGACCGGCCGTCCCTACCTGGTCGAAGGAGTGGGCGAGGACTTCTGGCCGGCCAACTATGACCGCGACATCTGCGACCAGGTGCTTGCCGTGTCCGACGCTGACTCCTTTCTCATGACCAGACGGCTCGCGCGTGAAGAAGGGCTCCTCGTCGGGGGTTCCTGCGGGATGGCGGTGGTGGCGGCGCTTCGGGTTGCCGCAGCGGCCGGCAAGGACGCGGTCGTGGTCGTGCTGCTCCCCGACGGCGGGCGCGGCTACCTGTCGAAGATCTTCAGCGACGAGTGGATGGCCGACTACGGCTTCCTTGCCGTCGACGGCAAAGCCGAGACCGTCGGCGACGTGCTGACTCGCAAGAGCGGCCGGCTCCCCGAGTTCGTGCACGTGCATCCGAGTGAGACGGTGCGGGAGGCGATCGACATCCTGCGGGAGTACGGCGTTTCGCAGATGCCCGTCGTACGCGCCGAGCCGCCTGTCATGGTCGCGGAGGTCATGGGGTCCGTCGTCGAGCGTGACCTGCTCGATGCGCTGTTCAACGGTAGGGCTCGCCTCGCCGACCCGCTCGAACGTCACATGTCGGCCCCGCTTCCGCTCGTCGGATCCGGCGAGCCGGTGGCCGCCGCCGTCGCGGCGCTTCAAGACGCCGACGCCGCAGTGGTCCTCGACGATGGCCACCCGGTAGGGATCCTGACGAGGCAGGATCTCCTCGGCTTCCTGGCCTCGCTGCAATGAGTGACGCGCAAGGGTTCGAGACGTTGGCGATCCACGCCGGCCAGGAGCCTGATCCGACGACCGGCGCGGTGACGCCGCCGGTCTACCTCACCTCGACTTTCGCCCAGGACGGCGTCGGCGGCACGCGCGGCGGTTACGAGTACAGCCGCAGCGCCAACCCGACCCGCAGTGCGCTGGAGTCCTGCCTCGCTGCACTCGAAGGCGGCGTGCGGGGCTTCGCGTTCGCCAGCGGCCTCGCCGCCACGGACACATTGCTCCGCACCGTCTGCGCGCCGGGCGAGCATGTCGTCATCCCCGGCGATGCGTACGGCGGGACGTACCGGCTGTTTGCGACCGTCCTCGATCGCTGGGGCCTCGACTACTCGCCGGTGGCACAGCAGGACCTCGACGCGGTACGCGCCGCCGTCCACGAGCACACCCGGCTGATCTGGTGCGAGACGCCGACCAATCCGCTGCTCGGCATCACCGACATCGCCGCGCTCGCGGAGATCGCCCACGACGCCGGCGCACTTCTCGTCGTCGACAACACCTTCGCCTCGCCGTACCTGCAGCAGCCGCTGTCACTCGGTGCCGACGTCGCCATGCACTCGACCACGAAGTACCTCGGCGGGCACAGCGACGTCGTCGGTGGCGCCTTGGTGGTGGCGAGCAACGAGCTCGGCGAACAGCTCGCCTTCCACCAGAACGCGATCGGTGCAGTCGCGGGGCCGATGGATGCCTGGCTCGTGCTGCGGGGGATCAAGACGTTGGCGGTCCGCATGGAGCGACACTGCGACAACGCCGAGCAGGTCGTCGCGATGCTCCGCGGTCACGAGGGCGTGATCGACGTGCTGTATCCGGATCTCGACGAGGTCGCCCGACGACAGATGCGCCGGTTCGGCGGGATGGTCTCCTTCCGTGTTGCGGGCGGTGAGGCGAGAGCGCTGGAGGTGTGTGGCCGCGCGCGGCTGTTCACACTTGCCGAGTCGTTGGGCGGGGTGGAGTCGCTGATCGAGCATCCGGGCCGCATGACCCATGCCAGCGTTGCGGGCTCAGCCCTGGAGGTCCCCGGCGACCTGATTCGGCTGTCCGTCGGGATCGAGTCCGTGACCGATCTGATCGCCGATCTGGAGCGGGCCCTGGCCTGACGCACCACCGGTCTCGGGAGCGAGGACGGCCAAGGCCGCCGCAACGCCGAGAATCCCTGCGGTGCTGAAGAACGCCGCTCCGTACGACGCGTCGGCGATCGCTCCAGCGACGACGGGGCCGCCGACGCTTCCGATGTCGGAGGACATCGTGTACGCCGCAAAGACCGGGCCGGCGCGACCCTCGACGAGGTCGCCGACGATGGCGCCAGGGGCAACGTCGAGCAGCCCGGAGCCGAGCCCCAGCACGGCGAGCCCGATCAGGTAGCCGGCCAGGTTCTGGAACGCACCGAGCACCACGATGCCCGCTCCGCTGCAGATGCACCCGGCGACAAGAAGCGGCTTGCGTCCCACCCTGTCGGCGTACCGCCCGGCCGGCAGCAGAGTGGCGCCGTTGATCGCCGAGACGACCAGGAAGCCGATGCCGGTCCAGATCGGCTTGCGATGCAGCACGTCGCTGACGAACAGCGGCACCAATGCGGACCGTACGCCGATCGCGCCCCACGAGTCGGCGAAGTTGGCGGCGAGCGCCGCGCGGTACGCGGGATTCCGCAGTGCGCCGGCCAGCGTCGTGCGGCCGGCCGCCGCCGTATGAGTGCGGTCGGCCAGCGGGGTGGCACGGAGCTGGATCAGCCCGATCCCGCCGGCCGCGGTAAGGGTCGCGGCGTAGATGAAGAACGGCAGCCGGATCGAGTATCCGTCGATGACGCCGCCCACCACCGGACCCGTGATTCCCCCGAGGAGAAACCCGCCGGTCCAGAACCCCATGGCGCGTCCTCGCTGGGTCGGTGGCGTCATGCGAACCAGCAGGCCGAGGGAGGAGATCGAGAACATCGCGGAACCGATGCCGCCCGCGCCGCGCAGGATGATCAGCTCGGCGTAGGACTGGGCCGCGCCGGCCAGGACACTGCTGACCGCGACGATGCCGATGCCGGTGGCCATGACGACGCGCTCACCGAAGCGATCGACGAGCCGTCCGGCGGGGAACGCGAACGCGATGCGAAGGATCGCGAACACGCTGATCACCGCTCCGGCCGCCGCCTTGCCGACCCCGAAGTTGCGCGCGAAGACCGGCAGCGCCGGAGCCACTAGCCCGAATCCGAGTGCGACGAAGAACGCAACGGCGACAAGCACCCGCACCTCACGCGGCAGCGAAGGCTGCTGCGTCGTCGCCGTCGTCACGCGATGCGACGTCCGCGCCGGCCCTGACGCGCCCGCAGGTAGTCGCTGATCACGAAGTCGCCGAGCCGGCTCGCGTCGGGAGTGAAGACGCGCCCGCCGTTGCGCGCCGCCATCGCATTGACGAACCGGATCAGACCCGGCTCGTTGTCGAGCATGAAGACGTTGATCGTGGCGCCGCGGCGAGTGATGCGCTCCACCTCAGCCATCGTCGCGGCTGTCGTCTCCGGATGTGTCGGCCAGTCGAACCACGCGCTGCCATCGGCCATCAGATGCGCCGTCGGCTCACCGTCCGTCACGACCATGACGACCGGCTCGGCGTCGGGGTGCCGCGCGAGGTGGCGGGAAGCAAGCACGAGCGCGTGCTGAAGGTTGGTGCCCTGCACCATGTCCCACGACAGCGACGGCAGATCGGCGGGCCGCAGCACGCGTGCGTATCTCGAGAAGCCGATCACCTCGATTGCGTCCTGCGGGTACTTCGTCGTGATGAGCGTGTGCAGGGCGAGCGCGGTCGACTTGGCCTCTGGCCAGGTGCCCCGCAGCGCCATCGAGTACGACAGGTCGATCAGCAACGCGACGACCGCCCCCGACCGTCGTTCGGTCTCGACCACCTCGAAGTCCTCGACCGCGACCCGCACCGGGGTTCCGCGCCCGGTGCGCAGCACCGCGTTGCGCACGGTGCGTACGACGTCGAAGGGCTGCTCGTCGCCGAACTCCCACTGCCGCGTCGCACCGGTCGGATCCCCGGCGGCCCCTGCGTCGTCGGTGTCGTGGTCGCCCCGGCCGCGGGCGTGCAGCCGCGCGAAGATGCGGGCAAGGGCGGTCTGGCCGAGCCTGCGCATGCCTTTCGGGGTGAGGGTGAGGTCGCCGTCGCTGCGCTGCACGTAACCCTGCTCGCGAAGCTCCCGCTCGACGCGGCGAAGCGCCTCGAGGTCATCGACCGCGTTGCGACCCAACGCGCGGGCAAGCAGCTCCGGATCGACGTCCTCGAGTGATGCACCCGGGTAGTCCTGGCCCAGCATCTGGGCGAGCTCGTCGAGGTCGGCGGACTCCTCCAAAGCGGTGGTCGCATCGCCCAGGCCGAGCGGGGTGTCGCCACCCATCTGCTGACGGCCACCCCAGTTCAGCTCCGGGCGCCGCGCCCGCAGCTGGTCGGACAGCCGTCCCATCTGCTCCGCGAGCCCGGCATCCTGCATCGCCTGCTGCATGAGCCCGTACAGCTCGGCTTGCTGCTCTGGGGACAGCGAGTTCATCAGTCGCTGCGCGGCCGCGGCCCGCCGCGCCAGCGAGTCGACGAGCTCTTCGAGGTTCTGCGGGTTGTCGGGGAAGAAGTCGCCGAAGTCCTGCATGAACTGCTCGAACTGCTGGCTGACGTCCTCGCCTCGGGCGTCGGCCTCGAGCATCTCGTTCAGCGCGCCGAGCATCTCCTTGACTCGCTGCTGCGTCTGAGGGTCGCCGCCTTCGAGGGCCTGCTTCATGCCGCGGAACTGGCTGTCGAGCACCTCTCGCTTGAGCAGATCCTTGATCTCGTCGTACGCCGCGCGGGCCTCGGGGCTGCGCCAGTTGTAGTCGCTCAGCTCCCGCACCGCGCGCGCGGTCTGTTGCGGCAGCGCGTCGAGCTCTGCCTCGGCAAGCCGCGCGTCGTCACTCGGATCGGGGAACAAGGCTCGCCGCTCGGCGTCGACAGCCTGGTCGAGCAGCTCCCGAACCCGCTCGAGCGTGCCGTCCATGCGTCCGGCCCGGCGGGCCTGCCGTTGCCGGTCACGAATCTCGCGAAGCAGGTCGTCGAGACCGCGACGTCCTGACAGCCCGCGACGCGTCAGCGCGCGGAACGCCTCGGCGGGGGACATGCCGTCGAGGATCGAGTCGCCGAGGTGCTCAAGGGCGTCGGTGACGTCGTACGGCGGCGCGAGCGGATCGTCGCCGCCGTGCCACTCGCCGTACCGAGACCGTGTCATCGCGCGCCGTAGACGGTCCGGTCAGGCAGTGTCTCCTTGGACAGGCGACGGAGCAAGTACAGGCCCTCGAGCGCGAACTCGAGTCCCGCCGCCGCGAGACCGGGCGTCTCGGCGCCCTCGTCGATGCCCAGTGCGTTGAGCAGTCGTCCGAGACCTGGGACGGTGCCCAGCCGGGCCAGCAGCTCGGTCGCCGGCACCAGCTCGCCGGTCTCGACCGTCGCGCCCTCCGTGAACAGCTCGACCAGCGGCGCAAGGTCGATGCCACCGAGCCGCGCGCGGAACGTGTCGGCGACCGCTCGGCGCAGCAGGTGATCGAGGATGTCCGCCTCGCGGCCTTCCTCCGACGCCTCGAACTCCACCTTGCCCTGCACGGCGGGAACGATGGCCGGCAGGTCCGCCACCCGGGCAACCGGAACCTCTTCACCGGTCAGCGCTGCGCGACGTACCGCTGATGCCGCGACGGTCTCGGCCGCCGAGACGGCGAAGCGCGCCGACACCCCGGAGCGCTGATCGACCGCCGGCGACTCGCGGACGTGCCGCGTGAAGCGCGCGATGACCTCGACCAGGTGATCCGGAAGCGCCGCCGAGACGGCTTCCGCGCCCCACACGATCAAGGCCTCCTGACGTACGACGTGCAGCTCGTCGTCCAGATCGATCGGGTAGTGGGTACGTACCTCCGCGCCGAACCGGTCTTTCAGCGGAGTGATGATCCGGCCGCGGTTCGTGTAGTCCTCCGGGTTCGCCGACGCGACGAGGATCAGGTCGAGCGGCAGGCGCAAGGTGTAGCCGCGCACCTGGATGTCGCGCTCCTCGAGCACGTTGAGCAGCGCGACCTGGATGCGCTCCGCCAGGTCGGGCAGCTCGTTGATGGCGACGATCCCGCGGTTGGTGCGCGGCACCAGCCCGAAGTGAACCGTCTCCGGGTCACCGAGGACGCGGCCTTCCGCCACCTTGATCGGGTCCACGTCGCCGATCAGGTCACCGACGGAGACATCAGGGGTCGCAAGCTTCTCGGCGTAACGCTCGTCGCGCGGCTTCCACGCCACTGGGAGCGCATCTCCGACCTCGTCGGCGAGGCGGCGGCACCGGCCACAGATCGGTCGGTACGGGTGGTCGTTGATCTCGCAGCCCTCGACGACCGGTGTCCACTCGTCGAGCAGCTGCACGAGGGTGCGGATGAGACGGGTCTTGCCTTGCCCTCTCTCCCCGAGCAGGACGATGTCGTGACCGGCAAGCAGCGCGCGCTCCACCTGAGGCAGAACCGTCGCGTCGAACCCGATGATGCCGGGGAAGCGATCCGCGCCCTCTCGCATTCGCGCCAGCAGGTTGTCGCGGAGCTCGGCCTTCACGGACTTCTCGACGTGTCCGGATGCCCGCAACGCCCCGAGCGTGCGAGGCGCATCGGCGGGGAGGGAGGAGGTGTTCATCGCCTCACGCTACGACGCCGGGGAACGACGCGCGACGGTGCAAACTTCTCCCATGGCACCGCTGGCCCGCGATTGTGTCGTCGCCATCGACGTCGGGGGCACGAAGCTTGCCGTGGGCATGGTCGACTCCGGGGGAACCGTGGTCCGGTCGGGACGCACGGCGACGCCCAACGCCGACGGCGAGACGATCTGGGCTGCGCTCAATGCGCTCCTCGACGAGGTCGTGGCCGGAGCGGAGCCGATGGGCGTAGGGGTCGGCTGCGGTGGCCCGCTGCGGATGGAGACAGGCGAGGTGTCACCGCTCAACATGCCGGGGTGGCGTGACTTCCCTCTCGTCGACCGGCTGCGGCTGCGGTTTCCGGATGTTCCGGTGGTCCTGCACAACGACGCGGTCGCGATGGCCATCGGTGAGCATTGGCGAGGGGCCGGGCAAGGCGCCTCGACCATGCTCGGGATCGTGGTGTCGACCGGGGTTGGTGGCGGACTCGTGATCGGCAACCGCGTGGTGAGCGGGCGCACCGGAAATGCCGGACACGTCGGTCATGTCACGGTCGACCCAAAGGGGCCCCTCTGCGGGTGTGGCAACAGCGGCTGCCTCGAGGCGATCGCTCGGGGTCCGGCTGTCATCGCCTCCGCTCTCGACGGCGGGTGGGAGCCGACCTCAGGCGTCGCCGACGGTGCCTCACTGGTTGCCGACTGCATGGACCGGGTCGCTCCTGGGACGTGCGAATCCCTCACGCGCGCCGGCCGAGCGCTAGGGGTCGCCGTTGCCGGCGCGGCGAACCTGCTGGAGCTGGAACGCGTGGTCGTCGGCGGTGGCCTCGCCGTCGGCGCGGGCGACTTGCTGCTCGAACCGGCGCGGCTCGCCTTCGGCCAGCGTGCGCGCATGGGGTTCGCGCGGCGCTGCGAAATCGTGCCCGCCGCACTCGGAAACGAGGCCGGCCTCGTCGGAGCCGCAGCGATGATCCTCGTGCCCCACTACCTTGCTGACGCGGACGGAGCGACATGACGGTGGAGCTGTCCGACATCGAGTCCGCGGCCGCGTTGCTCGCCGACGTCGTGCGGCGTACGCCGGTGGAGCCGTCACGGTCCCTCGGTCGCCGGGTGGGGGGCGACGTCTGGCTGAAGTGCGAGAACCTGCAGCGCACCGGCTCGTTCAAGATCCGCGGCGCGTATGTGCGGATCGCGCGGCTGACTGATGAGGAGCGCCGCGCCGGTGTCGTTGCGGCGAGTGCCGGCAACCACGCGCAAGGCGTGGCGTTGGCGGCCGACCTGCTGAGCACCCCAGCCGTCGTCTTCATGCCGGAAGGCGCGCCGATCCCGAAGGTGCAGGCGACGCGCGACTACGGCGCAGAGGTCCGCTTCGCGGGCGTGACGGTTGACGAGGCGCTGCAGGCGGCTGCGGCGTACGCGGAGCAGACCGGCTCCGTGCTGATCCATCCCTTCGACCATCCCGACATCGTCGCGGGTCAGGGCACCGTTGGTCTGGAGCTGCTGGAGCAGGTCCCGGACGTCAACACGATCGTGGTGAGCGCCGGTGGTGGTGGTCTCGTCTCCGGTATCGCCGTCGCGGCGAAGGCAGTACGGCCCGACGTGAAGGTAGTGGCGGTTCAAGCCGAGGGCGCCGCGAGCCTCCCGGAGTCGCTCCGCTCGGGCCACCCGGTGCCGATGGCGACGATGGCGACGATGGCGGACGGCATCGCGGTCGGCTGCCCCGGGACGTTGCCGCTGGAGCTGATCAGGAAGTACGTCGATGACGTGCGAACCGTGTCGGAGGACGCGCTCGCCCGGGCATTGCTGCTGTGTCTCGAACGCGCGAAGCTCGTCGTCGAGCCGGCGGGAGCAGCCGGCGTCGCGGGCGTCTTGGAGTACGCCGAAGACCTTCGGCCGCCGGTGGTCGTCGTGTTGTCAGGCGGCAACATCGATCCGTTGCTTCTGATGCGTGTCCTGCGGCATGGCATGACGGCGGCAGGTCGTTACCTGTCCTTCCACGTCCGGGTGCCGGACCGCCCCGGCGAGCTCGCCAGGCTGCTCGGCGAGCTTGCGGCGGCCGGCGCCAACGTTCTCGACGTCGAGCACTCGAGAACTGGCCGTGCGCTTCATCTCGACGAGGTCGAGGTTCACCTGGTGCTCGAGATGCGCGGCGGCGAGCATCGGGACGACGTGCTCGCCAGGCTGCGGGCGGCCGGCTACGTCCTGTCGCTGGACTAGACGTGCGGCTTGACGTCGAGCAGCTCGATGGAGATCTCGCGTCCGTTCGGCGCGGCGTACGTGCGGGTTTCTCCCGGGGCGGCGCCGGTCAGCGCCTGGCCGAGCGGTGAGTTCGCCGAGTACACCGTTATGTCGGTCACCGCCGCCTCTTCCCGCGACCCGATGAGGAAGGTCTCCTCGTCGCCGTCGGCGTAGCGGACCGTCACCACCATTCCGGGGCCGGCGACCCCCTCGTCGGCGGCCGGCGGGGTCCCGACGCGGGCCTGACGCAGCAGCTGCGTCAACTGCCGGATGCGGGCCTCCATCTTTCCCTGCTCGTCCTTGGCGGCGTGGTAGCCACCGTTCTCCTTCAGATCGCCCTCGGCTCGCGCGGCCTCGATGCGTCGGGTGATCTCGACCCGGGCCGGACCGGACAGCTCCTCGAGCTCGGCGTTGAGCCGGTCGTAGGCGTCCTGCGTCAGCCACGTGACCTTCGCGTCGCGCTCCGCGCGCGACTCGGTGCTGCTCATCCAGCCAAGGCTACCCAGGGTCGGCCGGCGTGGGGCGCGTCGGCGAACGTGGAACGATGGAGGCGTGAGTGATGGAACGCTGCGCTTGTTGGCGGTTCACGCACACCCTGACGACGAGGCCAGCAAGGGTGCGGCGACGGTGGCGCGCTACGTCGCCGAGGGTGTCGAGGTGATGATCGCGACCTGTACCGGTGGCGAACGCGGATCGATCCTGAACCCCGCCATGGACACCCCGGAAGTCGTCGCCAACCTCAGCGCCGTCCGGCACCGGGAGATGGCTGCTGCGATCAAGATCCTGGGCGCACGCCACGCGTGGCTCGGCTTCGTCGACTCCGGCCTGCCGGAGGGGGACCCGCTTCCGCCGCTCCCCGACGGATGTTTCGCGCTCGAGCCGCTTGAGATCGCCGCAGAGCCACTCGTCCGGCTGGTGCGGACCTTCCGTCCGCACGTGATGACGACGTACGACGAGAACGGCGGCTACCCGCACCCCGACCACGTCATGTGCCACAAAGTGAGCATCGAGGCGTTCGAGGCCGCGGCCGACCCGGATCGCTATCCCGGCACGGGTGAACCGTGGCAAGTCCTCAAGCTGTACTACAACGTGTCCTTCCACCGCGCCCGGTTCGAAGCACTTCACCAGGCGATGGAGGCGGCCGGACTCGAATCGCCCTACGCGGATCGGTTGAAGGAGTGGAGCGATCGGCCGGACGGCGGCACGCGAGTCACCACACGCGTGCCGTGCAGTGAGTTCTTCGAGACACGTGACCGGGCACTGATCGCCCACGCGACACAGGTGGACCCGACGTCCTTCTGGTTCGCCTGCCCGCTCGACATCCAGCGCGAAGCGTGGCCGACTGAGGACTACGAGCTCGCCCGATCCGTGGTCGACTCACCCACTCCGGAGGACGACTTGTTTGCGGGCGTGAGGGATCTGGTGCGGCAATGACAACGCAGGTGCTCGCCGGTCGGCTGCTCGCGTCGGGTGATTCGGCGTTCGGTGCCGGGTTCATCGCTTTCCTGATCGTCCTCGCGCTGGCCGTCGCGTCCTTCTTTCTGTTTCGCTCGATGAGCCGGCACCTGCGAAAGGTGCCAGAATCCTTCGATCCTCCGCCCACGGACGAGAGAAGTTGATGACGGCTCAGGCGAGTGACTCGCTCACAAATGCCGAGATCGCCGCGCGGCTCCGAGTCCTGATCGCGCGATTGGCACGCCAGCTTCGTCAGCACAGCCCGGGCGGGTTGAGCCCGTCGCAGTGGTCCGCGCTGGCGATGGTCGACAGTCACGGGCAGCTGCGGATCGGCGACCTCGCCGACCGAGAAGGAGTGAGCGCGCCGACTGCGACGCGAGTTGTCGCGAGTCTCGAAGAGCTGGGGCTGTTGTCGCGGACCAGCGATCCGTCCGACCGCCGCACGTCGTACATCGCGCTGACCGCAGAGGGTCAGGACAAGCTCGAGTCGACCCGCCGCTCGCAAAGTACCGAACTCGTGCAGCGGCTGTCGGCCATGCCCGCTCAGGACGTCCGCCGGTTGGTCGAGCTGCTGCCGGTTCTCGAGTCGCTGCTCACCGAAGACCGCTAGGGAGCTGATCCGGTGAAGGCACCGCGACGTTTCGTCGCCGTACTCGCGGTTGCCGTTGCGGTCGCGACGCCGCTGACCACCATCGCCGCCGCCGCTCCGGCGCGCGATGCCTCCGGTCACGCCGCGACCCCTGCTGAGCCGAGCTTCCAGCACGACCAGGGCGGCTTCCGCAGCGTGCTCGGGTACGGCGAGGGCAGCCGAACCAGTGCCGTCGACCTCGCGCTGTTCGAAGCCGCCGGCAAGGTCCCGCCGGCCTTCACCAACCAGGCGGCGCTCTACAACGCCGTGATCACCAGGCAGCCGCTTGATGACGGCGACCTGAGCCGCTACTACAAGAGCTCCGACTTCTCGATCCCGACCGGCGACGACGTCGGTTCGGTCGAGCAGCCCACTGCCGGCGTGACGGTGATCCGCGACAAGCAGTTCGATGTGCCCCACATCTACGCGAGCACCAGGGCGGCCGGCATGTACGCCGCCGGTTACGTCAGCGCCGAGGACCGGCTGTTCCTGATGGATGTCCTGCGCCGCACCGCGGAAGGCGAGCTCGCTGGCCTGCTCGGCGCGAGCGCGGTGTCCGGTGACAGCGCGCAGCTCGGGCAGTTCGACCTGTCGCCGGCCGAGCTGACGCACGAGATCGACGCCGTGGCCCGGCAGGAGGGCAAGCTCGGTCGGCAGGCGCTCGCCGACATCCACCAGTACGTCGATGGCATCAACGGCTTCATCGACGCCACCCACACCGATCCCGCGCTGCTGCCGGCGGAGTACGCCGCCCTCGGGACGACGCCGCGGGCCTGGACGGTCGCGGACACGGCGGCCGAGGCCTACCTGCTGATCGCGCAGTTCACGGTGGCCGGCGACGGCGAGCAGTTCCAGTCGGACATCGAGAGCCGGCTGCAGCAGCGTCTGGGTCAGCACCGCGGCCGGGTCGTGTTTGACGACCTCCGGCTGCGGGATGACCCGGATGCGATGACGACGACGACGCGCCGGTTCCCGAGTGACCACCCCGGCCGACCGCACCACGATGCCAACGCCCACTTGACGCCAGGAACCCTCCACCTTCGCAACGCCGCTGCGACCGGAGGCCAAGGTGCGGCGTCGAACCAGGCGGCTGCTGCCGGCCTGCCTGCATGGGCGAGCCAACTCGCGCATCGCGGCTTGCAGCTGCCGAGCGAGGAGTCGAACGCGCTGCTGGTCGAGGGCCGCTACACGCGCAGCGGTCATCCCATCGCCGCGATGGGGCCACAGGTCGGGTACTACTCGCCGGAGATCTTCGACGAGTACGAGCTGCACATGCCGGGGATCCAGGAGTCAGGTGTCGTCTTCCCCGGCGCCAGCCCCTACGTCCTGATCGGGCACACGAAGTCATTCGCGTGGACCGGCACGACGGCTCTGGGTGACAACGCCGACACGTTCGCGGAGAAGCTCTGCAACCCGGACGGGTCCCGCGCGACGTACGCGTCGACCCACTACCGCTACCGCGGGCGGTGCCGCGCTTTCACCTCGCGGACCGTCGTCGAGCAGACGCCGGTGGCACCGACGTCGCCCGCGGCGCCGGAAACCGTCACGCTTCACACGCTGCGCAGCGTGCACGGCCCTGTCGTCGCGTACGCGAAGGTGGGCCGGCAGCCGGTGGCGCTCACGAGAGCGACCGCGGTCTACCACCACGGCGTAGGCAGCATCGCCGCGTTCGAGCTGCTGGCGGAGAACAAGGTGCACACGCCGCGACAGTTCATCGCCGCGATGCGGCATTACACGGGCAACGAGAACTGGTTCTACGTGTCGCGGTCGCACATCGCGTGGTTCGCCAGCGGATGGTTCCAGCGCCACGCGCCCCACACCGACCTGCAGCTGCCGATCTGGGGCACCGGCCAGCACGACTGGGCGGGGTTCAAGCCGTCGACCTACTCCTATCGCCGCCAGGCGAACTCCTTCAACCTTCGGTCCATCGACCCGAAGCAGGGGTACCTCGCGTCTTGGAACAACAAGGGCGCGCCCGGCATGGCGGCGTCGCCGGGGACCTGGAGCTGGGGTCAGGTGCAGCGCGTCGAGCTGCTGGCCGACCCGACTCGAAACGCGATCCGCGCCGGTCACAAGCTGAGCCTTGCCGACCTCGTCGGGATCTCCGGAAACGCCAGCACGCAGGACCTGCGAGCGCTCAAGGTCCTGCCCACGATGCTGCGTGTGCTGGGCAAGGTCCACGGTCATCGGGAACGGCAGCTCGTCGCCGATCTGCGTGGTTGGCTCGCGAGCGGCGTGCACCGCCGGGCAACACACGGTCGCGCGTACGACGACCACAGCGCGGCGCTGATGACGTTCGACGCGTGGTGGGTCCGGATGGTGCACGCGATCTACGACCCCGTGATCGGCCGCGGGCTGGTGCAGGAGATCTCGCAGAAGGAGGATCTGGTCCTCGGGAAGCCCGCCGTTGCCTCCGGCTTCTTCGACGGCTGGCACAGCCAGGTGCTCGGCGTACTCCACAAGGTCATGGGCCGGCACGACCCGTCCAACCCGCGGGCCAGCTACTGCGGCAACGGCACGCTGTCCGGCTGCCGCGCCGTGCTGCGGCGCGCCCTGGCCGGCGCCATCGCCGGCCTCGTGAAGGCCGACGGCGGCAATCCCGCGCACTGGCGCATGCCGGTGTTCTGCGGCGGCAACGGAACCTGCGACGAGAACTCGATCACCACAGCCGGCGCCATCAGCACGCCGGAGCAGCCGTTCGAGAACCGTGGCACCTTCCACCAGGCCGTCGAAATCCGCTAACCCCCCCCGCCGAACTTGCGAAATCGGCCCGTTTTCGGCGGAGAAACGGGCCGATTGTGCAAGTTCGCGGGGACCGGTGGTGAGGTGGAGCCATGAGCAACCGGCTCGCGTCCTCGACCAGTCCCTACCTGCTGCAGCACAAGGACAACCCGGTCGACTGGTGGCCGTGGGGGGATGAGGCGTTCGCGGAGGCTCGTCGTCGCGACGTCCCGGTGTTCCTGAGCGTCGGCTATGCGGCCTGCCACTGGTGCCACGTGATGGCGCACGAGTCGTTCGAGGACCCGGTCACCGCGGCCTTCCTCAACGCGCACTTCGTCTCGATCAAGGTCGACCGAGAGGAACGGCCTGACGTCGACGCGGTCTACATGGAGGCGACGCAGGCGATGACCGGCCAGGGCGGCTGGCCGATGTCGGCCTTCCTCACCCCTGACGCGGAGCCGTTCTACTGCGGCACGTACTTCCCGCCCGTGCCGCGCCACGGAATGCCCTCGTTTCGCCAGCTGCTCGAGTCGGTGGCCGACACCTGGCAGACACGACAGGGTGAGGTACGCCGCTCCGCCGCCGGCATCGTCGCGGAGCTGAACCGGCGCGGCGACGGGACACCGTTGCGCGGGAGCGCGATCACGGCCGAGCGGCTCGACTCGGCTGCGGCTCGGCTCTCCGCCGACCACGACGACGCCCGCGGCGGCTTCGGCGGCGCGCCCAAGTTCCCGCCGTCGATGGCGCTGGAGTTCCTGCTGCGCCACGCCGCACGGACCGGCAGCGCGCGAAGCCTCGACATCGTCACCAAGACCTGCGAGGCGATGGCGCGCGGCGGCATGTGCGACCAGCTTGCCGGCGGCTTTGCGCGGTACTCCGTCGATGCGGCCTGGGTGGTGCCGCACTTCGAGAAGATGTTGTACGACAACGCGCTGCTCGCTCGGGTCTACCTGCACTGGTGGCGGCAGACCGGCTCCCCGCTGGCCTTGCGGATCGCGACAGAGACGTGTGAGTGGATGGTCGCCGAGCTGCGCACTCCCGAGGGCGGGTTCGCAGCGTCCTTGGACGCGGACAGCGAAGGCGAGGAAGGCAAGTTCTACGTCTGGACACCGGCGGAAGTCGGGCCGCGGGCCGCCGCGATGTTCTCCGTCACGACTGAGGGCACCTTCGAGCACGGTCGATCGGTGCTGCAGCTGCTGCGCGATCCGGACGACGAGGCGGCGTACGCCGAGGAGCGGGCGCGGCTGCTCGAGCTGCGCGCGAAGCGGATTCGACCGGGACGGGACGACAAGGTGGTCGCGGCGTGGAACGGCCTGGCGATCGCTGCGCTGGCCGACTGCGGCGCGTTGCTCGGTCGCGACGACCTGCTGGCGGCTGCTGCGCGGTGCGCCGATCTCCTCGTGGACCGCCACCTCGTCGACGGCCGGCTGCGCCGCGCGTCGCGGGACGGCGCAGTGGGCAGCCCGGCCGGTGTGCTCGAGGACTACGGCGACGTCGCGGAGGGACTGCTGGCCTTGCACCAGGCCGACGGCAACGGCCGCTGGTTGAAGGTCGCCGGAGAGCTGCTCGACGTCGCGGTTGCCCGGTTCGGGGACGGTGAAGGCGGCTTCTTCGACACGGCCGACGACGCCGAGCGGCTGGTACGCCGGCCGCGTGACCCGACCGACGGGGCGACCCCATCGGGCACGTCGGCGCTTGCCGGGGCGTTGCTGACCAGCGCCGCGCTGACCGGCAACGCGGCACACCGAGAGACCGCCGAGACTCTCGTCGCGCTCGCCTCGGATCTGATCGAGCGGTTCCCCCGCTTCGCCGGCGCGGCGGCGTCAGCGGCTGAGGCCGTACTCGCTGGTCCGCTCGAGATCGCGGTCGTCGGCTCGCCCGAGCTGGCTGCTGTCGCCCGCCGTACGACGTCGCCGGGAGCCGTCGTTGTTACGGGCGGCGACTCACCGCTGCTCGCCGACCGGCCGCCGGGTGCCGCGTACGTGTGCCGTGGCTTTGTTTGTGACGCGCCGATCGCCGACGCCGAGCAGCTGGCGCTCAGGGTGGGCGTGACGCCGGTTTCCGTCACCAGCACGTAACACGCCGCTCATAGTCTCCGTCGATGGGCGACCTGCTCGGCGACTACCTCCGTCGCCAACGGGCGACCGGCGCGTATGACGAGGTGCTCGCGCCCGACGGCACGGCGCGGCCGGGCTACGAGAGCATCGTCAGCGCGCTGGAGTCGTTGTCCGCCGCCGACCTGATGGCTCGCGGCGGCGCGCTGTCGAGCGCCTTCGCCGACGCCGGCGTCACGTTCTCTCTGTCGGGCGAGGAGCGACCGTTCCCGCTCGACGTCGTTCCGCGCGTGTTCACGTCCGACGAGTGGGACGTCGTCGAGCGTGGCGTCGTGCAGCGAGTGAGGGCGCTCGAGGCCTTTCTCGCCGACGCGTACGGCGCGGGCCGGGCCTTCGCCGAAGGCGTGCTGCCGCGTCGTCTCGTGACATCCTCCCGGCACTTCCAGCGCTCGGCCTTCGGCATCGAGCCCGCGAACGGCGTGCGGGTCCATGTCGCGGGGATCGACCTCGTACGCGACGCGCGCGGCGAGCTGCGAGTCCTCGAGGACAACCTTCGTACGCCGTCGGGCGTGAGCTACGTCCTGGAGAACCGGCGCACCATCACCCGGGTGTCGCCGGACCTGCTCGGCCCGCATCGGGTTCGGCGGGTGTCGACCTACCCGGCGCACCTGCTGGCAGCGCTGCGTGCGGCCGCGCCGCACGTCGATGATCCGACGGTTGTCGTGCTCACGCCGGGCGCCTACAACTCGGCGTATTTCGAGCACTCGCTCCTCGCGCGACAGATGGGCGTCGAGCTGGTCGAAGGCCGAGACTTGGTCTGCCGCAGTGGTGAGGTGTTCCTGCGGACGACCTCCGGCGAGCAGCGGGTCGATGTGATCTACCGCCGCATCGACGACGACTACCTCGACCCGCTGCACTTCCGGCCGGACTCCGTGATCGGCTGCCCCGGCCTGCTTGGTGCCGCGCGCAATGGATCCGTGGCAATCGCGAACGCAGTCGGCAACGGAGTGGCTGACGACAAGCTGGCGTACACCTACGTGCCGACGATGATCGAGTACTACCTCGGTGAGACGCCGGTACTGGGCAACGTTGAGACGTACCGGCTCGAGGACCCCGACGTTCGTGCGTTCGTCCTCGACCAGCTCGACCAGCTCGTGCTGAAGCCGGTCGACGGTTCGGGTGGCTACGGCCTCGTGATCGGGCCCGACGCCGATGACCATCAGCTTGCAACGCTGCGCGAGGAGGTGGTCAGCAATCCGCGCGGCTGGATCGCCCAGCCCGTCGTGCCGCTGTCTACGTCACCGACGCTGGTCGACGGCGAGCTGGTGCCGCGCCACATCGACCTGCGCCCGTTCTCCGTGAACGACGGCAGCAGGATCTGGGTGCTGCCGGGCGGTCTTACCCGCGTGGCACTCGTCGAAGGCAGCCTCGTCGTCAACTCCAGCCAGGGCGGCGGGTCCAAGGACACCTGGGTTGTCACCGACGGCGCCGTGCAGATCGAGCTCCCGATCGTTGAGCAAGCGCCGGCCGGCGCGGCCCTCGACCTGCCGATTCCCGCGCAAGGACCTCGGCTCGGGCAGGCGCAGCAGCAGCAGCAACAGCAGGCTTCGGACCTCCAGCCGCGGAGCGGGCCGTGCTGAGCCGGATCGCGGAGTCGCTGTTCTGGATCGGCCGGCTGGTCGAGCGCGCCGAGGACGTCTCCCGCGTTCTCGACGTGTCCGTGCACCTGTTGCTCGAGGACTGGTCGGGCAGCGACGCCGAGATCTGCCGGGCATTGCTGGCCGTCATCGGAGTCGAGCACGATCCCGACGCGGATGTGGATCCCCAGGCTGTGCTCGACCGGCTTGCCTACGAGCGGACCAGCCCGGTGTGGAGCTCGCTCGAGGGCGCCAGAGAGAACGCTCGCACCGTCCGCGAGGTCATTCCGTCGGAGCTGTGGGTGTGCCTCAACACGACGTACAACGCGCTGCCGGCGCAACGCGCGAAGGCGCGTGATGCCGGCCCGTCCGCCTTCTTCACCTTCGTCAAGGATCGCGCCGCGCTGTTGTCCGGCTTGGCGGACGGAACCATGAGCCACGACGACGGTTGGCGGTACGTCGTGCTCGGGCGAAGCCTTGAACGCGCCGACATGACGGCGCGTGCGCTGTCGTTGTTCCAGGTCGTCGGAGATCGGGCGACCTCCGCGGGTGCTCTGTTGCGCAGCTGCGCGGCGTACGAGTCCTTCCTTCGCACCTACCGTGGCGTTCTCGATCCCGATCGCGCGACGGCCTTCCTGCTGCTCGACCGGCTGTTCCCGCGCTCCGTGTACGCCGCGCTGTCGGTGGCGGAACGCCAGCTCGCGGACCTGCTCCCACCCAGTGACTCGCGGCTGGGGGTTGTCGACCCGGCGTTGCTCGCGTTGGGTCGGATGCGGACGAATCTGGAGTTCACCGCACCCGAGGAGGTGATGGACGACCTGCCGAGGCGGATCCAGGCGATCCAGCACGGATGCGGGGTCGTCACCGATGCGGTGGCGGAGCGGTTCTTCCGCGCGGCGTCGACCATCGAGTGGGTCGCTGGGGGTGTGTCGTGACCTGGCGGCTCGAGGTGGTGCACCAGACGCGTTACGCCTACGAGGAGCCGGTTCAGTCGTCGTACAACGAGGCTCGCGTGACCCCGATGACCGACGACCACCAGCTGGTGGTGAGCAGCCGGTTCAGCACCGAGCCTAGGGTGGCGGTGCGCCGGTACGTCGACTACTGGGGTTCGCAGGTCACGGAGTTCGAGGTGCTGGAGCCGCACCAGGAGCTGGTCGTGACGAGCACGATGGTGGTGGAGACCGAGGGCGCGGTCCCGCCCGGTGACGGTGCCGGATGGGACGACTTGGCGGACCCCGCGGTCGCGGACCGCCACTCCGAGTTCCTCGCGGCAACGACGTACACAGCGGCTGCACCCGAGCTGGTGGCCGCGTCGCGCGAGCTCGCGGCGAGCTGCAGCTCTCCGGTCGACGCCGCGGTCGCGGTGTCGCGGTGGGTCAACGGGGAGATGGCCTACGTGCCGGGCGCGACCGGAGTGCACACCGACGCGCGTGAGGCGTGGGAAGCCCGCCGTGGCGTCTGCCAGGACTTCGCCCACGTCGCGATCGTGGCGCTTCGTGCCATGGGGGTGCCGTCGCGGTACGTCTCGGGTTACCTGCACCCGGCACGCGAGCCCGGGGTGGGCGAGCGGCGAGGCGGCGAGAGTCACGCCTGGGTCGAGGTGTGGACCGGCGAGTGGTGGGGCTTCGACCCCACCAACCTCGAGCCGATCGGGCATCGGCACGTCGCCGTCGCCCGCGGCCGCGACTACGCCGACGTCGCTCCCGTGCGCGGGGTGCACTCGGGCGGCGGGGCGGCGGAGTTGACGGTCGAGGTCACCTCGACGTTGCTGCGCTGAGCACGTTCACTGTCGGCGTAGCCCGGCCGCTCGACATCTGTTGCATTGTAAGTATGTAATCGCTGCTACGGATCCCCAGCGTATGGAGGACGAGATGGCAGCGGAGATCGCAGCATGGTTCACCGGCCGGTTGCCGGCTGAGTGGGTGAGCGGGGAGCCGACGGTCACGGTGGACCGGGACGAGGTCGTCGTGGTGGTCCCGATCGCGGCCCCGGAGCCGCCCGCGGACGGTGGCGAGGAGGCGGTGGCCAGCGCGATCGCCGGCCGCATCTCGCGGTTCCGCGAGGACACCCGTGAGCAGCGGATGCGCATCGCGGCGGAAGCCGAGCACCGGTTCGGTCGCAAGATCAGCTGGGGCGTGGCGTGCGGCGACCGCAAGGCGCTGTTCACCAACGTCTCGAGCCCCGTCATGACCCGGTTGCGGCAACCGGAGCGGGCAGTGCTCGACACGCTGGTCGACGCCGGTGTGGCGCGTTCGCGCTCCGACGCGCTCCTGTGGTGCGTGCGCATGGTCCGCGACCACACGGAGGACTGGCTGGGCGAGCTTCGCGAGGCGCTGCGCGAGGTCGAGCGACTGCGGGAGGCGGGGCCGGCTGCAGCAAGCGGATAGCCCCTCGCGGGTGTCCGGGTGGGGCGTAGCGGGAATACAGAACGCGCGTTATGCTTGGAGACCTTCCCACCTCGCGTGACCGTGCCGCTACTTTTGCGAGCACCTTCCCCGGGCACAGGAACAGGGCAACCCGTAGGAGACGTGAATGACGATCGCCCCGTCGATCCCGGGCCTCGATGAGGCCCCGACCACGCACGGGGGGCTCGTCCAGTGGGTGCGTGACACCGCTGCGCTCACGACGCCGGATCGCGTCGTGTGGTGCGACGGCTCCGAGGAGGAGTGGGACCGCCTCACCCGGGAGCTGGTGGACGCGGGCACGCTGATCCGCCTCAACCCGGCGCTGCGGCCGAACTCGTTCTACGCGAGGTCGGATCCGAAGGACGTGGCCCGCGTCGAGAGCCGCACCTTCATCTGCTCGCAGCGCGAAGCGGACGCCGGCCCCACCAACAACTGGGTCGAGCCGAGTGAGATGCGGGCGAAGCTCAACGGCCTGTTCGCGGGCTGCATGCGCGGCCGGACGATGTACGTCGTCCCGTTCTGCATGGGTCCGATCGGCTCACCGATCTCCGCGCTCGGCGTGGAGATCACCGACTCGCCGTACGTCGCGATCTCGATGAAGATCATGACCCGGATGGGCAAGGCCGCCCTCGACGCCCTCGGCGACGACGGCTTCTTCGTCCCTGCCGTGCACTCTGTCGGCGCGCCGCTCGAACCCGGGCAGGCGGACGTGGCGTGGCCGTGCAACGAGGAGAAGTGGATCGTTCACTTCCCGGAGAGCCGCGAGATCTGGTCCTACGGCTCCGGGTACGGCGGCAACGCACTGCTCGGCAAGAAGTGCTACGCGCTGCGCATCGCGAGCGTGATGGCGCGCGACGAGGGCTGGCTCGCCGAGCACATGCTCATCCTGAAGCTGACATCACCCGAGGGCCAGGCTCGGTACATCGCGGCGGCGTTCCCCAGCGCCTGTGGCAAGACCAACCTCGCGATGCTGCAGCCGACGTTGCCGGGCTGGAAGGCCGAGACGGTCGGTGACGACATCTGCTGGATGCGGTTCGGCGAGGACGGCCGGCTCCGCGCGATCAACCCCGAGGCCGGGTTCTTCGGCGTCGCGCCGGGCACGGGGGCGTCGACGAACAAGAACGCGATCGACACGCTGCACGCGAACTGCATCTACACGAACGTCGCTCTCACCGACGACGGCGATGTGTGGTGGGAGGGGCTGACCGACACCCCGCCCGCGCACCTCATCGACTGGAAAGGCCGCGACTGGACCCCCGACTCGGACGAGCCGGCGGCGCACCCGAACGCTCGCTTCACCGCACCCGCGTCGCAGTGTCCGACGATCGCCCCGGAGTGGGAGGACCCGGCCGGCGTGCCGATCGACGCGATCCTGTTCGGCGGGCGACGCGCCAGCAGCGTTCCGCTGGTGACCGAGGCCTTCGACTGGGAGCACGGCGTCTTCCTGGCCTCGAACGTCGCGTCGGAAGGCACGGCCGCCGCGGAGAACAAGGTCGGCGAGCTGCGCCGCGACCCGTTCGCGATGCTGCCGTTCTGCGGCTACAACATGGGCGACTACTTCGCGCACTGGCTCTCGATCGGCGCGAAGACGGACGCCGAGAAGCTGCCCCGGATCTACTTCGTCAACTGGTTCCGCAAGGACGCCGAGGGCAACTACGTCTGGCCCGGCTTCGGTGAGAACAGCCGCGTCCTGAAGTGGGTCAGCGAGCGGATCGCCGGTACGGCGGATGCCGTCGACACCCCGATCGGCCGGCTGCCGTCGCGTGACTCGCTGGACGTCGACGGGCTGGGCCTGACCGACGACCAGCTGGACCTGCTCCTCACGGTGGACGTCGAGACGTGGCGCGAGGAAGCGGCCCTCGTTCACCCGCACTACGAACGTTTCGGGTCGCACCTGCCCAAGCCGTTGTGGGACCAGCTCGCCGCGCTGGAGTCGCGTCTCAGCTAGGCGAGCGACCAGACCACGTCGAGGGTCACGGTCACCGACTGCTTGCCGGCGCTGATCGGCAGGGCCGCCTTCGCGGCACTGAACGCAAGCCCGTCGGCATAGGGCCGCGGGGGAGCCGACGTCTGCGTCGACTCCTTGATCGACACGACCTGACCGAGCGTCTCCCCGGCAAGCTGCGCGTCGGTCTGCGCCGCCTCCTTGGCCTGGGTGAAGGCGTCGGTGCGTGCGGCGTCAAGGGCCTTCGACTTGTCCGAGATGTCGAGGGAGATGCCGTCGAAGCTGACGGCGTTGCCCACGGCCGACGTCACCGACGACAGGACGTTGCCGCCGCGCTTGAGCGGCATTCGCACCGACAGCGACTCGCTGGCGTCGTATCCGATGATGTGACTGTGGTCGTCGTACGCCGGGTTGAGCTCCAGGTCGGTGGTCTGCAGCTCGCTCTTGCGCAGGCCCTTGCCGATGAGCGTCGACTGAACCCGCGTCATGTCGGCCGTGACACCGTCGATGGCGCCCTGGGCTGAGGACTGCCGGCTGTGCACCGTGAGGTTGGCGACCACCGTGTCCGGGATTCCGTAGCCGGTGCCGTCACCACTGACGGTGATCGTGTGGTTCGCGGTCGGCGAGGTGGCGGTCGCCGGGCCACCGCCGGAGGTGACGGCGACCACGACCGCGAGCGATGCGGTGATGATCGAGAGCAGGGCGATCGCGACGATGCCTGCGCGGGAGCTGAGGCGGTTCATGAGGGTTCCTGTCTGTCGGCGTCTTGCCGATCAGACGTCATTCGCCCCGCAATGGTTTCCTCGTCGGCCTACGAGAGAGGCTGCGCTTTCAGGTCGCCGTTGCGGTCGATCCACGCCAGGACGCCGCCCGCCACCTGCGGGCCCGCCATCGGGTAGTCCGCCGTCAGCAGCGCGGCGGCGGCAGTGGCGCCGTAGGGCTGCAGCAGGAACGTCATCGCCGAGTGGAAGCGCACCGTGCGAGCGCTCGGGAACAGCGGCGCGGCCGCGCCCGGTGCGGACGTGGTCTGCTCGAGCACGAGGCCGGCGTCGCTGAGCTGCCAGACGTTCACCGTGTCCGGCAGCTGAGCAGCGGCAGCCGTCCCCGACATGTCGCGGTAGAACGCAACGTCTCCGCCGGCACCCGGCGGGTAGCTGTTCCAGGCGACCAACTGTCCGTGAACGAACAGCTGGTCCGACACGATCCGGGCGCCTGTGGCCACCGTCCGCACGCTGCCGTTGGCAAGGTCCTTGAGCCGGATGACGCCGCTGAGATCGGCGTAGGCGAGCCAGTGACCGCTCAACGCGAAACCGCTGACGGTGTACGCCGTTGAGCGGTGGGTGTGCAGGTTGTAGAGCCGCGCGTGACGATCGTCGGTGAAGTAGGCCACGCGGTGCGCGCCCACGGTGACGGGCAGGTACCGGTCGACGCCCCGGATCGTCGCCCGCCGCGACGCGGTGATCACGCGCAGTGTCTCGCCGCCGTTCTGGCCCACCGCGGAGTTGTTGAGCTCGGTGGGATAGGCCACGGTGTCTCCCGCGGCGGCGAGCTGGCCTCGCCGCGCCTTGGACGTGGCGACCCGCCGGTTCGGGCCCGCCGTCACTCGGGCCGGGACGGCGGTGGTGGCCAGGGTGCGTTGGCGCACCGTCGCGCCGTGGCTCGCGGACTCCAGCCACACGACCGAGCCGGCCGCGAGCGCGAACTCCGTCGCTTCGGTCCGCGCGCTGGTCGCCCGCAGCACGGTTGTGGTGTGCCGTGCGTCGGAGCTCAGCTCGAGACCCACGTGCCGCTTCGGGTCGGTGGTGAGGAAGCCGCCGAGGCCGGCGACCGGCGAGGCGCCGACCTTCGCTGCCGAGCGCACGACGCCGCTCTTGGTCAGCACCCGCAGCTTCCCGGATTCGGTGAGCCAGCCCGCCCGGGCGCCGAGCATCGTCGCGGGTTGCGGCTGGTCGGCGGTGACGGCGTACGCCGGTCCTCCGTCGAGTGGGTCGAGGAAGATGTTGCGGATCCCGGAGTTGTCCTCGCCGGTGAAGTAGTACGACCCGCAGGCAGCGCCGCGGGCTGACACGGACCAGCACACCGGAGTGTTCGTGCCTCCGGGAAGGTCGGTGAGCCGCGACACGTCGAGCGGGGTGACGGCGCTGTCGGCGAAGGACACGAAGGCGATCTGGCTGTCGTTCCACACCACGACACCGGCCGGGCCCGAGACCGCGTTGACGTCCTGCGCGCTGTCGAACGGGTCGCCGATCGCTCTCGCCGAGCCCTCGCCCTCCGTGGCGCTGACGTCGTACAGCATCCCGGCCGCGTCGATCTCCACCCAGCCGTCCGGGGCGGACGCGAGGTAGCGCCTGCCGGCAGCGACCGTCGCGACGTTGTCGCCGCCCTGCGCGCCCGGCTGAGGTGGCTGCCACCAGTACACGCGATTCCGGTCGGACCGGCTTGGCGCGGTGAGCGTATAGCCCGAGAGCGAGAACGCCCCCATGTCCGGGGTGGCCGTGCCGAAGCTCCGCGCGGCACCGCTGGCCGTCACCGCCAGGAGATCTCCGCTGGGGTCCGCTGTGTCACCGACGCGGTTCTGGCGCTCGAAGACGGCCCACGGCTGCCCGAACGAAGACGGGCTCTTCGTGGCGGCGATCGGGGTGACGAAGGTCTTCGCCGTCGTGCTCTGAGGGTGGTTGAGGGTCTTGACGGCGCCGGTCGGCGTCCCGATCGCGGCAGCAGGGAGGACGCTCGCGATCAGCGCGGCAGCGGCGAAGGCGGTCGCCGTGGGTCGCCTGATGGTCGTTCGCATATCTCATTGAACGCCCGGGCCGGGACGATGGTTGACGGGCGTAACCTTCATGGGTCAGCGTCGGCGATGCCGGCTCCGCTTGTGGGTAGTGCGCGGCGAGGTGAACGTGAAGGTTCGCGACCTCGTGTACGGCGTGTACGAGCGCCGGCTGGTTGCCAACCTCGCCGACGCGCCACGGCCTCGCCACGTCGGGGTCATCCTCGACGGCAACCGTCGCTGGGCTCGGCAGGTCGGAGCCGACGATGTCGCTCGCGGCCACCAGGCGGGGGCGGACCGGATCACGGACCTGCTCGGCTGGTGCGGCGAAGCGGGCGTCGAGGTCGTGACGCTCTGGTTGCTGTCGAACGACAATCTCGCACGGCCGGAAGCCGAGATCGCGCAGCTGCTCGCGATCATCGAAGAGACGGTGCGGGAGCTGAGCGCGCCGGACCAACCGTGGCGGGTGCATCCGCTCGGTGCGCTCGACCTGCTTCCCGACTCGACGGTGCGGGCACTCAAAGACGCCGCCGAGGTCACGCGCGACAAGGCCGGGCTGCTCGTCAACGTCGCGATCGGGTACGGCGGTCGCCGCGAGATCACGGACGCCGTCCGCAGTCTGCTTCAGGAGCACGCGTCCCGCGGTGCGTCGCTCGAGGAGGTCGCCGACGTGCTCGACGTCGAGCACATCGCCGATCACCTCTACACCCGGGGCCAGCCGGACCCCGACCTGGTGATCCGGACCTCCGGCGAGCAGCGGCTGTCGGGGTTCCTGCTCTGGCAGAGCGCCCACTCCGAGTTCTACTTCTGCGACGCGCTGTGGCCGGACTTCCGGCGGATCGACTTCCTGCGCGCGCTCCGCTCGTACGCCCTCCGTGAGCGCCGCCACGGCGCCTAGTTAACCCGCTCGTCACCCGCGGTCGGGCGTGTCGGTAGCCCGGTCTCGCCGCCGTTGGTCGTACCGTCGGCGTTGATGGTCGGCCAGCCCGCCGACCGGGTTCCCGGAGGCCACGTGACCCCAGCCGCGACGAGCGCCGCTTCTGCCACTGCCAGGACCACTCCAGCGAAGCGACGCAAGGCGGCAACACCCGCGGGTCGTCGCGCGTTCGTGCTCGACACGAGCGTTCTGCTGGCCGACCCGTCCGCGCTCGGCCGGTTCGCCGAGCACGAGGTGGTCCTGCCCGTCGTCGTGATCGCCGAGCTAGAGGCGAAGCGCAACCATCCTGAGCTGGGCTGGTTCGCACGGCAGTCGCTACGGCTGCTCGACGACCTGCGCGCCCACCACGGCCGGCTCGACCAGCCGATCCCGGTGAACGAGTCCGGCGGGACGGTGCGGGTCGAGCTCAACCACAGCGACGCGAGCGTGCTGCCGGCTGGCTATCGCCAGGGTGGCAACGACGCGCGGATCCTCACCGTCGCGTGCAACCTCGCCGCCGACGGCGTCGACGTCGTACTCGTCAGCAAGGACACCCCGATGCGGATCAAGGCCGCGAGCATCGGGATCGCGGTCCAGGAGTACCTCGCCGAGCAGGTCGAGTCCGGCTGGACCGGCATGACCGAGCTCGACGTGAGTGGCGACGAGGTGGCGGCGCTGTACGCCGAGGAAGTGCTCGACCTTCCGGCGGCGCGTGACCTGCCGTGCCACACCGGCGTCGTACTGCTCTCGGAACGCGGCAGCGCGCTGGCGCGGGTGTCGCCCGACAAGTCGTTGCGGCTGGTGCGCGGGGACCGCGACGCGTTCGGCATCCACGGCCGCAGCGCCGAGCAGCGCATCGCGCTCGACCTGCTGATGGACCCCGAGATCGGGATCATCTCGATGGGTGGCCGCGCCGGGACCGGCAAGTCTGCTCTGGCGCTCTGCGCGGGCCTCGACGCCGTTCTCGAGAAGCGACTCCACAAGAAGGTCGTCGTCTTCCGGCCGCTCTACGCGGTCGGCGGCCAGGACCTCGGTTACCTGCCCGGTAATGAGGCCGAGAAGATGACCCCCTGGGCGCAGGCGGTCTTCGACACCCTCGGCGCGCTCGTCCCCGAGCACGTCATCGACGAGGTCATCCATCGCGACATGCTCGAGGTGCTGCCGCTCACGCACATTCGCGGCCGCAGCCTGCACGACGCGTTCGTGATCGTCGACGAGGCGCAGTCGCTCGAGCGCGGCGTGCTGCTGACGGTGCTGTCACGGATCGGCCAGAACTCCCGAGTCGTGCTCACGCACGACGTCGCGCAGCGCGACAACCTCCGCGTGGGTCGCCACGACGGTGTGGCTGCAGTCATCGAGGCGCTGAAGGGCCATCCGCTGTTCGCGCACGTGACGCTGGTGCGCTCCGAGCGGTCACCGATCGCCGCGCTGGTCACGGAGATGCTCGAAGACCTCGGCATCTAACCGTCTGCGGCCCCGGCCACCAAGCGAGATCCGGCGCTACGGATCGCGCAAGCAATGTGGCATTGCATGACCAATTCCCTCAGATTTCGAGGAAATCACTGGGGCAATGCCACATTGCTTGGCACGCACCAACGCTCGGGAGGTGCGGTTCGCGCACGCGGTCGTGACGTTACGGTGCACCTGTGCGGGCGTCGGCGCGTCGAAGGTTCCTGCTGGGCGGGTTGATCGTCGCCGTCCTCATCACGGGCTTAGCGACGTGGCTGGTCAAGCGGCCGTCTGCATCCGACCGCTCGGCATCGCGTCTGGCCGAGCTGGGCGCACCGTTGCCGGGTTTGCCAGCGGTTGGCAAGAACGCTCACACCAGTCCCTCCTGTGAAGCTTTCCGTTCGTGTGTTTCTGCGTCATCTACTTGGCAACTCGCCAACCAGGCCACACGATTCGCGTCTGTGGTGCTGCGAGTCGATCAGTGGGCAGCCCGCAGGGGCCTCCACGATGTGGTGTGGAACTGCGGCCCTCAAGCCGGAGGTCCATTCGGTACACGCGCGGCCCCTGGTTGCCTCGCGGGATTCAGCGACGGGAACTCTGACGAGTCCGTGTTTGTGGCCGTCACCTTCGAACAGGCGGGGTTCCCGTCAGTGAGCGCAACGTGGGACGGCACCAAGCAAGTAGCAGGGTCTGCAGAGTTGGGTGCGGCGCTGGTCCGCACCATTTCGACGCAGGTCGTAGTCGGCGTCGGGCGCATCGAATAGCGGGACGCCCGTCGAGCCCAGCTAGACGAGCAAGATCACGTCGACTGGGGCAAGCGACATTGGACGCACCGAAACGACCCGAACTGCCGCTGCCCGGCGTTCTGGATTGGTCCTCATCAGCGCCGACGCCCGGTTCGCGGACGGTCAGCACCTTCGGCAAGGGGACCGGACCCGGCCAGGTCGCGGCTGTACCTAGCGGTTCACAGCCCGATATGCGTCCTGCGCGCGTACTGTCATCGCCATGGCGAACAAGAACAAGGGCGGCCGCGAGGCACGCAAGCCCAAGGCGAGCAAGAAGGCCAAGGGTGTGCCGGTGACCCCGACGCAGATCATCCCGCCGCCGAAGCCGAAGACCGACAACTCGAACTAAGGCCCGGGCGGCGCTGGGCGGTGCTCAGCGTCCGTGGGGGTAGGCCATCGCCAGTACGTCGAGTGCCTCGTCGAGTTGTGCCTCGGTGACCTGGCCTTCGCCGTCGCCCATGAAACCGAGGTCGATGACCGCCTGCCGCACCGTCGTGCCGTCAGCCAGGGCCTTCTTGGCCGCCTTCGCCGCGTTCTCGTAACCGATGTAGCGGTTGAGCGGGGTCACGATCGACGGGGAGGACTCGGCGTACGCCCGGCAGCGATCGACGTCCGCCGTCGTGCCGTCGATGCAACGGTCGGCGAGCAGCCGTGAGCAGTTGGCGATCAACCGGATCGACTCGAGCAGGTTGCGCGCGATCACCGGCAACATGACGTTGAGCTCGAGGTTGCCGGCGGCGCCACCGAACGCAACCGCCGCGTCGTTGCCCATGACCTGAGCGACGATCTGGCACACGGCCTCAGGGATGACCGGGTTGACCTTGCCCGGCATGATCGACGAGCCCGGCTGCAGATCGGGCAGGTGGATCTCACCCAGGCCGGCGCGGGGACCTGACGACATCCAGCGCAGGTCGTTCGCAAGCTTGTACAGGCCCGCCGCGATCGTGCGGAGCTGCCCGCTTGCCTCGATCAGAGCGTCGCGAGCGCCCTGTGCCTCGAAGTGGTTGCGTGCCTCGGTGAGCGGCAGCTCGAGCGTCTTCGCGAGTGCTTTGACGACCATGTCGGCGAAGCCTGCGGGCGCGTTGATGCCGGTGCCGACCGCGGTGCCGCCGAGCGGCAGCTCACCGATGCGCGGCAGCGACGCCTCGAGTCGCTCCACGCCGTAACGAACCGCCGCTGCGTACCCGCCGAACTCCTGACCGAGTGTCACCGGCGTCGCGTCCATGAGGTGAGTGCGGCCGCTCTTGACGACGTCGGCCCACTCCGCCGCCTTGCGCGACAGCGAGGCTTCGAGGTGACGAAGCGCCGGGATGAGGTCGCCGACGATGGACCGCACCGCAGCGATGTGGATGGCTGATGGGAAGACGTCGTTCGAGGACTGCGAAGCGTTGACGTGATCGTTGGGATGCACGTCACGACCGAGCGAGCGGCTGGCGAGCGTCGCGATGACCTCGTTCGCGTTCATGTTGCTCGAGGTGCCCGAACCGGTCTGGTAGACGTCGATCGGAAACGCGCTGTCGTGCTTCCCGTCGGAGACTTCGGTGGCGGCTTGCACGATGGCCTTCGCGACGTCCGGGTCGAGTACGCCGAGCTCCGCGTTGGCCTGCGCCGCCGCCGCCTTGATCGCCCCAAGGGCCCCGATCAGCGCCGGGTCGATGGTGACGCCGGACAGCGGGAAGTTCTCCACCGCCCGCTGCGTCTGGGCGCGCCACAGTGCGTCCTTGGGCACGCGTACGTCGCCCATTGAGTCGTGCTCGATGCGGAACTCGTCGGTCATCCGCCCATTGTCTCGCGCCCGCTCGCGGCGCTGACGGCGCCCTGGCTCAGGCGTGACGTTCGAAGTCGACTTCGCTGTACTCCCGCAGCTTCGTCAGCTGGTGATCACTGTGGATCGAGCGGATCGTCCCGCTCTTCGACCGCATCACCAGCGAGTGGGTGGTGGCCCCGCCCGCGCGGTAGCGGACGCCCTCGAGCAGCTCGCCGTCGGTGACCCCGGTCGCCACGAAGAACACGTTGTCGCCGGAGACCAGGTCGTTGGTCGACAACACCTGGTTGAGGTCGTGGCCGGCGTCGAGAGCCCGCTGCCGTTCGGCGTCATCGCGCGGCCAGAGCTTGCCGAGGATCACCCCACCGAGGCACTTCACCGCGCACGCGGCGATGATCCCCTCCGGCGTACCGCCGATCCCCAGCAGCAGGTCCGCGCCGGCGCCTTCGCGCACCGCCATGATCGCGCCGGCGACGTCGCCGTCGCTGATGAACTTGATCCGCGCCCCCGCCTCGCGGACCTCCTTGACGAGGTCGTCGTGACGGGGCCGGTCGAGAAGAATCACCGTCACGTCTTCAGGGGACGCGCCCTTGGCCTTCGCGACCGCGTTGATGTTGTGCTCGACCGGCGCATCGATGTCGACGAGGCTGGCGGCCGCCGGACCGGTCACCAGCTTCTGCATGTAGAACACCGCTGACGGGTCGTACATCGCGCCGCGTTCCGCGACGGCCATGACGGCAATCGCGTTGCTCATGCCTTTCGCGGTCAACGTGGTGCCGTCGATCGGGTCCACCGCGACGTCGCACTCCGGTCCGCTGCCGTCGCCGACGCTCTCGCCGTTGTAGAGCATCGGCGCTTCGTCCTTCTCGCCTTCGCCGATCACGACGACACCGGCCATCGACACGGTGGAGACGAGCTTGCGCATCGCGTTGACGGCGGCCTGGTCGGCGCCGTTCTTGTCGCCGCGGCCGACCCACCGACCGGCTGCCATCGCGGCAGCTTCGGTGACGCGGACGAGCTCGAGCGCAAGGTTGCGGTCGGGGCGTTCGCTCATGCCTCGATCCTGCCATGCCAGAGTGAGGGAGGAGGACGACGTCGATGGCCACCCCTGATCGAGGCTCGGCACGTGCCCGGGCCACCCGGGCGGCGCTGCTCGCCGCTGCGCGTGAGACCTTCGCCGCCGGTGGCTTCGCGGACGCCAATATCACCGATGTCGTGGCGCGCGCCGGCGCCAGCGTCGGCAGCCTCTACCACCACTTCGGCGGCAAGGCGGACCTCTACCTCGCGTTGTTCGAGGACTACCAGAACCGGCAGGAGCAGCGCGCGGCGGAGTCGGTGCGCCAGGCGCGCGCCGGGGGTCTGCGCGACTCGATGCAGCTGTGGCTCGTCGGCGCGCGCGCCTACCTGCTCGGGTGCTGGGAGGAGCGGGACCTGGCCCGGGTGTTCCTCGACGGCGGTGGGCCACCCGGGTTCGAGCTGATCGCGCGGCGTCGTTACCGCGAGTGGGTCCGGGTCAACGCCGCACTGCTCAACACCGACGACGAGCCGCTCGGCGAGACGCTCGTCGTGGTCCTGACGAGCGTCGTCGCGGAAGCGGGTCGCGAGGTCGCCATCCAGGAGAGCGAGGAGACCGCGGTCCGGCTCGCGGACGAGTTCGTCGAGCTGCTCGGCAGGATCGGGAAGCCGGCGGCCTCAGACGCGACCGTGTGACGCCGTACGCCGACCGCCGCGCTGCGGGCGGGAGAGGGAGCTACCAATGCCCCCGGTGGACGACGTCGGAGGTGTCGCGACGGCGTGAGCCGAGATTGCGCCGTGGCGCGTCGTCGGCCTCATGGCCGAAGCAGACCACTCCGACGACGTCGTGGTCTTCCGGTACGCCGAACTCGGTCCGGAAGGCGGGAATGACCGCTGGCGCCATGCCCATGAACAAAGCGCCGAGACCCTCGTCGACCGCTTGCAGCAGCATCAGCAGCGCCACCATTCCGGTGTCGACGTGCCAGTACGGAACCGGCCAGCGGCTCTCGTCGCGATCCGTCCACCCCTTGTCCGGCATCGCGTAACGGTCGAGATAGGCGCGTTTGCACGACAGCGTCACCGCGATCACCGGCGCCCGCATCACCCCGGCGAGCGTCTCGGCCGGCCAGCTGGCGGTCTCCTGCGGAGTCTTCGTCACCGCCCAGAACCGCTGCCGGTCAGCCGCCTCGGTGAGCAGGACGATCGCGTAGCCCTGCGAGAACCCCGCCGACGGAGCGCGCAGCCCGGCGGCGATGACGCGATCGACGACCGCAGGGTCGACAGGCCGCTCGTCGTAGTGACGCACCATGCGGCGCCGGCGCAGGACATCGGCGAGCTCCACGGCTCCTTCCTACCGCCGGCGGGCGCAACGCGTCATCCGGCGGCGTGCCGCCGCTCGTGCTCGAGCAGCCACGACTTCGTGTCGAGCCCGTACAGGTAGCCCCCTGCGCCGCCGCCGGTGCGCAGGATCCGGTGACACGGGATGATCGGCGCGATCCGGTTGCGTGCGCAGGCGCTGCCCGCTGCCCGGACTGCTCGGGGGCGGCCCACGCGGTCGGCGAGCTCGGCGTAGCTGATCGTCTGGCCGGCGGGCACCTCGCGCATGACCTTCCACGCGGCTTGGTAGAACTCCCCGCCGGGTTGGTCGACGGCGAGGTCGTCCAGCGCCGTGATCGCGCCGGCGAAGTACGCCTCGAAGACTCGCCGGATCGACCCGAGGTCATCGAGGCGCACCGCCTCGCGGGCATCGACGCGTGCGGCCATCTCGTCGATCGTGGCGAAGCCGGCCGCGACGACGACGCCGTCGCGCGCCAGGATCGCGAGCGACCCGGCCGGGGTCGTCAGGGTGGTCGCGTCGAGTGTCATCGCGTTGCCTCCGTCGTCAGCAGGAAGTCGGTCCACACGTGCATGGCGGCGTACGCGCGCCACGGGCTCCACCGCGCGGCCTGGGCGGGGTCCGCACGCCGGCGCAGCACCAGGTCGGTGCCGGGGTACGCGTCGGGATCGCCGAGCGCCCGCATCGCGACGTACTCCGCCGTCCACGGGCCGATGCCGGGCAGCGCCAGCATCCGCCGGCGCGCCTCGTCGCGGTCGGCGGCCGGGTCCAGCACCAGCTCGCCGGACAGCGCGGCGACCGCAGCGGCGCGGAGCGAGGCGCGGCGTGATGCGGTCAACCCAATCCCGTCGTACGACGCGTCGGCGAGTGCCTCGGGCGTGGGGAAGCGGTGCGTGAGCGTCCCGACCGGGGCGTCGAGCGGCTTGCCGTAGGCGGTTACGAGCCGGCTCGCAAACGTGTGGGCGGCGCGCAGCGACACCTGCTGGGCGATGATCGTGCGGACGAGGAGCTCGAAGCCGTCGGTGGTGCCGGGTACCCGAAGTCCGGGCCGCGCGCGGACCATGGCGGCGAGCAGCTTGTCCCGGCCGAGTACGTCGTCGACCGCGACCGGGTCCGCGTCCGCATCGACGAGCCGCCGGCTTCGCGTCACGGCGTCGGGCAGCGCGCGGACGTCGTCGACTGCGGTCGTCAACGTGATGCCTGTGGGTTCAAGCCGCAACGTGGCGATCCCGCCACTCGGAAGCACGCGGCGGTACTCGTCGCCGTCCAGCTCCTCGATCCCCGCTACCAGGTGCTGGCCGAGCCAGGTGCGCAGCGCGGCCACGGCGTATGGCCGGCGGACACCGAGCCGCAGCGTCAGCGCGCCGGTGCCGGGCACGTCACGCACCGGGCGGCGGCGCAGCTCGCGGGGCGGCAGGCCGAAGTGCTCGCGCATCGTGTCGTTGAACTGCCGCACGCTCGCGAACCCGGCAGCGAACGCCACCTCGCTGATCGGAAGCTCCGTCGCGTCGAGGAGCAGGCGTGCCGTCTGCGCTCGTCTCGTTCGCGCGAGGGCCAGCGGGCCGGCTCCCACCTCCGCGACCAGGACGCGGTGCAGATGGCGTTCGCTGACGTGCAGGTTCCGGGCCAGCGCCGGTACCCCGCTGCCCTCCGTGGCGCTGCCGTCGAGAGCCCCGGCAGCGATCGCGCGCAGTGCGCGCGCGGCGAGGTCGCCGCGAACATCCCACTCGCGCGAGCCGGGAGCGGCCTCCGGCCGGCATCGCTTGCAGGCCCGGAATCCTGCGGCGACCGCCGCAGCAGCGCACGGATAGAAGCGAACGTTCTGCCGCTTCGGCGTCTGCGCGGGACACGACGGCCGGCAGTAGATCCCGGTGGTCGTCACCGCTGTGACGAAGCGCCCGTCGAACCGCGCGTCGCGGCTCGCGACGGCGCGGTAGCAGCGGTCCGGGTCTTCGCGCATGACCTCATCCTGCACCGCCGAGCTGGCTGGCTCTGGCGGTTTTCGGACATCGCCGTCGGATGACCGAAACTGGAGTGGTGAGTGGTGACCCGGCAGTCGGTTCCGCGCCGGCGCGGTCGAAGCGCCTGTCGGGGACCGCGGTCGACATGGTGCGCTCGCTCGGGCTGCTCCTCGTCATCATCGCGGTGACGTTGGTCTTCGTGCCCGGTCTGCTGCACCCGAGCAAGTCGCAGCGGGTCCGGCCGGTGGCCTTCGCCGACGACGTACAGGGCTTCCGCCAGGTGACCGGCCTCGCCGCGGTGACGCCACGCGGGCTCGGTTCCGGCTGGTACGCGAACTCGGCGGCGCTGACGTATCGCCGGACCGTCGCGCACCTGCGGATCGGCTGGGTCACCCCGACCAAGGACTACGCCGCGCTGCACGAGGGCAACGGGCCCGCGGCGACGTTCGTTCGTACCGTGCTCGGCAGCCGAGGGCTGACATCGATCGCGACGGTCAACGTCGGCGGCGATCGGTGGACCGAGAGCAAGTCGGACGCCGGTGAGCTCTCGCTGTCGCGCACCGCCGGCCGGATCACGATCGTGATCACCGGCAGCGCGAGCCTTGCCCAGCAGCGGCAGCTTGCGGCTGCGGTGAGCGCTTAGTCCTCCGGCGGGCGCGCGGCGTCCAGCCGGGCGCGGGCGCCATCGAGGCGCTCGCGGCAGATCTTCGCCAGCTCCTCGCCGCGCTCCCACAGCGCCAGGGACTCTTCCAAGGTGCTGCCGCCGGCCTCGAGCCGGCGCACCACGTCGGCGAGCTCGTCGCGTGCCTGCTCGTAGCTGAGCGGCTGCTCGTCGCTCACGACTGCCGCCCCTTCGCAGCTGCTTCCGCCACGACATGCAGTGTGCCGACCGCAACCCGCGCCGTGAGCGGCTCCCCCTCGGTGACGCCCGCGGCGTCACGCACGACGCTCCCGTCGGCGCGCTGTACGACGGCGTACCCGCGGTCGAGCGTTGCCTGCGGTGACAGCGCCGTGACCTGCCCGCGCAGCCCGGCGAGCTCGGCGTCGCGATGGCTGAGCATCGAGCGGGCGGCCCGGTCCGCCCGCTCGCGGAGGTCGGCGACACTCGCCGTCCAGGTTGCGAGAACCCCGGACGGGTCGCCGATCGACGGGCGGCTCAGCATGGCGTCAAGCCGGTGCCGCTCTGACTCGACCAGCTGGCTGACACACCGTCGCGCTCGGCCGAGCAGGGCGCGGATCCGCTCGGCCTCCTCGGCCTGGTCGGGTACGACGAGCTTCGCGGCGTCGGTGGGGGTCGACGCCCGGCGGTCCGCGACGTGATCGACCAGGGGGACGTCGGTCTCGTGACCGACGGCGGACACGACCGGCGTCATGGCGGCAGCGACGGCGCGGACCAGCGCCTCGTCGGAGAACGGCAGCAGGTCCTCCATCGAGCCGCCGCCGCGCGCGATGACGATCACGTCGACCTCGGGGTCGGCGTCGAGCCGGGCGAGCGCCTCGATGATCTCCGTCACGGCGTACGGGCCTTGCACCGCTACCGCCTCGATCCGGAACTCGACGGACGGCCACCGCCGCCGGGCGTTGTCGACCACGTCCCGTTCGGCAGCGCTTGCCCGGCCGGTGACGAGGCCGACCCGCCGCGGCAGGAACGGCAGCGGGCGCTTGCGGTCGGCCGCGAACAGACCCTCGGCGGCAAGCACCGCGCGCAGCGCCTCGATCCGGGCGAGGAGCGCGCCGATCCCCACCGGGCGGATCTCCGCCGCCGCGAACGTCAGCGTTCCCCGCGCGGCCCAGTACTCCGGCTTGCCCCAGACCACGACCCGGGAGCCTTCCGACAGCGGGGGGTCGAGCTCGTCGATCGTGCGCGCCTTGCAGCTGACCCGCAGCGACATCTCGACTGCGGTGTCGCGGAGCACGAGGAACGCTGTTGGCTGTCCCGGGCGTCGGGTCAGCTCGGTGACCTGCCCCTCGACCCAGACCCGCCCCAGCCGTCCGATCCAGTCGGTGAGCGCCTTCGCCACGGTGCGTACGGGTACCGGCGACTCCGCGCTCGACTCGAGGGCCATGGCGGTCAACCTACGATGGATGCATGGGCGACGGACCTGCGCGGCGCGTTCTGTTGGCAGCGCCGCGGGGGTACTGCGCCGGGGTCGACCGCGCGGTGCAGACCGTAGAGCGCGCCCTTGAGCAGCACGGCGCTCCCGTCTACGTGCGTAAGCAGATCGTGCACAACTCCCACGTCGTCGCCGGCCTGGAAGCTCGCGGGGCGGTGTTCGTCGACGAGACCGACGAGGTCCCCGAAGGTGCCGTCGTGGTGTTCAGCGCTCACGGGGTTGCGCCCACAGTCCACCAGGAAGCCGCTCAGCGGCAGCTGCACACGATCGACGCGACCTGCCCGCTCGTCACCAAGGTGCACGGCGAAGCACGTCGATTCGCCCGCGAGGACGTCGACATCCTGCTGGTCGGGCATGAAGGCCACGAGGAGGTCGTCGGGACGACCGGGGAGGCGCCTGACCGGACGCATCTCGTGTCGGGGCCTGATGCGGTTGACTCGATCGAGGTCCGTGACCCGGAGCGGGTTGCGTGGCTGTCCCAGACGACGTTGTCGGTCGACGAGACGCTCGCCACCGTCGCCGCTCTGCGCCGGCGGTTCCCGGCGCTGATCGACCCGCCGAGCGATGACATCTGTTACGCGACGCAGAACCGGCAGACCGCGGTGAAGCAGATCGCGACTGACTCCGACCTCGTGCTCGTGGTCGGCTCCACGAACTCGTCGAACTCGGTCCGGCTCGTCGAGGTGGCGCTCGACGCCGGCGCAGGGGCGTCGTACCTGGTCGACGACGTGTCCCACATCGACGAGGCATGGCTCGAGGGCGGGGTCGCGACCGTCGGGGTCACGAGCGGCGCATCGGTGCCGGAGACGCTCGTCGCGGACGTGCTGGCGTGGCTCGCCGCACGCGGCTACGACCGGGTCGAGGAGATCACAGCCGCGGAGGAGCGGCTGGTCTTCGCGTTGCCTCGTGAGCTGCGAGGCGCGAAGCCGGCTAGGGCGTGAAGCCGGAGCCGAGCGGCTCGGTGTAGCCGAACATGCTGAACCCGCCTGCCGACATGCAGACGTGCCAGCCGCTCAGCTCGTGAACTGCCACAACGGTGTAGCTGCTCGGGCCGCCCGTGACCGGGAACACCTGGCCGCTGACCTGGACCGCCGGCAGGTTCACCGGGCCGAGTGACTGATGCACCGTGCGGGTCGAGCTCTCGGTCCAGCGCGCAAGCCCCAGGCCGAACTGCGCGAGTGCAGCCGTGCCGGCGGCGGCCAGGTCGGACTCGTCGATCTGGGCGCGGTCGTCGCGGCACAACGAGTTGTAGACGCCGTTCCAGTCGTGGTGCGACAGATCAGTCAGCGTCCGGTCGACCGCACCCCTGGCCGCGCCGGGGCTGGCCGCGAAGATGTAGTTCCAGGCGTAGTGGCCGAGAACCAGGTCGAGGACGAGCAGTGCGACCAAGCGCTTCCACGTCAGCCATTTCGGCCAACGCTGCCACCACCGCTTCTTGACGTCCTTCTTCTTGGGGACGAGGTCCGCCATCGCATAGGCGAGGGCGTCGCGTCCTGCGATCGAAGGCCGGGACACGTCGCCGTACGACGGGACACCCGAAAACGGGTCGCGCCGCTCGATCGGCGACCAGTCGTCCACGATCCGATTATCGGCACACCCCGCCGCCAGTTGATCGGCGGCGAACGGGGATCAGCGGTCAGGAACCGGTACGCCGGTCACGTTCCGTTTCATTTGGGACATTGATCCCGTAGTCGTCGATGCGATCGAGGTCCTCGGACGGCCGGTTGAGCGAGATCACCGGACCGGGCTGGTCCGGCGTCGCGACCAGCTCCGGCCGGCTGAAGGTCTGGATTGCGTCGTCCGCGAGCTCGAGCTCGGCGAGGTCGTCATCGACGAGGTCGAGATCCTTGAACCGCCGCGCCGTGACCAGCAACCGGCCTTCCAGGGAGCGGACCGCGTCGTTGTAGGCCTTCACCGACTTGGACAGCTGGCTCCCGACGTTGCCCATGTGGCCGCTGAAGGTGCCGAGTCGGGCGTAGAGCTCCTTGCCGAGGTCGAAGACGGTCTGGGCGTTCTTGGCGAGGGCGTCCTGCTGCCAGACGTAGGCGACGGTGCGCAGGACGGAGATCAGCGTGGTGGGCGTCGCGATGTGGACCCGCTTGCGCAGTGCGTCGTCGAGCAGGCTGCCGTCACGGTCGAGCGCGGCGGCGAGGAACGCGTCGCCAGGAACGAAGAGAACCACGAACTCCGGGGCGGGCGACAGGTGTTCCCAGTAGGCCTTGCTCGCGAGTGAGTCGACGTGCTGGCGCAGGTGCTTGGCGTGGGCGGTCAGGCGCTCTTCGCGCACGATGTCGGACTCCGCTTCGTACGCGTCGAGAAACGCGGACAGCGTGACCTTGGCGTCGACGACGATGTTCTTGCCGCCGACGAGCCGCACGACGAGGTCGGGCCGGAGCATGCCGCCGGGGGTCGCCAGGGTGTCCTGCTCGACGAAGTCGCAACGGTCGAGCATGCCGGCGTGGTCGAGGCAGCGGCGCAGCGTCAGCTCGCCCCACTGGCCGCGGGCCTGCGGCTTGCGCAGCGCGCTCACCAGTGCCGCGGTCTCGGTGCGGAGCTGCTCGCCGGTCGTGCGCACGAACTCGATCTGCTGGGCGAGCGTGGCCTGCGCGCCTTCCCGCTTCTGCTCGATCTCGCGCAGCTGGGCCTCGACCTTGCCGAGGGTCTCGGTCAGCGGCCGGCCGGCCTGCCGGAACCGGTCGTCCGCCAGCTCGAGAAGCTCCTTGCGACCAGCCTGCAACGACTCCTGCGACAGCCGAACGAACGCATCCTTGAACTGCGCCTCGAGCTGTTCCTGGCTCTTCAGCAGGGTCTGCGCTTCGGCGAGGTGAACCGCGGCGGTGCGCAGCTCGAGCGCCGACGCGTCGAGGTCACTGCGCAGCCGGTCGCGCTCGCTGGAGACCGATCCGAGCTCGCCGCGGAGTCGTTCGAGCTCGTCGTGCGCCCGGGCGTACTCGCCTCTGAGGTTCTCCCGGTCGAGTGCGGCTGCGTCCCGCTCGGAGCGGGCGGCGGCGGCTTCGCCGGCCGAGCGGGAGCGAGCGACTTGCGCGCCGATCCCGAAGCCCAAGGCGAGCGTGGCGATGGCGAGGATCGCCTCGGCGAGGTTCATGCCCAAATCGTCGCGTGACCGGCCGACAATTTCCCCGACCGACGCGCGCCCAACCGGTCGGGATGTGCCGAACTCGGCGTACCTGACAATGGGTACGTGGGTCTTTCGATCGGGATCGTCGGGCTGCCGAACGTCGGCAAGTCGACGCTGTTCAACGCGCTGACCGAGAACGACGTCCTGGCGGCGAACTACCCGTTCGCGACGATCGACCCGAATGTGGGTGTGGTCAACGTCCCCGACGCGCGGCTCGACGTGCTGGGCAAGATGTTCGACAGCGCCAAGATCGTGCCCGCGACGGTCACGTTCGTGGACATCGCCGGGATCGTGCGTGGCGCGAGCGAAGGTCAGGGGCTCGGCAACAAGTTCCTGTCGCACATCCGTGAGGCGGATGCGATCTGCCAGGTGGTCCGGGCGTTCGCCGACCCCGACGTCACGCATGTCGACGGCCGGATCGAGCCGGCCGATGACATCGCCACGATCAACACCGAGCTGGTGCTCGCTGACCTGCAGACGGTCGACAACCGGCTGCAGCGCCTCGAGCGTGAGGCCCGGATGAAGCCGGAGAGGCGCGCCGAGCTGGCGGCTGTACAGGCTGCGCGGGCGGTGCTCGACGAGGGCCGGCCGATCTCCAGCGATCCGTCGTTGGATCGAGAGGCGTTGCGCGAGTCGTTCCTGCTGACCGACAAGCCATTCATCTACGTGTTCAACGTCGACGACACGGATCTGTCCGATCAGGGTCTGCGCGACAAGCTCGCCGCCCTCGTCGCGCCTGCACCTGCGCTGTTCGTCAGCGCGAAGCTGGAGTCCGAGCTGATCGGCCTGGACGCTGCCGATGCCGCTGAGCTGCTCGCGGAGTACGGCCAGCCGGAGTCGGGGCTGGCCACCCTCGCTCGCGTCGGCTTCGAGACGCTCGGGCTGCAGACCTATCTGACCGCGGGTCCCAAGGAGTCACGGGCGTGGACGATCAAGAAGGGCGCGACGGCGCCTGAGGCAGCCGGCGTGATCCACACCGACTTTCAGAAGGGCTTCATCAAGGCTGAGATCGTCTCGTACGACGACCTCGTCGAAGCCGGGTCGATCGCGGCGGCCAGGGCGGCCGGCAAGGCGCGCATCGAAGGCAAGGACTACGTGATGCAGGACGGCGACGTCGTGGAGTTCCGCTTCAACGTGTAGGGCGCGCGCCGGGCCAACCGCTCGAGAATGACGGCTCTGTTCGGCCCGAGGCTCGCCGGGCAACCGACCGGATCCGACGCTCTGGATCGCGCAAGCAATGTGGCATTGCATGACCGATTCCCTCAGATTTCGAGGAAATCATTGGGGCAATGCCACATTGCTTGGCACGCAGCAGCGCTCGGGAGGTGCCGATATGACGCGGTCGATCGGCGTTATGGTGCGCGGGAGAACGGGTCTGTGCGCCGCCGGGGGCTGTTACCGATATGACTAGGCACTCGACGCCTGAGTCCATCTTCGTCGCGGCCTTCATGGTGGCTCTTGTCGCCTTTGTGTTAGC
>DASZOU010000032.1:0-145462 GCA_035550655.1 Mycobacteriales bacterium
ACGGCGACGTCGTGGCTGGCCCAGTCCTCGGCCGGGTCAGCGGGTTTCGGGCCGGCGAGGGAGGCGATCAGCTCGGCGCGGTAGGCGTCGATGAGGCCCTTGAGCTCCTCGGCCCGGCGTAACGCCCACGCTTTGCCCTGAGCGGAGAGGTCCTCGATCGCGCTTTCGGTCAGCAGCCGCCAGGTGTGCGGGCCGAGCGGCAGGCGCATCGCGTCGTCGATCGGCTCGTCGGCGAACGCCATCGCGCCGTCCTCGACCCAGCCCGGCGCCGCCTTGCGGGCCTCGTGCCACAGCTCCTCCGGGATCGGTTCCCAGTCCCCGAGGTCCGGCGGGTCCGGTTCGTCCCAGCCGGGCGGGGTCAGCAACACCGCACCCCGGGTATCGAACACGTGTTCGAATATAGACCGGCCCTACGACAAGATCAACCACTGCCACTCGCCGAGCAACCGAAGCGACCAAGAACACACAGAGCCGGCGCTCCCGATCGGAAGGCACCTTTTCCGGGATCGGTTCGGTCGCGTCCAGGTGCGTCGGAATGACGCTTCGACGCTGGCCACAGCAGCCCGGCAATCGTGACGGCGACTATGGCTGGGAGGCGCGGGCGCGATCCCGGGCCTCACGCCGAGTGGGCCTGGACCCCTCCTCCGGGTAGGCACCTATGTCCCGCTCGATGTCCTCCAGCGAGCGGCCCTTCGTCTCCGGTATGCGGAGGAGGAAGAACAGCATCGCGGCAACGCCGAAGCCTCCGTAGATCCAGAAGGTTCCTGGCCGCCCGACCCATCCGACAAGGGACAGGAAGTAGAAGGACACGAGGAAGTTGGAGCCCCAGTTGGCGACGGTGCACAGCGCCATGGCCATCGTGCGGCCCCGGAGAGGGAAGATCTCCGAGATCATCAGCCAGAAGACCGGTCCAAGCCCGATCGCGAAGGATGCGATGAACAGCAGTAACGCTGCCAGCGCCACCCACGAATAGCTCTGCCGAAGCGTCGGGACCTGGAAGTAGGCGCCCAGGACCGCGAGCGCGATTGTCAATCCCACTGTGCCGGTCACGAGGAGCTTGCGCCGGCCGACGCGGTCCAGCAGCAGGATCGCCACGACAGTGAAAACGACGTTGGTGATCCCCACTGAGAGCGCCTGGGTCACGGATTGGTCTGCCGTAAGTCCGGTCGCCTTCAGGATCGTCGGTGAGTAGTAGATGACGGTGTTGACGCCGACTAGCTGTTGGAAAATCGCGAGCGCCAGGCCGACGACGATCATCGGTCGCAACGCCCGGCCGAACAGCTCACGAAGACCAGCCGATCGTTCCTGGTCGATCACGTCATGGATCTCGTTGCGCTCCGACTCGACATCGCCCGAACGGGTGCGCTTGAGTACCTGGGTCGCCTCGTCGTCCCGCCCGGCTTGGACAAGCCAACGCGGCGTGTGCGGCATGAAGAACATCCCGACGGCCAGCGCGATGCCCGGAACGGCGCCCAGTCCCAGCATCCATCGCCAGTTGTTGGTGACGCCTTTGAACGCCCAGTCGACGATGTACGCGAGCAGGATCCCGCTGGTGATCATTAGTTGGTTGAACGACACCGTCCCGCCGCGCAGTTTCGGGGGCGTGTGCTCCGAGATGTAGAGAGGCGACACGAACGACGCCGTCCCGACGGACAGACCGAGAGTCGCCCGCGCGGCGATCAACTCGCCGGGGGACTGGGCGAGTGCGGACCATAGGGCGGCGCCGACGTAGACGCAACCGGATGCGACCTTCGTCCACTTGCGGCTGATGCGCCGCGCCAGCCATCCGGAAGCGATGGCGCCGAGTACTGCGCCGAGCAGTAGCGCTCCGACGTACCACTGTTCAGCGCTCTTGCCGCCGTGCAGGTCCTTATCGATGTACAGGACGGCGCCGGAGATGACCCCGGTGTCGTAGCCGAAGAGCAGTCCACCTAGCGCCGCTATGGCTGCGATGCCCGACACCATCCGGTTGCGACCTGAGAACGCTTCTCGCGCGAAGCCGGCCATGACGCCTCCTCGACAGGTGTTGGTCTCCTCTCCATCGCGCCACGACGTAAACCGGAGCGGCCCCGCTGTGGCCACTGGCACGCGACAGCGAATAGTCCGTTGTTGCTATTGCCGGGGTTGTGCAAGCCGTGCCCAAATGGGTCGCGCATGTACTCCCCTGCGAGGAGTTCGAGTGACCGCGACGCTGCCCGTCTCAGGTACCTTCCCGACCGTCGGCGGTCATCGTGGTGCCGCGTTACCGCTCGTCGGGCTCGGCTCAGCCGCCGCGGCCTGCGTTCATTTCGTCGTGATGCCTGAACACTTCCGCGAGGCCACGATCTACGGGCTGTTCTTCGCCATCGCGGCGACCATGCAGCTCGGTTTCGCGGCGCTCACGCTCGCCCGGCCGTCTCGGTCTCTTATCCGTGCCGGCCTCGCAGGTAACGCTTCAGTCGTGCTGCTCTGGCTGTGCACGCGCACGGTCGCGATCCCACTCGGCCCCGACGCCGGCACGACGGAGGCGGTCAGCGGCCTCGACATACTCGCGACCGGCTTCGAGCTCCTCATCGTCGCCGCCGCGATCATCACCCTCCGCAGGGGGAGTCTGGTCCCCTCGCTGCGACCGTCGACATGGTCCTCGTCGGCGTGGGCGTTCGTGGTCTTCGCCGCCACGGCAATCCCGATTACGACTGTGGTCTGGCCTCCGAGCTAGACCGGACGCTTCAACTGGCGGCGGTCGTCTTCGCTGCGGCGTCCAGCTGGAGCTTTGAGAGGCCGACGCCGAGAACCGCGCCGATGATCACGATCAGCACGGAGATGCCGCCCGACGGCTTGTTGGTCATGACGAAGACGATGCCGAGAAAGCCGAACGTCGCGATGTGCGCGATATACCAGATGAAAGGGTCCAGTGCCTGCTGACGCAGCTCGGCTGACGGCGGGCCGTCGGGCGCTGCCTCGACCGCTGCCACGAGCTTCTTGCTGTGAGGTGCCAGCAGCGCGCCCGCGAGCGCCTCGATCACGACGAGCGTGATGAGGCCGGTCAGCACCCAGCCGTCACCGACCTTGACCGCCTTGTGGCTCGCGCCGATGATCCAGAACCCGAACCCGAGGATGAAGAGCGCGAGGATCGGCAGGAGCGGCTCGAGCCTGTGCACGAGGTGAGCGAACGGACGCATCTGCTCCACCGTCTTCGCACGCGGCAGCACGTGCAGCACGGTGTGAAGCACCGCCGCGATCGCGAACGACGCGATGACCACGGTGATGTGCAGGAACAGCGCGACGTTGTACTGCGTGATCTCGCCCACTTGTGCCTCCCGGCTCAGACTCATGGGGAGACTAACGAAACAGCCCCCGAAATCTGTTGATTTCGGGGGCTGTTCGAAGGACTGAGTTAGAGCCAGGCCTTCAGCGTTGCCGCGGTGTCGCTGCGGCGAAGCTCGCGCAGCGTGTCGCGCTCGATCTGGCGGATCCGCTCGCGGGTGAGGCCGAGCTCCTTGCCGACCTCGTCCAGCGTGCGTGACCGGCCGTCATCGAGGCCGAACCGCATCCGCATCACGACGGCGGACCGCTCCGGCAGGCTCGACAGCACCATGCGGAGCCGGTCCTGCAGGAGACCGAAGTCCACGACGTCCGCCGCGATCGGGGCGTCCATGTCCTCGATGAACTCGCCGAACGTCGCCGTACCGTCGTCGCCGACCGGCGTCTCGAGGGAAAGCGTCTCGCGGCCGTAGCCGAGGATCTCCTCGACGCGCTCGGCCGTCATCTCCAGCACGACCCCGATCTCGCCGAAGGTCGGCTCGCGGCCGTACTCGGTGGCGAGGTCGCGCTTCACCCGCAGTGCCTTGTTGATCTGCTCGACCATGTGCACCGGCACGCGGATGGTGCGGCCCTGATCGGCGATCGCGCGCTGCAGTGCCTGGCGGATCCACCAGGTCGCGTACGTCGAGAACTTGTAGCCCTTGGTGTAGTCGAACTTCTCGACCGCGCGGACCAGGCCGATGTTGCCTTCCTGGATCAGGTCGAGCAGCGTGAGGCCCTTGCCCTGGTAGCGCTTCGCGAGCGACACGACCAGGCGGAGGTTCGCCTCGAGCAGGTGGTTGCGGGCGCGGGCGCCGTCGGCCGCGATGGCCTCCAGGTCACGACGCAGCTTGACCGGGATCTTTGCGATCTCCTTGGCGTCGGCCTGGCGGATCTTCTCCTGCGCGTAGAGGCCGGCCTCGATCCGCTTGGCGAGCTCGACCTCCTGCTCGGCGGTGAGCAGTGCCACCCGGCCGATGTCCGTCAGGTAGACCCGGACCAGGTCGGTGGTCGGGACCTCGTGGTCCCAGTTATCGTCGGCTTCCTCGGCCTCGACGACCTCGGCAACCGGGGCCGCGCCAGGAGCATCCGAGCCGATCGTGATGCCGCGCCGCCGGATCGCGGCGATGACGCGCTTTGCCTCGGCCGGACCAACGCCTGCCTCGTCCAGCGCCGTCCGTACCTCGGCGAACGTCAGCGCGCCCGCCTCAGCGCTGTCGAGCAGGTCCTCGACGGCGGCAGGCAGGGCGCTGTTGGCGTCCGGGCGGGCGATCGTGGCAGTACTCATGGCGTGCGTAGGTCCCCAACTCGTATCGTGGCGGTGGCTGCTGTTCCGGTGACGTCCGGTACAACGCGCGAGCGGCCGCAACTGTTCCGCGGCGCGACCGGCCATTCTGCCGTACCAGCAACGTCTTTGTCACCCCCAAAGTCCCTGATATGCCTGAAAACGCGCTGAGATTGCGGGGTTGGGGGCGGGTTTTAGCACAATTTTCGGCCTACCCGTGATCTACGTCACTATCCATCACTCGGCGTGGCTGGGCGTCAACGGGCGCTGACGAACAGCGACTGCGCCCCCTGCGCCACGGCGCTGTGGACGTCGTACAGGGTCGAGCGTGCCAGCCCGAAGCCGGTCGGGTCGATCGACGTCGCCGCCTCGAGGCAGATCCACTCGCCCTGCGGGTAGCGGTCCAGGTGGACGGTGAGGTCGGGGTTGATGAACATCCAGCCATCGAACGGCAGCACGTTCGACAGGCCGTTGCCGCAGTCGGCGACCGCCATCAGGCGCTGCAACCCGGTCGGCTCCTCGCCGGCGACGAGCGGGATTCGCTGCCGGAACCAGCACGATGCCGCCCCGATCGCCATCCATGAGCCCTCGACCTCTCGCAGCTCCATCGCGGCCAGGAACGGCGCGGCAAACACCTGGACCGGCATCGACTCGGTCGGGAAGTCCGGCGCGGGGTCGCTCGGTGGCACGGTGTCCGGCAGGTCGAGCTCGCTGGTGCGGATCCGCCACGCCCGGGCCTTCGCGACCGCTCGCCCGGCGGCAACCAGCTCGGCTTCGATCAGCTCCACGCTGCGACCCGGCCGCACCACCTGGCTGTTGACCGTGATCTCCGTCACGGGCACCGGGCCGAGGATCTCGACCGCCATCCGTACGACGGTCCCGGGCCACGACGACTGCGTCGTCTCGGCGGCGCGGGCGAGCAATGCCGAGGGCGGGCCGCCGTGCTGCAGCGTCGGGTCCCACGGCCCGACGGTCGACTCGGTCGACGTGAAGACGCCGGGCTGCGAAGTCGGCAAGTAGAACGCTTCTGCCACGTCCGCCGACCTCACCCTCCGCCCCGACCAAGGTGCCGGCTGTGCCGGCGCAGATCACGGCACCCTACGCTGCGGCAGGTGACTGCGACGCACGCTGTGATCATCGTCGCAATCGGGGTCTTCGCCGGCGCCGTGAACACGATCGTCGGGTCCGGCTCCCTGCTGACCTTCCCGACCCTGCTGGCGCTCGGCTATCCCGCGGTTCTGGCCAACGTCTCGAACACCGTCGGCTTGATCAGTGGCTCGGTGAGTGGCGCCGTCGGCTACCGCAGAGAGCTCGCCGGGCAGGCCCGCCGGATCCTGGTCCTCGTGCCGGCGCTCATGGTCGGGACCGTGATTGGCGCGGTGCTGCTGCTGGAGCTGCCGGGCTCGGCGTTCCGTCACGTCGTACCGGTCCTGATCTTGTTCGCGGTCCTTTTGGTGATCATCCAGCCGCGAGTGCAACGCCGGCGCGCAGCCGCGGGACGGCGGGTGGAGCATCCGGGACCGCAGCTGCAGATCGGCTTGTTCCTGACCTCGATCTACGGCGGCTACTTCGGCGCCGGCATGGGGATCATGCTGCTTGCGCTGTTCGCAATCACCCTCGACGACGACCTGCAACGGCTCAACGGTGCGAAAAACGTAGTGGCCGCGGCGATCAACGGCGTGGCGGCGCTGTTCTTCGTTGCGCGAACGCACATCGACTGGGGTGTCGCGGGGTTGCTACTCGTCGGGTCGACGGTCGGCGGTCAGATCGGTGCGCACTACGGGCGGCGGATCCCACCGAACGCGTTGCGGCTGATGATCGTCGTGTTCGGCACCGGCGTCGCCATCAAGCTGTTCATCTCCGGCTGACGGCGAGTCGCTCGGATCGTTGATGGGTGTGGCGCAGGTCACTGCGGTCAGGGCGGATCGGACTGATGATGGCCGCCGTGGCGATCGAGGCTGCAATGCCGGTCCGGATCCGGATCACCCCTCGGCGGCTGGTCGCGTCGCTCGACCGCACGCGCAGCGCCGATCTCTGGGACGAGTTCGCGGAGTTCGCTCGCGCTGATGGCGTTGCGCGCTTCCGCTTCATGGGCGAAACGTGTTGGCTCGTGACCGACCCAGCGCTGGTGCGCAAGGTACTAACGAGCCCGCCGGACGTCGTCGGCCGGAGCGGGACGTTTCAGAAGCTCCGGGTGTTTCTCGGGGACAGCCTGCTCACCACCGAGGGCGCGCAACACCGGTTGAGACGACGCCAGATGCAGCCGGCGTTCCATCGCGACCTGTTGGAGGTGTACTCGGCCAGCATGGTGACGGCGGCGCGCGCCACCGCGGATCAGTGGCGCGCCGGCGAGGTTGTCGCGATGGATCGGGAGATGGCCGTCCTCACGATGGACGCGATAGGACGCGCCGTCCTCGGCGTCGACGGGCGTGCCGCAGCGCCCGCGGTTGGTGCAGCGGTCAACAAGCTGATGTTGGCCATGCCGCTGATGTTCATCCCGCACATCGAGAAGTTCGTCCTCAAGCCGATTCCCGGCTTGGGCTGGGTACGACGACCGTTCAACACCCTCGACGCGATCGCACGACGCGGCGCGACGGACAGCAATGCGGCTCTGGTGGAGTCGCTGCGAGCGGCCGCGGCTGAGGTCCCGCAGCTGTCCGACGCGGAGGTGCGCGACGAGCTTCTGACGCTCCTGCTCGCGGGTTACGAGACAACGGCAATCTTGCTGACCTGGGCATGGTGGCTGCTGGACAAGCACGCAGGCGTCGCTGAGGCGGTCCGTGATGAGCTCGAAGCCGTCATCGGCGACGGCGAGCCGTCGTACTGCGATGTCGAGCGGTTGCACCTCACCCGCGCGGTACTCGCGGAGACCTTGCGGCTGCGGCCGCCGGCATGGGTGAACGAGCGGGCCGTCATCGGTGATCTCGAGCTAGCGGGCTACCGGCCGAAGCCGGGCACCTTGCTGCTCCTGCCGATCTGGGCGGTGCACCGCGATCCGCGCTGGTGGGATGCGCCCGAGGAGTTCCGGCCGCAGCGGTGGCTGACCAGCGCCGGCGAGTACGACGAGAACGCGCCGGGCCATCCGCGCGGCGCCTACCTCCCGTTCGGCGCCGGGGCGCACGCCTGCATCGGGAAGATGTTCGCCTTGACCGAGGCCGCGCTCGCCCTGGCCGTCCTTGCCCCGCAGTGGCGCCCGTCGCTCGCTTCCGGCGCGCGCATCGGATTGCGCGCTACCGCCACGCTCCGGCCGGCACACGGCATGCCGATGCGCCTCGAACGGCGAACGGGACGGTGACGGCCCGCCTACTCGAGGTAGTCGCGCAGCTTCTGTGAGCGGCTCGGGTGGCGCAGCTTCGACAGCGTCTTCGCCTCGATCTGGCGGATCCGCTCGCGGGTCAGGCCGAACTCGCGGCCGATCTCGTCGAGGGTGCGGGGCTGGCCGTCGGTGAGCCCGAAGCGCAGCGCCACGACTGCCGCCTCGCGCTCCGGCAGTGTCTTCAACACGCTGTCCAGCTCGCGCTGCAACAGGCCGAACGACACGACCTCCGCCGCGATGGGTGCGTCGGCGTCCTCGATGAAGTCGCCGAGCTGGCTGTCGCCCTCGTCGCCGACGTTCTGCTCGAGTGACACCGGCTCGCGGGCGTAGCCCTGGATCTCGACGACCTTGTCGGGGGTCATGTCGAGCTCTTTGGCGAGCTCTTCGGCGGTCGGCTCCCGGCCGAGGTCCTGCAGCATCTGGCGCTGCACCCGGGTGAGCTTGTTGATCTGCTCGACCATGTGCACCGGGATCCGGATGGTGCGCGCCTGGTCGGCCATCGCCCGGGTGATCGCCTGCCGGATCCACCACGTCGCGTACGTCGAGAACTTGTAGCCCTTGGTGTAGTCGAACTTCTCGACCGCTCGGATCAGGCCGAGGTTGCCTTCTTGGATCAGGTCGAGGAACGCCATGCCGCGGCCGGTGTAGCGCTTCGCCACCGAGACAACCAGCCGGAGGTTCGCCTCGAGCAGGTGGTCCTTCGCGCGCTGACCGTCGGCGATGAGCCAGTCGTAGTCCTTGCGCAACGCCTTGGCGATGCGGGCTTCGCCGGAGTCGGCCTGCCGGAGCTTCTCGGCGGCGAACAGGCCGGCCTCGATGCGCTTGGCGAGCTCGACCTCCTGCTCGGCGTTGAGCAGCGCGACGCGCCCGATCTCTTTCAGGTAGGCGCGGACCAGGTCGGTGGACGGACCGGAGTTGTCCTCCTCGGCGACGAGCTCGAGGTCTTCTTCTTCCTCGGCGAGCTCACCCTCGGTGGGCTCGGCCTCGGCGTCGATCTGCGGCTGGGGCGAGGCTTCGTCAGGAGTCTCGGTCAACGCCGTGACCTTCGGCTCTGCTTCGGTGTCATCGGCGGCCTCCGCCACGACGGCCATTGCCGGCTTGCGGCTGCGGCTCGGGCGCTTCGCCGGCTCCGCCGCGGCTTGACGTGCGCTGCTCACGTACTGCCTCTCCCGTGCTCAGATGCCGCCGAGTGGGGCCGCCCCACGTGCTGACGGCGCCGCCAAGCGTAGCCCGGTTTTCCCTCTTCGAAGAGGTCGGTCACGCGAGTCTGCTCCGTACCGCCGAAGGGGCTAATCCGGCCATTCCAAACGTGACCGAAACCTTCGTCCCGGGCGGCCCGAAATCCTTCCGGTTCAACGTGACCGGATCGAGGTGAATCGTCCTTGAGCCCTTGGCGGGCACAACCGTTTCGGTGCCAGGACAGCCGGCCAGAGTCCGACCCGGATGGCCGTCCGGAACCGCCGCGCCATGCGTCGAGCTGATCTCGATCGCGTAGTGCGGACAGGGATCGAGGCTGACCGGATCCGGCGAGCGATTCGTCAGTGTGACCGACAAGCCGCGCAGCGTTGATCCCGTCACGGTCGGGTTGGCGTGGAGCTTCGCCGACAGCGACGACCACTCCGAAGGCGCCGCCTGCACGGCTTCGCCCGGCGCGCCGAAGCTTCCTCGAATGACGACCGAGTGGCTCTTGTTGTTCGTGCAAGCAGGCTTGCCACCCGGGAGCGGGATCCGCAGCAGGCGCCCGCCGCTCAGCCCGACGCGGAGGTACACCGCCTGGGCGCCACACCAGGATCCGCGCCAGGCGAAGCCCCACGAGATGGCGTTCGTGGCGCCCTGCGCCTGCGGGTTGTTACCGCGGTTCTTCGCGGCCGCGGTGCGGATCGGTACGTCGAGGACGTGCCGGTCCGCATCGAGGAGCGCGACGATCGGCTTGGTGACGCGGATCAGGCAGTGTGAGCCGCGCAGCCGCACCGCCCCCAGCACGCCGTACGTGCTCCGCAGGGTGTGCGCCGCTGCGTGGATGTCCGCGACGTGGCAGTTCGGCCAGCCGGTCACCGGGTGACCGGTCGAGAACGGCAGCAGTGCCGGCGCCGGAACCTGCCACTGCTCGTCGGGGGTGACGGCACCCCGCGCCGGCCCGGTGGCCATCAGCGCGAACATCGCCAGGGCTGCGGCGGTGGCGGTACGCCTCATCTACAGGTCCAACGCGACGTACTTGGTGGCGAGGTACTCCTCGATGCCTTCGGGTCCGCCTTCGCGGCCGAAGCCGGACTCCTTCACGCCGCCGAAGGGCGCGGCCGCGTTGGACACCAGACCGCGGTTGAGGCCGAGCATCCCGACGTCGAGCGCCTCGGTCACCTTGAAGGCGCGCCGGATGTCCTGGGTGAACACGTAGGCGACCAAGCCGTACTCGGTCTGGTTGGCGACGTTGATCGCCTCCTCGTCGGTGGTGAACGTCTTGACCGCGGCGACCGGCCCGAAGATCTCCTCGCGGAGCAGCTCGGTGTCGGCGGTGATGCCGGACAGCACTGTCGGGGCGAAGAAGTGTCCGCGCTCGCCGACCTTCGACCCACCGGTGAGGACAGCGGCGCCCTTGCCGACCGCGTCGTCGACGAGCCGCTCGACGATGTCGCGCTGGTCGGCGTCGATCAGCGGTCCGACGAGCACCCCGTCGTCGGTGCCCCGCCCGACCGGCATCGCGGCAAGCCGCTCCGCCAGCCGGGCGGAGAACTCCTCGGCGACCGAGGCGTGGACGTGGAACCGGTTGGCGGCCACGCACGACTCGCCGCCGTTGCGCATCTTCGCGATGACCGCCTGGTCGACGGCATGCTCGAGGTCGGCGTCCTCGAAGACGAGGAACGGCGCATTGCCGCCCAGCTCCATCGAGCACTTGATGAGGCGCTTGGAGGCCATCTCCATCAGCTTCTTGCCGACCGGAGTGGACCCCGTGAAGGACATCTTGCGCACTCGCGCGTCGTCGAAGAGCGGTGCGGTGACGCGGCTCGCGCTGCTCGACGTCACGATGTTGAGCACGCCGCCCGGGAGGCCGGCCTCCGTGAGGATCTCGGCCAGGGCGGACATCGACAGCGGGGTCAGCTGGGCGGGCTTCACCACCATGGTGCAGCCCGCCGCCAGAGCCGGGCCGATCTTGCGTGCGCCCATCGCGCTCGGGAAGTTCCAGGGGGTGATGAGCAGGCACGGCCCGATCGGCTGCTTCATCGTCAGCAGCCGCCCGGCGCCGCTCGGATTCATCGAGAACCGGCCGTCGATGCGCACCGCCTGCTCGGAGAACCATCGGATGAAGTCCGACGCGTAGGCGATCTCTGCCCGCGACTCGGCGAGCGGTTTGCCCATCTCGAGCGTCATCAGCAGCGCGAGGTCGTCGATCCGCTCGTTCATCAGCTCGAACGCGCGACGCAGGATCTCGCCCCGGTCGCGCGGCGGCGTGGCTGCCCATGAGTCGGCGGCATCGCAGGCCGCGTCGAGGGCGGCGACGGCGTCATCGGCGCTCCCGTCCGCGACGGCGCACAACGACTGTTCGGTCGACGGGTCCTCGACGTCGAGGGTCGCGCCGGTCGAGCTCTCTCGCCACTTGCCACCGATGAACAGACCCTTGGGCACCGCGTCGACGACGCGCTTCTCGTCAGCTGCTGTCACTGTCACGTCCTTGAGTCTGCGCTACCGGTCGGGTCGCGGTGAACACGACGTCCGGTTCACCGCGGGGGACGGGGACGTCGATGACGTTGACCTGCCCGAAGTGCTGACTAAGAACCTGCTCGTACGACGCTGATCTCGCTGCACTCCAGACGCTGAGCACTCCGCCGGGTGTGAGCCGGCTCGCGATCAGCGCCGTGCCGTCGTTGCCGTACAGGCCTGCGTTCGCCTCGGTCACCGTCCAGCTCGGACCGTTGTCGACATCGAGACAGATCACGTCGTACTGCTCGTCGCTGTCTCGCAGCATCGTCGCGACGTCAGCGATGACGATCTCGGTCCGCCGGTCGCTTCGCGCCTCGGCGGAGATGTGGCGGAGGTGCTGCTCGTGCCATCGGAGGATTGCCGGTTCGATCTCGACAACGACCACCCGCTCGACCCGCTCGTCCGCCAGCGCTTCCAGCAGGGAGAACCCCACGCCGAGCCCGCCGACCAAGACGTTGCGCGGGCTCGCTGCCAGAGCCAGCGCCGCCCGGACCAGGAGGCGCTCGGACTCGCCGTTGCGGGTGTCCATGAGGAACACCCCGTTGCTGATGACCTCGAAGTGCTCCGCGCTGTCAACGCAGCGGCGGAGCACGAGCTCGCCGCGCGGCGTGGTGACGCGCTCGACCGTTATCGCCATGCCTTGGGACGTGACGGGGTGTCGGCAGGGCCGGCCGTGGACGCCCACACGCGCCGCCAGTCGGCGACGTCGGGACCGCTCGATGGCGGCGTCTCGCCGGCCGAGGCCCGCAGCGCGGCGGTGTACCAGTCGGTGCCGTCCTCGTCGAGCAAGGTCTGGATGGCCGCCGCCATCCGGGCGTTGAGCTCGAGCGTTCCTTCGCCGTCGCGTGGCCGCAACGGCCGGCCGTAGCGGACGTGGACGGGTGGCCGGCCCGGCTTCGGCCAGCCACGGCCCCGCGGCATCGCCGCGTACGAACCGCGGATCGCCACCGGGAGGATCGGGATGCTGTGCGTGATCGCCAGGGCCGCGGCACCCGGCCGGAACCGGCGGGTCCATCCGTCAGGGGAACGCGTGCCTTCCGGGAACATGACGATCGACCAGCCGGACTCGATCAGCTTCGTCGGAGTGTCCGACAGGCCGTGGCCGTGGCGCTCGATCGGGAACGTCGCGAAGACCAGGGCCGAGCCGATGGCACGCCACCAGGCGTCGAAGAAGTAGTCGGCCGCCGCGCCGACCGTGACCTTGCGCTGCCACTCCGCCGGCAGCGATGTCAGGAGCACGGCGGTGTCGAGGTGAGACGTGTGGTTCGCGACGATCACCAGCGGACCGTCGAGGTTGTCGAAGACGTCGAGACCCTCGACGCGCATCGTGGTCTCGCGATGCATCAGCGGCGTCAAGCCGCCGCGCAGGATCGCCTCCCTCGCGGCCCGGGCCGGCCGCGATCGCGCCCAGTCGGTGGGGAACTCCTTGCGGTCCCCGAAGGAGTGATGCGGCTCGGCGGAGTGCGGGGGCAGCTTGCGATGACCCCACCGCCAGCCGCGCGCGAGCGCCCGAAGGTCCTTTTCAAGGCCCTTCATCGAACGTCGGCCAGCAGGTGCGGCGGGTTGTGGGTGTAGGTGATCGACGGGCTGCTGCCGACGGTGTCACGCGCGAGCTCGAGCGCATCCGCGAACGTCGACGCGGACCGCATCCCCATGCGCGCGACCGACCGGCGGTCGCCGCCGACCCAGATGACCTGCCCGACATGGTCGAGAGCGTGCGCGCACCAGTACCACATGTAGAAGGGGTGCACGCCGTGGTAGGCGTGCGACGTCCGGTACAGATGCGTGTACCAGGGGTCGGTCGCGTACTGCTGCTCGAACTTCGGCCCGATCACCTTCGGGTCGGTGCTTTCAGCGAGCACCTCGTCGAAGAAGTCGACGTAGCTCGGGTGGTGCAAGGTCGAGAACTCCCACGGCACCGGGTGGTTGAGGATGATCACGCCGCCCTCACGCACCAGCGGCTTGTTCCGGTACATGTTGAAGAAGTAGCCGAGCCCCAGGCACGCGGCGAGAATCGGGTTCATCACGCTGTTGACGTTGTACGGGCACAGATACGGCAGCCCCATGACGAGCACGTCGGATTGGCCGTCGACCTCGACGAGCTGCTGGCGGTGCACTCGTTCCAGGGTCTGCTGATGAACCGGCTCGACAGCGCCGGCGCTGATGCCCGTCACGGCGTACGGCGCCTCCATGCTCTGGAAGGTGCGGCGCCGGAGCTTCGGCGGCAGCATGTCGATGCCGCGTTTGGCGCCGAGGAACATCGCCTGGTCGCGGAGTGACCACTCCCACTCGCGCTTCGTGAGGAATCCGTACTGCGCCGGGAACGCGTCATTGTTCAGCGTTGTCTCGATCTGGAAGACCTTCAGGTGCTCGTTGATGATGCGGCCCATGCGCCACGCGCTCGAGTGCAGCTCCGAGTGGCGCGGGTCCATGAACGACCGGGAGTGGATCATCGTCTGCGCGTTGTGGTGATGGCGAAGCGAGTTGTACGACGCAAGCCCGATGGCCGTCGACTTCCAGCCGCCGTCCATCGCCACCAGGTTCACGTTGACGTAGACCAGCAGGTCGGACTCGGCGGCGCGCTTCGAGATCTCGACGTCCTCAGCCTGATCGGTCGTCCCGAGGTGCGCGAGGTTGGCGCGGTCTTCGGCATCGAAGTTGTAGAGGCGGTCGGGCCAGAACGACCGGTAGACGCGCTCGCCGACGACCGCCTTGATCTCGTCGCCCGTCATCCGCCGGTGCAGGGCGGTCGCGACGATCAGCTCCACGTCGTCGACGCCGGCGTCGGCCGCGTGTTGCAGGACGTGCTCGAGGACGCGCTGGCGGATGTCGGGCTTGCGCATCGGTGGCAGCGGCAGGGAAAGGTCGTCGAAGGCGATCGTGAGCTTCATGCCGGGGCGCAGCAGGGCAGTCAGCGGCTCACTGTCGATCGGGTTGAGCAGCGCGTGCTCGATCGCCTCGTCGATGTCGACGACGCCGGGCAGCGACTCCGGCGGGTACACGACGCGAGTGCCGAGCGGGAACTCCTGCAGCCCGAACGACTCGCCCGAGTGCATGAGCAGCGGTGGCGTCCGCTCATCGACGGTAAGGACGAATCCAGGGCGGCTCAAACGTCCTCCACCCCACCCGCCACCCAAGAGTGGCGTCGGCTACGCCGACTCATCCTGTCCTCCTTAGGTCGAACGCGACTTTCAAGGTGCCGAGGCGACCGCCGTCGTGGGCGTGGTCGAGTGCCTCGCGCCAGCGGTCGAGCGGGTACGCGACGCCGAGCAGGCCGTCGAGCGGTGCGTCGGCGGCGAGCCGGATCGCGACGTCGAAGTCATCGCCCGCGCTGGCGTAGGCACCCGTGACGTCGAGCTCCCGGAACCAAGCCGGCGTCATGTCCACGCCGTCCCCGGGTACGCCGCCGAGCACGACGCGACCACCGGCGCGCACAGTCCGAAGTGCGGTGTCGATCGACGAGCGGGAGCCGACCGCGTCGATCGCCACGTCGACGCCGCCGAGCAGGTAGGCCTGTCCCCGTTCCGGTTCGAGCCGGAGCGCTCGGGTGGAGCGCCGTACGGCGGCCGCCACCTCACCGGGAGAGACCACGTCACTGGCGCCGAAGAGCTTCGCGAGGTCGGCCTGCCGGCCGTGCTTGGCAACGACCGTCACGTGGCCGGCCGGCGTCAGCTCGCGAAGCGCCAGCGCCGTGAGCAGCCCGACGGCTCCGGCGCCGACGACAAGCGCAGACCCGCCGTCGGTGAGGCCGGCGCGACGTGCGATGTGAATCGCGCAGGCGAGCGGCTCGACAAGAACGGCGCGCTCGTCAGGAAGCTCGTCGGGTACGACGTGCAGCTGCGAGACGTGCGCGACGAGCTGCCCGCTCCACCCGCCGCCGGTGTCTGCGCAGTAGCCGGTCTGCAGCCCGGGGGACAGGTGGCCGACGGTGATCCGGTCGCACCGGTTGCGCTGGCCCGCTTCGCAGGCGGCGCACTTGTCGAGCTTGCGGGCCTCGCACCCGAGGACGGGGTCGATGACGACGCGGCTTCCCGTCGGGATGCCGGGCGCATCGTCGAGGGTCTCGCCCACCACCTCGTGGCCCGGCACGAACGGCATCGAGACCAGCGGCGTGAAGTACAGCGAGGTGTGGCCCGACAGGGTGGCGAGATCGCTGCCGCAGATGCCGGACAGCCGCGGGCGGACCCGCACCCATCCCTCGCCCGGATTGCGCGGGCCGTCGCGGTGCACGAGCCGCAGCGGGGCGAGCGGTCCGGCGAGCAGCCCGGGCACCCGCGGTCCGATCGCTCGGGCCGCGACGTAGCGGGGGAGCGACCGGTAGACCTCGAGCGCGCTGATCATTGGCCCGCCGCCGTCGCGACCGACCCGGAGTGCCACAGCTCGACCGGCCAGCGTTCCTTGCGGGCGACCCTCGAGAGGACGACGTCGGGATCGATGACGACCGGGTTGCCGACGGCGCGCAGCAACGGCAGGTCGCTCGCGGAGTCGGCGTACGCGTAGCTGGCGGCGAGGTTCCAGCCGGCTTCGTGCGCCCGATGGCGCAACCACGAGGCTCGTGACTCGCCCACCAGCGGCGGTCGTTGCAGGAGCCCGGTGCAGCGTCCTTCGGAGTCGACGGCGAGCTCTGCCGTCACCACCTCGTCGAACAGCGGGTCGATCGGCCGCGTCAGCGGGGTGATCGCGCCGGTCACGAGGACGAGGCGATGACCAGCGGCACGGTGTTCGCGGATCGCGCGTACCGCGGCGGGTGCCAGGCGGGTCAGCATCGACGCGGTGAGGTGCTCGTCCACGATGCGGTCGAGGTCGGCCAGCGACGCGCCTTCGTACCGGCGGTACACCATGCGCAGGAACGCGGACCGGTCGCGGCGCTCGGTGGCGAGCCAGCGCGGCAGCGCCCTCGCGACGTCACCGACCTCCCGGGCCTTGGCGGCGAGCCCGAGCTCGGGAAGCCGCAACGCGAGGTATGCCTCAACGACGTTGCTGGACAGCAAGGTGCCGTCCATGTCGAAGACGGCGACGACGTCGGAGTGATCGGTGTGGACCCGGCGGGTCGGATCCGGCCGCGGGCCGCGCATCGCCGACAGCGCCGTCATCGGGGTCACCACGGCGGGGACGTGAACGTCCTGGAGGTAGTGGCGCCAGTCGATGACAGCCGCGTCGAAGCCGAACCGCTCGACGTCGTCGGGGTGCAGCGCCTCGTGCAGCGCGTAGGTCGCGTTGTCGGTGAAGTGCAGCTCGGCTTCCGTGTACGGCTGGTACAGGTCGAAGTAGCGGCGCAGGAACTCGATCCGGCCGCGCTGGCGGTCGAGCGACCGCGCCCAGCCGCGGGTCCGGTTGGAGCGGGGCAGTGACGTCACCACGCGGTCGGCGCTGCGTTGCGCCCGCTCGGCAAGCCGGATCAGCTGGCCCACCCGCGCCGAACCCGGCCAGTTCCACTGCGGGACCTTCACCTCGCCGCGGTCGCGCTGCACCATGGGGTGCTCGACGAAGTACTCGCGAACCAGCTCGTAGAGCCGGCCGAACCGCAGCGGGTTCCGCGCCCCCGAGCAGATCGTGTAGTACGCCGGGTGCCCCGGCTTCGGGGTCTGCGCCGCGGCGGCGAGGGTGGCGTTGACGACCAGGTCGACCGGGATCACGTCGAGGACGCCGTCAGGGATGGCGGGAAACTCGGGCAGGTCGCCGCGTCCGAACGCAAGGATGATCGGCTCGGCCATCTTGAAGCCCTGGATCCAGCCGGGGAACGGCTGCTCGAGGGCGCTTTCGATGATGCTCGGGCGCAGCACCGTGACCGGCAGGTGGGAGGCGGTCTCCTCGACGGCGCGTTCCGCCATCGCCTTGGTGAACGTGTAGCAGTCCGTCCACCCGAGGCTGCGTCCGCGCTCGCGCCCCGCGTCGACGAGCGCCTTGCTCACCCACGCCGCCCGGCGCTTCTCCGCCTCCGCGGACACCGAGGTCGCGCCGGTGACGTCATGCTGCTTCTCCGCCTCGGTGCTGAACTCCGCCAGCCGCTCCGCGGTCCGGCTCTCGACCTCGACGCGGTCACGCAGCTGCGAGGCGAGGTCGGCTTCGTACTTCCAGTCGACGCTGTGATCCAGCCGGCCCTCGCGGATGTGGCCCTGCTGCCGGCCGGCGACATACGCCGTCGACACGTGCACGTAGTGCGGATGGGCCCCGCTCGCGTTGATCGCCCCGAGCAGGTTCAGCGTGCCGTAGAGATTGGTGGCGAAGCCCTCGTCGATCGGCGGATCGAACGACACCTCGCCCGCACAGTGCACGACGATGTCGATGTCGGATGGCAGCCCGGGGATGTCATCGAGGTCGCCCGCCACCACCTCGATCCGGCTGCCCACCAGGGCGTCCACGGCCGCGTCGCCGTCGCGCTGCCGCAGCCGGCCGAACGCCGCACCGCGCAGCAGGTTCGCAACCCGCTCCTCGGCCGTGACGCCCCCACGCGGGCGAACCAGCAGCACGACACTCGTGTCCGGGAGATCGAACAGCACGCGTTCGAGCAGCGCCTCGCCGACGAAGCCGGTCGAGCCGGTGATCAGGATCCGCCGCCCCGACAGGGCCTCCGAAATCGGCGGATTGCTCATGACTTGGCATCCTAGGAGGCGTGTCGGGATGGGCGAGAAGCGAGCGGACGGACCTGGTCGAGCTGATGCGCCGGCTTGGGCCGGACGCGCCTACCGCATGTGAGGGGTGGACGACGGCGCACATGGCAGCTCATCTCTACGTGCGTGAGCGGCGTCCTGACGCCGGTCCCGGCGTGGTCGTGGGTGGGCCGTTCGCCGCGCACACCGATCGCGTGATGGCGAGCGTGCTGCGGGTCCACACCTTCGACGACGTCCTGGCGCGAGTTGCGGCCGGCCCGCCCCTGTGGTGGCGGCCGCTCGACGAGCAGCTCAACTTCTTCGAGTACTTCGTGCATCACGAGGACGTACGGCGGGTCAACGGCTCTGCTTCAAACGGCGGCGGCCCGCGCGACCTGCCCGCGGACATGGCGGCCGACATGTGGGAGCGGCTTCGGCGGTCGCTGCGGATGTCGCTGCGCCGCGTTCGCGGCGTACAGGTCGAGGTCGTGGCCGACCACGGGGGTCGCGCTGTCGTCGGCGGCAAGGGGCCGACGGTCCGCATCACCGGCCCGGTCGGCGACATCCTGCTGTACACGTTCAACCGCAAGGACATCGCCCAAGTCGAGCTTTCCGGTGACGCCGAGGCCGTCGCCGCCCTCCGGGCGGCCCGGCTCGGGTTGTAGGTCACCGGACTAACCTCTACGTCGTCATTCGACGACTTGAGGAGTGGGCATGTCCGGCAGTGCGAAGGTCACGGGTGAGATTGAGGACCGCTTCGATGAGGTCCTGACACCCGAGGCGCTCGCCTTCATCACCGATCTGCAGCGGCGGTTCGGCCCGCGGCGCGCGGAGCTGCTCGAGCGACGCCGTGCCCGCCGGCAGGAAGCGGCGGACACCGGGAAGCTGGACTTCCTGGAGGAGACGAAGGACATCCGCGAGGACGACTCCTGGCGGGTCGCCCCCCCGGCCGACCTGGTCGATCGCCGCGTCGAGATCACCGGACCGACCGAGAAGAAGATGCTCGTCAACGCGCTGAACTCCGGCGCGAAGGTGTTCATGGCCGACTTCGAGGACGCGAGCGCGCCGAACTGGCGCAACCAGGTCCAGGGGCAGATCAACCTGACCGACGCGATCGAGCGGCGGATCGACTTCACCTCACCAGAGGGCAAGAGCTACGCGCTCAACGACAAGGTGGCGACGCTGATGCCGCGGCCCCGCGGCTGGCACCTGCCGGAGAAGCACGTGCTGGTCGACGACGAGCCGATGAGCGGCGGACTGTTCGACTTCGGCCTGGTCATCTTCCACAACGGCAAGCGCCTGCTCGACAAGGGCACCCGGCCGTACTTCTACCTGCCCAAGATGGAGTCGCACCTTGAGGCACGGCTGTGGAACGACGTGTTCGTCCACGCGCAGGAGGCGCTCGGCCTCGAGAAGGGCACGATCCGCGCCACGGTCCTCATCGAGACCATTCCGGCGGCGCTGGAGATGGACGAGATCCTGTACGAGCTGCGCGACCACTCCTACGGGCTCAACGCCGGCCGCTGGGACTACATGTTCTCGATGATCAAGACCTTCCGCGACCGCGGCAAGGAGTTCCTGCTCCCGGACCGCAACAGCGTGACGATGACGGTGCCGTTCATGCGCGCCTACACCGAGCGACTGGTGCAGACCTGCCACAAGCGCGGTGCGTTCGCGATGGGTGGCATGGCAGCGTTCATCCCGAGCCGCAAGGACCCGGAGATCAACAAGGTCGCGCTGGAGAAGGTGGCGGCTGACAAGAAGCGCGAGGCGAACGACGGGTTCGACGGCACATGGGTCGCGCACCCCGACCTGGTGCCCACCGCGATGGCGGAGTTCGACGCGGTACTCGGTGACAAGCCGAACCAGATCGACAAGCTCCGGCCTGAGGTCAACGTCAGTGCCTCCGACATCCTGGCGGCAGACCAGACGCCTGGGGACCGGACGGCGGCGGGGTTGCGCATGAACGTCGACGTCGGCATCCGCTACATCGAGTCCTGGCTGCGCGGCGTCGGAGCTGCGGCGATCCACAACTTGATGGAGGACGCGGCGACCGCGGAGATCTCGCGGTCGCAGGTCTGGCAGTGGGTCCACAACGACGTGGTGCTCGCGGACACGGGTGAGCAGGTGACGGCGGACCTGGTGCGCACCGTCATCGACGACGTCATGGCCGAGATCAAGAACGAGCTCGGCGACGAGGCGTTCGGCAAGGGCCGCTGGGCGGACGCGCGGACGGTCTTCGAGCAGGTCGCCCTCGCCGACGACTTCGTCGACTTCCTGACCCTGCCGGCCTACGCCCTGCTTGACTAACTGGCCATGAGCGCGTTGGCGGAGCTGATCACCGCCTGTCGCGCTCGCCTGAAACCCAGCCAAGTCATCACGGAGCCCGCTGAGCTCCGGACCTACGAGTGCGACGGGCTGTCGTCGTACCGCAGCACCCCGGGCCTGGTGATCCTGGCCGAGTCGACCGAAGAGATCGCGTACGTCGTCGGGCAGTGCGCTGCGCTCGGCGTACCGTTCGTCGCCCGCGGCTCCGGCACGGGGCTGTCGGGTGGGGCGCTGCCGCGCACCGACGGCGTTCTCATCGTCACGTCGCGACTCAGCCGGATCCGGCACCTCGCCCCCGCCGACGAGCGCGCGGTCGTGGAGCCGGGCGTCATCAACGCCAACCTCACCGCCGCGGCGGCGCCGCACGGGTACTACTACGCCCCGGACCCGTCGAGCCAGCAGGTCTGCTCGATCGGCGGCAACGTCGCGGAGAACTCCGGCGGCGCGCACTGCTTGAAGTACGGCTTCACCGCGCACCACGTGACCGGGCTCGAAGTGGTGATGCCCGACGGCACGACGGAGCGGTTCGGTGGCCTCGCACCCGATCCGGTCGGCTACGACGTCGTCGGTGCTGTCGTCGGCAGCGAGGGCACGCTCGGGATCGTCACGGAGGCCACCGTCCGGCTGCTGCGGTCGCCGCAGGCGGTCCAGACGGTCCTCGCCGCGTTCCGCACGATCGAGGCCGCCGGGGAGGCGGTGAGCGCGATCATCGCCGCCGGTGTGCTCCCCGCCGCGGTCGAGCTCATGGATGCACTGGCGATCGAAGCCGCCGAGGCGGCGGTCCATTCCGGCTACCCGCCCGGCGCCGGCGCCGTGTTGATCGTGGAGCTCGATGGCCCGAGCTGTGAAGTCGACGCGCAGCTAGGCGACGTCGAGCGGCTCTGCGCCGCCGCCGGCGCCTTCGATCTGCGCGTTGCGGCAACGGATGCGGAGCGGCAGCTGATCTGGCGGGGCCGAAAGTCGGCGTTCGCGGCCGTCGGGCGAATCAGCCCCGACTACATCGTGCAGGACGGCGTGATCCCGCGGACCGCTCTCGCCGACGTGCTGCAGGCCATCGAGGCGGTCGCCGCCGAGGCGGGGCTGCGCGTGGCGAACGTCTTCCACGCCGGCGACGGCAACCTGCACCCGCTCGTGCTGTTCGACGAGGCCAAGGGTGAGACCGAACGCGCCGAGTCGGTGTCGGACCGCATCATCGAGCTCTGCCTCGAGCACGGCGGATCGATCACCGGCGAGCACGGCGTCGGTCACGACAAGGTCGTGCACATGGGCAAGATGTTCTCGGCGGTCGATCTCGACGTCATGCAGCTCGTGCGATGCGCGTTCGACCCCGGCAACATCTCCAACCCCGGCAAGGTGTTCCCGACCCCGCGGCTGTGCGGGGAGCGGCCGGGGAAGCGCAGTGGCGTCCATCCGCTGCAGCAGGCCGGCATCGCCGAGGTCTTCTGATGGCCCCGTCTTCTGAGCTGTTCCGACCGACGTCGGTCGAGCGGCTGGCGGAGATGCTCACCACGACGGCGGCCGACGGCCGTTCGGTGGGAATCCGCGGCGCCGGTTCGAAGGAGACGTGGGGTGCGGTGGGGGTCGCGCCAGACGCCGTCATCAGCACGCGGGGGCTCGACCGGATCGTCGAGCACGCCGCCGGCGACCTCGTCGTCACCGTCGAGGCGGGCGTCGCGCTCGCCGACGTGCAGCGCGCCGTCGCCGAGGCCGGGCAGTGGCTCGCGCTCGATCCACTGGAGACCGGTGCGACGGTCGGCGGCGTCGTCGCCACGGCGGCGAGCGGACCCCGGCGGCTGCGCTACGGGACGCCACGCGACCTGCTGATCGGCATCACGGTCGTCCTGGCCGACGGCACGGTCGCGCGCTCCGGCGGGAAGGTCGTGAAGAACGTCGCCGGCTACGACCTGGGCAAGCTGTTCACGGGTTCGTTCGGGACGTTGGGTGTGATCGCGGAGTGCACGTTCCGGCTGCATCCGCGCCAGCCGGCGCTGCGCACCGTGTCGATCACGACCGACGAGCCGGGGGCGAGGTTCGCCGAGATCCGGGCCACCGGCGGCGAGCCCACCGCGGCGGAGTGGAACGGTACGACGCTGACGACGGTGTTCGAGTCGATCGAGTCGGCGGCCGAGGAGCAGGCACAGCAGGCGGCGCGCGCGACCGGCGGGGAGGTGGGCAGCACGCTGCCCGCGGGTTTCGGGGCGCGACCATGGGACATCTCAAGCGTCGGATTGAAGGTGACGCATCGGCTGGGCGGACTCGACGCCGCACTTCGCGCCATCACAACGGCGATGCCGCGCGCGCAGGTGCGTGCGCAGGTCGGCTCCGGGGTGGTGCTGGCCGCGGTGGAACCGGGCGCTCTGGCCGAGCTCGACTCGCTTCGCACCGCGATCGCTGCCGTGGACGGCCAGGTCGTGGTCGCGTCCGCACCCGATGAGGCCAAGGCGGGGATCGACGTGTGGGGTCCGGTGCGCGGCCTGCCGGTGATGGGGCGGATCAAGGCGCAGTTCGATCCCGACGGGCGGATGTGTCCGGGGCGGTTCGTCGTATGACGGAGTCGAAGCGCGAGCTGATCGCGGACTGCGTCCACTGCGGCTTCTGCCTGCCGAGCTGCCCGACCTATCTGCTGTGGGGCGAGGAGATGGACTCGCCGCGCGGCCGGATCTACCTGATGAAGAACGTGCTCGAAGGCGCGTCGCTCGACGACAGCACCGTGCAGCACTTCGACGCCTGCCTCGGCTGCATGGCCTGCGTGACGGCATGCCCGTCGGGGGTGCAGTACGACGTATTGATCGAGTCCACGCGCGCCGAGGTCGAGGCCTCCGTCGAACGCAAGCCGCGCGACGCTGCGCTCCGCCGCATGATCTTCGCGACCTTTCCGTACCCGCGCCGGCTGCGGGCCATCAGGCCGTTGTTGCGCGCCTACCAGGCGACCGGCGCGCAGCGGATCGTTCGCAAGCGGATGCGCGGCACGCTGACCACGATGGCCGGTCTGGTCCCGCCGCTCGGGCCTCGTGAGCGCCTGCCGGCGCTCATACCCGCCGTAGGCACCCGCCGGATGCGAGTCGGCATGCTGCTCGGCTGCGTGCAGCGCGAGTTCTTCCCCGGCGTCAACGCCGCCACCGTTCGCGTGCTCGCGGCCGAAGGCTGCGAGGTCGTCGTACCCGCGGATCAGCAGTGCTGCGGTGCGCTGTCACTTCACTCCGGCCGTGAGGCGGAAGCAATCGGCCGAGCGAAGCGACTGATCACCGCCTTCGAAGCCGCCCACGTCGACGCGGTTGTCATCAACGCAGCGGGCTGCGGCTCGTCGATGAAGGAGTACGGCCGGCTGCTCGCCGGCGACCCGGCGTGGGCGCGGCGCGCCGCGCTGTTCGCTGCGAAGTGTCGCGACGTCAGCGAGCTCCTCGTCGAGCTGGGCCCGGTCGCGCAGCGGCATCCGCTGCCCGGGGTGGCGGCCTACCACGACGCCTGCCACCTGTCCCACGCGCAAGGAGTGCGCGCGCAACCACGTGACCTGCTCCGCGGGATTCCTGGGCTCGAGCTGCGGGAGATCCCCGAAGCCGACATCTGTTGCGGATCGGCCGGGGTGTACAACCTGCTCAACCCTGAGCCGGCCCGTGAGCTCGGGGATCGCAAGGCGGCGAACGTGCGTGCGACGGGCGCAAGCCTGCTGATCACGGCCAACCCGGGCTGCCTGATGCAGATCGACAGCGCGCTGCGGCGGCAAGGCGAGCCGATCGCCCTGGCGCACACCATCGAGGTCCTCGACGCGTCAATCCGAGGCGCGGATATTCGTTCCATTGGAGTCGGTTCGCCCCGCTAGTGTCGGTGAGGGTGTCGGCGAAGCCGACGCCTTTTTGGGTGGTGGCCGGGGCGGAGGTCGTGTGGCAAGAGCGAAACATCAGGACGACGCGATCGTCGCCGAGGGCGTGAAGAAGCACTTCGGCAAGGTCAAGGCACTGGACGGCATCGACCTTCGGGTGCCGCGCGGCAGCGTGCTCGGAGTCCTCGGGCCGAACGGTGCCGGCAAGACCACCGCGGTGAAGATCCTGACGACGCTGCTCGCGCCGGACGCCGGTCGGGTGTTCGTCGACGGCCGTGACGTCCTCGCGGATCCGGCCGGTGTCCGCAGCCGGATCGGGCTGGCCGGCCAGTCGGCGGCGATCGTCGAGGAGTTCAGCGGCCGCGAGAACCTCGAGCTGATCGGCCGGCTGTTCCACATGAGCGCCAAGGACTCGCGCGACCGCGCGACCGAGCTGCTCGAGAGCTTCGGTCTCACCGACGCGAAGGAGCGCCGGGCCAAGACCTACTCCGGCGGCATGATGCGCCGCCTCGACCTGGCCGCCTCTCTGGTCAACAAGCCCAACGTGCTGTTCCTCGACGAGCCCACGACAGGCCTCGACCCGAGGGCGCGGGCCGACATGTGGAAGGTCATTCGGGAGCTGGTCGCGGCGCAGACGACGGTGCTGTTGACGACGCAGTACCTCGAAGAGGCCGACGAGCTCGCCGACAACATCGTCGTCTTCAACCACGGCCGGGTCATTGCGGAGGGCACGGCCGACGACCTCAAGGACACGATCGGCGGTGACGTCGTCGAGTTCACCGTGACCGACTCTCGCAAGCTCGGCACGGCCGTTCGCGCCGTCACCGGACTCGGTGACGGCGACCCTGAGGTCGACAAGGGCAAAGCCGAGATCACCGTGCGGGCGGGCCGCAACGGATCCGCCGTACTCCTCGAGGTCGTCCGCCAGCTCGATGCGAAGCGGATCAAGGTCACCGGCCTCGGGGTGCGCCGACCCTCACTCGACGACGTGTTCCTCGCGTTGACCGGCCACCGGGCAGAAGCAGACGAGACCGCGCAGCCGGAGGCGACCGATGAGTGACATGACGCTGACCGACCGGATCAGCTGGTCCGCCTACGACTCGCTGGTGATGGCGAAGCGGAACCTGATGATCTGGTTCAAGGTTCCGGCCTTCATCGTGTTCACGATCATCCAGCCGGTGATGTTCACCCTGCTGTTCCGGTACGTCTTCGGTGGCGCCATCGCGACCGGAGCGCAGGGTGGCTACGTCGACTACCTGCTGCCGGGCATCATCGGGCAGACGGCTGCCTTCACGTCGTTCGGTACCGCGATCTCGTTGGCGATGGAGACCAAGACCGGAGTTCTCGACCGGCTGCGTGCGATGCCGATCGCCCGCAGCGCGGTGCTGCTCGGCCGGCTCGGCGCCGACCTGGTGCGGCTGCTCGTGACGTTGCTGATCATCATCGGCGTCGGCTACGCCGTCGGCTTCCGCTTCCACGGCGGCGTCGGTGGGGCGCTCGGCCTGATGGCGATCGCGATGCTGCTCGGCCTGGCGACCTGCTGTGTGTCCGCGTTCATCGGCCTCGCGATCAAGGACGAGGAATCGGTGCAGGCGTTCGGGCTGATCTGGGTCTTCCCGCTCACGTTCGTCAGCTCCGCGTTCGTGCCGACGCAGTCGATGCCTGGCTGGATGCAGGCCTTCGCCAACAACCAGCCGATCACGCAGATGGTCGACGCGATGCGGGCGTTCGCGCTCGGCACCCCGACCGGCAACCACGTGTGGGCCGGCATCCTCTGGATGATCGGCGTGATCGCGCTGTTCGTGCCGCTCGCGGTAAGGGCCTACCGCAAGGCCTGAGCAATCCGTCGAGGTTGACGCTCTTGGCCTTATCGGGCCGCCATACCGCCAAGAGCGTCCATCTCGGCGAGCTTGTGGATCGCTTCATACAGCCATCGAGTCACTTCGCGGATCCTCTCTCGATGTGCGAAGGGCCCGCGTGCCGGAAGCCTTGCTTAAGGCGCCATTCACAACTAGTACCGCCGCGCTTCATGGCGTCAGCCCATCCGCGCTTCGCGGTGGGGTCTGGCGACACGTCTTCCGTGACGTATGGGTGCATGAATCAGTCACCGACACGCGTGAGACTCGGCTCGCAGCGGTACTACTGGTCCTGGGCAACGACGCCTTTGTTTGCGGCTTAACCGCAGCGTGGATCTACGGAGTCGATGTCCTGGACCGCCGACGCGATCTCGTGTGGGTGGGCTTTCCTGCGGGGCGTCGGCGCCGGCAGCGGCCAGGGTGTCTGGTGCGCGAGATCACCGTGACACCGGAAGACCTCGTTCTGCTGTCCGGGGTGCCTCTGACCTCACCGTTGAGAACGACCTTCGATTGTCTGCGCTTGGTTGGGGAGCGTCGAAGGCGTGGTGGTGGCAGATGCACTGGCCAATGATGGTCTTGTTAGTGGCGAGGACTTGGCCGCCTACGCGATGGATCATCGCCCGCTGCGCAACATTCGCACGCTTGATCGAGCGATCGCCCTCATCGATCCGTTGGCAGAGTCTCCGATGGAGACGCGCCTGCGTCTGCTCTTGATCTCCGCCGGCTTGCCGCGACCTGTCTCCCAGCATGTAGTGAGAGATGACCTGGGCGGATTCGTCGCGCGCCTCGATCTCGCATTCCCGGCCCAACGGGTGGCGATTGAGTACGACGGTGCCTTCCACTGGAACCAACGGCGCGCGGATGACCGACGCCGGGACGCCATCCGGGCGCTGGGGTGGATGGTGCTAGTAGTCAGTGCGGAGGACTACTACCGGACGCCGGCGGCGATCGTCAGCGCGGTGCGGGACGCGATCGCCCACCGAGGTTGACGCTCTTGGCCTTATCGGGCCGCCATACCGCCAAGAGCGTCCATCTCGGCGTCGAGGATGGCGATCTTGGGCGTGTCGAAACGGACATCCGTCTCAGGAGTCTCTAGCGTTTCCAGGTGTGAGCGTGGCGCTCGATCTCCGTGCCGATGTGGCTGTCGCCTGTCTCGAGGGCGTGGCCGTACGACGAGGCGGCTCGGTGGTGCTGCAGTCGCTCGACTGGACCGTTCGCGCCGGCGAGCGTTGGGTCGTTCTCGGTGCCAACGGCGCCGGCAAGAGCACCCTGCTCGGAGCGCTCGCCGGCGCGATGCGTCCGACGTCGGGGCGGGTGCGGTTGCTGGGGGAGTACCTCGACGAGGCGGACCTCGACGACCTGCTCCCGCGCGTGGGCTGGGCCAGCGCTTCCCTTGCTGACCTGCTGCCCGCCCACGAGCTCGTCCTCGACGTCGTCCTCACCGCCTCGCGGGGGTGCGTGTGCCGCGGCGACGAGGACTATCCGGCGGTCGACGTGGCGCGGGCGTGCGACCTGCTCGCTTGGGTGGGTGCTCGGCGGCTCATGGAGCGTCGGTTCGGCACGCTTTCCGAAGGTGAGCGCAAGCGGGTGCAGCTGGCACGGGCGTTGATGACCAACCCGGAGCTGTTGCTGCTCGACGAGCCGGCCGCGGGGCTCGACCTCGGTGGCCGTGAGGCGCTGCTGCGGACGCTCAGCCGACTGGCAGCCGACCGCGACGGGCCGGTGCAGATCCTCGTGTCACACCATGTCGAGGAGATCCCCGCCGGGATGACGCATGCGCTCCTGCTCCGGGAGGGTCAGGTGGTCGCGAGCGGGCCGATAGGGTCGGCCCTGACGTCGTCGGCGTTGTCGATGACCTTCGGGATGCCGCTGCGGGTGCTTTCTCATGACGGGCGCTGGACTGCGCGCATCGCTTGAGCAACGGGTAGAGCGCAAGTCCCCTGGGCAGGTGTGAAGCATGGCCCCCTTCGACCGTCCGGTCGTCCTGCTCTCGCACCGCGGGCCTGCGTCGTTCCAGCGCACGCCGTCCGGGCTGACGGTCAAGCGCGGTGCGGGCGGCCTGGTCACTGCGCTGATGGGGCTGGCCGAGCACCTCGACCGCGCCGTGTGGGTCTGCGCCGCTGCGACCGGCGCCGACGCGGTGGTTGCCACGGAGCACGAGGGTCACGCCGTCGAGATCGCCTTCGACCCGGAGCCCCAGCTGGTCAGCGCAGGTCATGAAGGCGACGGCCCGACGATCGGGGTCCGGTACGTCGAGGTGGATCCGCTGCGTCACGACGCGTTCTACATGCAGATCGCGAACCCGCTGCTGTGGTTCGTCCAGCACGGGCTGTACGGCCTCGCAACCGCTCCGACGATCACGTCGGAGACCAAGCGGGCCTTCGCCGACGGCTATGTGGCGGTCAATGCGCAGTTCGCCGACGCGGTGGCCGACGAGGTCGAGGCGCATGGCGGCGAGGTCGTCGTGCTGCTGCAGGACTACCACTTCTACCTCGTTGCGGAGCGCGTGCGGCAACGCTGCCCCGGGGCGCTGATCAGCCACTTCGTGCACATCCCGTGGCCCAGCCCCGACGAGTGGCGCGTCCTGCCGACGGACATGCGCGAGCCGTTGCTGCGGGGCCTGCTCGGCGCCGACGTGGTCGCGTTTCACACCCGGCGGTTCGCGCGCAACTTCCTGGTGTGCGCCCGGGAGCTGCTCGGCCTCCCGGTCGACCTCGACGCCGGCACGGTCGAGGTCGACGGTCGGGTCGTCGTGGCACGGCACTACCCGATCTCGATCGACGTCGACGCGGTGGAGAAGCTGGCCGCGAGCGAGGAGGTCGCGCGCCACCGCGTCGCGATCGAGGACTCGCACCTCCGCGACGGCGGCCACGGAGAGCGACAGCTGATCGTGCGGGTCGACCGCACCGACCCGTCCAAGAACATCGTGCGCGGCTTTCAGGCATTCGACCTGCTGCTCGAGCAGCACCCTGAGCTGCGCGGCAGGGTCACGTTCCTCGCATCGCTGATGCCCAGCCGCACCGACGTGCCGGAGTACGGCGACTACCTCGCCGCGGTGGGCGCGATCGTCGCCGAGGTGAACGCCCGCCATTCCGTCGGTGGCTGGCAGCCGATCGACATGCGGCTGCAGGAGGACCTCGCCTTCGCCGTCGCGGCGTACCAGGTTGCCGACGTACTCGTGGTCAACGCGGTGAACGATGGGATGAACCTCGTCGCGAAGGAGGCGGTCCTGGTCAACGCCCGGGACGGCGTGCTGCTGCTCAGCGAGAACACCGGTGCGCACGAGGAGCTCGGCGACTGCGCGCTGACGGTGCACCCGTTCGACGTCCAGCAGCAAGCCGACGCGATGCACCGGGCGCTGACGATGCCGGTCGCCCAACGCCACCGGATGCTGACCGAAGCCGCACAGATCGTCCGCGACAACGACGTCGAGCGATGGCTACGACGTCAGATCGATGACCTCGTCGAGCGGACGAGACCCGACACCCGAACGGCGGACTAGGCGTCGGCGAGGACGCCTTCGACATCCTCGATCTCGACGGCGACCTCGCGGAGCCGCTCGGCGTGCTCGCGACCGTGATGGCCGCAGAACAGAAGGTCGCCGCCCCCAGGGAGGACGGCGCGCACGATCGCCCGGGCTCCGCAGCGATCGCAGCGGTCGGCCGGGGACAGCGTGGGTGCAGCCGTGGTCGCGGTACTCATCACGTCCATACAACACCACCTCGGCAAGGGGGATTCCACGCCGCGCCGCGTTGTTAGCGAGGTTGTAACGCGGCCGTGACTTTTGACACACCGGCGGGGTGAGGGAGGGGCCGCCAGGAGGGCGAAGATAAGGTCATCCGGCGGTGCGGGGAACCCGCGCAGCCCGGTGTGCAGAACGTGGCATGAGAAGGGACGGCCGCCCCAAGATGGCGACGCAGACGGTGGCGACGCAGGAAGACAGACCGACCGCCAGGGCGGCGATCAAGGCAAGGACACTGCGGACCGACCGCTGGTGGATCCTGCCGCTCGTCACCTTTGTCGGGTTCACGGCGTTCATCGTGTACTCCACGTGGGCGGCGTTCGACCACCACAACATCTATGCAGGCCACGCGTACCTGTCGCCGTTCTACTCGCCGTGTCTCACCGACATGTGCCCGGCGGAGGCTCGATGGGCGGCCTGGAACATCGGCAACTGGCTGTCGCCCGCTCTGGTGATCCTGCTCTTCCCGCTGAGCTTCCGCGCGACGTGTTACTACTACCGCAAGGCGTACTACCGCTCGTTCTGGCTGTCGCCGCCGGCGTGCGCGGTGGCCGAGCCGCACAAGAAGTACACCGGCGAGACCCGCTTCCCGCTGGTGATCCAGAACATCCACCGCTACGCCTGGTACTTCGCGGCGATCCTTGCCGGCATCCTGACGTACGACGCGGTGCTGTCCTTCATCTACAAGTCACCGACGGGGGACCACTTCCAGATCGGCGTCGGGTCATTCGTCTACGTGATCAACGCGGTGCTGATCATCGGCTACACCTTCGGGTGTCACTCCTGCCGTCACATCACCGCGGGGCGGATCAATCACTTCTCGAAGCACCCCGTCCGTTACAAGTGGTGGACGTTGGTGTCGTGGTTGAACAAGCACCACATCCGCTGGGCGTGGCTGTCGCTGGTGTGGATTGCCCTGGTTGACCTGTACGTGCGACTTGTTGCCACGGGCAACCTGCACGACTACCACCACGTCTTCGGAGCGATGCACTGATGGCGCACGAGGTTCACGACTACGACGTCGTCGTCATCGGTGCCGGCGGCTCCGGGCTGCGGGCCGCGATCGCCGCACACGAGTCCGGCGCCCGCACCGCGATCGTCACGAAGTCGCTGCTCGGCAAGGCGCACACCGTCATGGCCGAAGGCGGCATCGCGGCGTCGATGGGCAACGTCTGGCCCGAGGACAACTGGCAGGTCCACTTCCGCGACACCATGCGCGGCGGCAAGATGCTCAACAACTGGCGGATGGCGCAGCTGCACGCGCAGGAGGCACCCGACCGGGTGTGGGAGCTCGAGGAGTGGGGCGCGCTCTTCGACCGCACCAAGGACGGCAAGATCTCGCAGCGCGACTTCGGCGGGCACCGCTACGCGCGGCTCGCTCACGTCGGTGACCGCACCGGCCTGGAGATGATCCGCACCCTGCAGCAGCGTGCGGTCGACCTCGGCATCGACGTGTACATGGAATGCACGATCACGCAGCTGCTGAAGGACGGCCGGCGAATCGCGGGTGCGTTCGGGTACTGGCGCGAGACGGGTTCCTTCATCCAGCTGAACGCGCCTTCGGTGATCCTCGCGACCGGCGGCATCGGCAAGTCGTTCAAGGTGACGAGCAACTCCTGGGAGTACACCGGCGACGGGCATGCCCTGGCGTTGCAGGCGGGTGCGTCGCTGATCAACATGGAGTTCGTCCAGTTCCACCCGACCGGCATGGTCTGGCCGTTGTCGGTGCGCGGCCTGCTGATCACCGAGTCGGTGCGCGGCGAAGGCGGAGTGCTGCGCAACTCCGAGGGCAAGCGCTTCATGTTCGACTACATCACGGACTACTTCAAAGCGGAGACGGCCGACACCGAGGAGGAGGCCGACCGCTGGTACGACGACCACATCAACAACCGCCGGCCGCCGGAGCTGCTGCCCCGGGACGAGGTGGCGCGCGCGATCAACGCCGAGATCAAAGCCGGCCGCGGGTCACCCCACGGCGGCGTGTTCCTCGACATCGCGACCCGTCGTACCGCCGCGGACATCCACAAGCGGCTGCCGTCGATGTACCACCAGTTCAAGGAGCTGGCGGATGTCGACATCACCAAGGAGCCGATGGAAGTCGCGCCGACCTGTCACTACGTGATGGGCGGCGTCGAGGTCGACGCCGACACGCAGGCGGCCAGCGTCGCGGGCTTGTATGCGGTCGGCGAGTGCTCCGGCGGCATGCACGGCTCGAACCGCCTCGGCGGCAACTCGCTGTCGGACCTGCTGGTGTTCGGCAAGCGCGCCGGTGAGTCCGCTGCGGCGTACGCGACCAAGCAGGCCCGCCGGCCGGCGGCGCCTGCCGCGCAGGTGAAGGCGGCGGAAGACGCGGCGCTCGCGCCCTTCGGGCGCGCCGCCGGGGAGAACGCGTTCACGATCCAGCACGAGCTGCAGGACATGATGTTCTCCCTCGTCGGCATCATCCGCACCGGCAAAGAGATGACCGACGCGCTCAAGAAGATCGAGGCGCTCAAGAAGCGGGCCGAGGCGGTCAGCGTGGAAGGTGGCCGGGCGTACAACCCGGGCTGGCACACCGCGCTCGACCTGCGATCGATGCTGCAGGTGTCGGAGGCGATCGCGCGGGCGGCGCTGACGCGGACCGAAAGCCGCGGCGGCCATACGCGCGACGACTATCCGAAGACCGATCCCGAGTGGGGCAAGGTCAACCTGATCGTCACCGAGACCCCCGCGGGTGCCGTGAAGATCACCCGCAAAGCGCTGCCGAAGATGCCCGCCGATCTGGCCAAGTTGTTCGAGGAGCCCGCGAAATGAGCGCCCGTGACCTGAAGCTGCGTGTCTGGCGGGGTGACGGAAACGGTGGCGACTTCGTCGACTACACCGTGCCGGTCGAGGAAGGTGAGGTCATCCTCGACGCCATCCATCGGCTCCAGGCGACGCAAGCCAGCGACCTCGCGGTGCGGTGGAACTGCAAGGCCGGCAAGTGCGGCTCCTGCAGTGCTGAGATCAACGGCAAGCCGGGCCTGATGTGCATGACGCGGCTGTCGATGTTCGAGCCAGGTGAGACGGTCACGGTCACGCCGATGCGGACCTTCCCGGTCATCCGCGACCTCGTCACCGACGTGTCGTTCAACTTCGAGAAGGCGCGTGAGGTCCCGGCGTTCGCGCCGCCGTCGGACAACGCGGGCGGCAAGTACCGGATGTCGCAGGTTGACGTGGAGCGGAGCCAGGAGTTCCGCAAGTGCATCGAGTGCTTCCTGTGCCAGAACACCTGCCACGTCATCCGCGACCACGAGGAGAACAAGCCGGCGTTCGCCGGGCCCCGGTTCTTCATCCGGCACGCCGAGCTCGACATGCACCCGCTCGACACGCTCGACCGCAAGCAGATGGCACAGGCGGACCACGGCCTCGGCTACTGCAACATCACCAAGTGCTGCTCCGAGGTGTGCCCTGAGCACATCCACATCACGGACAACGCGATCATTCCGATGAAGGAGCGCGTGGTCGACACCAAGTACGACCCGCTCGTCTTCCTCGGCCGCACCATCGGGCTGTTCAAGAAGGAGTCGCGCGAGGTCGCCCGGCCGGCCGGCGGCGATGGGCCGAGCCCGATCAAGCACCCTGCTGTCGCGGTGGCGGATGCACCGCAGCCGCCGGCGAGCACGGCGGCTGCCAAGAAGGCGGTCGCCAAGCGGGCGCCGGCCAAAGCTCCCGCCAGGAAGTCCGCGCCGGCGACGAAGGCAGTGGCCAAGCAGGCCGCGCCCACCACGACGACGGTGGCCAAGCGGTCCGCGCCCGCCACGAAGGCGGTAGCGAAGAAGGCCGCTCCGGCGACGAACGCGGTGGCCAAGCGGGCCGCCGCGCCGGTCAAGAAGACGGTGGCGAAGAAGGCGCCCGCAAAGAAGGCGACCTGAGCTCGGTCGACCCGGCGGAGCTGCTCGAGCTCGCGGTCGGGCTGGCGCACGACGCGGCCGCGGTCCTCCGCGACCGTCCCGTCGACCTCGACGTCATGTCGACCAAGTCGAGCCCGACGGACGTGGTCACCATCATGGACGGGGCGGCGGAGCGGGTGATCCTCGCCGGCCTGGCGGCGGCCCGCCCGGATGACGCCGTCATCAGCGAGGAGAGCGGGGACAGCGCTGGATCGACGGGCGTCAGCTGGCTCGTCGACCCGCTGGACGGAACGGTGAACTACCTCTACGCCATCCCGCACTACGCCGTGTCGATCGCCGCCGCCATCGATGGCCGGACCGCATGCGGCGTCGTGGTCGACGTCGAGCCCGGCCTGACCTATACGGCGATGGCCGGTCACGGCAGCTTTGTCGACGGCGTACGCATCCGCTGCAGCGAGCAGCGCGACCCGGCGTTTGCGCTGGTCGGGACGGGGTTCAACTACCAGGTCGAGCTCCGGACCAGGCAGGCCGCGGCGATGGCCCGGGTGCTCCCGGCGATCCGGGACATCCGGCGGGCCGGATCGGCCGCGCTCGACCTCTGCGCGGTCGCCTGTGGACAGCTGGATGCCTTCTTCGAGGCAGGGATGTATCCATGGGACTGGGCGGCCGGGGGACTGATCGCCCAGGAGGCCGGAGCGAGGGTGGATGGCCTGGCCGGAAAGCCTCCTGGTAGAAATACGACATTGGCCGCTAATCCAGACTTATTTGACGCATTGCATGAACTTTTGGTGTCCTCGAATCTTTGACACCGAGGTTTTCAGGGGAGGGTCGGTGCCGTGTTTAGCGTGCCGCGGGTTCGGACGATCGCGTCCGTCGGCGTCGGCGCGCTCGCGCTTTCGGTAATCGCCGCGACCGCCGCGGTCGGGATCGCCGGTGCGGTCAAGCCCCACCCGGCCACCACGGCGACGCACAACCTGGCCGCCACTCGTGACCTCGCGAGACACCCGGTCCAGGTGGGCGCGTTGCGGAAGCTGACGCCTCCGGACGCCGCGGTGATCCTCCGGCGCGGCGCCAGCGCCCACCAGCTCGCCCGGCTGCGCCACCGCGCCGGGGTGAAGGCCGTGGTCGGGGTGGACCGCGGCGAGGTCCGGATCGCGCATCGGCGGCTGCGGGTGATCGGCGTGCCGCTCAACGCCGTACGCCCGCTCACCCCGTCGTTCACGGCGCATTCGAGGGCGCTGTGGAAGTCCATCGCGCGGGGCGAGCTCACAGTCGGCTTCTCGGACAGCCGCCACCTTCATCGGTACTTCGGCCGGACCGTCATGGTTCGTGGCGCACATCAGCTGCGGGAGCCGCTGCGCGTGGGCGCCTTCGCCACCATCGGACTGCCCGGAGCTCAGGCGATGGTGACGTCGGAGGCCGGCAACGCGCTCGGGCTGATCCCGGGCCGCGAAGTGCTGGTGGTCGCCCCGAAGATCTCGCTGGCGGCGCTGCGCCGCGACGTCCACCGAACGCTCGGCCATGCCGCGCGCGTCGTGATCACCAGGGCGGCGCCGGTCGACCAGGCGGTGTCGAGCGCCTACGCGCGGCAGCTGATCCCCTCGTCGTACCTCGATCTCTACCGTCGCGCTGCCACCACCTGCCCGGGCCTGCCCTGGACGGTGCTGGCCGCGATCGGCACCCTCGAGACCCGCAACGGGCAGAACGTCCACACCTCGGTCGGCGGGGCGCTCGGCCCGATGCAGTTCCTGCCGTCGACCTGGGCCCGCTGGGGGTACGACGCGAACGGAAACGGCGTCGCCAACATCAACGACCCGACTGACGCGGTGTTCTCCGCCGCGCGCTACCTGTGCGCGACCGGGGCCGGGCGCGGCGGCACGTCGCTGGACGACGCGATCTTCAGCTACAACCACGCCTGGTGGTACGTGCGGGACGTGATCGTCCTCGCCAACCGCTTCGCGTAGGTACGCCGAACGGATCGCTTCCTAGGCGGCGGGGCCCAGCAGCTCGTCGGCGATTGCGGCGCGGTGCTTTCGGGCTGCGCCTTCGAACCCGTTGATCCACTGGGCCCGCTTGTAATAGCGGTGCAGCACGTGTTCGTAGGTGAAGCCGATCCCGCCGTGGCACTGGATCGCCTGCTCGCAGGCGAACACTGAGTTCTCACCCGCGGTCGCCTTCGCGGCGGCGACCGACAGGTCAGCCTGCGCATCCCCGGCGCTGACCGCCCAGGACGCCCAGTAGGCGAGTGACCTCGTGAGCTGGGTCGCGACGAACGTGTTCGCGACGCGGTGGGAGACGCCCTGGTAGGTGCCGATGATCCGGCCGAACTGCTGGCGCTCCTTGGTGTAGGCCGCGGCGATGTCCAGCGCGCGCTGTGCCACGCCGGTCGCCTCACAGGCGGCGAGGGCGCTCGCGCGGCGGCGGACGTCCGCGAGCGCGTCGAGCCCGGCGGCCAGCTTTCGGGCGGGAGTGCCGTCGAGGCGCAGCTCGCCGAGCCGGCGCGTCTTGTCGATCGTCGAGCGAGGTACGACGACCCCCGGGTTGGCGGCCACGTCGACGGCGTACAGCCCGTCGGTGGCGACCACGACCACGTCGGTCACGCTCGTGAGGTCCGGCACGTTCACCTTGGTCCCGGTGAGCGCGCCACCCGTTGCCTTCACGGTGCTGCGCGCGGCGGCGTCGGCGATCGTCGCCGGCCCACCCGCCTCGGCGTACGCCAGAGTCGTGCTGCGCTCGCCGCTGCCGACCGCCCCGCGCAGCTCGTCGTCGAGCAGCGGCCAGGTCAGCGCCACCGTCGACCACCAGGGCGCGGGAAGCAGGGCGTAGCCGGTCTCCTCGGCGAGGACGGCGTGCTCCAGCAACCCGAGCTCCGGGTCGAGCCAGCCGAGGTCGGCGATCGCCTTCCAGTCGGCCGGGTCGGTACCGGCCTCGGACTCGGCGAGGGCGACCATCCGGTCGTTCGGCATCCGGTCGGCGAGGTATTCCCGCGCGGCGCCGCGCAGCAGCTCCTGGTCTTCAGAGAATGCGAAGTCCACTGTCGGCTCCCTACCGTGACTTGGGCAGGCCGACGACCCGCTCCGCGATGATGTTGCGCAGGATCTCCGAGGTTCCGGCCTCGATGGTGTTGCCGCGGCTGCGCAGCTGCATGTAGGTCCAGAAGCCGTCCCACCAGGCGCCCTCGCCGTCGAGCTGCGCGGTCAGGCCGAGCAGGTTCTGGGCGAACGACGTGAGCCGCTGGTTGGTCTCGCTCCAGTGCAGTTTCGCCATCGACCCCTCGGGGCCTGGCACGCCGGTCTTCTGCAGCGAGGTCAGCGCGCGGTAGTTGGTGAAGCGCAGCCCTTGCAGGTCGATCCAGAACTGCGCGATCTGGTCACGTACGACGGGATCGTCCGCGGGCCGGGTTCCATCCGGTCCCGGCTCCTTGGCGAGCTGCACGAGCCGGTTCACGGCCTTCTCGAGGCCGGCGGTCAGGGCGAAGCCGAGGGTGCCGCGCTCGTGCAGCAGCGTCGTCATCGCGACGTTCCAGCCGTCACCGGGCTGGCCGAGGATCGAGTCACGGGGGACGCGGACGTCGGTGAAGAAGATCTCGTTGAACTCCGGATCGCCGGTGATCTGGCGCAGCGGGCGAACCTCGACGCCGGGGGAGTGCATGTCGACCAGCAGGTAGGACAAGCCGCGGTGCTTCTCGGCGTCCGGGTCGGTGCGGACGACGAGGATGCACCAGTCGGCGATATGCGCCCAGCTGGACCAGACCTTCTGCCCGTTGACCACCCACTCGTCGCCGTCGAGCACGGCGCGCGTCTTGGCCGCCCCCATGTCCGACCCGCTGCCCGGCTCCGAGAAGCCCTGGCACCACACCTCTTCGCCGGACAGCAGTGGCGCGAGGTAGCGCTGCTTCTGCTCGTCGGTGCCCCAAGCGATGATCGTCGGTCCGGCCATGCCGAGCCCGATCCCGCCGATGTGGTCCGGCGCGCTCATCCGGGCGCTCTCCTCGAGGAAGATGCCCTGGAACTCGTGGGGGTGGCCGCCGCCGCCGTACTCCTTGGGCCACGTGATCCCGACGTACCCGGCGTCGTAGAGCTTCTTGCTCCATGCCCGGCTCTCGGCTTCGTTCCAGCGGCCGACCGATGGGGCCTGGTCGGCCCAGTCCTTGCCCAGCGCCCCCTCCAGCCAGGTGCGCAGGTCGGCTCGGAACGAGGCTTCTTCAGGGGTGTCGCGGAAATCCACGGGTGGCCACCTTGATTCTTGGCGCGCAACGCGATCCGAATGGTGTTCGGTGGCACAGTATCGGCATGCCGACCGAGCTTGCGACGACGCCCACCGGGAACAGCCTGCAGCGGCTTGCCGAACAGTCATGGGAGCGCATCGGGCCGAACTCGCTGACGTTCTTCGAAGGTGAGAAGCACACCAGCGGCGAGCTGGCGCTGCGCACCCGGCGACTGGCGCAGGGCCTGGTCGACGCCGGGCTTCGCCCCGGCGAGCGGGTGGTGCTGTGCATGGCGAACTGCCTCGAGGTCGGGATCGCCTACGGCGGGATCTGGCGGGCCGGCGGAGTGACGACGCCGGTGCTGTTCCTGCTCTCCGACGACGAGCTGCGCCATGTTCTGACCGACAGCGAGGCGTCGTACGTCGTCACGACGCCAGAGTTCCTGCCCAAGGTGCAGGCGGCCGCTGCGGGCGTCTCGACGCTGCGCGGTGTGATCCTGGCGACCGGTGAAGCCCCCGACACGCTGTCGTACGCCGAGCTCGAGTCGGCACCGGAAGGCTCCCTGGTCGATCGGGACCCCACCGACATGGCCGCGCTGCTCTACACCGGCGGCACCACCGGCCGGTCGAAGGGGGTGATGCTCAGCCACAACGCGATGTCCGCGGCGGCCTGGGCGGCCGTCTCCCGCTCCTACGACCCGGACATGAACGTCGCGCTGACACCGTTGCCGTTGTCGCACGCGTATGGCCTGCTCGTCTCGACGCTGGGTCTGCACTCACCTGAGGGCAGCGACTCGATCCTGATGCGCTGGTTCGATCCGAAGGGCTGGCTGGACCTCGCGGTCGAGCACCGGGTCACGATCGGCGCCGTCGTGCCGTCGATGTTGCAGATGCTGCTGTCGATGCCGCTGGAGGACTACGACCTGTCGTCGTTGCGGCGAATGACCAGCGGCGGCGCGCCGCTGCTCGCCGAGACCCGCACCGAGGTCGCCCGGCGGCTGCCCCAGGTGGAGCTGATGGAGGGCTACGGGCTGACTGAGACGGCTGCCCTCGTGTCTTCGTCCCCACCAGGAGGGGTCCGCGCCGGCGCGGTGGGGATCCCGGTTCCCGGTGCCGAGGTGCGCCTGGAGAAGCCGGACGGGACCCTCGCCGCGACTGGTGAGGACGGCGAGATCTGCGTGCGCGGTCCGATGCTCATGACCGGCTACTGGAAGGCACCCGACGCGACTGCCGAGGCGATCCGCGACGGCTGGTTCCACACCGGGGACGTCGGTCGCTTCGACGCCGACGGCTACCTCTACGTGGTGGACCGGATCAAGGACCTGATCATCCGGGGTGGGATCAACGTCTACCCGCGCGACATCGAGGACGCGATGCTCACCCACCCGGACGTCGTCGCCTGCGGGGTGGTCGGCAAGCCCGACCCGACGTACGGCGAGGAGGTCGTGGCGTTCGTGCAGCTGCGCCCGGGGGCGACGGTCACCGACGGCGACCTCGTCGCGTTCGCGCGGGAGCACATCAACAAGGCGAAGTACCCGCGCGACGTGCGGATCGTCGACGCGGTACCGCTGACCAGCGTGTTCAAGACCGACCGCAAGGCGCTGCGAAAGCTGCTCTAGCGTGCGGCATCAGTCGATGCGGCGGAGCTCCTTGGGATAGCGCTTGGCGTTCTCGATGTAGACGGCGACGGCGATCTCGATCAGCCCCGGCGTGACGGCGTCGGGCTTGATCTTCGCGGGAATGCCCAGTGCCATCGCGCCGCTCGGCACCTCCGTGCCGCCGGACACCACGGCGCCCGCGCCGACCAGGCCGCCGCTGTGGACGATTGCCCGGTGCAGGACGATTGCGCCCGATCCGACGAGCGACTTGTCTTCCACCGTGCAGCCCTCGAGATGGGCGTTGTGACCAATCACACAGTCGCTGCCGATCCGGGTGGCGAGGTCGTGCGTCGCGTGGATCACCGCGCCGTCCTGAACCGACGTGCGGTCTCCGACGGAGATCTCGCCGTAGTCGCCCCGCAGCACCGTCGACGGCCAGACGCTTGAGTAATCCCCGATCGTGACGCTGCCGATCACCACCGCGTCGGGGTGAATGTAGGCGGTGTCCGCAATCGTCGGCACTCGCTTACCCAGGGCATACACAGCCACTCCGGCCTCCTCCGTCGCGCTGATCTTGCCCCAGCGCACGCGAACTCTTAACCCCGGGATCGCCACTTCGTCAGTTCGATCAGGTAGCGTGCGCCGGCGCGGGTGAGGGCAAGAGATGCCTCGGCGGGCATAAATCCGCCGCTGGAGCGTTGACGCTCTCACGACGACACCCAGGGCGTTCCAGCGACGCAGGACGGCAGGACGAGACGATGGCGACCGACTACGACACCCCACGTGCCACCGATGACGAAATCGGTGAGGACAGCATCGAGGAGCTCAAGGCTCGACGCGACGCCCAGGCCGGTGCGGTGGACGTCGACGAGGCGGAGCTCGCCGAGTCGCTCGAGCTTCCCGGTGCCGACCTGTCGGGCGAGGAGCTGACGGTCCGCGTCGTCCCCAAGCAGGCGGACGAGTTCACCTGCCGGCGTTGCTTCCTGGTCCGCCACCGCAGCCAGCTCGCTGACGAGAAGAAGGGCATCTGCCGGGAGTGCGCGGCCTGACCGACGCCCACCACTCCGGACCCGCGGACGACGAGCCCGCGGGGTTGCTGGCCCGCTTTCTCGACGACACCCCGCTCGATCGCCGCGCCGAAGCCGGCTTGCTGGCGCGCCTCGCCGTCTCGCTGTCCAGGAGCGCCCGCGGCGCGGGTGCGGCGGCGGTGGCGAGCGGGCAGTGGCTCGCCGACCAGGTCGCTGAGTACGCACCACATGTCCCGATTCGGGATCTGGCGACGCTGTCGAAGCACTACGACGGCAAGGTCGGGGACGAGCTCGCCGAAGCGCTGATCGACAACGCGGCACGTGCCACCGGAGCCGTGGGCGCCGCCGCAGGTCTGGTGTCGTCGGTCGAGCTTGCCGCGCCGCCGCTGCTACTGACCTCGCCCGTGCAGGTCGCCGCCGAGACGCTCGCGGTGATCGCGCTGGAGCTGAAGCTGGTCGCCGAGCTGCACGAGGTGTACGGCCGAGCCGCGATGGGGAGCCGGGCGGTCCGGACCGCGGCCTATCTCGGCGCCTGGACCCGGCGGCGCGCGCTCGACCGGGTGGCGCCCGGAGACGGCGTGTCGGGGATGGTCACCGGGGCGGCGCGCCGGGAGCTGCGCCGACGCGTCGTACGGCGGGCAGGGACGAGTGCGGCGAGCGTCGTGCCGATGTTCGTGGGCGCGCTGGCGGGCGCGTCCCTGAACTCACGTCAGACCAAGCGCCTCGGTGAGCAGATCGCCGCCGGGCTCAAGTAGCAAGTAGCGACGCGGCCGTTTCGGCGGGTCAGCGGGTCAGGAAGCGGCGGATCAGGCCGGCCGTCTCGTCCGGCAGCTCGAACTGGGGGACGTGCCCGCAGTCCGGGAGCAGCACCGACTCGGCCTGCGGCAGGGCGCGCATGACGTGCTCCTCGAACGCCGCCGGCACCAGCCAGTCGCGCTCTCCCCAGACGAACAGCGAGGGCACGGCCAGTCCCGGCAGGCGCTCCCAGAAACCGCCCTCGCCGTACGCCGGGTCCAGGTAGATCTGGCGAAGGGCCGCGAAGAACGCCCGGCGATGCCGGTAGTCGCGCATCACGCGGTGGTACTCGTCGGCGGCGGAGTCGTACCAGGGGTCGGGCAGCCGGTCCGGGTCGGCGAAGAAGGACCGGATGATCCGCACCAGGATCCAGTGCGGGATGAGGTTCGGCGCGATCACCGCATCCGGCGGCAGCAGCTGGACCACCGGCACCATCTGGCGGAACCGGCGGAAGGCGGGCGACGGGCAGAGCAGCACGAGCCGGTCGACCGACTCCGGTGCGGTCAGGCCGGCCTCGAGGGCGACCCGACCACCGAGAGAGTTGCCGACCAGCACCGGCTTGGTGGCACCGACGGTGTCGCCGAAGGCCTGCAGCCAGGTCGCGAGATCGCCGGCCCGGTAACGCCATCGCGGCGCCGCGGAGGCGCCGAACCCGGGGAAGTCGGGTGCGATGACGCGGTGGTCGCGCGCCAGGTCGGGCACCAGCGGAAGCATCGAGGCGTTGGTGGCGCCGAGCCCGTGGAGCAGGACGACGGGCGGCGCGTCGGCCGGACCGGCTTCCAGGTACGAGGCGCGTGCGCCGAGGACGGTCGTGGCCTTGATCACCGGATGGGTGACCGGGCGTTCGCCGACGTCGAAGGCGCCATCCATCTGCAGTGCCAGCGCGAGGTCGCCGCGGACGGTCAGGCCGTGGTCGAGGTAGGCCTCGACACCCGAGATGTGGCCTTCGAGCACTTTGGCCAGCGTCGCGGGATCGGCGGTGATGACGGCTCGCGGGTGGCGCGCCCGGCCGCGGACCAGCCGGACCCGCCCGTGGTCGAGGCGCACCGTCCAGGCTCCGACAGGCGGCGCGTCGAAGACGATCGATCCGTACTCGTCGGCGAGGGCTGCCTTGACCCCGTCGTGCAGCCGCGCCGCGAACAGGGCGTCGAGATTGGGGATGGCGGCGAGCGTCCGGACGGCACTGCGGGGTGAGCTTGCCCCCCCGCGCTGCACCACGCTTCTCACGCTATTGGCGTCGGCCGGTACTACCCCTCTCCTGAGCCGACGACGCGCCGATCATTCGCCGGCGTCGTCCATTCCGGGCGGTAGCGACCCGGAAGCCCGGCGCCACGTAGCGGCAACCCGGCGCTGCGCGATCAACCGCGCTACGGCGACGACGGCCGCCGATGCTGCCGCCCATCCCGCGGCTTCGCGCCACCGGACGTCGGGATGCGCGGGATCCGCCGGGGGCTCCTTGCCGGTTGCCTTCTTCCAGCCAGTGGTCAGCACCTTGCGCGCCACCGCGGTCGTCGCGGCCGCGCCGAGCCCCGACAGGACCTTGGCGCCGAGCTTCCCGCTGTTGTCAGCGGCGACCGCCTCCGCGGCCGCCTCACCCGTGCTGTGCGTTCCCATGGGCACAGCCTGGCACGATGCGCCAGTGTCTCGGCAACCTCGGCCCTCGGCCACCCGCTCCAGGCTGAGCGCCGACCAGGCTCGCCGCCTGGCCGTGGCAGCACAGGGTTTGGGGGGTCACGGGCCGTCCCGGCAGCGTCCAGTGGCGGTCGCCGACCGCCGTCACCTCCGCCGGGTCCTCCGGCACACGGCGCTGTTCCAGATCGACAGCGTCAACGTGCTGGCCCGCGCGCACTATCTGCCTGCGTACTCCCGGCTCGGCCCCTACGACCGGGACGTTCTCGATCGGATGGCATTCGGGCACCGGGACCTCTTCGAGTACTGGGGTCATGAGGCCGCGCTGCTCCCGGTCGATCTGCATCCGCTGCTTCGCTGGCGGATGAAACGTGCGGAGGCTGGAGTCGGCACGTGGCGAGGAGTCGCGCGCATTGCGGCGGACCGTCCCGGCTACGTCGAGCAGGTCTACGCCGAGGTGGCGGAGCGGGGCCCGGTCTCGGCGGGGCAGGTGGCCGACGACACCGCACGCAGCACCGAGAACTGGGGCTGGAACTGGTCCCCGGCCAAGACCGCGCTCGAGTACCTGTTCTGGAGCGGGCGGATCACGACCGCGTCACGGCGGAACTTCGAGCGCCTGTACGACCTGCCGGAGCGGGTGCTGCCCCGCCGGGTTCTCGACGCGCCGACCCCCGATGACGCGACCGCCCATCGTGAGCTGCTGCTAATCGCGGCGCGCTGTCACGGCATCGGGACGGTCGCCGACCTCGCCGACTACTTCCGGCTCAAGAACCCCGAGGCGCGACCGCGAATCGCGGAGCTGGTCGAGGACGGTCGGCTGGTCGAGGTCGCCGTGGAGGGCTGGCGGCACCCGGCGTACCTGCTGCCCGACACGACCATCCCGCGCAAGGTCGGCGGCTCGGCGTTGCTCGTGCCGTTCGACCCGCTGGTGTGGGAGCGGGAGCGTACGGAGCGGGTCTTCGGGTTCCGCTACCGCGTGGAGATCTACACGCCGCAGCACAAACGGACGCACGGCTACTACGTGCTGCCGTTCCTGCTCGGCGACCGGCTCGTCGCCCGCGTCGACCTGAAGTCGGACCGGGCGACGGGGAGGTTGATGGTCCAGGCCGCGTGGGCGGAAGCCGACGCAGCCGACGACACGGCGGAAGCGCTGGCAGCCGAGCTGCGCCTGCTCGCCGGCTGGCTCGGCCTCGACGAGGTAGCGGTTGCCGACCGTGGCGACCTCAGCGGGCGGCTCGGGAGGCAGCTCGCTCGTTCTTGATCGCTGTGGCCAGCTCGTCCGGGTGCCGGGTCGAGACCACCCAGTAGGGGACCGGCTGCGGGTTCGACAGGCGCAGGATCACCGACGGGCCGATCCAGCCGCGGACGATCGTGCGTGCCGCCGGGTCGGCCTGCGGGCCGAGGCGGAGCCGGGTCTGCTCCCGGTCGAGCGGCTGGACCGAGGTGACCGACCGGAGCGACAGCTCGTCCTTGCCGGCGAGCAGCTTGCCGTCCTGGACGCGGACCCGAAGCCGGCCGGCGAGCAGGAGCGGAACGACGAAGAAGCCGACGAGGAAGACCGCCACCGGGACGTAGACGACATACGTGAAGCCGGCGCCGACCTCGAAGATGCCGAAGCCGACGATGAGGAGCACCGCCGGCCACCAGCTCGAGGGCACCGACAGCCGCTCGTCGAACGACGGAGGTGCCACGCGCGCAAGCGTATGGCCATCCCTGATCCGGCCGGGCGCCGAGCGGCGGTGTGGCACCGGAGCGCGATGGATAGGGTTCCGCTGCCATGTCAGAGCCAACGGTCGATGTCATGCTTCGGCGGCTCGACCCGGAGCTGGCGGCGCCGAGCTATGCCCACGATGGCGATGCCGGTGCTGATCTGGTGGCAGCGATCGACGTGGCGCTTGCGCCGGGCGAGCGGGCCGTCGTACCGACGGGGACGGCGATCGCGCTGCCGGGCGGCTACGCCGCCTTCGTGCACCCACGATCGGGCCTTGCCGCGCGATATGGCGTGGCCCTGGTCAACTCCCCAGGAACGATCGACGCGGGCTACCGCGGCGAGATCCAGGTGATCGTCATCAATCTCGACCTGCGCGAGACGCTGCGCCTCGCGCGGGGTGATCGGATCGCGCAGCTCGTCATCCAGCGGGTCGAACGGGCACGCTTCGTCGAAGTCGCCGAGCTGCCCGACTCCGTGCGCGCTGAGGGCGGGTTTGGATCTACGGGCGGCTTCGCCGACCATGGACGCGACCTGCCGGAGAGGAGCTGAGGTGTTCCGACGACGCCGAGCGACCGATGATGTCGCCGACGACGGCTACGACGAGGCTGATGTCGACGGCGCCGCGTTCGATGACGACGTCGACGAGCCGGCGGAGTCGGTGCCCCCCGCGGCCGCACCGCCAGGCCCGACGACAGGCCCGTGGGATGCCAAGGACCTGCCGCACGACGACGAGACGCCACGCGTCGACCTCGGCGGACTCGCCGTCCCGATCCCGGGCGGCGTCGAGCTTCGCGTGGAGGTGGCCGACGACGTCGTGGTCGCTGCCGCGCTCGTCGACGGCAGCAGTCAGCTCCTCGTCAGCGCGTTCGCCGCTCCGAAGTCGAGCGGAATCTGGGACGAGGTGCGCAAGGAGATCGCGGACTCGCTGCACGGCAGTGGTGGCAGTGGCGAGCACACGTCCGGGCCGTTCGGCACCGAGCTGCGTGCCAGGATCCCGGACGAGTCGGGCGGCACCCAGCCGGCGCGGTTCATCGGCGTCGACGGCCCGCGGTGGTTCCTCCGCGGTTTGCTGACCGGAGCGGCAGCGACGGACTCGTTCCAGGCGCGCCGACTGGAAGCGGTGTTTCGCGATGTCGTCGTGCATCGTGGCACCGACGCGATGGCGCCGCGCGATCCGCTTCCGCTGCACCTTCCGCGAGAAGCGATCGAGGCAGTCGCCAACGCGGCGGACGAGGACGAGGCGGAGGCGGAGGCTGAGGCACCGCAGCTTCAGCTGCGGGAACGTGGCCCGGAGATCACGGAGCTCAGATGAGTCACAAGGGGGCGGGTGAGGACAAGGGCGAGCCCGGCCGGTTCCGTCGTGCGGTAGGCCGGCTTGCCAGCGAGGAGGACGTGCTCGAGGCCAAGGATCTGCAGCGGCAGTCCGCATCGCACGGGGCGACTGCCGTCACCGACTGTCAGAACCGCAAGCAGGTCGTGGTGATGGGGACGGTGCGTTCGCTGACGCTGCGTCCCCGTGCCGGTACTCCTGCGCTCGAGGTCGACTTGTACGACGGCAGCGGCACCGTGACCTTGGTCTGGCTCGGCCGCCGCGAGCTGGCGGGCATCATGCCGGGCCGGCGGCTGCGCGCGACCGGACGGATCACCACCAGCGGCGGCCGTCGGGTCATCTTCAACCCGCGTTACGAGATCCTGCTATCCGGCTGACATTCCCGCGAGCAGGTCGTGCAGGGCGTGCTCCTGATCAGGGGCGCTGACGAACAACAGCTCGTCGCCCGCCTCGAGCGGATCGTCCGGGCTCGGTGCGATGACGTGAGCATCGCGGAGGATCGCCACCAGCGCGACGTCCGCCGGCCAGGCGATCGAGCCCACTCTCGAGCCGGCGAGCGGCGTGTCCGGCGGCAGCGTCACCTCGACCAGGCTGGCTTCACCCTCGCGGAACGACAGCAGCCTGACCAGGTCGCCGACGGTGACCGCCTCCTCGACGAGCGCGGAGAGCAGGCGGGGTGTCGACACGGCGACGTCGACCCCCCACGCCTCGTTGAACAGCCACTCGTTCTTCGGGTGGTTGACGCGTGCGACGACGCGAGGGACGCCGTACTCCGTCTTCGCGAGGAGCGAGAGCACGAGGTTCACCTTGTCGTCACCGGTTGCCGCGATCACGACGTTGCAGTCCTGCAGGTCGGCCTGCTCCAGTGACGAAAGCTCGCACGCGTCCGCGAGCAACCACGACGCCCCCGGCACGGAGTCGGTCTTGAAAGCCTTGGGCTCGCGCTCGATCAACGTCACCTCGTGGCCGTTGCCGACCAGCTCGCGGGCGATCGAGCGGCCGACGTTGCCGGCTCCGGCGATACAGACCTTCATGCGTGCTCACTCGGTGGAGGGGCGGCGAGGAACTGCTCGGTTCGTTCGATGTCGCCGCGGGTCACGAAGATGTGCAGCTGGTCGCCGTCCTGCAGGGCAGTGTCGCCCTTCGGGACGAACGCTTCGCCGTAGCGGGTGAGGAAGGCGACGCGGGCGCTCTCGGTGGCGAGCCCGATCTCACGGACGGACCTTCCCACCCAGCCGATGTCATAGGCGACCTCGAGCAGCAGCAGGTGCCCGGTCGGGTCGCTCCACAAGCTGTGGGCACCTTCAGGGAGCAGCCTGCGCATCATCTCGTCGGCGGTCCAGCGCACCGTCGCGACCGTCGGAATCCCGAGCCGGCTGTAGACCTCGGCGCGACGCGGGTCGTAGATCCGCGCGACGACGTTGTCGATTCCGAACGTCTCGCGGGCTACGCGCGCCGAGATGATGTTGGAGTTGTCGCCGCTGGAAACAGCGGCAAACCCGCCGGCCTGCTCGATCCCCGCCTCGATGAGGGTGTCCCGGTCGAACCCGACACCGACGACCTGCCGGCCACCGAAGTCGCGGGGGAGGCGACGAAACGCGGTGGCGTCCTGGTCGACGACGGCGACGGAATGGCCGCGGCTCTCGAGTCCCGTGGCGATGGTGGACCCGACCCGGCCGCACCCCATGATCACGACATGCACCGACGTGACGCTACACGGCGCCACCGGCCGTCATACGAGCCGCTCCTGGCGCACCTTAGGCTTGCCGGGTGCCATCGCTGGGAGACCTGGGGAAGCGGGTCTTCGTCGGACGTCCGCTCCGCAGCACCCAGCTGGGCGAGACGTTGCTCCCGAAGCGCATCGCCCTCCCGGTGTTCGCAAGTGACGCGCTGTCCTCCGTCGCCTACGCGACCGAGGAAATCCTGCTGGTGTTGTCACTCGGCGGCCTGACCTTCATCCACTACACCTGGTACGCCGCCGCGGGCGTGGCGTTCCTGATGCTCGTTGTGGTCGCGTCGTACCGGCAGAACGTCCACGCCTACCCAAGCGGCGGCGGCGACTACGAGGTCGCGACCACGAACCTCGGCCCGCGGGCCGGCCTCACGGTCGCCAGCGCGCTGATGGTCGACTACGTCCTGACGGTGGCCGTCTCGGTCAGCTCCGGCGTTGCGAACATCACGTCGGCGGTCACCTCGCTGCAGGGCCACTCCGTGGTGATCGCGGTCGTGATCGTCGCCGTGATCATGATGCTGAACCTGCGCGGCGTGCGGGAGTCCGGCACCGCGTTCGCGATACCGACGTACGCGTTCATCCTGGGCGTCGCGGTGCTGATCACGATCGGGATGCTCAAGCTGGCGACCGGCCATCACCTCAGTGCCGAGAGCGCGCACTACCGAATCACGCACACCCGGGACTACACGGGCTTCGCGCTGGCCTTCCTGCTGCTGCGGTCCTTCGCGTCGGGATGCACCGCGCTCACCGGCGTCGAGGCGATCAGCAACGGGGTGCCGGCGTTCCAGAAGCCGAAGAGCAAGAACGCCGCGACGACCCTGGCGCTGCTGGGGGCGATCGCGGTGAGCATGTTCCTGGCGATCACCGTGCTTGCGATCGTGAGCCACGTCCACGTCGCGGGCTCGCCCAACGACTTGGTCGGACTGCCGAAGGGTCACGAGCAGAAGACCGTCATCGCGCAGGTCGGCATCGCGGTGTTCGGCAAGGGAATCGGCTTCTACTACTTGCAGACCGTGACGGCACTGATCCTGGTGCTCGCCGCCAACACTGCCTTCAACGGCTTCCCGGTGCTGGCGTCGATCCTCGCCCACGACGGCTACCTGCCCCGCCAGCTGCACACCCGCGGCGACCGGCTCGCCTTCAGCAACGGCATCCTGCTGCTCGCGGGGTTCGCGATGTTGCTGATCGTGGCGTTCTCGGCCTCGCCGACCCGGCTGATCCAGCTGTACATCGTCGGCGTCTTCGTGTCGTTCGTGAACAGCCAGGTCGGCATGATCCGGCACTGGAACCGCAACCTTCCGCTGACGGAGGATCCGGCGCGGCGACGGCAGATGAAGCGGTCGCGTGTGATCAACAGCATCGGTGCGGTGGTCACGACGCTGGTGCTCGTGATCATCGTCATCTCGAAGTTCACCGAAGGCGCCTGGATCGCCATCGTGGCGATGGGCGTGCTGTTCGCGATGATGAAGGGCATCCGGCGTCACTACGACGCGGTCAGCCAGGAGCTGGTCCCCTCGGACGACGACGATGTCCTGCCGTCCCGAGTGCACGCGGTCGTGCTCGTCTCGAAGATGCACAAGGCGACGTTGCGTGCGCTGACCTACGCCCGCGCGACACGACCGTCGACTCTCGTCGCGCTGACCGTCGACGTCGATCACGCCGCCACGGCGGCGCTGAAGGCGGAGTGGGAGCGTCGCGCCGTGCCCGTTCCGCTGCAGATCCTGGACTCGCCGTTCCGCGAGGTGACCCGTCCGGTCATCAAGTACATCAAGGAGATCAACCGCTCGAGCCCCCGAGACGTCGTGTCGATCTTCATTCCGGAGTACGTCGTCGGGCGCTGGTGGGAGCAGCTGCTTCACAACCAGAGTGCGTTGCGACTGAAAGGCCGGTTGCTGTTCATGCGCGGGGTGATGGTGACGAGCGTGCCGTACCAGCTGGCATCGTCGGGTCGCGTCATCGAGCGAGAGCGGTCCGCCGTGGGTGACGTCCGCCGCGCGGTCGACATCCCGCAGCCCGCACCCGCACCGCGTCCGTGATCGTCGGCGACTCCGTCGAGCTCGAGATCGGTGCGGTCGGCCACGGGGGCGTCTGCGTCGCCCACGCACCGGACGGCCGCGTCGTACTCGTGCGTCACGCACTGCCCGGGGAACGCGTGCGGGCGCAGATCAGCGAGGCGAAGAAGTCGTTCCTGCGCGCCGATGCGATCGAGATCCTCGCGGCCTCCGGGCACCGGGTGGCGCCGCCCTGCCCGTTCGCCGGCCCGGAGCGATGCGGCGGTTGCGACTGGCAGCACGTGGAGCTTGGTGAGCAGCGCCGACTGAAAGCGACCGTCGTCGAGACGGCATTACAGCGGATCGCCGGCCTCGAGCGGACTGTCACCGTCGAACCTGTCCCCGGTGATGACGATGGCTTGCACTGGCGCACCAGAATGCGTCTCGCGGTCGGGCCTGACGGCATCGCCGGCCTGCACCGCCATCGCTCCGATTCGATCGAGCCCATCACCGACTGCCTGATCGCTCACCCGTCACTACCGGTCGCGTCTGTACTCGAGCAGCGCTGGCCCGACGTGGAAGCGGTCGATCTGCAGGCCACCGACACCCCGGAGGCGATCGGTCGGTCGTGGCGGGTCCCGGAGGGCGGGTTCTGGCAGGTGCACCCGGGCGCGCCCGACGTACTGGTTGGTGCCGTTCTCGGTTACGGCGGCTTCCGACCCGCGGATGTCTGCCTGGACCTGTACGCCGGGGTCGGGCTGTTCGCGGGTGCCATCGCGCCGCTGGTGCCAGACGGGGAGGTGGTCGCGGTCGAAAGCCACCCGGACGCGGCCGCCGCGGCGGCCGCGAACCTCGCGGACCTGCGCAATGTCACGGTCGTCGCGGACCGGGTGTCGAAGTGGCTCAAACAGTCGCGGCCCGACGTGGATGTCGTCGTGCTCGACCCGCCGCGCAAGGGTGCGGGCCTGGATGTCGTCGAGGCGATGGTGGCGCTGCGGCCCCGCGCCGTCGTGTACGTCGCGTGTGAGCCATCGTCGCTCGCCAGGGACATCGCGGCGTTCGCGTCACACGGCTGGAAGCTTGCGGAGCTCTCGGCGTACGACCTGTTCCCGATGACGGCGCACGTGGAGTGCGTCGCCCTGCTCACGCCTGGGTGCGGTGGACACGGTCTCTAGACTCGACGGGCATGGGAGGCCTGTTGGAGACGGTTGGCTCGCCGGCTGACTTGAAGGCGCTGGACGCCTCCCACCTCCCGGCTCTGGCCCAGGAGATCCGTGAGTTCCTGATCGCGGCGGTGTCGCGCACGGGCGGTCACCTCGGGCCGAACCTTGGCGTGGTCGAGCTCACGATCGCGCTGCACCGGGTGTTCGACTCGCCGCGCGACCCGATGATCTGGGACACCGGTCATCAGGCGTACGTGCACAAGCTGCTGACCGGCCGGCGCGAGGAGTTCGGCGAGCTGCGGCAAGCCAACGGCTTGTCGGGCTACCCCTCGCGCGCGGAGAGCGCCCACGACTGGGTCGAGAACTCCCACGCCTCGACGGCGCTGTCCTACGCCGACGGCCTCGCCAAAGCCTTCGAGATCCGGGGCGAGACCGACCGGTCCGTCGTCGCCGTGGTCGGCGACGGGTCGCTGACCGGCGGCATGTGCTGGGAGGCGCTCAACACGATCGCCGGCGCGCCGCACCGGCCGGTCGTCATCGTCGTCAACGACAACGGCCGGTCCTACGCCCCTACCGTCGGCGGGCTGGCGGCTCATCTCGCCGCACTACGCCTGTCGCCGTCGTACGAGCAGATGCTCGACCTGGTTCGTAACTCCCTCGCGCGTACGCCGCTGGTCGGGCAGCCGCTCTACGAGGCGCTGCACGGCATGAAAAAGGGCATGAAGGATTTGCTTCAGCCGCAGGTCATGTTCGAAGACCTCGGCCTGAAGTACGTCGGGCCGATCGACGGTCACGATGTGGCCGCGCTCGAGCACGCGCTGCACCGCGCACGTGGATTCGGCGGGCCGGTGATCGTGCACTGCCTGACCGAGAAGGGTCGGGGCTACCCGCCGGCGGTTGAGGACGAGGCCGACCAGTTCCACGCCGTCAACATCATCGATCCGGTGACCGGACGTCCCGTGTCGGTCGCCGCGCCGACATGGACGAACGTCTTCGCGGAAGAGATGGTGACGATCGGCGAACAGCATCCCGAGGTGGTCGCGATCACCGCGGCGATGCTCCGGCCGGTCGGCCTGCACCCGTTCGCGGAGCGTTTCCCTGACCGCGTCTTCGACGTCGGAATCGCCGAGCAGCACGCGGTGACATCCGCCGCCGGTATGGCGATGGGCGGACTGCATCCCGTCGTCTGCATCTACTCGACGTTCCTCAACCGCGCCTTCGACCAGGTCCTGATGGATGTCGCGATGCACCGGCAGCCGGTGACGTTCGTGCTCGACCGGGCTGGGATCACCGGCCCCGACGGGGCGTCACACCACGGGATGTGGGACCTGGCGGTTCTCGGCCTTGTGCCCGGCATGCGGGTCGCGGCACCCCGTGACGCGACGCGGCTGCGGCAGCTGCTGCACGAGGCGGTCGAGGATGACCGCGGGCCGACCGCCCTGCGGTTCCCGAAGGCGTCGGTCGACGACGACATCGCGGCGATCGACCGGCAGGGCGACATGGATGTGCTGCGCCGCGACGATGACAGCGACGTGCTGATCGTGGCAGTCGGACCGCAAGCCGAGCTCGCGCTCGACGTCGCGGCAAGGGTGGCGGCGCAGGGCGTCGGTGTCACGGTCGTCGATCCGCGATGGGTGCTCCCGGTCAGCCCGGGGCTGCCGGCCCTCGCGGCTGCGCACTCCCAGGTGGTCGTGATCGAGGACGGCGTTGTCGCAGGTGGGGTCGGCGCCGCCGTCGCGCGCGAGCTTCGCAGCAGGCGGATCGCCGTACCGGTGCGTCAGGTCGCGTTGCCGCACGAGTTCATCGCGCAGGGGGAGCGGCCGGCGGTGCTCGCCGGTTGCGGGCTGTCCGCGCAGGAGATCGCGCGCTCGGTCGTCGAGTCGCTGGCGGGCGCGGGCCACACCTAGGCCGTAGCGGTCGGGCTGAGCAAGGGTGGGCCGGACGGCCGCCACCGCAGCCTTCGTCGCGGCGAGTCGTCGTTCACCACGCAATCCGTGGTCATGAGGTCCGCGTCGAGTCCGGCGGCGGTCGCGACGTCGGCCGAAATCGATCGCAGCTGGCATGCGTTGCCGCGCGAGCCAGCCACCCAACCGGCGACCTGTCTCCAGGTGACGACCTCGCCCGAGGCTGCGAAGAAGCTGCTCCCTTCAGGCGCGCGCTCGAGAGCGGCGACGATGAGCGCGGCGAGGTCGTCGATGTGCACCGTGGAGGTCCGGGCCGATCCGTCGCCGACGTAGAGCGCCTCGCCCATTTGGTCGGCGTAGGCCACAAGGCGTGCGACGAGCCCCGTGCCGCTCGATCCGTAGAGCAGCGCCGGACGCAGCACGATTGAGTGAACGTTCTGCCATACCGCAGCAGCCAGAGCGCGCTCGTTGTCGACCCGCCATGGGTGCGGCGAGTCCTTGGACAGGCCGGTGTCCTCATTCGCCGCGTCCTCTCCGGTCGGACCGGCGACCGAGGCGTCGGAGAGGTACAGGAAACGCTTGCCGCTGCCCTCGAGCTCTCGGACTATCGCCGCGACCCAGCGCGTCTCGTGGCGGCCGGCGTCGGGCGTCCAGTCGGTCGGGAGGTAGACAACAGCGTCGCAGTCATGGACCGCGCGCCTGATGTCGTATCGATCTTCTGGGCTAGCAGCGAGAGCTAGTGAGTGGTGCCCGGCCTGGGTCAGAGCGGCGCTCACATGCGGAGCGACCCCATGGGTCGGCTCGACGACCGCGACCTTCATCGGACCTCACTGCCATTGCCGCAGACGACGCAGCAGTGGCTGCGCCGGTCGCTCCATTCTCCGTGCATGGGGAGATCACCGAGATATCGAGGGCTCGGGTCGCCGCCCGTGGGACACGATGGCTTTGTGCTTCACAGTGATCAGGGTGTCGTTCGACGACCACGGCGGCTGATCGCCGCGCTTGTCCTGGCGACGCTGGCCCTGCTCGCCGCTGCTCCTGTAGCTGCGGCTGCTCGCCGCGAACCGACCGCCACGACGTTCGGTGGCATTCCAACAGCCGGGGCCTTGTTCATCACGGCGGTGTTGCCGCTGCACATCTGCTCCGCGAGCGTTGTGCGAAGTGCGAACCGCAGCGTCATCGTCACAGCTGCGCACTGCATCCGCGGCGGCACGGGCAAGGGGTACGAGTTCGCCCCGGGTTTCCACGACGGCAAGGCGCCGTACGGCATGTGGCGGGTGACAGCGGCGTACGCCGCGCCCGGCTGGATCCGGCACTTTGACACGCATGACGACTTCGCGTTCCTCGTCGTCGCGCCGCAGCGGGTGAATGGCCGGCTGCGACGGCTGCAGGACGTCACGGGCGGCAACGCGCTGGGTCGCACTCCCGCACCCGGCCGTCGCGTTACCGTGATCGGCTATCCGCTGGGCGTGGGCGGTTCACCGATTCACTGCGCGGCTCCGGTCTTCCGCCGCGGGGCGTTCCCGGGCTTCCACTGCAACGGCTTTGCGGCCGGCACGAGCGGTGGGCCGTGGCTCGCCGACCACCACGGCGTCCGCCACCTCGTGGGGCTGGTCGGCGGCTTGCACCAGGGCGGCTGCAGCGCAGCGACGTCGTACTCGCCGCCCCTGGGCCGCGCTGCGCATCGCGTGTTGCGCCGAGCCGGACACAACCGGCAGCCGGATCGATTCCCTGCGCCGCCGGGGGACGGCTGCTGAGAGAAGCTCAGGCGGAGTGGTAAAGCACGCTGCGAATGTCGACCGCCGGCCGCAGTCGGTCCTCGAGCGCAGCCCGAATCGCGCCGCCCTCGTCACGAGCGAGCACGACCTCTTCGCGGGTGACGAGCAGCGGCCGGTCGAAGCCGCGTTCCTCCGCCGGAGTGATCTGCGCAGCGGTGGCCGAGAACGCCGGGTCGATCCGGTTGAGGTCGAGCCAGCCTCGGTTACGCATCGGGACCGCGACCGTGCGCATCCCACCGTCGATCGGTCGTACCAGCGCATCTCGCAAGATGCGCGACGCGAGGAGGGTGACCACGTCGCAGTCGCCCATCGGGCGCAACGGTGCGGTCGGGTCACGCGCAATGCGTTCGGCGGCGGTCTCGCCCATGCGCTCGAGGTACACGAGGGCGGTCGGCCACCACGGTGACGGATCGATTCCGGCCGCGTGGAGCACCTGCTGGGACACCGGATGCACGGTCTCGGGGTGGTTCGCGTCCAACCCGACGAAGCCCAGACCTACCTCGAGCGTGTCGCCCATGACGCGGCGCCGCACCCAGTCCATGCCGGGGTGAGCCTCCGACTCAACCGCTACGCCGTACGGACGAGCGAGCTCCGCCAGAACCTCGAGCGGGTGGTCGGCGAGCCAGCGCCGCCACCGCAGCCAGCGGGCGAGCTGGCGCCGGCCGACATCCGACTCTGCCTCTGCGCCGGCGAGCGCCCGGCGGCACTCCGCCCACCGCACTTTGAGCGGCCGGTCACCCCGAAGCAGCACGCCGCCCGGCGCGGGGTCGAGGTCGACGTCGTGAAGGACGGCGACGGCAAGCGCTGCGCGCCGGAGCTGGAGGGGGCCGGGCCAGCTCGGCATGAGTTCAACGGTACCCAGCGCGGGTGGGGCTGACGCCCCGCGAACGGGTGAGCCGTCGTGCGTCGTCATGGTGAGCCGCTCTGGGCCATCCGCCGGTACCGGAGGTATCCCGCCGTGGCCGGCGCGTCGGCGGTGAACCCGAGCCGCTCGACGATGCGCCGGGACGGCGTGTTGGAGACGTGGACCTCCGCTTCGATCACCGTGACGCCGGGCTGGTGGCACAGCCATCCGACGAGCTCGGTGACGGCCCGGCTGCCGAGGCCGTGGCCGCGGCTGTGCGCGGCCAGCCCGTAGCCGATCTCCACGCTGCCGTCGGCCCGCGGCGCGGTCTTTGTCCCGCACTCGCCGGCGATGCGTCCCTCGTCGTCGACGATCAGGAACTGCACCCCGCCGTGGTGCAGGAAGCCCAAGGCAGTGGCGGTGTCGTCGTGCGGCCAACCGGGTGCGAGTGGACGGTCCGTGACCCCTTGCAAGAGGGCGTCGACCGTGTCCGTCGCAACCGGGACGAGCATCAGTCGGTATTCACCATCGCGGGGGCGAGTCCTTCGGCGATGAGCGCGACCTGCCAGTCCCGAGCACCACCTTCGCGGAGGTACGCCGCGATCGATTCGGGGTCGGTGCCCGGCGGTGACCAGCACAAGCGTCGCAGCAAGTCGGGGGAGAGCAGGTTTTCGACCGGGATGTGATGCCGCTCGGCAAGGTCCGTCATGACGCCTCGCGCCTGGGCCAGGCGTGTCGCGGCGGCGGGGTCCCGGTCCGGCCACCGGTTTGCCGGCGGCGGCCCGTCGCCCGGGGGGGCTGGACGAGGCAGGTCGGACTCCGGAAGTGCGCGTGCCGCCACGATGACCGGCCACAGTCCCGGCACGAGGCGACGGGTGGATCGACCGCCCCAACCCGGAAGCCGCGCGAGGTCGTCGACGGACTCGGGTACGGCGAGCGCCGCCGCGACGATCGACGCGTCGGAGAGCACGCGCCCGGGCGCGCTGTCCCGCTCGCGCGCGAGCCGGTCGCGCTCCCCCCACAGCGCCCTAACGACCGCGAGCTGACGACGGTTACGAACCCGGTGGATGCCACTCGTTCGGCGCCAGGGGTCAGCGCGGGGCGGCGGGGGGCTGGCGCGCAGGACGGCGGTGAACTCCTGACGCGCCCAGTCGAGCTTCCCTTGCCGGCTCAGCTCCGCCTCGAGCGCGTCGCGGAGGTCGAGCAACACCTCGACGTCCAGCGCCGCGTAGCGCAGCCAGGGCTCGGGAAGCGGCCGGCGGGACCAGTCCACGGCGGAGTGCTCCTTGGCCAGCCGCAATCCGAGCAGCAGCTCCACCATGGTGGCGAGGCCGACCCGCTCGTAGCCCGCAAGCCGCGCCGCAAGCTCGGTGTCGAACAACGTGGCCGGCTCGAGGCCGAGCTCGCGTAGCGACGGCAGGTCTTGGGACGCGGCGTGCACGACCCACTCGGCGTCCTGGATCGCAGCGCAAACCTGCCGTAGATCGCCGAACGGAACCGGGTCGATCAGGATCGTCCCGGCGCCCTCGCGGCGAAGCTGCACGAGATACGCACGCTGGCCGTAGCGGTAGCCCGACGCGCGCTCGGCGTCGACCGCGACCGGTCCGTGACCGGCGGCGAGACGTTCAGAGGCGGCCTCGAGCGCGTCGAGGGTGTCGATGACCGGCGGGACGCCGTCGCGGGGCTCGCTGAGCAGCACCGCCGCATCGGCGGCCGGTTCGGCCGACGCGGTTGCGTCGTCGACAGGCACATCGACAACCGGTGCGTCGTCGACTGCCTCGCTCACCCGATCGACGTTAGACCGTCCGCGGACGGAGCTAGCGGATAACGCCCGCGCGCATTGCCATTGCGACCATCTCGGCGCGGTCGCCGGTGCCGAGTTTGCGGGCGATGCGTGCAAGGTGGCTTTTGACCGTCAGGGCGGACAGGCCGAGGGAGTCACCGATCTCCTTGTTGGAGCGTCCGTCGGCGACCAGCTGGAGTACCTCGACCTCGCGGCCGGAAAGCTCTGCGACGCCGTCGTGCTGCGGGCCGCCGCGAAGGCCGGCCGCGAGCAGCGAGGCCACCGACGGATCGGCGTACACGCCGCCGTCGAGCACGCGGCGTACGCCGTCGGCGACGACGAGCGGGCTGGCCGACTTGAGCAGGTAGCCCTGCGCGCCGGCGACGAACGCTGCGCGCACTGAATAGGGGTCGTCAGCGGCGGAGAGCACGACCAGACGCGGCCAACCGGCAGCGCGCAGGTCGGCGAGCAGATCGAGCCCGGAACCGTCGGGCAGGCCGACGTCCAGGACGCAAAGGTCGCGGGTCCCGCCGGCGTGGGCGCGAGCGCGTGCCTCTGCGACGCTCGCGGCCTCGATGACATCGCGGGCGCCCATGGCGGTGAGCCGCGCCACCATCGATTCACGGACGAGCGGGTGGTCGTCCACGACCATCGCGGTGAACCCTGCAACGGGGTCCGGCGCGGCCGCGGCGGGCCGGTCGACGACTGCGGACACCGGGCCTCCTCGTATCGGGCCCGATCCCTCGTGATCGTGGCCGGTTCGCACCAGGTCGGTACTTGGGAGGTTTGTCGGCGCCTAGGCGGGATTCCTGTAGGCCAATTGGAGGAGTGATTGCTCCATCCGGATGACGCGGGGGCGGGATGCCCCGGTAGTACGCCGAATGGGTGAATCGAGGGCGCCGATGCGCTAGTTCGGACCTCCGTTGGCCGAAAATGCCGACAGAGGTGTGCGGCGTCGGCCGCCGGTGGCCAGGGGGGAGGCGCGAGTGAGTCTGATGCCGCCCCGTGCGCGGATGCGGCTGCTGATCGTTTTCGCCGCCTCTGCCGCGACCGCCGGCGGGATCCTGACCGGCTGGGGGCACCCGGTTGCCTACGCAGTGCCGGTCCTCGCGGTGGTCGTCGTCCTGACCGAGCTCGCGATGGTCAACCTCTCCTTCGGCAAGCAACGGTGGACCTTCGGCTTGACCGAAGCAGCGATCGCCGCCAGCTTCGTCCGCTCGCCGCGGGCCTGGGCGGTTCCCGCGGTCGCGCTCGGCGTACTCGGCGCTGAGCTGATCCGCCGCCACGACTGGATGCGGGTCGCGTTCGGCGTCACCGAGTTCGCGGCTGCGACCGCTCTCGGCGCAGAGTTCGCGCAGGGTGTCGGCGGCGGTGTCTGGGGTGCCGTCGGGGGAATGGCCGTCTTCTGGTTCGTGAAGAACGGCTTGAACGTCGCCAGCGCCGCCTTCCAGACCGGCGAGCCGGTGGGCCGACTGATCTGGGAGCGGACGCCGTTCGCCGCCTTGCACTCCGTCGGGGCGGTCGGACTCGGCATCCTCGGCGAACGACTCGCAGAGCACCAAGCGGTCGGCCTCATCGCGTTGGTCATCCCGATGGTGTTGCTCTGGATCTCCTACGACGAACAGGCGACCCGCTCGGCCGAGACGGCGTTGTTTGCCGAGCTTGCGAGGCTGCAGGAGCGGGCGAGCAACCGCTCGGTCGACGTGTCGGCGTACGTCGTCCTGACGGCGGCGTGCCGGGTGTTCGACAGCCCCGACGTCGAGATGGTGCTGCTTGCGCAGGAAGGCCCAATCCACTTCGCGGGCGACGCGATCGGCATCGACCGTCGCCTTGTCGATCCGGCGGCGCTCGACGAGGACTGGGTTCTCAAGGCTCTCGCGGGCGGCGGGACGGTGACGGGCATCGAAGCCAACCGGCCGTGGTGCGCGACGGTGCTCGGCGCCACGGAGAGCCCGCTCGGGGTGATCGTTGCGCGGCGAGCTCCCGGCGGCCCGTCGTTCGGCCGTCGCGACGTGCTGCTCGCGGGAATGCTGGCGCGTCAGGCCGAGACGTGGTTGGCCGGCGCGGCGCGTGCCTTCCCGCGAGACGACGCGCCAGGGCTGCGCAGCACCTCGGAGTCGGCGGGTGACATGGCGGAGTACGGCACGGACACCGAGCCTGCGCTTCGGGTGCTGCGCGACTCGGCGACCCGACTCGCCCGGCTGGCATCCGAGGAGGCCACGCCGGATGTCGACGACATCGTCGACGAGCTCCACGCCGCCGAGCGCGCCGTCGCGTCCCTGCTTGGTGCGATCGCGCTGGCCGCCGAGCCTGAGCTGGTGCTCGGGATGTCCGAGGAGGACCTGCAGCTCACCGGGTCGCGCCGCCCGTACGACGACTGGACGACGACCGGAGTGCTGACCTCATGAGGTGGACGCGCGGCAACGGCGTGCCGCTGTCGGCTCTGGTGTTCGTGCTGACGCTGGGGGCCTGCAGCGGGCTGCTCGTGGTGTCGGTGGAGATCCTGCACGGCACGGGCCACACCTCGGGTCCGCTGTGGACGGTTGTGCTCGCGGGTGGCCCGGCCGCGCTCGCGATCGCCGTCATCGCCGCGATCGCGAACTTCCAGATCTCGCGTGCGGTCGGTCGGATGCAGGCGCGGGCCAGCACCGTCGATGCGTTGCACCGCCGGGTGCGAATGGCCGACGAGGTCGCGGAGCGGCACCGCCAGGCCGCGGAGACCGCGAGCGCCGGCATGTTCGAGTTGCTCGCCGGCCTGGTCGCCGCCGAGGAGTCGGCGCGCGGTCAGCTGACCGCGGAGCTGCACGACACGGTCGCGCAGTCGCTGACGATGGCGAGAGTGCTCCTCGACGACCGGCGCAACCCGGGCAGCATCGGGCGCGCCGTCGAGATGGTGTCGGAGGCCGAGGAGCAGGTTCGGGCGGTCATGGCCCGCACCCGCCCGCCGGCGTTGCGTGACGGCGATCTGGCGCGCGCAGTCGCGGCGCTTCGCGACGACTTCGCGAACCGCTACGCGCTCGACATCTCGATCAACTGGCCGACCGAGCCGTACCCGCTTCCGCTGGCGAGCGCGGTCACGATCTACCGCTTCTTCCAAGAAGGCCTGCTCAACGTCATCAAGCACGCTGACGTCGACGCTGCCAGGGCTGAGCTGATCGTCGACGACAACTGGGTCACGGCGATCGTCGCGGACCAGGGCCTCGGCTTCACACCCGACGCCGTGACGTCCACGGGCGGTCGCCACGTCGGTCTCGGGCTGCTTCGCGAACGCGCCCGCCTCGTCGGTGGCGCGCTGGAGATCACGTCATGGCGGGGCGCCGGTACGACGCTCGCGCTGCGGCTCCCGCGGGTTGCCGCCGCGACCGGCGTCACCGTCGTACGCGGCTCAGGTGCGGCGTACCGCGAGGCGCAGGTGGGCTGAGGCGCCGCGCGCTTCACCCACCCACGGCGATCAGCGTTTCGAGCGGACCTTCGCGCGACGTCGCGGCAGCGCGACGACGCCAGGCGGCATCGGCGGCAGGCCGGCCGCGACGCACAGCACCTCGCCGAACGCGATCAAGTGGGGCGCGAGCTCGCCGAGCGGTGACCAGGAGGCGCGCAGCTCGACGTCGCAGTCGACCGGATGCCCTGACAGCGCACCGAAGCGCTCGGAGGTCGTGCGGGTGACGGTCCCGCTTTCCGCGGTGTAGTCGGCTCCGGCGCCGTCGAGTGCCTCGATCAGCCAGGTCCATCCGACCTCGAGCAGCATCGGGTCGCTGGCGATGTCGGGCTCGACGCCGGCCTGGATGTACGCCACGCAACGGGTGTCGCCGGCCCACACCTCCTGGCCCTCAGGGTCGTGCAGCACGATCAGCCGGCCCTCGGCGAGCTCGTCATCGCCTGACATGACCGATGCGTGCAGTGCGATCGCGTGCGGTGCGAGCCGGGGCGGCGCGGGAAGCTCGTGAACGACCAGCTCGGGGCGGAGCTCTACCGCCGACAGCCCCGCGAGCGCCTCGCGAAAGGCGGGCGGGAGGTCGGCCGGCGTGGACAGCTCCACCGACACGAGGTCACTGTAGGCGCCACCTGACCGACGGCCGGGCCGACACGGCGGGGGTTGCCTAGGTTGTGGTCGTGGCAATCTTCCTGGCGCTCGTCTCCAGCGGGCTCTGGGGGACGTCGGACTTCTGCGGCGGCACGCTGGCACGCCGGCGCCCTGCCGTCACGGTCACCTTGCTCAGCGAGCTGATCGGGCTCGCCGGAATCGTCGTGGCGGCAGTCGTGACCGGCGCGTTCTCGGCGCCGGCCGGTTACGTCGGCTGGGGCCTGCTCGGCGCGTTTGCGGGCTCCGCCGGCATCGTGGCGTTCTACGAGGCACTGGCCACCGGGACGATGGGTGTGGTCGCGCCGATCGCAGCGACCGGTGTGGTGGTCCCCGTCGTCGTAGGGCTCGGCCAGGGCGATCGTCCGAGCGGCTTGCAGGCCGCGGGGATCGTCGTGGCGATCATCGGCGTCATCCTGGCGAGCGGGCCGGAGCTGCAGGGCGACGCGGGGCGATCGGCCGCGGCGCGGCCGTTGTGGCTCGCCGGCATCGCCGCGCTCGGCTTCGGGATCGTTTTCGTCGCGCTCGACCACGGCGCGCGCTCGAGCACGTTGATGACGCTGCTCGTCATGCGTGGCGCTGCGGCGGTGGTGATGGTCGGGGTTGCGCTGGCCACGTCGACGTCATTGCGCGCAAGTCGGGCAGATCTGCCGATCCTGGTCGTGATCGGTGGCTTCGACGTCGGCGCCAACGCGACCTTCGCCTACGCCACCCGGCACGGGCTGCTGTCCGTCGTGTCCGTGTTGTCGTCCTTGTATCCGGCGGTCACCGTGATCCTGGCTCGCGCGATTCACGCCGAGCGACTGGTCAAAGTGCAGCTCGCCGGGGTCGTCAGCGCCTTGGCAGGCGTCGTGCTGATCGCCTCATGACACACGTCCACTTCCCCACCCCCGCCCTACAGCGGAGCCGGCTACGCCGGCGCTCGTAGGCTTGTTGGATGCCGGGCCTCGCTGACAGCGCGTTCCTCAAGGCCTGTCGCCGCGAGCCGGTCCCCTTCACGCCGGTGTGGTTCATGCGGCAGGCCGGCCGTTCGCTGCCGGAGTACCGCAAGCTGCGCGAGGGCGTCGAGATGCTGGACTCCTGCCTTCGCCCTGACCTGATCACCGAGATCACGATGCAGCCGGTCCGCCGCTACGGCGTCGACGCAGCCATCCTGTTCAGCGACATCGTGCTGCCGCTCAAGGCCGCCGGCGTCGATCTCGACATCAAGCCCGGCGTCGGTCCGGTGATCGCGAACCCGGTTCGCGACGCAGCGGGCGTCGCCGCACTTCCCGAGCTCGAGCCCGATCACGTCGCCCCGGTGCTCGACGCGGTTCGCGGCCTGGTCGGAGAGCTGGGCGCCACGCCGCTCATCGGCTTTGCCGGGGCGCCCTTCACGCTCGCGTCGTACCTGGTTGAAGGCGGGCCCAGCCGCGACCACGCGCGGACGAAGGCGCTGATGTACGGCGATGAGGACACCTGGCACGCACTCGCCGGGAAGCTCGCCGGAGTCGCCGCGACCTTCCTCAGAGCCCAGATCGACGCGGGTGTCAGCGCCGTGCAGCTGTTCGACTCGTGGGCGGGCGCGTTGTCCGCGGCCGACTACGAGCGCTACGTCCTGCCCCACAGTCGTCACGTGCTCGCGGCGGCGACGGGCGTGCCACGGATCCACTTCGGGGTGGACACCGGCGAGCTGCTGGGACTGCTCGCGGCGGCTGGTGCGGATGTCGTCGGCGTCGACTGGCGGGTGCCGCTGGACGAGGCCGCCCGGCGGGTGGGCCCGGAGATCGCGTTGCAGGGCAACCTCGACCCGGCGGCGGTGTTCGCCCCGTGGCCGGCGGTCGAGCATCGGGTCCGCGACGTGCTCCGCGCCGGGCACCACGCGGCAGGGCACGTGTTCAACCTCGGACACGGCGTGCTGCCGGACACCGACCCCGACGTCCTGGCGCGGATCGTGGAGTTCGTCCATCACGAGTCCCTCCGGACGTGACGTCGCAGGTCGTTGTCGTCGGCGGTGGGATCGCAGGTCTTGCCGCTGCGCATGAGCTGGGGCGGGCAGGGACTCGCGTCACGGTGATCGACGCCGCCGCCGCCGTCGGTGGCAAGCTGCGGGTCTCCGACGTCGGCGGCGTGGCCGTCGACGAGGGTGCGGAAGCCTTCTTGCGTCGGCGGCCGGAGGCACTCGCGCTGGTGGCCGAGCTCGGGCTCTCCGACGAGCTCGTCACGCCGCAGACCTTGGCCGCGTCGGTGTGGGCGCGCGGCCGGCTGCGACCGATGCCGGCAGGCACGGTCATGGGCGTGCCGAGCAACCCGGCGGGGCTGCGGGGGGTGCTCTCCGCAATGGAGGTGGCGCGGGCTCGTGCCGACTCATGGCTGCCGGGGGTGCCGCCCGAGGTCGACGTGTCCGTCGGTGGCTGGGTCGCGCAACGACTCGGCCGTGCCGTGGTGGACCGACTCGTCGACCCGATGCTCGGCGGGGTGTACGCCGGCCGCGCTGACGAGCTGTCGCTAGCGGCGACCCTGCCGCAGCTGCCGCGCGACGAACGATCCGCGCTGCGGGCGGCGCGCCGTGCGATCGCAGCCGCGCCTTCCGCCGACGAGCCCGTGTTCGCGACCCTGCGCGGGGGGATGGGCGCCCTGCCCACGGCGCTGGAGCGGTCGATCACCGCTCAGGGCAACGAGATCGTCACCGCTCGTGCGGCGCGTCGCCTCGAACGCACAGCGACGGGCTGGCGGGTCGTCCACGGTCCGACCACCGACGAGCGGGTGGTGGACGCAGATGCGGTCGTCATCGCCGTGCCACCGGCGGCGGCCGCCCGCCTGCTCGCCGCGGTCTCACCCGCCGCGGCGGCGGAGCTCGGAAGCATCGCGTCGGCCAGCATGGCCATCGTGACGACCGCTTGGCGGGCGGCCGATGCGACAGCTACGGCGCCGGGGAGCGGCTACCTCGTCCCGGCGGTCTATCGCCGGCCGGTCAAGGCAGTGACGTTGTCCTCGTCCAAGTGGGGCCATCTCAACGGCGGTGTCGCGATCGCGCGGTGTTCCATCGGCCGCTACGGCGACATCACCGACCTACAGCGCGACGACGACGACCTGATCGCCAGCGCGACCAGCGAGTTGACGACGTACGCCGGATTCGTGGGTGCGCCGATCGACGCGCGGGTGAGCCGCTGGGGCGGCGCACTGCCGCAGTACGCCGTCGGCCATCGCGAGCGGGTCGATCGAATCCGGGCCGCGGTCGATGTGGTGCCCGGCTTGGCGGTGTGCGGTGCTGCCTACGAGGGGGTGGGCATCCCGGCGTGCATCGCGACGGCGCGGCAAGCGGTCGAACGCGTGCGCGGCTACCTCATGAGCCGTGAAACGCAGTGATGCCCGATGTCGTCGCGACGAAGACGTGGTTGCCGTCGACGACAACTGACGGGAAATGCGTCAGTGAGCCGGCCGGGTGGGTCGACAGCACGTGGCCATCGCTACGGGCCAGCACCTTCAGCGCGCCGCTGTTGCGGTCGGCCACGTAGATCTTCTTGCCGGCAATAACCGGCGCGCCGAACACACCGTTCGCCGTCCACTTCCACCGCATCGAGTGGCGGCCGACCGACAGCGCTCTCACGCCCGTGATGCACGGCATGATCACCACGTCACCGGTCCGCGCGGCACCGCCGTACGAGGGGCAACCGGACGCTTGCGCGATGTCGCTTCCGACCCCACCTAGGCTTTGCTTGAGCAGATAGACGGTGCCGCGCTTCCCCGCGATCACGATGCGGCCGTTCACCGGCACAGGGGAGGACGAGCCGAGGTCGAGATCGGCCTGGTTGTCGGCCTGCCAGGTCGACGGCGCAAAGATCGCGACCCGGTGCAGTGAGGTCGGCGTGAGCTCGGTCACCGAGTCGCTCTTGTCCCAGGAGCCGTTGGTCTGAGCGCCGTTGCCGCTCGCGACGTAGACGTTGCCGTCCTGCCCGATCACCGGTCCGGCGGTCGACCACATGCCCGCCTCTCGCGGCGTCGGCACCGCGTAATGCGTCGTCGTCCCTCGGCCGTTGGTCGCCGTCGACGTCAGGTAGCCCACGTAGTTGTCGCAGTCGCCGTCCAGGCCGCCGTAGGTGGTGATCACCCGGCCGCCCGCGACCAGCAAGGCGGAGCGTTGCTGCTCGGCGCTGCGGTTGCGGCTCGGCAGCACGTCCGTCGACCGGTGCCAACGCCGGTGTCCGTCGGTTGCCCGCAGCGCCCACAGCGTGTGGTGCCCGCCGGTGGTCTCCGCGACGACGAAGACCGAGCCCGTCTTCGCGTCGTACGCCGGCGTGCCCGTGATCCCGAGCGGGAAGATGTCGCCGCACGGCAGTCCCGACTGTGGTTGCGGGGTGCCGAGATGGGTTCGCCAGCGTTGCTTTCCGGTGCGCGGACTCAGGCCGTAGACCGAGTCGTTCTCGGTCGCGGCGATCAGCGTGCCGTTGACCAGCAGCGGCTCGCCGTAGACGGCGCCGTCGAGGTGTGTGGTCCACGCCGGGTGCAGCCCGCCCTTGATCGCTCCGGTTGCGTTGCCGGCGCGATCGTTGGTGCGGTGGTAGGTCGTCCAGTTCGTGAAGTGTGAGGTGCTGCCCGGGCTGGAGGTGACGGTCTCGGCGTGCCGCACGCTCTGGGCCAGCGGCGCCGCGCCACTCGTGCCGGAGCACGCGGTCGTGAGGGCAACCGGGGTGGCGAGCAGGACGGCGAGACGGCGCATGGATGCAGTCTGCCCCTTCGAGCTGAGATCAACTCTGCGCGACAATGGGGGCATGGCAGCACAGCGATCGGCCGGCAAGCGCGCGAAGGACCTCAACGAGGTCATCAGCTACACGATGTGGTCGGTCTTCAAAGTCAAGAACGCGCTGCCGACAGCACGCGAAGAGATCGCGACAGAGCTCGAGCAGCTGATCGAGCAGCTGGCCGGCAAGGGCGTCGTCACGCGCGGGTTGTACGACGTCGCGGGGTTCCGGGCGGATGCGGACCTGATGCTGTGGCTCGTGGCGCCCTCGTCCGACGATCTTCAGGACGCTTATGCGCGGTTCCGCGGCACCGCTCTTGGCCGGGCGTGCGAGCCGGTGTGGTCCGCGATGGCGTTGCACCGGCCGGCAGAGTTCAACAAGAGCCACGTCCCGGCGTACCTCGCGGGAGAGGAGCCCAAGCGCTACGTCAGCGTGTATCCGTTCAACCGGTCGTACGAGTGGTACCTGCTGCCCGACGACGAGCGGCGGTTCATGTTGGCTGAGCACGGCAAGCTCGCGCGGGAGTACCCGGATGTGCGGGCGAACACTGTGGCGGCGTTCGCGCTGGGCGACTACGAGTGGGTGCTCGCGTTCGAGGCGGACGAGATGCATCGCATCGTCGATCTCATGCGTGAGCTTCGCGCGGCGACAGCACGCCGGCACACCCGGCTGGAGATCCCGTTCTATCCCGGTGCCCGCAAGTCGGCCGCGGAGCTGGTTGCCGCACTGCCCTAGTGCTGCGGGGGTCTAGTGCTGCGGATCGCGCCACATCCGCCAGATGGTCGGGCCGTCGTCGAGTGCTTGGAACTCGCCGACCACCTTGAAGCCGTGCCGCTCGTACAGGGGCACGTTTCGCGCGTTTGACGACTCCAGGTAGGCCGGTACGCCGTTGGCGTCTGCTGTTGCCAGCACCTCCGCCATCAGCCGGCTGCCGTGGCCGTGGCCTTGGCTGGAACGCCGGGCGCCCAAATAGGCGAGATAGTAGTGCGGGGGATCCGCAGGGTGCAGGTCTTCGACCTGCGCCTGTAACTCCGTGGAGATGTCGATTCGGTCGCCGAAGGCGGTGATCAACGAATCGAGGTCATCGGCCATCTGCGCAACGTCCAGCGCCCAGCTGCCAGGCGGCCCCCACAGCGCCGCCCCCATCCCGTCGCCGCTGAGATAGCAGGGCTTGCCCGACCGCAGGTACGTCCGGCTCATCGCCGTGAAGAACAGGCGCAGTCGTTCGTCGCGGTTGTCTGCGTTGTGCGGGATCAGCCAGCTGATCACCGGATCATCGGCGAACGCGTCGGCGAGGACGTCGCCGAGCAGCTTCGCGTCTTCAAGCGTCGCGCGCCGTACTGTCACTCGGCCGGGTCGAAGGTCAGGCTGATCGAGTTCATGCAATAGCGCTCACCGGTAGGGGTCTGCGGAGCGTCGTCGAACACGTGGCCGAGATGTGATCCGCAGCGCTTGCAGCGGACCTCGGTGCGCGTCATGCCGTGCGACCGGTCCTCGATGAGCTCGACCGCGTCCGAGTTCATCGGGTCGTAGAAGGATGGCCATCCGCTGCCCGACTCGAACTTCGTGTCGCTCTGGAACAACTCGTTGCCGCAGGCCCGGCACTTGAAGATGCCGGTGCGGTGCTCGTGCAGCAACGGACCGGTGCCCGGCCGCTCGGTGCCGGCTTGGCGAAGGACGGCGTACTCCTCCGGCGATAGTTCCGCGCGCCATTCATCGTCTGACTTCTCGACAGCGTGTGCCATGTGTCGATGCTGTCACGGGAGGTACCGTCCCGGGAAAAGGGCCGGCGGAGCCGACACCGCAAATGGGAGGTGGACGTGGCTAGCCCGTTCGTCGAGGTGGAGGTCGAGGGCCGGACGGTGAAGGTCACAAATCCTGATCGCGTGTACTTCCCGGCGATCGGGGCGACCAAGCTCGACGTCCTCAACTACTACGTCTCGGTTGGCGAGGGGATCGTTCGCGCGCTGTACGAGCGGCCGTGCATGCTGCACCGCTATCCCGAAGGCGTGCAGGGCGTCGAGGGGGAGAAGATCTACCAGAAGCGGATCCCGAAGGGCGCGCCCGACTGGATCCAGACGGCTGAGGTTTCCTTCCCGTCCGGGCGGACAGCGGACGAGCTCTGCGTGACCGAGCTCGGTGCCGTCGCGTGGGCGGTGCAGATGTCCACGGTCGAGTTCCACCCGTGGCACACCCGATGCACTGCGGTCGAGCAGCCCGACGAGCTGCGGATCGACCTCGACCCCCAACCCGGCACCGGCTTCGCCGAAGCCAAGCAGGTCGCCGGGATCGTGCACGAGGTGCTCGACGAGCTGGGCGCGGTCGGCTGGCCGAAGACCTCCGGCAACCGAGGCGTCCACATCTACGTGCGGATCAGGCCGGACTACGGCTTCCGCGAGGTACGCCGTGCGGCGCTCGCGTTCGCGCGCGAGGTGGAGCGCCGGGCGCCGGAGCAGGTGACGACGGCCTGGTGGAAGGAGGAGCGTGGCGAGCGGGTCTTCGTCGACTTCAACCAGAACGCGAAAGACAGGACGATCGCCGCGGCGTACTCACTACGAGGCTTCGCGCATGCCCCGGCCTCGGCTCCGGTGACCTGGGATGAGCTTCCCGACGTCGAGACCGAGGACTTCACCATCAACACGCTGCCGAAGCGGTTCGCCGAGATCGGCGATGTGCACGCCGGCATCGACGACGCGGTGTTCGGGATCGAGCCGCTGCTCGCCTGGGCCGATCGCGACGAGGCCGACCACGGCTTGGGCGACGCGCCGTACCCGCCCAACTACCCGAAGATGCCCGGCGAGCCGCCGCGCGTGCAGCCCAGCAAGATGAACGCCGCGAACTGGCCCGCGCAAGAGGACGGGTAACGGGAGCCGGCGGCATCGCCGAAGGTTTGGGCTGCGTCTCCTGGGTGATCAATCAGGCACGGATCACCCAGGAGGCTCACGATGTTGTTGGTACTGGCACTGCTGCTTCTGCTCGTGTTCGGCGGCCTCGGATTTGTCGCCCACGTCTTGTGGTGGGGCCTGGTTCTCGCCGTGGTCGTCGCGATCGCTTCTGCCCTGACCCGCCATGCCCCGTGACGCTCGCGTCGACCCGCATCGACTACCGAGCGTGACGGGCGCCGAAGCCAAGCAAGAGGCGAAGGCCGAGTTCATACCCGGATGGGCGCTCGGCGGGATTGCGCTCGTCATCGTCGGGATCGTGCTGCTCGCCGTACTCGGCTGAATGACCCCGGAGGCTGGGCGAGGACGTACTCGCCGGGTCCAGCCTCCGGGGGGAGTGGCTGGACGAGCCGGATCGGTAGCTGCTCCGGCGAGTACGCCCTGCTTCATGAACTCAACCGCCGCAACCTGAAGGCGGCCTGAAACCCAGGCCGCGAAAAGCCTAGGCCTCGAAGACCTCCTCGATGGCGCACTTCAACGGGCGCTCGAGTTGGGCGAAGGTGCACGACTTCGGGTCGCGGTCTGGCCGCCAGTGCCGGAACTGCGCGGTGTGACGGAAGCGGTGGCCTTCCATCTGGTCGTACGCCACCTCGACGACGAGTTCTGGGCGCAGCAGCTCGAAGCTCATGTCCTTCCCGGCGTTCCATCGGTTCGGGACCCCGCCGGGGCCGAACTCGTTGCCTGCCCACGGATGGTCGATGTCGGCGCCTTCGCGCAGCGGCGCCAGCTCGTCCACCAGCTCCGCGCGGCGCTTCATCGGGAACGACGCGGCGACGCCGACGTGGCGAAGTTGGTCCCCGTCGTACAGGCCGAGGACGAGCGAGCCCACGATCGGGCCGCTCTTGTGCCACCGGAAGCCGGCTAGCACGCAGTCCGCCGTACGGGCGTGCTTGATCTTGAACATCACCCGCTTGTCGGGCTGATACGTCAGCGCCAGTCCCTTCGCGACGACGCCGTCGAGGCCGGCGCCTTCGAAGTCGGTGAACCAGCGCTTGGCCTCGGCGATGTCGCTCGTTGCAGGGGTCAGGTGCACGTCGGCGGTCTGCGTCACCGCCTGCTCGAGGCGCTTGCGCCGCTCGCTGAACGGCGCCGACATCAGGGACTCATCACCCACCGCGAGCAGGTCGAAGGCGATGAAGTGCGCCGGTGTCTCGGCGGCGAGCTTGCGCACCCTCGACTCGGCGGGGTGGATTCGCTGCTGCAGCACCTCGAACTCGAGCCGACCCGCCTGCGGTACGACGATCTCGCCGTCGACGACGCACTTGTCCGGAAGCGCGGCTTTCACAGCGTCGACGAGCTCCGGGAAGTACCGCGTCATCGGCTTCTCGTTGCGGGATCCGATCTCGACCGCGTCGCCGTCCCGGAAGATGATCGATCGGAAGCCGTCCCACTTGGGCTCGTAGAGGAAGTCGCCTTCGGGAACCTCGGGAACGGCTTTGGCGAGCATGGGCGAAACCGGCGGCATGACGGGGAGCTTCACGCCGCCGATTCCACCACTTGTGCAGATTTCCGGGCGTCAGGGCACCGGAAAGCCTGCACAACCTCAGAAGGCGCTGGCGCCGTTCGGGGTGCCCCAACCGGTCGGACCGTCCCACCCGGTCCCGGCGTTGCACAGCTGTGCCGGGTCGCAGCTGCCGTTGCTGCCGCTCTGGACGTCCCACAGGTTGCCGGATGTGTGGTGCGACCAGACGTAGGACCCGTCCTGCACGTCGGCGGTGTTGCCGGCGAGGGCGAACGTCGCCGCGACGATCGGCGCCGAGGCGCTGGTGCCTCCGAACGTCCGATAACGTATCCCTATGGGGAAGCCCCGCGCCGCCATCTACGTCCGCATCAGCCAGGACCGGGAGGGTGCTGGCCTCGGCGTCCAGCGCCAGGAGGTCGACTGCCGTGCGCTGGCCAAGCGCAAGGGCTGGGCAGTCGCCGAGACTTACACGGACGACGACGTCTCGGCGTACTCGGGTCGACCGCGGCCCGCCTGGAATCGACTGCGTGAGGACATCGAGGCGGGAGCCGTCGATGCGGTGGTGGCGTGGCACGTCGACCGTCTGACGAGGTCGCCTCGCGAGCTCGAGGACGTGATCGACTTCGCGGAGCGGCAGGGCCTCGAGCTCGCGACGGTCACGGGCGACATCGACCTAGCCACTCCGACAGGACGACTCGTGGCTCGGATGCTCGGTGCGGCGGCTCGCCACGAGAGCGAGCACAAGTCAGAGCGCCAGCTAAGGGAACGGCGGCAGAACGCAGAGCGCGGTCTTGTGGCCGGCGGCGGTCATCGTCCCTTCGGCTACGCGGACGATGGCGTGACGGTGCTTGAGGATGAGGCCGAGGTCGTCCGCGAGATGGCTAGTCGTGTCCTCGCGGGGGAGTCCCTCACCTCGATCTGCCGGGACCTGATGGCGCGCGGTGTGATCACGCCGCTCGGCAAGGCGTGGACGCCGACGTCGATGCGACGACTGCTCGCGTCAGCGAGGATCTCGGGCCGACGCGAGCACACGCCGAAGAGCGCGTACGGGTCGACCCGTCCCCTGGTCGGCGAGATCGTCGCGGACGCGGTCTGGGAGGGCATCGTTTCGGTCGATGACTCGGACCGGCTGCGGCGCATGCTGTCCGACCCGAGCCGACGCAAGTTCAGCCCCGCGACTGGGCGGAAGTACCTGCTCAGCGGCGTGCTCAAGTGCGGGCTCTGCGGGAACGGCCTCGTCGGCTGTCCACGGGAGGGCGTGCCGCGCTACATCTGCCACCGGATGCCCGGCCGCGACCACTGCGGCGGCGTGGCGACGAACGCCCAGCGCACGGACGAGTTCGTGCGCGACATGGTGCTCGTCGCGCTCGACTCCGACGAGATGCGCGCGGCCCTCACCCGTCGGGACGACGTCGACCCCGAGCTCGCCGCCGCCGTTGCGCGGGATGAGGCAGCGCTCGTCGACCTCGCGGCGGAGAAGGACGACGGCGTTATCGCCCGCGGCGAGTACCTGTCGCGACGCACCCGAATCGAGAAGCGGCTCCAGGCGAGCAGGACGAAGTTGGCGAGGGCCACGCACGCACAGCCGCTCGGCTCCTTCGTCGGCACGTACGAGGAGATGCTCGAGCGTTGGGACGCGATGAACCTCAGCCAGCGGAGGGCGATCGTCGGAGCGGTCCTTGACCGCGTCGACGTTCAGTCGGCCGACCCACGGCGACGATGGGATCCAGCCCGATTCACGCCCGTGTGGAAGGCCTAAGCCCGACGTAACTCCTGACACGCCGTGCGCGGACAGGAGGCTCCTAGCGCGGTCGTGGTGCATACTCGCCATCAGTCACGGGTGAATGCGAGTCGGCATAGTGCGCCGTCGGCTTGATACCTCGACCGGTGCCGTGACTGGGGCTTGAGCGGGCCCGCCTGGGAGCGAGGTTGTATCCCAGGCGTTGGGAAGGACGCTCGCTTACCGTGGCAGTTTCCCCTGTCATTTCGGATGCCCTGCTCCCGATCCCAGTAGCTGCTGAACGTCTCGCAATCTCCACCGCGACCGTGTATCGCTTGCTAGCGCGGCAAGAACTCAACGCCGTCCGCATCGGAAAGCGGTCGCGACGCATCCGAGAGTCCGAGCTGGCGCGGTACATCGGCGGCCTCTCATGACCGCGGCGCGGCGTGATCTTGACGCCGTACGCCGGATCGTCGATCAGACGCGATCTGCTCAAGGCTTGCCGGTCTCCGTCACAGACGCCAGGGCTATTGAGCTAGTCGCCTCGCTCTTCCGATCGCCGGGAGGCGTCTCGCCGCCCGAAGAACGCGAACGGCGAGCCAAAGGCTCGCCGCCGCCAGACCCTACGCCGCCCAGGCCAGAGTCGATGCCTAGCAGCATCGCACGACCAAGCGACAAGAACCGCGCCGCCTCGCGTCGAGAGCGCGCCGATGGTCACTGACATGGACTGGTGCAACAGTCACGCGGAAGCGGCGGCTCGCGAGTCGTCGTGGCCAGGCATCGACCTGACGTCTCTCCTCACGGCTGATGCGCCGGCGATCGAGGCGACCATCGGCCGCCGCACCGACGGCGTCGCGCTCGGCTATCCCGGTCGTGTCAACGGCATCGTCGGTGAGTCGGAGACGTTCAAGGGCTGGTTCGTCCAGGCGCTCGTCGCCCAGGTCCTGGCGACGGGCGGGCGTGCGCTGTACCTCGACTTCGAGGACAACGCCCGCGGCATCGCGGAGCGGCTGCGTGACCTCGGCGTCGCAACCGAAGCGGTCCGCACTCGTCTCAGCTACAGACGACCGGAGGGACCGTTCGGTCACGCCGAGCAGGCCGACCTCGCCTCGTGGCTCGCCGACGGATGTGACCTCGCGGTCGTCGACGGCGTGACCGAGGCGCTGAGCCTGCACGCCCTAAGCAGCACCACGGACACCGACATCGCGGCGTTCTTGACCCGGCTGCCGAGGTGGCTCGCCGACCGCGGCCCCGCCGTCTACCTCGTCGACCACGTCGTCAAGAACCGCGTCGAGCGCGGGCACTGGGCGACCGGTTCGCAGCACAAGCGCAGCGGCGTCGACGGAGCCGTGCTCCTCTCGCGCATCCTCCAGCCGGTCGGTCGCGCGACCACCACGGTTCGAACTGGCCGAGCTCGGCTGTCGGTCAGCAAGGACCGGCCCGGCGCCGTACGAGCCCACACTGTCACGAAGGCCGGAGAGGAATGGATCGCCGACCTCGTCCTCACCGCCAACCCCGACGGGACGGTCGACGTGACCCTCATCCCGCCCGAAGACGACCGCGCCGAGTCACCAGCCGACGACCACCTCCACGCCGACCTCCGTCAGCGGATCACCGCCGCCGTCGCAGACGCCGCGCCCGAGCCGCTGACCACCCGCGACATCTACGCCGCCGTGAAGGGCGGGCGTGGAAGCCAGACCGACAAGCAGAAGGCGCTCGAGGCCCTCCGACGCGACGGGACCCTCCACGTCGAGCAGGGCCAGCGCGGCGCTCTGCTGCACCGACTCGCCCCAACGAACCCCTACGGGCAGGAGAACCAGTGACCGACCGTATCCAGTGTCCCGAGCGTTACCAGCGTCTCCGCAGGAACGCTCAGCGAGTGTGTCCAGTGTCAGCGTCCCTAAAGGGGACGCCAGACACAGACACACTGCGCCGCGCCGATCGCGCGGATACGGTCACGGCGCACGGCGGAAACGATGCGGGCAAGCTCGGCTCGGCCCCCGAGCCCGTACAAGAAACGTTCGTTTGTTGTACGCTGGGAGCGTGGTCAAGGGGTCCCGGGTCATCGGATACGTGCGGGTCAGCACGTCCGAGCAGGCCGACTCGCGCGGTGGGCTGGACGCCCAGCGCGAGGCGGTCGAGCGCGAGTGCCAGCACCGTGGCTGGCAGCTCGTCGAGATCGTCGAGGACGCCGGGTACAGCGGTCGCAACACGAAGCGGCCCGGCCTCGTGCGCGTGCTCGCGATGCTCAAGGCGGGCGACGTCGAGGGCCTCGTCGTCGCGAAGCTCGACCGACTCAGCCGCTCGGTCGTTGACTTCGGTGGCCTACTCGAGGCGAGCCGGGACGAGCGTTGGTTCCTCACGGCTCTCGACTTCGGCCTCGACACGAGCACGGCGAACGGCAAGCTCACGGCCAACATCCTCATGTCCGTCGCCGAGTGGGAGCGTGACGTCATCGGGGAGCGCACCCGCGATGCGCTGGCTGCGAAGCGGGCGCAAGGCGTCCGGCTCGGACGCCCGTCCGCCGTTCCGGCGACGGTCGCGCGGCGCATCCGCCGTGCGCGCCAGCGGGGCGACTCGCTGCGGACCATCGCTGACCGCCTCAACGCGGACGGCGTCCCGACCTCGCAGGGCGGGGCCAGGTGGTACGCGAGCACCATCTCCGCGGTGCTGGGGGAGTCGAAGCCGCGCTGAAGCCACGTCGGGTGCGCGGTGACGCGCCCGCGCGGGCGCGGCTACACGTGGGCGCCGTTCGAGGCCGGCAACACGGCGGCGCTTGTCCACGGCGGTAACAGCGCCCGGACTCGGCAACTCGTCGCGGAGTCGATCGACCGGCTGCGGGAGGAGCTCTCTCGGGACCCGGGTGACCTGACGCCGTCGGCGACGGTCGTGCATCAGCTCGGGCAGGCGGACGCGCTGGCGGAGGTGTTCGCGGCTGCGGTGCTCGACGCGTTCCTGAGCGGTGAACGCGACGGGGTGGCGTGGCGTAGTCGGGAGTTCCGCCACTACGTGCGGCTCGGGTTGGAGCTTCGCCGCGAGGCGGGCCTGGCGTCGCGGGTGCGACTTGAGCGGCTGCGCGCGATGGCGCGGTCGATGCCCGCGGAGTCGGGGTTGGACGAGTTCGTCGCGCGGGCGCTTCGGGAGGCTGACGATGCCGGAACCGCTTAGTTTGCTCGGCGCGTTGCCGCTGGAGTCGGGGCGTCGGTGGGGTGAGGCCGCGACTGAGGTGCAGTGGGACGACGCGCGCGCGGTGCTCGGCTCGGACGGTCCTCGGCGTCACTGGCTGGGGCGCTCGAGGGGATACAGCAAGACGACGGACGCAGCGGCGCTCACGATCGTGGCCCTGCTGACGCTGCTGGCTCCTGGGGCGTACGGGTACGCGGCGGCGGCCGACCGTGATCAGGCGCGGCTCCTGCTCGCAGCGATCGCGGGGTTCGCGCGTCGGGCGCCCGCACTGCGCGAGGTGCTGGACGTTCAGGCATGGCGGGTCGTGTCGCGCCGGTCGGGCGCGGTGGTGGAGGTGCTGCCTGCGGACGCGGCCTCGTCGTGGGGCCTGTTGCCGTCCTGGCTGGTGATTGATGAGCTCTGCCAGTGGCCGACGACCGGCAACGCGCGGGCGTTCCTCGACTCGCTGCTTTCGGCGTTGCCGAAGGTGCCGGACTCCCGGGCGCTGGTGATATCGACGGCGGGCGACCCGGCGCACTGGTCGCGGCGTCTGTACGACATCGCGGGGTCGGATCCGCTGTGGCATCGGTCTGAGGTTCACGGGCCTGCGCCGTGGCTGCGTCCGGAGGAGATCGAGGCGGAGCGGCGTCGGCTGCTGCCGTCGATGTTCGGCCGCATGTTCATGAACGAGTGGCTCGCGGCGGAGGACAGGCTCGCCGGGGCGGAGGAGCTCGCGGCGGCGTTCGTGCTCGACGGCCCGTTGGAGCCACGACCAGGCGTCCGCTATCTCTGCGGGGTCGACATCGGGGTGAAGCACGACCGGACGGTGGTGTCGGTGTGCCACGGCGAGCGCGTCGATGGCGCCCGCGACCGCGTGCGGGTGGTGTGCGACCGGCAGCTCGTCTTCGCCGGGTCGCGTGACATCCCGGTGCAGCTTGAGACGGTCGAGGAGGCCTTGCTCGAGATCCACAAGCGGTACCGGCCCGCGCGCTACGTGCTCGACCCGTGGCAGGCGATCGGGCTGGCGCAGCGGCTGCGCGTGAAGGGCCTGCGGATCGAGGAGTTCACGTTCTCCGGGGCGTCGGTTGGGCGGCTGGCGCTGACCCTGTTCGGCCTGCTGCGCGACCGGCTGCTGGCGCTGCCCGACGACGACGGCCTGCGCGACGAGCTCGGGAACGTGCGGCTGCGGGAGACGTCGCCGGGCGTGCTGCGGATCGACCATGACAGCGGCCGCCACGACGACCGCGTCATCTCCCTCGCGCTGGCCGCGCACGCGATCGCGTCGCAGCCGAGGGGCCACGGGTCGATCCGATCCTCGGCCGGAGACGGACGCATCGCACGCGGACCCGCCGCTGACGAAGGGCAGCTGACGGCCATTCCCCGTGGTGCCGCTCTTGACCGGCGCCGTCTCCGCGTCGATTCGCCAAGCGGAGTTGCGGTGCCTCATCCATCCGGCCGGACCGTGCGCGAGGAACTCGCCCGCGCTCGCCGCTCTTCCGGCTACGTCGGCCCCGAAGGCCCGCAATGACCACGACCCCGTTGTCGCGACGCGAGCTGCTCGCGACGCTGTCGGAGCTGCTCGGCATCGACGTGCGCCACGTCCAGCCCGCAGGTAGCCCCGACGGCAAGCCCCGCTGGCGTATCACTGTCGCGGAGCGCCGCGTGCCCGTCGTGCGGGGACGCACGGACTGCGGCTTCCAGTACGCCCGCAACGTCGTGATCGTGGCGTCCCGCGAGGTCCGAAACCCGCGCCTGCTCAACCGGTGGGTCCGCTCCCTCGGTCGACCGCTATCCAGTGCACCACTCACGGCCGGAGACGGGCACACCGCCATCCGGATCCTCCACATGCTGAAGGAGTCACGATGACCAAGTCACTCGCCCAGGAACGTCTCGACCGTCTCGTCGTGTTGCTCAACCATCCGGCATTCCTCGCCTGCGAACACGTCGCGGGAGGGGCACAAGTCGCGTTTTGCGCGGTCCACGGCGGCGAGCTGGTCTGCACTTCGTGTCTGGCTGATCATCTCTCGCTTCGTCACCATGCTTTGGAGTGCGACCACTGTGGCGCCCGTAGCGTCGTCGCGCATTGGCGTTCCTACGCCGCTGATCTCGTGCGGATCAGGCCGCCCGCGGATGACGTCGCGTTGATCATGGGCGCCGAGATCGAGGTCCTTCTATCGACGTCGTGCGCGATTCACTGCGACGAGACGCGAGCGCATGTCGACGCGGTCCGACCGGGAGACTATTCGTCCGGTTCCGGCTCCGAGTAAGAAATACGCTCGCGCTGACCACCGCCCGCGTGCCGAATGAAGATGCTGTCGACGAAGCCGTCGAGGTCCATGGTCAGCCCGAGTTTCGGCCTCCCGCGTTGCGGCGGGTCGTCCTCGACGTTGAAGAATCGAACGACGCCGCGCTGGACCGCCTCGTCGTACCTGAACTCTTGTCCTGCATGGGTGAAATGTTCACGGTCGCCCGCGCTGTAGAGCGCCACGACGGCCAAGTCCGCACGATCGCGCTGGCTACCAAGGCTGGGATCTATTCGGCCCGTCCTTGCACGGAGATGCGCGACCGTATGAGCGAACGAGCTCGGGCCGGTCCCGCGCTTATCTGTGGTCGCAGCGACCGGCATGAAGTAGACCCCGACGATGAACGCTGCCGCCTGATAGTCGTGGATAACGCGCAGCTCGTCTTGAAGCTCGTATGTCCGGCCAGTCAGATTCTTGTCGTAGTTGAGAGCCGCTCGATCGCGGAAGTTCAAGCCCTTCAGCGAGAGACCGATCTGCAGTCCGGAGACAAGGGATGAGACCGTGACGTCGACCTTCTTCTTGCGACTGCCGGCAACGAAGACCGGCGGTTCGCTTCCACCCGCGTCGGGAAGGACCGTATAGCGTCGCGCGCCTTGGTGACGACGCACTTCCGCTGCGATCATTCGCGCGCAGGCGTCAGCGAGCTTGTTGCTCCACTGGATCTTTGCGTTGCCCTCCTCACCGTTTATCAACGAGTCGCGCGGACGAAAACGTCGGTCGGCCTCGTCGAGCGCGGCAAGGAATCGAGTGTCTGGCTCCAACTCAATCCAGCGGGTGGCTCGGTGAGATGGCCGTCGAGGACTCATCGATCAACTCGCACATGCAGCCGTGCCACGTGCGTCACCTTACGGTCGACGCCGGTGGTTATCCCGTCGACGCACCGGTCTCAGCGAGTTGGGCTGCGACGGCCTGCCGGAACCCCGGGTATCTGCCGAGGTTGCCCTTCGACAGACGACTATGGAATCCGGCTAGCCCACGAGGCGACAGGGGTTGGGCTGCCTGAGCGTTGACTACGTCGAGCAAATGCTTGTGCTTGGTGCGGGTCGGGAACTCTGAGACCGACACGCGGACGACCTTGCCGTCTTGTCCGTACGCGGCAGTCGGCCAGGCGCCCCTTGGCTCCCACACTTCGCCCTCACCAGCCCATTGACCTGGTGAGGCGAGTCGTCGTGCGACCCACTCGGCGACACCGACGGTTACGGCATTCCCGACGAGTTTCCAGCGCGGTCCCTTACCGCGGGTGGTCTCGGCTGGCCTCGTCCAACCTCTGGGGAAGCCTTGCATTGCCTCGGCGTCCTCAATGCTCGGCACGATCAAGCTTCGCGTGGGGTCGCCGTGCGTCACCCAGACGGCGGGTGGCGAAGGGATACCGAGTGTTGATCCGCCCTTGAGGGTCGGGACGGCGTCCTGAGCCCATCCGAGGCCTCGGACACCCTCGGTCCAATAGAAGCCGAACGCGTCGTCCCGATACTGCTCGGTCGCCTCGCCGACATCGTCAGTCAACAAGACGTCGCGAGGGTCACCGTCCCGAGAAGCGACGATGATTACGCGTCGGCGCCTCTGTGGGACGCCTGTGAAGCGAGAGTCGACGACTCGGTAGGCCCATCGGTAGTCGAGGGCTTCTAGCTCCTCGACCAGATACGCCATCGCCTCACCACCGCCGAGAGCGAGCATGTTCGCGACGTTCTCGATGAGAAGCCATGCGGGCGCGTTCGCCTTCGCGTCGCGGATGAGCTCAAGAGCGGACGTCACCAGGCCGGACTGCTCACCTGAGATACCTGCCGTCCGGCCCGCCTGTGAAAGGTCGGTGCATGGAAACCCGAGCGTCAGCACATCCAGACGGCGCGGTAACCGTCGCAAGTCGCGGACGTCCTCATGCCATGCGGCGGGTTCGAATCGCTTTCGGAGCACGGCGAGAGCCGGTCCCCAGTTCTCACACAGCAGTTCGGTGGTGACGTTGTCTTCCCCAAGGGCACGCTGGAAGCCGCGCTCAATGCCGCCGATACCAGCGAACAGCCCCGCGATCCGCACCGATGATCCTTTCCGAAGGGCTGTGACTTACCCAGACTGCCACGCTGAGGTGACACTCGCCGCCCGCCACGCACATCAGGGCGCGAGTGGTTGACCGGCCGCGCCGGTCCGTCAGCGGGACGTCCTCGAATCGGCGTGTGAAATGCGTCGACCTAGGGAGTCCGCCGCCTATTCTCGTAGTGACACGTCCTACTGGCGCGAGTTGGTAGGACGAGCCAGCACAGAGCATCCGGACTGTGCGGCGAACGCCTCCGGCGCCCGTGATGGGGCCGAAGACCGGCGGGTCGGTAACCGGGTCGAGAACACATCGACCGGAGGCCCGCAATGAAGTACCCACGACTGCGCCAGCTCGCCGCACTGACGGCGTCCGGCTTCGCCACGCTCGAGTCGATCGACACGGCGCTGCAGCCCGACCTCGATTCGCTCCTAAGCGAACTTCGCGGCTACGCGACTACCTGCCGCGACGCGACGCGCACTACCGACGGCCAGGTCGAGGCGCTTCGCGAGATCGCCAGCGCCGTGCAGGAGATCGAGACGCGGACTACCGCGCTGTCGACGCCTCCACCGCGCCCGACTCCCGGGCAGGCAGCGCGCCATGTGCCGCCCGGGATGCGTCGCCCGGCGCCCGAGGTGATCGCCGCGAGCGCTGCAGGCCGAATCGGGACCCGACTGGTCGCGACGACTGCGAGCGGTCAGGACTTGCGACATGAGGAGATCGAGGATTTCGAGGACCTCGGGCGACGGATGTGCGATGCGCTCCGCGTGACCGCCGGTGTTCCGCGGCTCAAGGGGCGGGTAGTCGTCGCTGCGCTGCTCACGGACGACTACCCCGAGGAGCGCCACCTCCGGCACGGCGACGTGAAGGGCAATGCGGCGAAGCTCCGCGCCATCACCGAGCCGGGCGCCCTCATCGCGTCGGGGGGCATCTGCGCGCCGGTGGCCGTGGACTACACGATCCCTAACTGGTCGAGCGACGACAGGCCCATCAAGGCTGGCCTTCCCCTGTTCCAGGCCGACCGAGGAGGTCTGACCTTCGTCGCTCCGCCGACGATCAGCGACCTTGCCGACGCGACGGCGATCTGGTCGGAGACGACCGACGCGAACCCTGGCACCTCGACGAAGCCGGTGCACGTCGTCACGTGTGGCGACACCGACAACGTGCTCGTGGACGCGATCCCGACCCGGCTGCGGTTCGGCAACATGGCGGGCCGCTACTTCCCGGAGCAGGTGGCGGCCAACGTCGCGGTCGCGCTCGCGCAGGCGGCGCGCGAGGCCGAGACCAATCTTTGGGACAAGGTCATCGCCGCCGGCAAGGTCGCGACGAACGTGGAGTACGTCGGGGCGACGCGAGATCTGTTGGCGACGATCGACCTTGCCAACGTCGCGCTGCGAGACCGGCACCGAATGGCCGACGGCCAGCGCGTCCGTGTGCTCCTGCACCGGCTGTTCCGCGACATGCTCCGCGCCGATCTCGCCCGCGAGATCGGCCACCAGCAGGGCGAGATCGACTCTCTCGCCATCACCGACGCGCAGGTCGATGCTTGGCTCGACGTTCGCGGTATCACGCCGATCTGGGCGATGGACTCCCCGACGCCGGTCACCCTCAGCGGTGTCGCGATCCCGGCTCAGAGCTTCGGCGCCCAGACCAACGGCGGGTCGCTGGCGGCGTGGCCGTCGCACTGCGCGTTCACGATCTTCGCCGAGGGGTCGTTCCAGTTCCTCGACGGCGGCCGCCTCGACCTCGGCGTCGTCCGGGACTCGACGTTGGAGGCGACGAACGACTACGAGACGTTCGTCGAGCCGTTCGAGACTGCGGCGTTCCGCGGCGTGGAGTCGTCGACGATCGTCGTGCCGCTCGCCCCGTCCGGCGCGTCGGTCGGCACCGTCGCCCCGAGCGGGTATGTCAGCGGCAGTTAGGAACCGTTCTCTGGGCGGACGACAAGCGTGATGCCCGCCTGTCGGGCTCGTTCCACCAGGTCGTTGATCAAGGTGTGCACCTGACCAACAACCGCGGCCACGATGGCCTCGTCGTTCGTTGCCGGGCCATGACAAGAGACGTCCCATTCGTCGTACAGCACGGCGTAGATCATGCCTGGGCCAGACGGTGGGCCGACCGCCGGGAGGCTAACCGGAGTCGCGAAACAGGTCAGCTGGATGTACGCCCAGCGCTTCCGCGATCATCAGCACCCAAGTAACCGTCGCGCTCGTGGTGCCGTGCTCCACGCGGATCAACTGGCGTGCCGACACCCCCGCCTTCTCCGCGAGCGTCTCGATGCTCAACCCCTGCGCCTCGCGCAGACGCCGCAATCGCATCCCCCATGCGATCAGATCTGCGTCGGGAGGGACACGGTCGGGCACGCCTCACGGTTTCCGGTACCCAGTGGGCACGCCATGACATATATGTCAGGATCGGGGCATGGCTGAATCGCGCCGGACTCATCGAATGGCGTGTATCGCAGGCGTGATCGTCTTGCTGAGCGTGAGCGGTTGCTCGAGCTCCCAGAGCAAGATCAGCGCCACGGTCACGGGCTGGCAACCGGAGGGCGCCAATCACGTCGCGGCGACCGTCAGATACACGAACCATGGGTCCAGCCCGGCCACTGCCTATTGCACGGTCGCTGCGCTCGACAGCGGAGGTTCCGACGTCGGAGACGACACGGACGGACCAGCCAACAAGATCCCCCCCGGCGGGGCCACGAACATTCGAATGCTCATCAAGACCTCCATCAATAGCCACCTCGTCTCAAGCGTCAAGGCCGTAGGCGGCGGCTCCTGCGCCACCGTTTGATCTTGTCCAGCTGAGTCCCCAAACTCCGATTCGCCCAACGGCGGGCCGGACAAGATTTGGGTGAACTAAGAGAACCCTCGTTCCGCCGAACGTCAACCAGCCGCTCGCGCCCTGAAACGCCAGGCTGTCGTAGACCGCGACTCCGGTCGCGGGATCCGCGACGGCCGAGACGTCGGCCACGGCCCGGCCGGCGCAGCCGGTCGTCGAGGCCTGCTGCCAGGTGGTGGCGTTGTCCGCCGAGCAGCCGCTACCGGTCCCTGACCAGGCGGTCTCGGCGAAGCCCCGGCGTGAGGTCGATCGCCGCAGCGTCGTACCGCCCACCGCCGTCACCCATTTCGATGACGCCGGGTAGCTCACGGCGTACCCGGAGTCGCCGGCTGACGCCGTGATCGCGACCCCGGCGTGGTGGAAGAAGCGGCCGTACGACGTGTCCTTCATGTCCGGGCCACCCCAGCTGTTGCTGACGGCGTCCGCGCCGAGCGACACGGCGGTGTCGACGGCGGCGCCAAGGTTCGCCATCGACGCGGTGTCGGCCTCGACCAGCAGGACATGGCAGTTCGGGCACACCGCCGAGACCATGTCGAGGTCGAGCGACTCCTCCTCGGCCCAGCCCGGGTCGGCGACCGGCAGGTCCGCGCCGCCGCGCTGGCTGACCTTGTCGAAGCAGCCGTTGGCGGTGGTGCAGGGTGGCAGCTGGAACTGCGCGCGGTAGACCGCGAGGTCGCGCTCGGCGTTCGGGTCGTCGTACGCGTCGACGATCGCGACCGTCTCGCCCGTGCCGGCTTCGCCTGATGGCAGCGAGTACGCGGACTGCAGGTCAGCGAGGCCGTAGCCGAGCGGCGCGGTTGCGTGCTGGACCCGCCCGGACCGGAAGCGATCAAGTCGGATCGCGAAGCAGCGCGCCTTCGCGGTCCCGACGTGCCGGCACACCGACGTGTCATGCCGGGTCACGCTCGAGCGGGCAGCGGCAGTGGCCGACGGCGCGGCCGCCAACCCGATCGCAGCGGCGAAAACGGGGAGCAAGAACGAATGGGATCGGTGCACGGGCATACCTCCGGTCAAGGTGGACGACCCGAGCACGATGCTGGTCAGCCCGAGGGCGCCGCGATGGCCACTGGGGGAGTGTGGACAGAGTGGCTACAACCCGAAGCTGTGACCCCTTGGCCGGCGTTCGGATGTGACATAGGTGTTGTGAATCTCAGCACTTATGTGACATGAGGGCGGTGAAACGCGACACGGGTGTGACATAGGGGCGCGGTGTCACAACCCCTATGTGACATTCGATCCGCGAGGGCGGCCGGGCTCAGTAGACGAGTTGCTTCTTGTTCGTCTCGCCGTAGGTGTCGCGTACGCCGCCGGCCGGCACCACCGCGCGCTGCCCTGGCCGCAGCCACAGGTGAGCGGTCCACAGGTCCGGCTGCGATTTCGACTGATGCGCAGGCAAAGTACGCAGCACGCGGCCGCGGTTGTTCACGACGTACAGCGTGGCGTGCGCGACGTGACCCCTCGTCGCCCATGGCTCGAAGCTGCACGTCGGGCACAGCACGCTCGTGTTGGGCTTGCCGAGCCCGCCGCCGTTGTCGGCGTAGAAGCGGCGCAACGCGTGCGGCACGTGGATCGGCAGCCGCGGATACCGGATGGGCGCGATCCGGAAGGACACGATGCCTTCCGACGCGCGCAGGTGCGAGACCTTGATGCCACGCCACGGTGAGACCCGGAACGTCCGCGACACCAGGTGGTACGGCGTCGCCGCCCCGCCGGTGTGAATGTGACCGTCGATCACGAAGCGGTACCGGCCGTTCGGCACCTGCCCACCCGCGATGTCGGCGCGCGGGTAGGAGTCGTAGACCTCCATCGATGCCGTCCACGTCCACTTCTGCTTGCCCGTGAGCTGGTTCAGCGCGGCGGTCGACAGCGCCGCGCGCTGGTCGAGGACGACCTGGATCTGCCCGCTCTGGTCGGCGTAGGGGTGCCATACGCCGTGCACGCGACGCTGCACGACGACAGTCGGGTCGTCGGTCCAGTTGTCGCCGCCGACCCAGGTGATGGTCGCGTCGTCGAAGCGGGTCAGGTTCTTCGGCTGCGCGACGACCTTTGCCGGCCCGACGCTGTTGGGGACGCGGGCGTTCCAGCCGTCGTAGTAGGCCGACGAGATCTCGCCGAGGACCGTCGCCTCGTTGGCCTGACGCACCTCGTCGGCTGCGGCGACGGCATCCGTCGGCTCGGTTGGCACCGGCGATCCGCAGAGCAGGTTGGCGGCCATCCCGACGAGGTTCGTCGCCAAGTAGTCACCGGTGTGCGGGCCGTAGCTGGTCAGTGCCTTGCGATAGGAGTCGCGCGCCTCGTACTCGCGGTAGGACACCGTGTACCCGTTGTAGTCGCCGGTGTGGCCGAGTGCGACCGACAGCTTGAAGCCCGGGCAGTTCGCGTACTTCCCGGCACCGAGCTCGGTGTGGGTGAAGTTGCCGAGCACCTTGCTGTCGTTGGTCGGCTCGGAGACCGCGCGGGTGATGTTGCCGACGTCGTTCCAGCCCGCCGCGTTGTTGTGGATCTCCGCTTCCATGTGCTGGAAGGCGGCGACCGGGGTCGTCAGCCGCGCGACGCCGAACGGGTCCCGTGGATCGGGACAGGAGTACGCCGCCTTGGAGGCGCGGTAGCACGCTCGGACGTGCTTCTTGGGCAGCCCGCGGTTGTAGCCGACCGGCCACCCCTCATTGACGTCCTTCTGGCTGCCGTAGTCGAAGCCGAGCCACTCGTTACCGGTACGCCGGTCGGTGCGCGACTCGATGTTGCGCGTCAGGTCCGCCTGCGCCTCGCAGGCGCATGACGCCAGCAGGATCTGCCCGATCTGCACCGCTTGCAGCTTGATCCGCAGGTTCTCCTCGACCGCCTCGAACGACGGGGCGTCGTAGTTGTCCGGGATGAACAGGCCCGTGGATTTGATCTGGTTGAACAACGTGCTGGAGAACGGCAGCGTGGGGATGCCGACGTCGTTGCCGCGCTCGCAGTCCGGCAGGCCCGCTGCGGGCACGCCCGGGTCGCCGCCGACCGTCGGGCCGGTTCGGCAGTTGCCGACCGACGGGTACGGGTGTGAGACCGGGCCGCCGTACCAGCGGGTCAGCATTTGGATCTTGGGGTCGTCCTGGAACGGGACGTCGACCTTGATGCCGTTGTGCGCGCCGCCGATCGCCCGCCACGCGGCAATGGCGTGCTCGAAGAGCAGGTGCGCGCCGCGCTCGGCTTGGGCGTAGCCGAGGTGGCCGTAGATCTCGTAGACCTTGTCGCCGTGGTCCTTCAGGACCGGCGCCTCGCCCGGCGGGTAGGCGTGCTCGTACGGCCCTTCGGCGGACCCGACGCCGCCCTGGCTGAAAACCATCGGGCCGTGGGTGGCTGCGGTCATGTAGCGCATGAACGGCGCCAGCCAGTCCTCGCTGATCAGGTCGTACTCGTCGAGGGATTCCCCATGCTGGGCGTAGTCGACCCAGGTCGCCAGCGGCGTCGGGTGCGACGGGTTCGACATGTCCTCGATCCGCATGACGGCGACGTTGTGGTCGTTGTCCTGCTGCGGGTAGCCGGTCGGAGAGCCGTCCTCGTTGACGTCCGCGCCGGCGATGTTGCCCTGAAAGCCGCCGAACTGCACGGTCGTCGCGCCGGCTCGGGCGGGCCGCAGCGAGGCGTCGGCCTGCTCGATCGCGGTTGCCATCTGCCGGGCCTGGTACTCGAACATGCGCAGGTCCATGACGTCCTGGAACAGCCAGACGCCGGCGGCGGGCGTCGAGTAGTACGGCGAGCTGTGGTCGTGCAACGCCGACAGCAAGATGTTCGAGTAGGTCACCGGGCTGTGGTCGGCCGCGAGGATCTGACCGACCCGACGGATCAGCAGGTCCTGGGCGAGGTAGTTGTCATCGCGGACCAGCGCAATCGGCGGGTCGCCTTTGGAGTCCTGCAGCACGATCGCGGTGATCGACAGCCGTGAGGCCACGCCGTACGACGACTTCTTGAGAACCGAGGCGAAGTTCGGGTCCCACTCGCCCCTGATGTCGTTGGGACCGATCTCGCCCGCGTACTGACCGGCGGAGGCGCCGACGTGCCAGGTCGCGTCGACGACCGCCGCGCCGGCGCGCAGGCCGTGCCACGCGGCCGTCGCGGAGCGCGCGGGATGCGCGGCGGCGGAGGTGACGCCGACCACGCCACCCAGCGTGAGGGACAGGGCGGCGACGGCAGCAGGCATCGCGCGGCGCATGCAGCAGGACTTCGCTGCTTGCCGGGCGAAACCTCCCGCGTGTTCACGCGTCCTCGTGCTGCCATGGCTGCCGCCGCGATTGGCCTGTCCACGGTCTCGTTCTGGCCGCATGCGGCAGCCGCCCCGGCTCAGGAGCGGCCTTCAGGTTCGTCGACGTACCTGGTCGGTGGCGCCGCCGTGTCCATCAACCCGACCCGCGCGATGATGAAGAACAAGGACTTCTATCTCGGGGGCTACGGGTTCGGCGACGACAAGATCGCCAACAGGTTCCAGGTGCCGAGCACGGTGGGCCGCTACGCGACCGGGATCCTCGGCGACGGCATACACAGCCACGCCCTGATGGTCAGCGACCGGCACAACACGATCGCGCTGGCTCAGATCGAGACGCAGGGCTACTTCATCTCCTACAAGCAGGGTCCGTTCGGGATCGAGGACATCCGCAAGGACGCATCGGCGAGGATCAACGCGCTGGCGGCGACGGAGAAGAACCCGCCGCCGGTGCCGAGCGCGGCCCAGATCCTCGTCGACTCCGACCACACCCACGGCGGCCCCGACACGGTCGGCGTGTGGGGCGGTGACCCGACGTCGTACCTCCGCGAGGTCCACGACCGCACCGTGAAGGCGCTCGTCGAGGCGTGGCAGGCGATGCGGCCGGCGACGCTGACCTACGGGGTTGCCCACGCGGGCGTGGAGAACGAGACCAACGAGTACCCGCCCAGCGTCAACGACGACCCGTTGCTGACCAACCAGTTCAGCAACGACGCGCGCAACCAGGTGATGGACGACGGGATCCGTGTCCTGCAGGCGCACGACCCGAGGACCGGCAAGGTACTCGACACCTACGTCAACTACTCCTCGCACCCGACCGTGCTCGGCTCGGACAACACGCTCGTCACCGCCGACTACGTCGGGCGCCTCAACCGCCAGATCGCGAAGGCGTTCGGGGGCTACGCGATGGACCAGGTCGGCACCCTCGGCCGGACCCAGCCGGCGCGCGCGAGCTGCACCAACACCGACCTTAAGGGCGCGGCGGCGTCCCTCTGCGCGCTCGACCAGTACGCCGCGCGGGTGATGATCAAGATCCGGTACGCCGTGCGGCACGAGAAGCCCGTTCGCGGGCCCGCGACCGTCGGGCTGTCGAGCTACCTGATCCAGGACCCCAGCGACTCAGCGGTGCTGGTCGGGCTGGAGTACGCCGGGTCGCTGATCGGTGTGCCCGGCGCCCGCCAGCTCGGCTACCCGTGGTTCACCGCGAACCTGCTCGGGACGACGACCTTCTCGGGTCACATCGGCAAGATCCTGATCAGCGGCGGTCCGGGGGAGATGTATCCGCAGATCGTCGCCGAGGTCCGTCGCGACGTTCCGGGGATGCAGGGCTATCTGAACATCGGCACGGCCGGTGACTTCCTCGGCTACCTGATCGCGCCGCTTGGGGCATACCCCGAGCCGATCCGGCGCTCGATGCTGTCGGGGAATCCGCCGCTCAATGGTGACCCCGCATGCGGGGTTGCCGGCTTGTCGGTGGGCTGCCCGGACCCGATCGGCAACGACAACTTCTTCTTCAACGTCTCGCCGACGTTGGGCATGCGGGTCACCTGTTCGCTGCTGCGCGGCGCCGCCGACACCCGCGGTGTGCAGGAGTCGACGTACTTGTTGAAGGACAGCACCTGCCACCTGTTCAGCAACGATCTGCTGAGTGCTCCCGGCGACGACACGAAGTTCGCCGCTCCGAAGGACATGTCCAAGTCCCAGCCACACATGTAGCTGCGCCTACCGCAGCGCCGCGAGGCGCGGCCGGATCAGTCCCTTGAGGTTGCGGGCGTCGGCCACCCGGGCCTCCCAGGTCGCGCCGAGGGTGAGCAGCACGGCCCCGGCCGCGAACCACATCAGCCAGTGCGGCAGCTCGATGAACATCGGCCCGGCGACTCGCAGGCTCAGCAAGCCGACCACAGTCGCGCCGGCGGCCAACGGTGTGGCGAGCCGCAGCTCCGCGCCCAGGCACACCAGGACAGTCGCCGCGACGAGCAGGACCGCCCGGCGGCCGGCGTCGGGACCGAGCGCGGGCAGCAGCGGCGGGAGCAGCCCGACGAACAGCGCGGGAAGCAGCACCGCCGATGACAGCTGACGGTCGCGGCGGAGCAGGGCGGCGCCCCACGCCAGGCCGAGACCCACCGGTGTGGCCGTGTACGCCTCCGGCGCCGTCACCGCGTGCAGGTCGAGCGTGATTCCCGCGGCCACGCTCGCGAACACGACCGCGGCGGCGAGCGCGCTGCCCCGCGCCAGCGCGCTGCCCTGCCGTGAGGCGGGCCAGAGGGCCGCGACTGCGGCGGCGCCGGCAGCCAGTGCGAAGTTGACGTCGGCGAAGCGGGGCGTCGCGCCGATCAGGGACAGCCACGCGATGGCTGCGGGGAAGACCAGCGGGACGACGGCGATGCGCAAGCGCCTGACCCAGCCGGCGCCGTCGAACAGCAGCGGACCCACCGCGAGCGCGGGCAGCACGAGCGCCGCGAGCACGCGCGCGCCGGAGCTGCTGTGCAGCGCCACCGCGGTGAGGAGCATCGCGGCGCTGACGCCCGACAGCGAGGCCGACGCGTCGTCGGCGACCCAGCCGGGGCGATGGGCCAGCAGCGGCAGGGCGAGCAGGGCGAGCGGCAGCGTCGCGCCGTAGAGCGCGGCGGGGTCGTGCTCCGTGGCGGCGAGCAGGGACGCCGCGAACCCGACGACGGCCACCGCGCCTCCGAGCGCCGCGTTGAGGATCCGTACGGCGGCGTCTGGCCGGTGCAGCCAGCTGCTGCTGCGCTCGATCACCAGCGCGACGGCGATGCCGACCGGCGTGAGCAGCGCCACGCGGTCGAGCGCGGTCGGGTTGGTCGCGGCCACCGCGGCGACGAGCAGCGCTCCTGCCCACGCGAGCGGCGCGCTGACCAGGCGCGGCGCGACCAGGGTCAAGGTCGCGGCCACCAGACCGATCGCGAGAGCCGCGAGCACGACGTACCAGTGCAGGGGCAGCGAGTCGGCGGCCGAGAGGTGGAGGGTGCGGGCGGCGGTCGCGTCGATCGCGCATCCGGCGAGCCCCACGACGCCGAGCGCCTCGGCGGTCGCGGGAAGCCGGCGCACGGTTGCGGCGCCGGTGAGCAAGACGGCAGTGACCGCCGCCATCAGCGCCACCTGGCCGCCGCGGCCGAGTGAGCCCCACACCAGGGCGGTGCCCGCGCTGAACGCCACGACCAGACACAGCGATCCCAGGGCGAGCAGCACCTGGCGGGTCTCGACGCCGGGGCGGTACAGCCGCGGCAGCGTCGTTTGACGGCTGGAGGGGTACGGCGACGACGCGTGCGGCCACGACGCGGCGGGCTGCGGTCCGGCAGGGTGTGGGGCGGGCGGAGGCTCGTACGGGTTCATATCCTCACGGTGCGCCAGCGGCGCCGCCGTGACCTGAGTAGAACTACTCGATCAGCCGACCTTCGGGGTCGCGCGCTCCACGATCGCTGCCGTGTCGACGCCGGGTGGCAGGGTCCCGAACGCGTGACCCCAGTCGCCGCCGAGCCGCGAGGCGCAGAACGCGTCCGCGACGGCCGGCGGCGCGAACCGCACGAGCAGCGATCCCTGCAGGACCAGCGCCATGTGCTCGACGAGCCGTCGGGCGCGTACCTCGATGTCGGTGGTGTCGGACATCTCCTCGTCGAGGGACTTCGCCGCCGCATCGAGGCGCGCGTCCGCGCCACCGGCGAGCGCGACCTCGTCGCGGAACGCCTCCCACGCACCCGGCTCGCGCGCCAGCCCCCGCAGCACGTCCAGCACGTTGACGTTGCCCGAGCCTTCCCAGATCGAGTTCAGCGGAGCCTCTCGGTAGAGCATCGCCATCGGGAAGTCCTCGACGAACCCGTTGCCACCGAAGCACTCCAGCGCCTCCGCCGCGACATTCGGGCCGCGCTTGCACACCCAGTACTTGCCGACGGCCAGGCCCACGCGCTTGAACGGTCCCTCGTCGTCGTCGACCGCCGCGGCGAGGCGGGTCATCAGAGTGGTCGCGGCCTCAGACTCGATGGCGAGGTCGGCGAGCACCATGCGCATCAGCGGCTGGTCGGCGAGGTACTTGCCGAAGGCCTGCCGGTGCCTGGCGTGGTGCGTCGCCTGCGCGACGGCCTCGCGCATGAGTGTCGCCGTACCGATGACGCAGTCCAGCCGGGTGGAGGTGACCATCTCGATGATGGTGCGGACGCCGGCGCCCTCGTCGCCCAGCCGCCAGCCGACGGTCTCGTCGAACTCCGGCTCGCTCGAGGCGTTGGACTTGTTGCCCAGCTTGTCCTTGAGCCGCTGGATCCGGAAGGTGTTACGAGTGCCGTCGGGGAGGATCCGCGGCACCACGAAGCACGTGAGCCCACCGGGTGCCTGGGCGAGGACCAGGAAGACGTCGCACATCGGTGCCGACGTGAACCACTTGTGTCCGGTGAGCCGGTAGCTGCCGTCGGGAGCAGGTACGGCGCGGGTCGAGTTGGTGCGAACGTCCGAGCCGCCCTGCTTCTCCGTCATGCCCATCCCGGCCAGGCAGCCGGCCTTCTCCGACGGCGTCCGCAACCCCGGGTCGTAGGTCCGCGACATCAGCCGCGGCACCCACTCGTCCGCGAGCTGCTGGTCGACGCGCAGCGCGGGTACGGCGGCGTGGGTCATCGAGATCGGGCAGCCGTGCCCGCCCTCGGTGTGGGACCAGACCGAGAAGGCAGCGGCGCGCGCGACGTGGGCACCGGGCTTGGGGTCGGTCCAGGAGCTCGCGTGCAGCCCGGACTCGATCGCGACGGTCATGAGCTGGTGCCACGCGGGATGGAACTCGACCTCGTCGATCCGATGGCCGTAGCGGTCGTGGGTGACCAGGCGAGGCGGGTGGACGTTGGCCAGCCGGCCCCACTCCTGGCACTCCTCGCTGCCGGCCCGGCGCCCGAGCGCGGCGAGGTCCTCGATCGCCCAGCCCGCGTTGTGACGCCGGACGCCCTCGAGCAGGGCCTCATCCGCACTGAACACGTCGTAGTCGACGAGCGGCGGCGGCTGGTTGGTCACCTCGTGTGTCGCGGCCATGTCGTCAAGTCTGGCACCCCAATCCGCCGTACCTTTTCCTGCGTGGCGTCGATTCGCGAGGTAGCCGGTACGACGCTGCGCCGCGCTTGGCATGACCGAGTGCTGGGTCTCGCCGCCGAAGTGGGCTTCTGGCAGCTCCTCTCGCTGCCGTCACTGCTCCTCGCGGTGCTTGGCACGATCGGCTTCTTCAGCGGGGTGCTCGGTGCCGACGCCCTCAACGACCTGCAGCGGTCGATCGACAAGGGCCTGACCCACGTCATCGTGCCCAGTGCCGTTCAGTCGACCATCGCTCCAGCGCTGCACCGCATCCTGTTCGGCGGCCGCGCCGATGTCGTGTCGATCAGCTTCGTCGTCTCGCTGTGGACCGGTTCGTCTGCGATGGCGACGTACGTCAACACGATCACCATCGCGTACGGGCTGCGCCATGAGCGGGGCGCGGTCGCGAGCCGCCTGCTCGCCTTGCGGCTCTACGTCTACTTCGTTCTCTCCACCATCGTGCTGCTGCCGCTGCTCGTGCTCGGACCGTCGCATCTGGTCGATGCGTTTCCCGACCGCTGGCACAACCTCGCGAACGCGCTCGTCGTCTCGTGCTACTGGCCGGTGGTCGTGCTGCTCTCGCTCGCTTTGCTGGCCACGCTCTACCACCAGGCGCTTCCGGTGCGCACGCCATGGCGCAGGGGGCTACCCGGCGCGTTACTGGCTGTACTGCTCTGGGTTGCCGGGTCGTCGGTGCTGCGCGCCTGGCTCGACTGGGCGTTCCGCAAGACAGCGACGTACGGGCCGCTGTCGGCGCCGGTTGCCGTGCTGCTGTTCCTGTACCTCACTGCGCTCGCGATCCTGCTGGGCGCGGAGCTCAACGCCGAGCTCGACCGGCTCTGGCCGCGACCCGAGACCGAGCGGGCCAGGGCCGAGCCGGAACCGGAAACCGTCGCGCCTTAGGCTTGTGCGAGCGCACGTGCGAGCCGTCGAGAAGGAGGATCAATGGCCAGCCAGGACAGCGGTCACGACGTCGCACCCGGGATCTGGGTGGCGACCTTCGTGATCATCGTCGGCACGATCCTCGGCGGCATCGCGCTCATCGAGTGGAACTGGCCGGCCTTCTGGATCGGCGTCGGCCTGTTCGTCGCCGGCAGCGTCGGTGGCTACCTCGCCGGGATCATGGAGGCCGTCACCGAGTTCGGTCCCGGCCCCGAGCACAGCTGAAGCGGCGCCTCGCCGCTGCTGCTCTCGCCCTGCTCGCCGCGGCGGGCTGCTCGGCTGGGGCGGGCGCCCCGTCGGCGCGGCTCACCCGACTCCCGCTGCCGGCCCCGGAAAGGCACGCCACCCTCGCGGACTGGGCGATGCGCTTCGCGCGGACAGACGGCCGACCCGCCCGGAGGGCGATCTATCTCACGCCGCTGCTGAAGCTGCACCGCGACTGCAGCGACGGCTCCGTGCCCGCGGTGACCGGCGTGGTCGCAGGGCTGGCCGACGACCTCGGCGTCCTCAAGACGCTGCCCTCGCGGGTTGCCGTGGCCGAGGCGGCGATAGCCGCGAGCGTCGGGCCGGGATCGAACTGCACCGCGGAGGCGGACGCGATCGATGCCGAGGTCACCGGGCACCTCCATTGGTCGGGGGGCCTGTCCGCGGGGGTCGTGCGGTTTTCGCCGCCGCTGAGCGCGGAGCTTGCGCTGGCGGCGATCCAGCACTCGCTGCTCCCCGGCAGGGTCCGCGTCGTCTACGCCTTGAAGGCGTTCTCGTGCCAGCAGGCCGTCTTCATGGGTCCGGCCTTGGGCCGCCGGTACGGCAATGCCGACCTCGGAGCGTTCATCGAGCTGACCTCCGGCCATGGGGTCGGTCACGGCAAGTACGACGCGAATCGCGTCAATCGGGCGCGCGTCACCCCGCTCGGACGGATCGGCGGACAACCCTGCACCTGATGCGGTCTGCCGGGTGAGCTCCGGGGCGCGATTCGACGTGAGGGACCTTCGGCACTTGCGCGCACACCAATTGTCCGGATAGGTGTGGTCACCTTCGACGAGGGGGCCGAGTGTCCGTTTCCGCTGCGCGTCATCGCGCGCCAATCGCCGTCATCGCGGCGACCGTCATGTTTGTCGGGCTTTCCGTCACGGCGCTGCCAGGACGAGCGAGCGGGACGATCGCCTCGACGGCGCATGCGGCGCGGCCTGCCGCGCGGTCATCGGCGCGCTGTCCGGCGGCCTATCCGCTTCGGAAGGTTCACGCCGGGCTGCGCGGCACCGGCTTCACCACGGTGAAGGGCACCACCCCGACGCCCTTCTCGGTGCGGGTCCTCGGCGTGCTGCACGACGGGATCGCGCCGGGCATCGACATGATCGTCATCGCCACCCACTCCCGCACGATCAAGCACCACGGAACCTGGGAGGGCATGTCGGGCTCACCGATCTACGCCCGTGACGGGCGGCTGATCGGCGCGTTGTCCTACGGCCTGTCCTTCGGCGCAACCAACAAGGCCGGTGTCACCCCGGCCGCCGCGATGTACCAGCTGCTGAATGACCGGAGGGCACCCGCCGCGACCTACGCGAAGCATGTCGCCGTACCGCGCAGCATGGCGGGCGGCGGGGACGCGAGCGCCGCCGGTGAGCAGTCCTCGGCTGATCTTCGGCTGCTGCCGACCCCGATCACGGTGTCCGGCGTGCCGGCAGCGGGGATGTCGATGGTGCGCAAGCAGTTGCGCGAAGCCGGTGCGGCACCGTTCTCGTTGCACACCGGCGGGGCAACGGGTGTCAGTCACCGCGGGTCCGCGGCGAAGATTCGCCCCGGCGCCCCGTTTGCCGTCACCTACGTCTACGGCGACTACACCATCGGCGGCGTCGGCACGGTGACCGCCGTCTGCGGCCGCAAGGTGCTGGCGTTCGGTCATCCGATGATGGAGCTCGGCGCGACGACCGAGACCGCGAACACGGCGCGCGTGCTCTACGTGCAGCGCGATCCCACCGGGCCGTCGTTCGTCATGGCGAACATCGGGCCCATCGTCGGGACGCTCGATCAGGACCGCCTCCCAGGTGTCCGGGCCACGCTCGGCCGGGCACCGTCAGCAACCCGGATCACGACGCACGCCTTCGCGACCGCCACCGGCCTGCGACGGACCGGTGTCAGCCACACCCCGGTCGTCGATGAGGTCGCGGACGCGGCTGGTGGGTCGACGTACTTCAACCTGCTTACCACCGCGCAGACCGAAGGCGCCGGATCGGCGTCGTACGCCTTCACCGCAACCGGCCGGACCAAGTCCGGGAAGCGATGGACGCTGCATCGCAGTGATGTGGTGACCGATCCGTACGACGTCGAGTTCCAGACGGCGATGGAGATCGACAACCTGCTGGGAGCGGTTGTCGGGAACCCGTTCGACGCGCTTTCCGTCAGCAACGTCAAGGTCCATGCGACGGTGACGGAGCGGCGACTCGCGGAGTGGGAGCTGAGTGGGCTGTCGGTCAACGATGGCAGCGGTTGGGAGGACGTGACGCCGTCGACCGCTGTCGACGTGGCGCCGGGCGACACCCTGCAGCTGCGTGCGCACCTGTCCGCCTACCGCAACAGTCAGAAGAAGCGGACGGTTGACCTCGCGGTCCACGTCCCCGCGGCTGCTGGGCCCGGCCCGGCGCAGCTCCAGGTGACCGGCGGGGAGGATCTGGCTGAGCAGTTCCCGGACACCTCCACGGCGACCGACCTGGCCGGCGTGATGAAGCTGGTCAACTCGATCCCGCACGGCAACGACGTCGTGGCTCAGCTGTCCTACCAGGACTTCAGCGGGACAGCGGTGACCAAGACGCACCACGTGCGGATCGACGATGCCGTGCGGGGCGCGGGGTCGATTCAGCTCAACGTCGTCGTGCCCTGCGGGGCAGACTGCGACGGCGACGGCGGCGGTGACGGCGGCGAACCGACACCCGCGAGCGGAACGGCAAGCTACCGGCTCCGTTAGCCGAGGTCGGCGGGGCAGACTTTCGCCGAGTGGTCTACGTCGCGAGTGGGCGGGTCGGACCTTGCTAGGAGCCGCGAGCGATCGAATGGCTGCTGCTGAGGGTCCGTCCTGGGGCGTACCCGTGTCGGGTAGCGGTGACCAGTACGGAGATCCGTGTGCCGACGTCCCGGCGTCGCAGGCGGTAGTGCCGCCCCGTCGCTCCAGGGATCGCCTTTCCGTCTCGCAACCATTGGTAGGAGATGTCGCTGGCCTCGGGTGACCAATCGCCGGGGTCCGCGGTGAGCCGGTGGCCGGAGCTGAACATGCCGACGATCAGCGGATGATCGGTCGCGTTGAGCGCGGGACCACGGGCCACGTCAACCGCTTCCGTCACGGACGGGTTAGTCCAGCCCGCATCGTTATGTGCCGCGGCCTGACAACTCAACGCATGCCCGAAGTCGTCTGCCGTAATGGTCAACGCCGAGGACACGTGCCCCGGAATGCGGTGCCCGTCCAGCAGCCAGGATGTTCCCTGCCAGGTGGCGTCGTCGTAGTGGACTGAGCATGTGACCGAGCCGCCGACCTTGACCGTCCCCACAATCGTCGGGGGACTGGTCAGCGTGGGGGGCGCGCTCGTTGGCGTGGGCGAGCTGGTAGGCGTGGGTGACGTGGTCGGCGTGGGTGACGCAGAGGGGGAGGGCGTAGGGGGTACGGCCCCGCCACCGCCGCCACCGCCGCCACCGCCACCGCCACCGCCGCTCTCAGGGGTGACGGGGGCTGACACCGTCGAGTAGGCCCCGGTCCCTGACGCATTGATGGCGGCGACCCTGAAGACGTAGGTAACGCCGTTGGAGAGGCCCGTGACCGTCTCGGTGACTGCGGGATTGGTGTGGAACGCGCTCGAGGCGGATGTCCAGGGGTTGCCTGAGAACAGCACGGTGTATTGGACGTCGTAGCCCGTAATCGGCCCGCTGCCCGTCAGGGCGGGTGCGTCCCAGGACACGGTCGCTTGCGCGTCTCCTGCGGTGGCGCTGACGTTGGTCGGTGCTGCTGGGAGCGGGCTCGACATGGCGATGTCGACGCCTGAGCCGGCCAGCGCGCAGAAGACTGACGTCGGGCACGAGCTCGCGTAGGGCCATCCGTAGTTCGTAGCGGAGGATGTTCTCCAGCTTCCGCCTTCGAGTGTCAACGACGGGTTGCCGGTCCCAGTGCCGTTAGCAGCGAAGGCTCGACATTGGCCAGCCGCGAAGCAATCGACAGACATCAACCAGGCGCCGGTTACGGGCGTTTGGGGTGCAGACCACGTCGTGCCGTCGAACGTGGTGGTTTCTCCCAGCCCGTCGACGACCGCGCAGAACGGGCTGGCGCCGTTCGCGACACAGGAAACCGCGGCGTCGGTGTTTCTCGTAAGGCCGTCGCCTGTCACTGCAGACCAAGATGTGCCGTCGTAGGTGCGCGCTTCTCCTGTGTTGCCGACGGCGACACACTCAGGATGGGAACTGAGGGTGACGCATGACAACGTGGGGTCGCCGCCGAAGTCATCGACGGGCTGATGGGTCCAACTGGTGCCGTCAAACTGGGCAATCTTGCCGACGTTCCCGACCGCGACGCACAGCGAGGGGCTCGCGCACGAGACGGAACGGAAATAGCCGTCACTTTGCGCGACTGTAGGTCCGGACCAGTCGGTCCCATTGAAGTGAAAGGCGTTTCCGTCATAGTCGACGGCAACACAGCTAGTCGGCGAGGTGCAGGAGACTCCGCTCAGATCGTCACCGGCGAGGTCCAGATGTTCCGGCGTCCCCCAATCAGTGCCACTGAACTCCACTGCGTCCTCGTCGCCGGCCGCCATACAGAAGGTCGGACTCGGGCACGAGATCCCATCGAGACCCTCCTGCGTGTCCTCAATCCGTGTCGGCGAACCCCACGCGGTGCCGTCGAACGTACTGACGCGGCCGTCGTTGTCAGCGGCGACGCAAAATGAGGTGGACGAGCATGAGACGGCGGTGAGGAAGGACTGCAGGTCCACGGTGGCGCCTGACCAGCTGTGGCCATCGAAGGTATTCGCACCTGCTCCGTTAACTCCGAGGCAGAAGGTTGAAGTCGTGCACGTCAGGTCAGCGACCCATGCCTCCGGATTCGATGTGGGCGCACTCCAGTCGGTGCCGTCGAATGCGGCGTATGCCCCGCTGAAGTTGGGGTCGTAGCCTGCGGCAAGGCAGAAGTTCGTCGACGTGCAAGAAACGCTGTTGAGCGTGACCGAAGAGTCGACGGCTGTTCGGGGCGACCATGTTGTGCCGTTGTAGACGACGGCTCCGCCGTCCGCGTCGACGGCGACGCAAAACGTCGGGGCGGTGCAGGACACCGATTTGAGGGCGTGTCCTGAATCAGCCGCGGTCGGTTGCGACCAGGTGGAGTCGTTCAAAGTGACCGCGCTGCCTTGTTCGTCCACTGCGAGGCAGAATGTGCTCGCCGGCGCACAGGACACGCTCGTCGGTGTGGAGCTGTCGACGACGGACCGCGCCGACCACGTCCCGCCGTGATCAACCACGGCCCCACCCTGCGGATCCACCGCTGCACAAAATGTCGCTGAGGCGCACGAGAGGCGAGGGAAGACTCCGGTCGGGTCCACGGGTGCGGGGCTCGACCAGTTGGTGCCGTCGAAGGTGATCACGGACCCGGACCCATCGATGAGGGCGCAGAACGTCGACGAGGGACACGACACCGAGGTGGGCCCGAAGTGCTGCGTGTCGACGACTTGCGATTGAAAGTTCAGATCCGGAACGGAGCTGCTCGTCGTTGAATGCGCAACGCGACCGTGAGAGGCAACGGAGGGGCATTTGTCTGACTCCGGCCCGGCGACGCCGCATGGTCCGAGAACCTGACCTGGAACAGCGCTTGTCGTCGTTCGAGCTGCCGTGCTCGAGTTCGCTTCCGCAGCAGTGACGGGCCACGCCGCGACCCCGAGAAGCAGCGCCACCACCATCGTCCAGCGCGCTCTGTCAGCCTGAACCGCTCCCAGACGACGTGCCATTTGTCCCCTCCGCCCCGTGTTGTCCGGGCGGAGCGTAATGGGCCGTGGGCCGTCGTACCGCCCTGACCAGGGAACTTGCGCCGTCCGGCGGAAGCCCGTGTACGCCGATCGTCGTATGGGGCACCGTCGGTCAGGCCGCACCTAATCGGCACCACGGCAGGCGCTCCGTCCCCGGCTGCTGACTCCACTCCTGTGCACCGGTCCACGGATGCGACCGATACCCGCGGCGGGATAGCGGTCGTCATGTTGCTCGGGAAGGTCGTACGGCTACTTACGCCTTTGCGACGTTGAAGGAGACGCCGCACGTCTGCCCGGCCTGTTTGAACTGCGCTTCGCCGTCGGTCTTTGGGGTGGCGCCACCCCGAGGGAACTGGATCTGCAATACGAGCTTGCCGGAGAACTGCTTGCCGTCGCGGGCAAAGGTGACCGGCACGAGTTGGATGACCCGGCTGCGACCATTCGGGGTGTTCCGGCCGATGGCCCACGCGACATACGTGAGGCCGTAAACGTTCTTGCCGCTGTAGAGGTGCATGCGGTGGCTGCCGACCAGTGTGATCGGGTCGGTGCCGCACTCGTCGGGTGTCCGCCCATCGGGGTCCAGCTCGAAGTCGTGGACGGTGACCGGACCGTGCGTGATTGTGAACTGGCCGCCGACATCGCCGTTTTGGTTGTGCATCAGCACCCATCTACCGGCGACGGGAGGCCTCTTCGAGCCATACGCCGAGGCCGGCTCGGCGGTGACGGCTAGCAACGTCAGCGTGCTCACCGCGGCGAGCACTCCGATCCGAGACATGCGAGAAGTATGCAGCCGGTCTGGGCTGGCTGGCGCAAGACTTTTGTGGGCGATACAGGACTTGAACCTGTGACCTCTTCCGTGTCAAGGAAGCGCGCTAGCCAGACTGCGCCAATCGCCCTTACGTCGTACTGAGCGTACTGAGGCGGGTGCGGGAATCGAACCCGCGTACAGGGCTTTGCAGGCCCTTGCCTAAGCCACTCGGCCAACCCGCCGGGTTCTGCAACCAAGCGGATGGGCGCCGGGAAGGCGCCCACCGAGCGGACGACGGGATTCGAACCCGCGACCCTCACCTTGGCAAGGTGATGCGCTACCAGCTGCGCTACGTCCGCGCACGATTGAGCGCAGAGCCCAAATCGATGCTTCGACGACTCTACAAGAGTCGCGGCCGTGACAGCGGCGGATCCCCGCGCCATGACAGCATCGCGTCGTGACCGCAGCCGGCTCCGACGAGCGTTGGCCGAAGGCGGCCGACTGGCTCGCGGGGGGTCCGGGGGACCGCGAGGTGGACCTCGCCGTGATCGGCGTACCGACGTTCTCGACCTCGATCTCCAAGACCGGCGCGCACGCCACCCCGGCCGCCGTGCGGCGGGCCCTGGGCAGGCTCTCCACGTGGTCGGCGGCGCGCCGCCTCGATGTCGCCGAGCTGGTCAACCCGTGGGACCGCGGCGACATCGACGACCCGGATGACGAGGTCGAGGGGGAGTGGCGGGTCCGGAAGGCCGTCGAGACGGTTGCCGCCAAGGCCCGGTTGCTGGTGCTCATCGGCGGCGACAACGCGCTGACCTACCCCGCGATGGCGGGCCTGTTTGCCGAAGACCTCAGGCGGGCCGGTCTGGTCACGCTCGACGCGCACCACGACCTGCGCGAGGGGCGCAGCAACGGCACCCCGGTCCGCGACCTGATCACCGCCGGCCTGCCCGGCGAGAACGTCGTCCAGGTCGGCATCGCGGACTGGGCCAACAGCCGGTCCTACGCGACCGAGGCCCATGCCCGTGGCGTCACCGTGATCGGCCGTGGGGAGGTCGCCGAGCGCGGTATCGCCGACTGCATGCGTGAGGCCCTCGACACTGCCGCGGTGGGTGGCGGCGGCGTGTACGTCGACCTGGACATGGACGTCTGTGACCGTGCGGTGGCACCGGCGTGCCCGGCGAGCCTGCCGGGCGGGCTGTCGGCCAGTGAGGTGATGCGCGCTGCGTTCCTGGCCGGCGCCGACCCCCGGGTTCGCGCGGTCGACATCACCGAGGTCGACGCGACGCGTGACGCGCCTGACGAGCGGACGGTGCGGTTGGCGGCGATGTGCCTGCTCGAGATCGCGGCCGGCCTGGCGATGCGGGTCGAACCGTGACGCTCTGGGTGGATGGCGAGCTGGTCGAGGCCGGCCGACCGGTGCTGCGAGCCGACGACCATGGCGTCACGGTCGGTGACGGCGTCTTCGAGACGATGAAGGTGGTGAACGGCCGGCCGTTCGCCCTTAGCCGCCACCTCGACCGGCTCGTCGCTTCCGCGGCCGGCCTCGGGCTGCCGGTCGACCTGGACACGATTCGGGCCGGGGTGGAGCGGGTTCTCGAGGTGGATGGACAGCCGCGTTCCCGATTGCGGGTCACCGTCACCGGCGGCCCGGCGCCGTTTGGGAGCGATCGCGGTGACGCTCCGCCGACCGTGATCATCGCCACCGCGCCGCTGGCCGACTGGCCGCCCACCGCTGACGTCGTGGTCGTGCCGTGGACGCGGAACGAGCGCGCCGCGACGGCGGGCCTGAAGACGACGTCGTACGCCGACAACGTCATCGCCCTGCGGTACGCGCATGAGCGAGGTGCCGCGGAGGCGATCTTCGGCAACACCCGCGGTGAGCTGTGTGAAGGCACCGGAAGCAACGTGTTCGTCGGCATCGACGGCGAGCTGATCACGCCGCCGCTCGACAGCGGCTGCCTGTCCGGCATCACGCGCGACCTGATCGTCGAGTGGCTCGGCGACGTCGCCGAGCGTCCACTCCCGGTCGCCGCGCTCGCAGCCGCCGACGAGGCGTTCCTTGCCTCGACGACGCGCGACGTCCAGCCGATCCGGGCGGTGGACGGGCGGGTGCTGCCTGCTGCTCCCGGCCCGCTCACGACACGGGCCGCTGAGGTCTTCGCGCAGCGCAGTGCGGAGGTCGACACATGACCGTCGTCGTCACGCCGGACCCGCTCGCGGCATCCGACGTCGTTGCCGTGGCGAGGTACGACGAACCGGTCGCGTTGTCCGCCGCCGCGCTGGAGGTGATGGCGGTCGCGCGCGCCCATGTCGACGCGCTTGCAGCCGGCGATCGTCCGGCGTACGGCGTCTCGACCGGCTTCGGCGCGCTTGCGACGACCCACATCCCGGTCGACCGACGCGCGGACCTGCAGCGCTCGCTCGTCCGCTCGCACGCCGCGGGAACCGGCCCGCTGGTCGAGCGAGAGGCCGTGCGCGCGATGCAGCTGCTGCGGCTGCGGACGCTCGCCACCGGCCGGACCGGTGCGCGTCCGGAGACCGCGGAGGCGATCGTCGCACTGCTCAACGCCGGCGTGACTCCCGCCGTCGGGGAGTACGGCTCGCTGGGCTGCAGCGGCGACCTCGCGCCGCTCGCCGCGTGCGCGCTGGTCCTCATGGGCGAGGGTGAGGTGCAGGCCGGCGACGGATCGACGCGACCGGCCGCAGCGGCGTTGCGCGACGCCGGCCTCACGCCGGTCACGCTCGCCGAGAAGGAAGGGCTGGCGCTGCTCAACGGCACCGACGGGATGCTCGGGATGCTGGTCCTCGCGATCGCCGACCTCGACCGGCTTGCGACGACCGCGGACCTGGCCGCGTCGATGAGCGTCGAAGCGCTGCTCGGCACCGATCGGGCCTTCGCGGCCGACCTGCTCGGGCTCCGCCCGCAGCCCGGGCAGGCCGTGTCCGCGGCCAACATGCGGGCGCTGCTCGCGGCGTCGCCGGTCGTGGCGTCCCACGCCGGGCCCGAGGACACCCGGGTGCAGGACGCGTACTCGCTGCGCTGCGCGCCGCAGGTCGCTGGCGCCTGCCGCGACACGATCGAGCACGCCCGCCGGGTCGCGTCGTACGAGCTGGCCGCCGCCATCGACAACCCGGTGGTGCTGCCGGACGGCCGGGTGGAGTCCAACGGCAACTTCCACGGCGCGCCCGTGGGCTACGTGCTCGACTTCCTCGCGATCGCCGTCGCCGATCTCGCCTCGATCGCCGAGCGGCGCACCGACCGGATGCTCGACCGCTCCCGGTCGCAGGGCCTCGCGCCGTTCCTCGCAGGCGAGCCAGGCGTCGACTCCGGCCACATGATCGCGCAGTACACCCAGGCCGGGATGGTCAGCGAGTGCAAGCGGCTCGCGACGCCGGCCAGCGTCGACTCGATCCCGTCGTCGGCGATGCAGGAGGACCACGTGTCGATGGGATGGTCGGCGGCACGCAAGCTGCGTCGCTCGATCGACCTGCTCGGGCGGGTGCTGGCGATCGAGATCCTCACGGCCGCGCGAGCACTCGATCTGCGGGCGCCGCTGCAGTCCTCACCTGCGATCGCCGCAGTGCGGGAACGGCTGCGGGCCGACGTGCCGGGCCCTGGTCCGGACCGCCACCTCGCGCCCGAGATCGAAGCGACCGTGCGGCTGGTCGGCAGCGGTGAGCTGTTGAGTGCCGCGAGATCGGTCACACCGCTGACCTAGCGGCGTAGGGTGCGAAAAATCAGCGCCGGCGAAGCCGGCCCCCTCTTGGGTGGCGGGTGGGGTGGTGGACGTGCAGGGTGCTCGGGTGGTGCGTGCGCCGCGCGGCACGACCCGGACCGCGCAGAGCTGGGCAGCCGAGGCGGCGCTGCGGATGCTGCAGAACAACCTCGACCCCGAGGTTGCCGAGCGGCCCGACGACCTCGTCGTGTACGGCGGCTCGGGCAAGGCCGCGCGCGACTGGCGCTGCTTCGACGCGATCGTCGAGACGCTGCGCACGATGGGGCCTGAGGACACGCTGCTGGTGCAGAGCGGCAAACCGGTCGGGGTGATGCGCACCCACGACATGGCGCCGCGGGTGCTGATCGCCAACGCGAACCTGGTCCCGAAGTGGGCCACGCCCGAGTACTTCCGTGAGCTCGAGGACATGGGCCTGACGATGTACGGCCAGATGACCGCCGGCTCGTGGATCTACATCGGAACGCAGGGGATCCTGCAGGGCACCTACGCGACGTTCGCGGAGGTGGCGGCACAGCACTTCGGCGGGACGCTCGCCGGTCGCTGGGTCCTTACCGCCGGCCTCGGCGGGATGGGCGGTGCGCAGCCGCTCGCGGTCACCGGCAACGGCGGCGCGGCGCTGTGCATCGAGGTCGACCCGGCGCGTGCCGCGCGCCGTCACGGGCACGGCTACCTCGACGAGATCGCCGACTCACTCGACGATGGCCTGGCCCGCGTGCAGGCGGCGGCGCGTGACGGCAAGGCGCTGTCGGTCGCGGTTGTTGCCAACGCCGCCGACGTCTTCCCCGAGCTGGTCGCGCGCGGCGTTGTTCCCGATGTCGTCACCGACCAGACCAGCGCCCATGACGCGCTGAACGGCTACGTCCCGAATGGCCTGGCCCTCGAAGCCGCGCTCGAGCTCCGTCACGCCAAGCCCTCGGAGTACGTCGAGCGCGCCCAGCAGGCGATGGCCGTGCACTGCCAGGCGATGCTCGACATGCAGCAGGCCGGTGCCGTGGTGTTCGACTACGGCAACGGCTTGCGGGGCCAAGCACGCGACGCCGGGGTCGCGGACGCGTTCGGCTACCCCGGATTCGTCGTCGCCTACATCCGCCCGCTGTTCGCTCGCGGCGCCGGCCCGTTCCGGTGGGCCTGCCTGTCCGGCGACCCGGCGGACCTGGCCGCCACTGACGACGCCGTACTCAAGGCGTTCCCGGACGACGAGCCGCTGCAGAAGTGGGTCCGGTTCGCCCGCGAGAAGGTCAAGGGTCAGGGGCTGCCGTCGCGGATCTGCTGGCTCGGGTACGGCGAGCGGCACGTCGCCGGTGCCGCCTTCGACGACCTCGTGGCGCGCGGCACCGTGACGGCTCCGGTAGTGATCGGCCGTGACCATCTCGACGCCGGGTCGGTCGCGAGCCCGGAGCGGGAGACCGAGGGCATGCGCGACGGCTCCGACGCGATCGCCGACTGGCCGCTGCTCAACGCGATGCTGAACACCGCCTCAGGGGCGAGCTGGGTGTCGATCCACCACGGTGGCGGCGTCGGGATCGGCAAGTCGATCCACGCGGGCGTCGTCGTGGTGGCCGAGGGGACGGCGCAGTCGCGGCGCAAGCTCGAGCTCGTCCTCACCAACGACCCCGGCACCGGCGTCATCCGCCACGCCGACGCCGGCTACGACATCGCGCTCGACACCGCGCGCAGCGTCGGCGTGCGGATGCCGCTCGAGCCGGGCACGCACGGTCCCGGTTGGCAATCGCCCTGAGCCAACCGACCGTGAGCGCGAGCCTGATCGTCCGTCACATCGGCCGGCTGACCACTTGGGCGTCGCCGCGGCTCACCCACGCCGCGGTCGTGGTCACCGACGGTGCGGTGAGCTGGGTGGGCGCCGACCGCGACCTGCCGGCCGACCTTGATGGGGAGGAGCTCGACGCCGCCGGTGCGGCCGTGATCCCGGGGTTCGTCGACTGTCACACCCATGCGGTGTGGGCGGGCGACCGACGCGAGGACTTCCAGGCGCGGCTCGGTGGCGCGGGCTACTCACCGGGCGGCATCCACGCGACGGTGGCCGCGACCAGGGCAGCCGACACCGTCGACCTGCTGTCCGAGGCGACCCGAAGGATCCGCCGGATGCGGGCGGAGGGCGCCACCACGATCGAGGTGAAGTCGGGTTACGGGCTGACCCCGGTCGACGAGGTGAGGCTGCTCGACGTGATCGGTGACCTCGACGCCACGCAGGGTGGGATCGTGTCGACGTACCTCGGCGCTCACGTCGTCCCGCCGGACCGCGACCGCAGCGAGTACGTCGAGGAGATCGTCGGCAGCCTTCCGACGGCGCAGGTGCACGGCGCGGCGTGGTGCGACGTGTTCTGCGACGAGGGGGCGTTCACGGTCGAGGAGTCGCGCCGCATCCTCGTGGCCGCCCGCGACAACGGAATGGGGATCCGGATCCACGCCGAGCAGGTGGCGTTGACCGGCGCCGCGTCGCTTGCCGCCGAGCTGGGCTGTGCGAGCGCCGATCACCTTGACCACGTCACGAAACCCGACGCGGCAGCGCTTGCTGCCGCCGGCGTCGTCGGCGTGCTGGTCCCCGTCGCCTCGCTCTACTCGCGCTCCCAGCGCTGGTCGCATGCCGCGCTCCTTCGCGAGGCCGGGGTCACGCTCGCGATTGCCACGGACTGCAACCCCGGCACCGCCTGGTGTGAGTCGATGCCGTACGCCGTGCAGCTCGCCTGCCTGGGGATGGGGCTCGGCGTCGACGAGGCGCTACGCGCTGGGACGCTGGGGGGCGCTCGCGCGCTTCGGCTCGCGGACCGCGGTCATCTCGCGGTGGGAGCCCGTGGTGATCTGCTGGTCCTGGCGAGCGATCACGAGGTGGATCTCGCCGCGCACCTTGGCGTAGCCGGGGTCGCGACCACCGTCATCGGCGGTCGGATCGTCTAGGAGGCGTCAGGCCTGCTCTTCGCCGAGCAGGGCGGCGAGCTCCGCACCCACGTCGACGAAGTCGCTCTCGCAGCCGGTCGGCACCACCGCGTAGGTCTGGGTGAGGAACTGCACGAGCTGGGGGAGCGGTGCCTCGAACAACGCGCGTCCCGAAGGGCTCGACAGCGACAGGCACACCTGCGGGCCGCCCTCGGGGTTCTTGCACGGCCAGACCTGGACGTCGCCGTCCCCTACCGGGTGGGTTACGCCGTCGGTGAGGAGTGACCGGGCGAAGGTCCACTCGACGACGTCGCTGCCGCCGGTGTGGAAGGCGATCCGGACGGCGTACGGGTCACTGGGCGCGTAGCTCAGATCGGCTAGGACGGCACGGTCGGGCCCATCGGCCATGACAAGCCGAAGCTCCATCTCGGTGGTCACCGTGTCGTGTCGCGAGCTCATTGGCGGTGCTGGCCCTCCGGCGGGTTTGTGGTGATGATGGCATGTTCCCGCAGGGACGTCCCGGTAACCGCCCACTCCCTACCCGAGTGGAGCAATCCGGCGGGTAGGCTCAGCGAGCCGGGCGATTAGCTCAGTTGGTCAGAGCGCTCGCCTCACACGCGAGAGGTCACTGGTTCAAGTCCAGTATCGCCCACTCCACGCCGGTGATCTTTGTGGCCGTGTCGACCCGGTTGCCCGATTTCTCGGGCGTTCCTAGTAGCCGTTCCTGTTCAGGTCGATCGCGACCGCGACGTGGTCGCCTTTCCTGGCCTTCGACGCCTTGACCTGCAGGCCGATCTGGCAGCTCGGCACGGACAGCGTCAGTACGTCACTGCGCTTCGAGGTGTGGTCCTCCAAGTAGAGGTGGCCCTCGGCGCCGACCGGGCAGGCGTCCTTCTCGTGGCGGTCCGTCTTAGTCACCTTGACCGGGATCTCCTCGAGCTCCTTGACCTCGCCGCCGCAGTCGCGGAAGTCGCCCGACGCCCGCCCGGGCTCGATGCCGAGGGTGAGGTCGTAGAGGTCGACGAAGTTGCTGCCGCCGACCTTCGTGACCTCGAGGCCAAGCGAGCCGTCGCCGTCGTCGACCGCCGTGTCCGAGCAGTCATTCATCGGCCGGTAGAGCAACCGGGTCTCCCCGGATCCGGTGATCTCGATCTCGCGGTAGAAGTGCGACTGCTTCTTGACGATCTGGCTGTCCTTGATCTTGGTGAGGAATGTCGTGACGGCGTGGTGGGCCCGCAACGGGAGGTAGTGGACGGAGTCGTGGGAGTCCTCCAGGCCCCAGTCACCGTCGAGCACCAGCTCGCCGCTGTTGAGGACCACCTGGTGCACATACGCCGCGTCCTCGTTGGACCCCCAGGCGTAGACGTGCCCCTGTGTCTCAGGGGAGTTGCAACCGCCCATCTTGCCGCCGGGACTCCAGGTGTCGTCGAGCTCGAAGTAGGTGATGGGCGTGCCGGCCTGGCTCGGATCGCAGTAGCTGGCGAACGTCGCGCTGAAGTCGCTGCCAACCAGGCTCTGCGCGGAGGTGATGCCGTCGAGGGGGAACAGCGCGAACGAGTGGCCGGTGAGCGAGGCGTCTGACGTGCCGTCCGGCGTCCAGTCGCCGGAGAAGTCCGCGATCGAGACGACGGCGACCGCGCTGGCGCTGCTCAGGGGGACGAGCAGCTGCGCAACCAGAGCGATGACAGCCAGACCGAGTCCCCGGTACACGTCGCGAGTGTGCTCCTTTGCGGGTCGGGTGTCACCCGCAGGTCATTGACCGATGCGGCCGTCGAAGTCCACATGGCCGGTGTGGCGGGCGTACTCGTCGGCCATGTGGACGAGCAGCTCCCGCAACGAGATCCGGTTGTCGTCCCCGAACTCGTCGGCGCGACGTTCTTGGTCGGCCACACCCCCATGCTGCCAAGTAATCTCGCGCTCGTGTCTGAGATCACCGTGACCGTCGCCGGCTCAACTGTTGTCGCCGAGTCGGGCACGACCGCGGGAGCGCTGTTCCGCAGTGCCGAGCTCGACGCAGTCGTCGCCCGCGACGGCAACGGCGACCTGCGCGACCTGTCGTGGAAGCCGGCGAACGGCGACGTCCTGGAGCCGGTGCCGATGAACTCGCCGGACGGGCTCGCCGTGCTGCGTCACTCGAGCGCCCACGTCCTCGCCCAAGCGGTGCAGGACCTGTTTCCGTCGGCCAAGCTCGGCATCGGCCCACCGATCGAGAACGGCTACTACTACGACTTCGACGTCGACACTCCGTTCACTCCGGAGGACCTCGAGAAGCTCGAGGCCCGGATGAAGAAGATCGTGAAGGACAGCCAGACCTTCACCCGCCGCGTGGTGACGGACGACGAGGCGCGTGCCGAGCTGGCGGACGAGCCGTACAAGCTCGAGCTGATCGGGCTCAAGGGTTCGGCGGCGGAAGCCGCCGAAGGCGCGGCGATGGAGGTCGGCGCCGGCGAGCTGACCATCTATGACAACCTGCGCCGCGACGGTGAGGTGGCATGGAAGGACCTTTGCCGCGGACCCCATCTGCCGAGCACCCGACTGATCCCGACGATCAAGCTGATGCGATCCGCGGCGGCGTACTGGCGGGGTGACGAGAAGAACCCGCAGCTGCAGCGCATCTACGGGACTGCCTGGGCGTCGCAGGAGGACCTTGATCACTACCTGCACACCCTCGAGGAGGCGGAGCGGCGCGACCACCGCCGGCTCGGCGCGGAGCTCGACCTGTTCTCGTTCCCTGACGAGATCGGCTCGGGCCTCGCCGTCTTCCATCCCAAGGGCGGCATCATCCGCCGCGTGATGGAGGACTACTCGCGGCAACGCCACGAGGCCGCGGGCTACTCCTTCGTCAACACGCCGCACCTGTCCAAGGGCGGGCTGTTCGAGACCTCCGGGCATCTGCCGTACTACGCGGACACGATGTTCCCGCCGATGCAGTTCGAGGGCGTCGACTACTACCCGAAGGCAATGAACTGCCCGATGCACAACCTGATCTTCCGGGCACGCGGCAGGTCGTACCGGGAGCTGCCGCTTCGGCTGTTCGAGTTCGGCACGGTGTATCGGTACGAGAAGTCGGGCGTCGTCCACGGTCTGACTCGGGTGCGCGGGATGACGCAGGACGACTCGCACATCTACTGCACGAAGGAGCAGATGCCCGGCGAGCTGACCGCGCTGCTCGAGTTCGTGCTCGACCTGCTGCGCGACTTCGGGCTCACCGAGTTCTACCTGGAGCTGTCCACCCGCGACGACTCCGACAAGTTCATCGGCAGCGACGAGGAGTGGGCCGAGGCGACCGCTGCGTTGGAGCGCGCTGCCACTGACTCCGGGCTCGAGCTCGTCCCCGACCCTGGCGGCGCCGCGTTCTACGGGCCGAAGATCTCGGTGCAGGCACGCGACGCGATCGGCCGCACCTGGCAGATGTCGACCATCCAGGTGGACTTCAACCAGCCGGCACGGTTCGGGCTCGAGTACCAAGGCGACGACGGCCTGCGCCACCAGCCGGTGATGATCCACCGGGCGTTGTTCGGCTCGATCGAGCGCTTCTTCGGCGTGCTCACCGAGCACTACGCGGGGGCCTTCCCGGCCTGGCTCTCGCCGGTGCAGGTTGTCGGCATCCCGATCCGTTCCGAGAACATCGACTATCTCGACGCGGTGATCGGAAAGCTCCGCGCCGAGGGGGTTCGGGCGGAGGTCGACATGAGCGACGACCGGATGCAAAAGAAGATCCTCAACGCGCAGCTGCAGAAGGTGCCGTTCATGCTCGTGGCGGGGGAGCGGGACGAGGAGGCCGGCGCTGTCTCGATGCGCTACCGCAACGGGGTCGAGCGCCGCGGGGTACCGGTGGATGAAGCGATCCTCGAGATCACTCGCAACATCGACTCGCGGCAGATCGAGCCCGATGCCCTGAATCCCGACGAAGCAACCGAATGAGCTCCGGGGGACCCGACCTGGAACACCAGCCGGGCGCTGGGATGCACGACGCCTGGCAGCGGATCTGGATGCCGGAGCGGCTCGCCTACATCCAGGGCGAGGGCAAGAGCGACGAGTGCCCGTTCTGCACGATCCCGTCACACAGCGACGACGACGGGCTGATCGTTCATCGCGGCGAGCTCGCCTATGTGGTGCTCAACCTCTACCCGTACAACTCCGGACATCTGATGGTGGTGCCGTTCCGGCACGTCGCGGACTATCCGGAGCTGTCCGCAGCCGAGACCGCCGAGGTCGCGGCGCTCACGCAGACCGCGATGCGGACGCTGCGGGCGGCGAGCGGCGCGCAGGGATTCAACCTCGGGATGAACCAGGGCGTGGTCGCCGGCGCCGGGATTGCCGCGCACCTGCACCAGCACGTCGTACCAAGGTGGGGCGGCGACACGAACTTCATGCCGGTGGTCGCGCGGACCAAGGTGCTGCCGCAGCTGCTGCGCGACACCCGAAAGCTGCTTGCGGATACCTGGCCGGCTGACCGCATGTGACCGCGGAGCGTCAGACGTCGATGACGCGGTGTCCTTGGTGGCTCCTCGGGGCGGCTTTGGCGTAGAGCCGCTGGTCGTGGCGCAGCGCTGCCGAGAAGGCGAGGACGCTGATCGCGGCGACCCCGACGTCGATGAGCTCGCGCGGGAACCAATGGCCGTGCCTGCCCCACGCCGCGAGCCCGATCAGGCCGCCGACGATCGACCCGAACCAGCCGGACACGATCGTTGCGAGTACGCCGATCGGCTGGCGGCCCGGGATGATCAGGCGCGCGAAGATGCCGAGCACGATGCCGGTGACCGCGATCATGAACATCGTCCAGATCGCGTACCCGATCACCGGGACGATGACGAAGACCGCAAGCAGGATCAGGAAGATCGCGAGGATCATGCCGTCGAGCCTACGTCCGCCTCACTATGAGGCCGACGCGGAGATCACCTTCGACGCGAGGTGCGACGGCATCGGCTCGTAGCGCAGGTGGTGGCGGGTGAAGGTGCCTGTCCCGTGCGACAGCGAGCGCAGGTCGATCGCGTAGCGCGTCACCTCGATCTCGGGCACCTCGGCGCGGACCAGGGTGCGTCCGGTGCCGACCGGTTCGGTGCCGGTGACACGACCGCGCCGGGTCGACAGGTCGCTCATCACCGCGCCGACGTAGTCATCCGCCACTAGCACGGCCACCTCGAGCACGGGCTCCAGCAGCGACACCTGCAGCTTCTCCGCCGCGTCCTTCAGCGCCAGCCCGCCGGCGATCTGGAACGCCATGTCGGAGGAGTCGACCGAGTGCGCCTTGCCGTCCCTCAACGTGGCCCGGACGTCGACGACGGGGTAACCCGCGGCGACGCCCTTCTCCATCTGGGCGCGGATGCCTTTCTCCACCGAGGGGATGAACTGGTTCGGTACCGAGCCGCCGTAGATCTTGTCGACGAACTCGAACCCCTGCCCCTCGGGCAGCGGCTCGAAGTCGACGTCGCACACCGCGAACTGGCCATGCCCGCCGGATTGCTTGACATGCCGGCCGTGGCCGCTTGCCGTACCGGCGAACGTCTCGCGGAGGGGAACCCGGAGCTCGACCTGCTCGACGGCGACTCCGTACTTGCTCGCGAGATGGTCGAGGAGGACGTCGGCATGCGCCTCGCCCATGCACCACAGGATCAGCTGGTTGGTCTCCGTGTTGCGGTCGAGGCGCACGGTCGGCTCTTCCGCGACGATGCGCTGCAGCCCGGTGGAGAGCTTGTCCTCGTCGGCCTTGCTCTTCGCCTGGATCGCGACGGGCAGCAGTGGCTCCGGCATCTCCCAGGCGTGGACCAGGAGGGGATCGTCCTTCGTCGACAGCGTGTCGCCCGTCTCGGCGCGGGAGAGCTTCGCGATCGCCACGATGTCGCCCGCAACGGCGTGATCGATGGTGTGGAGGGTCTTGCCGAGCGGGATGGCGAGCGAGCCCACCTTCTCGTCGACGTCATGGTCGTCGTGGCCGCGGTCGGCGAGGCCGTGGCCCGAGACGTGCAGCACGTTGTCCGGCCGCAACGTCCCCGAGAACACCCGGACGAGAGAGATGCGCCCGACATACGGGTCGGTGGTCGTCTTGACGACCTCCGCACACAGCCGGCCGGCCGGGTCACAGGTCAGTGGCTCGACCGGGCTGCCGTCCGGCCGCGTCACCGGGAGCAGCGGGTGCTCGAGTGGCGACGGGAAGGCGCTCGTCAGGACCTCGAGCAGCTCGGTCATGCCGAGGCCGGTGCCGGCGCAGGCGGCGAGGACGGGGTAGAAGCTGCCGCGGGCGACAGCGGTCTCGAGGTCGTCGATGAGGACCTTCACGTCGATGCTCTCGCCGCCGAGGTAGCGGTCCATCAACGTCTCGTCCTCGGACTCCGCGATGATGCCCTCGATAAGCGCGTTGCGGTGCTCCTCGATGAGCGGCAGGTGCTCCGGGTCGGGATCCCGCTGCACGCGCTGGCCGCCGGAGTAGTCGAAGACCTGCTGCGAGAGCAGACCGATCAACCCGGCGACCTCCTCGCCGTCGCCGTGGAGTGGCAGGTAGACGGGCATCACGCCGTCGCCGAACGCCGACTGACAGGCAGCGAGAGTGGCGTCGAAGTCCGCGCGGGGGGAGTCGAGCCGCGTGATCACGACGGCGCGGGGCATGCCGACGGTGGCGCACTCGTCCCAGATCATCTGAGTGGTGCCGTCGATGCCGTCCGCGGCACTGACGACGAACAGAGCGGCGTCCGCCGCGCGAAGGCCGGCCCGCAGGTCGCCGATGAAGTCGGCGTAACCGGGCGAGTCGAGCAGGTTGACCTTGACCCCGCCGTGCTCGAAGGGCGCCACGGTGAGGCTGATCGATCGCTGTTGGCGGATCTCCGCCTCATCGAAGTCGCTGACCGTGGTGCCGTCCTCGACCCGACCGGCTCGCGGAATCGTTCCGGTCGCAACGAGCAGGGCCTCGACCAGCGTGGTCTTGCCAGCTCCGGAGTGGCCGACGAGCACGACATTTCGGATCCGGCCCGGCTCGTCGGCCACAGGTGCCCTGCCCGCGGCTCCTGAGGTGCTGGTCTTGTCGGCCATGGCTGCCTCCTTGCCTCGAGGCGCGACACGACGCCGTGCCTGTGTGGCGCGACCCGACGCCGTACGTCGCGCCCTTCTCGGCAGCCTGCACCTCTTGGGGCGCGGCGACAAGGGGTAGAAGGTCCCAGCCTCGATATCCTCTGCGGACGATGCTCGGGATCCACGCGCGCCCGCAGATCAACAAGGTGGTCGAGCCGATCGCGCGCAAGCTGGTCGCCATCGGCGTCACGCCGGATGCGCTGACCGTTGTCGGCACGATCGGTGTTTCCGGCGGCGCCTTGGGCTTCTACCCGCGTGGGAAGTTCTTCGTCGGCACGCTCGTCATCACCGCGTTCGTGTTCAGCGACCTGATGGACGGTGCCGTCGCGCGCGTGCGCGGGACGAGTGGCCCGTGGGGTGCCTTTCTCGACTCGACGCTCGACCGCGTCGGTGACGGTGCGGTGTTCGGAGCGCTCGCCCTCTGGTACGCCGGTGACGGCAACAACACGACCCTGTGCGCAGTGGCGCTCTACGACCTGGTCGCCGGCGTCGTCACGTCGTACTCGAAGGCGCGTGCCGAGAGCTTGGGCATGACGTGCAACGTCGGCATCGCGGAACGATCCGAACGGCTGATCGCCGTGCTCGTGCTCACCGGCTTGTCCGGCTTGTTCGGCGTGCCGGTGCTGCGCGCGATCGCTCTGTGGGGCCTGGCCGGCGCGACGACGATCACCGTCGTGCAGCGGATCGTCGAAGTCCGCCGTCAGGCGAAGCTCCTCGCTCCCACCGCCGCCACAACGTGAGCTGGGGAAGCCGACTCGCCATTATTGGGTGGCGGGCGGGGTGGTGGACGTGAACGAGACACTGGCCGACGCGGTCTACGCCGCGGGCTGGGCGGTGATGCGAGGCATGCCGGAACGGATCGCGCGCCGGCAGTTCGACGCTCTTGCCGACGCCTACTGGGTCAGGTCAGGCCCGAGCGTCGTGCGGCTGCAGGAGAACCTGGCTCGGGTCAGGCCGGAGCTCGATGAGCGCGAGCTGCGGCTGCTCACCCGGGAGGGTGTGCGCTCCTATATGCGCTACTGGTGCGAGGTGTTCCAGCTTCCCAAGCTGTCGACGCAGGACGTCGTCAGCCGCATGCGGTGCATCGACGAGTGGCGGCTGCGCGATGCCGTCGCCGCCGGCAACGGCATGATCCTCGCGCTGCCTCACATGGGGAACTGGGACCACGCTGGTGCGTGGCTCGCCGGCACTGGCGTTCCGTTCACGACGGTGGCCGAGCGGCTTTCGCCCGAGTCGTTGTTCGAGCGCTTCGTGACGTTTCGTGAGTCACTCGGGATGGAGGTGATCCCGCTGACGGGTGGCGAGCGCCCGCCGTACGAGCTGCTCGCCGAACGGTTGCGAGCCGGCGGGACGCTGTGCCTGCTCGCCGACCGTGACCTGACCGCGACCGGAATTGCCGTCGAGTTCTTCGGTGCGCAGGCGCGGATGCCGGCGGGACCCGCCGCTCTCGCCCATGACACCGGCGCGGTGCTGTTGCCGGTGACCCTCACCTACCCGGACCGCCGGCTGTGGTGTGCCCGCATCCATGAGCAGGTCAAGGTCCCCGCACGCGGCAGCAGGGAGAGCAAGATCCGGGCGATGACGCAGCGCATGGCCGACTCCTTTGCCGAAGCAATCGCGGCGAAGCCCCAGGACTGGCACATGCTGCAGCGGGTGTGGACCGACGACCTGGACGAGTCGCGCCTCAGCGACGAGCTGGCCGTGTAGGCATGGCCTGATGCGCATCGGGTTGGTGTCGCCCTACCCGTGGGACGTGCCCGGCGGAGTGGTCGCGCACATCTCGGATCTGGCGGAGGCGCTGATCGCGCGCGGCCACCACGTCGAGGTGATCACGCCGGTCGATGACGACGAGGTGCCGTTGCCGCGCTACGTCACTCGCGCGGGCCGCAGCGTGCCGGTGCCGTTCAACGGGTCGGTCTCCCGGTTGCTCATCGGGCCGGTGAGCCAGGCGCGGCTTCGGCGCTGGCTTCGCGAGGGCCACTTCGACGTCCTGCACCTGCACTCGCCGGAGACGTTCTCGCTGTCGCTGCTGGCGATGGGCAACGCGCGCGGACCGATGGTCGCAACCTTTCACGCGGCGGCGCCGCGGTCGCGGATCCTGGCCCTGCTGCAGAACCCGCTGCAGATCTACCTGGAGCGTCTCTCCGGTCGGATCGCCGTCAGCTCGGCGGCCCGCAAGACCATCGTCGAGCACCTCGGCGGGGATGCGGTCGTCGTTCCCAACGGCGTCCACGTCGGCCGGTACGCCGGTGCGACTCCGATGCCGGGCTGGCCCGGCGAAGGAGGCGCGATCGGCTTCGTCGGACGCATCGACGAACCTCGCAAGGGGCTGCGGACACTGCTCGATGCCGTACCGGCACTGCGCGCCGAGTTCCCAGAGCTGCGCCTTCTCGTCGTCGGACCCGGCGAGGTCGACGACGTGCCGCCCGGCGTCACGATGCTCGGCCGGGTCAGTGATGCCGACAAGGCGCGTGCGCTGGCGTCGGTCGACGTGTTCGTCGCGCCCAACACCGGAGGTGAGAGCTTCGGCATCGTGCTGCTCGAGGCGATGGCGGCGGGGGCGCCGATCGTCGCGAGCCGGCTCGACGCGTTCGCCGAGGTCTTGCAGGGCGGACGACTCGGAGAGCTGGTCGACGTCGGCGACCCGGTGGCGCTGGCCGAGGGCTGCGCGAGCCTGCTCCGGTCGCCCGACCGCCGGGAGGAGCTGCGGGAAGCCGGATACGCCGCGGTGCCGCGCTACGACTGGTCGGTGGTGTCCGGCGAGATCCTGCGCGTCTACGAGACGGCCATCGCCGCATCGACCGGAGTTGTCGAGGAAGACCCCGACATCGTCGACCCCGCAACCTTCGAGTCTCAGCTCCAGGGGATGTAGCCCGTCCCTGTTCCGTCCAGGGCCCTGCGCGGAGCCCGCGCTCCTAGGCTCGTCGGCGTGACGGTCAGGGTGATCGGCTTCGCTGCCGTGCTCGGCGTCTTGGCGATGTACTGCTACTGGTCCGCGCACCGCCTCGACGGACTGCACGCGCGCATCGATGCGGCGGCTGCCGCTCTCGATGCGCAGCTTCGGCTGCGTTCCGAGGCAGTCGTCGCGCTGGCGGAGGAGCTTCCCGCGCCCACTCGTGAGCGGCTGTTGCGCCTCGCTGCGGCCACGACAGAGGTCAGCGGGCTCGGTCACGACCGCGAGATCGTCGAGAACGCCGTGTCGGTGGCGCTGATCAGGCTGTCCGTGAAGCACGCCGGAATCTTCCTTGACCCCTCGGCCGCGGCGATCGAGGTTCACGATGATTCGCTGCGGGCGACCTACGCACGCCGCTTCTACAACGACACGGTTCGTGATGCGCTCGTCGTCCGCGACCGGCGGGTCGTGCGGTGGCTGCGTCTCGCCGGACGCGCACCGCACCCGGCGTACTTCGAGATGCAGGACGACGAGCTTCCGACCCCCGCGATTCCAGTTGCCACCCGTCATACCCTCGACGTATGAGCGAGCACGCAACCGGTACGGCGCGGGTCAAGCGCGGCATGGCCGAGATGCTCAAGGGCGGCGTGATCATGGACGTCGTCACGCCTGAGCAGGCCAAGATCGCCGAGGACGCCGGCGCGGTAGCCGTGATGGCGCTGGAGCGGGTTCCCGCCGACATCCGTGCCGAGGGCGGCGTGTCGCGGATGAGCGACCCGGACATGATCGACGGCATCATCGCGGCTGTTTCGATCCCGGTCATGGCGAAGGCGCGAATCGGTCACTTCGCGGAGGCTCAGGTGCTGCAGTCGCTCGGCGTCGACTACATCGACGAGTCCGAGGTGCTGACGCCCGCGGACTACGCCCACCACATCGACAAGTGGGCGTTCACCGTGCCGTTCGTGTGCGGCGCGACCAACCTGGGCGAGGCGCTGCGCCGGCTCACCGAGGGTGCGGCGATGATCCGCTCCAAGGGCGAGGCCGGGACCGGTGACGTCTCCAACGCGGTCACGCACATGCGCGCGATTCGCGGCGAGATCCGGCGGCTGGCCTCGATGAGCGAGGACGAGCTGTACGTTGCGGCGAAGGAGCTCGCCGCGCCGTACGAGCTCGTCAAGGAGGTCGCCGAAACCGGCAGCCTTCCGGTGGTGCTGTTCACCGCCGGCGGTATCGCGACGCCGGCCGACGCGGCGATGATGATGCAGCTCGGCGCGGACGGCGTCTTTGTCGGCAGCGGCATCTTCAAGTCCGGCGACCCGGCAGCGCGGGCTCGCGCCATCGTGCAGGCCACGACGATGTACGACGACGCGGATGTGGTCGCGAAGGTCAGCCGCGGGCTCGGCGAGGCGATGGTCGGCATCAATGTCGAGTCGCTGCCGGTGGACCACCGGCTCGCGCAGCGCGGCTGGTAGGCCGCTCGACGGTCATGACCACTGCACGCCCACGGATCGGCGTGCTCGCTCTGCAGGGTGACGTGCGCGAGCACATGACGGCGCTTGCAGCGGTGAGCGCGGATCCCGTTGCGGTTCGCCGCCCCGAGGATCTGCACGGGATCGACGGCATTGTCATCCCGGGCGGCGAATCGACGACGATCGGCAAGCTGCTCGTGATCTTCGAGGTCCTCGATCCGCTCCGCAAGGCGCTCGAGAGCGGACTGCCGGCGTACGGCTCGTGCGCAGGGATGATCCTGCTCGCCGACCGGGTGCTGGACGGGACGGCCGACCAGGTCCTGCTCGGCGGGATTGACATGACCGTGCGCCGCAATGCATTCGGGCGGCAGGTCGACTCCTTCGAGGGCAGCGTCGACGTCGAGGGCGTCGGCGCTGTAGAGGCGGTGTTCATCCGCGCGCCTTGGGCGGAGTCGGTCGGCCCGACCGCGACGGCGCTGGCGCGTCACGACGGTAAGATTGTCGTGGTGCGGCAGGGGCAGCTGCTTGCTACGGCGTTTCATCCCGAGCTGACCGGCGACCCGCGCATCCATCAGTTCTTCGTCTCGATGGTCCAGGTTTCGTAGCAACACAGCATTCGTAAGGCGGTGCAGCGTGAGCGGCCATTCCAAGTGGGCGACGACCAAGCACAAGAAGGCGGTCGTCGACGCACGCCGGGGCAAGCTGTTCGCCAAGCTGATCAAGAACGTCGAGGTCGCGGCACGCACCGGTGGCGGCGACCCGGCCGGCAATCCGACCCTGGCTGACGCGATCGCCAAGGCGAAGTCGAACTCCGTGCCCAACGACAACATCGATCGCGCGGTGCGCCGCGGCGCGGGTCTCGACGCCGGCGGCGCCGACTACGAGGCGATCACCTACGAGGGATACGGTCCCGGCGGCGTCGCTCTGCTCGTCGAGTGCCTCACCGACAACCGCAACCGGGCCGCGAGCGAGGTGCGCACCGCTCTCACCCGCAACGGCGGCACGCTGGCAGACCCGGGAAGTGTCGCCTATCTGTTCACCCGGAAGGGCGTCGTCATCGTCTCGAAGGCATCCGGGCAGTCCGAGGACGACGTGCTGGGAGCGGTGCTCGACGCGGGCGCGGAGGAGGTCAACGACCTCGGCGAGGACTTCGAGATCGTCTCGGAAGCCGCGGACGCGGGGGCGGTCCGGACCGCGCTCGACGCGGCCGGCATCGCGATCGAGTCCGCCGACATCGCGTTCCTTCCCTCCGTGTCGGTCCCGCTCGACGACGAGAACGGCCGCAAGGTCCTGAAGCTGGTCGACGCGCTCGAGGATCTCGACGACGTCCAGAACGTGTGGGCGAACTTCGACGTCAGCGACGACGTGCTCGAATCCGTCTGACCCGCGCGTCGTTGCCGCGCTGAGCCCTTCCCTCGCCGTACTCTTCCGAACATACGTTCGGATTCGGAGGCGTCGGTGCGTGTGCTCGGTGTTGACCCTGGGCTGACCCGCTGTGGGCTGGGCGTGGTCGAAGGCGCGCCGGGCCGCCCGCTCACGGCCGTTGCGTACGGCGTCGTGCGGACGCCGGCCGAGGACGAGATCGGGCAGCGGCTGTTCGTGCTGCAGGAGCACGTCAGCGCCTGGATCGAGGCGCACCGCCCGGACGTGGTTGCCGTCGAGCGCGTCTTCAGCCAGCACAACGTGCGGACCGTCATGGGGACGGCGCAGGCGTCGGCGGTCGCGATCGTCGCGGCCGCGCGGGCGGGCGTGCCGGTCGCGCTGCACACGCCGAGCGAGGTCAAGGCCGCGATCACCGGCTCCGGGCGGGCCGACAAGCTCCAGGTCGGCCACATGGTGGCGCGACTGCTCGCGATGTCCGCCGCGCCGAAGCCGGCTGACACCGCCGACGCGCTGGCGCTTGCGATCTGCCACGTCTGGCGCGGCGGCGCGATGGCCAAGCTGGCTCAGGCGCAGACCGCGGCGCTGGCGGGTGCGCGGTGATCGCCACCCTGTCGGGCATCGTCGCGGCCGTGTCGGCCGAGGGTGCGGTCATCGAGGTCGGCGGAGTGGGCCTGGCGGTGCACTGCACACCTGTGACGCTTGCGACGCTGCGGGTCGGCGAGAGCGCCAGGCTGGCGACGAGCCTGGTGGTCCGCGAGGACTCCTTGACCCTCTTCGGCTTCGCCACCGACGACGAGCGGATCGTCTTCGAGACGCTGCAAGGTGTGACCGGGGTGGGCCCGCGGCTCGCCCAGGCGGTCCTGGCGGTGCACTCGCCCGATGCGGTGCGGGCCGCCGTCGCCACCGAGGATCTCGGCGCACTCACCCTCGTCAGCGGGATCGGCCGCAAGGGCGCCCAGCGCATCGTGCTCGAGCTGAAAGACAAGCTCGGCGCGCCGGTGGGCGGCAGCGGCACCGTCGTGCGGCTCCCGGGCAGCCCGGCTCCCGGCGTCTGGCGCGACCAGCTGCGCGACGCGCTGACGGGCCTGGGCTGGAGCGGTCGCGAGGTCGACGAGGCGCTGGTTGCCGTGGGTCCCGAGGCCGAGGCGGCGCTTGCGATCGGCGAGACGCCGGATGTCGCCGGCCTGTTGCGGTCGTGCCTGCAGATGCTGAGCCGGGCGTGAGCCGCCGATGACCAGCGCGGAGGGCGCCGAGGGTCTGGTGGCGGCTGCCGCCGGGCCGGACGACGAGCTCGCCGATGCCGCGCTGCGGCCCAAGCGGCTCGAGGACTTCGTCGGCCAGCAGCGCGTCCGCGAGCAGCTGTCGGTCGTGCTGGACGCCGCGCGTGGCCGCGGCCGCCCCCCGGACCACGTGCTGCTCTCCGGCTCGCCGGGCCTCGGCAAGACAACGCTCGCAATGATCATCGCCAACGAGCTCGGCGCACCGCTGCGAATCACGAGCGGGCCGGCGATCGAGCGGGCCGGCGACCTGGCCGCGCTGCTGTCGACCTTGAGCGAAGGCGAGGTCCTGTTCCTCGACGAGATCCACCGGATGGCGCGCCCGGCAGAGGAGATGCTCTACGTCGCGATGGAGGACTTCCGGGTCGACGTCGTCGTCGGCAAGGGTCCGGGTGCGACCGCGATTCCGCTGGACGTCGCACCATTCACCCTGGTGGGTGCGACGACGCGCGCCGGCTTGTTGCCAGGGCCGTTGCGCGACCGGTTCGGCTTCGTCGCCCATCTCGACTTCTACGATCCGGCGGAGCTGGAGACGGTGCTGCGGCGCAGCGCGTCATTGCTGGGTGTCACGCTCACCGCGGACGGCGCCGGTGAGATCGGCGGCCGGGCCCGCGGTACGCCGCGAATCGCGAACCGGCTGCTGCGTCGGGTCCGTGACTACGCGGAGGTGAAGGCCGACGGCGTCGTCAACCGTGACGTCGCCCGGTCGGCACTGACGATGTACGAGGTCGACGAGCTCGGGCTGGACCGGCTGGACCGGGCCGTGCTGGAGGCACTGCTGGTCCGCTTCGGCGGTGGGCCGGTCGGCCTGAGCACGCTGGCCGTCGCGGTCGCCGAGGAGCCGGAAACCGTGGAGACCGTCGCGGAGCCGTTTCTGGTGCGCGCCGGGATGCTCGCCCGCACCCCCCGCGGCCGGGTGGCGACCCCCGCGGCCTGGCGGCATCTGGGGCTCGTGCCGCGCCTCGGGGGCGTCGGCGCCGACACGTTGCCGCTGCTCGATCTCGAGGTGGAGACGCCTGGGGTCTAGGCACAGGCACCGTTGCGTGACGCCTGCTCAGGTTCGCGTAGGGGGCTGACCCGTAGACTGACGCCCCGGCTGGCCGGTCCGACCGCTGCCAGGAACCCCATCTAAGGAGAGTGCGGGGCGAGTGCACGCCAGTCTGCTCAACGCTGTCGTGGCTGCCGTGCATGCCGCGGGAAGCACCGGTGGGAGCACAAGCAGCGGCGGGGGCGGCAGCAGCTTCGCACCGTTCCTGTTCCTTCTGGTGATCTTCCTCGCCGGGTATCTGCTGTTCATCCGGCCGGCGCGCAACCGGCAGCGGGCAGCGGTCGATCAGCGCCGCAAGGTCTCGGTCGGCGACGAGATCATCACGACCTCCGGCCTGATTGCGACCGTGGTCGATGTCGGCGAGGACGCGCTGACGTTGGAGATCGCGCCCGGCGTACGAGCTCGCTACGTCCCAGCCGCGATTCTGCGCGTGATGTCCGACGAGCCGGAGGGGGACCCGGCAGCCGACGTCACCAACCATGAGGTCATCGAGCCCGACGAGCCCGGTGACGGCAACGATGGGTCGACCGCGACCTAGCCGGCAACGAGCAGGACAGCCGGCGTTCCCGATCCCTGAAAGGTAGACAGACTCGTGGCACAAGCCACCAAACAACGGCCCGGACGGTCCCTTTTGGGCGTTGTGATCGTGATCGCCGCGTTGTACCTCGGCCTGATCCCGGGGCCGTCGTTCACGCCGGCGCTCGGGTTGGACCTGCGGGGCGGCACCGAGGTGACGCTGACCGCCTCGGGTCTGGGGGGCAAGGCCGTCAGCAAGAGTGCCCTGAACCAAGCGGTGAACATCATCCGCAAGCGCGTCGACGCGCTGGGTGTCGCGGGCGCCGAGGTCAACACCCAGGGCAGCAACCACATCATCGTCTCCGTGCCCGGCAAGGGGCACGACCAGGTCGTGCAGACCGTCGGCCAGACCGCCCTGCTGCGTTTCCGTCAGGTCCTCGAGGTGGGGAACTACAGCCCGGTCACCGTCACGCCGACTGCATCTCCGACGTCCATCACGGCGACCGTTTCACCCGGAGCGTCAGCGAAGGCAAGCGCTGCGGCCACCAAGTCGAGCAAGGCCAAGAAGTCCCAGGGTGATGTGATCAACCCCGCCCTGCTGGCCAAGCCGAAGCCATCGCCGAGCCCCAGCGCGAGCGCCTCGGCGAGCGCATCACCCAGCCCGAGCGCGTCCCCGACGGCTTCGTCGAGTGCCACCCCGCAGGCGGACAACCAGCCGCTTCCCGGCAGCGAGTCGCCGACGCTGTCCGTGGTCGAGGCGAGCTTTGCGTCGTGGGACTGCAGCAAGAACCCGAACCCGACCAAGGGGAATGACAACCCGAACGACTACATCATCGCCTGCGACGCGTCCCCGACCGGCGGCCTGAAGTACCTGCTCGCCCCGGCCGCACTCGAGGGAACCCAGGTCAGCAGCGCGGCAGCCGGCCTCGACACCCACGGCGTCAGCTGGACGGTGAACCTGCAGTTCAACCACAGCGGATCCAGCGCCTGGTTCGCCCTCACCAAGAAGACCTTCGAGGTCACCCACAGCGGTGACAGCGGGTTCCAGGCCGGCTGCTCCCCGCCCAAGGGGTGCAACGCGATCGCCATCACCCTCGACGGGGTGGTGCAGTCCGCGCCCGCGACGCAGCAGGACGGCCTGCCCGGCGGTCAGGCACAGATCACGGGCAACTTCAGCCAGTCGCAGGCGACGAACCTCGCCGACGTGCTCAAGTACGGCTCGCTGCCGCTGAAGTTCACGCAGTCCGACGTGCAGACCGTCTCCGCAACGCTCGGGTCGAAGCAGCTGCGCGGCGGCCTGATCGCGGGCGCGATCGGCCTCGGCCTCGTCATCCTGTTCTCCCTGCTCTACTACCGCGCACTCGGGCTGGTGACGATCGGCAGCCTCGCCGTCTCCGGCGCCTTCCTGTACGCCGTGACGACGCTGCTCGGACACTCCTCCGTCGGCTACACACTGTCGCTGCCGGGTATCGCAGGCTTCATCGTCGCGGTCGGCATCACAGCCGACTCGTTCGTCGTCTACTTCGAACGGCTTCGTGACGAGATCCGCGAGGGCCGGCGGCTTCGTAGCGCCGTCGAGCGCGCCTGGCCGCGGGCGAGGCGCACGATCCTGTCCGCGGACACGGTGTCGCTCCTCGCAGCGCTGGTCCTCTACTTCGTCTCGATCGGTGACGTTCGGGGCTTCGCGTTCACGCTCGGGCTTTCCACGATCTCCGACCTGCTCATCGTCTTCTTCTTCACGCGGCCGCTGCTTCAGGTCCTGGGGCGGCGCCCGGCGTTCGACTCGGGGAAGGCGTGGACCGGCATCGGCCGTGCCCGCGCTGGTGTGACGCGCGACGAGGACCCAACCGGACCCAGACGTCGTACCCGCGGGAAGGAGGCCTGACGTGGCGCGCAACCGTGACGACCTCGCCACCCGGCTCTACCGCGGGGAGGTCTCTTACGACTTCATCGGCAAGCGGATGTGGTGGTACATCGGCTCCGGCATCGTCATCCTCGTCGGCATCGTCAGCCTCGCCGTCCAGGGACTGAACCCGTCGATCGACTTCAAGGGCGGCGCGCAGTTCCTCGGCCCGCTCAACGGCCACTCGATCTCCGACGTCACTGCGGCAGTGAACTCCACGGGCATCACGGCCGAGACCGTCGAGACGGTGGGTAGCGGCTCGGACACGCAGTTCAACGTCGAGACGAAGACCCTCACCGAACCGCAGATCGAGCAGATCGAGACCGCCGTAGCGGCCAAGCTCGGCATCAAGAAGACCGACATCAGCCCGACCACCGTCGGGTCGACGTGGGGAAGTCAGATCACCCACAAGGCGATCGAGGGTCTGATCGTCTTCCTGATCGCGGTGATCATCTACCTCTCGGTGCGGTTCGAGTGGAAGATGGCGATGGCCGCGATCATCGCGCTGCTGCACGACCTCGCAGTGACGGCGGGCATCTACTCGCTGTCCGGGCTGCAGGTCAGCCCTTCGACGGTGATCGCGTTGCTCACCATTCTCGGTTACTCGCTCTACGACACGGTTGTCGTCTTCGACAAGGTGCGCGAGAACACCGCGAGCATCGCCGGTGGCAGCCGCATGACCTTCAGTCAAGCCACCAACCTGGCCGTCAACCAGACGCTGGTGCGATCGATCAACACGTCGGCCATCGCTCTCATGCCGGTGATCGGACTGCTCGTCATCGGCGCCGGACTGCTCGGTGCCGGCTCGCTGAAGGATCTCGCGTTCGCGCTTTTCATCGGCCTCGCGTCCGGTGCGTACTCCTCGATCTTCATCGCGTCGCCGCTGCTCTGCGAGTTCAAGGAGCGGGAGCCCACCTACCAGCAGCTCGCCAAGCGCGTCGCGGCTCGCCGCAACAAGGAAGACGCGGCCGCAGGCCCCGTGGTCACGACGCCCGCGGGCCCGTTGCCGGCCGGCACCGTGTCCTCGATCCTCTCGCCGGATGACATCGAGGAGACGATGGCCCAGCCGGCGGAGCGCCGTACCGGCCCGCCGCCGCGGGCAGGCGCCCGGCCGGCGAACCGGCGACCGCGTGGCGGTCGCGGCGGCAGGTCGCGCAAACGCCGGTGAGCCCGCTCGACCTCGAGGCCGTGATGCGCACCCGGGGGCGCGACGTCGAGGGGTTCCCGGAGCCGGGGGTGACGTTCAAGGACATCACCCCCCTGCTCGCGGACCATGTCGCCTTCGCGGGTGCGGTCGACGCGATCGTGAGTCATCACGGTCGTGGCACGGTTGACAAGGTCGCCGGCATCGAGGCACGGGGATTCATCCTGGCCGCGGCCGTTGCGTACCACTTCGGGGCGGGTTTCGTCCCGGTCCGCAAGGCGGGCAAGCTTCCGAGCGCCACGTACTCGGCGTCGTACACCTTGGAGTACGGCGAGGCCGTGCTCGAGGTGCACGCCGACTCCTTCGCGGTCGGCGACCGGGTCCTCGTCGTTGACGATGTGCTGGCCACCGGCGGGACAGTCGGTGCCGCGGTCGAGCTCGTCCGGCGGTCGGGAGCCACGGTCGTCGGGTGCAGCGTGCTGATCGAGTTGCTCGCACTCGGCGGGCGAGCCCGGCTCGGCGGCCTCGACGTGCACACCCTGCTCGCCTACTGAGCGGAAGGCGCGGCCCGTCTGCATCGTTAGACTCGATGTACGAGCAGGCGAGAGGTGAGACGTGTCGTCCAGCGAGGTCGTCCCGGTTGCGGATGACGTCGTGCCTGCGCCGGCCGACAACCTGGCGGCGGCGCCGACAGAGCTGGAGTCGGACGTTGCGGTGTCGACCGCGGCCGAGCCGATCGCCGAACCCGCCGCGGCCGCGCGAATGCGGTCGCGGCTGGCGCGGCTGTCCGGCTCGAAGGCCGGCCCGCCCAGTGACCTCGAACCGCTGCTGAAGACCCTCCGCCAGAACCATCCGAAGGCGGACACCCGGCTGATCGTCCGGGCGTACGAGGTGGCGGAGCGCAGCCATCGCGGGCAGCTACGCCGTAGCGGGGACCCGTACATCTCGCACCCGCTCGCCGTCGCCCAGATCATCGCGGAACTCGGCATGGAGCCGCCGACGCTGTGCGCCGCGTTGCTCCACGACACCGTGGAGGACACGGCGCTGTCTCTCGCGGACGTCACCCGGGACTTCGGCGAAGAGGTGGCACGCCTCGTCGACGGCGTCACCAAGCTCGACAAGGTCCGGTACGGCGAGTCCGCCGAGGCCGAGACGATCCGCAAGATGGTCATCGCGATGGCCAAGGACCCGAAGGTCCTGATCCTGAAGCTCGCCGACCGGTTGCACAATGTCCGCACGCTGTCCTGGCTGCCCCCGGACAAGCAGCAGCGGCTCGCGAAGCAGACCCTCGAGATCTACGCGCCGCTCGCACATCGACTCGGCATGAACGCCATCAAGTGGGAGCTCGAGGACCTGTCCTTTGCGACGCTCTACCCGAAACGGTACGACGAGATCGTGCGCCTCGTGGCCGAGCGCGCGCCGTCGCGTGACACGTATCTCGCGGGGGTGAGCGAGCGGGTCCAGACCGAGCTGCGCGCCCAGAAGATCAAGGCGACCGTGACGGGACGGCCGAAGCACTACTACTCGATCTACCAGAAGATGATCGTCCGCGGTCGCGAGTTCGACGACATCTACGACCTGGTGGGCATTCGCATCACGGTCGACACCGAACGCGACTGCTACGCCGCTCTTGGCGTGATCCACACGATCTGGTCGCCGGTGCCGGGCCGGTTCAAGGACTACATCGCGATGCCCAAGTTCAACCTGTACCAGTCGCTGCACACCACGGTGATCGGGCCGCAGGGGAAACCGGTCGAGATCCAGATCCGAACGGCGCAGATGCACCGCACGGCGGAGTACGGCATCGCCGCGCACTGGAAGTACAAGGAGACGGCTCGACGCGCGGGCGGCGGTGCCGGGGCCGGTGCCGGCAACCAGACCGAGATGAGCTGGCTGCGGCAGCTCGTCGACTGGCAGCGTGAGACGCAGGATCCAGGGGAGTTCCTCGACTCGCTGCGCTTCGACCTGCAGGGGCAAGAGGTCTTCGTCTTCACGCCCAAGGGCGACGTGATCGCGCTGCCGGCAGGTGCGACCGCGGTCGACTTCGCGTACGCGGTGCACACCGAGGTCGGTCATCGGTGCATCGGTGCGCGGGTCAACGGCCGTCTCGTGCCGCTGGAGTCGGCGCTGGACAACGGCGACATCGTCGAGGTGTTCACCTCGAAGTCGGAGTCCGCCGGACCGAGCCGCGACTGGCTGTCGTTCGTCAAGTCACCGCGGGCCCGCAACAAGATCCGGCAGTGGTACGCGCGAGAGCGCCGGGAAGAGGCCATCGACGAGGGCAAGGACGCGATCAGCCGAGCCATGCGCAAGTCCGGGTTGCCGCTGCAACGGCTGCTCGGCGGCGATGCTCTCGTCACGCTTGCCAAGGACATGCACTACGCGGACATCTCGGCACTTTACGCCGCGGTCGGCGAAGGCCACGTCTCGGCGCCGACCATCATCACGCGCCTGGTGCAGGGCTTCGGCGGTCCCGAGGGCGCAATCGAGGACATCGCCGAAACGGAGACGGCAACCCGCGCGCCGCGACGTCAGCGCTCGGGTGGCGATCCCGGCGTGATCGTGAAGGGCGAGCACGACGTCTGGGCCAAGCTCGCGCGCTGCTGCACGCCGGTGCCGGGGGACGAGATCCTCGGCTTCGTGACCCGTGGTCACGGTGTGTCGGTGCACCGGACGGACTGCTCGAACGTCACGGCGCTGGAGGCCCGGCCCGAGCGCCTCGTCGAGGTGGAGTGGGCACCGACGTCAGCGTCGGTCTTCCTGGTGGCGATCCAGGTCGAGGCGCTGGACCGCAGCCGGCTGCTCGCCGACGTCACCCGCGTACTGTCCGACGCGCACGTGAACATCCTGTCCGCGTCGGTCTCGACCTCGCGTGATCGGGTCGCGCTGTCGAAGTTCACCTTCGAGATGGGTGACCCGAAGCACCTTGGTCACCTGCTGCGCGCCGTACGTGGTGTCGAGGGCGTCTACGACGCCTACCGGGTGACCTCGGGCATCTAGCCCTTCGCGACGGTGAAGGACTCGATCACCACTGGCTGAACCGGCGATCCGTCCCCGGGCGGGTTGCTGCCCGCCGCGGCGATACGGCGCAGGACGTCGAGACCCTGCGTGACGGTTCCGAACGGCGTGTACTGCGGCGGCAGATCGGTGTTCTGGTAGACGAAGAAGAACTGGCTGCCGCCGGTGTGGGGCTGGCCCGTGTTGGCCATCGCGAGCGTGCCCGCCGGATACGTCGCTCCGTTGAGGTTCTCGTCCGGGATCGTGTAGCCCGGACCACCGGTACCGGTGCCGGTCGGGTCACCGCACTGCAGGACGTAGATGCCCGAGGTCGTGAGCCGATGACACGGCGTGTTCGTGAAGTACCCCTTGCGGGCGAGGAACGCGAACGAGTTCACCGTGTGCGGCGCGTGCTTGCCGTCGAGTGAGACGACGATCGTGCCGCAGTTGGTGACGATCGTGGCGGTGTAGGCGGCCTTGGCGGTGGTGAGCTTGGGCTCCGCGCCGTAACTCTGGGGCGAGGCCTGCAACGCCGGCGCCTTCGTGCAGCCGTTCGCGTTGGTGGCGACCGCGCTCGGCGTCGGAGTGCCGGGCTGCACCCGCGCGGTCGAACCGCCTCCGCTGCTCGAGCTCCCGCAGCCGGCAAGTGCCAGTGCGGCGACGGCCGCGAGAAGAACCCGCCTCACTTCTTCACCGACTTCACCTGCACGACGAAGATGAGCGTCTCGTTGGGCTTGATGCCCTGGCGGCCGGCCGTGCCGTACGCGTCAGCCGCTGGAATGATCAGCTCACGGACGCCCCCGGGCTTCACTCCGACGAGGCCATCGTTCCAGCCCTTGATCACCTGAGCCGAGCCCAGGGGACTCACCGGGAACGGCTTGAGCGGCTTGTGAAGGTACGACGAGTCGAAGACCTTGCCCGTGCTGCAAGCGACGCCGGTGTAGAAGACGGAGACGCTGTCACCGGCTTGGGCGGCGCGACCGTGGCCGACCTTGAGGTCCTTCGTGGTCAGCTTCGTCGGCACCTTGCCGGTCACGGGTGGGACGGTCGGCGCACCCTTGGTCGGCGGGTTCGGCTTGATTGCAGCGCATTTGGTCGGCGCGGCCGGCGTCGGGCTCGCCGACGGGGTGGGCGACGCGCCCGGCTTCAGCGACGACTTCTTGCCGGAGCCGCCGGTGAACACCGTGAAGGTGAGGATCAGCAGCACGGCGATGACCACGGCCGTGCCGGACACCGCCCCGATGACCGTGTTGCGCCGCTTCGCCCGGGCGCGGCGCTCGATCTCTGCCTGGCGGCGGCGCTCGTACCTGCGTCGGGCGAGCTCGCGCTCACGGCGTCGGCTGGTCGCCACGTCGTCCTCCGGATTCCTTCAGGCGTTCGATTGCAACAAACGACAGGGGAGTCTAGGAGAGCGGCCACTAGGCTGGCCTGAACGCCTCCTGAAAGGATCTTCGTGCTCGTCGTCGGCTTCCCTGCCGGGCCCTTCGAGACCAACTGCTGGGTGGTCGCGCCCGAGCGCGGCGAGCAGTGTCTCGTGATCGACCCGGGCGTCGGTGCTGAGGACCGGCTCGACGAGGTCCTCGCCGAGCACAAGCTCGCCCCGGTGGCGGTGCTGCTCACCCACGGTCACCTCGACCACATCTGGGCGGTCACCCCGGTTTGCGGCGCGAAGGACATCCCGGCGCTCATCCATCCGGCGGACCGGCACATGCTGACCGACCCGACCGCGGGACTCGGCGTACCGAGCGGCACCCCGATCTTCGGTCGCCTCGACTGGGCCGAGCCGAGCGACGTGCGTGAGCTGGCCGACGGCGAGACGGTGAGCCTCGCCGGCCTGGACCTCCAGGTCGACTGGGCACCGGGTCACACGAAGGGCTCCGTCACGTTCACCGCCGGCCGCGACTTCTTCTCCGGCGACCTGCTCTTCGCGGGCTCGATCGGCCGCACCGACATGCCGGGCGGCTCGTACGCCGAGATCCTCGACTCGCTGGCCAGGATCCCGCTGCGGCTGCCCGACGAGATGGTCGTGCGGCCGGGGCATGGCCCGGACACGACGATCGGCCGAGAGCGCCGCATGAACCCGTTCCTGGTCGAGATCGCCGCCGGACAGGCGGAGCGTGCCGCCTCGTCGTTGCCCCCAGTGACCCGGGGTCTGTAGCAGCCATGGCGAAGCCTGCCCCGATGTCGGGGTTTCCGGAATGGTTGCCGCACCAGCGGATGATCGAGCAGCAGCTGCTCGAGTCGTTGCGGCAGACCTTCGAGCTGCACGGGTTCGTTCCCATCGAGACGCGTTCCGTCGAGCCGCTCGACCAGCTGCTTCGCAAAGGCGAGACCGACAAGGAGATCTACCTGCTGCGACGGCTGCAAGCCGACGCCGAAGAAGGTGACTCCGGAATCGGGCTGCACTTCGACCTGACGGTGCCGTTCGCGCGCTACGTGCTCGAGAACGCCGGCAAGCTCGACTTCCCGCTGCGCCGCTACCAGATCCAGAAGGCCTGGCGCGGCGAGCGCCCTCAGGAAGGCCGCTACCGCGAGTTCCTGCAGGCCGACATCGACGTGGTCGACCGAGACACGCTGCCGTTCCACTACGAGGTGGAGCTGCCGCTGGTGATCGCGGACGCTCTCGCCAAGCTTCCGGTGCCGCCGTTGCAGATCCGCGTCAACACCCGCAAGATCCCCGAGGGGTTCTATCGGGGTCTCGGGATCGAGGACTACCTCGGAGTCCTGCGAACCGTCGACAAGCTCGCGAAGATCGGGCCGGCGAAGGTTCGCGAGCTGCTGACCGCGACGGTCGGCTGCACCGGCGAGCAAGCGGATGCGTGCCTCGCCCTGGCGGCGATCTCGGCGACCGACGGGTCGTTCGCCGAGCAGGTGAAGGCGCTGGGCAGCACCGACCCGTTGCTCGACGAAGGGCTGGACGAGCTCACCCGCGTCATCGAGGCGGGTGACGCTCAGGCGACCGGGCTGTTCGTCGCGGATCTCAGCATCGCCCGTGGCCTCGACTACTACACGGGCACTGTCTACGAGACCGTGCTGGTGGGCCACGAGAGCATCGGCTCGGTCTGTTCGGGCGGCCGCTACGACGCGCTTGCCTCGGATGGCGAGGTCACCTATCCCGGCGTCGGCCTGTCGTTGGGTGTGACGAGGCTGCTCGGCCGGCTGTTCGGCCAGGGTCTGCTCGACGTGAGCCGCAAGGTGCCGACATGCGTGCTCGTCGCACTGCCGGACGACGACTCGAGAAGCCGCTGCCGCGAGGTCGCTGCGGCGTTGCGCAGCCGAGGCATCGCAAGTCAGGTCGCACCCGAGCCGGAGAAGTACGGCAAGCAGATCCGCTTCGCCGAACGTCGCGGCATTCCCTACGTGTGGTTTCCGCAGCCCGACGGCACGGACCAGGTGCGCGACATCCGCACCGGCGACCAAAGCGATGCCGACCCGTTGAGCTGGCAACCGCCCGCCGAGGACCTGCGGCCGGCAATGATCGGAGGAACGACGTGATCCGCACCCACCAGGCGGGCGTGCTGCGAAGCGCGGACGTCGGGACGGACGTCATACTCGCCGGTTGGGTGGCTCGACGGCGCGACCACGGCGGCGTCACGTTCCTTGACCTGCGCGATGCGAGCGGCGTCGTACAGGTCGTGTGCCGCGACATCGACGAGGCGCAGTCGCTGCGCAGCGAGTGGTGCGTGCTGATCCGTGGCACCGTCACCGCGCGCACGGAGGGCAACATCAATCCGGGGCTCGCGACCGGTGAGATCGAGGTCGTCGCATCGGCGATCGAGGTGCTGAGCTCGTCGGATCCGGTCCCGTTCCCGATCGAGGGCTCCGACGAGATCGAGTCCGGCGTCGACGAGACGCTGCGCTGGCGGCACCGCTACCTCGACCTGCGCCGGGCCGGGCCAGCGCGTGCCATCCGCACCAGGGCGGCTGCGGTCGCGATCATCCGCCGCGTCATGGAAGCGCATGGCTTCCTCGACATCGAGACGCCATACCTCACCAGGTCCACGCCTGAGGGCGCGCGCGACTTCCTGGTACCGGTCCGGCTGCAGCCCGGGCACTGGTACGCGTTGCCGCAGTCGCCGCAGCTGTTCAAGCAGCTGTTGATGGTCGGCGGGTTGGAGCGCTACTACCAGATCGCGCGCTGCTTCCGGGACGAGGACTTCCGGGCCGACCGGACCGCGGAGTTCACCCAGCTCGACATCGAGATGTCGTTCCTCGACGAGGCGGACATCTTTGCGCTCACCGAAGAGCTGCTGACCACCTTGTGGCGCGAGCTCCTCGACGTCGAGCTGCCGACGCCGTTCCCGCAGATGACCTACGCGGAGGCGATGCGGCGCTACGGGTCGGACAAGCCAGATCTTCGTTGCGATCTCGAGCTGGTCGACCTCTCGGAGCTGATGGCGGGCACCGAGTTCCGCGTCTTCCAGGCGGAGCACGTGGGTGCGGTGGTCGTGCCCGGCGGCGCGGCGTACAGCCGTCGCGAGCTCGACGACTGGCAGGAGTGGGCCAAAGCGCGCGGCGGCAAGGGCATCGCGTGGCTGCTGATCCCGGCGGACGGGGAGCCTCGCGGGTCGATCACGAAGCTGGAACCGGAGCGGCTCGAGGCGCTGCCCGCGGCGGCCGGCGCGAAAGCCGGCGACGCGATCCTGTTCGCGGCGGGCCCACGCCGTACGACGCTCGAGCTGCTCGGTGCACTCCGGCTCGCGGTCGCCAAGCAGCAGGGCCTGCTGCGCGACGGCGAGTGGCGTTTCCTCTGGATCATCGATGCGCCGATGTTCGAACCGACCGACGGGGGAGGCTGGACCGCGGTCCACCACCCCTTCACCGCGCCGACCGATGCGTGGGCGGCCAGCTTCCATACCGATCCTGAGAACGCGCTCGCGCGGGCCTATGACGTCGTCGGCAACGGGGTGGAGCTCGGTGGCGGTTCGATCAGAATCCATCGCGGCGAGATGCAGCAGCGGGTGTTCGACACGATCGGGCTGACTCGCGACGAGGCGCAGAGCAAGTTCGGCTTCCTGCTGGAGGCGTTCAAGTACGGGCCGCCGCCGCACGGCGGGATCGCCTTCGGTATCGACCGGCTCACCGCTGAGCTGGCCGGCACCGACGCGATCCGTGAGGTGATGGCCTTCCCGAAGGCGTCGAGTGGCGGCGACCCGCTGACCGGCGCCCCGACGCCGATCACCCCCGAGCAGCGCAAGGAAGCCGGCATCGACTACGTCATCGAGGACGACGCTTAGCGGGTTGTTCGCATGTCACATTGGTGTTGTGAAATGCAGCATCTATGTGACACAGGCGTCGTAAATCACGACACCTATGTCACATGCGATCCCCGCGGTCGGCCAATGCCCCGGGTAACGGTCGCCGGGGCCACCTAGGCTCGGCGGCGTGGCGGACCTGTTCAGCGACGCGGCGGAAAGCGCGCTGTCTTCGGTAGCACCGCTCGCGGCTCGGATGCGGCCGCGCACGCTTGACGAGGTGGTCGGGCAGGACCATCTCCTCGGCTCAGGCTCACCGTTGCGGCAGCTCGTCGAGGGCGGCGCGGCAACGAGCGTGCTGCTGTGGGGTCCGCCGGGCACCGGCAAGACGACGCTGGCGCGCCTGCTCGCCGCCGGACGGCGGTTCGTCGAGCTGTCGGCCGTCACCGCCGGGGTGAAAGACGTCCGAGCGGCGATCGACGAGGCCAAGGACCGGCTCGGCATGGGCGGCGAGCGCACTGTCCTGTTCGTCGACGAGGTCCATCGCTTCACCAAGGCCCAACAGGATGCGCTGCTCCCCGGCGTCGAGTCCGGCCTGGTCACGTTCGTCGGGGCCACGACGGAAAACCCGTTCTTCTCCGTGATCTCGCCGCTGCTGTCGCGGTCGCTGATGTTGACGTTGCACGCTCTCGATGACGACGCGATCCGGGTCGTGGTCGAGCGGGCACTGGTCGACGAGCGCGGCCTTGCCGGCGCGGTCACCATTTCCGCGGACGCACTCGACCACCTGGTCACCATGGCGGCCGGCGATGGGCGCAAAGCGTTGACCGCCCTCGAAGCCTCGGCAGGCGTAACGATCGCAAGCGGTGGCTCTCAGATCGAGCTCGACGTGCTCGAACAGGCATTGGACCGCGCCGCTGTGCGTTACGACCGCGAAGGCGACCAGCACTACGACGTCACCAGCGCCTTCATCAAGAGCATCCGGGGCAGTGACGTCGACGCGGCGCTTCACTACCTCGCCCGCATGCTCGAAGCGGGGGAGGACCCACGGTTCATCGCCCGCCGCTTGGTGATCCTGGCGAGCGAGGACGTCGGCCTCGCCGAACCGGCCGCCCTGGGCGTTGCCGTGGCGGCGGCTCATGCCCTTGAGCTCGTCGGGCTCCCCGAGGCGAGGCTCAACCTTGCCCAGGCCACCATCTACCTTTCGCTCGCCCCGAAGAGCAATGCGGTCATCACCGCGCTGGGCGCCGCAACCGAGGATGTCCGGGCCGGAAGGGCCGGAAACGTGCCGCCTGCGCTGCGCGACGCCCACTACGCGGGCGCTAAGCGGCTCCAACACGGCAAGGGCTACCGATACCCTCATGAGTTCCCGGGCGGTGTCGTCCAGCAGACCTACCTGCCGGACGAGCTCGCTGACCGGGAGTACTACCGCCCGACCGACCGGGGCGCCGAGCGGGCCGCGGCTGCGCGGCTCGCGACGCTTCGAGCGGTGGTGCGGGGACGAGGCGCGACCGGCGACGCTGATGCGGACCCGGCGAATGAGACCTGAGGAGCAGCGGAGATGGTGATCCAGGCGAGCGGCGGGCTGTCGGGCGGCGAGGTCGCCGGACTCATCGTCGCCATCTTCTGGGGTGTCCTCGTCTGCTTCCTCGCCTACGTGCTGGTGAAGCTAGGCAAGGTCATCGGTGAGGCGGCGAAGCTTGTCGCCGGCGTCGCCGACCAGACCGTGCCCCTGCTGGGCGAGGTGACGACCTCCGTCGTACACGTCAACGCCGAGCTGACGCGCGTCGACGCGATTGCCTCGAACGTCGAAGAGATCTCGACCAACGCCCGCGCCATGACATCGCTGTTCTCCGCCACCGTCGGCTCGCCGATGATCAAGGTCGCTGCGTTCTCCTACGGCGTCCGAAAGGCGATGCGGCAGCGTGACGAAGCCGACGTCGCGAAGCGGGTGAAGCGCGAGATGAAGGCGGAGCGGGCAGCCCGCCGCGCCGAGCGGAAGGCCGGCTGATGCGCCGGATGTTCTACGTCGCCCTCGGGGCGACCGTCGGTGTGCTCGTCGTCCGCAAGGTGGGTCAGGCGGCGCAGCGCTGGACGCCGCAGGGTCTCGCCGACCAGGCGGGCGGGCTGGGGCAGCAGGTCTCTGCCTGGTGGGAGATCGTCAAGGACCAGGCGATGGTCCGGGAGGCCGAGCTGCGCGAAGCGCTGGGCATCGACGAAGGACCGGGGTCAACCGCCGCATGAGATCCGTCGACATCACTGGACGGTTCATGCGGTACTTCGAGGAACGCGGGCACACCGCCGTACCGTCCGCGTCCCTGATCGCTGACGACCCGACGCTGCTCCTCGTCAACGCCGGGATGGTCCCGTTCAAGCCCTACTTCCTCGGGCAGGAACCGCCGCCGTACCCGCGCGCCGCGAGCATCCAGAAATGCGTGCGCACCGGTGACATCGACATCGTCGGCACGAACAGCCGGAACGTGTCGTTCTTCCAGATGGCCGGCAACTTCTCGTTCGGGGACTACTTCAAGGAAGGCGCGATCCCGCTCGCCTGGGAGCTGCTCACGAAGAGCGTCCACGACGGCGGCTTCGGCTTCGACGAAAGCCGGCTGTGGCCGACCGTCTACCTCGATGACGACGAGGCGTACCGGATCTGGACGCAGGAGGTCGGGGTCCCCGAAGCGCGGGTGCAGCGACGGGACCGGCAGGACAACTTCTGGTCGATGGGCGTGGCCGGGCCGTGCGGTCCATGCTCGGAGATCTACTTCGACCGTGGCCCCGAGCACGGTCGCGAAGGCGGTCCGATCGCCGACGAGGAGCGGTACCTCGAGGTCTGGAACCTCGTCTTCATGCAGTACGTGCGCGGCGAGGGCGAGGGATACGAGTACGTCGACCACCTTCTCGGTGAGCTGCCGAAGCGCAACATCGACACCGGCATGGGTGTGGACCGCATGGCGGTGCTGCTCCAGGATGTCGAGAACATCTTCGAGACCGACTTGCTGCGGCCGTTGCTGGACTGGACCAGCGAGCTGACCGGGACGGCGTATCACGCGGCGGAGGAGTCCGACGTCCGGCTCCGCGTGGTCGCCGACCATGCGCGCACGACCACGATGCTGATCTCTGACGGCGTCACGCCGGGCAACGAGGGTCGCGGCTACGTGCTGCGCCGGATGCTTCGGCGCACGGTGCGCACCTTGCGTCTGCTGGGGGTCGACCGACCGGTGATGTCGGATCTCACCGGGTTGACCTGCGGCGTGTTGAGCCCCTCTTTCCCTGCGCTCGCCGAGAGCGCCGAGCGCATCCAGGCGGTGGCAGCCCAGGAAGAGGACATGTTCCTCTCGACGTTGCGGACTGGCTCTGCGCTGTTCGAGCGGCTTACGACTGATGTCCGCGCGGCGGGCGGATCCACCGTGCCGGGTGACGCGGCGTTCCTGCTGCACGACACGCATGGCTTCCCGATCGATCTCGTCATCGAGATGGCGCGCGAGGAAGGCATGACCGTCGACGAGCCGGAGTTCAGGCGGCTCATGGGCGAGCAGCGCGAGCGCGCGAAGCGCGACAGCGCAGAGCGGAAGAGCGGCGGGCACGCGGATCTCTCGGTCTACCGCCGGCTGCTCGACGCGGCGGGTCCGACCGATTTCACCGGCTACGACACGGTTGAGTCGGAGGGTCGGCTGTCGGGCCTGCTCGTGGCCGGAGCGACTGCGCCGTCCGCGGGAGAGGGCACCGATGTCGAGATCGTGCTCGACCGCACGCCGTTCTACGCCGAAGGCGGCGGCCAGCTCGCCGACCACGGCGTCCTCGAGCTCGCGAACGGAACCGTCGTTGAGGTCTACGACGCGCAGCGCCCACTCGGTGACCTGATCGTCCATCGCGGCCGCGTGGTGTCGGGTGAGATCTCGGTCGGTGACGATCTGCAGGCCGCGGTCGACGTCGCTCGGCGTACTGCGGTCTCGCGGGCGCACACCGCCACCCATCTGGTTCACCAGGCCATTCGCCGCGCTCTCGGCGAACAAGCGAGCCAGGCCGGGTCGCAGAACGACGCGGGCCGCTTCCGCTTCGACTTCGCCTCGCCGAACGCCGTGCCGGACAGCGTCCTCGCGGACATCGAGGCGGAGGTGAACGACGTCCTGCTGGCTGACCTCGACGTGCATGCTTTCGTCACCTCGCAAGAAGAAGCCAAACGAATCGGCGCGATCGCGATGTTCGGCGAGAAGTACGGCGACCGGGTGCGAGTCGTCGAGGTGGGGGAGTACTCGCGCGAGCTGTGCGGTGGCACGCACGCGCACCGGTCGTCCCAGCTGGGTGTGGTGAAGCTGCTCGGTGAGGCTTCGATGGGTGCCGGCAAACGGCGCGTCGAAGGCCTCGTAGGCGCGGACGCGTACTCCTACCTGGCCCGCGAGCACGTGCTCGTCTCTCAGCTCGCCGGCTTGCTCAACGTCAACTCCGACGACCTGGTCGACCGGGTGCAAGCGGTCGTGGCGCGAGTGCGTGAGCTCGAAAAGGAGCTGGAGAAGGTCCGCGGCGCGGCGATTCTCTCGGCCGCCGCCGATCTTGCTGCCGGCGCGACGCTGACGGACGGGGTTGCGGTCGTTGCCCATCGGGCCCCGGACGGCACAGCGGCTGACGACCTCAGGCGGCTCGCACTCGACGTCAGGGGGCGCCTCGACGCGGCTGTGCCCGGCGTCGTTGCGGCTGCATCCGTCTCGGACGGCCGGGCCGTTGTCGTCGTCGCCGTGAATGACGCGGGACGTGAGCGGGGGCTTCGGGCGGGAGAGATCGCGAAGGCGGTGGCAGGTCAGCTCGGGGGCGGCGGCGGCGGCAAGGATGATGTCGCGCAGGGCGGCGGGACCGATGTCGCCCGCCTCGACGGGGTGCTGACCGCTCTACCGGCCGACGTCGCGGGACGAATCGGCCATAAGTAATGCGTCGGGGAGTTCGACTCGGGGTGGATGTGGGGAGCGTGCGGGTCGGGGTGGCGGCGAGCGACCCGGATGGCGTCCTCGCCAGTCCGATCGCCGTGCTGCAGCGTGACCCGAAGCGTGGCACCGACCTAGCCGAGCTGGTTCGGCTCGCCAGTGAGCGCGAGGCCGTTGAGATCGTCGTCGGGCTGCCGCGCTCGCTGTCCGGCGGCGAAGGCGCCGCCGCCAAGATCGCTCGGGAGTACGCCACCTCGCTTGCGCAGCGGGTTGCACCGGTTAGCGTGCGCCTCGTGGACGAGCGGCTGAGCACCGTTGAGGCCACCCGGGGGTTGCGACAGGCGGGCGTGAGCTCCCGCGACGGGCGACGGGTGGTCGACGCAGCCGCCGCTGCGGTCATCCTCCAGCAGGCGCTGGATGTCGAACGCGGGACAGCGTCCGCCGAAGGTGACCAGCCGTGAGCGGTCTCGGCTTCGGCATGGAGGAGGAACCGCCGCACGATCCCCGTCCGCAGCGGCGTGCGGCCGGGTTCGGCGTCATTGCGGTCCTGGTGGTCCTGATCGCGATCGTGATCATCGTCGGGCGCGCGATCGCCGGGATCTTCGGCGGCGGCGGCGACTACTCCGGCGAAGGCACCGGCACCGTGCTCGTGGTGGTGCACCCCGGCGACACCGCGTCAGCGATCGCCAGCACGCTGGTGCGAGCCGACGTGGTGAAGAGCACCACGGCGTTCACGTCGGCCGCGGACGCCAACCCGAAGTCGCGCCAGATCCAGCCCGGCACCTACCGGCTTCACGAGCACATGAAGGCGTCATACGCACTCGCGTTGATGCTGCGGCCCTCGGCTCTCGTCAGCTACACCGTGCCGATCCCCGAGGGCTTCACCGTTGCTGACATCGTCGCCCGGATCGCCGCTGACACGCCCATCTCGACGAGCTCGCTGCGCTCGGCGCTGGCCAACCCCGCCTCGCTCGGCCTGCCGTCGTGGGCGCAAGGCCATGTCGAGGGCTTCCTGTTCCCCGCGACGTATCAGGTGACGCCAGGAGAGACCGCCACGCAGCTGCTGTCGGCGATGGTGACGCGGTTCGACCAGGCGGCCAACGACGTCAAGCTGTCGACGGGTGCCGCGAAGGTCGGCCTCTCCGAGTACGACGTGATCACGCTCGCGTCAATCGTGCAGCGAGAGGGACGGCTGGTCGGGGACTACCGCAAGATCGCCGAGGTGTTCTTCAACCGGCTGCACGACCAGATGCGGCTGGACTCGGATGCCACGCTGTACTACGTGCTCGGTCCCAACCACGGTCCGCTGACGTCGTCGGATCTCGCGATGGATTCGCCGTACAACACGCGCAAGTACGCCGGGTTGCCGCCGACTCCGATCAACTCACCGGGTGAGGCCGCGATCGATGCGGTCCTTCACCACGCGACCGGGCCGTACCTGTACTTCGTGACGATCGACCAAGCCGGCCACACCGCTTTCGCCACCACGTTGCAGCGGTTCAACGAGCTCGTCGCCCAGTCTCACGCGAACGGGGTCTCATGAACCGGCTCCGGATCGGGGCGGCAGTGCTCGGCTCGCCGATCGCTCATTCTTTGTCGCCGGCGTTGCACCAGGCGGCGTACGACGCGGTGGGGCTCGTCGGCTGGCGTTACCGCGCGATCGAGTGCACCGAGGAACGCCTTGAGGGCATGCTGCTCCAGCTTGATGAGGAGGGTCTCGCGGGCGTCTCGCTCACGATGCCGCTCAAGCGCGCAGTCGTGCCGCTCGCGGCCGCGACGGACGGCATCGTCGAGATGGTGGGGGCGGCCAACACCCTGCTGTTCGGTGCCGACGGGCGCTGGGTGGCCGCCAACACGGACGTCCAAGGCTTCGTGTTGAGCCTCTACCGCGCCGGGCTGCGCGCGCTGCGGGGGGACGTCTGGCTGCTGGGCGCCGGGGCAACGGCGTGCTCGGCGCTCGCCGGCCTTGCCGAGCTCTCGGTCACCGAGGTCGTCGTCGTCGCGCGTCGGCCGGAAGCGGTCGGCGCGATCCGGGAGGTCGCCGACAAGTGCGGGATCCGGTTGCACGTCCGGCCGTGGTCCGATGCGGCGGCGGCGGTGACAGGTGAGCTGGTCGTGTCGTGCGTGCCCGCCGGCGCCACCGACGATCTCGCGGTGGCGATCGAGTCTGCGTCGCCGCGGGGGTTGTGGTTCGACGTCGTCTACGCCCCCTGGCCGACGCCCGCCGCGGCCGCCTGGGATCGCGCCGGCGGCCGGATCATCGGCGGCTTGGACCTGCTCGTGGAGCAGGCGGCCGAGCAGGTCCGGCTCATGAGCGGCGTGGATGCCCCGATCGACGTGATGCGCGCGGCCGGCGAGCTGGCGCTTCGCCTCCAGGATCGGTAGCGCGCCGGCTCGATCCCGCGAAACCGAGGCGCTCGAAGCCGAGGCCCGGGCTCGGCCCGCGACCATCAGGCGGGTAGCCTGCCGGGCGTCAGCCGTTCAAGAGGAGAGCAGCGTGGCCACCCGGGTAGGCATCAACGGCTTCGGCCGGATCGGACGTAACTACTTCCGCGCGGCGCTTGCCGGCGGGCACGACCTCGAGGTGGTCGCCTACAACGACCTCGGCGACGCCGCGACGATCGCGCACCTGCTCAAGTACGACAGCGTGCTGGGCCGGTTCCCGCACGAGGTGAAGGTGGTCGACGGGGGCATCTCGGTCGACGGACGCACCATCACCGGGCTCGCCGAGCGTGGTGGGCCGGGATCCCTGCCCTGGAAGGACCTCGGCGTCGACGTCGTCATCGAGTCGACCGGTTTGTTCACCGACGCTGCCGTGGCGCGCAAGCACGTCGACGAGGGCGGCGCCAAGAAGGTCATCGTCTCCGCGCCTGCGACCGGCGACGACCTGACCGTGGTGCTCGGCGTGAACGAGTCGCTGTACGACGGGTCGCAGACGGTCATCTCCAACGCCTCATGCACGACGAACTGCCTCGCGCCGATGGCCAAGGTGCTGCACGAGGCGTTCGGGATCGAGCGTGGTCTGATGACGACGATCCACGCCTACACCCAGGATCAGATGCTGCAGGACGGGCCGCACAAGGACCTGCGACGGGCGCGGGCGGCAGCGCTGAACATCGTCCCGACCTCGACCGGCGCCGCGAAGGCGATCGGCAGGGTCCTTCCTGAGCTCGACGGCAAGCTCGACGGCTACTCGCTGCGGGTCCCGATTCCGACCGGCTCGATCACCGACCTGTCGGCGAACCTGTCGCGGCCGGCGTCGGTCGACGAGATCAACGCTGCGTTTCGGGCCGCTGCCGAAGGGCCGCTGCGCGGGATCCTTCGCTACTCGGAGGACCCGATCGTCTCGAGCGACATCGTCACGGACCCGGCGTCCTGCATCTACGACGCTCCGATCACGAAGGTGATCGGAGACCAGGTCAAGATCTACGGCTGGTACGACAACGAGTGGGGCTACTCGAACCGGCTCGCGGATCTCACCGTGCTCGTCGGCTCCCGCCTTTCGTGAAGCAGCTGGCGGGTATTGACTCGCTGGGAGATCTCTCGGGCAAGCGGGTGCTGGTCCGAGCGGACCTGAACGTGCCGCTCGACGGCACCACGATCACGGATGACGGGCGGATTCGCGCGAGCGTCCCCACCCTCCAGCGTCTGCTTGCGGGTGGGGCGCGGATCGTCGTCGCGGCTCATCTCGGCCGTCCGAAGGGCGCGCCTGACCCGGCGTACAGCCTCGCCCCGGTGGCGCGCCGGCTCGGCGAGCTGCTGGGCCGCGAAGTGGCGTTCGAGCCCTCGCACGATCCGAACGCGACCCGCAGCGAGGTCGTTCTGCTGGAGAACGTGCGGTTCGACGCCGGCGAGACGTCGAAGGACGATGCTGAGCGCGGCGCGTTCGCTGCCAAGCTTGCAGCGGGCATCGACTGCTACGTCGACGATGCCTTTGGTGCCGTGCATCGCCGCCACGCGAGTGTGTACGACGTCGCGAAGCTGTTGCCGCACGCCGCCGGCGACCTCGTGATGCGCGAGGTCGAAGTGCTCACGCAGCTCACCGAGTCGCCGCGACGCCCCTATGTCGTGGTCCTGGGCGGATCGAAGGTCTCCGACAAGCTCGCGGTCATCGACCACCTGTTGCCGACCGTCGACACGCTGCTCGTGGGCGGGGGGATGTGCTTCACCTTCCTCGCGGCGCAGGGTCACGAGGTGGGGAAGTCCTTGCTCGAACCCGATCAGATCGACGCCTGTCGCGCCCTGCTCGACAGCGGCAAGATCGGGTTGCCGGTCGATGTCGTGGTGGCCGCGGCGGCGAGCGCTGACGCGGCGGCAGCCGTCGTGGCGGCGTCGGCTATTCCCGCCGACAAGATGGGCCTCGACATCGGTCCGGCCAGCGTCGCGAGCTTCCAGGAACAGCTCAACGGCGCGGGCACGGTCTTCTGGAACGGCCCGATGGGCGTCTTCGAGCTCGCGCCGTTCGCCGCAGGCACGCGCGGCGTCGCGGCTGCGATCGCGGCGTTGCCGGACGCGCTGACTGTCGTCGGCGGTGGTGACTCCGCGGCCGCGGTGCGCATCCTTGGGATCGACGAGTCGCGCTTCGGCCACATCTCCACCGGCGGCGGCGCGAGCTTGGAGTATCTCGAGGGCAAGGAGCTTCCGGGGCTCGCAGTGCTGGTGGACGGCTAGGGGTGGTGGGCAGTCCCGATGAGTAGTCGTACCCCGCTGATGGCGGGCAACTGGAAGATGAATCTCAACCACCTCGAGGCGATCGCGCTCGTCCAGAAGCTGGCGTTCTCGCTGACCGACGCCGACTACGACGCGGTCGAGGTCGTGGTCGTCCCGCCGTTCACGGACATCCGCAGCGTGCAGACGATGGTCGACGGCGACCACCTGCGCCTGAAGTACGGCGCGCAGGACCTGTCGCCCCACGACGAGGGCGCCTACACCGGCGACATCAGCGGTCCGATGCTTGCCAAGCTCGGCTGCACCTACGTGGTCGTCGGCCACTCCGAGCGGCGTGAGCATCACCACGAGGACGACGCGGTGGTCAACGCCAAGGTCGTCGCGGCGTTGCGAAACAAGCTCGCCCCCATCGTGTGCGTGGGGGAGTCGCTCGACGTCCGCCGGGAGGGCGACGCCGTCGGCCACTGCACCGCCCAGCTGCGCGCCGCGCTGTCGGGTGTCACCGCGGCGCAGGCGAAGCCGCTGGTCGTGGCCTACGAGCCGATCTGGGCGATCGGGACGGGCGAGGTGGCGACGCCTGAGGACGCGCAAGAGGTCTGCGCGGCGCTCCGCACGACGCTCGGCGAGATCTACAACGCCAGCTTCGCGAAGGCCGCGCGGGTGCTGTACGGCGGCTCGGTCAAGGCAAATAACGCGTTCGAGCTGATGGCGGCACCCGATGTGGACGGAGCACTTGTAGGGGGCGCCAGCCTGTTTCCGGAAGATTTCGTGCAAATCGTGCGGGCCGGGCGTGAACCTTCCGGGTCTTCGCCCGCATAACCATCAGGTAACAACTTGTCCAGCGTGATTGGCCCGGTTCACGGGCAGTCCTACTCTCACGCGTGGTTGGCGACGTTGGGGTCGCCCCACTTTGGTGCCGCGCGACCCGCGGCCTAGAAGGAGGATCATGCTCCGATCTCGACGCAACCTTGGCTGGGCCAGCGGTGCAGCGGTTGCAAGCATCATTGTCGCCGCGTGCGGCAGCAGCAGCTCCGGCGGCAGCAGCCCGTCAGGGAATGGCACGAGCGGCACCGGTGGCGGCACGTTCCAGATGGTCTCGACGAACTCGAGCGGTACGCCGAAGAGCGGTGGCATCCTCAAGGTCGCCGGCGCGGGCGACGTGGACTACTACGACCCGAACATCACCTACAGCAGCACCGGCCAGCTGGCTGCCCGCATCTACAACCGGCAGCTCTACGCCTACTCGCCGCAGGAAGGCCACACGACAGAGGCCGTCCCGGACATGGCAACGGGTGACCCCGTCTACACCAACGGCGGCAAGACTGCCACCATCACGATTCGGCAGGGCGTCGACTGGAACACCACCCCGAAGCGTCAGGTGACGGCTGCGGACTTCATCCGCGGCGTGGAGATCACCTGTAACCCGACCTCGCTGCAGTTCGGCGGCCAGCCGGACTTCAACACCCTCATCGTGGGCTACCAGACCTTCTGCAACGCCTTCGCGAAGGCGCCGGCGACGGTCGCGGGAATCAAGGCGTTCCTCAGCACCGCCAAGTTCCCGGGCATCACCGTCGGCAGCACGCCCGAGACGATCGTGATGCATCTGACGCACCCGGCAGCGTTCCTGCCCGCGATGCTGACGCTGCCCGCGTTCAGCCCGCGTGCGGTCGAGATGCTGAACTACCTGCCCGGCACCACGGCGGCGGCTCAGCACCTGATCTGCGACGGCCCCTACGAGATCAAGTCCTGGAACCCGACGAAGTCCATCGACTTCGTACGCAACCCGGCTTGGGACGCGTCCACGGACCCGGTTCGTAAGGCGTACGTCAACGAGATCCAGGTCACAGAGGGCGAGCAGCAGGACACCATCCAGCAGCAGATCCAGGCCGGGACGTTGAACACCGACTGGGACCTCACGCCAACGGCAACTCAGCAGAACCAGTTCGTTCAGCAGAAGAACCCGAACTTCAACTTGCAGCCGTCGATCTCGAGCAACCCGTACATCATCTTCAACACCCAGTCGCCGAACAACGGCGGCGCGTTGAAGCAGGTCGCGGTGCGCCAGGCGATCGCCACTGCGCTCAACCGGAGCTTCCTGATCCAGGACGCCGGTGGCCCGCAGCTGTCGCCGCCGATCACCCACGTGTTGCCGGTCGGAATCGACGGTGCCCCGACGGACACCAACTACGCGTTCCCGACCGACATCAACAAGGCGAAGCAGATGCTCGCCGCCGCGGGTGTCAAGCACCTGAAGCTGATCTTCCTGTACCGCGCGGTCTCGGCCACGTCGGTGAAGATGTTCCAGGACGTTCAGAGCCAGCTCAGCAAGGTCGGGATCACGGTCAAGGGTCTGAACGCTCCTGGCCAGTTCACGATCTACACCAAGTACCTCGAGGTGCCGTCAACGGCGGAGCACGGTGCTTGGGACCTGTCGCTGGCAGGTTGGGGTCCGGACTGGTACGGCCCGGGTGCCCTGACCTTCTTCCGGCCGCTGTTCTACGGCAAGGTCAAGCCGCCGGTGTCCAGTGACTACGGGCTGTACGACAACCCGGTGACGGACAACCTGATCGACCAGGCCACCACCGCGCCGACGGCCGCTCAGGCCGCCGCGCTGTGGCAGAAGGCGGACGACCAGGTCATCCACGATGTGGCGATCTACCCGATCACCAACCCGAACGAGGGATTGCTGCATTCGTCCAACACGCACAACACCATCTACATCCCGGCATTCCAGGCGTTCGACTACACGAACATCTGGCTGTCATAGCTCCACGCTGAAAGGCACGCTGATTTAGTCAGTGTCGGGGGGGGGGGGGGGGGGTGGGGGGG
>DASZOU010000033.1:0-497113 GCA_035550655.1 Mycobacteriales bacterium
ATAGCGCTGTTCAGCCACAGACATCTCCCGCATGAACCGGGAGTGTCACCAATCAGCCGAAGTAGGTGTCACCCATCAACCGAAACACTGTTACCAATCAGCCGAATGCCAAATGGGAGGCATCAGCCGAAGTAACACACGTTTCAAGTAGCGGAGGCCGGACTTGAACCGGCGACACAGCGATTATGAGCCGCTTGCTCTACCAGGCTGAGCTACTCCGCCGCGGCTCGTACGGGACGAACCAGCGCTCCATGGTGCCACGACGGCCACTCGCACCGGGCTGCGCGCGGATTTGGATCGACTTGTGACGAATGACCGGTCATCTCGGGACCTTCGTCCGCTCCCAACCGCCGACTTCGCGCCGATGGTGATGGGAGGTCTGTTTCAGTACCCAGCCACGGAGGCACCCGATGCTCGCGCGACTCGCCGCGACCCAGCGCAAGCCCGATGAGGGTTTCACCCTGATCGAGCTGCTCGTCGTCATCATCATCATCGGGATCCTCGCGGCCGTCGCGATCCCCGTTCTGCTCCACCAGCGGCAGAAGGGGTACGACGCGGCGGTGAGGTCGGACCTGCACAACGCCGCGACGGCCGAGGAGAGCTACCTCGCGGACTACGACACGTACTCGGTGCAGACTCCCGTGGGCAGCGACCTGAAGGCCGAAGGGTTCAAGTACTCCCCGGGCACGAACTACTCCGGCGGATCGTCGGCAATCACGACCCGGGTGGACGCGGCCGGCGACGCGTTCTGCCTGATCTCGACCTCGGCATCAGGCAACCGCCTGGTCTGGGACAGCAGCGCTGGCGGCCTGCTGCCCGACAACGTCGACTGCAGCTTCTGAGCGCCCAGCGATCGCTGGAGTCGAGCCCCCTTACGGAATCGAACCGTAGACCTTCTCCTTACCATGGAGACGCTCTGCCGACTGAGCTAAGGGGGCGGCGGCGACGAGGGTACCGGATCACCGGACCCGCCCCCAACGGCCGCCTCGCGCTCGCGAGGTCTGTCCGGTAGCCGACAGATCGAGGCGCGAACGGTCGCCCGCCGACCCGCGATGCGCCGGGACGCCCTGAAGGGGCGTGGTGGCGGGTGTTGGGTTCGAACCAACGTAGGCGAAGCCGACGGTTTTACAGACCGTTCCCTTTGACCACTCGGGCAACCCGCCGCGGCACCCGGGGGTGCGCGTCGGACAGGATAGCCGGTGCCCGCGCACACTCGAGGAGGCGAAGTCTCGTGGCCGATTCATCGTTCGACGTCGTCAGCAAGGTCGAGCACCAAGAGGTCGACAACGCGTTGAACCAAGCCGCCAAGGAGGTCGGGCAGCGCTTCGACTTCAAGGGCACCGGCGCGTCGATCAGCTGGAGCGGCGAGGACGGCGTCGTGATCACGGCGAACAGCGACGAGCGGGTCAAGGCCGTTCTCGAGGTGTTCAAGGAGCGCCTGGTCAAACGCGAGGTGTCGCTGAAGGCGCTGGACCACGGTGACCCCGAACCGGCGGCGGGCGGCACGTCCCGGTTGACGGTGAAGATCCGGCAGGGCATCGACTCCGACAAGGCCCGAATGATCACGAAGCTGATCAAGAGCGACGGGCCCAAGGGGGTTCAGGCGGCGGTGCAAGGCGACACCGTCCGGGTGTCGAGCAAGAAGCGCGACGACCTGCAGGCAGTGATCGCGCTGCTGAAGAACGCCGACATCGGGATCCCTTTGCAGTTCACGAACTACAGGTAGTCCGGGCCGCCGGCCCGGCTACAGCCAGTCGATCTTCTTGAAGACGACGTACAAGGCTGCGACCAAGCCGGCCATGAGGCCCAGCGCGGCGTAGCCCCCGGCCCGGGTACCGGTGTGCGGGTAGGTCAGCACGTTCATGCCGTAGTACCCGGTGATGACGGCCGGCACTGCCGCGATCGCGGCCCACGACGTGACCTTCTTCATGATCTCGTTCATGCGGTTGCCCTGAATCGTCAGGTGCGTCTCGAGAATGGTCGACACCAGGTCCCGCAACGAGTCGGTCCAGTCCGCCGCGCGCAGGACGTGGTCGTACACGTCCTGGTAGTACGGCATCAACGCGTCGGCGACGAGGTCGTTCTCCCGGCGCATCAGCGAGTTCAAAACCTCTCGGGTCGGCAGTACGACGCGACGGATCCGGACGAGTGACTTGCGCAGCTCGTAGGACTGCCGCTGCACCGCGGTGCCGGTGTCCTCCGGGTCGAAGAGCAGGTCCTCGAGGCCGTCGATCCGGTCGTCGAGCTTCTGCACTGTGTCGAAGTGCGAGTCGACGACTACGTCGAGCAGTCCCCAGAGCAGGAACCCGACGCCGTACTTCGCGAGCTGTGCGTTGTCGTCCCAGCGCGCGACGACGGCGTCCATCGAGTAGCCCGGCGTCTTGCGCACCGTGATCAGGTACCGATCAGCGGCGAAGATCGCCAGCTCGTGCGCGGCGAGCGTCCCCTTGCCATCGTCGAGCGCGACGTCGTACAGCGAGATGAAGACGTGGTCGTCGTAGTGGTCGAGCTTCGGCCGCTGCCGCTCGTTTCTCGCGTCCTCGACGGCCAGCGGGTTGAGCCCGAACTCCTCCGCGATCAGGGCAAGGTCCTCCGGGCGCGCATCGTCGAGATCCAGCCACACGACGCACGCGTCCTGCAGTTCCAGGTGGTCGGAGATCTCGGCCGGGTCGAAGTTCTCCTTGACGCACTTGCCGTCGCGATACAGGCGGGTCCGGATCACAGCTCCACCATCCCGTACGCGGCGCGCACCGGCGCCAGGTCGAAGTACTCCCGCCAAGCCTGGATCCTGCCATCAGGCGCGATCTCGAAGGTCCCCATGATCGGCAAGACCACCGGGTTGCCGTTCATCGTGAGGTGGTCGACGCGCTCCTGCAGCACGACCGACTCCGAAGCAACCTGGTTGCGGATCTCCAACCGCCCGGGTGGCTTGGCTTCGAAGCCGGCGACGAACTCGCGGATCGCGGGCTTGCCGACGATCGGGTCCAGCGGCGTCGCGTGATACACGCCGTCGTCGGTGAACGCGTCGACGATGAACGCCGTGTCGCGCCGCTCCCACGCCGCGATGAAGCGGCGTACCAGTTCGTCGTTGGCCTCGGGTTCCGGCACGGCTAGCCTCCCGACTCGGTTGTCAGACCGGGCACGGAACTCATCCAGCCACCGAGGACGTCTCGTTCGTGGACCAACCCCAGTACGTCGGTCGCCGCGTGGTCGTAGTCCGGCGACCAGAACAACGCGTCCCACGGGCAGACCTCGATGCAGATCCCGCAGTACATGCACAGCGCGTAGTCGATCGCGAAGCGATCAAGCACGTGACGCGTCCGTGGTCGCTCGCCTTCACCAGCGGCCGGCTCGGTCTCCTTGTGGGAGTCGATGTAGATGCACCAGTCAGGGCACTCCCGGGCGCACACCATGCATGAGGTGCAGGACTCCTCACGAAGTGCGATGACGCCGCGGCTGCGGTCGGGCAGGCTCATGCGGGCGGCCCCCAGCTGCCCGGCGCCGGTACGCCGGGCGGTCGCTTGCGGCCCGCGACCGACTCACCCGGCTCCTTCGCGCCGGGCCATTCCTTCGCGACCCGCGACGCGAGGACGAAGTCCTTGCGCAGCGGATGACCGTCGAACCCGTTCGGAAGCAGCAGCGGTCGCGGATCGGGGTGCCCCGTGAACGTCACTCCGAACATCTCCGCGGTCTCACGCTCATGCCACCCGGCGCCTGCCCACAGCGACGTGAGCGTCGGGAGCGCGCCGCCGTCCGGCAACACCCAAGTCCGGAGGATCGCGCCCTCACGCCTCCCGACCGCCCACACTCGCGCGACCACGGCGAGCCCCGCAGGTGAGTCGTCGTAGGCCGACAGCCAGTCAAAGAAGTCGAAGCCGGAGTCACGCAGCTCGCGGGCAGCCTCCACCCAGCGCTCGGCGGTCACATCGCGAGTGCCCGCGGGGTCGTCGACCGTCATTGCCCGATCCGGTCGTTGAGCAGCGCCAGGCCACCCAGCAGCGCCTCAGGGCGCGGCGGGCAGCCGGGCACGTAGACGTCGACCGGAATGAGCTGGTCGACGCCTTTCGTCACGCTGTAGGAGTCCCAGTACGGGCCGCCGCAGTTGGCGCACGACCCGAACGAGAGGACATAGCTCGCGGGCGGCATCTCGTCGTACAGGCGCTTCACCTGGGGTGCGAGCTTGTCCGTCACGGTGCCCGAGACCACCATGACGTTCGCCTCGCGGGGCGCGGAGGTGACCGGGCGGGCGCCCACAGCGGCCATCTGCTCGCCACGGGCGGCCGCGGCAGCGAACTCGACAGCGCAACAGGCAAGCCCGACGTCGAGCACCCGCAAGTGGAACGTGTGGCCCCACTCGATCGTGACCTCGGCCATTTGCGGCCAGCGTATCCGCGGTCTTGGTAGCGTCCTGCGCGTGGCGAGGCCCTTGCGAATCGGGAACTGCTCGGGCTTCTACGGCGACCGGTTCGCCGCGATGCGCGAGATGCTCGAGGGCGGCGAGCTCGACGTCCTCACCGGGGACTACCTCGCCGAGCTGACCATGCTGCTGCTCTGGCGCACCCAGGCCAAGGACCCGTCGCGGGGCTACGCCGCGAGCTTCGTTCGCCAGCTCGAGGAGTGCCTCGGCATCGCCTGGGAGCGCGGCGTCAAGATCGTCGCCAACGCCGGCGGGCTCAACCCAGCGGGCTGCACGGCAGCGGTGCGCGAGATCGCGACCCGGCTCGGGCTGCGCGTGAATGTCGCGTACGTCGAGGGTGACGATCTGCTGCCCCGGCGTGACGAGCTCGCACGAGCCGGCCTCGACCTGCCGCCATCGACGATCACCGCCAACGCCTACCTCGGCGGCTGGGGCATCGCCACCGCCCTCGAGGGCGGTGCCCAGGTCGTCATCACCGGTCGCGTGACCGATGCGGCGCTTGTCATCGGACCGGCCGCGTGGTGGCACAGCTGGGCGCGCGACGACTACGACGCGCTTGCGGGCGCTTTGGTCACGGGACATGTCCTGGAGTGCGGGGCGCAGGCCACCGGCGGCAACTACTCCTACTTCAACGAGGTTCCGGGCATCGAGCACCTCGGCTTCCCGCTGGCCGAGATCGCGTCCGACGGAAGCGCCGTCATCACCAAGCACGACGACACCGGCGGCCTGGTCGACGTCGGCACCGTGACGGCGCAGCTGCTGTACGAGATCGCTGGCCCGTACTACCTGAACCCGGACGTCACCGCGGACTTCAGGACGATCCGGCTCACCCAGGAGGCTCCGGACCGGGTTCGGATCTCCGGAGTGAAGGGCCTCGTGCCACCCGAGACGACGAAGGTGTGCGTCAACACCCTCGGCGGCTTCCGCAACTCGATGACGTTCCTTCTCACCGGCCTCGACATCGAGGCGAAGGCCGATCTCGTCCGCCGCCAGCTGTCCCCCGTGCTCGACGGCATCGAGACGGTCGAATGGCACCTGTCGCGGACCGATCAGGACGACCCGGACACGAACGAACGTGCCGTCGCGCGGCTGACGGTGTCCGTCAAGGACAGCGACGCGAAGAAGATCGGTCGACCGTTCTCGAACGCCGCTGTCGAGATCGCGCTCGCGTCGTACCCCGGCGCCACCATGACGGCACCGCCGGGAGAAGCGACACCGTTCAGCGTCTATCAGCCGGCGTACATTCCCAACTCCCGGGTCGAACACCGGGTCGTGACGCAGAACGACGAGCGCATCGAGGTGCATGCCGAGGCGGGTGGCCCGCAACCGCCGGCTCCCATACCGGCCCCGCCGGCTCGGGCGTACGACGCGGGGCCGACCTGGCGGATGCCGCTGGGCGCGATCGCCGGCGCGCGCAGCGGTGACAAGGGCGGCAACGCCAACCTCGGCGTGTGGGTACGCAACGACGCGGCGTTCGAGTGGCTCGCGGCAACGCTCGACATCGCGATGTTCCAGCAGCTGCTGCCGGAGACCGCGGCGTTCAAGGTGGAGCGCTACGAGCTGCCGAACCTCAAGGCGCTGAACTTCGTCGTCGAGGGCCTGCTCGGCGACGGGGTCGCGTCGTCGACGCGACAGGACCCGCAGGCGAAGGGGCTCGGCGAATGGCTGCGCGCCCGCCTCGTCGACGTTCCGACCTCGCTACTGGAAGGTGCCTCAGATCACTGACCCCTGGAAGACCGAGGAGCGAGTCGCGCTGCGGAAGGTCGTGCGCGACTTCACCGAGCGAGAGATCGTGCCGCACCTGCCGCAGTGGGAGGAGGACGGCGAGGTACCCCGCAGCCTGCACAAGGCGGCCGCGGAAGCGGGCTTGCTCGGCACCGCCTTTCCCGAGTCCGTGGGCGGGCAGGGCGGCGACACGATCGACAACACGATCGTGTCCGAGGAGATGCTCTACTCCGGCGGCTCGAGCGGGCTGCTGTCGGCACTGTTCACCCACGGCATCGCCTGCCCCCACATCGCGCAGGCCGGCGACCCGGCCCTCATCGACAAGTACGTGCGGCCGACTCTCGCCGGCGAGAAGATCGGCTCGCTCGCCGTGACCGAGCCGGACGCCGGCTCCGATGTGGCCGGGATCCGCACCCGGGCAGTGCGGGATGGCGACCACTACGTCGTCAACGGCGCGAAGACGTTCATCACCTCGTCCACGCGGGCCGACTTCGTGACCACCGTGGTCCGCACCGGCGACGACCCGCACCACGGCATCTCACTGCTCGTCGTCGACACCGACTCACCGGGCTTCACCGTCGTACGACGACTGTCCAAGATGGGCTGGCTGTGCAGCGACACCGGGGAGCTGTCCTACGTCGACGTGCGGGTGCCGGCGGCGAACCTGGTCGGCGCCGAGGGCAGCGGCTTCATCCAGGTCGCGCAGAACTTCGCCTCCGAGCGGCTCGGGCTCGCCGTCCACGGGTACGGCGTGGCCCAGCGCGCGCTCGACCTCACTGTCGCCTACACGAAGCAGCGCATCGCGTTCGGCAAGCCACTGATCAACAAGCAGGTGGTGCGCCACAAGCTCGTGGACATGACCCGCGCGGTTGACGTGGCCCGCACCTATACCCACGCGATCATCGAGCGGCACTGCAACGGCGAGCAGGTGTTCGCCGAAGCCGCGATGGCGAAGAACCAGGCCGTCGAGGCGTGCTCCTTCGTCGTCGACGAGGCGGTGCAGCTGCACGGTGGTGCCGGCTTCATGCGCGACACCGAGGTCGAGCGGCACTACCGCGACGCGCGCCTGCTCCCGATCGGCGGCGGCGCGACCGAGGTCATGAACGACCTCATCGCCAAGGCGCTCTTCGGATAGGTCGCGCGAGCACGCAACCGGCCTAGAGGCGGCGGTTGGCCACCGCGTCGCAGAGGGACTCCAGCGCGTCTCTGGCATCGCCGGCCGGAAGTCCAGCCAGCGACTCCCGCGCCCTGGCTCCCCAGCCGCGCGTTACATCGGCAGCCTCGGCCATAACCGGATGCTCTCGAAGCTGCTTCAGCACACCGGCAAGGGCCGCGTCGTCGGTCAGGTCACCGTCCAACGCGGCAATCAGCTCGCCGTCCGCTGCGCGCGACGCCCGCCGCAGCAGCAGCACCGGCAGCGTGGGGACGTGCTCGCGCAGATCGGTGCCGGGCGTCTTGCCGGACTCGGCGGCGTCGGAGGCGACGTCGAGCAGGTCGTCGGAGAGCTGGAACGCCACCCCGATCCGCTCTCCCCACTGGGTGAGCAGCTCGACCTGGTCGGCGGGCACGCCGGACATCAGCGCCCCGAACCTCGCCGACGTACCGATCAGTGACCCGGTCTTGTCGGCCACGACCTGCAGGTAGTGGTCGACCGGGTCGTCTCCGTTGCCAGGACCGACCGTCTCGTGGATCTGGCCCTGGACGAGCCGGTCGAAGGTCCGCGCCTGCAGGCGCACCGCTTCCGGCCCGAGGTCGGCAAGCACGTCGGAGGCGCGGGCGAAGAGGTAGTCGCCGGTGAGGATCGCGATCGAGTTGCCCCACCTGCTGTTCGCGGAGTCCGCGCCGCGCCGCATCGGCGCCTCGTCCATGACGTCGTCGTGGTACAGCGTCGCAAGATGCGTCAGCTCGACGACGACCGCTGCCGGTACGACGCCGGGTGCGCCCGGATCGCCGAAGCACGCAGCAAGGAGTGTGACGAGCGGGCGGAAGCGCTTGCCGCCCGCCCTCACGAGGTGGGACGCGGTCTCGTTGACCAGCCGATCGGCCGTCGCAACGGCGGCAAGCAGGGCGGCCTCAACCTTGGCGAGACCGGCCGTCAGCTCCTGATCGAGCTCAGGAGCCACGGACATCCCGAGCACGCCCGCCGTGCTCCCTGACGTCATGACCCTCAGTGGTAGAACGGCACGGCGCGATTGGCAAGGTCGAGCACCGGCTGCGGGAACACGCCCAGCACCACGGTGACCGCGACCGCAATCGCGAGTGCGCCGGCCGTTCCTCCACCCGGCGTCGCGACCACAGGCCCGTCGGCGACGGGCTCGGCGAAGAACATCATGACGATCACGCGAACGTAGAAGAACGCCGCTGCCGCACTCGTGATCACCCCGACGACGACCAGCGGGGTCGCGCCGCCCGAGACGCCCGCGGAGAAGACCGCGAACTTGCCGGTGAAGCCTGACGTGAGCGGGATGCCGGCGAGGGCGAGCAGGAAGAGCGCGAACATGCCGCCCACGACCGGCGAGCGGCGGCCGAGGCCGGCCCAGCGCGACAGGTGTGTCGCCTCGCCGTCGGGATCACGGATCAAGCTCAGTGTGCCGAAAGCACCGATGGTCGTCAGGCCGTAGGTGAGCAGGTAGAACAGCGACCCGGACAGGCCCGCCTTGTTGAGCGCGATGACGCCGATGAGGATGAAGCCGGCGTGCGCGACTGAGGAGTAGGCGAGCATCCGCTTGACGTCGGTCTGCGTGATCGCGAACAGCGATCCGACCACCATGGTGAGGATCGCGATCGCCCAGGCGACCGGTCGCCACTCCCAGCCCAGCCCGCCGAACGACACGTAGAACACCCGGAGCAGCGCCCCGAAGGCTGCGACCTTCGTCGCCGCGGCCATGAACGCCGTGACGGGCGTCGGCGCGCCCTGGTAGACGTCCGGCACCCAGGACTGGAAGGGCGCCGCGCCGATCTTGAACAGCAGACCGACGGTCAGCAGACCGAGACCGAGGAACAGCAGGTTGTCGTTGTGCGGACTGCTGACGGTCGCCGCCTGGATGCCGGCGAGCGACACCGTGTTGGCGTAGCCGTACAGCAGCGCGATGCCGTAGAGGAAGAACGCCGACGAGAACGCCCCGAGCAGGAAGTACTTGACGGCGGCTTCCTGGCTCAGCAGCCGGCGGCGCCGGGCCAGGCCACACATCAGGTACAGCGGCAGCGACAGCACCTCGAGCGCCACGAACAGCAACAGCAGGTCGTTCGAGGCCGGGAACAGCATCATGCCGGTGATCGCGAACATCATCAGCGGGAAGACCTCGGTCTGCGAGTGACCCGCCGCGAGACCGGCCTGCTCCTCCTGGGACCCCGGCGCAGTGGCAGCCTGAGCGACGAAGGCACCGCCGTCCAGGCCCGCGGAACGGTCGGACACGAGCAGCACGCTGCCGATGCCGAGGATCGCGATCGTGCCCTGCAGGAACAGCGACGGGCCGTCGATCGCGACCGCGCTGTCCGCGGTGATCGTGTGGGTGCCGGCCAGGACACCGACGGCGATCAGAGCGCCGATCAGGCCGAGGAGTGCGACCGCCGTCTGCGCCTGCCAGCGAAGCGCTCGCGGCACGAAGGCGTCGACGAGCACACCGAGCGTCGCCGCGATCGCGGGGATCAGGATCGGCGTCAGCGCCGCGTAGGCGATCGACGGAGAGTGGAAGCTGCTCATTTGACGGTGCTCCCTGACGTCGAAACCGGCGCGAAGACCGTCGAACCTCCCGGGCATACCCGGCTTCCGGGTGTCACGAAGACACCGGCGGGGCTGCAGGGAATGGCGGTCGGATAGGGATCGCCACTCGGGCGAACCACGACATTCACGCGCTGAATCGACGGGTTGATGCGATCGAGCAGCGGCTTCGGGTTCACGCCGAGGAAGACGATGCCGACCATCACCGGTGCGATGACGAAGACCTCGCGCATCGACAGGTCGCGGAAGCCTTCGACCGCGGCCGCCACCGGGCCGTGAATCGTGCGCTGAACCGTCCAGAGGACATACACCGCGGCGAGCACGATGCCGGCGATGCCCACCACCGCGAACCACCGGTGCGTGGTGAAGGTGCCGACCAGGACGAGGAACTCGCTGACGAACGTCGACAGGCCGGGCAGCGCGAGGGCGGAGAGCCCGGCGATCAGCACCATTGCGCCGAGCCACGGAGCGACCTTCGCGACCCCGCCGAAGTCGTCGACCAGCCGCGAGCCGCGACGCGAGGCGAGGAAGCCGACGACGAGGAACAGCGCGCCGGTCGAGAACCCGTGGTTGACCATGTACAGCGTCGCCCCCGAGCCGCCCTGGGTCGTGAAGGCGAACACGCCCAACGCGATGAAGCCGAAGTGCGACACCGACGAGTAGGCGACGAGGCGCTTCATGTCCTTCTGGCCGATCGCGACGAGCGCGCCGTAGAGGATGCCGGTCACGCACAGCCCGAGGATGTACGGCGCGAGCAGCTTCGACGCGTAGGGGAACAGCGGGATGCAGAACCGCAGGAACCCGAACGTACCGACCTTGTCCAGGACGCCGACGAGCATGACCGCCGTCCCGGTCGGAGCCTCACTGGCCGCATCGGGCAGCCAGGTGTGGAACGGCCAGAGCGGCGCCTTGATCGCGAACGCGATGAAGAAGCCGAGGAACAACGCGATCTGCTCGTGGTGCGAGATGTGGACCTGGCTGAGCAGGACGCGATAGTCGAAGGTGCCGTGCCCGAGCTGATGCGCCGACGTGACGTACAACCCGATCACCGCGACCAGCATCAACAGGCCGCCGACCAGCGAGTAGAGCAGGAACTTCACCGCGGCGTACGACCGGCGGGCACCGCCGAAGGACCCGATCAGGAAGTACATCGGGATGAGCATTGCCTCGAACAGGACGTAGAAGAAGAAGACGTCCAGCGACCCGAACACGCCGATGACGAGCGTCTCGGTTGCGAGCAGCAGCGAGAAGAACAGCCGAGGTCCGCGGCCGGCAAACTCCGCCTCGTCACCGTCCGGGCCTGGCAGTGGCCGGTCGGCGTCGTGCCAGGAGGCGAGCACGCAGACCGGTGCGAGGAACGTCGTCATCAGGATCAGCGCGAGGGCGATGCCGTCGACACCGACCGCGTAGTGCGCGCCGAACGCCTTGATCCAGGTGTAGTCCTGCGTGAACTGGAACGGCCGCCCGTGCACCTTGTAGTCGACGGCCATGCAGATCGACGCGACGAACGTGCCGAGCGAAGCGCCGAGCGCGATGGTGCGGGCCTCGCCCTCACGCGCCTTCGGCAGGAACAGGATGCCGATGACGCCGAGGAGCGGGAACAGCCCGACGACCATCAGCCACGGGAAGCCGGTGTGAGTGGGAAGAGCAGTCATCGTCGCGTCACCCCACCCTCAGCAGCAGCAGGCTGACGCCGATGGCGAACGCCCCGGCGAGCATCGACAGCGCATAGGAGCGGACAAAGCCGGTCTGACTTCGCCGGAGCCTCGCGCTCGAGCCGCCGACGAGAGCGGCGAGCCCGTTGACCATCCCGTCAACGCCACGGTTGTCGAAGAACACCAGCGCCCTCGTCAGGTACGCGCCCGGACGCATGAACACGGTTTCGTTGATGTCGTCACCGAGCAGCGAGCGGCGCGCGGCCTTCGTCGCAACAGTGACGTGGGTGGGGGGCTCGGCGGGCACCGGCTTGCGGCCGACCAGCCACCAGGCGGCGGCCACGCCGCCGAGCACCACGGCCAGGGTGATGATGCTGAGCACGACCGGTGAGATGGTGTGCGCCCCCTCTTCGAGGCTCCCGCCGACGCTCGGCGTCAGGAAGTGCTGCAGCGAGCCGCCGAGGACGAGCAGGAACCCGGCGACCAGCGATCCGGCAGCGAGGATCGCCATCGGGACGAGCATCACCCGTGGCGACTCGTGCGGATGCACGTCCCGCGGCCAGCGCTTGACCCCGAAGAAGGTCATGATCATCAGCCGCGTCATGTAGAACGCGGTGAGCCCGGCTCCAGCCAGCGCGATGATCGCGAAGATGTCGCCTGATGCGCCACCCTTGTCGAAGGCGGCCTCGATGATCTTGTCCTTCGAGAAGAAGCCCGAGAACGGGATGATCCCGATGATCGCGAGATACCCGAACGCGAACGTCACAAAGGTGACGGGCATGACCTTGCGCAGCGCGCCGTAGCGACGCATGTTCACTTCGTCGTTGTTGCCGTGCATCACCGAGCCGGCACCGAGGAACATGTTGGCTTTGAAGAAGCCGTGGGTGAGCAGGTGCATGATGCCGATCGCGTACACGCCGGGCCCGAGGCCGACCGCGAGCATCATGTAGCCGATCTGGCTCATGGTCGACGCGGCGAGCACCTTCTTGATGTCGTCGAACGCGCAGCCGATGATCGCGCCCATCACGAGGGTGGTGGCACCCACGATCTCGACGGCCAGCCGGGCGTGGGGGGCGACGTTGTAAATGGCGCCGGACCGCGCGACCAGGTAGACGCCCGCCGTGACCATGGTCGCGGCGTGGATGAGAGCCGACACGGGCGTCGGGCCTTCCATCGCGTCGAGGAGCCACGACTGCAACGGCGCCTGCGCGCTCTTGCCGCACGCGCCGAGCAGGAGCAGCAGACCGATCGCCGTGAGTGTCCCGGAGTGGACACCCGCACCGCCGACGCTGTTGAAGACGCCCGAGAACGAGAACGTGCCGAAGGTCGTGAACATCAGCATGATCGCCAGCGAGAGCCCGACGTCGCCGACGCGGTTGACGAGGAACGCCTTCTTCGCCGCCACGGCGGCGCTCGGCTTGTGCGACCAGAACCCGATCAGCAGGTACGACGCGAGACCGACGCCCTCCCACCCGACGTACAGCAGCAGATAGTTGTCGGCGAGGACGAGGAGCAGCATCGCCGCGACGAACAGGTTGAGCTCGCCGAAGAACCGCCGGCGGTCCGGGTCGTGCTCCATGTAGCCGACCGAGTAGATGTGGATCAACGACCCGACGCCGGTGATCAGCAGGACGAACGTGATCGCGAGCGGATCGAGCAGCAGGCTGACGTCGGCGTGGAAGCCGGCGACCGGGATCCAGGTCCACAGGTGCTGGTCCAGCTGGCGGCTCTGTCCGCCGTCACGGCCGATCAGGGCGAAGAACTCGACGACAGCGATCACGAACGACGCGATCGGAGCCGCGCAGCCGAGCAGATGTCCCCAAGCGTTGGTGCGCCGGCCACCGAGCAGGAGCACGGCAGCACTCGCCGCAGGCAGCAGCACCAGCAGGAAGGTGAGGTCGAAGACGCCGGACGAGTGCGTGTAGTGCACCGGCGCAGCCCCGCTCAACATAAGTGGCATCTCTCCAGGCCTCAGTACTTCAGCAGGTTCGCGTCGTCGACGGAGGCGGACCGCCGGGACCGGAAGATGGTCATGATGATGGCCAGCCCGACGACGACCTCAGCGGCGGCAACGACCATCACGAAGAACGCGATGATCTGGCCGTCGAGGCTGCCGTTCATCCGGGAGAAGGTGACCAGCGAGAGGTTCACGGCGTTGAGCATCAGCTCGACGCACATGAACACGACGATCGCGTTGCGGCGCACGAGCACCCCGACGGCGCCGATGGTGAACAGCACCGCGGACAGGTAGAGGTAGTAGGCGACCTGCATGCGTTATGCCCCCAGCTCCGGGTTCTCGCGGCGGGGCTGGGCCCCCGAGACCTGCAGATAGTCGGGAACGCTCAGCCTCGAGATGCTGCCGTCGGGCAGGAGCGCCGGGGTGTCGATCGAGTCGTGGTCGGCGTAGACGCCCGGACCGGGGAGCGGGGCGATGGCGGCGCCGCCCCGGGCCGCCCGCTGCTGCATCCGCTGCTGCTGGGTGAGCCGTGCCGACGTCCGCTCGCGGTGAGCAAGCACCATGGCGCCGAGGCCGGCCGTTATGAGCAGCGCGCTCGTCGCCTCGAACGCGAAGACGTATCGGCTGAACAGCAGCTGCGCGATGGCGGCGACGTTGCCCTTGCCGGCCTCCGCACTGACCACTCCCTTGGGGTGGAAGGAGCCGACCGCGCCGTCGATCGCGGCAAGCAGCAAGATCGCGAACGCGAGCCCGATCGCGGCGGCCGCGGCCCGCTGGCCGCGCAACGTCTCCATCAGCGAGTCCGTGGAGTCCACACCGATCAGCATCAGCACGAAGAGGAACAGCATCAGGACTGCGCCCGTATAGACGACGACCTGGACGACCGCGAGGAACGGCGCGTTCTCCGCCGTGTAGAACGCCGCGAGGCACATCATGACCGCGGCCAGCATCATCGCCGCATGCACGGCACTGCGGGCGAGCACGAGACCGATCGCGGCCGCGACCGCGATCGGCGCGAGCAGCCAGAACAGCACCGCTTCATGGACCGTTGCCGGCGCGCCCGTGGACGCGGCGGCGAGCAGCATCGAGCTCACTGGCCGGGCTCCTGGGGTGGGCGGGCTGCGCTCTCCGAGGCGGGCGCGTCCGCGCGCACGTAGTACGCCTTCTCGTCGTCCCCGAGGCGCATCGGATGTGGCGGCGCCTCCATCCCTGGCAGCAACGGAGTCAGCAGCTGGTCCTTGGTGAAGATCAGGTCCCGGCGGCTGTCATCGGCGAGCTCGTAGTCGTTGCTCATCGTGAGCGCGCGGGTCGGGCACGCCTCGATGCAGAGCCCGCAGAAGATGCAGCGCAGGTAGTTGATCTGGTAGACGGCGCCGTACCGCTCACCGGGCGAGAACCGCGCCTCGTCGGTGTTGTCGGCGCCCTCGACGTAGATCGCGTCGGCTGGGCATGCCCAGGCACACAGCTCGCAGCCCACGCACTTCTCCAGACCGTCCGCGTGACGGTTGAGCACGTGCCGCCCGTGGTAGCGCGGTTCGGTCGGACGCTTGTCCTCCGGGTACTGCTCCGTGACGGTCTTCGTGAGCATCGTCTTGAAGGTCACGCCGAAGCCGGCGATCGGCGCGAGCGTGTCCTTGATCGGGTTCGACCGCTCCGTCGGGGCGGCGGAGCTGCGGGGTACGGCGGGCGCAGCGTCCTGATGCTCGAGCTCGTCAGCCATCGAGCACCTCCGTCGAATCGTGGGTCGATGTGCTCACGGCGGCAACGTCCATGGTGGGCACGCCGCTGAGAAGGGGGATCGGATAGGCGTCGTGCTCCGCGGCTTCCGCGGCGCTGAGCCGCTCCTCGTAATCCGCCGCTCGCCGGTTCAGCCGCGCCTCGGTGACGAAGGACCAGATCAGGACGATCGCGGCGATCGGGATTCCGACGTACGCCAGGGTCGTCATGCGGCTCTTGCCCTCGTTGGTCAGCTCGCGGAACGCCGCGACCACGAGGATCCAGACCAGGCTGAACGGGATCAGGACCTTCCAGCCGAGCCGCATGAACTGGTCGTAGCGCAACCGGGGCAGCGTGCCGCGGATCCAGATGAACCCGAACAGCAGCACGAACAGCTTGCCGAGGAACCACAGCACCGGCCACCAGCCGTGGTTGAGCGTGTCGTTGCCCACGAGCGACAACGGCCAGGGTGCCCGCCATCCCCCAAGGAACAGCGTGGTCGCGATCGCACACACAGTGGTGACGTTGATGTACTCCGCCAGGAAGAACATCGCGAACTTCAGCGACGAGTACTCGGTGTGGAAGCCGGCGACGAGCTCGCTCTCCGCCTCGGGAAGGTCGAACGGCGCACGGTTGGTCTCTCCGACCATCGAGACCATGTACATGAGGAACGACGGGATCAGTGGCAACGCGTACCAGAGCTTGTGCTGCGACGCGACGATGTCCGACGTCGACAGGGAGCCCGCATAGAGGAAGACCGCGGCGAGCGACAAGCCCATCGCGACCTCGTAGGAGATGACCTGCGCGGAGGATCGAAGCGCTCCCAACAGCGGGTACGGCGACTGGCTCGACCAGCCGGCGAGCACGATGCCGTACACGCCGACCGACGCCATCGCGAGATAGAAGAGGACAGCGACCGGGAGATCGGTGATCTGCAGCGGGGTGTGGTGACCGCCGATGGACACGACCGGCCCGACGGGGATGACCGCGAAGGACAGGAAGGCCGGGACGCTCGCGATGATCGGCGCCAGGATGTACAGCGGCTTGTCCACGATCGCGGGGATCAGGTCTTCCTTCAGCGCCAGCTTGATGCCGTCGGCGAGGCCCTGCAGCACACCGAACGGGCCGACACGGTTGGGGCCGGGTCGCGCCTGCATCCGGCCGATCACTCGCCGCTCCGCCCAGATCATCAGCAGCGTGGTGACGACCAGGAACGCGAACACGACGAGGCACTTGATGACGGTGAGCCACCACGGATCGTTGCCGAACGCCGACAGGTGGCTGGGCGCAGCCACCGGCCGCACCACATCGGGCAGTCTCATCGGGCGGCTCCCGGGGTCACGTTCACGACCGCACCCGCACCGACCCCGAGCGCCGCGTGCACGTGCGAGCCGGTGGAGTACGCCGGCGCCCACACCACGCCGTCGACCATCTCGGTGACGCCGAGCGGCAGGGTCATCGAGCCGCCGTCAGCGCTGAGCGTGACCGTCGACCCATCGGCGAGACCGAGCGCACTCGCGGTGGCCGACGAGACGTAGGCGATCGACGCCTTGCGCGTCCCGGCAAGCTCCGGCACACCGTCCTGCAACCGGCCGTCGTCCAGCAGCAAGCGCCAGGTCGCGAGAACGGCCTGCCCACCGCCGGCACTCGGGAGCGAGCCGGCTGCCACGGTCGGAGCGGCGGGGCGCCCGCCGGACCACGAGCCGAGCTTGGCGATCTCGGCCTGCACGGTCGCCGCATCCGGTGTCACGATGTCCACGCCCATTGCGAGCGCCAGCCGGTGCAGCACCCGCAGGTCGGGGATCGGCCCGTCAGATTCGAGGGTCGCTTCGAAGCGACGCATCCGGCCTTCCCAGTCGAGGAAGACGCCGGGCTTCTCGGCGACGGCCGACACCGGGAAGACGACATCCGCGCGGTCGGTGACGGCCGACTCGCGCAGCTCGAGGCTCACGACGAACGGCGACGCCTCGATCGCCAGCAGCGCAGCCGCGGGGTTGGCGAGATCGTCGAGATCGACGCCCGCGACGACGAGGGCAAGCGCGCCGGCGCCGGCTGCGGCGATGATCGCGTCGCCGTCGCGTCCGGGACCTGCCGGGATGTCACCACCCCACACCGCGCCCACCTGCTGACGGGCGTCGGCGTCGTCCAGTGGGCGGCCGAACGGCAGCAGCCCGGGCAGGCAACCGGCCTCGACAGCACCCCGGTCACCCGCGCGCCGAGGAATCCACGCCAGCCGGGCACCGGTCCGCTCCGCCAGTGCCGCCGCCGCGCTCAACGCACCGGCCGACGCTGCGAGCCGCTCGCCGACCAGGATGACCGCGCCCGGCTTGCCCAGCGCCTCTTCCACGTCGGATGGAAGGCCCCCGAGCGCGGTTGCCTCACCGCCGGGCACGGTCGGCAGCAGCCGGCCGCTGAGCTTGCGCAGGCCCGCACTGGCGAGCGGCGCGATGCCGAAGACCTGGAGACCGTTGTCCTTGACCGCCTTGCGGAGCCGCAGGAAGACGATCGGCGACTCCTCCTCAGCCTCGAAGCCGGCGAGCAGCACGGCCGGCGCCGCGTCGAGATCGCCGTACGTCGTCTCGAGATACCGGCCCGCAACCCGCGCGGCGAGGAACTGCTGCTCCTCGACCGAGTGCGGCCGCGCCCGGAAGTCGATGTCGTTGGTGGCGAGGGCAAGCCGGGCGAACTTCGAGTAGGCATACGCGTCCTCGACGGTGAGCCGGCCACCGGTGAGCACACCGGTCCGACCACGATGACGGGACAGCCCTTCAGCGGCTCGCGCCACGGCCTCGGTCCACGAGGCCTCGACGAGGTAGCCGTCAGCGTCGCGAACCAGCGGGGTCGTGATCCGGTCCGCGGCGCGCTGGTAGGCGAATGCCCACCGGCCCTTGTCGCAGTTCCACTCCTGGTTGACCTCGGCGTCCTCACCGGCGAGCCGGCGCAGGACCTTGCCGCGCCGCCAGTCGGTGCGCTGCTGGCATCCCGACGAGCAGTGCTCGCAGACCGAGGGGGTGGAGACGAGGTCGAACGGACGCGCGCGGAACCGGTACTGCGCACCGGTCAGCGCACCGACCGGGCAGATCTGCACCGTGTTGCCGGAGAAGTACGACGCGAACGGCTCGTCCTCGTAGATCGCGACCTGTTCCAGCGCGCCCCGCTCGAACAGCTCGATGAAGGGATCACCGGCGATCTGCTGCGAGAACCGGGTGCACCGTGCACACAGCACGCAACGCTCGCGGTCGAGCAACACCTGCGAGGAGATCGGGATCGGCTTCTCGTACGTGCGCTTCTCGTCCTTGAACCGGCTCTCGGCGGCCCCGTTGGACAGCGCCTGGTTCTGCAGCGGGCACTCGCCGCCCTTGTCACAGACGGGGCAGTCGAGCGGGTGGTTGAGCAGCAGGAACTCGAGGTTGCCGCGCTGCGCCTTCTCCGCGACGCCCGAAGTGAGCTGGGTCTTGATCACCATGCCGTCGGTGACGGTGACGGTGCACGACGCAACCGGCTTGCGCTGACCCTCGACCTCGACGATGCACTGCCGGCAGGCGCCGACCGGGTCCAGCAGCGGGTGGTCGCAGAACCGCGGCACCTGGATGCCGATCATCTCCGCCGCGCGGATTATCAGGGTGTCCTTGGGGACCGCGACCTCGATGCCGTCGATGGTGACGGTGACAGTCTCGACCGCGGTCGACTCGTCGATGCTCACGCGCTGGCCGTCTCGAAGAGAGTCGCCGCAGCCGGATCGAACGGGCAACCGCCCTGCTCCCAGTGCGCGACGTACTCGTCCTTGAAGTACTGGATGGAGGAGACAATCGGGCTGACCGCGCCATCACCCAACGCGCAGAACGATCGGCCGAAGATGTTGTCGCACGCGTCGAGCAGCGTGTCGATGTCGCTCGCATCGGCATCACCGCGTTCGAGCCGTTCGAGGATCTGCACCATCCAGTAGGTCCCCTCGCGGCAAGGCGTGCACTTCCCGCATGACTCGTGGGCGTAGAACTCGGTCCATCGCAGCGCGGCGCGGACGACGCAGGTCGTGTCGTCGAAGATCTGAAGCGCCTTTGTCCCGAGCATCGACCCGGCCTCAGTCATGCCTTCGTAGTCCAGCGGCGCGTCGAGGTGCTCGGCGGTGAGCAACGGCGTCGACGAGCCACCCGGCGTCCAGAACTTCAGCTGGTGGCCCTCGCGCACCCCGCCGGCGAGGTCGAGCAGCTCCCGCAATGTCACGCCGAGCGGCGCTTCGTACTGCCCGGGGTTGGTGACGTGCCCGGACAGCGAGTACAGCGTGAACCCGGGGGACTTCTCAGAGCCGAACTGGCGGAACCACTCGACGCCACGCTCGACGATCGGCGGGACGCTGGCGACTGACTCGACGTTGTTGATGACAGTCGGGCAGGCGTACAAGCCTTCGACCGCGGGGAACGGCGGACGCAGCCGCGGCTGCCCGCGGTAGCCCTCGAGAGAGTCGAGCAGCGCCGTTTCCTCACCGCAGATGTAGGCACCGGCGCCCGCGTGCACGACGACCTCGAGGTTGAAGCCGGTGCCGAAGATGTTGGACCCGAGCAGCCCCGCGGCGTAGGCCTCGGCAACCGCCGCCTGCAGCCGGCGTACGACGTGCAGGACCTCACCGCGCACGTAGATGAACGCGCGGTCGGCGCGGATCGCGAAGCACGTGATGATCACACCTTCGATCAGCACATGCGGGTTCGCGAGCATCAGCGGGATGTCCTTGCAGGTGCCCGGCTCCGACTCGTCGGCGTTGACGACGAGGTAGTGCGGCTTGCCGTCGCCCTGCGGGATGAAGCCCCACTTGCCGCCGGTCGGGAAGCCTGCGCCACCGCGGCCACGCAGGCCGGAGTCCTTAACCAGCTGGATGACGGCGTCGGGCTCCATCGTCGTGAGCGCCTTGCGGGCGGCCTTGTACTCGCCGCCGTAGCCGGCGAGCGTCCAGGAGCGCTCGGTGTCCCAGTTCGCGGAAAGAACAGGAGTCAGCTTCATACGTCCACCGCCCCGCCCGCCACCCACAGGCGGCGCCAGCTTCGCTGGCTCATGCCTGGTCCCCTCTTTCGTTGGCCAGCTCGAGACCGACGAGCGTTGCGGGGCCAGCGGCGACGCCTTCATCGGCGCGGCCGTCGTTGAAGCCGGCGAGCACGCGCTCCGCCTGCTTCCACGTGCACACCGAGGAGGCGCCGCGGGTCGGCGCCACCGGCTTTCCGGCGCGAAGGTCGTCGACGATCTGCTTCGCCGACTCCGGCGTCTGGTTGTCGAAGAACTCCCAGTTGACCATCACGACCGGCGCGAAGTCGCACGCCGCGTTGCACTCGATGTGCTCGAGCGAGACCTTGCCGTCCTCCGTCACACCGTTCTGCGAGGTGATGCCGGTGTGGTCCTTCAGCGCCGAGTAGATCGCGTCGCCACCCATGACGGCGCACAGCGTGTTGGTGCACACGCCGACGTGGTACTCACCGACCGGCTTGCGCTTGTACATCGTGTAGAAGGTCGCGACCGCGCCGACCTCCGCCTTCGTCAGGCCCAGCACCTCCGCGCACAGCGCGATGCCATCGGGAGAGACATAACCCTCATCGCTCTGCACGAGGTGCAGCAACGGAAGCAGCGCCGATCGCGGCTTCGGATAGCGCGCGATGATCTCGCGCGCGAGCTCGCGCGTCTCGTCGGACAGACCCACTACCTATCCACTCCACCCATGACGGGGTCGATGCTTGCGACGGCAGCGACGACGTCGGAGATCATTCCGCCCTCAGACACCGCTGGTACCGCTTGCAGGTTCACGAAGCTTGGGTCACGCAGGTGGACCCGGTGCGGGCGGGTGCCCCCGTCGGAGACGACGTGGGCGCCCAGCTCTCCGCGTGGCGACTCGATCGGGACGTACGCCTGACCGGCCGGCACCCGGAAGCCCTCGGTGACCAGCTTGAAGTGATGGATCAGCGCCTCCATCGACGTGCCCATGATGTTGCGGATGTGGTCGAGGGAGTTGCCGAGACCGTCGGAGCCCAGCGCCAGCTGCGCCGGCCAGGCGATCTTCTTGTCCGCGACCATGGTCGGGCCGGGCCGCAGCCGGTCCAGCGCCTGCTCGACGATCTTGAGTGACTCGCGCATCTCGTTGACGCGGACGAGGTACCGCGCGTAGCAGTCGCCGGCCGGCTCGGTGATGACATCGAAGTCGTAGGTGTCGTACCCCATCACCGGCATCTCCTTGCGGAGATCCCAGGCGAAGCCCGATGCGCGCAGCAACGGCCCGGTGACCCCGAGCTGCATGCACGACGAGGTGTCGAGGTAGCCGACTCCGGCAAGCCGGGCCAGCCAGATCGGGTTCGCCGAGAGCAGGTCCTCGTACTCGCTGATCCGCCGGCGCATGTCGGGGATGAACTCGCGAATCGCGTCGACCGCGCCAGGCGGGATGTCCTGCGCGACGCCGCCCGGACGGATGTACGCGTGGTTCATCCGCAGGCCGGTGATCATCTCGAGGATGCGCAGGATCTTCTCGCGCTCGCGGAAGCCGAGCAGCATCATCGTGATCGCGCCGATCTCCATGCCACCCGTCGCGAGCCACACCAGGTGCGAGGAGATCCGCTGCAGCTCGAGCACGAGCACCCGCAGCACGTTGACGCGCTCGGGGATCTGGTCCTCGATCCCGAGCAGGCGCTCGACGCCGAGGCAGTACGTCGTCTCGTTGAACAGCGGTGACAGGTAGTCGCATCGCGTGATGAACGTGACCGCCTGGACCCAGTTGCGGTACTCCATGTTCTTTTCGATGCCGGTGTGCAGGTAGCCGATCACCGGCCTGATCTGCGTGACCGTCTCGCCTTCGAGCTCGAGCACGAGGCGGAGCACGCCGTGGGTCGAGGGGTGCTGCGGCCCCATGTTGACGACGATGCGCTCGCTTGTGTCGGGGTCAACCGCGTCGACGATGTCGTCCCAGTCGCCTCCCCCCACGGTGAAGACACGGCCCTCGGACTCGGGCGAGTTGCCGCCGTACGGATCGCTCGACTCGTACGTGCTCTCGTAGGTCTCGGTGGTGTCGCTCATTACGCGTAGGACCTCCGCTCGTCGGGAGGTGGCACCATCGCGCCCTTGTACTCGACCGGCACGCCGCCGAGCGGGTAGTCCTTGCGCTGCGGGTGCCCGGGCCAGTCATCCGGCATCTCGATCCGGGTGAGCGCCGGGTGGCCGTCGAACACGATGCCGAAGAAGTCCCAGGTCTCGCGCTCGTGCCAGTTCGCGGTCGGGTAGACGTTCGTCACGCTCGGCACGTGCGGGTCCTCGGCGGTGACCGCCACCTCGAGGCGCAACCGCCGGCGGAAGGTCATCGACAGCAGGTGGTAGACCGCGTGCAGCCGCCTGCCGGTCGGGTCGTCGAGGTAGTCGACGCCGGACACGCCTGAGCACATCTCGAACCGCAGCGCCGGGTCGTCGCGCAGCGTCTTGCACACGTCGGCGATCGCCTCACGCTTGACGTGCAGCGTCAGCTCGCCACGGTGCACGACGACGCGCTCGATCACACTGTCGAAGTTCGGGTACGCCGCCTCGAGGGCACTCGTGGCCTCGTCGAACCATCCGCCGTACGGCTTGGGGCTGGACAGCAGCTGCGGCGCGCGGACAACGAGCCCACCGAAGCCGGACGTGTCACCGGATCCGGTCGCGCCGAAGATGTCGCGGCGGTTGCCGCCGTCGCCGGAGGTCATGGCGTCTCGCCGGGAAGCGGCGCCGCGTTGGCGTACGGCGCGATCTCGATGTCGACGGGAAGGCCCTTCGACGTGCGGGTGTCGCGAGCGATCGGCTTCTCGTACGGCGAGTCGTCGATCGCGGTCGGCTCGAGCTTGCCGGTGATGGGGCCGGTGCGGATCTTGTCGTGCAGCTTGAGAATCGCGTCCAGCAGCATCTCCGGACGGGGCGGGCAGCCCGGCAGGTACATGTCGACCGGCACGATGTGGTCGACACCCTGCACGATCGCGTAGTTGTTGAACATCCCGCCGCTGCTGGCGCACACGCCCATGGCGAGCACCCACTTGGGCTCGGACATCTGGTCGTAGATCTGGCGCAGGACGGGCGCCATCTTCTGCGACACCCGGCCCGCGACGATCATCAGATCGGCCTGGCGAGGCGAGGCGGAGAACCGCTCCATCCCGAACCGCGCGATGTCGAAGCGGGGGCCGCCGACCGCCATCATCTCGATCGCGCAGCAGGCCAGACCGAACTGCGCCGGCCACACGGAGTTCTTCCGCGCGATGTTCAGAACCTTCGCAACGGTCGTCAGGATGACGCCGTCGGGAATCTTCTCCTCGATGCCCATGTCAGTCGCTTCCTCGCGTCAGTCCCACTCGAGTCCGCCGCGACGCCAGACGTAGGCGTAGACCACGAAGACCGCGAGGATGAACATGACCATCTCGATCAGACCGAACATGCCGAGTGCGTTGAAGGCGACGGCCCACGGATACAAGAAGATGATCTCGATGTCGAAGACGATGAAGAGCATCGCCGTCAGGTAGTACTTGACCGGGAAGCGGTGGCCGCGGAAGGCCTGCGGGCTGGGCTCGATTCCGCACTCGTAGGACTCGAGCTTCGCCTTGTTGAAGCGCTTCGGCCCGGCGAGAGAGCCGGCGACGACCGAGAAGACCGCAAAGCCGGCCCCGACGATGGCGAGCACGAGAATCGGGATCATCGCTCTCCTTCTCTCATGGTGCTGCTCTCGTCAGGCCGCTGGGCCTGCCGTCCACGCCGAGGAACCGTCGAAAGTCTAGGTGTCACCTCAGTCCCCGATTCATGCGGCCGGGGTGATGCGGGCGAGGCCGTTGATGAGGCGGTCCATGGCGTCGCCACCCCGGGGCTCGGTGAGGTTTGCGAGCAGCTTCAAGCAGAACTTCATCAGCGTCGGGTGCGGCAGGCCGTGCCGGGTGCACAGCTTCATCACCGACGGGTGCCCAATCGCGGTGACGAACCACCGTCCGAGCGTGTAGTAGCCGCCGTACGTCTCGTTGAGCACCTTTGGATAGCCCTGGAGCACGCGCTCCCGCCGCATGCCGGCGGGCTCCGCGAGGGCCTGCGCGACCACCTCGGCGGCCATCCGGGCCGACTCCATCGCGTAGGCGATGCCCTCGCCGTTCATCGGGTTGACCATCCCGCCGGCGTCGCCGACCAGCAGCGCGCCGTCGGCGTAGTGCGGCTTGCGGTTGAAGCCCATCGGCAGCGCTGCGCCACGGATCGGCCCGGTGGCGTTGTCCGGGACGAAGCCCCACTCCTCCGGCAGCGCCGAGACCCAGCGGTCGAGCAGGTCGCGGTAGTCGGTCTGGCCGAAGGCGTCCGAGGTGTTGAGAATCCCGAGTCCGACGTTGGAGGTGCCGTCGCCCATGCCGAAGATCCAGCCGTAGCCGGGAAGCAGGCGGTCCTTGCCGGGCTCGCCGTCCCACAGCTCGAGCCACGACTCGAGCCAGTCGTCGTCGTGGCGAGGGCTCTTGTAGTAGCGCCGGTATGCCACGCCCATCGGACGGTCCTCGCGGCGCTGCCGGCCGAGTGCAAGGGAGAAGCGGGTGCTGTTGCCGTCAGCGACGACCGTCACAGGCGCGCGGAAGGTCCGACCGTCCTTGGTCATGACCCCCTCGACCCGACCGGTGCGCTCGTCGCGGATCGGCTCGGTGACCGTGGTGAGCTCGTGGATCTGGGCGCCCGCCTTCTGGGCGTTGCGCGCGAGCTGGTCGTCGAAGTCGTGGCGCTGACGGACCAGGCCGTACGACGGGTAGGCAGCGAGATCCGGCCACGGCATCTCCAGGCGCATCCCGCCACCGAGGATCCGAAGGCCCTTGTTGGCGAGCCAGCCCGCCTCCACCGAGGTGTCGATGCCCATGGCGACGAGCTGCTTGACCGCGCGCGGCGTCAAGCCGTCACCGCAGACCTTCTCGCGCGGGAACTTCGCCTTCTCGCAGACGATGACCGACAGCCCGGCCTGAGCCAGCCAGTACGCGGCGGTCGAACCGCCGGGGCCGGCGCCGACGACCACGACGTCTGCGTCGTACTCGGGGAGCGTCACGCCGATGCTCTGCCTTTCAGAAGCGGTGCTCGTGAAAGCGTTCACATGCACACTCGATGTGATCCTATCGAGCGGCTAACGGACCCCCGTGTGGAGGGCGACCGCACCCAGCATCAGCTGTCGCCACCGCACGCTCCCCCACCCCGCCGCGGCAATGCGATCGGCGAGCTCGACCGGCCCCGGCCAGGCGTCCACCGACTCGGCCAGGTACTCGTAGGCCTCGCTGTTGCTGGCAACGAGCCGGGCGAGTCGCGGCATCACCCGGCGCACATACATGTGGTGGCCGGCGCGCATCGGCTGGCGGCGCGGCGCGCTGGTTTCGAGGATCGCGAGCCGGCCGCCGGGCGCGGTGACCCGCGCGAGCTCGGCGAGCGCCGCGTCGACGTCGGCGAAGTTGCGCAAGCCGAACGACACCGTCACGGCCGCGAACGTGCCGTCGCGAAACGGCAGTCGCAGCGCGTCGCCCGCTACGAACGCGACCGTGGGATGGCGGCGCCGGCCGACGCCGAGCATGCCCTCCGAGAAGTCACACGCAACGACGCTCGCTCCCGCCGACTGCAGGCTGACCGAGCTCGCACCGGTGCCCGCCGCCAGGTCGAGGACCAGGTCGCCGGCGCTCACCCCGAGTGCGGTGGCGACGATCTTGCGCCAGCGCCGCTCCTGGCCGCCGGTCATCACGGCGTTCATCCGGTCGTAGTTGTCGGCGACCGCATCGAACATGCGGGCCACGTCGCGCGGCTGCCGGTCGAGCTGGGCGCGTGGCATCAGTTGTCGTTGGGCTGGGGCCCGGCAGCGCCGTTCACCTGATCGGCGTACGCGTCCTCCGTCGCGGTGCGCTCCGCCATCTTGGTTCGACCGCGTTCGACGGTGCGCTCAATCGCCATGCCCATGGCGATCCGCTGGTGCTTGAGCGCGAACCAGCTGATGACGCCGGAGACGAGGAAGGCGCCGGCGCAGAGGTACAGCCAGTTGTGGATGCCGGCGTACCAACCGGCGACCAGGCACGCGACGAGCAGGCTGAGCCGGAGCAGGTTGTAGATGAGTACGGCGCGAGCACCGCTTGGTTCCGCTACCCGGGGTTCCGGTTGCTCGCCACCCGCCGCCACGATCCTGAGGCTACGCGGCGGGCCGTGCGACTCGCCGGGCGCCCAGATGATCTAGGACCCCTGACAAGAACCGGCAGGAAATGGGACAATGGCGGCATCTCGCCGCACTCGCCACTCGATCGCGGCCGTCGGAGGGGACCTGACGTGGAAGCTCGTGACCGCCTGCTGACGCCCGGGGAGGTCGCCACCCTGTTCCGCGTCGACCCCAAGACCGTCACGCGCTGGGCCGCTGCAGGACGCATCAACAGCATCCGCACGCCGGGCGGGCACCGCCGCTTCCGCGAGTCCGAGATCCGCGACCTGCTGCGCCAGGACGGAGCCAAGGCTGCGCCGAACGGCACGCCGACCCAGCGCGCCGGCGACGACCAGCCCGCGCCCGCGTAGCACCCCTGGCGCCGAGGCCGCCGTTCTCGGCCTAACTTGGCGCTCGTAGGCCGAAAGCGTTGGCCTCGGTGAGCTACGAGATGCCGGCGTAGGAGTGCAGGCCGGTGATGACGGTGTTGACGACGTAGTAGTCGACCATCAGCGCGCCGAACGCGATCAACGACAGCGTCGCCGCACGTCTGCCGCGCCAGCCGGCGGTGGCGCGAGCGTGCAGGTACGCCGCGTAGCCCAGCCACGTGATGAACGACCAGGTCTCCTTGGGGTCCCAGCCCCAGTACCGGCTCCAGGCCTGCTCCGCCCAGATCGCGCCCGCGATGATCGCGAAGGTCCAGACCGGGAACGCGAACGTGATCACGCGGTAGGCCAGCCGATCCAGCGACGCCGCGCTCGGCAGCGCCCGCATCAGGCCACCGCGCGCCGCACCCATCTCCACCGCCGCGGCGGTTCCGGGGCCGAGGCTCACCCGCGCCGGGTTCATCGGCGAACGCAGCCGCGCCAGCAGAGCGACCCGCAGCGGCGGCAGGCCGCGCTCGTAGCGCTCCTTCAGCAGGTAGAGCACCGTGACGACGCCGGACACCATGAACGAGCCGGTCGCGGTGATCGCGGCGACCACGTGGATCTTGATCCAGTACGAGTTGAGCGCCGGGACGAGCGGGCCGGGCGCGGCGTAGAGGACGGTTCCCGCCAGACCGAGGTACAGGATGATCGGCGCCATCACGAATGCGCCGAGACAGCGCACGGACTCGGTGGTGCGGGGCCGGCCGGTGACCGCGGCCCGTAGCCGCGGCTGGGTCAGCAAGAACAGGTAGACCGTCACCGCGACGAGCGTGACCATGCACGAGAACTCGTACATGTTTCCCCACGGCACGCGATGCACCGCGACGCCGCGGGTGGTGACAGCCGCAATGTGAAGCGCCCAGCCGACGATGGTGAGGCCAACCGCGCCACGACCGAACAGCTCAGCCCTGCGGCTCCCCCGAGCGACCGTCTCGGCGCCGCCACCACGCGCCTCCGCTCGGCGGCCGGCGGCGAACTCCGCCGCGTACCCGAGCATGGCGAACGCATAGAGGAACACGGCCCAGGTCAGCAGCACGTCGGACGTGTGCGCGAGGTGGAGGTTCGCCGCCATCAGTGACCCGTCACTTAGTCGTCGTCCCTTTCGGTCGCGGTGTCCCCCGCGTGCCTTGCCGGCCCTGCGATCCGACCGACCAGATCCTCGAGCTCGCCGCTGAAGTCGTCTGCCTCACTGCGGGCGAGTCCTGCCGCCGTGACCACCGTACGCCCGCCGGGCTCGCCGGCTGCGGCCGGGACCGCCCGCAGCCAGAAGCGCCGGCGGCGCACCCGGAGCGACGCGAGCAGGCCCGCGATGATGAGCAGCGCACCGGCTAGCAGTGTCCGCTTGCCCGGCTCGTGCGCCACCTGGAACGTCGCCCACTGGTCGATGCCGTGGAAGGTGACCGTGGCGCCGTCCTTGAGATGCCAGGTCTTGCCGGGCGTGAGCTGCGTGACGCCGATGTTCTTGAGGTTCGCGACCGGCAGCGAGTACACCGACTGCGGCACCCCGCTGTTGAGCCCCAGATCGCCGCTCCACGCCGCGAGCGAGAGCACGGGCTGCTTCGCCCCGGGGTACACCGACGTCACGCCGCCGGTCGGCGACAGCCCTTCGGTCGGGTAGAAGAACCCGGTCAGCCCGAGCTGCTTGCCGCCGCCGAGGTCGGGCACCTTGACCACGCCGTGCGAGGTGAAGTTCGAGTCGTCGGGCAGGAATGGGGTGTCCCCGTCGTACACGGTTCGGCCGGCCGCGTTCTGCACGCTGATCCGCAGCGAGTAGCCGTGACCGACCAGGAAGACCTTCGCGCCATCGACGTCGAGCGGGTGGTTCACCTGCATGTCGAACGGCACGGCAGCCGCCGAGGGCGACGAGCGATACATCAGGTGCGCGTGAAAGCTCGTCGGCTCACCGTTCGGTTGGTACGTCGCGGTGAACTGCTGCAACGAGAACGAGAACGGCGCGAGCTGGGAGTCGCTGAACAGCCGCGACGGCTCGAAGACGTCGTAGAACTCTCGCGCGTTCGCGAAGCTGCCACCCTCCGTCACGAGCACCGTGCCCTTGTAGCCGTAGAGGCCGGTAAGCGCGATGCCGACGAGCAGCAGGAGCAGCGCGACGTGGAAGACCAGGTTGCCGGTCTCGCGCAGGTAACCCTTCTCCGCCGCGACGGTCTTGACCCCGTCGGCCTCGTCCCTCCGGTCGACGCGCCAGCGAGCCGACTTCAGCGTCCGGTGCGCAAGCTCGGTGACCGCGTCGGGATCGGCGTCCGTCTCCCACGTGGTCGAGGCCGCCAGCCGCAGCAGGTGGCGCGGCACGTTGGGGGGACGCCGGCGCAATGCAGCTGCATGCAGCCGGATCCGGGGCACCAGGCAGCCGATGAGCGAGACGAACAGCAACAGGTAGATCGCCGCGAACCACGGCGCGCCGAAGACGTCGAACAGCGACAGGTCGTTCATCAGCGGGCCGAGGTGCGGGTGTCGCTGCAGGAAGCTGTCGACCTTGACCGGGTCCAGCCCGCGCTGCGGGATGAACGTCCCGGGGATCGCGGCCAGCGCGAGCAGTGTCAGCAGCAACAGCGCGGTGCGCATGCTGGTCAGCTGCCGCCACAGCCGGCGGGCATGCGGCCGAACGCCGCGTGACGCCCGCCCCGTGACCGGCGCCGGAGCCGTCGAGAGCGGAGCGAGCTCCTCGCTGACCGTGTCCGTCATACGTCCGCCACCCCACCCGCCACCCAATAGCGGTGCGCGCTTCGCGCGCTCATACCCATGTGGTGAAGCCTGGGAAGGCGTTGCGCAGGTGCAACGAGATGGTGTTCCACTCGCCGGTGACGAGCAGGACTCCCACCGTGACCAGCAGGAGCCCGCCGCCGCGGACCACGACGGCGTAGTGCCGCTTGACGACGTCAAACGCGCCGAGGGCCTTGCGGAAAGCGAGCCCGGCAAGCACGAACGGAAGCCCCAGCCCGACGCAGTAGACAGCGGTGAGCAGCGCGCCGCGGCCGGCGGTGGCGGTGTTCGGGTTGCCCGCCAGGCTGAGTACGACGCCGAGCGTCGGTCCGGTGCACGGCGTCCAGCCGACACCGAACGCCAGCCCGAGAAGCGGCGCGCCGGCGATCCCGAGAGCGGGCAGCTTGTGGAAGCGCCACTCGCGCTGGAAACCCGGCAGCCAACCCATGAACGCGAGACCCATCACGATCGCGAGGGCTCCGGCGATCCGGTCGACCAGTGTCGCGTGCGCATCGAGATGGGCACCGATCGCGCCGAAGAATGCACCGAACAAAATGAAGACGGAGGAGAACCCGACCACGAACAACGTCGACCCGAGCAGCACCCGCCCGCGTCGCTGACCCGGCCGCCGGGGCTGGGCCTCGACGGCAACCGCCGTACCGGGACCGTCCGAGACACGCTGCGTGTCGGCGGCCAGGTCCGCCGCCGACAGTCCGGTGACGTAGGAGAGGTACGCGGGGACCAGCGGCAGCACGCACGGCGAGAGGAACGAGACGAACCCGGCGAGGAACGCCACCGGGATCGCGAGGATCAGGCTGCCCGATGCGGCGTGCTGGAAGGCGGTGCTGGCGCTTGCGAGGGTCACCTAGGCCGCCTCGAGGCTCAGCGCGTGCCGCACGAGCGACCGCAGCTGGGTGTACTCCAGCGGGCCCGTGACCTTCGCGAGGATGTCGCCGGTGCGCCCGATCACGATGGTCGTCGGCGTCGAGGCCGGAACCGCGTGCGGGAACTGCAGCGCCAACGTCTCGCCGTAGTCATAGATGCTGGGGTACGGCACGTGGTGCTGGCGGTCGAAGTTGATCGCCGCGGCCTTCGAGTCGCGAACATCGATGCCGACGAACGCGACGCCTTTGCTCGCGAAGTCCTTCGCGGCCTGCGCGAAGCCCTGCGTCTCGATGCGGCACGGGGAGCACCACTCACCCCAGAAGTTCACGACGACGACCTTGCCGCGGTACGACGTGAGATCGAGGTGGTGGCCGTCGAGCGTCGTGCCGCTGACGTCCCCGACCTGGTAGTGGTGGCTGGCCAGGTCGATGACGTTGCCGTTGCCGCCCTGGATCCCGAAGGACTTGTCCACCCCCTGGCTGACGCTGCTGCCGCCGGAGCAGCCGGCCGTCGCCACAGCGACAAGACCGGCAAGAAGAATCTGGGGAAGGCGGCGCATCGACACCCATTGTCGCCCCACCGCCGAAGTGCCGGGCGGGTCAGGGTAGGCAGTGGTCGATCATTTCCAGCCCAGCTTGATGTCGAGCTTGTTGAAGATGCGACCGACAGCCGACACGGTCTCGACGAGGACCAGGTTAAGCGCCTCTCTCTTGTGGTCCTGTACGTCCTGCAGCGCACCCAACATTGCCTTGATGGCCTGGTCAGCGTCGGCGGCGATCAACAGAAGGGGCCCGCCGTCCGCCACGGCCTGCTGCACGGCTGGCGTCCCGCGTGCGGCGGCGAACTCGTTGCGAATCAGCTCGATCTGCTCAGGTTTCCAATGACCGGACATGGTGTGACCGAAGCTCGCCAGTCCGGCGAGGATGTCACCGGGGGTGAGCGACTCGATCATGTCGATACCGCGTTGCGCGGCACCCGGATCGCCGCTCACGAACAGCTCGACGATGTTCATCGTCGCGGTCAACGGGTCCATGCGGCGCTTGAACAGGGCCACGGACTGTTCCTCTCGTCAGAGTTGTGACTTGGTGTTGGCGGGTGCGAGAAGCCGGTCACGACCTTCCTGGGTGAGCCGGTCCAGGACGCGCGCGAGGTCGGCGTCGCTGTAGCCGCCGTCGTCCTGCAAGCAGCAGACCACGGAGAACAAGTGCAGCCGAAAGGGAACACACTGTTCGGTTGTGGAGTTCAGGAATGCCTCGACCGGCTTGCCACGCCAGTTGGTCTTCACCTCAACCGATGCAAGATCACCGCGGCTGCAGCTGAAGGTGTAGATCGCGCCTTTCGCGTCATCGACAATCCGGTTGTCGGCGCTGCCCTGGATGAACATGCCGAGTAACCGGTCGGCGGTAATGATGAGCTGGCCCATGCGCCCGGCTTGGGTCGGCGTTGCCCCGCTGCGCCGGGCAGCCGACGCAAGCCGCATGCCGGTGGCGTAGCGGACGAAGTGCGACGGAGCGCTCGACGTCGTGACCGGGTACATGAGAAGCATCGGCTCGCCGTTGGCGTTCGGCACACGGTCGAACCGAGCACTGAGCAACTCGGACTTGACCGGTAGTCCGGCCAGGTCGAGGTCGAAGTGGGCCGTGACCAGGGTCATAGGACGATGGCAGACATCGCTATCGGGCGTCAGGCTCGAACCGACGCCAGCGGCCGCCGTTCTCAATCTCGGTGCTGCCGTCGGGATGCACGGTAAGCACATCGGACGGCGCGTAAACCGGTACCTGCAGCCGGTTGGCCAACTCCTTGGCGTAGCTTTCCTGGCCCGTGCTGCACGACAGCAGTCGTACCGGCCGATGGTCCCAACCGCGGGTTTGCTCGACCAACCGCGCGGTGTCCTCGAGGCTGAAGTCCGTCACCTCCCCGTGCACGTGAGCCTCTGTGCCGCTTGAGTCCCCATGCATCACGACATCGAGATAGCCGCCGTACGTCGGTTTCAGATCGACTGCAGGTACGTCGTCGGCCAGGTTGACCCGGTTAGCCGTCGTGCGGTCGGTGATGTCCTGGTCGTCCAGCGGCAGCCGCCCCAGGTCCTGCGGCGGGACGTCGGCCACCCTGCCCGCAGCGTGCAGGGCAGTTGCCCCGACGCCCTCGGCCAGCCGCGCCCGCTGCGTAGCGGCGTCCGCGTTGCGGTCATAGATGACACCTTCGAGAGGTCCGCTGTGCGCCGCGGGGTCGCCCCCGCCGCTCGCAGCGCCGTCCGCCGGATAGCCGTGCTGGACGTAGCGGCGGGTGCGGCTCTCCTGGTACTCGGGCGGAGCGGGCTTGTCGACCTCAGCCGTCTCGGTCCACGCCCACGCGGTGCGAAGGTCCGGCAACCCTTCGGGCTCGACATCGCGAGCCTCCCGGAACTCAGGACTGGGCACGGTCCACCGCCTCTCGTAGGGCCCGGGCGAGGCTTTGCTGGTCGTCGGCCGGCGACGCGCCTGGTGGCGGCGCCGCGCCGATCACCGAAAGGTGCACCGCGCTGCAGTAGGCGCGCTGCAGGTCGCGCCCGGTCGCATCGACGAGCAGTCCCGCGACTTCAGGGAGCGGGCTTCGGTGTTGAGTGGCGTCGGCGGCGATCTGTCGTACCTGTGTCTTCAGACGCTCAGCGAGCTCCAGCCCGTCGGCACGCACCGTCGACTCGCACCCCCGCGGGCACACGGCGTCGGCACACAGTGGGTACGGCAGCAGGAAGCGGGCGACCTCACGAGCTGGCGCCATTGCCACGGCGACCTCGGCGTCCGGGACCTCTCGCCCGCTGTCCACGCCCGGAGAGGGTTCGACCCGGACCAGCTCGGCTTCATCACGTTCGGGCCAGCGCACGAGCGCCTCGCCCGGCCGCAGCCGGGCCGCCGCCTCGCGGTCCAGCTCGCCAGCGTCGAGGTCGTCGAGGATGACCGCGCGGTCGGCCGCTGTCTCGAGACGATGCAGGATGCGGACACCGGTGTTGGCGACCGCCGCGTCGGCGAGCTCGGACGGCCGCTGGCTGCTCAGCACGAAGCCCTCACCCATTGCCCGCAGCTCCGCGATCGCATCGCAGAAGGCCCGCACCGATTCGGCCTGCAGCTGATCGCCGCCGACCTGGTCGCCCCTGGCCGCCTGGGCCCTGCCGAGCAGCCGGTGCGCTTCCTCGATCACCGTGACGTGTCGCAGCTGACCGTGGCTGCCGCCGCGAGCCTGGGCGCCGGAACGGATGCGGTCGAGAAGGAACGCCGAGAGCAGCGCCTTGTCCGCGTTGTCCACGACGTCGTTGAGCTCGACCACCACGGGCACGGCAAGCAGCGCCTGGAAGTCCGTTGAGCTGACGGTGTCGAGCATCCGGCCGCGACTACCGCGCAACAAGCTCTTCAGCCGGACCTTGAGAGCGGCATCGAGGTTAGCGGCTTCGCCGCTGTAGCCCTGCTCCTTGAAGACCTCGCCGAAGACGCCGAGCAGCTCGCGGATGGTCGGGGGCGGCGGGGCGCCCTCGATCGTCGTGTCGTCGCGCCAGCCGGCCCGCCGGTAGGTGCGCTCCAACGCGTCCTCGAGCAGTTGCGGGAGCGGAGCCACCAGCGGCATCGCCAGCTTGAGGGCCGCCATCACGGCTCCGAGGTGGACCTCGCAGCGAACGCCAGCCGGCGGGGCGAGCGGGTTGAGACGGAGAGGCGCCAAGTCCTCGCGCCCAAGCGTCATGACCTGGAGCTCGTCGAAGCCGACCGCCCCCAGCAGCGATCGGTACTCGGTCTTGACCGACTCGATCACCATGAACGGCACCCGATGACGTCGCCACAGTTCCGCCAGCAGTGTCAGCACGGTGGTCGTCTTGCCCGAGCCGGAAGAGCCGACGATCAGCGCGTGGCGATTGAGCGCGCTGAGCGGCAGCGCCACCTCGCCGGCCGCTTGACCGTGGTGCAGAACCGCGCCCAGCCGAACGCCGTCGCCGGGCTGGCCGTTCACGGTGGCGGCACGCCGACCGGCGCCCCGGCGGGCGCGCGCCATGCCCGGCACTCCGTGCTCGTCCGGAACGGGAAGGATGAGCAGGCCGCCGGCCTCTTCCTCGCTGAAGAAGTACGGCAGCCGCTGCAAGCTCCACGGCACTTCGTCGTCAGGGAGCGACCAGACATCGTGGCGATAGCGCGGCGCCGGAATACCCAGCGTCGCTGTCTGGTAGGCATCCCACTCTGGCACGTCGCTGACGACCTTGAACCGCCCTGGCAGGCCGTCGGTGGCCACGTCCTCGGCGCCGTCGACCAGGATGGAGCCGATCAATGACGCCAGCCGCTGCAGATCGTGCGCTGCGCCGGCCACGCCGATCCGGGCCAGCACGCCGCTCCGTTCGCTGAATCGATGCCAGGACCGGTAGAGGTCATCCGCCGCGGCGTCCGGTGGGTTCGTGGTCGGGTTCCCGAAGAAGTCGTAGTCCTGCCACGGCTGCGACAGATGCCTGGCGAGCCCGCAGATGCGGTCCACGGCCTGTCGCTCGAGGTGGCTGAGAGCCGTCGGCACCAACGCCACGCTGAGGAAGCCAGGAGTTTCGATCTCCGACAGCGCGCGGGGCAGGCTGGGCCAAGCCACGCCCGACCCACCCAACGGATGGATCAGGTAGTAATACGTCGCAGCCGCTGGCGGCACGAACGGGCCCGGCGTGCGGATCTCCTCAGCCCGTTCGATCTCTGTCCACGCAGTGATGTCGTGCGGCAGCGGCTGTTGTAGCGGGCCGAACTCGTAGCCGTGGGGAAACAGCGCCGCGAGGTTGTCCAGCAGCTGCCTTGCCCACGCTCGGGCGCTTTCCATGCTGCGCCCGAGGGCTCGCGCGATGAACAGCACTCGCAGCCGACCCCCGCCCCAGACGTAGCGCAGCTCCAGGCAGCCGGCGTTGTTCCACGGTCGAAGGCTGCCAACGATCCGGTCGGCAAGCAGCCGGTGGCGACGGACCTCGCTGGCTTCGTCATCGACACGGCTACGCCCGGGAGCAGCGATCAGCTCAGTGACAGCGCTGCCCCAGTAGACGTTCGGGACGTCGAGCGATCGGTTCGCGTCGATCCACAGCGGTGGAGTGCCGGTCAGCTCCAGCGTGGTCGTGACCTGCTCCTGCCACGCGGCGGGCACAGCGACGGTCACGGGCAGGGCTCGCGGCTAGAGGTTGTCGAACGGGTTCTGGATCGTCGGCTGCGGCTGAACGGCGCTCGTGTGGGGCGGCGCCGCTGCGATCGGACCACCGCCGAGAATGCGCTGCTCGGCGTCGGCCAGGCTCGCCTTCGTGCCAGCGGTTTGCTGCCTGCTGGCGAAGAACTGAAAGGCGAAGTACGGCCAGGCGAAGCCGTAGGCCAATGCGGTGAAGCGCCGGACAACCGGTGCCTGGGAGCGGTCGGTGCGCTTAGCCCAGAAGTAGAAGCTCGACAGCATCGCGCCGCCGACCCAGATGCCGAAGACGGCCCCGAAGAACCCGCCCATCAACGCCTCGCTTTCAAGTCCTCGTCGTGTGGTCCGGTGTCACGGTCAGGCACCGAAGAAACCGCCCGGCTGTGCCGGCTGGGAGATGCTGGCGATCTGCTGGATCGCGGGCAGCACGACGTACTGGTGAAGGAGCTTCGCGATCGAGTTCAGGTTGCTGACGTCGATCTCGTTGAGCCCGCCCACGTTCATGAAGCCCAGGCCCCCGACGTCATGGCCACCAGCCAAGTCGCCGCCGATCAGGTACCAGCCGACCTGAAGGTTCGGACCGACGGCCGAGGCGAAGTGCAGCGTCGGGTAGCGGCGCAGCCGCTTGTCGGTCGGCTCGACGACCAGAACCGTCTGCTGCGCGACGTTCATCGAGCGCGCGGCGGTCATCTGGTCGAGCGACATCGTGACCGGTGGCTGGTACTGCTGCACGCCTTGGGCGACGGCGCGCAGATACAACTCGTGGTGCTGACCGGCAAGCGGGATGATCTCGTCGAACGAATCGAGAACGCTCATCGGATTGAGCCGGATCACGCGACTCTCACCCCCGGTTGACGCTCGCCCACGTCGAACACCCCTCCCGCATCGGAGGCAGGAGCAGCTCGGGCCTCCATGACTATGCGTCTAGAGAATATCCGCTCTTGGGATATTTTGCGATGATCCCTGTGCTGTCTGGATGGACAAGGCGATTCACAGCGCCGCGCAGGACGCGCTGTGCCGCCTGCTCCGCGAGCACCGCCGCCGGGCCGGACTGCGTCAGGTCGATGTCGCGGCGCGCCTCGACGAGCCGCAGTCCTTCGTCAGCAAGTACGAGTCAGGGGAACGCCGGCTCGATCTGGTCGAGGTGCGCCAGATCTGCGTCGCGCTCGACGTACCGTTCCTGGCGCTGATGGCGGAGTTCGAACACTCGACGGCGGGAGCGGGCCGACCGAGCCGGCACTAGCTCGAACTCGCGTGTCACATAGGGGCAGCGATTCGCGACACGCATGTGACATAGGGGCGGTGATCTGCGACATCCGTGTGACACCGGGGCGGCACTGCACAACACCTATGTCACATGCGAATCAGGCGCCACCCACTCGGCGCCGGCCGGCGTCTCCCGCCGGCTCGGTGTAGTCGATGCGGGCGATCCGGTCGCCGTCGTACACCACGGACGTGACGGACGCGAGCGCGCACTGGCGCCGGTCCGGCCGGTGCCACAGCGTGCGGCCCTCGAGGTAGCGCCGCCCCACCTCGATGGGGAGCTGATGGCTGACCAGCACGGCCTCATGACCCTCGGCCGCATCCCGCGCATCCGCGACAGCCTCCGCCACCCGTTTCGCGACCTGGAGGTACGGCTCGCCCCACGATGGCCGGAACGGGTTCCAGAGATGGACCCACACCGACGGGCGTTTCAGCGAGCCGTCGCCGACGCCGAAGGTCTTGCCCTCGAAGAAGTTCTCGCTCTCGATCAACCGGTCGTCGGTGGTCGGGGTCACGCCGAACTCCGCGGCGATCGGAGCCGCGGTCTGCACGGCGCGCTCCAGCGGCGAGGACCGTACGACGGTGACATCGCGGCCCGCGAGCGCGGCCGCGGCCTTCTCCGCCATCTGCTCCCCCGCCTCGGACAGCACGAAGCCGGGCAGCCGGCCGTAGAGCACGCCGGTCGGGTTGTCGACCTCGCCGTGGCGGACGAGGTGGACGATCGTCTCCGGCATCAGGCTCCTGCCTCAGTGGTTGCGGCCGCGGCCGCCGCGGCGTGCGGCAGCGCGTCAAGGATCCGGTCGATCGCGGCGTCGTCGTGCGCGGCGCTGAGGAACCATGCTTCGTACGCCGAAGGCGGCAGGTAGACGCCGCGATCGAGCATCGCGTGGAAGAACGCCGCGTAGCGCCGGCTCGAGGTCGTGCTCGCCGTGGCGAAGTCGACGACGTCGACATCGGTGAAGAACACCGAGAACAGGTTGCCGGCGCGGTTCAACCGGTAGCCGATCCCCACGCCGTCGAGGGCCTTCGCGACCTCCGCCGACAGCCGGGCGGCCGCGGCATCGACGCGGGCGTAGACGTCAGGGGTGCAGTGCGTCAGCTGTGCGATGCCTGCCGCGACCGCGACCGGGTTCCCCGACAGCGTGCCGGCCTGGTAGACCGGGCCGGCCGGTGCCAGTCGTGACATCACCTCGGCCCGGCCGCCGAACGCCGCCGCGGGCAGACCGCCGCTCATGACCTTGCCGAAGGTGAACAGGTCCGGGGTGACGCCTTCCAGCCCCCACCAACCCGCCGGACCCACCCGGAAGCCGGTCAGGACCTCATCCAGGATCAGCAACGCGCCGTGCCGTGCCGTCAGGTCTCGCAACAGCTGGTTGAAGCCGTCGCGTGGCGGGACCACGCCCATGTTCGCCGCGGCGGCTTCGACGATGACGCAGGCAATCGCCGTACCGTGCTCGGCGAAGGCGGCCTCGACGGCCGCGCTGTCGTTGTACGGCAGCACGATCGTGTCCGCCGCCGCCGCACCGGTCACGCCGGGTGTGTCGGGCAGGGCGAAGGTGAGCACACCGCTGCCGGCACTTGCCAGCAGCGCGTCGACGTGACCGTGGTAGCAGCCCGCGAACTTCACGACCTTGGCGCGGCCGGTCACACCACGGGCAAGCCGGACGGCGGTCATCGTCGCCTCGGTTCCCGAGTTGACCAGCCGCAGCTTGTCGACGGGCTCGAGGCGCGCGCTGATCAGCTCAGCCAGCTCCACCTCAGCCGGTGTCGGTGCGCCGAACGACAGACCCTGCGATGCCGCCCGCTGCACGGCCTCCACCACGGCGGGGTGGGCGTGCCCGAGGATCATCGGGCCCCAGGAGCAGACGAGGTCGACGTACTCCTGCCCGTCCACGTCGTACAAGTAAGGCCCGGAGCCGCGCACCATGAACCGCGGCGTCCCACCCACCGCGCCGAACGCGCGCACTGGAGAGTTGACCCCACCGGGGATGACGCGCTGCGCCCGCGCGAACCACGCGTCGGACTCGGTACCAGGCACGACATCCATTGTCTCAGGTGGCACGCTGACGCGATGGCGGACTTCGGCGTGACCACTGACCCCACCCGCGTGGGGTTCGATCCGGACCGGCTCGCGCGCATCGACCGGCACTTCGAGGCGTACGTCGATGACGGGCGCCTGCCCGGCTGGCAGATCGCGATCTGCCGTCACGACGAGGTGGCGCACCTCTCGTCGTACGGGCAGGCCGACATCGAAGCCGGCCGTGCGGTCGAGCCGGACACGATCTGGCGCATCTACTCGATGAGCAAGGTCGTGACCTCGGTCGCCGCGATGATGCTCTACGAAGAGGGCGCCTTCGAGCTCACCGACCCGATCGCCCGCTGGATTCCCGAGTTCGCCAACCCGCAGGTGTACGTCGGCGGGCCTGCGGCGAAGGCCGTGACCGTCCCAGCAACCGAGCCGATCCGGGTGTGGCATCTGCTCACCCACACGGCCGGGCTGACCTACGGCTTCCACCGTGCGCACGTCACGGACGAGCTGTACCGCAACGCCGGGCTGGAGTGGGGGCCGCCGAAGGGGGCCGACCTCGCCGGCGCCGTCGCGGCCTGGGCCGCGATGCCGCTGGCGTTCAACCCGGGCAGCGAGTGGCTGTACTCGGTGGCGACCGATGTGGTCGGGCGACTCGTCGAGATCTGGTCCGGCCAGCCACTCGACGCGTTCTTCGCCGAGCGGATCTTCGGTCCCCTCGACATGCGGGACAGCGGGTTCTTCGTGCCCGAGGCGGACCATGACCGGCTCGCGGCGCTCTACGCGAGGACGCCGCACGGAACCGAGAACGTGCGGTACGACGCGTTCGGCGAGTCGTTCAAGCGACCGCCCCGCTACCTGGGCGGTGGCGGCGGCCTGGTGTCGACCAGCCGGGACTACATGCGCTTCGCGCGGACGCTGGTCCGCGGTGGCGAGCTCGACGGCGTGCGCCTGCTCTCTCCGCGCACGGTGCGCTACATGAGCCAGAACCACTTGCCTGGCGGTGCCGACCTCGAGGCGTTCGGCCGGCCGCTGTTTGCTGAGACTCGCTTCGATGGTGTCGGCTTCGGGCTGGGGCTCGCGGTCACCGAGAACCCGGTGGCGCACAAGGTGATGAGCAGCCCGGGCGAGGCGTACTGGGGTGGGATGGCGAGCACGGCGTTCTGGGTGGATCCCGCTGAGAATCTGGTCGTGACCTTCATGACCCAGCTGATGCCGTCGAGCACCTACCCGATCCGCTCGCAGCTGCGGCAGCTCGTCTACCAAGCCCTGGTCGACTAGGGGCGGGTCGCTCGAGCCGGCGACACCGATCGAAGCGCCCTTCGTGATCTTGACGTAAGAGGCGCTTTGAGCGCCTCTTAACGCCTTCTTCGTCAAGCTCGCCGACCGATCTGGGCGCGAGTAGCGATCCGGCGTCATCGGCCGCGCCGGAACGCGCGTGTGAGACTCAGTCATGGTCGGCAGTGGCCGGGGAGGCTTTCATCAGCAGGCCGGGGTCTGGACTACGCCGTACGGCCCGAACATTCGGTACACGGTCCGAATTCATGTCAGCGGCGATTTCACGGGCAATGGATCAGTCCGTGCGCGGCCACGCGAGGTCGACATTCGGGTGGTCACTCCGCTCGGTGAACACTCTGCGACAGTCTTCGCGGCACGCTGGTTGAGCGGTGAGGATCCGTCAGCCCACTTTGATCGGGTTGATCTCATCAGTACTGAAGAGGACTTCGTCGCCCATGACGATGACGCGTGGGACGACGCCGCAATCGCCCGATAGCCACAAGCCGGCCGTGCCGTTGTCCGACGCTGCACGTCCATCAAGTCATGCTCGCCGCTCACGGGTCGACTGAGGCCGTCGGGCGCGGACATTCTGCACACAAACGGCTTGTGGAACACGCCCGGGCACGTTCAGCCGAGCTTGCGTCCGCCGGTCCAGTGGTCTTTGTGTGCTGGATGTCCGCGGACTAGCGGCGGGTGGCGAGCTCGGTTGCCCAGTAAGTCAGGACGATCCCGGCGCCCGCTCGCTTGATCGACGTGACCATCTCGCGGATCGCGCGGTCGCGGTCGAGCCAGCCGTTCGCGGCCGCTGCCTCGACCATCGCGTACTCACCCGACACGTTGTACGCCGCGACCGGTACGTCGACCGAGTCGGCAACCGCGCGTACGACGTCGAGGTAGCCGATCGCCGGCTTGACCATGACCATGTCGGCACCCTCGGCGATATCGAGCCGCGCTTCGGCCACGGCCTCCCGCACCGACCGTGCGGGGTCCTGCTGGTACGACGACCGGTCGCCGAACTGAGGCGCGCACTCCGCCGCATCACGGAACGGCCCGTAGAACGACGACGCGTACTTGGCCGAGTAGGCCATGATCGCGACGTCGGTGAACCCGCCGCCGTCCAACGCGGAGCGAATCGCCGCAACCTGGCCGTCCATCATTCCGCTCGGCCCGACGACCTGTGCCCCCGCCGCGGCCTGCGCCAGCGCGATCGACGCGTACCGCTCGAGGGTGGCGTCGTTGTCGACCTCACCAGCAGCGGTCAGCAGTCCACAGTGGCCGTGGTCGGTGTACTCGTCGAGGCAGAGGTCGGCCATCACGACGAGCGCGTCGCCGACCTCGGCAACGACGTCACGCAGCGCGAGCTGGACGATTCCGTCGGGGTCATCGGCGGCACTGCCCCGCGCGTCCTTCACCGCCGGGATGCCGAACAGGATCACGCCACCGACCCCGGCCGCCGCCGCTTCCGCGGCGGCCTTGCGGACCGAGTCGCGGGTGTGTTGAACCACCCCAGGCATCGACGAGATCGGTACCGGCTCGGCGACGCCCTCCTTCACGAAGACGGGAAGGACCAGATCGGAGGCGGCGACGTCCACTTGCGCGACCAGCCGGCGCAGCGCCGCGGTACGACGGAGCCGACGTGGTCGCGACAAGGGGAACGTCATTGCCTGCCTACTTCCGCTTGTTCCTCGCGACGATCTTCGCGCGGTTCGCCTTGCCCGGCGGCAGCAGCTCGCCGGCCTCGCGTCGCTCGCGGCCGAACGTCGCGAGTGCATCGGCGAGAACGGCGGCCGACGGCGATGCGGCCGTCACGTCGACTCGCAGTCCCAGCTCGGCCGCGGCCTTCGCGGTCTGCGGGCCGATCACCGCGATGATGCTCGAGGTGTGCGGCTTGCCCGCGATGCCCACCAGGTTGCGCACCGTCGACGACGACGTGAAGACCACCGCGTCGAACCCGCCGGCCTTGATCGCCTCGCGCGTCTCGGCGGGCGGCGGCGCCGCCCGCACCGTGCGGTACGCCGTCACGTCGTCGATCTGCCAGCCCTTCTCGAGCAGCCCAGCCGCCAACGTCTCGGTCGCGATGTCCGCCCGGGGCAGCAGCACCCGGTCCAGCGCGTCGTACGCCGGCTCGTACTCCGGCCAGTCCGCAACGAGTCCTTCGCTCGACTGCTCGCCGGTGGGAACCAGGTCGGGGCGAATGCCCCACGCCACCATCGCGGCGGCGGTCTGCTCACCAACGCACGCGATCTTGACCCCCGCGAGCGCGCGGGCATCGAGGCCGAGCTCCTCGATCTTCTCGCGGATCGCCTTGACGGCGTTGACCGACGTGAGTGCCACCCACGCGTAGCGCCCTTGCACCAGACCGCGGATCGCGCGGTCGACGGCCTGCGGGGTGCGAGGTGGCTCGACAGCGATCGTCGGCACCTCGACCGGCACCGCGCCGTAGCCGACGAGTCGCTCCGACAGCGCACCGGCCTGGTCCTTGGTACGCGGCACCAGCACCTTCCAGCCGAACAGCGGCTTGCTCTCCCACCACGACAGCCGCTCGCGCAGCTTCACGACCTCGCCCACGACCGCGATGACCGGGCCGTCGAGCGGCGCGCTGTCGCGCTCCACCGTGTCCAACGTCGACACGACGGTGTGCTGCGCGGTCGTCGTACCGGCCGCCGTCACCGCGACCGGGGTGTCGCCCTTCCAGCCGTGCTCCACCAGCGATGCCGCGACCTTGCCGAGCACACCGGCCGCGTTGAGCAGCACCAGGGTGCGCCGCGGGCCGACCAGTGCGGCCCAGTCGGGCTCCTCGGCGTGCGCGCTGACGTCGACGACGTGCACGGCGCGGTGTCGCTTGTCGGTGACCGGCACGCCGGCGTACGCCGGAACCGCGAACGCCGAGCTCACGCCGGGTACCAGCTCGAAGCCGACCTTCGCCTTCGCGCATGCGTCGGCCTCTTCGGCGAACTCACACAGCACTGTCGGGTCGCCGGGCAGCACGCGTACGACGAGCTTGCCGCTCTTCGCCGCGGTTGCAAGCGTCTTCCCCGCTGTGGCGCCGTCGCAGCCGTTGACGTCGAGCAGCTCGACGTCCTCCCTGCAGCGCGGCAAGATCTCCGCGCGCAGCAGCTCCGGGACGGCCACGGCGTCGGCAACCGAGAGGAGGTCCGCTGCGCGAAGCGTCAGCAGCCCCGGGTCGCCGGGTCCTGCGCCGATGAAGACGACGACGCCGGTCTTGGCTTTGGCACGTGTGGTCACTCTCTGGACTCCCCGATCAGGTCGGCCGCACCCGCTTCGAGCAGGCTTGCCGCCAGACGATTTCCGACGTCCTCGGGTTCATCGAGGGCGCCGGTGATGGACAACCGGATGGAGCGGGTGCCGTCGATGTTCGCGACGACCGCCCGCAGGTAGATCTCCTCTTCCCCTTCATCACCGACGGCAACATCGGCGAGCGCTCCGACTGGAGCCGTGCATCCTGCTTCGAGCCGTGCCAGCAATGCCCGCTCCGCGGTCACCGCCGCCCGACTCCTCGGATCGTCGAGCGCCGCGGCGAGCGATGCCGCGAGGTCCGCGTCCGTTGCCCTGCACTCGACGGCCAGTGCGCCCTGCCCCGGTGCGGGCAGCAGCTGCCCCGGGTCGAGCACCTCCGTCGCCGCATCGCGCCGCCCGAGCCGGTCGAGGCCGGCCACGGCGACGACGACGCCGTCGAGCTCACCCGCCGCAACCTTGCCGATTCGAGTGTCGACGTTGCCGCGGATCGCCACGAGGTCGAGGCCGTAACCGAGACTGCGAAGCTGCGCCGCCCGCCGCGGCGAGCCGGTCCCGATCCTCGCGCCGCCCGGAAGCTCGGCCAGGGTGGCGCCGTCCCGAGCAACGAGCGCGTCTCGCGGGTCGGCGCGGCCGGGTACGGCGGCGAGCACGACGTCATCGGCCGGCGTGGTCGGCAGGTCCTTCAGCGAGTGGACGGCAAGATCGACCTCGCCGGCACCGAGTGCGCGTCGAAGCTCGTTGACGAAGACGCCGGTGCCGAGATCGGCCACCGCACCGGGCGAGGTGTCGCCCTGGGTCGTGACTTCGACGAGCTCCACCGTGTGCCCGGCTGCGCGCAGCGTCTGCGCGACCAAGCCGGACTGGGCGAGCGCGAGTGCCGATCGCCGGGTGCCGAGTCGCAGCGTCGCGGTGGTGAGCGCCGTCATGACGGCGTCTCCTCTTCGACGACAACGGCTGCCCGCGCGACCGCCTCGGTGGCGGACGGGTTCAAGGCGAAGAGCTCTCGGAGCACCTCGGCGTAGGAGTCACCGCCCGGTGCTTCGGCGAGTTCCTTCACCTTCACGGTCGGCGCGTGCAACAGCTTGTCGACGACGCGCTCGACGGTCTGGCGGAGCTCGCCGACGGTGCGTTCGTCGGCGTTCGGCAGCCGGCCGAGCAGCCGCGTCATCTCCGCGTCCACGACCTGCTGGGCGCGTTCGCGGAGCGCGACCACGGTGGGAGCAACCCGATCGGCCCGCTGCCGGGCGAGGTAACCGCCGACCTCTTCGTGAACGATGCGCCGCACCGCGTCGACCTCGAGCGCCACCTGCGCGCCCTCCAGTGCGGCACCAAGGATGTCGAGGTCGACCAGCGTCACGCCGGGCACCTCGCGCGCGGTCGGATCGACGTCGCGCGGCATCGCCAGATCGAGCACCACCACGTTGCGCCCACCGCATGCCGCCAGCGCGTCGACCCCCACGACGACGCCGAGTGCGCCGGTGCACGACACCACGATGTCCGAGGCGGCCACGGCGGCGCGCAGCTCCGCAATCGGAACCGCCTGCCCGCCGACCTTCTCGGCGAGCCGCCGGCCACGTTCGAGCGTTCGGTTGACGACGACCAGCGAGCCGATGCCGCGCGCCATCAGCTCGGTTGCGGCAAGGGTGCTCATCGAGCCGGCACCGATGACGACAGCCCGAGCCGTCGCCAGGTCACCGAGCGACGCGGCGGCGTGGTCCACTCCGGCGCTGACAATCGAGCGACCCGCCTTGTCGATGCCGGTCTCGGAGTGGGCCCGCCTGCCGATCCGCAGCGCGTTGTCGACCACGGAGCCAAGTGAGCGGCCGACGGTGCCCTCGGCGCGGCCGTGGTTCAGCGCGGTGCGAAGCTGGCCGAGGATCTGCTGCTCGCCGACCACCATCGAGTCGAGCCCGGCGGCAACCTCGAAGACATGCTGCACCGCGCGGTCCTCGTAGTGGACGTAGAGGTGATCGCTGAGGGTGTTCATGTCGACGCCGGTGTGAGCGGCGAGCTGCTCCCCGATCTCCTTGACGCCGCCATGGAACTTCGTGACGTCGGCATGGATCTCGAGCCGGTTGCAGGTCGCGAGCACCAGTGCCTCGCCGATGTGCTCGGAGCCGACGAGGTCGCGTAGCAGCTTCGAGCGTTCGTCGTCGTCGAGCGCGACCCGTTCGAGCAGCTCGACCGGCGTCGACCGGTGCGACAGCCCGACCGCGAGGAGGCTCATGACCGCGCCTGCGCTACCAGCGCCTTGCGCTGCTCGTGGAAGGCGAGGATCTGCAGCTCGATGGAAAGGTCGACTTTGCGGACGTCGACCTGTTCCGGGACGTTCAGCACGACCGGCGCGAAGTTGAGCACGCTGGTGACGCCGCAACCCACCAGCCGGTCACACACATCCTGGGCCGCGGACGCCGGGGTGGCGATGACCCCGATCGAGACCTCATGCTCCTTGATGATCGTCTCGAGCTCGTCGGTGTGACGGACCTCGATGCCGGCGATCGTCTCTCCGACCCGCGATGCGTCCGCGTCCACGAGGGCGACGACCCGGAAGCCGCGCGTCCCGAATCCCGCGTACCCGGCGAGGGCGTGTCCGAGATTGCCGACGCCGACGATCACGACGCTGTAGTGCTGGGTGAGCCCGAGGACCCGCGAGATCTGGTAGATGAGGTACTCGACGTCGTACCCGACACCGCGGGTGCCGTAGGAGCCCAGGTGCGACAGGTCCTTGCGGAGCTTGGCCGGCCCGACTCCGGCAGCCTGCGCCAGCTGCTCGGACGACACCGTCGCGATCCCGCCCTCGGCGAAACCGGTCAGGACGCGCAGGTAGACGGGAAGCCGCGCGACTGTGGCCTCGGAGATGCCGTTCCGGCGGGATTGACGCGGCATCGCGTCGGATGCGGAAGCCCCGCCCGACCCGGCCATCGACACGCTGACTCCCAACCACCTGTCCGCCCGACGCTCTGAGGACCCGAGGAAGAGCGGCGAGTAATCGACCATAGACCCTTTGTGAACACGTGCACAAAGCGGTAGTGCACTTGTGAAACGCACTATTGGGGCACTGCAGGGCATCCGCACCACTGCTCCTAGGATCGACTGCGATGACCAGCGACTGGGGCCGTGTCGCCGCCGACGGATCGGTCTTCGTCCGCACCGCGGACGGAGAGCGGCAGATCGGCTCGTGGCAGGCCGGCACCCCCGAGGAAGGCCTCGCCTTCTACACGAAGCGGTACGACGACCTGTCGGCCGACGTCGCCCTACTTGAAGCCCGCGCCACGGTCGCAACTGCCGACCCGGCCGCCGTACGGGAAGCCGCACACAAACTGCGCACGACGGTCGCGGAAGCCGCCGCGATGGGCGACCTCGACAGCCTGTGCACGCGGCTTGACGGTGTCGTGGCGAAGACCGAAGAGCGGCTCGCCGCCAAAGCCGAGGAGCGCGCCCGGGCGGCCGAGGCGAACGTCGAGCGGAAGCGAGCGCTCGTCGCGGAGGCGCAGGCGCTGTCCGCGAGCGATCACTGGAAGGCAGGCGCGGAGCGGTTCAGGGCGATCGTCGAGGAGTGGAAGACGATCCGAATCGACCGCAAGACGGACTCCGCATTGTGGGAGGAGTTCGCAACCGCGCGGCGTTCGTTCGATGCGCGGCGCCGAGCTCACTTCGCCCAGCTCGACGCGGCGCGCGAAGAGGTCGCCGCGCGAAAGACGAAGCTGGCGAGCGAGGCGGAGAAGCTCGCCGACTCCAGCGAGTGGGCGGCGACGGCGAAGCGCTTCCGGGACCTGATGACCGAGTGGAAGGCCGCCGGCCGTGCGAGCCGCGAGAAGGACGACGAGCTCTGGACGCGGTTCAAGACGGCGCAGGACACGTTCTTCAGGCGGCGCACCGAGGCCTTGAGCGCACGCAACGACGAGGAGTCCGCGAACCTCAGTGCGAAGCGCGAGCTGATCGCCGAGGCGCGACGGCTGGACGCCGTTGCCGATCCCGACGGCGCTCGCAAGCGGCTGAAGTCCATCCACGACCGCTGGGAGAAGATCGGGCACGTTCCCCGCGACGAGAAGGACAAGCTCGAGCGCGAGCTCGGTGACATCGAACGCGCGATCCGCGACGCCGCGAGCGCCGCTCGCCAGGTCAACGTGCCGGAGTCCCCGCTGGTGATCCGGCTGAGGGAGTCGGTCGGCAAGCTGCAAGCGAGGCTCGAACGCGCCCGGACAGCCGGCGACGACAAGCTCGCCGCGGAGACCGAGGAGGCGCTGTCGACGCAGCGGCAGTGGCTCGAGCAGGCGGAATCAACCGGCTAGAGCAGCCCGCAACCGCTCCGGCGTGACGCGAAAGATGTCGTGCACCTCGCCGTCGACCAGAGTGACCGGCACCCAGTCCCGCCACTCCTTCTGACGGCGCTCATCGAGACCCGACAGCGGCTCGGAGCCCCACTTGACGTCGAGCGCGTCGCAGACCTCCGCCACCCTGGCGACAGCCTCCTCGCACAGGTGGCAGCCGGGGGTGACCACCACCACAACCCGCGGCATCGGGACTAGCCGAGCGAGGGAGTGGAATCCCGCAGCCGGCCGCGAGCGACCTTGCCGGCCAGCGAGTGCGGCAGCTCGTCGACGAACTCGACCGCGGTCGGGCACTTGAAGCGGGCGATCCGGCCGGCCGCGAAGTCGATCAGCTCCTCGGCCGTGGGCGCTGTCCCCTCACGGGCGACGACAAGCGCCTTCACCGTCTCACCGGTGTACGGGTGCGGGACGCCGATCGCCGCGACCTCGGCGACGTCGGGGTGCTGCAGCAGCGCCTCCTCGACCTCGCGTGGGTAGACGTTGAAGCCGCTGACGATGATCAGGTCGCGGGCGCGGTCGACGAGAAACAGGTCACCGTCGGCGTCGAAGTAGCCGATGTCGCCGGTGCGGAACCAACCTTGTTCGTCCGGGCCGCCCGAGCCGTCCGGCCAGTAGCCGGAGAACAGGTTCGGGCCGCGGACCACGACCTCGCCCGGGTCATCTGCCGACTCGTCGTCGGCGTCGTCGACGACATCGGCGTCAACGTCGATCCGAACCTCGACGCCGGGCACCGGGCGGCCGACACTCGACGGCTTGGCGACGTCGCTGCACAGCGTGGTTGTCAGCACCGGGGCGGTCTCGGTCAGTCCGTACCCCTCGAAGATGTGATGTCCGCTGGCCTCGAGCACCGCGGACAGGACAGCCGCCGGCAGCGGCGCCGCGCCCGACAGCGCAACGCGAACCGTCGACAGCGAGTCACCGAGGTCGGGCAGCATCGACCACGCGACGTACATCGGCGGAGCCCCGACGATTCCACTCACCTGTTGCTCGCGGACCAACGCCAACGTCTCGACCGGATCGAACCGCTCAGCCATGACGCCCGTCGCGCCGGTCTTCGCCACCATGCCGAGTCCGGCGTTGAGACCGTAGACATGGAACAGCGGGAGCACGAGCAGCACGCGGTCGTCGGCAGCGACAACAGGTGGGTCGATGCTGGCGAGCTGGTCGAGGTTGGCGAGCAGCGCCCGGTGGCTCAGCATCGCGCCACGCGGCCGCCCGGAGGTGCCGGAGGTGTAGAGCAGGACCGCGAGGTCCTCGCCGCCCGCAGTGGCTTCCGGAACCGGCACGCCTTCGCCCGCGGCAAGCAGCTGCTCCCACTCGCCGCCAGCAGCGCCGACAACGAGCGCGGTCACCTCGCCCGCCGCGCGCAGCACCTCGGCGCGTTCCTCGTCGGTCACGACGATCGCGACGTCGGCATCCGCAAGCTGGTACCCGAGCTCGATCGCGGTGTAGCCGGTGTTCAGCGGAACAGCGACCATCCCGGCACGCAGGATTCCGAAGTACGACACGGCGAAGTCGATCGAGTTCGGCAGCAGGATCCCGATCCGCTCGCCGGTCGCGCAGCCACGAGCGATCAGGCCCGCGGCGCAGCGGTCGACCTCACGGTCGAGCTCGCTCCAGGTGACGGTCGTGGGCCCGGCAATGAGCGCGGCCTTGTCGGCCGCGGAACTCGTTGCCTGCCGCACCAGGTCGGCAAGGTTTGGGCGCGCCGCCATGTGCCGAGTGTTTCACACTTGCAAGCACCCTCAGCCGGCGGCAAGGGCGGCCGGTCCGCCGTCCACCCACGCCCGCTGGGACACGTTCTCGATGTGCAGCGCCGCATCGAGCAGCGTCGCCTCCGCACCCCAGCGCCCGAGCAGCTGCAGACCGATCGGAAGTCCGCTGCTGTGCCGCCCGACCGGCACCGAGACGCCCGGCACGCCGGCGAGGTTGGCGATCACGGCCTGCCTCAGGTTCGCCATGTCGGGCAGCGCCGGGCCTGACGGCAGCTGCAGCACCGGATTGGCGATCGGGGGCGCGGGGGCGGGGTTGGACGGCCAGGCGAGGACATCCACCCGCTCGAACGCCGCCGCCAGCTCGCGCCGCATCCGGGCGCGGATCCGGTCCGCCCGCACCAGCCGCAACGCCGGCACCCGCGCCGAGTACGCGATCATCCCCTGCGTCAGCTGGTCGAGATCGGGCAGCACCGACGGCGGCACCGCGACGGTGAGCTCGACGCTTGCTCGCACGCCTCCTGCGGGGGCGGCGAGCTCGGCATACGGCAGCTCGATCTCGTGCGGGGCGCCACCGGCAGCGGCGATCGCGCCGGCACATGCCGCTTCGACCTCAGGATCGATGTCCATCCAGAACGGCGACCGCACGACTCCGACCCGCAACCCCGCGCCCTGACCGCGTGGCAACGGCCGGGCGAGGAGGGCCTCGGCCATCAACCGGGTGTCGTCGCTGTCACGGCCGAAGACGCCTGGCGCCGACAGCGTGGAGTTCGCGCCGGAGTAGCCGTCGTACGGCAAGGCGCCGAAGGTGAACTTCAGCCCGACCACGCCGCTCCAGCCGGCGGGCAGGCGCATCGAGCCACCGCTGTCGCTTCCGACCGAACCGCCGACCATGCGGGTGCCGACCGCGGCAGCCGAGCCGCCGGAAGATCCGCCGGTGCAGTGGGCGGGATTCCACGGGTTGCCGGAGGGCCCGTGCGCTGACACGAGACCGGTCGTGCCGAGACCGAGCTCGTGCTGGTTGTCCACGCCGACGATCACGGCGCCGGCATCGCGCAGTCGCCGGAACGCTCCTGATGCGCTCGGCGGGTTCAGCTGCTGCGGCGTCCCGTTGCGATAGCCCCGCCACGGAAGGGAGAACATGTCCTTCACGGTGACCGGTACGCCGAACAGCGGGCCGGCAGGAGCCGCCGCCAGCATCGCGCGCGACTCCTCGGGAAACGTCGCGGCGATCGCGTTGTACGTCGGGTTGCGCTGCTCGATGCGCGCGAACGTCGCGTCAAGCAGGTCGGCCGCCGACAGCTCACCGGCAGCGATCGCCTGCGCCTGCGCGCACAGCGACAGGTCCTGTGGGTGGTCACTCATGCGTGTTCCGCCGACGCCGCGTCGCTCGCGCGGGGTGCGCGGCCCGGATCGAGGTCGGGCTCGAGCGGGAACTCGGCCAGATCGATGCCGTCGAGCGCGGCCATGACCGGCTCGAAGCCGGCCGCGATCAGAGTCAGCAGCTCCTCCGATGCCATGCACCGAAACCTACTCAGCCCGCGATGCGGGCGATCAGCTGCTCACAACAACGGCTTGTTCGTCGCGCTCGGCCGGGCGGATGCCTTGGGGGTGATGACCGGCGGCGGCGAGTGACCCGGACGCCGGCGATTCGGAGTGAGCTCAGGGGTTGGCGAGACGACCACCGGCGGTGCCGTCACAACCGGCGCAGTCGGGTAGGGCGAGGCGCCGACGAGGGCGGGCGGCCCCTCCAACGACCGGTAGTCGCTGAAGATCCGCGCGAAGATCTCGGCCGGGACCGTGCCGCCGTACACGGGAGCGCCGTAGGCATCGCGCAGCTCGTGGGCGACCACCTTGCCGTGGACGTTGCGGTAGGGCCGGTCGTAGCCCATCCAGACCGTGATGCAGACCGCCTTCGTGCAGCCGGTGAACCAGGCGTTGGTGAAGTCGTCGGTCGTGCCGGTCTTGCCGTAGACGGGGAACGGCTGCCGCGCCGCACGCCCCGTGCCGTACGACACAACCTGTCCCATCGCTTGTGTCACCTGGTCCGCGACGCTCGTCGGCATCACTCGCTGGCCGACCGGCTTCGCCGCCGCGCGGAAGAGCTGGCCCTGCGCGGGCGTTCGCACCGACAGCACCGTACGGACCGGATGGTGGATTCCGCTGTCGATGAAGGAGCCGTACGCCGAGGCCTCCGACAGCGGGCTGATCGGGATGCCCAGCGCGTACGACGGGCACACCACGCCCTTGCGCACTCCGCAGGTAGCGCCGGAGTCGACGTGCCCCACCTCGAGACCTGCGCGCTGGGCGAAGTGGATGACTCGCTTCAGCCCGAGGTCGACACCCAACGGCGCGAAAACCGTGTTGATCGACCGGACCAGCGCGCTCTCGAGGCTGTACGTCCCGGCGCCACCCTCGGCGTTGCACGGCCGGTACCCGACCGCCACCTGCACGCACTCCGGCGCGTAGTGGGTCTCGCTCAAGGTGTGCCCGTGCTCGAGCGCGACGGCGAGGGTGAACGGCTTGATCGTGGAGCCGGAGGAGCGGGTGATGCTGCCCACGGGCGGGTCCGCGACGTCCTCGCCGTTCTCGACGTACCCCCCGACCTTCTTCTCGGTGATCGCACGCAGATCGCCGTTTCGCGGGTCCACAGCGACGATCGCCGCGTCGAGGCCTTTGGACTTCGGCAGCACCTGATGCAACGCCTCGACCGCCGCCTGCTGCAGGTCGACGTCGAGGGTGGTCCTGACGCGCATGCCCCCGGACTCGTACAGCGTCGAGTCGCCGTAATGCTGCAAGGACTGCGCCACCATGTCGCGGAACTCCGGCGCGATGGTCTGGGCGTCGGGCTGCTTTGCCGCGGCGATCTTCGGCAGGGCGGTGCCGTATGCATCACCCGCTTGCTGTGAGGTGATGTAGCCGGCGATCAGCATCTGGTTGAGCACGTACAGCTCACGGACGCGCGCCTGCTTCGGATCGTTCACGGGGTTCCACACCGACGGCGCCGGCGCGATCCCGGCGAGGGTCGCGGCGCGCGCCAGCCCGAGCGAGGGGTCGGTGAGCCCGGTCTTCTTGTCGAGGTCGATGTGGCTGATCGGCACCCCGAAGTAGAACCGGCTCGCCGCGTCGACGCCGGCGGTTCCGTTCCCGAGATACAGCGTGTTGAGGTAGCGGGTCAGGATCGCGGACTTGGACAGGTGGTGCTCGAGCCGGATCGCGAGAGACGCCTCGCGAAGCTTGCGCAGCGGCGTCTGCTCACTGCCCGTGTAGACGTTCTTCACGTACTGCTGGGTGATCGTCGAGCCGCCTTGGAGCTGCGCGCCGGTGATGTCGCGCCAGGCAGCGCGCAGGATGGCGATCGGGTCGACACCGGAGTTGGAGTAGAAGCTCTTGTCCTCGGCCGCCACGATGGCCTGCCGCATCACGAGCGGGATCGAGGACGCGGGAACCGGACTCTCGATCTGCGGCGAGTGAATGGTGGCGAAGGCGTGGCCACTTTCGTCGACCAGCAGCACGGACTTGGGCGGGACCGGCTGGAAGTTGTAGTTGAGCGGCGCGGCGAGCAGCCCGGCCGCGAAACAGGTGACGCCGACGACCACAGCGAGGGACAGCCACCCGAGAACCTGGCGCCGCCGGCGGCGAGCGTGCGCGGCACGGCGGCGGCGAGCAGCGATCGCGGCGGCCGCGCTGCGTCGCATCAGCGGCCGCGAACTCGCCGGATGCCGGTTGTGGACCGCGCCGGACATGCCCTCGACCCTACGGCCGAGCCCGAAATGACTACGCGAGTGACTAGTCAGAAATAGCCCGGATTCGCCATGGTCGCGTCCGCTTCGCCCGGTGTGTCATGACAGGCGTTGATCCGCTGCGGCAGATCTTGCCGTGCGAGCGTCGACAAAAGGGGCGAAAAGGTGCAGTCGCGCGTCTACGGAGGACGCCAGTCCGTCAACCCTGACGGCCTGGCAGCGCTCCGGCTCGCTGTTGCGATCTCGCGCGACCCGCTGGCGGGTTCGCTCCACGATCACGTCGCCTACCGATCGATCCCCCGGCCTCGTGCCGCGGCGCGCACCGCGACCCAGGTCGCGGCGTACCCCGGCGAGCAGGTCCACCGCGACGCCGCCCCGCCGGCTGACCAGGCAGCGCCGCCCCGCATCCCCAGCCCCTCCCCGCCCGCGGAGCCCACGAGCGCGCAGGCCGTCGTCATGTCGGCCGTGCGACGGGCCCAGCAGGGCGACGGGGAGGCGTTCGGCGAGCTGTACGACGCCTACGTCGACCTCGTGCACCGCTACATCTCTCACCGCGTGGCGAACCACGCCCTGGCCGAGGACCTGACCAGCGAGACCTTCCTGCGGGCGTTGCGGCGGATCGGGACCTTCACGTGGCAGGGAAGGGACTTCGGCGCCTGGCTCGTCACGATTGCCCGCAACCTGATCGCCGACCATTTCAAGTCCAGCCGCCACAAGCTCGAGCACACGACTCCGGACGTCGCCGAGTCCGGCGGCGACCGAAGCGCTGAGGGCCCCGAGAACGAGGTCCTCACGGGCATCACGAACGAGGCGTTGCTCGCCGCCGTCCGCCAACTCGGTCAGGAGCAGCAGGAGTGCATCGTCCTGCGCTTCCTCCAAGGGCTGTCGGTCGCGGAGACGGCCGCGATCCTCGGCAAGAACGAGGGCGCGATCAAAGCCCTGCAGTACCGGGCGGTCAAGGCATTGGGCCGCCTGCTCCCCTCGGATCTGGTGACCCCATGAGCGCTCTCACCTCCCGGCGCGCCGAGCGATTCGCGCGCGTGATCGACCTGGACGTGCCCCCGCCGGTGCTGCGCGGCGGCGACGCATCGATCGGCCCTGCGGTCAACCTGGCCGCAGCGCTCCGCTCGGCGGCCCGCACGTCCGGCCCCGCGCCACTGTCCGACGAGGCTCGGCTGGCCATGCGCCAGCGGCTGGTCGCAGCGGCGAGCGCCCCGGCAGAGGCTTCCCTGCTCTCGCCGGGGATCGCGTCCCGCGTGAATGAAGCTGCGTCCCGCGTGAATGAAGCTGCGTCCCGCATCAGCAGCTCCTCCCGGCGTTTCGGTCGGCGGGCCTCCGCGCTGGTCGGCTCGATCGTCATCGTGACGTCGGTCTCGGGCGTCGGCGTCGCGGCCGCCCGCTCGCTTCCGGGCAGCCCGTTCTACGACCTCAAGCGCGCGACCGAGCACGTCCAGCTGTGGCTCGCCTCCGGGCCGACCGCCAAGGGGGAGCGACACCTCGAGTTCGCACAGACCCGGCTGGCGGAGGCGCGCTCGCTCGGCGCCGGCTCGTCGTACGTGCCCTCGACGCTGCGCTCGATGAACCAGGAGACCCGGGCCGGGAGCTCGGACCTCATCCAGGCCTATCGCGCGAGCGGCGACAGCGGCCCGCTCGCCCAGCTCGTGACGTTCACCCGCCGCCAGTACGCCGGGTTGGTCCGGTTCAGCGACTCGGCGGGCGTCCAGGTCCAGGCGCAGACGTTCTACTCGATGACGCTGCTCGCCGGGGTCGCGCAGGAGGTCGAGTCCGTCAGCGGCACCACCTGCCTCACCTGCATCGTCAACGGCCAGCTGCCGCACGTGACGCCGTTGCCGGGCGGGAGCATCTCGCCCAGCCCGGCGGGAAGCGCCGGCACCCCAACACCGGGATCGTCGACGTCGGGCAGCGGCACACCCGCCAGCCCCACGCCCACCAGCCTGCTTCCCACCGACTTGCTGCCGACCCAGCTGCCGACCCAGCTGCCGACCCAGCTGCCGACGAAGCTGCCGACCCTGCCCCCGTTGTTGCACCGCCACGACGGCAAGGGTTCCAAGCCGGGGGTGTCGGTGCCGACCCTGTCGCCCCTCCCGCTGCTCAGCACCCTGAGGAAGCTGCTCAGCGACCGCTAGCTCGCTTCCCCGGGCCGCTACCGCCCCTGTAGCGGCCCGCACGGCCGGCCGGAGCTCCCTCCGGCCGGTCCGTCGCGCCCGCGAAAGGCCTGGTGGGAGTGCGTTTCGGGCGCCGTCGTTTACCCCCATCTCAGCGTGTCTGAACCCGATTTCGTGAATTTGTCCAGTTCGGTACCTAACCTGCCGAACAGAGCCGCATGGAGTACACAGATCGAGCGCGTCACCCCCACCGGGGTTGCTCGTTGTACGCCATTGACGGCGACGGCCGTCTGCTTCGGCGAATGGATCGGACAGCGTTCCCGACGCTCGAAGCAGCACTTGCTCCGGTAACCGCCGGACCTATGGAGGTAATGGCATGCCCAGCATGAAGCGGCGCCGCGGAATCGCCCTCGGCGCTTTCGCTCTCGCCAGCACGACGACGTTGGCGGCTGTGGCCGCCGCCTCGCCGGCGGCAGCAGCCACACACAAGGCCCCGGCGTACTACGCCGGCCAGGCTCAAGGGAACGCGCTGGGGCTCAACATTGACCTGCCGGTCAAGCTCCCGTTGCTCCCCAACCCGCTCAGCCTCAACCTGATCCACCTTCAGGGCAAGGCAGTCCACGACCCGCTGCACCTCGCGGGCAACACCTCGGCAATCGCGACGTCCACGGCCAGCCTCGTCAACGGCAGCCTCGTCAACGCGCTCGCCAACACACTTCACGTCAACCTCAACCGCACCGCGCAGGTGGCACTGAACACCGTGTCGCACTCGGAGACCTCGCTGCTCGACATCCCGGCGAAGCCGCTCGCGGACCTGTCGATCGGTGACCTGGTCGCCGACCTGGTCAAGTCGACCGACGCGACGAGCTCGGGCGCCAAGACCATCGGGGCCAACATCGGCACGGGCAACGACCTGCTCGGCGCGCAGACGGTCTCGCAGGTGCAGAACCTGCTCGACTCGACCCACCTGACCGACACCTTGCAGAACACGGTCAACCAGGTGCTGTCGACGCTGCAGAACGTCACGCAGAACACCCCGGTCGTCGGCGACGCCGTCGACACGGTCACCAACACCGTCAACGCGGTGCTGGCGAAGGTCACGAACCTGGTGAACCACCTCGGCACCACCCCGCTGGTCAGCCTCGTCGTTCACGACACGGCCCAGCACGTGGCGCCGTTCGCCAACGGTGTGCAGTCCACCAGCACGATGGGTCTCGTCGACCTGAACGTGCTCGGCGGTCTGCTCTCGATCACCGGCTTCCACAACTCGGCAAGCGCATTCGCCAACGGCATTGCCGGCGAGGCGAAGGCCGTGACGTCGGGCACCAAGCCGCTGATCAAGATCAACGCGGCGGACGCGCTCTGCGCTCAGCTCGACACCAACGGCATCAGCCTGTGCAACGTTGACGGCCTGGGCCTGCCGGCGGATGTCACCAGCCAGATCAACGGCCTGCTGAAGACCCTCTCCGACGAGATCAACCAGATCACGTCGAAGATCCTGAGCGGCGTTCCGCTGATCAGCGAGACCCCGGGCTCCACCCACGTGTCGAAGGACGGCAAGAGCGCTACCGCGATCGCGCCGTCGTACAACATCTCGGTCGGCCACCTGCTGACCGTGACCCTCGGCAACGGGGTGTCCGCTTCGGCCGCGGCGCTGCAGAACAAGCCGCAGTCGGTCGTCGTTCTCAACAAGCCTGAGACGACCCCGAACCTGCCGAACACGGGTGCGAACTACGGCCTCCTGGGCATCCTCGCGATGTCGCTCCTCGGGGCTGCTGCGGTCGTTCGCCGTCGCCTGATGTCTCACTAAGAAGCTCACCTGAAAGGGCCCCGGCGCTGCTAGCGCCGGGGCCCTTTCACATCTGCCGCACGATGGGGGGCCGGAGTGCCTAGGCTGATCGGCATGGCAGGACGGACGCGCTCCCGCAACAGTGCGGTGGAGGCCGGCCACGCCTCAGCCGCTGCCGCGGAGGTCGAAGCGTCGCTCGCGGTCCCGCTGGACCCCCACGTCGCCGGCTTCTTCGACGTCGACAACACGATGATGCAAGGCGCATCGATCTACCACTTCGCCCGCGGCTTGGCCGCCCGCGACTTCTTCACTTGGCGCGACCTCGCGACCTTCGCCTGGAAGCAGATCGCCTTCCGCCTCAAGGGCGTCGAGGACCCCGCCCACATGGAGGAGGCGAAGCAGGCTGCCCTCAGCTTCGTCGCCGGGCACAGCGTCGCGGAGGTCGTCGATCTCGGTGAGGAGATCTACGACGAGCTGATGGCCGATCGGATCTGGCCCGGCACCCGGGCGCTCGCCCAGCTGCACCTCGACGCCGGCCAGCGGGTGTGGCTCGTCACCGCGGCGCCGGTCGAGCTCGCCTCGCTGCTGGCCCGCAAGCTCGGCCTCACGGGGGCGCTGGGAACGGTGTCCGAGGTCAAGGACGGCGTCTACACGGGCCGGCTCGTCGGCGAGCCGCTGCACGGGCCGGCGAAGGCCGAAGCGATCCTGGCCCTCGCCGAGCAGGAGGGCCTCGACCTCTCGCAGTGCTCGGCGTACTCCGACTCCGCGAACGACCTCCCGATGCTCTCCGAGGTCGGCCACCCGGTCGCCGTCAACCCGGACGCGACGCTGAAGCGGATCGCGAAGGAGAACGGCTGGGAGATCCGCGACTTCCGGACCGGGCGCAAGGCAGCAAAGATCGGCGTGCCGGCCGCGGCAAGTGCGGGCGCCGTGGCGGGCGGGATCGCGGCCGGCCTGGCAATGCGCCGCCGCCGCACCTGACCGATTCGCGCCGCCGCCGCCCACGCACCTAGCTTCCCGTGGTGCTCGGCCGGCCCGTCTCGAGGTGACCGACATAGCGGCGCGACCACGAAGGGTCACGGGCAACGGTGACGACGACGTCGTACCAGCCGCCACCGGTGCGCAGTGGGTTGAGCAAGAGGCTGCGCGTGCTCCTCGCCGGCACGCGGATCTTGGTGACGCCGGTCGAGTAATGCTGTTCCCGCACGACGAAGGTGACCCCCACGAAGTCGGTGTTGGCCAGCAGAACGCGCAGCCGTGGCTGGTGGCCGGCGCCATATGGGTAGTCCACCGTCACCCGCGACGTCGAGTCGCCGGCGAAGATGTCGCCCGCGAAGCGTCGCAAGAACCGATTAGGACCGACGACGGTGATGTCGTAAGCCCCCACTCCGGGCGGATCACCCAGGTTGAAGGCAGCTTTGGTAACAGCCCCGAGGTTCGACTTCTCGGGCCCGATCGTGTGCTGACTCGGCGCATTCGCCGGGTACTCGGTCAAGGTCGGGTTCGCGAGGTTGTTGTAGACCGCGAAGTGACAGGACTTGGCCGCGACGGGTCCGCTGTTGCTGAACGACAGATGCGCACGAAACGACCCGTCGTCACGAATCGCGACCGAGGTCAGATTCGCGTTGGGCTGGTAAGGGAGTGGCCGGGCCGGCCGGTTCCCGAGTTCCTGCGGCGGCATGCCGTTGGTGGCTGGTGATGGCTCGTACGGGCCGCTGGACGAGTCAGCGGTCACGGTCGGCGTCGGCAGGTCGGGAAGCCCGAACACAGGGTGCGCGAAGTCAAACGCACGAGTCAGGTCGCCGCAGACCGATCGGCGCCACTCACTGATGTTGGGACACATCGCGGGCGTGCCGATAGCCGTCGTCCATTGCTCCAGGAACTGGAGGATCGATGTGTGGTCGCTGACCTCGGAAGTCACCCACCCACCGCGCGTCCACGGCGAGACGAGGATCAGCGGAACGCGAAAGCCGAGGCCGACCGGAAGCGCCCCCAAGCCGGCACTACCACCGTGGCACCACTCATCCGCCGTGCCGTGCGGGGCAACCGGTGGCGGGACGTGATCGAACCAGCCGTCGTTCTCGTCGTAGTTGATGATGAAGACGGTCGAGTCGAGAACGGCAGGGTCGGCGTTGAGCGCTTCGAGAATGCCATTGATCAGGTAGGCGCCGTTGCCGGGTGATCCCGCAGGATGTTCGGAGAACTGCTGGTTGGTGATGACCCACGAAACCTGCGGGAGCGTTCCGCCGACGACGTCCGCACGAATCGCTGCTACGAGGTTGTCGGCGTTCGCTGTCGGTCCGGTGATCGACTCGGCGACCTTCGCAACACCATTGTCGTACAGCGGGTTGCCAGGCGCGGGCGTGCCGCTCTGAGCAGGGTCGTAGACCGCGAAGTTCTTGAAGTACTCGAGGCCGTTGTCGAAGTTGTCTACGCACTGGTAGACCCTCCAGCTGACGCCCGCCGCCTCGAGGGTTTCGGCGTAGGTCTCCCAGGACAGGTCGCTTCCATTAGAGGACACGACGACATCGCCGCGCTGCCGCGCCGCATCGATAGTGCCGCTCCACAGGTAGGTGCGGTTCGGCACTGTCGAGCTGAACACCGAGCTGTGATAGGCATCCCCGATCGTGTAGGCGTCGGCAAGCGCGTAGTGGTACGGGATGTCGGCGCGGGTCAGGAACCCCATGGTGAGCGGACCCTCCTTCGAGGTGATCCATCCGTTCATCACGCCGCCTTGCCACGCCTCGTGCTGGTCGTCCCACCCGTGCGGCAGATCCCCGGTGTTCTGAGCGCCGACGGCAGAGGTTGGCGGCTGGTTGTCCGGGGGATAGGACGACGTCGGCGCGCTGGACAGCGCCCACGGATACTGCGCGCCGGTAGCAACCTCACCTGGAGCGGCTGTGGGCTGTTGGAAAACCGAGTAACCGCCTGGCAACAGGATCGTCGATCGATCAGCGAATCCCCGCCCGCCGCTCAACGTGCCGAAATAGTGGTCGTAGCTTCGGTTCTCTTGCATGAGAACAACGACGTGCTTGACATCGCGGATATCCCCGTAGACCGGAGTCGACTCGTCTCGGGCACCCGAGTCGGTTGCGGCAGCGGCCGGGCGGCTGCCAACCACCAGGACGCCGGCCGCAACCGCCCCCGTCGCAAGGAAGCGGCGACGAGACAACTCAGCCACTTCGTGAAGCCCCTTCGATGTCCGAAATCCAGGTCGCACCACATTCATCGGCTGGATCGGGTTACAACAAAAGCCCCAAACCGGACATCGGCGTCGCCGCCTCAGCGACGTAGCAGGGCACTACGCTTGCCCGGCGCGGATCTCTACCAGGGTGATCTCGTTGCCGTCGGGGTCGTTCAGCTTCGACTTGATGCCGACGGTGCCCACCTTCTCCACCGGGGCCGCTGTGATGCCGCGCTCAGTGAGCGCCGCGACCTCGGCCTCGAGGTTCGCCACCGCGAAGGTCACCACACTGCGGCCCGCGTTGGGCGGGTCGGCCTTGATGTAGACCGAACCGGTCGCCACCGTCTGCCACACCGACTCGTAGTCATTCGGGCGGAACGACGGCTCGCGACCGAAGAACCGCGTGTACCACTCGGTCGCGGCATCGATCTCGCAGACGACCACGCCGGCGAACAGATAGTCGGCCGCGACCATCAGAAGAAGACGCTGCGCCTTGCGAGGAGCAGCTTGTAGAGCGTCTGCTGGATGGTCTCGCGCACCTGGTCGGTGAGGTTGAACACCAGCATCGGGTCGTCCGCGCCCTCGGGTCCGATCTTGTCGGTCTCGATCGGCTCGCCGAACTCGATGATCCACTTCGACGGCAGCGGCAGCAGGCCGAGCGGGCCGAGCAGCGGGAAGAACGGCGTGATCGGGATGTACGGCAGGCCCAGCGCCCGCGCGAGCGCCGGAATGTTGCCGACCAGGGGGTAGATCTCCTCAGCGCCGACGATCGAGCACGGAATGATCGGTACGCCGGCCCGCAGCGCCGCGGAGACGAAGCCACCGCGACCGAACCGCTGCAGCTTGTAACGCTCGCGGTACGGCTTGCCGATCCCCTTGAAGCCCTCGGGCCAGACGCCGACCAGCTCGCCCGCCTTCATCAGCCGCTCCGCGTCCTCGTTGCACGCGAGCGTCGCCCCGGTCTTGCGCGCGGTCGGCGCGACGACTGGAAGCGTGAAGACCAGGTCTGCCGCCAGCATCCGCAGGTGACGCCTCGCGGGGTGATGGTCGTGCAACGCGACGGTGGTCATCGTCGAGTCGACCGGGATCGTGCCGGAGTGGTTCGCGACGATCAACGCGCCGCCGACAGCCGGCACGTTCTCCATGCCTCGCGCTTCGATCCGGAAGTACTTCTCGTACAGCGGACGCAGGATCGGCAGGACCACCGAGTCGGTGAGGTCGGCGTCGAAGCCGAAGTCGTCGATCGGGTACTCGCCGGTGATCCGGCGTCGCATGAAGGCGAGTGCCCCGGCGAGCTTGCGCTCGAGCTCGGACGCCTCTGCCACGGGCGGCATCGGCTCCAGGACGGCGTCGCCCTCGGGCGGCTGCCGCTGCGCCTTTCGCCGGCGCGGCGCCCCTTCCGAACGACCGTCGAGCGGGATGACGCGAGCCTCAGGCACGTCCGACGCTCCCCACAAGTGCCGCGGCGGTCCGGCCGACCGCCTCGATCCGGTCCGGGTCGACGATCCGGGACAAGCCGCTACCCGTGACGAAGTCGTCGAAGGCGCCGATCGTGTCGAAGCGTGGCTCGTACCGGAAGTCCTCGCGCAACCGCGTCGTGTCCACGCCCCGGCCGAACTGAAGGAAGCGCAGCTGCTCCGGCGAGAAGTCGACCAGCCCGGTACGCCGGAACACCGATCCGACGAGCGACACCGCAGGCGAGGGAAAGCCGAAGCTGGTCCGGCCGGCGCGGCGGATCGCCTGGGAGAGCAGCAGGACGCCGTCGCCCGCGACGTTGAATGTGCCGCGGTGATCCTCGGTCACCGCGCGTCGCAGCACCTCGAGCCCGTCGTCCTCGTGCAGGAACTGCACCCGCGGGTCGAAGCCCAGAACCGTCGGTACGACGGGCAGTGCGAAGTAGCGCGTCAACGGGGTGTCGATCCGCGGCCCGATGAAGTTCGCGAAGCGCAGCAGCGTGACGTCCACGTCGGGCCGGCGCCGGCCGAGACCGCGGACGTAGCCCTCCACCTCGACGGAGTCCTTGGCGTAGCCCGAGCGGGGCAGGCCACGCGGCTCCATGTTCTCGGTGAACAGTGCCGGGTCCCTCGAGGACGACCCGTACACCGCGGTCGTCGACTTCACGACGAGCTTGCGCATGCTCGGCGCCTTCTGGCAGGCCGCGAGCAGCTGCATCGTGCCGATGACGTTGATCTCTTTCATTGCGGTGCGGCCGCCGGCGCCGAACGGCGTCGCGATCACGCTCATGTGCACCACCGTGTCGACCTGTGCCGACGCGATGACCTTGGCGATGATCGGGTTGCGGATGTCCGCGCGTACGAACTCGGTGCGTCCGACGTCGGTGCGCGGCGGCACGACATCGACGCCGATCAGGCGCTCGATCGAGGGGTCCGCGGACAGCTCGGCGGCCAGCCGTCCCCCGAGGTATCGGGAGACGCCGGTGACCAGCACGACGCGGGCGCTCACCTGCAAGAGCCTACGGGTCGAGGTGGCACCGGCGTAGCCGGTTCATCCTGGGGGCGGGCCGGGGCGCGAGGGCGCGGTTTGCGGGAGCCGGGCGATCACGATCGGCTCGCCGCGACTCACCCTCATCTCGTGGCTGGCGTGCCCGGCGTTGACGGCGAGCATCACCGCACGGAAAGAGTCCTCGCAGAGCGTCAGCCGGCCACGCGCCACGTCGCCGTACGTCGCGGTGAAGGGCACCGCGAGCGTGCGGCCGTTGCAGCGCACTTCGACGATGTCACCGAGGCGCATCCCCGCCGCCTCGAGCGCGGCGCGGTCCACGTTGAGCGAGACGTTCCCGAAGTGGTCGACGAGGCTGACCTCTGCGTGGACATGGTCGTCGTCCACCTCGACGTCCCGCGGCGGGATCGCGGTGAGGGACGCCACCTCCACCGCAGGACCCACATCGGCGACCGGGGTCCCCGCGGCAAGGTGAGCGGCGACGGGCGCGAAGACGTCACGACCACGGAAGGTCTTGTGCACCGAGTCCCGCCACAGCGCCGGGTTGACGAGCTCGTACGCCGCGACGGCCCCGCCCCGCTCGCCCCACGCCAACGACAGCAGGCCGTTGTCCGGCCCGACCAGCAGCGAGCCATCCGCAGCGGCCACCACCACGCCGCGCGACGATCCGCCGTGCATCGGATCGACCAGGGCGAGGTGGACGCCGACCGGGAGGTAGGGCATGGCCGAGGCCAGGCTGGTCGCGCCCTGCTCGACGTCCTGCGCGGTGATCTGGTGCGTCACGTCGATGATCTGGACGTGCCCGGCGAGCTGCGCGATGACGCCCTTGCAGACGCCCACGAAGACGTCATCGAGACCGTAGTCCGAGGTGAAGGTCAGCCAGTCGTAGCGGTGTGGCTGCGTCGGCTGCGTCTTCTCGGACCGCGGCATCGCCCCTCCGCGCGCTACTTCTTGTTGCGCCGCTGGACGCGGGTCTTCTTCAGCAGCTTGCGGTGCTTCTTCTTCGCCATCCGCTTACGCCGCTTCTTGATGACCGAACCCACGTGAGACCTTCCCTACCGGTGTCTGCCAACCCTGCGAACCGGTGGGTGGTGTCCCGCGTCCGGCCTTGGCGTCGAGGCTACCCGGCCTCGACAAACGAGTGCTGTAGGTAGTTGTGCACTGCCTGCTCCGGCACCCGGACTGACCGGCCGACTCGGACTGCCGGCAGCGTGCCGGCGTTGACGAGCCGGTACACCGTCATCTTGGAGACGCGCATCACCGACGCCACCTCGGCGACAGTAAGGAAGCGCAACTCTCCGAGCCGCTCGGCATCCGTGGCCATGCGACAACCGCCCTCCCACGCGGGCGGCGCGCCGGCTTCCCCTCCGGCGCTGGCACCGCTCACGTGCTCAGCAGTGACTGTATCGGCTGGGACTGCGCTACGTCACTGTGACTGCTGAGGCATTGACCCGTTCGGGTTAGTGGGCTATTGGCCCGCTATGACCGGCGGGCGAATCAGTTCAGGCGCTCTGCCCAGTACACGGAGTCCGATCCGTGGGTGAGCGCGAGAACCACGCTGAGGTCCTTGTGCAGGTCGGTGACGGGAAGGGTGCTGGCGTCCAACCGGGCGTAGAACGGGAACGACGTCGTGCGCCCGGGGGTGAAGAACGCGTCCTGGTCCACGTCGGGCCGCTGTTGCCAGTCGAAGCGTTCGTGCAACGACTCAGCCGCCCCGTCCCAGCCCTGGCCCGTCCCGCTGCTCTGGTGCGGCTCGGGAAAGCTGTACGTCTGCGGTACGACGCGGTGGAGACGGTTGTCGATGACGATGACCTCGTACTCCGCATCCGAATCGACGGGCTGCGCGCCGACGTCAATCCGCCCGACGACGTACTGCCAGTCGCGGTGGTTGTTCGGAACGTAGATGTCGTCGTCCCGCGAGCCGCCGAGTCGCCGTAGCGCGGCCGTGATGTTGGTCCCGAGCGCGTTCGTGGGAGTCAGGACCTGGAAGCCGGCGAGCTTGGGGTGCGCCTGCGTGGCGGTGAACGGGGCCTCGTTCTCGTTGTGGGTCGTCACCAGGAAGACCGCTACCAGCGCGACAACGACGCCCAGGATGAGAAGGCCGAAGGCATAGCGCTGACCTTCAGGTCGCTGCGGGCCGTCCCCGCTCATGCGGGTTTGCGGATCACGCCGGTGCGACTGAACCGCGCCGCGTGGCTGCCGAAGTCCTGCTTCGACAGGGAACGCACCGTGCCGACCGTTGATCCGCCGAGCGATGCACGGCCTTCGCTGTCGAGGACGACGCTGTGAATCTGACCGGTGACGAACCCGCCGGCTGGGCTCAGCGTGACGTGCAGGATGGCCGACTCCGACAGGATCCCGCCGCCGCCGAAGTTGTGGAAGTTCGCGAAGTTGCCGAGGCTGTAGGCGATCAGGTGGCCGCGGTAGAACTGCATGCCGCGCACGACGTGGGGGCCGCTCGCGATGACGAGGCTGGCGCCGTTGCGGATCGCCATGTGCGCGAACTTCTCCGGGTTGCCGCGGTCCTCGCCGAACGCGTACTCCTCGCTGCCCGTGACGTGCGTCTTGTCCGAGCCCTCGGCGCCGGCGTGCATGTAGACGATGACGACCCGGGCCTCGCTTCGCGCTTTGCTGATCAGTGCCTTCGCCGCATTGAGGTCGAGCAGGCTCGCGTCGTACGTGTACGGCGCGAACGCCACCATCGCGACCTTGTGCCCGCCGGCATGAACGATCGTGATCTCGCCGGGCAGGCCGGTCTGCGCCATCCCGGCGTTGTGAATGGCCCGCACCGTCTGCTCCTGGCCGCCCTTTCCGAAGTCGTACGAGTGGTTGTTGGCGTCGTTGAGCACCGTGAACCCGTCAGCGGCGAAGTAGCGCGCGTAGCGTGGCGGGTTACGGAACGAGAAGCACTGCGTCGAGTGCGGCGGGCACTTGTCCGTCGTCTGAGTGGTCAGCGTGCCCTCGAGGTTGGCGAAGACGATCTGCGCGTCAGACCGGAGGACGTGGTCGACGGGGTCCAGGTAGTGCTTCGGGTCCGGCGGCAGGCTTGGCGTGTCGCCGAAGATCATGTCGCCGACGGCAGACAGCGTGATGACGCTCGAGGCGTCCGCGGCGTCGCTCGCGGCGGGAGCGACCCGCCCCGCCGCGGGGCGGGAGTCGGCTCCGCTCGGCCCCGCAGCACAGCCGATCGCCGCGGCCGCGACGCTCACCACAGCAAGAGCTCGCCGCATTCCGCTGGTCATCACGCTTCTCCCTCAGGTGCTTTGTCAGTCATCCGGGTCGGTGCGGTGTAGCCGGTGCGCCGATGCACGAACTCACGCCAGTCCTGAGGGGTCTGCGTCGCCGGATCGAGCGGGTCACCCGTGCTGGTGGCGAGCAAGTGCGTCCAGCTGCGCGGCACGACCTGCACGAGCTCGTAGCCGCCGCCACCGGTCGCGAGCCATCGTCCGTCGCACAGCTCATGAGCGAGGTCGTGCAGCTTTGCGTGGGCGGCGCGCTGGCCGTCGACCGTGAGCAGCAGGTTCGCGAGCGGGTCCAGCGCGTGGGTGTCACAGCCGTGCTGGCTGACGAGGAACTCGGGTTCGAACCGCCGCAGCGCTTCGGGCACCGCGACATCGAACGCTTCGTGCCAGACCGGGTCGGTGACGCCCGGCGGGAACGGCACGTTGAGCGCCGACCCCCGCGCGAGCGGCCCGCCGATCTCGTCGGCGAAACCCGTCCCGGGAAACAGCGTGCGACCGGACTCGTGCAGGCTGATGGTCAGCACCCGCGGGTCGTCCCAGAAGATCGCCTGTACGCCGTCGCCGTGGTGGACGTCGATGTCGACGTACGCGATCCGGTCGTAGCCCTGGCCGAGCAGCCATGCGATCGCGACCGCGGGATCGTTGTAGATGCAGAAGCCCGACGCACTCGACGGCATCGCATGGTGAAGCCCGCCGGAGATGCTGACGCCATGGTCGCTGGCGCCGGTGACGACAGCGCGCGCCGCTTCGACCGTCGCGCCGGCAACCATTGCACTTGCCGCATGCATGTCGCGAAACACCGGGTCGTCGGGTGTGCCCAGGCCGTGTGCCGGATCGGGCCGCAGCGTCTCCCCCGCAACGCGCACCGCCGCGACGTACTCCGAGGTGTGCACGAGCTCGAGCAGCGCGTCGTCGGCCGGCTCGAAGCCGACGACGGACATCCGGTCGAGAACGCCAAGCGAACGAGCAAGCTCCATCGTCAGCTCGACCCGGACCGGATCGAGCGGATGCCCTGATCCGAAGTCGTACCCGAGCAGGCGGTCGTCCCAGGCCGCCGTCGCGCTGCAGCTCACGACTGCCCGGCGGCGAGCTCCCGCGACCGGTCCCGAGCCGCTTCCAGTGCAGCGAGGATGGCAGCACGCACGCCGTGGTCCTCGAGCGTGCGGATCGCGGCGATGGTTGTGCCGCCCGGGCTCGTCACCGCCTCGCGGAGCTGGACCGGATGCTCACCGGAGTCGCGCAGCATGATGGCCGACCCGATCGCCGTCTGGATGATCAGGTCCGCTGCCACCGTGCGGGGCAGACCGAGCAGGATGCCCGCCTCGATCATCGCCTCGACCAGGTAGAAGAAGTAAGCGGGCCCGCTGCCCGACAACGCGGTCACGGCGTCGAGCTGGTACTCGGGCACCCGGATCACCTTGCCGACCGGTCGGAGCAACGCCTCAGTGCGCTCGAGATGCTCCTCATCCGCATGTGCCCCCGCCGCGATAGCGCTCATCGCCTCGTCGACGAAGACGGGGGTGTTGCTCATCACGCGAACCACCGGTGTGCCGTCGGCAAGCCGGTTCTCCAGCGTCGCGGCCGGGATGCCGGCAGCGATCGTGATCACGAGGTTCGACGGCGTGACGGTGTCGGCGAGCTCGTCGAGCAGGGCGTTGATCTCCTGCGGCTTCACCGCGACCACGAGCGTGTCTGCGCGCTTCGCGGCCTCGGCTGCACTCACCGCCTCGACGCCGTACTCGGCCGTCAGCGCTTTCGCGCGGTCGTCATGACGCTCGGTGAACAGCAGCTCGGCCGGCTTACGACCCGCGCGCAGCAGCCCGGACATGAGCGCCTCGCCCATCTTGCCGGCGCCCAGGATCGCGACCGTCTCACCCATGTCGCTCAGTTTCGCAGATACCGACAAGAGAAAAAGACAAGCGCGCTACGACGGGACGGGGTGGCTGATTTCCGACCAGGGACCGGACATCCGGCACACAAACGAAACACAGGTTGCGACATACCGGACATTACGAACGCACATCAGCCACCTACGCAAGGTTTGTGTGCTGGTTGTCCGCGATCAAGCGAACGCCCTACCGGCGAGACACGAGCGAACGCAGGAAGAACCGCATGTTGGCGGGACGCTCGGCAAGCCGCCGCATGAGGTAGCCGTACCAGTCCGAGCCGTACGGCACATACACGCGCACCGTGGAGCGCGAGGCCAGTCGCAGCTGCTCGTCGGGTCTCACGCCGTAGAGCATCTGGAACTCGTAGCTGTTGGGCGGCCGCTGGCTGTCGGCGACCAGGCGCTCGGCCTCCATGATCATCGCGGGGTCATGCGTGGCGACCATCGGGTAGCCCGTGCCTGCCATGAGGATCGCCAGACAACGCCGGTACGAGTCGTCCACGTCGTGGCTGCGCGTGAACGCGACCGACTCGGGTTCGTCGTACGCGCCCTTGCACAACCGCACCCGCGCGCCGGCGGTCGCGAGCTCCCGGCAGTCGGCTTCCGTCCGCCGCAGGTATGCCTGCACCACCGCGCCGAGCCAGGGGAAGTCGGCGCGCAGCTCACGCCAGGTCTCGAGTGTCGAGTCGGTCGTCGTGTGGTCTTCCATGTCGAGCGTCACGGTGGTGCCCGCATCCGCAGCGGCGACACAGATCCGCCGGACCAGGTCGGTCGCGAGGTCACGGTCGAGGGCCTGACCGACGGCGGAGAGCTTCACGGAGACCTCGACGCTCGAGGCGAGACCGGCCTCGGTGAGCAGACCGAGCAACGCGACGTACGCCGCAGCCGCCGCCTCGGCGTGCTCCGGCTGGGTGGTGTCCTCACCGAGGTGGTCGAGCGACACCGCCATCCCCGCGGCGACGAGCTCGCTGCTCACCCTCACCGCGTCAGCGGCCACGTCCCCCGCGACGAAACGCTTCACTACTCCCCGGGACACCGGCGCGTGCTCAACGGCGTACCGAACGCTGTCCCGGCGAGAAGCGTGGAGCAGGGCTGCCCGGAGCCCGCTACGCAGCACCGCGGCGCTACTTCGACGGGGAGGGGGACTCGAGCGGAGCGGCGAGGTGCAAGCGGGTGAACGCAAGAGCCTCGGCGACGTCAGCCTCCCGCTCGGCACGATCCTCGCTGCGGCGGGTGTTGATCTCGACGACGACCGTGCCGTCGAAGCCGCGCGTCGCCAGGTTCTCGAGCAGCTCCGCGCACGGCTGGGTGCCCCGTCCCGGCACGAGGTGCTCGTCACGCGCGCTTCCCAATCCGTCAGCGATGTGGATGTGCGTCAGCCGCTCCCCCATGCGGCGCGCCATCGCGAGTGCGTCGCTTTGCGAGACCGCCGTGTGCGACAGGTCGAGGGTGAAGTGGCGGAAGTCCTCTTCGCTGGGGTCGTAGTCCGGCGAGTACGGCACCACTGCTCGCCCGCGCGCACGCAGCGGGAACATGTTCTCGACGGCGAAGCGGACCGAGGTCTCCTCCGCCATCCGCTCGATGCCGGTGATGAACTCGCGCGCGTACTCCCGCTGCCAGCGAAACGGCGGGTGCACGACGACGGTGGGCGAACCCAGCTGCTCCGCCACGTCGCGGGCCTTGACGAGCTTGCCCCAGGGCTCCGTTCCCCAGACCTGGCGGGTGATGATCAGGCACGGTGCGTGGATCGCGAGGATCGCGATGCCGTGATAGTCGGACAGCCGCCGCAGCGCCTCGACGTCCTGGCTGACCGGGTCCGGCGTGACCATGACCTCGACACCGTCGTAGCCGAGGCGAGCGGCCATCTCGAAGGCCGCGGCCGTGGACTCTGGGTACACCGAGGCGGTCGACAGCGCCACTTTCGCGTCAGGCACCCGGACGACCGTCACAACCGCAAAGCCTAGGCCGCGTAGCGCCAGGAGTCCGGCGCTACGGTTCGCACCGTGAGCAACCGCCGGCCCGACCTGTTTCGGCTACAGGTGGTGCCGAGCCGGCAGTCGGGCAAGGCCCGGCACTATCTCGACGAAGCCGACCACGAGCGGGACACCTCAGGCACGTAGTGTTGCCGGGTGCCTGAGGTCGATCTGGACTTTCCGCGGCAGTGGGTCGAGTTCGTCAACCCGGAGGACGACGAGCAGATCTTCCGCTGCGACCTGACGTGGCTGCTCTCCCGCTGGACCTGCATCTTCGGCAGCGGCTGCAAGGGCATCGTGAAGGGCCGCAAGGACGACGGCTGCTGCTCACACGGCGCGCACTTCTCGGACAAGGACGACCAGAAGAAGACCAAGAGGTTCGCGAAGGAGCTCACCGCTGACGAGTGGCAGTTCCGCAACGAAGGCATGAAGAACGGCGTGGTCGAGCTCGAGGACGGCCAGCCCAAGACCCGTCGCTACAAAGGCGCCTGCATCTTCCTCAACCGGCCCGGCTTCAAGGCCGGCCAGGGCTGCGCGCTGCACCTGCACGCGCTCAACACCGGCCGCCACCCGCTCGAGACCAAGCCCGACGTCTGCTGGCAGCTGCCGGTTCGTCGTTCCTACGAGAAGGTGACGCGGCCGGACGACACCAAGGTGCTCGTCACGAACATCGGCGAGTACGACCGCCGCGGCTGGGGCGCGGGCGGTCACGACCTCACGTGGTGGTGCACCGGAGCGACCGAGGCGCACGTCAGCAACGAGCCGCTCTACATCACCTACAAACCGGAGCTCGTCGAGCTGATGGGTCAGCCGTCGTACGACGTCCTCGCGGAGATCTGCGAGGCCAACCTCGCCGGCCGCTTCACGGCCCACCCGGCGAGCTAGGGGCGCGTCGCCCGCAGCAACGGACCGGCGCCCTCGCGGCGTTCGATCCGGACGTCGGCGAAGCCGACGGCTTCCACCTCCGCCACGAGACCCGCAGCGGTGCGCTCGGGAATCCCCCACGACCCGAGCACGACCCGCCAGAGGGCGAAGTCACGTGCGTCCGAGCTGGCCGGGTCCGCCATCGCCTCCTCGGCGTCCGAGCCGAGCGGCGCGAGCATCACGCCACCCGGGCGCAGCGCTCGCATCATCGTCTGCAGCGCACCGTCACGAGTCGGCTCCGGGAAGAAGAACTGACTCCAGAAGCCGAAGTCGAACAGCTCCGTCGGCTCGAAGTCCGCCGCGTCACCACACACGACCTCGAACCGGTCGCTCAGGCCGAGCGCTGCGGCACGGCGTCGCGCCTCGTCGGCGAGGTCCTCGCTCAGCTCCACGCCGACGGCGGTCAGCTCCGGTGCCGCCCGAAGCGTCGTCAACACTCGTCCGGCGAGGCCGCAGCCCAGCTCGAGCAACCTCCCGCCCGCTGTCATCGCCCGGCGATCCGGGTCCGATTCGATGTCCCTGCGAAACGAGGCCACCAGCTCGTCGGAGAACGGGTCCGGGGAAACTGCCCGGGCATACGCAAGGCGATCCTCTGACGGCATCGACCAGTACGTCGCGCCACTCGCTGCCCGGAGCGCTCGCCCCTCGACAGCGTTCCCGGCAATTGCTGCCCCCAGCGGCACGTAGGCGCCCGGGTCCGTGAGTGCGAGCCAGGGCTCTGCAAGCTCGAAGCTGCTTCCGTCCTGCCGTACCACGCCCACCGTCACCAAAGCCCGGCAGACGTCGGCGACGGTTCGGGCGTCGACGCCGGTCAGCTGGGTCAGCGCCGCCAACGACGTGGGGCTACGCAGCCCGTCCAGCAGGCCGGCCGCCTCGGCACCGGCAACCAGCTGCAAGGTGCTGCTCGCGGTGAACAGCGGCATCAGCGTGCTGTCGTACGCCTCGAAGAAGCCCATCTGATCCGGCATCACGACGCCCCTCCCCCGTATGGCCGTCAACCCTCTCACCCATATCGTTGCGACATGCAAACGGGGGATCCACTCGACGCTTCGAGCGTCGCGGCGGCGATCGCTCCGGTCATCGATCGGCTGCGGATGGCCGTCGTCCGCGCGATCCGGCCGGCACAAGCCGAAATCGCGGAGCGCACGGGAGTGCCGGAAGCGGTGCTTGGCCCGATCGGGAATCTGCGCAACCTCATGCCCGACCGTTCGGCCGCGGTCGACGACGTGCTCGCCCTGTTCGTCTACCAACCTGCCGAGCGGATCCGCGCGGCGCTCGACGGACTCCGAGCTGCAGGCATGCTCGAGGGCGGAGACGACGTACGGCTCGGGGGGCCCGGCCAGCTGGTCGTGAGCGAGCTCTTCGCGCGGACCCAGACCTTCCTCGATGAAGCATGGTGGGAGCACGCCGACCTGATCGCCTCGCTGCTTCCAATCGCTCAGCGGGCATGTGCTGCTGTTGCCGAAACCGGCGGAGCGGCGACCCGCGTCGTCGCACCGCCGTACGAGCCCCCCGGCGCCTCGCCCGCCCTCCTGTTGGCCGAGACACTCAGCCCGCTGCGCTTTCACCGGCACGATGCACACACCTGGGCGTGGCAGGCGGAAGGCCTCACCGCCGAGCAGATCCAGCAACTCGAGCCTGGACCGCAGCGCCAGCGCATCGAGGCCGAAACGAATCGGCGGGCGGCTGCGCCGTACGCGGTCCTGACCGGCGCCGAACGCTTCCGGCTCTGCACCGGGCTCGGCGCGCTCCCCAACTGAGCACCGAGGGCGCGTCGCTGCGACCCGGTGTCGTACGCCGGCCCTAGCGTCACGACCATGGCGACGAAAGCTGCGGCGCGTCCGGCGTACAAGTGCGACGACTGTGGCCTCGAGGTCGCGAAGTGGGTCGGCCGCTGCCCCGAGTGCCAGGCGTGGGGAACCATCGCCGAGGCGGGGGCGCGACCCGGTCTCACAGTGGTGGCAGGCCCCGTCTCCGCTCCCGCGCGGCCGATCGCCGAGGTCGAGGAGCAAGCCGCTCGGCACCGCCCGACCGGAGAGGATGAGCTCGACCGGGTGCTCGGCGGCGGCTTGGTCCCCGGCTCGGTGGTCCTGCTCGCAGGCGAGCCCGGCGTCGGCAAGTCGACGCTGTTGATCAGCGCAGCCGCCAAGATCGCCCAGACCGGGAGACGATGCCTCGTCGTGACGGGCGAGGAGTCCGCGGCTCAGGTCCGGCTTCGCGCCGGGCGCGTGGGGGCGCTCGCCGACGAGCTGTTCCTCGCGGCTGAGACCGAGCTTTCCGCGCTGCTCGGCCACGTCGACGCGGTCTCACCCGAGGTGCTGATCGTCGACTCCGTCCAGACCATCGGCTCAGCGGAGATCGACGGCGCCGCCGGGGGTGTGTCGCAGGTGAGGACCGTCGCGAGCGCGATCATCCGGCTCGCGAAGTCCCGCGGCATGGCGACGATCCTCGTCGGCCACGTCACCAAGGACGGAGCGGTCGCCGGTCCCCGCACTCTGGAGCATCTCGTGGACGTGGTGCTGTCGTTCGAGGGTGACCGCCACTCTCGCCTGCGTCTCGTGCGGTCCGTGAAGAACCGGTTCGGCGCCGCCGACGAGGTCGGCTGTTTCGACCTGACCGACGACGGCATCGTCGGCCTCCCCGATCCGTCGGGGCTCTTCCTCGCGCACGGCAGCCGGCCGGTGCCCGGCACCTGCGTCACCGTCACGATGGAGGGACGGCGGGCGCTCGTCGCGGAGGTGCAGGCTCTCGTCACGGCTTCTGAGCAGGTGAACCCGCGTCGCGCAACGAGCGGCGTCGACTCGGCGCGTACTGCGATGCTGCTGGCGGTCCTGCAGCGTTCCGAGGGCATCTCGCTGTCCAAGCACGAGGTCTACGCCGCGACCGTGGGCGGAGTGCGTCTTGCCGAGCCCGCGTCGGATCTCGCCCTCGCCCTTGCGATCACGAGCACCGCCCGCAACGTGGCCGTCGTACCCGGCCTGGTAGCGATCGGTGAGGTCGGTCTCGCCGGGGAGATCCGCCCGGTGTCGTCGATGCGCGGGCGGTTGGCCGAAGCCGCTCGGCTCGGCTTCACCACCGCGCTGGTGCCGCCGAGGTCTCGCGTTGAGTCTGTGCCTATTCGCATCGTCGAGGTCGAGGACATCCGGGACGCCGCGCGTCGCGCCATCCCGCCACTGTGAATCGATAGCGATTGCCGCTCGCTCTCCTAGACTCGATCCACGAGTAGGCGAGGAGTCACGTGGCACCCGAGCGAGCAGAGCCCGACCTGTTGCGGGCGACCCTTGCCAAGGTCGCACCCGGAACCCAGCTGCGTGACGGCCTCGAACGGATCCTGCGCGGCCACACCGGCGCGCTGATCGTCCTCGGCCACGACAAGAACGTCGAGGCGCTGTGCACCGGCGGGTTCCCACTGGACGTCGAGTTCGCCGCGACCCGGCTTCGCGAGCTGGCCAAGATGGACGGCGCGATCGTCCTCGACAACGACCTCAGCAAGATCCTTCGCGCGGCGACGCACCTGGTGCCCGACCCGTCGATCCCCACCGAGGAGTCCGGCACCCGGCACCGCACGGCCGAGCGGGTGGCGCGCCAGACCGGCTATCCGGTGGTCAGCGTCAGCCAGTCGATGCGGATCATCGCGTTGTACGTCGACGGCCGCCGCTACGTGCTGGACGACTCCGCGGCGATCCTGTCGCGCGCCAACCAGGCGCTTGCCACGCTGGAGCGCTACAAGCTGCGCCTCGACGAGGTGAGCGGCACCCTCTCCGCCCTCGAGATCGAGGACCTCGTCACCGTCCGCGATGTGGTGGTCGTCACCCAGCGCCTGGAGATGGTGCTGCGGATCGCCTCGGAGATCGACGGCTACGTCGTCGAGCTCGGCACGGACGGCCGGCTGCTCGCCCTGCAGCGTGACGAGCTGATGGCAGGCGTCATCCAGGAGCGGGAGCTGATCATCCGCGACTACATCCCGGCACCGCATGGCCGCAAGCCGCGCACCGTGGAGACGGTGCTCGACGAGCTCGACAACCTCTCCGCAACCGACCTGCTCGACCACGAGGTCATCGCGCGGGTCTGCGGCTTCGGGACGGCCGCCGATGTCCTCGACACGGCGGTCTCGCCTCGAGGCAACCGGCTGCTCGCGCGGGTGCCACGGTTGCCCGCCGCCGTCATCGAGCGACTGGTCGATCACTTCGGCGGGCTTCAGAAGTTGCTCGCGGCGACGATCGACGATCTGCAACTCGTAGAGGGAGTTGGGGAGACTCGGGCGCGTTCTGTTCGCGAAGGACTCTCTCGCCTTGCGGAGTCGTCGATCCTCGAACGTTACGTATAGCCGTAGGGCCGTCCATAACGCTCCGCCACTGTCGCTCCGCGCAACGCGCGGCCCTACGGCTTGCGTTTCAGCTTGATCCGCGCGGTTCGCTCGTAACCAGGAAGAGCGTCGGCGCCGACTGTCTGGTTGATGGGCATGGAGGGGCCGAGGTTGATGTGCACTACTTCTGAGCCGCAGCGCCTCGGCGCGGCCACGCGCACCTTCCCGGTGCCGGTCACCGTGAAGCCGTGGCAGGTGACGTCGGTGAGGCGGAGCAGCTCGTCGACCGGGCGGCGCACCTTGACGCGCCAGCCCCAGATCGCGAAGTCCTTCGCGCCGCTCACGTAGGAGAACGTCGTCGGGTTCGGCGGCGGGTTGCCGCCGCCGTCCCAGTGCCGGAGCACGGCGTACTGCGCGACGACCTGCGCCCGAAGCCACGGGTTCCAGTACTCGTCCTTGTGAATGCCCGGATGCAGCTCGTAGTGCTGGCGGACACCGGCCGCCGCGAACGCCCGGTTGAGCTCGACGTTCGTCGGCAGCACCAGATCTTCGAAGGCTTGGGAGGTGAGGTAGCCGGGAAGTGCGAAGTCACTCGCAACCCGCGGGATCGTGTCGTTCGAGAAGCCGCGGATCAGCAACGACTGCCGGTGGCCGCGATACGCGGCGGCGTTGAGGGCGAGGTCGACGGGCTGGCGCGCCAGGAAATACTCCTGGTCGGCGACCGGATCGCCGAAGCCGTAAAGCACGACGCCGAAGTCCTGCGCCGGCCCCGGCAGGTCATCGAGCGGCACGGGTGCGCCCAGCGGCGCGGGCAGCTCGAACGGCGGCAGCTGGGTCGGTGGCACGACGCCCGGCGCGCCAGCGAGCGGCGCGGGTGCGAGCCCAGGCGCCAGCAGGATGTTCATGATCCCGGAGTCCGCGCCGATGCTGGACCACTCGTCGGGATGCGTCAGACCGATGGCGTACGAGCCGTAGCCGCCGAGTGACTCACCGTCGAGAGCACGCGCCGCCCGTCCCCTCGCCACCCCAAGGTGCCGCTCGACGAACGGCACCAGCTCGTCGACGACGTACGACGCGAACCGCGGCGGCGGCGTCGCGTAGCGCGGGTCCGAGCCGCCCTTCGCGTAACGCGGGTTCCAGTCCGCCCAGAACCCGTCCAGCAACGAGCCGGGTCCGAACCCGCCGGCCACCGTCCGCCCGTCGGGTGCGACCAGCACCATGTCGATCGGCGCGGCGGGCCGCCACTGTCGCTGGTCGGCGTACTTCCAGGGCGCACCCGTCGCGTAGGGAGAGACCGCCGGGCGGTGCGCCAGCGCGGCCACCCAGGCGCTCGGATCACCCGGCGACCCGAGCATCGAGGTCAGGTCACCGCCGAACCCGTGGAGCAGATACAGCGTCGGGCAACGGCGCTCGGCGCATCCCGGTGGGACGTAGTACTCGAAGGCAGTCACACCGCCGAGCTCTGGCGCGGGCTCGCGGCGGCACGCAACCGCCGCGACGCTCACGGGCGCCGACGGCGACTCGCAGCGCGCGAACGGATCCGCCGCGGCATGCGCCCCGCCGGGCACCACCACCATTGCGGCGAATGCAGCGACGAGAGCGATCAACCGCCCCGCGTGCGACACCCGTGTGAGGACGGCGGGCTAGAACGCCGCGCTGAGATCGTCGACTCCGGCGAGCGTCTCCGCCCAGCCGGTGGCGGCGACGTCCAGCATGCGCTCCAGGTCCACGAGCAGCACCGGGCCCTCCTTCGAGCTCCGGATCCCGACGACGTACGACGGCAGCACCTTGGCCGGGCGATCGGTCAGCTCCGGCAGCGCCTCGGCGGCAAGCACGGCAAGCACCTGGTCGACCGCGACCCCCACTGCGTCATCGTCGACCTCGAGGACGAGCACGTCGCCCTGGTCATCCGGTGCATCCGGACCGCGCACGTCGAGCACCGGGAGCGGAGCGCCCCGCAGCTCGATGACACCGGCAAGCGGAGCCTGCACACCCGGCAGCCGCTGCAGCCCACTGAGCCGGACGATCTCGCGAACGTCATCGAGCGACGTCGCAAACGTCCGCTGTCCGAGCCGGAACATCACGTAACCCGTGATCACGTCGAACCCTCCAGGCCGGCCGACCCACTAGCGCGGTCAGCGAGCGTAAGGCATAACGCGGCGAGCTCGGCCGCGTCTCTGCCGCCGAGCTCATCGGCGGTGCGGTCCACCTCGGTCCGGGCCAGCGTGCCCGCGGCCGCGCGGTAGGAACGGGCGGCCGCGACCCCCTCGCCGAGCCGGTCGAGCGCGCCGCCGAGCATGAAATGGGCGAACCCATGCTCAGGGTCGAGATACACCGTCTTGCGAAGCACGACTAAGGCATCGGCATCTCGACCGAGGTTCGTGAGCGCCACGCCCCACAGATAGTGCGCATCAGCTCGAAGCGGGGTCGCGCCCGCGACCTCCGCCGCGAGGTCGGCAGCCTCCGCATAGCGGCCCTCCGACAACGCGGTGCGGACCGCGTCGAGCGGATCGCGGGTCTCGAACTGCGGGGCGATCGCCCGAGGGATCGGCAGCGCAGGCGTGACCAGCCGCGGCAGCTTCGGCACCTCGATCCGCTCGCGCTTGCGGTGGCGACGATCGCCCTCCGGCTTGCGCCGCTCCTCCGCGGTCCGCGGCTCGGACTTGGTACGCCGCTCGGGCAGCACCCGGCGATGATCGATGGACTTTGTCGCGGGCTCGACCGCGGCCTCGTCGAGTCGCCGGTAGACGAACGCGTCACCGAGCGAGACGAGGCTGAACTCGTCACTGATCTGCCACAGCGTCTCGGCGTGGCCGAGGAACAAGTACCCGCCGTCTCGAAGCCGCGCGTACAGCCGTCGCATCAGGCTGCGCGTCGTCTCGCGGTCGAAGTAGATCGTCACGTTGCGGCACAGGATGAGGTCCGCCTCGCCGGGCGCGAACGGCGGCTCGTCGGTCACCAGGTTGTGGTGCACGAACTCCACCAGCGACCGAACCTCGTCTCTCACGGTCCAGCTGCCGCCGTTCGGGTCCGCGACGAACCAGCGGTTGAGATCGGCCGGTTCCGTCATCACGAAGGCGCGCTCGGCGTACACCGCCTCTCGGCCCGCTGCCAGGCTGCGGGTCGAGATGTCCGTCGCCACGATCTTGACGTCCCAGTCGGTCGTGGCCGGCAACAGCTCGCGAACGAGGATCGCCAGCGTGTAGGCCTCTTCCCCCGTCGAACATCCCGCGCTCCAGATGCGGAGTCGCTTGGTGTGCTCCGCATGACGGATCAGCTCCGGCATGACGTACTTCCGCAACGCCCGGATCTGCGGCGGGTTCCGGAAGAAGTGGGTCTCCGGGATCGTGACCTCGTCGAGCAGAGCCTGCAGCTCCGCGCCACCGGTGATCGCACTTACCCGGCCGAGGTACGACCCGACGTCGTCGACGTTGGTGACGCGCATGCGCTCGGCGATCGAGAACCCCAGGGAGTCGCGACGCGACTCATCGAAGGACAGTCCGGCCGCACTGTGAAGGAGGTTCGCGACGGTGGCGAACTCCGAGTCGGTCAGTGCGACCCGTTTCACTCCGACCCGCCGCTGTCGACCGGCGTCAGCAAGTGATGAAGGGCCACCGATATGTCCGGAAGCGGCAGCTGAAGGTCGACCGCATCCTCGGACTTCGCGGCCGCCGGCATGCCGTAGACCGCGCTGGTCGACTCGTCCTGACCGATCGTGAAGCCACCGCGGTCACGGATCCGCTTCATCCCGAGCGCGCCGTCCCGACCCATGCCGGTGAGGAGCAGTCCGGCCGCGGCCGAGCCGTACACCTCTCCCATCGAGGAGAAGGTCACGTCGATGCCCGGCACGTGGTACTGCGTCGGCGGCGGTTGCTGAGTGGTGACGCGCAGGCTCTCGTGCACGATGAGGTTCAAGCCGCCAGGCGCGATCGTGACGACGCCCGGCACCAGCCGCTTGCCGTGCTCCCCGAGCACGACGGGCAGCGGGCAGACGTCGTCGAGCCAGTGGGTCAGGCCCTCCATGAACCCGTCGGCCATGTGCTGCACGACGACGATCGCGGTCGCCGTCTTCTTCGGCAGATCAGCGAGAAGCGTGGCGAGCGCCTGCGGTCCGCCGGTCGACGCGCCGATGCCGAGGACCTCGAAGTCGCGATCGGCCAGCATCTCGAAGGGGTCGGACGTGGGCCGGGGCGCCGGACGGAACGGTGTCCGCTTTGCCGCGACCTTCGGCGCCGGCCGCTCTCCGTCGAGGTTGACCGTGCTGACGGAGGCCTTCGACATTCCGAGCCGGCCGCGCGGGTGCGTGATGACGCGGACCCGTCCGGCCACCCGTAGCCGCTGCCTGAGCTCTTCGGCGTACTCCGACAGCCGGGCGCTGTCCTCCGGCCCCGGCTTGGCCATGACGTCGATGGCACCGGCCGCGAGCGCCGACACCGCGTTCTCTCGATCCGCCCCGTCGACGAATGCCGAGTAGACGACGATCGGAGTCGGGCGGTTGGCCATGATCCGCTCGATCGCCTCGATGCCGTTCATCACCGGCAGGTGCAGGTCCATGATCACGGCGGTCGGCTGCAGCCGCTCCACCAGTGCAACCGCATCTCTTCCGGTGCGGGCCTCGCCGACGACCTGGAGCATCGGGTCCGAGGACATCGCGGCGCGAATGAACCGCCGTTGCGTCGCCGAGTCATCGACGATGACAACTGTCACGGGAGTCGGCAGCTCCGCGTGTGCTGTCACCTGTGACATGTCGTCGGGTCCCTACGAGTGCTTGAGCCAGGCAGCGATTGGTGGCGGTCTGCGTCGATTCGGTGGATGTGGGCGGACTGCCGAGTGTCGTCTTACTGAGTGTTCGAGTGGAAGTGGAAGATCACCTGCTTGGCCTTCACGCCATCTAGCCTGGCATGCAGGTGATAGGTGCCCGCTGGGGCCGCGTCACCTGACTTGCAGCCGGGTTCCTGCCGCTTCCCGTCCCACGTGATCGTCAGCTGCGTAGTCGCGTTGGGGGCGAGGGTCTTGGTCGACGAGGCGTCGGACACCTGACAGCCGGCCGTGGCAGCGGTTGTCCAGTACGTCGCCGGACCGGACACCACCGTCCAGATCTCGTTGGCAGGGCTCGAGGTGAACTCGCAGCTGCTCGCGGAGACGTTGGTGATGGTCGCGCTGAAGGCGGGCGACTGGCCGAGCGGGTAGATGAGCGCCGACGAGTGAAGGGTGGCGGCCAGATCACCGGGCAGGCAGGCCGAACCCGCCGCGGCCGGCGTGGTCGACGTCGACGTCGAGCTGGTCGGACCGGGACCCGCGCCGGACGGCTTCGCCCCGCCACCCGAGCATGACACCGCAATCACGATGATCAGGATCAGCGGCACTGCGAGCACGACGATGCGCCGGACCCAGTAGACCCGTGGCGGTAGTGGCCCTACCGGGGCGAGCAAGCCGCTCATTGGAGCAGATCGTAGGGCCCGGCCGCCCTCCGCGTCCCAGCGCACGTGCCAGACTCCGGTCCGAGGATGAGCGGCACCTTCTCCCTGGCGGTCCGGCGCTGGTACGACACGAACGCCCGGGACCTGCCATGGCGGCACCCCGGCGCCTCCCCGTGGGCCGTCCTCGTGAGCGAGGTCATGCTCCAGCAGACCCCGGTCGCGCGCGTCCTCCCCGCCTGGGAGACCTGGCTGTCGCGCTGGCCGCGGCCGGCTGACCTTGCCGCGGCCGCACCGGGTGAGGCGGTCCGGGAGTGGGGACGGCTGGGCTACCCGAGGCGAGCGCTGCGCCTGCACGAAGCCGCCACCGCGATGGTCGAACGCCACAACGGGCAGGTGCCGTCGTCGTACGACGAGCTGCTGGCGCTGCCGGGCGTCGGGTCGTACACGGCGGCCGCCGTGGCCGTCTTCGGCTTCGGCGCGTGCCACGCCGTGCTCGACACGAACGTACGGCGAGTGCTCGCCCGGGTGTTCGCCGGCGTCGCGGACGCAAGAGCCGCCAGCCCGACCCGGAGCGAGCGCGAGGCCGCGCTGGCGCTGGTCCCGCGCGACGACCCGGCCCGGCACAGCGTCGCGGTGATGGAGCTCGGGGCGCTCGTGTGCACCGCGCGGTCGCCGCGATGTGGCGTCTGCCCGGTCTCCGCCGAATGTGCGTGGCTGGCCGCGGGCCGCCCTGACAGCGAGCCCGCCCGCCGCCCGCAGACCTACGCCGGCACGGACCGCCAGGTCCGCGGCCGCCTGCTCGCCGTGTTGAGGGAGTCGCCCGACCTGGTCGCAAAGCCCGCACTCGACGTCGTGTGGGATGACGAGGTGCAACGGGAGCGATCACTGGCAGGGCTGGTCGAGGACGGCCTGGTCGAGCCGGTGGGTGACGGCTACTACCGGCTGCCGACGTGAGGTACGCGTTCGCGCACCGGGGCGGCCGCGCCCACGGGCCAGACAACACGATCCCGACCTTCGCCACGGCCCTCGCAGCCGGCGCGGTCGCGCTCGAAACCGACGCCTGGGTGACGGCGGACGGCATCGTCGTGCTCGACCACGACGGCATCCATCGCCACGCAAGCGGCCGGCAGACCGCGATTGCCGAAACCCACCGCGAGCTGCTGCTCCCCCACATTCCCACCCTCGCCGACCTGTATCGCAGCTGCGGCACGGCGTTCGACCTTGCGATCGACGTGAAGGGCGAGGGTACGGCGCAGGCGATCCTTGATGTTGCGCTCGGGTTCGGTGCCGCTGAGCGGCTGTGGCTGTTCACACCGAGCACGACGCGACCCGGCGACGTCGCTCCGGCGCACGCGGGCGTCACGGTGAGTGGCGAGCAGCTACGCGGCCGCTCCGACCGGAACGCGCTGCTCGAGCAGCTCAAGGCCGACGGGATTCAGGTGGTGAATGCGCGCTGGCCGTACTGGCGACGGGCTGCCGTTGCCGAGGTGCACGAGCTGGGGATGCTCGCCTTCGCGTGGGACGTGCAGTGGTCAGTCGCCGTCTGGCGGTGCCGACGCCTCGGCATCGACGGCATCTTCAGCGATCACGTCCGACTGCTGCGCCGCAGTGTGACGTGACGCGTGGCCGGGTCCCCGGCCGGAAAGCTCCCGTGACCCGAGCATGCGGCTCAGCCGGCGTAGTTGCGCAGGACCCGTAGTGCGGCTTGCCCGTGCGGGCCCGACGCGACGAGGCCCGACGCCTCCGGCGCGAGCCGCTGCGCGCCGACCCGGCAGAACGCCCCTGCAGCGCCTGTGATCCGCGACGAGGCCGCCGGATCTCCGTAGGACCAGGTCCCGCCGCCCGGCGCCGTCAACTCGACGTATACCGCGTGTGGTTGCTCTCCGGCGAGCTCGAACCCGTAGGGCAGCGTGCGGTGACCGAGCCACGCGATGTGCCGCAACCGGTCGGTGTCCGGATGATCGATGCCCAGCGGCTCGGCGATGTCGAGAGCATGTGCCCAGTGCTCCGCCAGCCGGGTCGTGGCCAGTGCGCCCGGGCGCAGGCTCGCCGCGATCCATGGATAGCGGGCCTCCGGGTCGGCGTCCCGCAACGCGGCCACCGACGTGCGCCGGGCCGCCCGCCAGCGCTCGACCGTCTCGACCGGATCGCCGCGCTCGGCCTTCACCCAGTTGTCGACGATCTCGTCCGTCGTGCTGCCCTCGACCGGAAACGGCGGGCGCACCGGGTCGCCGGTGATGCTCGCCACGACCGATTCCTCGCTTTGGGCGAGGTGCAGCACGACGTCGGCGATCGACCAGCCGGGCGCACCGGAGGGCTGCCCCAACTGCTCCGCCGACAGCGGGGCGATCATCGCCTCGATCGCGTCTTGCTCCGCATCGAGGTCGGCAATCACCTCAGCAGCGTCAGTCCCCGCCATGCAACGAGTCTGGCGTAGCGCGGCGCCTTAAGCGTCGGCGGCCGCCGCACCACCGTCTGCCGAACCGGCACCAGCCTCGACCAGCGGAACATCCGGGGTCATCGGCTTGCTCTCGCCACGGAAGGTGAACCGCTCCTCGCCGTCGGTGTCTTCGACGTCGACGACCACGATCTGACCGGCCGTCAGCTCGCCGTAGAGGATCTTCTCCGACAGCATGTCCTCGATCTCGCGCTGGATCGTGCGTCGCAGCGGTCGAGCCCCGAGAACCGGGTCGTAGCCCTTCTTGGCAAGCAGTCGCTTCGCGTCCGACGTCAGCTCGATCGCCATGTCGCGGTTCTTCATCTGCGTGTCGACTCGGCCGATCATCAGGTCGACGATCGTGACGATGTCCTCCTCGGACAGCTGGTGGAACACGATCGTGTCGTCCACGCGGTTGAGGAACTCCGGCCGGAAGTGCGTCTTCAGCTCGTCGTTGACCTTGAGCTTCATCCGCTCGTAGTTGTTGACGTCGTGGTCGCCACCGGCGAACCCGAGGTTCAAGCCCTTCGCGATGTCGCGGGTGCCGAGGTTCGTCGTCATGATGATCACGGTGTTCTTGAAGTCGACCGTGCGACCCTGCGAGTCCGTGAGCCGGCCATCCTCGAGCACCTGGAGCAGCGCGTTGAACACGTCCGGGTGTGCCTTCTCGATCTCGTCGAAGAGGACGACGGAGAACGGCTTGCGCCGGACCCGCTCGGTGAGCTGGCCACCCTCTTCGTAACCGACGTATCCGGGCGGTGACCCGACCAGGCGCGACACGGTGTGCTTCTCCATGAACTCGCTCATGTCGAGCTGGATCAGGGAGTCCTCGTCACCGAACAGGAACTCGGCGAGCGTCTTGGACAGCTCGGTCTTCCCGACGCCGGACGGGCCGGCGAAGATGAACGAACCTCCTGGGCGCTTCGGGTCCTTCAGCCCGGCGCGGGTACGACGGATCGCCTGCGCGACGGCCTTGACGGCCTGCTCCTGGCCGATGACGCGCTTATGCAGCTCGTCCTCCATGCGGAGCAGCCGCGCCGTCTCCTCCTCGGTCAGCTTGAAGACGGGGATACCGGTCCAGGTCGCCAGGACCTCCGCGATCTCCTCGTCGGTGACCTCTGCGACGACATCCATGTCGCCGGCCTTCCACTCACGCTCGCGGTCAGCCTTCTGCGCCAGGAGCTGCTTCTCGTTGTCGCGTAGCGACGCCGCCTTCTCGAAGTCCTGCGCGTCGATCGCGCTTTCCTTCTCGCGACGAACCGCGGCGATCTTCTCGTCGAACTCGCGCAGGTCCGGCGGCGCCGTCATGCGACGAATCCGCATCCGGGACCCGGCCTCGTCGATCAGGTCGATCGCCTTGTCGGGCAGGAAGCGGTCGGAGATGTAACGGTCGGCCAGCGTCGCGGCAGCGACGAGTGCCGCGTCGGTGATCGAGACGCGATGGTGCGACTCGTAGCGGTCGCGCAGGCCCTTGAGGATCTCGATGGTGTGGGCGAGGGTCGGCTCGCCGACCTGGATCGGCTGGAACCGGCGCTCGAGGGCCGCGTCCTTCTCGAGGTACTTGCGGTACTCGTCGAGCGTGGTGGCCCCGATCGTCTGCAACTCGCCACGAGCCAGCATCGGCTTGAGGATGGAGGCCGCGTCGATCGCGCCTTCGGCCGCACCGGCGCCGACGAGAGTGTGAATCTCATCGATAAAGAGAATGATGTCGCCGCGCGTGCGAATCTCTTTGAGGACCTTCTTCAGCCGCTCCTCGAAATCGCCGCGATAACGGCTGCCGGCGACAAGAGCACCGAGATCGAGCGTGTAGAGCTGCTTGTCCTTGAGATTCTCCGGAACCTCGCCTTTCACGATTCCCTGCGCCAAACCCTCGACGACGGCGGTCTTGCCGACGCCGGGCTCGCCGATGAGAACGGGGTTGTTCTTGGTACGCCGCGACAGGACCTGCATGACGCGCTCGATTTCCTTCTCGCGCCCGATGACCGGGTCGAGCTTTCCTTCGCGGGCGGCCTGCGTGAGGTTGCGACCGAACTGGTCGAGCACGAGCGAGGTGCTCGGCGTACCTTCGCCGACGCCACCGGCGGCGGCCGGCTCCTTGCCCTGGTACCCCGACAGCAGCTGGATGACCTGCTGGCGCACCCGGTTGAGGTCGGCGCCCAGCTTCACCAGGACCTGGGCGGCGACGCCCTCACCCTCGCGGATCAGGCCGAGCAGGATGTGCTCAGTCCCGATGTAGTTGTGACCGAGCTGAAGCGCCTCGCGGAGGCTGAGCTCCAGGACCTTCTTGGCGCGCGGCGTGAAGGGAATGTGACCGCTCGGAGCCTGCTGGCCCTGACCGATGATCTCTTCGACCTGCTGGCGGACGCCTTCGAGAGAGATGCCGAGCGACTCGAGCGCCTTGGCGGCGACGCCTTCACCCTCGTGGATCAGGCCCAGGAGGATGTGCTCCGTCCCGATGTAGTTGTGGTTGAGCATCCTGGCTTCTTCTTGCGCCAGAACGACGACCCGCCTTGCGCGGTCGGTAAACCTCTCGAACATGCTCGCTCCTCGACCGAAGCGGGTCGCCGGGTATCACGCCCTCTACCCGCATGCTAGCCCTGGCACGCGCACGTCGTACGCCGCTCGTGCAGAACCTTGAACATCATCGTCAACGACGGCGACAGAATGAGCATTCCGGTTCAGCCCGAGGCGTAACGGGTGCACAAGTCCCAAAAGGGACGGGACCAAAGACCTCGATCTGCTAGTGGCCGGCCGCCGTGAACCGCTCGACGATGTCGGCGGGGATGCGACCGCGTTCGTTGACCTTCAGGCCCTGCGACTTCGCCCAGGCCCGGACCGCCGCCGGATCGACACCGGTGGCGACGCGACGCCGACGGCCGGGTGCCCCGCCGCCCCGGCCCGCTCGGCGGGCCGCTCCGATGTACGGTGCGAACGCATCCCGCAGGGCAGCGCCGTGATCGGCGCAGACATCGATCTCGTAGCTCGCGCCGGCAAGAGAGAAGTGCACCGTCTCGGTCCCCTCGGTGTCGTCGTCGTGAAGATCACAGACGAGCAGCACCTGAACCCGCTGAGCCATATTCGCCGCACTCCTCATTAGGGATCGACCGGAGATTTGCGATTGCAATCCGCAATCGAAAGTACGGGCATTTCTCGCGCATTGGCAAATGCGCCGGGCAAATCTCTATTCGGGACGCACGAATGGAAAGGTCATGGTCTGGCGCATGTTCTCGCCGCTCAACAGCATCATCAAGCGGTCGATGCCCATGCCCATTCCGCCCATTGGCGGGGCGCCGTGCTCGAGGGCCCGCAGGAAGTCCTCGTCGAGCTGCATCGCCTCGGGGTCTCCCCCGGCAGCCTTGATCGACTGCTCGGTGAGCCGGCGGCGTTGCTCGACCGGGTCGACGAGCTCGGAGTACGCCGGCGCCAGCTCGACGCCGTTGATGACGAGATCCCACGCCTCGCTCAGCCGCGGATCGTCCCGGTGTGGGCGCGCGAGCGGTCGCACCGAGACCGGGTAGTCACGCACGAAGGTCGGCTCGACCAGAGCATGCTCGACGAGCTGCTCGTAGAGCTCGAGGACGATCTCGCCTTCGTCCCACGACGGCTGCAGCGCGACGTCGCGCGCCGCGGCGAGCTTGCGGAGGGCATCGACCGGGGTGTCCGGCCCGATCTGCTCGCCGAGGGCTTCGCTGACCGCCCCGTGCACGGTGACGGTTCGCCATGGCTGGTCGAGATCGAGCTCGCCGCCGCCGGCACGCGGCACAACGGTGGTGCCCGCCGCGCGCGCTGCGTTGAGGACGAGGTCGCGGGTCAGCTCCGCCATCGTGTCGTAGTCGCCATATGCCTCGTACGCCTCGAGCATCGTGAAGTCGTTGGCATGCGATGCGTCGACGCCCTCGTTCCGGAAGGTCCGGCCGATTTCGTAGACCCGCTCGATGCCGCCGACGACGAGTCGCTTGAGGTACAGCTCGAGCGCGATCCGCAGGTAGACCTCGACGTCGAAGGCGTTCATGTGCGTCGCGAACGGTCGCGCCGACGCACCGCCGTGGATCGGCTGGAGGATCGGCGTCTCGACCTCGACGAAGCCGCGCGCGTTGAGCGTCTCGCGCAACGACGAGAGGACGGTCGCCCGCAGCTCGACCATCCGCCGGGACTCCGGATTGATCGCCAGGTCGACGTAGCGGCGACGCACGCGCGTCTCCTCGTCGACGAGGCCTTTCCACTTCTCCGGCAGCGGGCGAAGCGCCTTGCTCGCAAGCACCCACGAGTCGGCCAGCACCGACAGCTCGCCGCGCTTGCTGGAGATCACCTCGCCGGTGACGCTCACGTGGTCCCCGAGATCGACGTCGCGCTTCCAGTCCTCGAGCCGCGTCTCGCCCACCCGGTCGAGCGAGAGCATCACCTGAAGGTCGCCGGTTCCGTCTCGCAACGTCGCGAAGCACAGCTTCCCGCCGTCACGCTTGAGCATCACCCGGCCCACGACGCTGGCCTGCTCGCCGGTCGCGGTGTCCGCGGCCAGATCCGGGTACGCCGCGCGCAGCGCCGCGTTGGTGACGGTCCGCGGGACGGAGACCGGATAGCCCTCGATGCCGGCCGCCTGCAACCGGTCCAGCTTCTCGCGGCGGACGCGCTGCTGCTCCGACAGCCCCTCCTGCTCACTCATGACCACTCGCAGGCTAGGTGCAGTTGCGGTCGAAGACGAGGCGCAGGCCGATGAGGGTGAGGTCGGGCTCGTGCTCGGTGACCGTCTCGCACTCGTCGATGACGAGAGGTGCGAGACCGCCCGTGGCGATGACCACCGGGTCGGCGTCGATCTCCTCGCTGATCCGCCGCACGAGCCCGTCGATCTGGCCCGCGAAACCGTAGACCATCCCTGACTGCAGCGCCTCGACCGTGCTCTTCCCGATCACCGCGCGGGGCCGCGCCAGCTCGACCTTGAACAACCGGGCGCCGCGCGCGGCCAGCGCGTCGATGGAGATCTCGATGCCGGGCGCGAGCGCACCGCCGAGGAACTCGCCCTTCTCGCTGACGACGTCGAAGTTCGTCGAGGTGCCGAAGTCGACGACGACTGCCGGCCCGCCGTACAGGTGGTACGCCGCCAACGAGTTCACGATGCGGTCGGCACCGACCTCGCGGGGGTTGTCGTACAGCAACGGAACGCCGGTCTTGACGCCCGGCTCGACGATCACGGCGGGCACCTGCGGGTAGTAGCGCGCGAAGACGCCGCGAAGCTCGTGGAGCACCGCTGGGACGGTCGAGCAGGATGCGATGCCATCCGGGGGCGGTGAGTCCGAGAGCAGCCCGCGCAGCAGCAACGCGAGCTCGTCCGCGGTGGCGCGGGTGTCGGTCTTGATCCGCCACGACTCGATGAGGGACTCGCCGTGGAAGCACCCGATGACCGTGTTGGTGTTGCCGACGTCGATCGCCAGCAGCACGCGGTCCTGCGCCACCCCGTCCCTCCGGCTTGGTGGGGCGATCAGTGCCAGCCGGCGACGACGTCGCCGCGAACCAGATCCATGCCGGCGAGAACCTCGGCCGGGTCGCTGCCCGTGCCGGTGATGCGGTTGCCCGCATCTACGAAGACCACACGCGGCTTGAGCTCTCTCGCCTCTGCATCCGTCACGGTGCAGTAGCTGATGATGATGACGAGGTCCCCTTCGTGGACCAGCCGCGCGGCGGCGCCGTTGATGCCGATCACCCCGCTGCCGCGAGGGCCGGCGATGACGTAGGTCTCGAGCCGCGAGCCGTTGTTGATGTCCACGATCGCCACCTGCTCGCCCGCCAGCAGATCGGCGGCGTCCATGAGGTCCTCGTCGATGGTCACCGAGCCGACGTAGTGCAGGTCGGCCTGCGTCACGGTGGCGCGGTGCAGCTTGCTCTTGAGCATGGTGCGGAACATCAGGCTTGCTCCTCCAGGTCCTTCAGCCCACCAGGGGTGCCGAGGCGTACGTCACCATTGTCAATCAAACGAGTCGATCCGACACGGGCGGCCACCAAAATCTTTCCGAATCGCGTTCTGTCGCCTGCGGGCTCCCAGGTCTCCGCATCCACCAGCGCCACGTAGTCAACACTCAGCTCAGGCTGCCCGGCGAGCTCGGCCTCCGCTGCGGCAAGCACCGCGGCTGGGCCGTCCGCGGCTCGACGCCGACCGGCCTCCAGGGCGCGCGGGATGGCGAGTGCGATCGTTCGCTCGTCGCGAGAGAGGTACCGGTTGCGGCTGGACATCGCCAGCCCGTCCGGCTCACGGACGGTCGGGACGCCGACGATCTCGACGGCGCGACCTTGCGCCGCCACCATCTGGCGGATGACGGCGAGCTGTTGCGCGTCCTTCTCGCCGAAGACGGCGACGTCGGGCTGGGTGAGGTCGAGCAGGCGCGACACGACCGTCACGACGCCGTCGAAGTGCCCCGGACGGTGACGGCCCTCGAGCTGCTCACCGAGCTCTCCGGCGAGGACAGCGGTGACGCTCTCAGCCGGGGGATAGATCTCCTCGACCGACGGCGCGAAGACCACGTCGACGGCGTGTTCCGCACATACGAGGAGGTCCGCATCCAGCGTGCGCGGGTAGCGGTCGAGGTCCTCTCCCGCTCCGAACTGCTTCGGGTTGACGAAGATCGTGACCACCACGTGTTCGCCGTACTCGTGCGCGACGTCCATGAGCCGGGCATGGCCCTCGTGCAGCGCGCCCATCGTCATGACGACGGCAACCCGCCCGCGGAGCCCTGCGCGCGCGGCACCGAGGTCCGCGCGGGTGGTCACGACGGTGGGGGCGGCGGTCACGACGCGGGCCGCGTTGCCAGGACGTCGAGCAGGGCGCTTGCCTGCTCCACGTCGAGGATGCCGCTCGCGAGAGCTCGACCAGCGGTCAGCCGGCCCATCGCCACATACGCGTCAATGGCCTGCGGCGCGTGCTCGACAAGCGTCCGAAGGTGTACGGCGACGGTTCCTGCGTCGCCCCGCGCCACGGGCCCGGTCAGCGCGCGGTCACCGACGCGCAGCGCGTTGTCGAGCGCGGCACCCAACAGCGGCCCGAGCATCCGTTGCGGCTGCTCGACCCCGGACGTGTGCAGCAGCTCCGCCGCCTGAGTCACCAAGGTGATCAGATGGTTCGCGGCAAAGGCAAGCCCGGCGTGGTACAGCGGCCGCAGCTCTTCCGCGATGAACGACGGCTCGCCGCCCATCTCGATCACGAGCGTCTCGGCAACCGGTCGCAGCACCTCGTCGCTGGTCACGCCCCATGCCGCACCGTCGAGCCGTTGCAGGTCGACATCGGTCCCGGTGAAGGTCATCACCGGATGGATGGCGAGCGGAAGCGCGCCCTGCTCAGTCAGGGGCGCAAGGACTGTGGTCCCGTACGCGCCGCTCGTGTGCGCGACCATCGTGCCTCGCCGCAGTGTCCCGGCAGCCGCCAGGCCCGACACCAATGCCGCCAGCTCGTCATCCGGCACCGCGAGCAGGAGCAGATCGATGCCGGCGGCGACCTGATCCGTCGGACGGATGGCAACGTCGGGCAGCAGCCGTGCCGCCCGGTTGCGACTTGCGTCCGAGACCGCTGCGACCGCACTCACCCGGTGTCCGGCGCGCGCGAGCGCGGCGCCGAGGACAGCGCCGACCCGGCCGGCGCTGATGACGCCGACCGTCAGCCGCGCAGGCCGATCCGCAGGAGTGCTCATCGAGAGTCGTTCCAGTCCTTGAGCCGGTACCGGACACGAAGAGCGTACGTCGTAGGTTCGACGGGTGGGCGGCAAGTGGCGGACCTGGCGGCAGGCGATGGCGGAGTCCCTGTACGGCGATCCCGGCTTCTACCGCACACCCGGAACGCCCGCCCAGCACTTCCGCACGGCTGCCCACACCGGGTCGACCTGGGCCGATGCGGTGACGAGCCTCGCCGCGCAGGTCGACGAGGCGCTCGGCCAACCGGCCAACTTCACGGTGGTCGATGTGGGTGCCGGCGGCGGTGAGCTGCTCGCCGACCTGGCCGAGCTGGCGCCGGGTCGCTGGTCGCTGGTCGGAGTCGATGTGACCGATCGGCCGGAAGGGCTGCACGGGCGCGTCGAGTGGCGGCGGCAGTTCCCGGAGCGGGTACACGGCTTGATGCTCGCGGTCGAGCTGCTCGACGTCGTACCGGTGAACGTCCTCGAGCTCACCCCGCAGGGTCCGTGCGTGGTGGAGGTCGATGAGGACGGCTTCGAGCGGATCGGCGACCCCGCCGATCCCGAGGACAGCGCGTGGGTGGCCAGGTGGTGGCCGATCCGGTCCCCGGGCGAGCGCGCCGAGGTCGGCTCCCGCCGAGACGAGATGTGGCGGGACTTGTCGAGCCGACTGCAAGCCGGACTCGCGGTGGCAGTCGACTACGCCGCCGACCCGGCCCGGGTGGAAGGCGGAACCCTCACCGGCTACCGCCACGGCCGCCGACGTCTTCCTGCCCCGGATGCATCGATGGACCTGACCGCCCACGTGCTCTTCGAGTCGCTTCGACAGGACGGCGACCTGCTGCTGGCCCAACGCGAGGCGCTGCGGCGGCTCGGCATCAGGGCCGCGCCGCCCGAGTACGCCGGCGACGGCGACTCCTACCTGGCCGAGCTCGCCCGGTCGTCCGAGGCGAGCGAGCTGCTCAACCCCTACGGGTTGGGCAGCTTCACCTGGTTGCTGCACCCGGTCGGCGTCGAGCTGCCGCTACTCCGCTAGCGGCCAGTCGTGGGCGAGCCGGAACTCCCGGTTGAGGAACTTGGGTACGCACATGGTCCACGCGTCGAGCACGAGCTCCCGCATCTCGTCGACGTCGATCGCGGCCAGCCGTCCGACGACCCAGTTGAACCGGAGGTCGGAAGCACGGGGCAGGAGGAACTTCTCCGGTTCGCCGGCAACGAGCCCGTCGCGTTCCGCCTTCGGGAACGCGAAGCCCATCAGCTCCTCGTCGGTCGACACCCCGGCGTACACGATCTGCTTGATCCGATAGCGCGCGCTGCCGCGGACGTAGCCCAATGTCGTGCGAGGCAGCGTCATCGCGAACTCGCGCACGTCGTCCCCGCTGGCCACGCGACGAGCCTACGAACCCACGGGGACTGGAGGCACGTAACTGGTCCTCACTAACGTCGAGCTCGTCAGCCCAGACCAGACGAAGGGGCCTCTGCGATGGCAGCGATCGTCGTCGACGATCTCCGGAAGAGCTACGGCGCCACCCGAGCGGTCGCCGGCGTGAGCTTCTGCGTGGGCGAGGGAGAGTGCGTCGCGCTCCTCGGCCCGAACGGCGCGGGTAAGACCACCACGCTCGAGGTGCTCGAGGGATACGTCGAACGGGACAGCGGCCACGTCGAAGTGCTCGGCGCCGACCCCCACGCCGCGACCCGCGAATGGCGCGAGCAGATCGGGATCGTCCTTCAGGGCACCGCCGTGGATCCCTACCTGACCGTACGCGAGACCCTCACGCGAACCGCGCAGTTCTACGCCAGGCCGCGCGCTGTTGACGAGGTGATCAACCTTGTCGGCCTCGACGAGAAGGCTGACTCCCGGGTGAACAAGCTCTCGGGCGGCCAGCAACGCCGCCTGGACGTCGCCTACGGAATCGTCGGAAACCCCAGCTTGCTGTTCCTCGACGAGCCGACAACCGGTTTCGATCCGTCGGCTCGGCGGGACGCTTGGGCACTGGTCAACGATCTGCGCGGGATCGGCACGACGATCATGCTGACCACGCACTACATGGACGAGGCGCAGGCACTCGCCGACAACATCGTGGTGATCGGCGCCGGGCAGGTCGTTGCGCAGGGCACGCCCGACACACTCGGCGGTCGCGACACCGCGGCGGTTCACATCCGGTTCCGGCTGCCCGACGGTGTCGACCCGGCTTCGCTACCCGTCACGGTCGCCGTCGACCAGCACGGTTTCTGCGAGCTCACGACGTCGGACGACATCAAGGTGCTGAACCTGCTCACCGGCTGGTCGCTGAAACGCGACATCCGCCTCGAGGGCCTGGTGGCGACGAGGCCGAGCCTCGAGGACATCTATCTCTCGCTGGTCGGGCGCGATCTGCTCGATGGCAAGCCCGCAGCCGCAGAGGAGTCGCGATGACCGACGTCGCACTGGTCGCGTCGCAGATCAGGTACGAGCAGAAGAGCTACTGGCGAAATCCCGGTGCCGCCTTCTTCACGTTCGCCTTCCCTCTCGTGTTCTTCTTCATCCTGGTGAGCCTGGCAGGCAACCAGAACGACAAGGGCGACCTCGGAACGTACGTGCACAACGGTCACCGCGTCGCCGTGAAGCTGGTGCAGTACTACACGCCGAGCATCCTTTCGTACGCCGTGATGAGCGCCTGTTTCCTCGCCGTGGCGATGACGCTGGTCCGGCAGCGGGAAGCGGGAATCCTCAAGCGGATGCGAGGTACACCACTGCCCGCATGGGCGTACCTCGGCGGTGTGGTGGGGAGCGCGATCGTCGTGGCGGGTCTGCTGTCAGTCGTCTGCGTCGGTTTCGCGGTCACTGTCTACGGCGCGTATTTCCCCATCGGTCACATCGCGCCACTCGTCGTGACGATCGCGTTGGGCGCGCTCGCGTTCTGCGCGCTCGGCATCGCGGTGTCGTCACTGATCCCGAACATCGACTCCGGCCCGGCGATCATCAACCTGCCGTACTTCGTGCTGGTCTTCATCTCCGGCACGTACTTTCCGATCAGCGGCACGCTGAACAGCGTTTCGAAAGATCTTCCGCTGCGCCCGATGATCCTGTCGCTGTACACGGTCTTCGACCCGACGAACAGCGGCAGCATCTGGTCCGGCAGGGACCTGCTGGTGCTCGCGTTGTGGGGCGTGGGCAGCTCCGTGTTCGCGGTGCGGCACTTCAAGTGGACGCCGCGGCGGTAGCCACTAGCGTTGCCGCGTGGCCGAGCAGCTCACCGCGTCGACCGGCGCCCTCGAGACCGCCGACGTCGTCCTGAGCCTCGCGCCGCATCATCCGGCGGCGCATGGGGTGCTGCGGCTGGGCCTGACGGTCGACAACGAGGTGATCGTTGCTGCCGACCCGGCCGTCGGCTACATGCACCGTGGCGCCGAGAAGCTCTTCGAGGCACGCGACTTCCGCCAGATCCTCGTACTCGCCAACCGCCACGACTGGCTGTCCGCATTCGGCAGCGAGCTCGGCGTCGTGCTGGCCGTCGAGGGAATGCTCGGCATCGAGGTGCCGGAGCGCGCGGTGTGGCTGCGCACCCTCTTGGCGGAGCTGAACCGGGTGCTCAGCCACCTGATGTTCCTCGCCGGCGCCACGAGCTCGCTTGATCCCGGCAGTCCTGGTGCCGCGGCGATGACAGCCCGCGAGGCGGTCCAGTCGTCGATGGAGGAGATCAGCGGCGGGCGGATCCACTTCATGTTCAACCAGGTGGGCGGCCTCAAAGCAGACCTTCCTGCGGGGTGGTGCGAGCGCACGCAGGCCGTGGCTCGGGTGGTGCGGGCGACGGTCGCGGACCACCTCGGGCCGATGGTCGGCAGCGAGGTCTTCCGGGCGTCGAGTGAGGGTGTGGCGATCCTGAATGCCGCCGACGCCAGCGGCTACGGCGTGTCCGGTCCGATCGCCCGTGCCAGCGGCCTCGACCTCGACCTGCGCCGTGACGACCCGTATCTCGCGTATCCGCACATCCCGCCGTCGACGATGCGCGTCGTCACCCGCTCGGCCGGCGACGCACTCGCCCGCTACGAGTGCCTGCTCGACCAGGTCGAGGTGTCGCTCGACCTGGTCGAGCACTGCCTGGACGTGATCGCCGCGCTCCCGGAGGGTCCGGTCAATGTGCGGCTGCCGAACGTCGTGCGGACCCCGCAGGGCGAGACCTACGCATGGACCGAGAACCCGCTCGGGATCAACGGGTACTACCTCGTCTCACGCGGCGAGCGCACACCTTGGCGGCTGAAGCTGCGAAGCGCGTCGTTCAACAACGTGCAGGCGCTTGCCGCAGCGCTGCCCGGCACCCACCTTCGCGACCTGACGGTCGCGCTGTGCAGCTTCTTCTACGTGATCGGCGACGTCGACAAGTAGCGAGCTCACACCGTAAGGCTGAGCTAGCTACAAAATGAGCAGCTCAGGCGTGCGCTGCCAAGGCCGCAGGGAGCGCCGCGTGCCGAGGCACGCAAGCGACCGAGAACGCCGGCAGCGTGCGGCTGAGCTAGCTCATCTCCTGCTGGACGAACTGCTGGGCGACTTGCTCGGGCGTGCCCTTGTCGACCACGACGGCTGCGTTGAGGGACTGCAGCGTCTTCTGGTCGAGCTTCGCGGAGACCGCGTTGAGCGCACTCGCCGCGGCCCCGGTCGCCAGCGACTTGGCGACGAGCGGCACGACGTTGTCGGATGCCTGCAGGTCCTTGTCGTCGGTGAGCACCGTCAGCCCGAGGCTGGACAGATCACCGTCGGAGGAGAAGACGAGCCCGACGTCTGCCTTCCCGCTGGTCAGCGCCTTGCGGGTCAGCGGACCGTCGGCGTCGGTCTGCTGGAACTTGCCGATGTTCATCCCGTAGGTCTTCTTCAGACCAGGCTCGCAGAACGGCCGCGACGGGCACTCCGGCGGACCGGCGAGCGTGAGTGGGTGGCTCTTGGAGTACGCCGCGAGGTCCGACAGCGTCGTGATGTGGTTCGCAGTGGCGAAGGACGTCTTCACCGCGAAGGCGTTGCGGTCGGTAGCCGCCGCCGGGTTCAGCACGGCGAGTGACGACGGCAGCTCTGCGCGCAGGTTCTGCATGGTCGTGTTGATGTCACCGCTCGCCTTGCTCGCGGCATTCGGGCCGTTGACCTGGGCGTTGATGAAGTCGGTGAGCGTTGCCGCGTACTCCGGCACCACCTGGACCTTGTTCTTCTTCACGAGCGGGTAATAGGTCTCGCGGCTGGCGAAGGTCTTGGTCGTGGCGGTGTAGCCGCAGGCGTTCAGCACGTCCACGTAGATGTTCGCGAGCGTCTCGTTCTCCGAGAACTGCGCAGCCGCGACCAGCACCTTCCCGCTGCCCGTCTCGCCCCCGCAGTACGCGGGCTTCGCGTTCGCGGACGGCGAGGTGTTGGCGGCGCTACCACCGCTGCTCGAGGACCCACACGCGGTGGCGACGAAGGCGAGCACGGTGCTCGCGGCGGCGAGCGCGACGGTGGACGAACGGCGACCGAAACTCATCCGAACCTGCCTTCTGTGTCCCGCAACGGCGCAATGCCGTGGCGCGTGTCTGGCGGGTCGGGCCCGCATTGGCGTCACTCTATGCATCCGGCTCTGACAACTTCCACGCCGATACCGATTACGGATTGGTCACTCTTTCCGAGCCGGTGTCACGCCTGGACCGGGAGGGCGGCGCCGTATCGCCGGCGGACGAGCGACTGAAGCCCCTGCAGGCTCGCGTCGAGCCCGATCGCCGTGACCGCGATGATCATGACGCCGCCGTACACCTCGCCGTAGTACTGCGTGGCGTAGCCGACGGTGATGAGCTGGCCGAGACCTCCGCTCCCCACGATCGCGGCGATGGTCGCGGTTGCCCAGAGCTGGACCGCCGCGAGCCGGATCCCGGTGGCGATCAGCGGGATCGCCAGAGGCAGCTCGACCTGACGCAACACCTGCATGCGGGTCATTCCCATGCCCACGGCGGCACGCGTCGTCTCCGCGTCGACCTCCCGAATCCCGGTGTAGGTGTTGGTGACGATCGGCGGCAGCGCAAAGATCACCAACGCGATCACAGCGGGCTCGGTCCCGATCCCGATCGGCCCGACGGCAAGCAGCAACATCACGCCGACCACCGGGATCGACCGGGCGGAGTTGGCGATGCTCGTGACCACGAGACCGCCGCGCCGCCATCGTGCGAGCAGCGTCGCCAGGGGGATCCCGATCGCGCAGGTGATCGCAAGGGACAGCGCCGAGATCCACACGTGCTGGTAGAGCAGCCGGAAGACGCCCGCGCTGCCGTCGGACCCGAACCAGCTCGACCTCGAGGTGAACCAGGTCGTGATCTGGTGCCAGGTCGAGTTGTTCACGTGGGTGGCGAGCAGATCAGGACTCACGCCGTCACCCCTCGCCGCCAGGGAGTCAGCAGGCGCTGCGCAACCAGAAGCAACCCATCAGCCGCCAGTGCGAGGAGCACCGTCAGCAGGATGTAGGTCGTCAGCTCGGTGTGTGAGCGCGTCGAGAACGCCTCGAAGATCTTGGCGCCATACCCGCCTTGCCCGACGTAGCCGCCGATGACGACGAGCTCGATGGTCGACACGACCGCGAGCCGGAGGCCGGCCATGATCGTCGGCAGCGCCATCGGCAGCCTCACCAGCAGGAAGATTCGAAGATTCGACAGCCCCATGCCGCGCGCCGCGTCTACCGCCTCGCCCGACACCTCGTCCAAGCCGGTCAGGATGTTTCGGACCAGGATCACAAGGGAGTACGACGCCAGCGGGATCACGATCGTCAAGCGGTTGAGCTCGAAGATCTTGACCATCGCGACGACAAACGCCAGCGACGGAATGGCGTACACGGCGGTGCAGAGATTGAGGATCAGCGAACGCAGCCAGGCGCGCTGGCGTGCCAGCGCAGCCATCGGGACGGCGAATAGCAGCCCGAGCGCGACCGACTCAAGGGTCAGCGTGACATGTGCGTGGGTGGCGGCAAGAATCGCGTGAGCGTTGGCTGTGATGTAGTGCCAGCTCAGCCAGGGATCGGCCTGCTTGTGGAACGTGAAGTCGCCAGGAAGGCGCATCCGTGAAACCTAACGCCCCACGCAGCGAGACCGACCCCATGATCTCCCTCGACGCCGTCGGCAAGACCTATCCCGATGGGACCGTCGCCGTGCACGAGTTGTCCTTCGACGTCGGCCCCGGCGAGATCGCGGTGCTGGTCGGCCCGTCCGGCTGCGGCAAGACAACCACGATGCGCATGATCAACCGCCTGGTGGAGCCGACGTCGGGTCGCATCAGCGTCAACGGCGAGGACGTCAGCCAGGTCGACCCGGTAGAGCTACGGCGCCGGATCGGGTACGTCATCCAGCAGGTGGGGCTGTTTCCGCATCAGACGGTCGCGGCCAACATCGCGACGGTCCCCCGGTTGCTGGGTTGGCAGCGGTCGAGGATCGCAGCGAGGGTGACCGAGCTGCTCGAGCTCGTCGGCCTCGACCCGGCAGCGCACTCCAAGCGGTACCCCCACCAGCTCTCCGGCGGTCAACGACAACGCGTGGGCGTGGCACGCGCGCTCGCGGTCGACCCGCCTGTGCTGCTCATGGACGAGCCGTTCGGCGCCGTCGACCCGGTCGCCCGTGACCGCTTGCAGGCGGAGTTCCTGCGGCTGCAGGAGCAGGTCCGCAAGACCGTCGTCTTCGTCACCCACGACGTGGACGAAGCCATCCGGCTCGGCGACCGGATCGCCGTGATGCGTGAAGGCGGCTTCCTCGAGCAGTACGACGAGCCGGCCGCGCTGTTGTCGAATCCCGCGTCGCCGTACGTCGCGGAGTTCGTCGGTGCGGAACGAACCCTGCGACGGCTCTCGGTCGTGCAGGTGGCCCGGGCGGCGCTGGTGCAATGGCCGATCGTCAGCCCCACCGAGCGGCTCGCGGAGTGCGCCGCCGCGATGGATCGCGCCGACGCCGACTGGCTCGTTGTGGGCGACGAGACGGCCGTTGTGGGCTGGTTGGCGCGACCCGCGGCGCGGGGCGACGGCGCCGCCGCCGATCGGGCCGAGCCCGCGACAACGGTTGAGCTCGGGGCCTCGCTCGAGTCCGCCCTGGCGGCGATCCTCGCCGGCAACGCGCCGGGCGCGATCGTCACCGACGGCGGCCGCTACGCGGGAGTGCTCGCGGCCGGGGACGTGGTCACGGCCGCCCGCGCTCGGGGCTGAGGCGCGCTACCCCTGCAGCAGGTAGTCGATGTACCGCGCGCGGATGAGCGGCTCGGTCGCCTCGTCCTGGCGGCCAAGGAGGTCGCGGACGAGGTCGATCGCACCGCCGATTCCCTCGCCGAGCCCGCCGGCGGACCCGTCATCCGACCCGATCGACTCGCTGGCGCGCAGGTGCTTGATCAGATCCCAGAAGAACCCGACGTCGTGGGCATGCTCCGCCTTGGCGAAGGCGCGTTCCCGAAGCTCCGAGGTCGGCAACGCGTCGAGCGCCGCGAAGTCATCCGTCGACATGCAACGCAAGATAGCCGAGAGACGGTGCTAGTCGGATTCATCGTCGGGCACCCGCCCGACCCACTCCAGGGCAAGCGCGCCGGCCACGAGGGCGAGGCCGGCCGCGATCCCGACCGCCGCGGTCCGCAGGTCGTCATGGGCGGTTGGCGTGTCGATCTGCGCCACCCAGCCGAGAAAGCCCGCGTACGCCCCGGCAGCGAGGGCCCCGACGATGGACGACGCCTTCGCGAGTGCAACCAGCCGAGCGACCACGATCGGGTCGATCGGTCGCGTGCCCGGACGGCCCGCCAGCCGCGCCTTTGTGATGGCCGCCGTGTAGCCCTCGGCGATCGCGATGACGACCAGGGAGATCTGCGCGTAGAGCGTCGGTGACGGCAGGTCGCTGTAGTGCGCTCGCGTGACGAGGTACGCCCCACCTCCGGCGAGGATGCCGAGGATGGCGAGGACGTACCAGCGGGTGGGCCTCACCGCGGCGGCCCCGCCGCCTTGCGAACCTCCTGAAGGTCCAGGCCCGCGAGCAGCCGGCGCACCGGACCTCTACCCACCACCACCGCGGTCGCATCCACCTCGAGCCATGGCACCAGCACGAACGCCCGCTCGTGGGCACGTGGGTGCGGAAGAGTGAGTCGCGGATCCGCGCTCAGCCGGCCGTCGACGTCGATGACATCGACATCCAGGCTGCGCGGTCCCCAACGCTGAGAACGAAGCCTGCCCTGCGAGATCTCCGCATCCTGCGCCGCGGTCAGCGCGACCTCCGGAACGGAGGTGTCCAGCCGTGCCACCAGGTTGTAGAACGCCGGCTGGTCCGCAACGCCTATCGGTGCCGTCTCGTAGACACTCGAGACGTCCAGCACCGCGCAGTGCTGCGCAAGCACCTCCAGACCACGGCGCAACCGTGCGAGCCGGTCCCCGAGGTTGGAGCCGAGTGAGAGGACTGCGGTCATCTATCCCGGGTGATCGTCACGCTGATGTCACCGAACGGCACCCCTGCCGGCGCGTCAGGCTTGTGCACGGTGATCTCGACCGAGTCCACGCGGTCTTCCTTCAGACAGGTGTCCGCGAGCCGCTGCGCCAGCGTCTCGATCAAGTTCACCGGCTCGCCTTCGATCACCGCCGCGAGCCGCTGCGCCAGATCCGCGTAGTCGACGGTCTGGTCCAGCTCGTCGCTCGACGCCGCGGACCGGGTGTCGACGGAGAGCACGGCGTCGACCAGGAACAGCTGACCTTGCGCGCGTTCTTCCGGCAGCACTCCGTGGTAGCCGAACGCACGGATGCCGCGAACCGCGATCTGGTCGGTGGTCATTGCGCGCTCGTCTCCTCATGGCCGTCATCCGCACCCAGCACCGGCGATGCGTGGTGTGCCCAAAGCCTCCACCCTTCGGGGCGCCGACGGAAGAGGTTGGACCCCACGACACGCGCAGTCTCGCCGAAGCCGGTGTCCCCCTCGTCGCTGCGGGCAAGCAGGCCGTGCTCGCAGGTCACGATCGCGACGTCGCCATGAACCGCGACCTCGACGTCGGTGAGGAAGAACTGGATGTACGCCGTGTTCGCCATGATGACCGCCCACGATCGGAGCACTCGCGAGCGGCCACGCACGAGCGGCCAGCCCGGGTGAACGCAGACGATGTCGTCGGCGACGTCCCACATCACGGCAAGCCGGTCGACGTCACGAGCCTCGATCGCGGCGTACAGCTCCGCGTTGGCCGCGGTGACGGCCGCCACGTCGGCCGAAAGATCCGTCACCGGGCCGCCCGGATCGCGGCGACGACTCGGACCGCGTCGGCACTCGCCGCGGCTTCGTGAACGCGGACACCCCAGACACCGGCCGCTGCCGCCAACGCGCTGATCGCGGCGGTCGCGTCGTCGCGCTCGTCCACCGGCCGGGGACCGTCCTCGTCTTCGAGCAGCGCGCCGAGAAACGACTTCCGGCTCGCGCCGAGCAGCACACGTGGGCCCAGCGACAGCAGCCGGTCCAGGTTCGCGAGCAAGGTCCAGTTGTGGGCGGCGTTCTTCGCGAACCCGAGCCCCGGGTCGATGACGACAGCCGACGGATCGACACCGGCCGCGACGACGGCGTCCACGCGCGCCATCAGCTCCGTGCACACCTCGCCGACGACGTCGTCGTAGGAGGCCTTCGACTGCATCTCGGCGCTGTGCCCGCGCCAGTGCATGACGACGTACGGCGCCCCTGCCGCAGCGACCAGGCCCGGCAGCTCAGGGTCGGCCAGGCCGCCGGAGACGTCGTTGACCATCTGCGCTCCCGCCTCCAGGGCGGCCTGCGCGGTCTCGCAGCGCATCGTGTCGATGCTGACGTAGATGCCGTCGGCGCTCAGCGCGGCGACGACGGGCAGCACGCGGCGCCGCTCCTCCGCCGCATCCACGCGGGCCGCGCCGGGTCGAGTCGACTCGCCACCGACGTCGACGATGTCGGCGCCGCTCGCAACCAGCGCGCGACCTTGCAGGATCGCGGCAGCCGGGTCGAAGTGCCGGCCCGCGTCGCTGAAGGAGTCGGGGGTGACGTTGACCACCCCCACGACAAGGGTGCGGCCGAGGTCAGGCAGCAACCGGCGCCTGTTAGGCAGTTGTCCCGGGTGCCTGGCGCCGGCGGCTCGTCGTGCTCTTGCTCGGCGTCGCCTTCTCCGGAGCCTTGGCGGTGCGGTTCGCGCGGCTGCGGGAGCCGGCGGCCGAGCGGCTGCCGTTGCTGCGGCCGTTGGCCGCCTTCGCCCGGGAGCCGTTTCCGTTGGTCAGGCCCGCGACGTCCTTGGGCCCCATCAGCGCCAGCTCGGCGGGAGTCAGAACGGGCGGCCGGTCCTTCGGCGCCTTTCGCGCCATCACGATCTGGCGGGCCGGCCGCTTGTCCACCGACGAGAAGATCTCGGCCAGCTCGCTCTTGCCGAGGGTCTCCTTGTCGAGCAGCTTCAGGACCAGGTCGTCGAGGACGTCTCGGTACTGGACGAGGATCTCCCAGGCTTCGTCGTGCGCCCGCTCGATCAGCTCGCGCACCTCGTCGTCGATCTGAGACGCGACCTCTTCCGAGAAGTCCCGCTCGTGACCGAGGTCGCGGCCCAGGAAGACATCACCTTCGGTGCGCCCGAACTTCAGCGGGCCGAGCTTCTCGCTCATGCCGTAGGTCATGACCATGGCCCGCGCCGTCGCGGTGGCCTTCTCGATGTCGTTCGACGCTCCGGTGGTGGGCTCGAGGAACACGAGCTCCTCCGCCGCGCGGCCACCGAGGGCGTAGGCGAGCATGTCCATCATCTCGGAACGGGTCTGGTTGTACTTGTCCTCCTCCGGGAGCACCAAGGTGTGCCCGAGCGACCGACCGCGCGCGATGATGCTGATCTTGTGCACCGGGTCGGTGTTGGGCAGCGCCCAAGCGACCAGGGCGTGACCGCCCTCGTGGTACGCGGTGACCTTCTTCTCCTTCTCGCTCATCACCCGGGTCTTGCGCATCGGACCGGCGATGACGCGGTCGATCGCCTCCTCCAGCAAGCCGGTGGTGATCTGCTTCGCCTCGGTACGGGCCGTGAGCAGCGCGGCCTCGTTGATCACGTTCGCGAGGTCCGCTCCGGTGAAGCCGGGGGTACGACGGGCGATGACCGCGAGGTCGACGTCGTCGGCGAACGGCTTGCCCTTGGCGTGCACCGCGAGAATCGCCTTGCGGCCCTCGAGGTCCGGACGGTCGACGACGATCTGCCGGTCGAAGCGGCCCGGCCGCAGCAGAGCCGGGTCGAGGATGTCGGGACGGTTCGTCGCCGCGATGAGGATGACGCCGCGGTTGACGTCGAAGCCGTCCATCTCGACCAGCATCTGGTTGAGGGTCTGCTCTCGCTCGTCATGGCCACCGCCGAGCCCCGCACCGCGGTGACGGCCGACGGCGTCGATCTCGTCGACGAAGATGATCGCGGGGGCGTTCGCCTTGGCCTGCTCGAACAGGTCGCGCACTCGGGACGCACCGACACCGACGAACATCTCGACGAAGTCGGAGCCGGAGATCGAGTAGAAGGGGACGCCGGCCTCGCCCGCGACGGCACGCGCGAGCAGCGTCTTGCCGGTGCCGGGCGGGCCGTAGAGCAGCACGCCCTTCGGGATCTTCGCGCCGATCGCCTGGAACTTGGCGGGGTTCTCGAGGAACTCCTTGATCTCCTGGAGCTCCTCGATGGCCTCGTCGGCGCCGGCGACATCGGCGAACGTGGTCTTCGGGGTGTCCTTGCTGACCAGCTTCGCGCGGGCCTTCCCGAACTGCATGACCCGGCCGCCGCCGCCCTGCATCTGGTTCAGGAAGAAGATCATCACCGCGAGGATCAAGACGATCGGGAGCAGGTTCTCCAGCAGCGAGATGAAGGGATTCGGGTGGTCGACCTTGGCGATGTAGTCGACGCCGGCGTCCTTGAGCTCCTGGTCGAGCACCTGGTCGTAGTGCAGGGTGTAGTCGGACTCGACCTTGTTCGAGCCGTTGATCTGCTGACCGGGGTTCAGCGTGACCTGGATCTGCTGCTCCTTGTCGAGCATGTTCGCCTTTGCCACCTGCTGGTTGGCGATCGCCCGCTCGATCTGCGGCAGCGAGACCGGCTTGTACCCCCCGCCCGCGGTGGCGACTTCGAGCAGGCCGAACACGACCAGGATCGCCAGGACAACCCAGAAGATGGGGCCCCGGAAGGTCCGTCGAAGGTTCATGGCTCCTGCTCGCGAGCGCCGGATCGGACAGGGTGGACTACGTCAAGGACTCGTCCCCCCGTACCCATGAAGGTACACCGGGGCCATCGAGCCCGTCGCCGCTCAGCGCTCGGGCGGGGACGGCTGTGGCACGCCTGTAACCGGCCGGTTCAGCTGGTGTAGACCTCCGGCCGCAACGTGCCGACGTACGGCAGCTCGCGGTACCGCTGGGCGTAGTCAAGGCCGTACCCGACGACGAACACGCTCGGGATGTCGAAGCCCATGTACCGCACGGGCACCTCGACCTGCGCCGCCTCCGGCTTGCGGAGCATCGCCACAACCTCGACCGAGCGGGGGTTGCGCGCGCGCAGGTTGCGGAGCAACCAGGACAGAGTGAGCCCGGAGTCGATGATGTCCTCGACCACCAGCACGTCGCATCCGGTGATGTCCCGGTCGAGATCCTTCAAGATCCGCACCACGCCCGACGACGAGGTCGCCGAGCCGTACGACGACACCGCCATGAACTCCAGCGAGACCGGGACTGACAGCGCCCTCGCGAGGTCGGCCATGACCATCACGGCGCCTTTGAGCACCCCGACCAGCACGACCTCACGGCCGGCGTAGTCCGCATCGATCAAGGCAGCGAGCTCGTTGACCTTGCTCGCAATCTGTTCTGTGGACACGAGGACGGATTCGATGTCCGGGTGAAGCGGCCTCGGTTCGGAGGGTCCGGACGACACTGCGCCGCCTGAGCTGGAGGCGGTGTCGATCGGGAGCAACGACTCGACGGGCAGCAGCGGCGCAGTCATCGAAACGAAAGCCTGTCACACACCCGGATCGCCTCCAACCCCCCGGGCAGGCTGATCGGCCCTTGACCGTGCCAATCGGTGACCAGCGACTCGAGCGCGTCGACGTGTGCCGACGTAAGGGCTCCCGCCCGCGCTCCGGCGGCGATGGCCGCACGGCGCAGCACTCGGGTCCGCACCGCGGCGGGCAGCTCAGCCAGCCCGACCGCATCCGTCGGGTCAGCGACGCTCGCGGCCCATCCGTCGAGCGCGTCCGCGTCTGCGCGCAGCAACGCGGCCGTCCGGGACAGCGCGTCCGCCACACCAGGACCGAGGGCTGCCTCCAACGTCGGCATGACCGTCGCGCGGACCCGGGATCGGGCGAATGACGGGTCGGCATTGTGGGGGTCGTCCCACGTCGCAATACCGAGCGCGCGACACGCGGTCACCGTCGTGTCCCGGCGAACGCCCAGCAATGGCCGGATGATCCGGTCACGCCTCGCCGCCATGCCGGCGAGGGAACGCGCGCCCGAACCTCGCGCCAGCCCGAGCAGCACTGTCTCGGCTTGGTCGTCCAAGGTGTGGCCCACTGTCACAGCGCACGCACCCAGGCTGTCGGCGGCCTGCTCGAGCGCGAGATACCGCGCAGCTCGTGCCGCAGCCTCCGGACCGCCGGCGGGACGGGTTCCGCCCGGACCACCGACCGTCACGGTCGCGATCTCTACCGGGTCGAGGCCAAGCGCCTTGCACGCCGACGCGACGATCGCCGCGCGCTCGGCGGAGCCTTCCTGCAGCCCGTGGTCGACGGTGACCGCGCCGGCTCGCCGCCCGGTCCGCGGCGCCTCCGCAGCGAGCGCCGCGGCGAGTGCGAGCGAGTCGGCGCCGCCGCTCACCGCAGCAAGCACCAGCGCACCGGACGGCAGGTCGGCGATCGCCTCGCGCACCGCTCGGCGCACCTCGGCGACCGCCGGATCCATCTTCACGACGGCAGGACGCCGCTCACGCCGTCGCGGTGCGCAACGTGTCTGTGCGCTCGAGCCACAGCTGAGGACGGCGGATCTCCTCGGCCGTCGGCAGCAGCTCGGCGCCGGACCACACCGTGTTGAGACCCGACATGCCGATCTCCTCGATCACCTCGCGGACGAAGCGCGCGCCTTCGGCGTACTGCTTCATCTTCATCTCGAGGCCGATCAGCCGGCGGAAGACCTTGGCAAGCGGTCCCACATCTCGGCGGCGGTGCTCGAACCGGGCCCGGATCGCCTCGACCGAAGGCATCGAGCTCTTGCCGGCGAGGTCCATGACGACGTCGGCGTGTCCTTCGAGGAGGCTCATCAAGCCGGTCAGGCGGTCGAGCACAACTCTCTGCTCGGGAGTCTGCACAAGCTCGACAAGGCTCACGTCGCTACGCCCGCGGACGACATCGACGACACCGGACAACGCCGCCTGCAGCCGCGCGATGACAGCCGCGGTGTCGAGCTCGGACGCGAGCAGGAACTCGCGAAGCTGGTCCTGGACATGCGCGTGCAACCAGGGCGCGGCGGCGAACTGGGTCCGGTGCGTCACCTCGTGCAGGCAAACCCAGAGCCGGAAGTCCGACGGATCCACCTTCATCGCCTGCTCTGCCGCGACGATGTTGGGCGCCACGAGTGTCAGCCGACCGGGCACCGTCTCGTCCGGTGACGTGCGCGGCGGACCGAGCAGCTCGAACTGGCCGAGGACGCGGGTCGCGAGGTAGCTGAGCAGCATGCCCACCTCGACCCCGGTGACCCGCGCGCCGATCGATCGCACGAGCGGGCCGGGTACGGCCGTACCTCGCTTCTCCAGCAAGGACTCGATCAACGGATCCGCAAGCAAGGCGAAGCTCTCGACGTTGGCCCGAATCCAGTCCGGCCGGTCGACCACCACGGTCGTCGCGGTGTGGGCCGCCGCGTCGAGGCCCGTGATCTCCGCAACGTGCTGGTCCGCGATCGCCGCCTTGCGGCGCAGGTCCTCGACCGTGGCGAGGGCCTCGTCGAGGCCGACCCGCGGGCCGGGCGGCACGAGCCGCGCACCCGTCGCTGCGGCGAGCCGCCAGTCCACGATGCGCATCGCCATGGACCCAGTGTGCTCTCAGCTCAGCGCGACGAGTGCCGAGGCCGCCGCATCGAGATCGGTCTGGACGGCATCGGTCTGCGTCGTGCCGGAACCCATGAACGCGAACGCCAGCAGCCGTCCGGAGCCGTCGACGACCAGTCCCGCGAGCGAGTTCACCCCCGTCAGCGAGCCCGTCTTGGCCCGCACCAGGCCGGCTCCTGGGCTGCGGCTCTTGCCCCGGTACCGGTCGGCGAGGGTGCCGGTGAAGCCAGCCGTAGGAAGGCCTTCGATGACCGGGCGCAGGGTGGGGTCCGCGGTCGCCGATCGCAGGACGGCCACCAGCGCAGCCGGCTGAACCATGTCGAGATGCGACAGCCCGCTCGTGTCGTGCAGCGAGACCGCCGCCGCTGGTACGCCGAGCGCTGCGACCTCGTTGCGGACGGCATCGGCGGCACCCGCGAACGTGGGCGGAAGGTGATCGTGCAGGGCGACGGCACGACCGAGCGCCTCGGCCAGGTCGTTGTCACTGTCGGTCAGCATCCGCTGGACCAGCGACGAAAGCGGCGGCGACGCGACCGTCGCGAGCTCCTCCGAGGTTTGCGGCGCCACGGCCGGCTTCGCGACGCCGCGCACGCTGACCCCGTCGCGGCGCAGCAGCGCCGCGAACGTCGCACCGGCCTGCATGGCCGGATCGGGTGTGCGTGGCGAGTCGAACTCGGCCGGTCGCAGCCGGCCGCCGTCGAGCTCGAGCGCGCTCGGCGGGGTGACGTCACCTTCGGTGACGTATCCGGCGGACCAGCCCTCCGCGAGCTGCGGTCCCGACCACATCGATGTGTCCACCCTGACCCGGACTCGCTGCGCCGGCGGTTCGAGCGCGGCCGCAGTCTGCTGGGCGAGATCAGTCAGGCTGGCGGGCTTCGGGTAGCTGGCGGGGACGTCGGCCTTGGACGCCGACACCGCAAGGGTCGGGTCACCGCCGCCGACCAAGTAGACGGTGTCGCCGACGAGCCGCACCGTCGTCGCGAACGTGAAGCCCGGGCCCAGCACCCGCAGTGCGGCCGCCGCCGTCAGCAGCTTCAGCGTCGAGGCCGGCGCCGCCGGCCGGTGCGCGGCTCGCGCCCACAGGGGCGTACCACTCGCGACGTCGACGACAGTTCCGCTGACCTGCTCGCCGGACGGGAACTCGCGCAACACCGGCGCCAGGGCTGAGCTGACCGCAGCCTTCGCCGGCGGCGGCGCCGCGGCGTCAAGGGCCGCCAGGACCGGCGACCGGGTGGCGACAGGTGCCGCCGCGTGCCCCGCCGGATGCGAGGTCGAGTTGTCGCGGTCGACCGCAATGAAGACCGCGCCGGCGGTCACGGCGAGCGCGACGGCCAGGGGCACGACAACCCGCCAGTACACGTAACGGCACACTAGTTGCCCACACATCGGTCAGATCTGGGTCGGGAGGCTCGCGTGGAGTTCGACGTCACCATCGAGATCCCGAAGGGGCAGCGCAACAAGTACGAGATGGACCACGAGACCGGGCGGATCCGCCTGGACCGGACGCTGTTCACCGCAACCCAGTACCCCGCCGACTACGGCTTCGTCGAGGACACCCTCGGCGAGGACGGCGACCCGCTCGACGCCCTCGTCCTGCTGTCGGAGCCCACGTTCCCCGGCTGCCTGATCCGCTGCCGGGCGATCGGGATGTTCCGGATGACCGACGAGAAGGGCGGCGACGACAAGGTCCTGTGCGTTCCCGCCAACGACCCCCGGCAGGAGCACCTGCGGGACATCCATCACATGCCGGAGTTCGACAAGCTCGAGATCCAGCACTTCTTCGAGGTCTACAAGGACCTCGAGCCCGGCAAGAGCGTCGAAGGGGCGACCTGGGTCGGTCGCACGGAGGCCGAAGCCGAGGTGGAAGCCTCGCGGCAGCGGCTCATCGCCGCCGGCCACTAGACACGCGACCGCCCGCCGTACTCGGGGAACCAGTACGGCGGGCGGGGAATCGCATCATCTGCGGCGCCAGGACGCTGGCTCGCGGCGTTGTCGTCGTCGCGCGTAGGTCACCTACGCGCTTCCTCCTCCGCCTTGCGAGTCCAGCGCCCTGATCACCGCATATTGCGGTTAAGCGGTCTTGGAACGACCACCGATGGTGATGTTGAGGCCGAGGTTGGCCACCACGGCGCGAATGAGCTCGCCCATGCCGACCAGCACGACGCCGGTGGCGACCGGGTTCATCCACTCAGCGCGAAGCGGCTGGCCGAACGCGCGGAAGACCGAGTAGTTCAGGGCCCATGCCACGAGGATCGCGACACCGACGGACACGCTGTGCGTCAGCGCCTTCGGCGTCTTGACGGGCAGGATCTCGTTGAGCACCTCGCCGACCACCGCAAGCGCGAGGGCAAGGCCTGCGAACACGACGAACGCGTACATCCGGATCACTCCATCTCTCGCGACGCATCGGCGCGTCGCGTCACGTGGTTGGACTCCGCCCGCGAGCCTTGGTTACAGGCCACGCGGCACGATTTCGTACGCGGCAGTAACCAACGACCGTCGAAAGGAGTCGAAGAGCTCGAATGGACGTCGATCCGTCGCTGGTGCGGGCGTGCCAGCGCGGCGAGCGTGGGGCGCTCGACGCGCTGATCCGCGCGACGTACACCGACGTCTACAAGCTGGCTCGGCGAATGCTCGCCGATCCGGACGAGGCTGCCGATGCGACACAGGAGGTGTTCGTCCGCGTGATGCGGTCTGTCGTCGGCTTCCGCGGCGAGGCGGCCTTCGGAACCTGGCTGCACCGCGTCACGGTCAACGTCTGCCTGACGATGCTCCGCAAGCGCAGCAAGGCGCGGGAAACCGGCATGGTCGCCGGGCGCACGCCGTTCGCCCTTCCCGACGAGGCCATGGCGATCGCCGGCAGCGAGGCGAGTCCCGGCGATCGCGCCGAGACCGCGGACCTGGTCCGGCGAAGCGAGCAGGCACTCGCGTCGTTGAATGAAGAGGCGCGTGCGGTTGTCGTGCTGCGCGACATCGAGGGACTTTCGACAAAGGAAGTTGCCGACTTGCTGGGCGTGACGGAGAACGTCGTCAAGGTGCGACTGCACCGAGCGCACGCGAAGCTGCGGGAGCTCGTGATCGGTGGCAGTGCCACCACGGCCGATGGAGTCGCGTGATGGACGACGGCAAGCTGCCACGGTTCTGCCGTGAGGCACGGTCGCAGCTGCCGGCCCTCGTCTCCGGGGAGCTGACCGGCTGGCCGCTGCACGTCGTACGCGCCCACCTGCGCAGGTGCGCCGAGTGCTCGGCCGAGCTGGCTCGACAGGAACAGCTGGCAACCGCACTCACCGCGTTGCGTGACACGAACGTCGAGCCACCGGCGGGCCTGCTCGACAACCTCCTTGCCCAGGCGAGGCGCGGCGGCGTCCGCGAGCGGGCAGCCGTCCCGGCGCGCGGCGCGCTCAGCGGCGCGCGGCCGGGACTGTCGGTCGCGTTCCTCACGGTGGGGGCAGTCGCATCGACCGGCATCGGCTACGGGATCTGGCGCGGCGTACGGGGATTGCGCAACCGCGACTAGCGCCGGTCACCTCGGTTCGCCGACCTACAACGGCAGCGCACGACGGACCTGTGAGCGGGCACACAGTCGCTGACGCCGCATTCAGCGAGCCTTAGGCTGCGGCAGGAACTCGCAACTACCGACAGGCCAAGGGGAGCCGTGAGCGAGACGCCGCATGGCCCGGCGGGGTCGATGCGCCCACCGGAGCGGGACGTTGCGACCCCGCCTGCCGCACCGGTGTCGTTCATCGTCCGTCGCTTCCCACCGATGGCGCGGAATATTGCCGCGACGCCGCTCCAGTCGCGCTACTCACCAATACAGCGACGGCTCCTTGCCATGCGAGGAGCCGTCGTTATGGTTCAGGCCGTCACGCTCGTTCTAGTACTCACCAGCAGGCACTACTCCGGACAACGCCTTGCCGTCGTGGTAGTCATCCTCCTTCTAGTGCTGGTCGCCGTGGAGAGCGCAGTTATAGCGGGCTTCGTACTGACGACTCGTCGGCGCGTTGCGAACAACGCGGTCGCCTCAAGACGGTGGCAGTGGCAGAACAGCCTGTTCCTCGGCCCGTACGACGAGGAAGCCGGAGTACGTGGATCGCACGCAATGTACGAGGTCTATCAGAACCGACGTCGCGCTCCACTCGTCACTTTGATGCTGCTCGATGGCGGCTTCGGCTGGACGTCAAATGCCTTCATGTCCGCGACGGGGGGCAGGTCCGTGGTCTGCGCGCTGTCTAAGGTCGACCACATCGATCTTGTTGCCGGGACAGCACCCACCAGCTGGTGGACTGCGATACATCCGAAGGAGGGATGGCGAACCGGACAGCTTCGAATCGTCCGAAAAGACGGAACAGAGGCCCTGTTCACCGGAGTCCGCCTCGACCACCTGGTCGACCGCCTCCTCATGCATGGTGGTCAGCTACATACGGGCCCGGGTGTCATCGCCACTGATCCCCGATCGGGGTCCCTCGGGTAGACCGAGGAGTCCATGTTGCGCGCCGGCAATCCGGGGACCGGCGGTTCGAAGCCGAGCGATATCGGCCCGCCGAACTTGCGATTTCGTAGCGAAATTCGCGCGCAAAAGGCAGGAAGGTGCAAGTTCGCGAATGACCTGTGGCGCCGCTGGTGGGGCGGCTACATCACCGGGCGGCGGCTGTCCGGCGCCAGCAGCCGGCGGGCGTCCGCGTTGACGTCGTCGGTCTGCTCCTGCGACAGCCGTTCGGCTTCGACCCGGGCGATGTACGCCGCGACCTCGCTGTTGCGGGTTTCGTCGTCCCAGCCCAGGAACTGCCCGAGCATGAGCGCAACGGGTCGGGCGGAGTCCACGCCGCGATGGGTCGTCTCGATGGAGATCCGGGTCCGGCGCGTCAGCACATCGTCGAGGTGAAGCGCGCCTTCATGCGTGGCGGCATATCGCACCTCGGCCATCAGGTAGAGCCCGGCGCCTGGGATCGGCTCGAGCAGCGTCGGGTCGTCGGCTGCGGGAGCGAGCACCTCGTCGACCATCGCGCCGTAACGATGCAGCAGGTGGTCGTACCGCCAGCGCGGCAGACCGAGCTCCTGGGCGATCGACTCCGTCTGGTTGGCGAGAGCGTGGTAGCCGTCGGCGCCAAGCAGCGGAATGTGCTCGGTCACACACGGAGGGGCGTGACTCGCCAGCTCCTCGATGGCCGCATCGACCGCATCTCGCGCCATGACCCTGTACGTCGTGTACTTGCCGCCGGCAACCGACACCATTCCGCGAGGGGAGCGGCTGATCGCATGCTCGCGCGAGAGCTGGGAGGTGTCCTCCTGCTCCCCTGACAAGAGCGGCCGCAGACCGGCGTAGACGCCGGAGATGTCGTCGCGGGTCAGCGGCACCGCCAGCACCTCGTTCACGTGCCGCAGGATGTAACCGATGTCGACCCGGCTGGCTGCAGGGTGCGCCTTGCCGTAGTTCCAGTCGTCGTCCGTCGTACCGATGATCCAGTGATCACCCCACGGGATGACGAACAGGACCGAGCGCTCGGTGCGAAGGATCAGCCCCGTCTCGGAGGAGATCCGGTCGCGCGGCACCACGATGTGCACGCCTTTCGACGCGCGCACCTTGAACTCGCCGCGTGAGTCCGCGAGCCGCTGCACGTCGTCGGTCCAGACGCCGGTGGCGTTGACCACCACACCGGTGCGGACCGTTCCGGTCGCTCCGGTCTCCGTGTCACGCAGCTCGGCACCGACGATCCGGCCGCCCTCCCGCACGAACCCGACGACCTCGGTCGACGAGCGGACCGTCGCGCCGTACGCCGCTGCCGTCCGCACGAGGGTCAGGGTGTGGCGGGCGTCGTCACACTGGGCGTCGTAGTAGCGGATGCCTCCGACCAGTGCGTCACCGCGAAGCGCCGGGGCAAGCGCCCGAGCCCCCCGCCGGGTCAGGTGGTGATGGCGTGGAAGCGCGCGGGACCCACCCATCGCGTCGTAGAGAGCGAGCCCGGCGCCGACGTAGCCGCGCTCCCAGCCGTAGCGGGTCAACGGGTACAGGAACGAGACCGGACGCACCAGATGCGGCGCGAGCCTCGTCAGCATCAGGTCGCGCTCCTTGAGCGCCTCGCGGACCAGCCCGAAGTCCATCTGCTCGAGGTAGCGAAGACCGCCGTGGAACAGCTTGCTGGAGCGCGAGGAGGTGCCGCTGGCGAAGTCGCGCGACTCGACCAGCGCGGTGGACAGACCGCGGGTCGCGGCGTCGAGCGCGACGCCGGCGCCGGTCACCCCACCGCCGATCACAAGCACGTCGACTGAGCCGCCGTCGAGACGCTTCCAGGCGTCCTCGCGCTCCTGCGGGCCGAGCCGCGGCGATCCCCTCACTACATGGAGCCTAGAAGGTGCTAGCCGTCCGCTAGCAAGATCCGGAAGACCGGATGCCGCGGCGCGATGCGATCGACCTCGGAATCCGGCGACGTGGCGCTCACGCCGTCGAAGAACACGCCGACCTCGGCCTTCCACCGCTTGAGGTACGCCCGCAGCAGTGGCGGCTTCTCCGCGTCGGTCAGCTCGACCGCGCTGAACGGCTGCCGGCGGCGGCCGAGGATGAGCACGCCGTCACCCGCGGCGCGCAGGTTGCGCACCCACTGGGTCTCGCCACGCGGGGCCACGAGGTACCGCTCGCCCTCGTAGCTGAGGAGGTTGACCGGGACCCGTCTCGGCTCGCCGGTCTTGCGGCCGCGGACCTCGAGCACCCTCGATCCCCAGACCGAGAGCCCGGCCCGGGTGAGCCCCGCGACCGCGGGCATCATCAGCCGCCGGTCGAACCAGCTGGGACGTCGGTAGTGCGCCTGCGCCTCGCTCACGGCAACCCCCCGGTCTCGTCTCGAGCCAGACGAACAAGGTGGAGCCGCCTGTCGGAATCGAACCGACGACCTATTCATTACGAGTGAATCGCTCTGCCGACTGAGCTAAGGCGGCGTGCGCCGCGAACGGCGCAACAGCAGGAGAGTCTAGCCGGACGCCGCAGCCGCGCCGTCAGTGGCAAACCGTTCCGGCCGCAGGCGGTTGGAGGTCGAGGACGTACTTCGCGACCACCGTGTCGACGCACGGGTCGCGATCGATGTAGGCGGTGTGCCCGTCGCCGTCGTGAGTCAGCAGGACACCCGACGACAGCTGGCTCGCCAACGACTTCGCCCAGACGAAGGGCGTCGCGGGATCCCGCGTCGTGCCGATGACGAGGATCGGCGGGGCGCCGGGCGCGGACACCTGATGCGTGTCCTCGACGGGTGGCACCCGCCAGAAGGCGCACGGCAGGGACCCGTACTCGATCGCCGCGCCGAAGTGCGGAGCCGCCTGCTGGAACCGCATGGCGTCGCGCTCGTAGGTCGACACCGACCGGGGCCACGGCCGGTCGATGCAGTTGATCGCCATGTTCGACTCGATCAGGTTGCTGTAGCTGCCGTCCTGGTTGCGCTCCGTGAGCGAGTCCGCGAACGCGAGTACGCCGGCGCCGTTGCCGGACTGGGCGGCGCCGAGCACCGACTGCAGCTCGCTCCAGTACTTCGTCGAGTAGAGCCCCGCGGCGAGCCCCTCGAAGAACTCCCCGGCTCCCAGGCTCCGGCTGCCGACGCTGATCGGGTGCGCCGTGACCTGCGCGATCAGCCGGTCCAGCCCTTGGCCCGCTGCCGTCGTCGTGGACCCGAAGGGGCAGTGCCCCGAATGCACGCAGAAGGCGAGGAAGTCGGTGAGGTCGGTCTCGAAGCCCTTGGCCTGCACCAGGTTCGAGGCGGTCGCGGACTCGGCAGGGTTGAGCGCACCGTCGAGCACCATCGCGCGGATGTGCGTGGGGAACAGCTGCGCGTACTTCGCTCCGAGATAGGTGCCGTACGACGCGCCGTAGTACGTGAGCTTCTTGTCGCCCAGCGCAGCCCGCAGCACGTCCATGTCGCGTGCCTGGTCGATGGTCCCGACGTGCTCGAGGTAGCTGCCGTTTCGCTCATAGCAGGCGTTCGCGAAGCGCCGGCTCGCGTTGATCGACGCCGTCTGTTCTGCCGGCGTCGTGGGAGTCGGGTCGAGGTTGACGTAGGAGTCCAGCTGCGCGGGGCTCAGACAGCGAATCGGGTCCGACGCGCCGACCCCGCGCGGGTCGAACGACACGAGATCGAAGTGCGTGGTCAGCTGGTTGAACACGCTGGACGCCTGGGCCACGAAGTCGACACCCGATGCGCCCGGTCCGCCGGGGTTGACGATGAGAGAGCCGTCCGATTGGCCGCTCGCCGGCTCACGAATCACCGCGATGTGAAGCGTGCGACCGCCAAGGTGCTGGTAGTCCAGCGGTACCAACAGGGTCGAGCACTGCAGTCCGTCGTGGCATGCGTGCCAGGTCAGGTGCTGATGCTGGAACGCCGCGAGCGATCCCGGTCCGCTCGCCGACGCTGTCGAAGTGGGGGACGCCGACCCGGACGCGCTCGCCGACGTGTCCGGCGCTGCCGCCGGGGAAGAACCCGACGACGAGCACGCCGACACGAGGGCGAGCCCAGCGACGGCGACAGCGACGGCTTTGCGGATGGGCACGCCTCAGTATCTACGGCGCCCGCAACGCGACCGTCATCGCTTCCACAGCCAGGAGCGGAGCAACGTTGCCGTCGATCGCGGTCCTGGCGGCCAGCACTGCCTCGATCCGCTGCAACGTGGCCTCTGCGGTTGACTCGGCAGCAAGTCCTCGCAACGTGGCTTCGAGGTCGGCATTCACGAGGTCGACCTCCGCCCCGAGCTGCAACGTGAGCACATCGCGGTAGAACGCAGCCAAGTCCACGAGAGCGCGATCGAGTACGTCGCGCTGGGTGCGGGTTGCCCGGGACCGCTGCCGCTTCTCGAGCTCCGAGATCGCGCCGGCCACGCCCCGCGGCTTCGGCATTCCTCTCTCGCCCGTGTCGCCGTACGCCTCGCGCAGTGCCGACTTCTCATCCGCGTCGAGAGACTCACCCACGGCGGCGGCTTCCGCCTTCGCCGCGTCAACCAGCGCCGCGGCCGCAGCGAAGCAGCCACCGACGGTCGCGACCTGGGTCGGCACCGTCAGCACCTCGCGGCGGCGGGAGGCGGCGTCGTGGTCGGTGGCGAGCCGGCGAGCGCGCCCGATGTGACCCTGTGCGGCGCGAGCCGCGAAGCCGGCAGTGGTCGCGTCGATTCCTTCACTCACGAGATGTGCGGCGACCGCGTCGTAGGGCGGCACCCGAAGCGCGACCACCCGGCACCGCGAGCGGATCGTGGGCAGCAGATCCTCGGCTGACGGCGCGCACAGCAACCACACGCCGCGCGGGGGCGGCTCCTCGAGAGCTTTGAGCAGAGCGTTCAACGCCTGCTCGGTGAACCGGTCGGCGTCCTCGACGACGGTGACCTGCCACGCGCCTCTGGTAGGGGCGAGCGCAGCGCGTGCCACGAGCGCGCGCGTCTCCCCCACGCTGTACGACAGGCCGGTCGGGGTCACGATCTCGATGTCGACGTGACTGCCCGACAATGCCGTGTGACATTCGTGGCAGACGCCGCAACCACCATCGGGACACTGCAGCGCGGCGCCGAACGCGCGCGCCGCGACGGAGCGCCCCGAACCTGGCGGCCCGGTGAACAGCCAGGCATGCGTCATTCCCGTCGCCTCACCGCCGGCTGCCGTGATGCGCGCGGCTTCGACGGCACCCCGCAGCTGCTCGACCACGCGGTCCTGCCCGACGAGCGCGTCGAAGACAGTCACTGCAACACCTTCGGCAACGGGACTGTCGGCACTGAGCGAAGCAGTGGCCCGAGCCGGTTCGTGACGGCCTCGTGGATTCGCTCGGCGTCCTCGGTCGCATCGAGGACCAGGTATCGCTCGCGGTGATGAGACGCGAGCTGGAGGAACATCGCCCGCACCCGGCCGTGGAAGGCGAGACCCTCGTCCTCGAGCCGGTCCCCGGGCCCACCGCGACGGCGCAGCCCGACCTCCGGAGGGAGATCGAGGACGATGGTGAGGTCAGGCAGCAGGCCGGCGGTCGCCCATGACGACAGCCGGCGCACCTCGAGGTCGGGCAGCGCTCGCCCGGCGCCTTGGTAGGCGATGGAGGAGTCGACGTAGCGGTCGGTGACGACGATCGCGCCGCGGTTCAACGCGGGCCGGACCACGTCGGCGACGTGCTGGGCTCGGTCCGCCGCGTAGAGCAAGGCCTCCGCCACCGGGCTGAGGCCCGCCGATTCGCGATCGAGCAGCACCTGCCGCAGCTTCGCCCCGATCGTTGTCGATCCCGGTTCGAAGGTCACCACCACGTCATAGCCTTCGCGGCGAAGCCGGTCAGCCAGCAGCCGCACCTGCGTTGACTTTCCGGCTCCTTCGCCGCCCTCGAAGGCGACGAAGAGCCCAGCCTCGGTGCCGCGACCGAGCTGTGGCGCGCGCCTGCGCAGGACGGCCAGCAGATCCGCCCGCAACGGGATGTCGCGGCGGTCGTCCATCAACCGGAAGCAGACGGCGCCAAGTACGACGGCGAGCACGCCGGCGCCGAACAGCGTCACGGTCACGCCGTCGAGCCGGATTCGAGCGTCGGCGATGTCGACGGAGTGCTTCCCGATCAGACCTGCCGTCGCCGGCGCGACGACGACCATCGCGAGCAGCACGAGGCGCATCAGGTTGTAGATGAAAGCGAAGATCCGGCCACGCAGCTCGTCGCTGACCTCCGAGCCCACCAGCGTCAGGGCGACGACCCAGACCAGGCCGGCCCAGAATCCGAGCAGCGCCGTGGCGACGACCACCAGCGCGAGGTTGGGCAGCACGGCGTCGACACCGAGCGTCACGCCGCTGGCGATGATGGCGAGACCAACCACCCGGCGCCGCGACAGGCCGCCGGCCGCGCGCGGCCCGAGGAACATCCCGCTGGCGAGCCCGACGAACACCGTGCCGAACAACGTTCCGTACGCCGCGTTGCCACCCTGCAGGTCGGCGGCGAAGGCGCGCGACAGGCCGATCACCGCGGCGCCGGCGCCAGTCGCTCCGCACACTCCGAGCACGAGCCCTTTGAGCCAGCGCTGCGTCCCGAGGAAGCGGACACCTTCCGTCATCGACTGCCACAAGCCAACCTGCTCGCCTTGCCCGCGCTCGGCGTCGCCGGTCCCGCGCCGGCCTGCGATCTCGCGAAGGTTGATGATCGTGAGGGCGGACACCAGGAACGTCAGGGCGTCGATGTACAGCGCGAGGTTGACCGGATTGGTTCGGAACCACGACACGTTGTGCGCCAGGACACGGTTGACGAACGACAGGGCCGCGAAGAGCACAGCGGCGACCGCTCCGAACCCGTAGGTCGTCACCAGACTGAGCTGGTTCGCCGTTTCCAGTCGTTCCCTCGGCACGAGGTTGGGGATCGATGCTTCCTTGGCCGGGATCCAGAACAGGCTGTTGCACTCGATCAGGAAGGTCGCGACGAACAACCACCACAGCGACTGTTCGAGCGGGATCGAGACGAACAGCGCAAAGCGAATCAGGTCGGTGACGACCATCGTCGTGCGGCGGTCGAAACGATCCGCGAAGGCGCCGGCGACCGGTCCGATGACGACAGCAGGGAGCAGCCGGACGAACAGAACACCCGCAATCGCGTAGAGCTTGTGCGAGTACGACGTCGACAGCGCGCTCGCGAGGGCGGTCGTGGCAAGGAACCCGAGCCAGTCGCCGAGGCTGGACAGCGACAACGAGATCCACAGCCGGCGGAACGGCCGGATGCCGAGCACGGTGCGCAAGTCGCTCTCGCGCGGCGGGGCGGCGGCGACCTCGCCGAGCCGGCGGACGTGCGCCCCGTTGCGGAACAGCCGACGTGACTGGGGGATGACGTGCTCCTACCTGCTCAGGATGACGGGGAACACGGTATCGAGCGTGGCCGGTTGCGAAGCGAGACCTACAACAGAGGCCGAAAGGGAGCAGCAGAAGCCAAGCAGAGCGGAAGCCGCCTCCTGCTCACTGTGGCTTCTTCTTCGCGGCCTTCTTCTTGGCAGGAGCCTTCTTCGCGGCGACCTTCTTGGCGGGAGCTCGCCTGGCGGCCTTCTTCGGCGGCCCCGCGGCGCGCCGCTCGGCCAGCAGCTCGGCGCCGCGTTCCGGCGTAAGAGCCTCGATGCTGTCGCCCTTGCGCAACGACGCGTTGGTCTCACCATCGGTGACGTAGGGGCCGAAGCGGCCCTCGCGGACCACCATCGGCTTGCCGCTCGACGGGTCGTTGCCGAGCTCGCGCAGCGGCGCCGCGGCCGCCCGTCTCCCCCTGAGCTTCGGCTGGGCGAACAGGGCGAGCGCGTCGTCCAGCGTCACCGTGAACAGCGCCGCCTCGCTCTCGAGCGAGCGGGAGTCCGCACCTCGCTTCACGTACGGCCCGTAGCGGCCGTTCTGCGCCGTGATCTCCTCGCCGCTGGCGGGGTCCGCGCCGAGCGACCGCGGCAACGAGAGCAGCCGCACCGCTTCGTCGAGGGTGACGGACTCCACCTCCATGTCCTTGAACAGCGATGCGGTCTTGGGCTCGCCGCCATCGAGCGGCTGGGTGGTGACGTAAGGCCCGTACCTCCCGCTGCGGACGAGGATCGGCTCGCCGGTCTCGGGATGTTGACCGAGCAACCGCTCGTCACTCGTCTTGTTCAGCAGCGCCAGTGCACGCTCGACGGTGAGCTCGTCAGGAGGCATGTCGTCGGGGATGCTCGCTCGGAGATCGCCCTTCTGGACATACGGGCCGTAGCGGCCGACGCGCGCGACCACCGCTTCGCCGTCCTCCGCGGTCCCGATCGGCAGCGAGTTGACCTCGCGCGCGTCGATCTCGGCGAGCCGGTCGGTCACCAGCTCCTTCAACCCCTGCGGGTCGTCGCCGCCGGCGGAGCTGTCGCCGAAGTAGAAGCGGGTCAGCCACTCCGCCGAGCGGGCTTCACCGCTCGCGATCTCGTCGAGGTCGTCCTCCATCGCCGCGGTGAAGCCGTAGTCGACGAGCCGGCCGAAGTGCTGCTCAAGCAGCCCGACGACAGCGAACGCCGTGAAGGACGGAACGAGTGCGGTTCCCCGTTTGAAGACGTAGCCGCGGTCCTGGATGGTTCCGAGGATCGACGCGTACGTCGACGGCCGGCCGATCCCGAGCTCTTCGAGGGCCTTGACCAGGCTCGCCTCCGTGTAGCGAGCCGGCGGCGCGGTCGCATGCGACTGGGGCTCGACGGCGACGGCGGTGAGGGGCTGCCCCTCACTGACCTGCGGCAGTCGCGTCTCGCGGTCGTCTCGCTCCGCCGTCTCGTCGTCGGTGTCCTCGACGTAGGCCCGAAGGAAGCCGGGGAAGGTGATGATCTTGCCGCTCGCCGAGAACTCGACGTCGGTTGCCGCGCCGTCCGCTCCCGCCGCCGCCACTCCCCCGACGCGCACGGTGACCGACCGGCCGACGGCGTCCGCCATCTGTGACGCGACCGTTCGCTGCCAGATCAGCTCGTAGAGCCGGTACTCGTCGTTTCCGAGCTCGGCGCGGACCGATGCCGGCGTCCGGAAGGTGTCACCAGCCGGGCGGATCGCCTCGTGCGCCTCCTGCGCGTTCTTCACCTTGCGCTCGTAGCGGCGCGGCGCATCCGGCACGTAGTCCGCGCCGTACAGCTCGCGAGCCTGGGCCCGCGCCGCGGTCAGTGCCGTCTCCGACAACGTGGTCGAGTCGGTCCGCATGTAGGTGATGTAGCCGTTCTCGTACAACCGCTGGGCGAGCGACATCACTAGGCGTGCGGTCAGGCGCAGCTTGCGGCTGCCCTCCTGCTGCAGGGTGCTCGTCATGAACGGCGGGTACGGCGAGCGGCGGTACGGCCGCTCCTCCACCCCTCGGACGGAGAAGTCGGAGTCCGCCAGCCTGGCAGCCAGCGACGTGGCGGCCGACTCGTCGAGGTGCACGACGTCGCGGACCAGCTGCCCCGTGTCGTCGAAGTCACGTCCGGTGGCGACCCGCTTGCCGTCGACCGCGATGAGGGTCGCGTCGAACCGGGTGGGGTCGCCGGGCGTCTCCGGCGCCACGCCGGTGTCGAAGGTCCCCTCGAGGTCCCAGTAGTCAGCCGACCGGAACCGGATCCGCGCTCGCTCGCGCTCGACGAGCAAGCGCGTGGCGACGGACTGCACGCGGCCGGCGGAAAGGCGCGGCATGACCTTCTTCCACAGCACCGGCGACACGCCGTAGCCGTACAGCCGATCGACGATGCGCCGGGTCTCCTGGGCGTCGACCAGTGCCCGGTCGATCTCGCGGGGGTTGTCGACCGCCGCCCTGATCGCCGCCGGGGTGATCTCGTGGAAGACCATGCGCCGCACCGGGACGCGCGGCTTCAGCACCTCGAGGAGATGCCAGGCGATCGCCTCTCCCTCGCGGTCCTCATCCGTGGCGAGCAGCAGCTCGTCGACGTCCTTCAGCGCAGCTTTGAGCTTCGCGACCTGTTGCTTCTTGTCCGGGTTGACGACGTAGACGGGCTCGAACCCGTGGTCGACATCGATGCCGTAGGTCTTCCAGAGGTGCTTCTGTGCCGCCGGCATCTCCGATGCCGCACCCGGCAGATCGCGGATGTGGCCGATCGAGGACTCGACGACGTAGCCCGGCCCCAGGTAGCCGGCGATGGTGCGGGCCTTCGCGGGCGACTCGACGATGACGAGGCGGCGACGGCCATCACCGTCGACGCGCTGCTCGTCAGTGTCGGTTGCCACGTTCGGTCCCTTCATCGTCGCGTCTGCTGTGGAAGCTCATGGTTGCGGCCATCCCTCGGCCGGGACGGCATCGGGTCGGTCGCCGATCAGTTCCAGCAGCCGGGTGAGCCGACGGCGGCCCACGATCCGGTACGCCGGACCATCGGCCCGCGGCCCGACAAGTACACCTGGGACACCGACCGCGGACAACGCTGACCCGACTGCGAGCCAGGCGTGCTCGTCGTTGGCACCGAGCGCCAGGTTATACATGCCGCTGTCGGCCCAGCCTGACGCGAGGCACCACCAGCGCAGCCGCGAGCCGTCCAGCATCCAGCCTTCAGGCGGGCACTTGACCGCCCCCAGCGACCACGCGTCGGCGGTCGCCCGGAGCTCGGGCAGCCACGGCGTTCCCACCGTCATCCCCGCCTCGGCAGGCCCGACCTCGGCCGTCAGCCCGAGCGCGGAGCGCATCTCTTCGACGAGGGCGTCGACCCGCCACGGCTCCGCGACGACGACCGACACTCGCGCCACGTCGTCCCGCCGGACCACCTGGCCGTTGCCCGCGAGCAGGCCCTCGATGTCGGCAAGGGCAGGCTCGCGCGCCATCGCGCCGAACAGCGAAAGCTGGCTCATCGCCTTCGATGATGCCCGCCTCGAGGCGTTGCCGCGGCAAAGACCGCCGCGGCGACTCCTGTCAGGCGTTGGCCTTCTCGACGGCGGCGGCGTCCGGAGTGGCGCTCATGTCCACCTTCTGGCGCTTGCTCACGACCACGGCGGTGACGATGCCACCCAGGGCGATGACGCCGACGATGATGCGGACCGCGTTGTTCTGGTGCGGCCCGTGCACGCCGTACTTGACGACCGTCGGGGCGATCAGCAGCGACACCAGGTTCATGACCTTGATCAGCGGGTTCAGCGCCGGTCCGGCCGTGTCCTTGAAGGGGTCACCGACGGTGTCACCGATGACGGTCGCGGCGTGTGCGTCGGAGCCCTTGCCGCCGTAGTTGCCGTCTTCGATGAGCTTCTTGGCGTTGTCCCAGGCGCCACCGGAGTTCGCGAGCATGATCGCCATGAGCACGCCGGCCGCGATCGCACCGGCGAGGTAGGCACCGAGCGGCTCCCAGCCGAGCCAGAAGCCCGTGGCGATGGGGGCGAGGACCGCGAGCAGGCCCGGCGTCGCCAGCTCCCGCAGCGAGTCACGGGTGCAGATGTCGACGACGCGCGCGTAGTCCGGGCGCACCGAGCCGTCCATGATCCCCGGGTTGTTGCGGAACTGGTCCCGCACCTCGATCACGACTCGTCCGGCCGCACGGGCCACCGCGTTGATCGCCAGACCGGAGAAGAAGAACACCACGGACGCACCGATGATCAACCCGAACAGCACGTTCGGCTTGCTGACGTCGATGGCGAAGAACTCCACGCCCTTGTTCTGGACCTGCGTGGAGAACGAGCCGAAGAGCGCGGTCGCGGCGAGCACCGCCGTCGCGATCGCGATGCCCTTCGTGATGGCCTTGGTCGTGTTGCCGACCGCGTCGAGCGCGGTGAGCACCTCGGCGCCGGCGCCGTGCACGTCACCGGACATCTCGGCGATGCCCTGCGCGTTGTCCGAGATCGGGCCGAAGGTGTCCATCGCGACGATGACGCCGACCGTGGTCAGCAGGCCGGTGCCGGCGAGCGCAACCGCGAACAGCGACACGACGACGACGCCGTGACCGAGCAGGAACGCGACATAGACCGCGGCACCGATCAGGATCGCGGAGTACACCGCAGACTCGAGGCCGACGGAGAAGCCACCGAGGATGACGGTCGCGGGACCGGTCAGCGACTGCCGGCCGATGTCCTGGACCGGACGGCGCTCGGTCTCGGTGAAGTAGCCCGTGAGCACCTGGATCGCACTGGCAAGGATCAGACCGACCAGTACGGCGAGGAAGGCCGTCACCCGTGGGTTCCCGTTGATCGCCGCCGCAGCAGCGTTGGCGCCCTTCTCGCCCAGCTTGTGGAACGACGAGGGCAGGAAGACGAAGGCCACGATGAAGGCGAGGATCGCCGACACGATCGCGGAGATGAAGAAGCCACGGTTGATCGCCGTCAGTCCGCTGCGGTCACCATCGCGCGGCGCAGTGACGAGAACGCCGAGCAACGCGGTCAGCACGCCGACGCCCGGGATCAGAAGCGGGAAGACGAGGCCGTAGCGACCGAAGGCGACCTGGCCGAGCAGCAGCGAGGCGACGAGCGTCACGGCGTACGACTCGAAAAGGTCCGCGGCCATGCCGGCGCAGTCGCCGACGTTGTCCCCGACGTTGTCCGCGATCGTCGCCGCGTTGCGGGGGTCGTCCTCCGGGATGCCCTGCTCGACCTTGCCCACCAGGTCGGCGCCGACGTCCGCCGCCTTGGTGAAGATGCCGCCCCCGACACGCATGAACATCGCGAGCAGCGCCGCACCGAAGCCGAAGCCCTCGAGCACCTGAGGTGCGTGCTCGTTGAACAGCAGCGTCACGACGCTCGCGCCGAGCAGACCCAGACCGACCGTGAGCATGCCCACCGTGCCGCCGGAGCGGAACGCGACCCGCGTGGCCGCCTTCGCGCCGGAGTCCTTGGCGGCTGCCGCCGTACGGACGTTGGCCCGCGTCGCGAGCGTCATGCCGGCGAAGCCGACGAACGCCGAGAACACCGCACCGACGAGGAAGAAGACCGAACGCCCGATCCGCGTGCCGGTCGTGTCCGCCGGAAGAATGAAGAGGAGAGCGAAGATGATCACCGCGAACGGCGCCAGCGTGGTGAACTGCCGCCGCAGGTAGGCGTTGGCGCCTTCCTGGACCGCCTTCGAGATGTCCTGCATCTTCGGCGTGCCCTGGTCCGCGGCAAGCACCTGCCGGGCGAAGAAGGCCGAGGCGAGAAGCGCGAAGACGGCGACTGCGGCGACGACCCCTACCAGCCCGAGGTCACCCCCCGAGATGTGCGTCGGGTCGGAAGCAGCAAGCAGGGACAAGGTGTGTCCTTCGGTCGGTGTCAGTGGTACGCCCCCGCTGCCGGCTGGGGAACGCACGGCAGCGCACATGACGGCGCGGGTCTCGGCGGGAGAGTCTAGTAGTCAGGTTCCGGCCGCAGTCGCACGACCCACCCTGGACCTGACGCGCCGTCAGGTCCGGCGATCATGACGCTGTCGGCTCAGCCAAGTCGGCCAGTGCCGAAACCTGCGGCCAGACCATCCGGACCGTGGTCACCCCGCCGTCGCTCGTGACGAAGAGGTCCTCGACGAGGCCGCTGACGACCGCCAAGCCGAAGCCGGGCGGCATCGCGTCGGTGTCTTGCCCGCCCTCTGCGAGTGCACGTGTGGAGGCCTCAACGAGGTCCAGGGACGCCGTGGGGTCGTCGGCGAGGGTCCCGACGTTGATCACCTCGATCGTGAAGCGGTCGAGATCGTCGGACAACCGCATCGTCACCAGCTCATCCGTGCCGCGCGCGATGTGCACCCCAACCGCGCGTGAGCAGGTCTCACCGACGGCGAGCCGGACCTCGTCGAGCTGCTCGTCGTCGACCCGCGCACGGCGTGCGACCGACAGGGCCACCAGCCGCGCGGTGCGCACATGCGCCGGCAACGGCGAGAACCGCACCTCGATCGTCGACACGTCAGGAACAGCGGCGAGTCAGCCGTCGGTGCCGGCCGCGAGCGCCTCGTCGATGCTGGCGTGGATGGGGAAGACCTTGGTGAGGCCGGTGATCCGGAAGATCTTGAGAATCCGGTCCTGGCTGCACACGAGGTCCAGCGACCCGTCGTGGGAGCGCACCCGCTTCAGCCCGCCGACGAGCACACCGAGACCGGTCGAGTCCAGGAAGTCGACCGCTTCGAGGTCGACGATCAACTGGTACTGACCACTCGCAACCAGGTCGATCAGGTGCTCGCGGAGCTTCGGCGCCGTGTAGACGTCGATCTCACCCCTCACGGCGACGACCGTGCGGCTGCCCTCCGATCGAATCGACACCGAAAGATCGGGATCCACGTCTGCCTCCACCGGCGTATCACGGTGCAACTTCCAGTGCACCACCATCCAACCATCACCCCTCGAGTCACCGACGCGCGGCAGCTTTCTCTGCCGCGTCTGGCGCCGCGGTCATACCCCGCTGGCAGACTGCCTGAACGTGGTTGCCCCCCTGGATCTGCTGCTGCGCCACGGGGTTCGGGGTCCAGGCGTCTCAGGGCCGGCTGCGCGGCAGGACCGGATCACCCATGTGGAGCATCTTCCGGCCAGAACGGGACAAACCGCCGCCTGGCCGTCGTGGGTCGACCACGATCTTCGAAGCGCACTCGAGGGCTCGGGGATCGCGCAACCGTGGACCCACCAGGCGGCCGCCGCCGACCTCGCCTGGAGCGGCCACTCGGTGGTGGTCTCGACCGGAACCGCCTCCGGCAAGTCGCTCTGCTACCTCCTTCCTGCCCTCACGGCCGCCATCGCCCAGACCGGCACGACTGTCTATCTGGCTCCCACAAAGGCCCTTGCCGCGGACCAGCTTCGTGCAATCGGCCAACTCCGCCTCGCAGGAGTCCGCGCCGCGACCTACGACGGGGACACCCCGCCGGAGGAGCGCGACTGGGCGCGGCGCCACGCCGACGTGCTCCTCACGAATCCCGACATGCTTCATCACGGCCTGCTGCCGTCGCATGCGCGTTGGGCGACGACGATTCGCAAGCTGCGCTTCGTGGTGGTCGACGAGTGCCACCACTACCGGGGCGTCTTCGGGTCGCACGTCGCGCAGGTGTTGCGCCGGCTTCGTCGCATCGCTCGCCACTACGGCGCAGATCCGGTCTTCGTTCTCGCCTCAGCGACGGTCAGTGACCCCGGGTCGACGGCACTTCGACTGACGGGGGCGCCGGCCGAAGAGGTGGTCGACGACGGCTCCCCTCGGGGCGCGGTCGACGTCGCGCTCTGGGAGCCGCCGCTCAGCGCGGCGGGTGGCGAGAACGGCGCACCCGTCCGGCGGCCGGCGACCGCGGAGGCCGCGACGATCCTGGCCGACCTCGTGGTCGAGGGGGTGCGCACGGTCGCCTTCGTACGGTCCCGGCGCGGTGCCGAGTCCGTGTCGCTCGGCGCCCGGCGTGCCCTCGAGGAGGCCGCACCGGAGCTCGTCCGCCGAGTTGCGGCGTACCGCGCCGGCTACCTCGCCGAGGACCGGCGGGCGCTGGAGCGAGCACTCCACGACGGCGACCTGCTGGGTCTGGCGAGCACCAACGCACTCGAGCTCGGCGTGGACGTGAGTGGACTCGATGCCGTGCTGATCGCCGGTTGGCCCGGCACCCACGCCTCGCTCTGGCAACAAGCGGGTCGCGCCGGCCGCGCCGGGCGGGACGCCCTCGCCGTGCTGATCGCGCGGGATGACCCGCTGGACACCTATCTCATTCATCATCCGGCGGCCGTGTTCGGCCGGCCGGTCGAGGCTGCGGTCCTCGATCCGGACAACCCGCACGTGCTGCGGCCACACCTCGCGGCCGCGGCGGCGGAGCTCCCGCTGAGCGACGCCGACGCGGCCGGCTTCGGTCCGCAGGCGATCCCGATTCTCGATGCGCTCGTCGCCGAAGGCCTGCTGCGCCGGCGCGCCAACGGCTGGTACTGGACCGCACGCGAGCGCGCCACCGATCTCGCCGACCTGCGCGGCACCGGCGGCCCGCCGGTGCGGATCTGCGAGGTCGACACCGGCCGGCTGCTCGGAACTGTCGATGCGGCGGCCTCACACGCGACCGTTCATCCCGGTGCGGTGTACCTGCACCAGGGCGCGACGTACGTCGTGCGGCAGCTCGATCTCGACGCGTCGGTGGCGCTCGTCGAGGCCGACAACCCTGACTGGACCACATCCGCGCGCGATGTCACCGACATCCGCGTTGTCGAAGCGCAGCGGGCGCTGCGGTTCGACGGGGTGGAGCTTCACTTCGGGCAGGTCGACGTGACAAGTCAGATCGTGTCGTTCCTGCGTCGCCGGCTGGGCTCGGGCGAGGTGCTCGGCGAGGAGCCGCTCGACCTCCCGGCCCGCGAGCTGCGGACCCAAGCCACATGGTGGACGGTCAGCGACGAGCTGCTGGCGGCGGCAGCCGTCGAGACCAGGGATCTCCCCGGCGCGGCCCACGCGGCAGAGCACGCCTCCATCGGGTTGCTTCCGCTGGTCGCGACCTGTGATCGCTGGGACATCGGGGGGATGTCCACCGCGCTGCACCCCGACACCGGCGCACCGACGGTGTTCGTCTACGACGGTCACGCCGGTGGCGCCGGCTTCGCCGAGCGCGCCTACGACCGTGCCGAGGAGTGGCTCACTGCCACGCGCGACGCGATCGATGCCTGCGAGTGCGCCGCCGGCTGCCCGTCGTGCGTGCAGTCACCGAAGTGTGGCAACGGCAACGAACCGCTGGACAAGGCCGGCGCGGTGCGACTGCTCTCTGCCGTCGTCGGCCGGTGCTGGGGTGAGGCCGCCGGCTAGAACGCCTCGGTTCGGGCGACCCAGGCGCGAAGGTGGACGGCGATGAGAATCAGCACCGCGGCCGCCGCCACGCCCCGCCACAGCGGCGGCAGGCTCAGACCTGACTTGAGGTCCTGGGCGATCGACTTCGCCGCCGCGTGCTTCTGCGCGAGCAACGGTGCCGGGTACTGGATCTTTCCCGGGGGAGCGCCGGGGTCGAGCGGCTGAAGCGACGTCCGCACCGACGGCAGCGGCGGCGCGTTGACCGAGGGGATCGAGCCCACGCTCGCCGGCGGCAGGTTGTGACTGACCTGACCCGCGGCGTCCGCATTGCCAAGGTTGACTGCCCCGGAGTGGGAGCCGCCACCCCCGCCGCCGTTGCCCGTGACGGTTCCGAGCGACGTGCTGCCGCTACCGCCGCCGTTGCCTCGCCCGCTGTTGCCACCCGTGCCCCCGCCGCCGGTGGTCTTGGTCGGCGTGGGAGTTGGCGTCGGCGTCGGTGCGGCCGGGAAGTCAGCGGAACCGGTCGCGGCCGAGGCGCTCGTGATGTGCCCGGCGGCGCATGACGCGTTTCCGCACGAGCGAATCGCGGTGAGCGAGTAGCGCTCGGACTTGCCGGAGACCGAGCTGCCGAGGTCCACCGGTCCGGCCGAGCACGCACCGCCGGAGCACGCGGCGTTAGTGGCGTCGACGACGCTGTTACCGGCCGAATCGGTGATCTGGTAGCCGGTGATGTCCGGCTCGGGGTTTGCCGGCCAGGCGAAGGTCGCGCTGGTCGCGCTGTTCGGCGTGACGGTCAGCGACGACGGCTTCGCCGGCGGGATCAGCAGCGTGAAGGTCGCGGACTTGGTGCGGCCCTCGTTGTTCAGCGTGACCGTGAAGACCCCGTTGCTCGCCATCGACGAGCCGCCGGCCCACGCCGGGTGGCGGGTGTTCACCGAGCTCGAGGACGGGCTGATGGTCAAGGCGTTGTTGCAGTCGGGCTTGTGCGAGACAAGCGTCGATGACACGACGCCAGGACCGGAGATCGACAGGGTGACGGGCGATGGGTTCGAGAAGACGGCGCAGTTGGGCTGCGCCGTCGCGCGGATCGCCGGCGACTGGTTGAAGGTGTAGGTGTAGGAGCTGCCACCCGCCACGGTGACCGTGTCGTTGTTGGCAGCGGCGCTGGCGATGGACGGAGCGAAGCCTCCGACGGCGAGAGCAGCGACACCACCCGCGAGCAACGTCTGCGTCAGCCTCTGCGAGTGCATCAGTCGCCTCCCTCAACACTCGAGGGACCGGAGCTGCCCGGCGCCGGCCCCGGCTGCGCCACCCTCACAGTGGAACTGATCATCTTCAGTCGCAGAACGATCCGCTGGGCGTCGGAGCCCGGCGGGTTGCAGCTCGTCAGCGTGAGCCAGTGGCCGGTTGCAAGCTTCCCGACCTGGCTCACGACCAGCGTGTCGTTCGGCGTCACGATGAACGGGTTGCCATGTCCGCCGAAGGCCGGCACCACCTGGTAGACGCAGGTGCCGATCGGCGTGATCAGGGTGACCTTGTCACCGGCGCGCATCTCGTTGAGCCGGTTGAACGGACGGCCGTACGTCGTGCGGTGGCCCGCGATGCCGACATTGCCGCGCGCGCAGGGGTACGGCGTCTCGGGGTAGTGGCCGGCGCCCGCCTGCAGCGCCGCGACCGAGGTGCCCTCCACCACAACGACATCGACATTCACCCGGTCGTTGTTAATCACCAGCCGGGTCAGGCCTTGGCCGGTGCGAACCGCGCCGTTGATGTACTCGCGCTGGAGCTGCTGGTCATTGGGGTTGAAGTGCACGTGGCGCTGCCGCTGGGCGCCGATGAAGTCGGTGACCGCGGGGAATGCCAGGACTGAGACCGCAGCAACGCAAAGGAACCCAATCACGGCCGAAATGGCCCGGCGCCCACCGGGGCGGCGAAGCGCCATCCCCATGAGGCCGCCGACCGGGCGCGCGGAGGTCGTCGCTGCGCCGGGCAGGAACGAATCCCCTTGCGGCGTGGGCTGGGACATGGCGGTCAGGTCCTCCGGATCGGCTGGGGTAGCGAGAACGTCACTGCGGTTCCAACGACCCCTGGACGTCCCAGGTTACGTCGGGCACGCAAACCCTCACTTCGCTCAAGTTTCGGCCCAAATCAGTCAAAACCAAAGCATTTCCGGCCGTATCGATTGACCGCCCCAACCACGCCGAGATCAGCCCGCCGAAGCTTCGCCGGCGCTCGCCGGACCGGCGCGCGCACGGGCCGTGACCGGCCCCAACGGGCGCAGTGCGCCGGGGAGCTCCACGGCGACGGTGAGGTCCGCGATCGAGTCGACCACGGAACAGGCCCGCACCTGGGCTCCGTTCGCGCCGGCCAGCTCCGCTGCGCGATCGCACGCATCGGCCTCGCCGGCCAGTGCATCGGCCGCCGCCGCGAGTGCCGCAGCGTCCGCGGCCGCCTGCGCGCGGTGCCGCAGCTCGGTGACGATGCCGAGCGACATCGCGACAGCTGTTGCCGCGACGACGACCCCGATGCCGGCGAGCATCGCGACCGTCGCACTCCCTTCTGACGGATCGCGTCCCGTCACGGTTCCCCGGCCCCTTCCCGCGCGGCGACGGCACGCTGCCTGATCGTGAAGAACGGCAGCCGGCCGAGCCAGCCGGGGCCGCCGATGTGCGTGACGACCGTTGCGGAGACGGTGCTCGCCGACGACGTCAGCTGGAGTGCCGCGCCATGCGGCGCCCCGCGCAGCGCGACGGCGCGCACGGTCGATGGCGGCTCGCCCCGAGCGGCGAGCCGAGCCGCCGTGGCGGCGGCGTCGGTGCAGCGCATCTCGTCGGTGACCGCGACGACCCCACCGATCGCGGCTGCCACCACCAGCACCAACGACGGCAGGGCCACCGCGAACTCCGCGGTGACCATGCCGGCGTCGGCGGAGCCGGGCCCCTTCACGCGGGCCCGGCCGCGCCGCCGGTTCAAAAGCCCGGAATCAGGTGCAGAGCGTGTTCGACCAGGCCCTTGACCAGGTCCTCGACCAGGCTGCCGGTGAGCAGCTTGTAGAGAAATGCAGCGAACGCGCATGCAGCGACGATTCCGATCGCGTACTCGGCGGTCGACATGCCGCCGTCCTTGGAAACCACCGCGACCCTGGAACGCAGTGCCTGCAGCAGTCGGCTCATAGCCATCTCCCTTCGCTGCCGGCCACCGGCCGGCACGGGTCGCGGCACTCGCCGCGGCGGGCGCAGAGTGCTCATCGACATGACGTCTGGCGACTGCCGCCGCCGTCGTTGTGGAGGTCGCCACGTCAGGCAACGGTGTGGATGCCGGCCGTTACCAGTGCATGCCGCTGAACAACCCGACAACGACGGGAACGACAGCCACCAGCACGAAGGCCGGCAGGAAGAACAACCCGAGCGGGACCACCACCCAGATCGACGCTTGCTGCACCCGTTGCTGCAGCCGGGCATGTCGGCGACTGCGCAGCCGGGCGGCAATGCGCCGCAGCTCTTCCGCGATGCTCGCGCCGCTCTGGGTCGCCCGCACGGTCGTCCGCGCCACCGGCTCGAGCCAGGGATCCGCCAACCAGCTGTGCCAAGCCTCCGCCGCCGGAGCACCGGTGCGCAGCGCAGCGGCTGCCGCCCGGCACGCCGCAGCAGTGACCGGATCGCCGGCCAGGCTGGCGGCGTCGAGGGAGTCGGGCATCGTCAAGCCCGCATCGAGACACCCCGCGAGCAGCTCGACCGCGACGGGCACGACCTCCGGAAGCGCTGTCGGTGGCCGAGCGGAGAGACCCGCCGTGACGATGACTCCGGCGGCGCCTCCGAGCCCGACGACGGCGCCGATCAGGCCACCGACTCCGAACCAGCCCGCGAGCGCGACACTCCCGGCGACCGCCCAGCGGAACGTCATCCGCGGACCATCAGCGGAGGGCGGTCCGCCGGTGATCGCCTGTAACCGTGCGTTGCGGCGGGTCATTCCCGAAGCGCCCAGCGCGAGATCCGGCGGGTCACCATGACCCCGATCGCATCGAGCACGGCGGCGCCCGCGAGCAGGCCCCAACCGAGCGGCCGGTAGATCAACAGGTGCACAGGATGCGCACCGATCGCCTCACCCAGCAGCAGGCCCATCAGCGGCAACCCGGCCAGCAGGGTCATCGTCGCCCTGGGGGCGGCCAGCGCGGCTTCCATCTCCCGGCGCACTTCGTCGTCGCGGTCCATCGCCTCGCCAAGTCGCTCGAGGACCAACGCAACCCGGCCACCAGCGGACTCGGTCACCTGCCAGACCGCCGCGACCGAACGCAGCCGCTGCGCGCCGGGGAGCTCCGCCGCAGCGGCAAGCTCCTGGGCTGCGCTGCCACCGACCGCAACCGACGCCGCCGCCGCGAGCAGCACGTCGGCCAACGGCCCGGCCGTCGCCGCCGCGGCGCGCAATGCCTCGCTTGCTGTTCGGCCGGCCCGCAGCTCGCCGGCCAGCGCGAACGTCGCTTCCGCGACCGCCGCTTCACGCGCGTGGCTGACGCGGGACTGCGCCTGGTGTTGTCGCAGCTTCGCCCACCCAAGCGGCACCACGCCGCCTGCCATCGCGATGACGAGCGGGAGACCCAACGCGACGAGGCCCGACCCGAGCGCCGCTGCGACAGCGACGTCGGCTGCACGGATTGATCGCTCGACTGCGGCGACCGGTTGCCGGCTCGGACGCCACCCTTCGAGACGAGCCCTCGCCGGACGGGGCCGCCACGAGACCACGAGCAACGCCACCGCGACTGCGGCGAGCCACAGCCTCACCGAGCGGACATCCGCTCGTCGAGGGCCGCGGCGGCGGGGCCACGGCGTACGCCCGTCGCGTCGAAGACGTACGCCGGTGTCACGGTTGCCATCCCGTCGGCGCCCGCGACCAGTACGGCGAGCCCCGCCATCCGGCGGCGGCCGTCCCGGCCGCGGGTCAGATGCAGGACGACGTCGACCGCGGCGGCCAACAAGCTGTGGGCCGCGGCTCGCGAGACCCCGGCCTGTCCGCACAACGATTCGATGCGAGCCGGCAGATGCTCGGCCCGATTCGCATGAACCGTGCTGCATCCGCCTTCGTGGCCGGTGTTGAGAGCAGCAAGCAGGTCGAGGACCTCTCCGCCGCGGACCTCACCGACCACCAATCGGTCCGGGCGCATCCGCAGCGCCTGTCGGACCAGGACGTCGAGGGTGACCTGACCTGCCCCCTCGGCATTGGCCGGCCGGGACTCCAGTCGAACGACGTGAGGGTGGTCCGGGCGAAGCTCGGCCGCGTCCTCGACGAGGACGATGCGCTCCTCGCGCGCGACGAGCGACAGCAGGCTCGACAGGACGGTGGTCTTGCCGCAACCGGTTCCACCGGTCACGAGGAACGCCAGTCTCCGGTCGATCAGTCCGTGCAGGAGCTCGGCGCCGGCATCCGGCACCGATCCCGCCGCGACCAGCTGGTCGATCGTGAAGACCTGCCGAGGCGGCACCCGCAGTGAGATGCAGGTGCCATCGGGTGCCAGCGGTGGCAGGACGGCGTGAACCCGCGTCCCGTCGGCGAGGCGCGCGTCCGCGTACGGCGCCGCGTCGTCGAGCCGGCGCCCCGCGGCCGCGACCAGCCGCACCGCGAGCCGGCGCACGGCAGTCTCGTCCTCGATCACCAACCCGGTTTGACGAGGTCCGCTTCCGGCATCAACCCACACCGGTCCGGGGCCGTTGACGAGCACGTCGGTCACCCCCGGCTGGGCGAGCAGGGGCGCAAGCACCCCCGCACCGGCGAGCTCGGCGCTGAGCCGATCCGAGACGTCGAGCAAGGTGGCCAGCCCCGCGGTGGGTGCCTCGACCCGGACCGCCGCAGCGATCGCGGCAGGGTCGTACTGGCCTGCCGACGTCGCCAGCCGGCGACGTACCCGACCAACCAGCTCGGCACCCTCGCCCCATCCCTGCTCGGTCATGCCATGTCGCCGGGAGTGACGGTCTCGAGGATCGCGTCGCAGACCTGGACGAGGGCACCCCGGCCGCGGCGTACCGGCGGTTCGCCGCGGTGTGACGCCGACACCACCGACGGCTCGCTGCGCAGCGTGGTGATGAGCGGCATCGCAAGGCTCGCCGCGACTTCATTCGCCGCGAGCCGGTCACCTCCGGCATCTCGCACCACCAGGCCGGGGACTCCGAGACGGCGGCCGAAGGCAGCGACGAGGGCCGCCGTGGCCGCGACGGATCGGACGTCGGCCGGCACGAGGACAGCTGCGGCATCGCTTGCCTCGAGCAGGCAGCCGCTGAGCGCATTCGGCGCGCGCGCGACGTCGATGACGACCGTCGCGAAACCCAGGACCGCGGCAGCGAGCACCGACTCCACCGCCGCGATCTCGATTCGGCCGCACCAACCGCGGCCCCAGGACAGCAGCCCGATGCCGTGTACGTCGCACACGGCGGCAGCCAGCGCGTGCGGATCGAGTCCTCCTTCGGTGGCCGCGAGCTCGTTCCATCGAATGCCGGGAGCCGACTCGGCGCCGAGCAGAACATCCAGCCCGCCGCCGAGCGGGTCGCCGTCGACGAGCAAGGTGCGGCCGCGGGAGGACGCGGTGATCGCAAGCGCAGCGGCGAGGGTCGAGGCTCCGGCGCCGCCCGATCCTCCGATCACCGCGATGACACCCGCCGTCCGGGCAACGGTTGACCCGCGCCGCAGCTCGTCCACCACGGCGGCTTCCTGATCAGGCAGCTGCAGGACGGAGCTCGCGCCCATAGCGACGGCTGCTTCCCAGGACGCGCGGCTCGGCGGCCCGGCCGTCAGGACGACCACCCGGTCACGTCGAGGCAGGCCGGCCGCCGCGAGCGCGGGCGCGACGTCGAACCCGACCAGGACGGCAGCGGCGTACCGCCACGCGGCACGAGCGGATTCGCTGTCGCGCTCGATCTCCGCCGGCACCCCCGCGAGAGCGCAGAGCCGAGGGATGGCGAGGGCGAGGCCGGGATCGGCGGTGACCACCAGGACGCCTGCCGCCATGGACCAAGACCTCGGGCGCCACCTCCCGCCCGGCGAAGCGATGCGACGCCGGCTGGGGAGAACTCACCCGCTGGCGGACGCTGTGGACAGCCCGAGAATTAGGACGGCCCCCGCCGGGGGGGTAGCGGGGGCCGTCTCAAGGCCCGGCTCCGGGGGGGTTGAGCCGGACCAGCTTCACCTGTCATCGAGCCGGTGATGACAGGGGGATGCCCCTGCCCCAACGGGCCAAACCTGGCCAACAGAAATCTCTCGTGAACATCCTGTGGCGGCTGTGTCGGGTGTGCCGGACGTCCCGATTTCGCTGCTTATCCTTGCGAGGTGGCCACGTCTGCGGCGTTCTTCGATCTCGACAAGACGATCATCGCCACCTCGAGCACCCTGGCGATGGGCCGCTCGTTCTACGCCGCGGGGATGATCGGGCGACGCGCAGTGGTGAAGGGCGCGTACGCCCGGCTGCTCTACCACCTGGGCGAGGTCGACGCGGACAAGATGGACCGGATGCGCGACGACCTCGCGAGCCGGGTCGCCGGCTGGGAGGCCGAGAAGGTCCGCAGTGTGATCGCCGAGGACCTGCTCGGCCTGATCGACCCGTTGATCTACGACGAGGCCGCGGCGCTGATCGAGTCCCACCACGCCGCCGGCCGGGAGGTCGTGATCGTCTCCAGCAGCGGCGACGAGCTGGTCGCACCGATCGGTGAGCTGCTCGGCGCGGACCGGGTCGTGGCAACCCGCATGGTCGTCGAGGGCGGCCAGTACACCGGCGAGGTCGCGTTCTACGCGTTCGGCCCGCACAAGGCCGAGGCGATGCGGGAGATGGCGGCGAGCGAAGGCTGGGACCTCGCCGACTGCTACGCCTACACCGACTCCTTCACCGATCTGCCGATGCTGGAGGCGGTCGGCCACCCGTGCGCGGTCAACCCCGATCGCAGTCTTCGCCGCGAGGCGATGGCGCGCGGCTGGGAGGTCCGCAGCTTCCGCCACCCGGTGCCGCTGCGGCAGCGACTCGGCCGGCTTCCCGTCCCTAACCGTTCCGTCACCGTGGGCATCGCCGGCGCCGCCGTCGTCGCGGCCGCGGGCTGGCGGGCACTAGCCCATCAACGCCGAGCGGGATAAATCGGCGAGAACTGCGGGAGGATGTCGGCGTGGCATCGACTCGCAGCTACGGCGGTGACGGCGCGCCGCTCGACGAACAGTCACTCGGCGAGCTGGTCGCGACCGCGACCCGCGACATGTCCGTCCTGATCCACCAGGAGATCGAGCTCGCCAAGGCCGAGCTGGCCGAGCAGGCCAAACGGGCGGCGACCGGCGCCGGCCTGCTCAGCGGAGCCGGTGTCCTCGCGTTGGTCGGCTTCTTGCTGCTGTGCTTTGCGGCCGCCTTCGGCATCTCCGAGGGCGGCGGCATCCCGGTGTGGGCCGGCTTCCTGTGCGTGGCCGGACTGTTCGTCTTCCTCGGCGGCGGGCTCGGCTTCTTGGGCGTTCGCGCGCTGTCCTCGATGCGCGGACCCGATCGCACCGTCAGCACGGTGAAGTCCGGCCTCGCCTCGATTCGCCATCCCAGACGATCGGATCCGCCGACCGATTAGGTTGCGTGACAGGCTGAGCCCGTGATGGCGTCGCGGGCGGTCGAGGAATCGGCTGTCGTGATCGACGGCCCGTGGACGCACCGCCACGTCAGCGCCAACGGGATCCGGCTGCATGTCGCGGAGGCAGGCGCCGGACCGCTCATCCTGCTCCTCCATGGCTTCCCGGAGTTCTGGTGGAGCTGGCGGCACCAGCTCGTCGCGCTGTCCCAGGCGGGCTACCGGGTCGTCGCGCCCGACCTGCGGGGCTACGGGGCGAGCGACAAGCCCCCGCGCGGGTACGACGTGCCGACCCTGGCCGCCGACCTTGCCGGTTTGGTCCGCGCGCTCGGGGAACGCGAGGCGGTGTTCGTCGGGCACGACTGGGGCGGTCACCTCGCCTGGTCGGTGGCCGCCATCCACCCTGCCGTCGTGCGCAAGCTTGCGGTGCTGTCCATCGCGCACCCGCTGCGGTTTCAGCAGGCGCTCCGCCAGGACGGCGCCCAGCGCCGAGCGAGTGCCTACATCGCGCGCTTCCAGGCGCCGTGGTCACCGGAACGATGGCTGGTTGCCGACGACGCGGCCAACGTCGGCGCGCTGCTCCACAGCTGGGGTGGGCCAGGCTTCCCGGACGCCGAGACCGAGGCGCGCTGCCGTGAGGCGATGCAGGTGCTGTACGTGCCGAACCGCGCACTCGAGTACTACCGGTGGAGTGTGCGGTCGATGGTTCGTACCGACGGCCGGCGGTACCGCACCCTCATGGAGCGACCCATCGCAGCGCCGACGCTGCAGCTGCACGGCGAGCTCGACCCGTGCATCCTGCCGTCGACCGCGCTCGGTTCGGAACGCTGGGTCCGGGGACCGTACGAGTGGAGAGAGCTGCGTGGGCTCGGGCACTTCCCGCACCAGGAAGACCCGGAGCTCGTCACGGCCGAGCTGCTCCGATGGCTCGCGCCGGGGAGCGTCTCAGTCGCAGCCCATGGTTGAGACCGGGCGCGTCGCGTTCGTGCCGATCAGTGCGTCGTGCGAGACCTCGTGGGCAGTGAGTGCGTACCCCGTGTGCGCGTCGTCGACGGCAGCGGCGAACACCACCCCGGCGACAGCGCCCGATGTCGTGAGCAACGGTCCGCCTGAGTTGCCAGGCCGGACCTTCGCGTACAACGCGTAGATCTCCCGCGTGACCTCACGGTTCTGATAGATGTCGGGACCGCGAGCGTTCTGCGTGTTGCGGACCCGCGCCGCTCCCGGCGTGAAGCCGCCGTTCTCCGGGTAACCGGCGACGATCGCGTCCGCGCCGTTCGAGAGCGGACCACCGAATGGCAGCGGTGAGAGGTCGAGATTCGCGACGTCCAGCACTGCGACGTCTCGTTCGGGGTCGTACAGGACGACCCGCGCCGGGAGCGACCTGCCGTCCACGGTCTGCACGGTCGGCGAGGTGACGCCAGCAACCACGTGCGCGTTCGTCATGACGCGACCCGCGGCGAAGACGAACCCACTTCCCTCGAGCTGCCGCGAGCACGAAGCGGCAATGCCGGTGACCTTCACCACATCGGGCTCGGCGCGGCGCACGGCCGGACTGTGCGCGATCCGCGCCGGAGGCGGCTTCACCGGGACGATCCGATCAGGGGCGATCGCACCGAACACCTCGGGCAGCCCGTCGCGGTCGAGCAGCCGGCGGAACGACGCGAACCAGGTGTGCGCGGTGTCAGGCATCACCCGGTCGATCGTGTGAAGGATCCGCGAGTGCCGGACCTCACTCGAGACACCTGTCGCGGCACTGTGCGCCAGTGCCGTCCCGACCAGCCAGGCGACGAGCAGCACCGACACCACGCTGATCGCCCCACCCGCGACTGAGTCGGCGGTTCGAAGCGGGCGCCAGGTGAACTCTCGCCGGATCGCAACACCCAGAAGCGTCGCCAGCAGCTGTCCGACCATCGCGCAGACAACCACCGCGAGCAGGCCGAACATCGCCGGCCCGACTCCGATGCGGATGTCGGCATGCAGCGAGCTCGCGTACTTGGCGCCGAGCGCGCCGCCGCCGATGAACCCGACGAAGGACAGCACGCCGATGACGAAGCCCTGCCGGTAGCCGCTGAACCCGAACAGCACGCAGACCACGAGCAGGATCAGGTCGAGAACGTCCATCAGCCGAGCCGATCCGGGACGGGGGTGGGCATCGGCAGTACGACCTCTCGATCCCAGTCCTGCTCCCAGCCGCCGAACCACAGCAGCCGGTCGAGGATGCCTGCAGTGAACCCCCACACGAGCATGCCTTCGACCTGGAAGCCCGGCGATGCGTAGCCGAGCCGGTGCTTGACCATCACGCGGTTCGCGGGATCTGCCAGGTCAGCCAGCGCTACCCGGGAGACCGCCGCGACCTCGACGGGATCCACCGGTCCCACGTCGCTCGGCACGCGCCACCATGCGATGACCGGCGTCACGAGGTTGCCACTCGGCGGCAGCCAGAGCTGCGGCATCGTTGCGAGCACATCGATGCCGGCGGCGTCGACACCCGTCTCCTCGGCGGCCTCCCGGAGCGCCGCGGCGACCGGCCCGTCGTCCGTCGGGTCGATGCCGCCGCCGGGAAACGCCGGCTGCCCGGCATGGTGACGAAGGTCGTCGCTTCGCTGCAGCAGCAGCACATCCGGACCTGACGGGCGTTCGCCGAACAGCACCAGCACGGCCGCCTTGCGCAGCCCCTCGATGCCCTCGGCCGGCACCGGCGCGAATGTGCTCGGGTCCGCCTCGTCGACAGCCTTCACCAGCCGCAGCAACCACTCCGGTGCGGGCTCGCCCTCAGTCATTTCACCTGAAGGTACGTCGCGAGGTCGGCGCGCAGTGCGGCGGCGCTTGAGTACGGACCGATGTGGACGTGGACGACCGCACCTGAGATGTCGAGGAACGCTGTCTCGGGCGGGCCCGGCGCCTTCGCCAGCCCGAGCAGCACTTTCTTGTCGGGATCGAGAACCGACGGGTAGCGCACCGGCGGCTTGACGTGGGTTCCGAAGTCGAGCGCGCTGTTGGCGTCGTCCGCGGTGTCGACACCGAGAAACCGCACCTTGCCGCGATCGGCGTCGTACACCGACGACAGGACCGACGCCTCTTCCTGGCACGGCACGCACCACGAACCCCAGACGTTGACCACCGTCGGCATTCCGGTCAAACCACTGACATGCACCGCGGGACCGCTGCCCAGGCAGTCGAGGGTGACGTCGGGCAGTCCTCCTGAGGCAGACGCCGACCCGGACTCCGGGCAAGGCGCGAGATGGGCCTTGGCCACCAGCCGGGCGTGAGCCGTACTCCCGTTGCGGGCCGAATGGTCGCCGGGGGTGCCGAGCGAGGACGCCGAGCAGCCCGTCGTGGCGAGGACGGCCGCCACCGCGGCGACGAGCCCAGCCGCGATGCGGCTCATGCGGTCGGCGCCATCTGAGACGCCGCCTTGAGCAGCTTCTCGGCGACCGCCGGGTCAGTCGGCCCCTCGCCGTACGACGGGCAGAGCTTGGCGAGCGGGCACGCGCCGCAGGCCGGGCGGCGGGCGTGGCAGGCACGGCGGCCGTGCCAGATCATCCGGTGCGACAAGCCGGTCCAGTCGCGCTTGTCGAACAAGCCGCCGACCTCGTGCTCGACCTTCACCGGGTCCTGCTCGTCCGTCCAGCCGAAGCGCCGCGAAAGCCGGCCGAAGTGGGTGTCGACCGTGATGCCCGGCACGCCGAAGGCGTTGCCCAGGACGACGTTGGCCGTCTTTCGACCCACCCCGGGGATCGTGACGAGCTCCTTGAGCTTGTCCGGGACCTCCCCGTCGTACCGCTCGTCGAGGGCCTGCCCGAGCTTGATCAGGCTGTCGGTCTTGGCCCGGAAGAAGCCGGTGGGGCGGATCATCGCCTCCATCTCGGCGCGGTCGGCGGCGGCGTAGTCGGCGGCCGTGGGGTAGCGCCGGAACAGCGCGGGCGTCACCGAGTTGACCATCTTGTCGGTGCACTGCGCCGACAGGACGGTCGCGACGAGCAGTTGCAGCGGGGAGTCGAAGTTCAGCTCGCAATGAGCGTCGGGGTAGGTCTGCTGGAGGATGCGATCCATCCGCCTCGCCCGGCGTACCAGCGCGGTCCTGGTCTCGGGCTGCGGCACAGGACTGAGCGTACGGGCCACGCCTGACGAGGCGTCGCGGCCGCTCAGGGCCGTTCGGAGGAGCCGGGTTGATCCGCCGCACCTTCGCCCTAGGCCGTAGGAGTGACGTGAGGTTCCCCACGCTCAACCTTTCCCGAGATCACGCCGATGCCGCGAAGGACAGCGCGGAGAGTGAGGAAATGCCGAATCGGCCCACGGCGGACCGTCATACGCCACCGGAGCGGGACCCGCAGTTCGCCCATCTGACCCTGGGTGGGCTCCGGGAGTACCGCAGCACCCTGACTCATGAAGAGAGCCGGGTGTCGTACTGGCGACGGATCATCCAGGCCCGGCTCGACATCGTCAGCACCGCCGTCCGAAGCGGCACCACCGGCGTGGACGACCTTCGTAACGTCTTCGCCGAGCGCACCGTCGGCACGAGGCGCACCGCGGCGCTCACGGTTCTGCCGATCGACGACATGCCTCCGCTGCCCGATCTCGCCAGCCTCTGGTCACGCGAGCCCGATCCGCGCGACCCGGCCGCCACCGCGCAGCTGATCCAGGAGCTTTCGAAGGCCGAGACCGAGCTGTCGGCGTACCGGACCGCCGTGCATCGTCAGCTCGCCGCGGCGACGTCGGAGCTGATCGCCCGCTATCGCGAGCAGCCTGATCTGTGCCTTTCAGCCCTCCCCTCGGCGCGCAACGCGGGCAAGATCCCCGTCTGAGACCGTCCCTCCGGTGCGGATCGGCGTTTCGCTGCGCCTGACATCTGAGGCAGACTCGCACCGGCGGCCCCGTCAGGCGAGAGGATGATCGAGTGGAAGGCGCGCTGGCTTCAGCTCCGCTGTTCGCCGCCCTCGACCCGGAGTCGGCCGACACGCTCGAGAAGGTGCTGACCTCCCGCACCGTGAGCCGGGGTCACATCGTCTTCCGCGAGGGCGACCCGGGCGACCGCCTGTTCATCGTCCTCGACGGCAAGGTCAAGATCACTCGCGCTTCGGCCGACGGTCGCGAGAACCTCATCGCCGTGCTCGGCGCCGGCGAGATGTTCGGGGAGCTGTCACTGTTCGACCCCGGCCCGCGAACCGCGAGCGTCTCGGCGGTCACGGACAGCACCCTTGCCTCGCTCGACCACGACGACTTGCGCCCCTTGTTGCTCGAACGGCCCGGCGTCGGCGTCGAGCTGCTGCGTGCTCTCGCGCAACGGCTTCGGCGCACCAACGACGCCATGGCCGATCTCGTCTTCACCGACGTGCCCGGTCGCGTGGCGAAGGCGCTGCTCGACCTCGCCGCCAAGTTCGGTGTCGTCGAGGCCGAGGGCACCCGCGTCCGCCACGACCTCACCCAGGAGGAGCTGGCCCAGCTGGTGGGCGCCAGTCGCGAGACCGTGAACAAGGCCCTGTCAGAGTTCGCCCATCGCGGCTGGCTGCGGATCGAGGGCCGCAGCGTCCTCCTGCTGGACTCCGAACGGCTGGTACGGCGCGCGCGCTGACCGCGCTTACCTGACAGGGAGCGCCGAGAGCGCCTTCTGCGAAGCCGACAGCTCACCGCGCATCTCGGTCGCGCCCGACAACGCGATCGCCTGCCGTACGGCGTACCGCGCGGCGGGCAGGTCGCCGGCGGCGAGCAGGCAGTTGCTGAGAACCCGCAGAGCGACGACGCGCGACCGGACGTCCTGCGCCGGCTGGGCGAGCGCCTCATGAGCGACCCGCAGCGCCTCGGCGGTCTCCCCGAGCTCGAGCAGGCCGCCGGCCAGGTGCGCGAGCGCCTGCCGGCGCGGGAAGGCGAGTGACGCGTCACTCACAACCTGCGCCTCCCGGAGCAGCTCGACTGCCTCCTTCGTCTCGCCACGGGCGCGAAGCGCTTGCGCGAGCAGCACCCGGAGGCTGACCAGCGCCCCGGGACGAAGGTCGAGATTCTCGGCGCGTGCCAGCGCCTCGCGTGCCGCCGCCTCCGCCGCCCCGGGGTCACCGAGGTCCAGGCGGCAGTACCCGATGTTCACGGTCGCGAGCGCCGCCGGCAGCGGGTGCCGCGCCTTCACCGCCAGCTCGATCGCGTGCTCCAGCCGGCGGATCGCCTTGCGCTGGCGTCCCTGGCCGCGCAGCGCCGCCGCCGACGCGAGCGATGCCATGCACTGGCCCCAGGTGTCACCGAGCTTCTCGAAGTCGTCGTACGCCGCCGACGCCTCGTTGAGAGCCGTGGTGATGAAGCCCAGCTCCGCTGCGGCGAACCCGTCGATGATCAAGCAGGCAGCGGTCCCCCAGGTGTCACCCAGCGCGCGGCCCATCGGCAGCAGGCTCTGCGCCAGGTCCCGCGCCTCGGTGAGCCGCCCTTGCAGGAGCCGTACGAACGCCTCCGTTCCCGCGCACCACGACAAGCCGTCCTCGTCGTCGAGCCCGGTGAACACGTCGGCCGCGGCCGCGAGCCGCGCCTCGGCCTGCCCGTAGTCGCCGCGCGTCGTCGCGTTCCAGGCAAGATGCTGAAGCGCCCAACCCGCGCCGCGCCGGTCGCCCACCCGCTCGGCGAGCGCCAGCGCCTGCTCGAACCGCTCTTCGGCGGCGGCCAGCCGGCCGCCGAGGAAGTCGATCATGCCGAGCTGTCGCAGCGCCTCGCCGGTGACCCGGTCGTGCCCGGAGTCGCTGGCGGCGGCCAGCGCGGTGACGAGTGCCTCCCGAGCCCGCGCTTCGTCGCCGCGCCGGCGCAGCAGGTCGCCCTGCACGACGAACGCGCTGGCACGGATGCGCAGATCGGGCAGCGTGAGCGGCTCAGCCAGATCGGCCTCGGCTTCCTCGAGGCGATGCAACGCGACGCGCGCCGCCGCGCGGCGTACCAGTGACCGCGCTAGAACGGCTGCAGGAAGCTGCCCGGCGGCGAGGTCGAGTCCCCGCGAGAGCAGGGCTTCCGCGCGCGCGTTGTCGTCCCGCGCAAGCGCCGACTCCCCCAGCCGATCGAGCGCGCCGAACCCGATCTCACGCGCGACCCAAGCCGGGTCACCCGGCGGGAGGTTCATCTCCGCGGCGAGCAGCACCGCCTGCTCGGACTGCGCAGCGACAAAGGCATCAGTGTCGGCGGGCGACCACTGCAGTCCGTCGATCGCCCAGCGGGCAACGGTGGCGTGGCGTCGAGCCCGCTCGCCCTTGGGGATGCCCGCATACGCGACGTCGCGCGCGAGCGCGTGCGTGAAGACGTAGTGCGGCACGGCTTCGGCGCCGTCGCCGGTGGGGCGGACGATGCCACGCGACACCAGCTCGTCGAGCGCCGCCTCGAGCTGTTGCGCGGCGCCGTCCCCGATGGGAGACAGCGACCGCAACATCTCGACCGAGAACCGGTTGCCCACCACCGACGCGTCACGCGCGAGCGCCCGCGCGGTCGGGGACAGCCCGTCGATGCGCGCCGCCAGCACGGCCTGGACACCCGCCGGCAGCACCTCGCGCGGGAGCTCGCCGATCAGGTGCCAGCCATCGCTGTCGCGGCTCAACAGCCCTCGGTCGACCAGCAGGTGCAGGAGCTCGGCGAGAAAGAACGGGTTGCCCTGGGCGCGGCCGAGCAGGAGCTCGCGGGTTTCCTTGTCCAGTTCGGCGCCGTCGAGGTAGGCCCGCAGCAGCCGCTCGCTCGCCGCTTCGTCGAGCGGCACCACCGGCAGCAGCTCGATGTCCGGCATGTCTTCCCACCACGTTGTGCTCACGAGGTCGGGGCGGCCGACGGCGATGAACATGACGGCGCCGTCGACGTCGTTGGACAGCCGGGCGAGTGCGTTGAGCAGATCGCTGGTTGCCCACTGCGCGTCGTCGACGACGAGGACGAGCGGGCCCTCGGCGACGAGAGCGGCCAGGACGGTCGCGACGGCTTCCACCGTCGGGTCACGGGATAGCTCCGCAGCACCAGGAGCCGCTGTGTCCCTCGGTCCGATCGGCGCCCACTCGACGAGCCCCAGCAAACCAAGCAGGCGATCCACGATCTGTGCGCTGATCGGGCGGCCGGCCGCCGACAGCCGGCTGATGGTCCGCCGCACCCGGGTGATCGAGGCGTCGACTTCTTCCTCTTCGGTGATGCCGAAGGCGGTACGCATCCAGTCACCGAGCGCGGACAGCTCACGGCTCTCGCCGTACGGCGCGCACCTGCCCCACAGGACCCGGACGCCCGGCAGCTCGCCCGCGAACTCCGCGAGCTCCATGGCGAGCCTTGTCTTGCCGACGCCGGCGTCACCGGTGATGACGACTGACCCGGGACGGCCGCGCTCGACGACGTCGAGGACCCGCCCGACCAGCCGGCCGTACTCCGCGTCACGCCCGATGAACGGCGCCTCCTCTCCCAGCCCGATGCGCACCGCGCCAGGCGGGCGGAGCCCGACGAGCTCGTACGCCGCAACCGGCTCGCGCTTGCCCTTCAACCGAAGTGGAGGCAGCGAACGCCACGACGCGATCGACATCGTGGCGAGCGCGGTCGACCGCCCGGCGTAGACCGCGCCGATCCCAGCCGCGTCGGACAGCCGGGATGCGGTGTTCACCGTGTCGCCGACGACCGTGTAGGACAGCGACGCCTGTACCCCTGCGAGCACCTCACCGGTGTTGAGACCGACGCGAAGGCCCATCCGCCGCCCGCCGCCGGACTCCTCTTCCATGACCCGTCGCACAGCGGCCTGCATGTGGGCAGCGGCTCGCACCGCCCGCTCGGTGTCGTCCTCGTGCGCGGTCGGCGCGCCAAAGACGGCCATGATCCCGTCACCGGTCAGCTTGTCGATGGTGCCACCGTGATCGGTCACGGATCGGCCGAGCACCGCCAGGACGTGGTCGGTGACGACGCCGACCCGTTCGGGGTCGACCCCCTCGGCCCAAGCCGTGAAGTCGGAGAGGTCACCGAAGAGCACGGTGACGATGCGGCGCTCCGCGGTGGTCTCGGCCGCCAACTCGGACGTGTCGAGCAACGCCCCGCACGCATAACAGAACCGCGCCGACGAGATCGTCGGCGTTCCGCAGACCGGACAGGTGAGAGGAGCCGTCATCGCTCGCTCAGCCGTGCTCGCGCAAGTAGTCGAGCTGGGCGCGGACGGACAGCAGCGCGTGCGGCCAGAGCGACTCGTCCACGTCGGCGTAGACCCGTCGTACCACGGCGTCCTCGTCGTCATCGCCGGCGGCAAGTGCCGCGCGCACCTGCTCGAGCCGCTCGGCGCGGTGAGCGAGGTAGTACTCCATGACCTCGAGCGGGCGATCCACCACGGGCCCGTGCCCGGGCAGGATCACGTCTATGTCGCCCGCGGCGATGTCGCGGAGCCGCTGCAACGAGTCGAGGTAGTCGCCGAGGACGCCGTCGGGATGAGCGACGACCGCCGTGCCGCGACCGAGCACGCTGTCGCCGGTCAGCAGCGCCCGATCCGATTCGAGCACGAAGCTCACCGAGTCACTCGAGTGTCCCGGTGTCAGCACCGTCAGCCACTCGAGCCCGGCGAGGGTGGTGCGCCCCGGGCGGTCCGGGATCGGGTCGGCGCCGAGGCACAGCGACGGGTCACGAGCGATGACCGGCGCGCCGGTCCGCTCGTGCAGCTCCGGTGCGCACTCGCCGTGGTCGAAGTGACCGTGCGTCAGGACGATCGCGGCGATCCTGCCGAGCGCCGCGACCTTGTCGATGTGGCCGTTCTCGACCGGACCCGGGTCGACCACCACCGCACCCTGATCTCCGCCGGGCGCGCGCAGCACCCACGTATTCGTGCCGTCGAGCGTCATCGGACCAGGGTTCGGCGCGAGCAGCCGCGACGCACTCGCTGTGACGGCTTCGAGCTCGGTCACGACGTTTCCGCGTCCTGCGGGTAGCCGGGTTCGTGAGGGAGCAAGAACTTCAGCTGGTCGTTCTCATCAAAGATCAGCTTGGGCAGGATGCGGGTGACGTTCCGCTCGGCAGCGGCAGCGAGCGCCTCATCGACCGACGCGTACGCCGTGAGGTCGCGGAGCGACGCGAGCGTCGGTGGCATCAGCATCATCTCGCCGCGCTCGTTGCCGGCAAGCGCGTCGTGCGGACGCATCCACGCCACCCGGTCCGCTTCCCCACCGACATGCCGGGTGCGCTGCCCCGCAGGGAGCGCCGCGACGAAGAACCTGGTGTCGAACCTGCGCGACTCGATCTCCGGCGTCAGCCAGTGCGTCCACGCCCGCAACAGGTCGGCGCGTACGACGAGGTCGCGACGGCGCATCAGCTCCGCGAGTGACAACGATCGATCGATCAATGCCAGTCGATCGGCCTCCCAGTCGTCGCCGCTCGTGTCCTCGACGACCGTCGACCCGTCAGGCCCGGCGAGCAGAACACCTGACTCCTCGAACGTCTCGCGAACGGCCGCGCAGACGAGTGCCCTCGCCAACGGCTCGTCGCACGACAGGTCATCGGCCCATTCCGTCGGCGACCGCCCGACCCACGCCTCGTCAGCCAAATCCGCGTCACGCAGGTCGACGGAGCCACCGGGGAAGACGAACGCACCTGCCGCGAACGCCATCGACGCGGCCCGGCGAAGCAGGTACACCTCGGGCCCGTCGCTGCTGTCGCGCAGCATCACCACGGTCGCGGCGTGGCGCGGCTCGACCGGCTCGATCTCGCCCGCGTTCAGCTTGCGCAGCGTGTCGACCAGTCCGGCAAACAGGTCAGTCGGGTCCCCCGCCACGTGCGCTACCCCTTCACCTTCGCCACGAGCTCGACCTCGACGGGCGCGTCGAGCGGAAGTACCCCCACACCGACAGCGCTGCGCGCGTGCCGACCGGCGTCGCCGAACACGTCGGCGAGCAGCTGGCTCGCGCCGTTGACCACTGCCGGCTGCCCGGTGAAGTCGGGGGCACTCGCGACGAACCCGACGACCTTCACGATCCGCTCGACCAGATCGAGGTCACCGAGCTCAGCCTTGAGCGCCGCGACAGCGTTGAGCGCGCAGGTACGAGCCAACCCGGTCGCATCGTCGGGGGCGACGTCGCCACCGACCTTGCCGCACACGGGCAGCTTGCCGTCGACGAACGGCAGCTGCCCCGACACCCACACGAGGTCGCCCGAGCGAACCGTCGGGACGTAAGCAGCAAGCGGTGCGGCGAGCTCGGGGAGCGTCAGCCCGAGCCCGGCCAGGCGATCGTCGACGGCTCCCATCAGGGAAGCGGCCGCTTGAGATAGGCGACGAGCTGGTCACCGCCGCCAGGACCTGGCACGACCTGCACCAGCTCCCAGCCGTCGGAGCCCCACTGGTCGAGGATCTGCTTGGTCGCGTGGACCAACAGCGGAACGGTCGCGTACTCCCACTTCGTCACACCGCTGAGCCTAAGGCGCGCCGAAAATCAAAGGCGCAACTACCAGGGGACGGCCGCCGCTCGGGGCCGGTGGCGCTGCCCCGCTGCGCCTCGTGGCGGGATCGGATGTCACACACGGGATGTGTCACCCGTACCCGATGTCACACAGGGGTCGCGAATCACGACCCCGATGTCACATGGGTGTCGCGATTCACGACACGCATGTGACATGCGATCCGAAGGGTCCGCTACGCGGATGCGGCTTTGCGGCTCCTGAGAAGGCGCTTGCGCTCGAGCTCGTTGAGGCCGCCCCAGATGCCGTGGTTCTCGGCAACGGTCAGCGAGTAGTTCAAGCACTGCTCCTTGACCTTGCAACGACGGCACAGCGCACGGGCGATGCCTTCACGCAAGTCCTTCTCCGGCTTGCGCTCGAAGTGGCTAGGCGCGTAGAAGTACGTCGCGTTCTCCGCCTGACACTCGGCGCCGGCCCGCCACGAGAGTTCGTCGTACACGGCTGGTCCTCACCTTCCGGCTGGCTGGGCTCGCTGGAATCAGGTTCGACAGGCTGCAGGGGTTTCCTGCGAGCCATTTGGACCAATCCACGTCCACGTCCCCACCCACCGCCCTACAGAGGAGCCGGCTGCGCCGGCACCAAACGTCCACGTCCCCACCCACCGCCCTACAGAGGAGCCGGGGGCGACCTACCCTCTTGGGCGTGGCCGACTTCCCCGCCGTGAAGCTGCATGTCGTCAGCGGCAAGGGGGGGACGGGCAAGACCACGATCGCCGCCGCACTCGCGCTCGCGCTCGCCGCGGGTGGCCGGCAGGTGCTGCTGACCGAGGTCGAGGCCCGGCAGGGCATCGCGCAGCTGTTCGACACCCCTCCGCTGCCCTACGAGGAGCGACGCGTCGCCGTCGCCCGCGGCGGCGGCGAGGTCTACGCCCTCGCGATCGACCCCGAGCAGGCACTGCTGGAGTACCTCGAGCAGTTCTACAACCTGCGGCGGGCCGGCTCGATGCTGAAGAAGCTCGGCGCCATCGACTTCGCGACCACGATCGCGCCGGGGCTGCGTGACGTCCTGCTGACCGGCAAGGTGATGGAGGCGGCGACCCGGGAGCGGCGCGGCGGCGGCCGGATCTACGACGCGGTGGTCCTCGATGCGCCGCCCACCGGACGGATCGCCAAGTTCCTCAACGTCAACACCGAGGTCGCTGCGCTGACCCGAATGGGCCCGGTCCGCAACCAGGCGAACAGTGTCATGACGCTGCTGCGCTCGGCGAAGACCGCCGTGCACCTCGTCACGGTGCTCGAAGAGATGCCGGTCCAGGAGACAGTCGACGGGGTTCAGGAGCTGCTCGCCACGGACCTTCGACCGGGCGCGGTGATCGTCAACATGGTGCGCGACCCGCTCATCCCGGACGATCGGATCGAAGCGGCGGCAGCCGGACAGGTCGACACCGACGACATCGCGCGCGGGCTCAAGGCCGCGGGGCTCGATGCAGATGCGACCACGGTGTCGGCGCTCGCCGCCGAGATGGCCGACCATGCGCAGCGGGTGCAGCTGGAGCGCCAAGAGATCGCGACGCTCTCGGCGCTCGACCGCCCGACGTACCAAGTGCCGTTCGTCGCCGACGCCGGTGAGCTGTCCGGCCTCCAGGAGATCGCCGACCGGCTCCAGGCCGCAGGGATGGTCTAGCGATGACCGCACCCGCGGCCGGCACGCCGCCACAGCTCGACGTCAACGCGTTGCTCCGCGACGCGCGGATCATCGTCTGCTGCGGCGCAGGAGGTGTTGGCAAGACGACAACGGCCGCGGCGCTCGCGGTGCGAGCGGCTGAGCAAGGCCGGTCGGTGTGCGTCCTGACCATCGATCCGGCCCGCCGGCTGGCGCAGTCGATGGGTCTCACCGAGCTCGACAACACGCCGCGTGCGGTCGCCGGCATCGACACCTCTGCCGGCGGCCGGCTCGACGCGATGATGCTCGACATGAAGCGGACCTTCGACGACATCGTGCTCGCGCACGCCGACGAGGCACGCGCGAAGGCGATCCTCGCGAACCCGTTCTACGTCTCCCTGTCCTCCAGCTTCGCCGGCACGCAGGAGTACATGGCGATGGAGAAGCTCGGCCAGCTCAAAGCGACCGGCACCTGGGACCTGATCGTCGTCGACACCCCGCCGAGCCGCTCGGCGCTGGACTTCCTCGACGCGCCACAGCGACTCGGCCGGTTCCTCGACGGTCGCATGATCCGGTTGCTCACCGCCCCGGCGCGGGCAGGCGGGCGGGCGTACCTGAAGGTGTTCACCGTCGGCGTGAGGATGTTCACCGATGTCCTCAACCGGATGCTCGGCGCGCAGGCGCTGAAGGACCTCAGCCTGTTCGTCTCCTCGCTCGAGACGATGTTCGGCGGTTTCCGCGAACGCGCCGACCAGACCTACCGCCTGCTGAAGGAACGCGGCACCTCTTTCATCGTGGTCGCGGTGCCCGAGCGGGACGCGCTCCGCGAAGCGGCGTACTTCGTCGAGCGGCTGGAGACCGAGCAGATGCCGCTCGCCGGCATGGTGCTCAACCGGGTGCACACCTCCGGCGCCCCCGCACTGTCCGTCGAGCGGTCCGTCGCCGCGGCCGAGACGCTCGAAGCGGCCGGCGAGGAGAGGTTCGCCGCGGCAGCACTGCGCGTCCACGCCGACCGGCTCACCGCGGCGGTTTTGGACTCCCGCCGCGCATCGCAGTTCCACGCCGCCCATCCACGCGTGCGGATGGTCGACGTCGCCGCACAGGCCGGCGACGTGCACGATCTCGAAGGGCTACGCGCGATCGGTGCGGAGTTGACCGGCGAACCTGCCGGTGCCGCATAGGCTTTCGACGTGAGGCGCCCAGGGTTCCGCCAGAGCATCACGCTGCTGAGTGCGGTGGGTGTCGTGGCGGGAGTGATCATGGCGATCGCCCTGCTACCGATCGTCGGCGGCGCAGGCCTCGCGGCCCGAAGCGTGACGAACGCTTTCGACAAGCTCCCTGCCGACCTCACCGCCAAACCGTTGCCGCAGGTGTCGCGGGTGGTTGCCGCCAACGGGCAGACGATTGCGACCTTCTTCTCGCAGGACCGGCTCAATGTGCCGCTGTCCAAGATCCCGGTGTCGATGCAACGCGCAATCATCGACATCGAGGATGTGCGCTTCTACGAGCACGGCGGCCTCGACCTCAAAGGAACGGTGCGCGCGTTGCTGCGCAACGGCGCCACCGGCACCGTGACGCAAGGTGGCTCGACCCTCACCCAGCAGTACGTGAAGAACGTGCTCGTCGAAAACGCCCGCACCAAGGCAGAGCGGATCGCGGCAACCGAGGACACCTTCGCGAGAAAGGTGCGCGAGGCGAGATACGCGATCGAGCTCGAACACAAGCTCACCAAGAACCAGATCCTCACCCGCTACCTCAACATCGTCTACTTCGGAGACGGCGCATACGGCGTAGGCGCCGCCGCCCGCCACTTCTTCAATGAGCCGGTCACCGCGCTGACGCTGCCGCAGAGCGCGCTGCTCGCGGGGCTGGTGCAGTCGCCCGAGGCGTACAACCCGCGCTACTACCCGGCCCTTGCGACAGAGCGACGCAACACCGTCCTGGGCCAGATGCTGAAGTACCACTCGATCACGCAGACCGAGTACGACGACGCCGTTGCGACGCCGATCCAGCTCAGCGTCCACCAGCAGCCGAACGACTGCGTCTCGTCGAAGTATCCGTACTTCTGCGACTACGTGAAGCACGTCTTCGAGAACACGCCGAGCCTCGGGCTCTCACTGCTGCGCCGCGGCGGCCTGACGGTCACGACCACCCTCAGCCCGAAGGTCCAGCGGGCTGCCGAGCAGGGCGTTCACCTGTATGTGCACGCGCACGAGCGCGCACACGTTGCCTCCGCAGAGGCAGTGGTGCAGCCCGGCACCGGTGAGGTCAAAGCAATTGCGGTCAGCACGAAGTACGGCGACAACGCGAAGCTCGGCGAGAACAGCATCGACTACGCCGTCGATCAGAACTACGGCGGCAGCACCTACGGCTTCCACGCCGGTTCGACGTTCAAGCTCTTCGTGCTGACGGCCGCGCTGAAGGAAGGCATCCCGCTCAGTACGCCGATTCACGCGCCCGCCGCGATCTCGGTGCACGGCTACACGACGTGCTCGGGCGCCGACGCAGGCGTGTACACCCTCCACAACGCAGGCGACAGCGAATCGGGCACCTTCAACCTCGAATCGGGCACCTGGTTCTCCGTGAACACCTTCTACGCCCAGCTCGAGCAACGCACCGGGTTGTGCCAGCCCGTGAAGCTCGCAGAGCAGATGGGAATGCAGCCCTCGAACGGTGGTCACATCCCCCAGGTGCCGTCGTTCGTGCTGGGCTCCGCGGCCGGCTTCACGCCGCTCGACCTCGCCGGCGCGTACGCGACGATGGCAGCGCACGGCAAGTACTGCAGCCCCATCGCCATCACGTCGATCGTCGACCGCCAGGGTCACCAGTACCCGGTGCCGGCATCGAACTGCACCCAGGTCGTCCAGCCCGGCCTCGCGAACACAGTCACGTCGATCCTGCAGGGAGTTCTGACCGTTCCCGGCGCGACCGGAACCGAAGACGCGCTGAGCGGTCGACCGGCGGCCGCGAAGACCGGCACCGTCGACAACTACGACGGGTCATGGTTCGCCGGCTACACACCGCAGCTCGCCGCAGCCGTATGGGCAGGCATTCCGTCGAGCCCCAACAAGTCACTCGGGGGCCTGACGATCGGCGGCCGGTACTACGGCGCGGTGTTCGGTGCGACGCTGGCCGGACGCATCTGGCAGGCAACGATGAACCGCGCGCTCGCCGGCGTACCCGCCGCGCCGTTCAGTGGGCCGGACCAGTACTACACGATCGGCGTCACGCACACCGTCCCCGACGTCAGCGGTCTGCCGGCAAGCCTCGCCGAATCCGAGCTGCGCCAGGCCGGCTTCGATCCGCAGCTGTCGTCAAGCCCCGTGCAGAGCACCGTGCCGGTCGGCGAGGTGGCACGAACCTCACCGGGCGCAGGGGCACAGGTGGCCGCCGCAGCAACGGTGACGATGTACATCAGCGGCGGACCTCACGCACCTGCCGGTCCGACATCGCAGCCAACGACGACGGTGCGGCCGACGAACAAGCCGCCCAAGGGAACGCCGACACCCACACCGCCACCGTCGCAGACGCCGACACCGTCGCCCTCACCGTCCGAGACCCCCTCGAACGGCGTCCTCATCCGCCCGTAACGGCGGGGTCAGCTGCCCAGCTGGCTGCGCACCTCGGCCGCGACCCGGCCACCCTCGGCGCGGCCGGCGACCTGTGGTTGCACGACCTTCATCACCTGGCCCATCGCCTGCGGGCCGGTAGCCGACGTGCTCTCGATCGCGGCACGCACGATGGCAGCGAGCTCTTCGTCCGAGAGCTGAGCGGGAAGGTAGGCATCCAGTACCTCGCCCTCAGCGCGCTCGCGCTCGGCGAGCTCCGGCCGACCGCCACCCTCGAACGCCTCTGCAGCCTCGCGCCGCTTCTTGGCCTCGCGCGCGACCACCTTCAGCACCTCGTCGTCGGACAGCTCGCGAGCCGTCTTGCCCGACACCTCCTCGGTGGTGATCGCGGTCACGACCATCCGCAGCGTCGCGGTGCGCAGCTCGTCGCGCGCCTTCATCGCCGCGGTCATGTCCGCGCGCAGCCGTTCCTTGAGAGACATGCCTCAAGGGTAGGAAACCTGAGCTTCGGGGTCTGCCTCTTTACCCTTGCCCTATGCCTGCAGCGGTGTGGATCCCGCTCACGGTGCTGCTTGCAGGCGTACTGTGCGTGGTTTACGCCTGGCTGTACGAGCGGAAGGCGTTCCGGCTGAGACGGGTGTCGGTGCCGGTCCTGCCGCCGGGCAGCCCGGACCTGAAGATCCTGCACCTGTCCGATCTTCACTTCACCAGCGGCCAACCCTGGAAGGTTCGGTGGGTGCAACGCCTCGCGGCGCTCGAGCCGGATCTCGTCGTCGACACCGGTGACAACCTCGGGGGGTACGACGGCGTGGCGCCGGCGTACGAGGCGTTGGAGCCGTTGCTGGCCAGGCCGGGGGCGTTCGTCCCCGGCTCGAACGACTGGTTCGCGCCGACCCCGAAGAACCCGGCGCGCTACCTGCGGCGACCAGACGGTCACCGTCGCCACTATGGCGACCGCCTGCCGTGGGGCGAGGTCCGGTCCCACTTCGCCGCCGCGGGCTGGCTGGACCTGACCCATCGGCGGACGACCATCCAGCTGCGAGGACTGAGCGTCGAGCTGGCCGGGGTCAGCGACGCCCACCTGTTCGCCGACCACTACGACCGGGTCGCCGGGCCCGCCACCGGCGATGTCGCGATCGGCTTGTCGCACAGCCCGGAGCCGCGAGTCGTCGATGCGTTCGCCGCCGACGGGTTCTCGCTCGTGCTGTCCGGTCACACCCACGGCGGTCAGCTGCGGGTTCCCGGGTTCGGGGCACTGGTAACCAACTGCGGGTTGGAGCGCAAGCGGGCTCGCGGCCTGTCGAGGTGGCCGGCCGGCGGCTACCTGCACGTGTCGGCGGGGCTCGGTACGTCGCGGTACGCGCCGGTTCGCTTCGCCTGTCACCCGGAGGCAACCCTGCTGACGCTGACGGCCCGACCCGCCTGAGGCCACCACGGGTAGACTGCGTGACGCTTTCGGGATGTAGCGCAGCTTGGTAGCGCACCTCGTTCGGGACGAGGGGGTCGTGGGTTCAAATCCCGCCATCCCGACCACAGGGAGCGGCGTCCGAGCCGTCGCGGTGCTCGGCGCCGAAACGGCGGTCGGCGCAGCGATCGTCGACGAGCTCACAGCGACCGGTTTCAGCGTGGCTGCTCTCGCAGACCACGAGCCGATGCCGCCCGCAACCGCTGCGGTGATCGATGCCGGACCCCTGCGAGAGCCGACCGTTGTCGGCGACCTGGTGTCACTCGCAGCCGCCGACTGGAGACAGGAAGCCGAGGTCCCGCTCCGGCGGGCGCGCCTCGTGCTCCAAGCCGCACATCGGTGCCTGCAGGACGCCGGCGGCCGCGTCGTCGTCCTGCTGCCGTCGGTAGTCATGACCGGCGCTGCCGGAGTCGCTGCTTGGGCCGCGGCTGCGGAGGGCTACCGCTCGCTCACTAAGGCGGCGGCGCGCGCGTGGGGTGCGGACCGGATCAGCATTCAGTGCGTCGTCGTTCCGGTGAGCCTGTGCGGCGGCTCGGTCGCCGATCGCCCTGGGCTGCAGCCGCCGGCGCTGGGCCGCACCCCGGGTCCGCGCGCCGACATCGCGCCCGCCATCGCCGCCCTCCTTGATCCGCGCTTCGACGCCGTCACGGGATCAACCTTGGCCATCGACGGCGGCGTCTGGATGACGCCATGACCGACGGCTCCCTGAGCGGCAGCGTGGTGCTCGTCACCGGTGGCGGTGCCGGCCTAGGGCGCGCCATCTGCGTCGAGCTCGCCGGCAACGGTGCGACGGTCGTCATCGCGGCACCCGGCGACAACGGAGCAGCGACAGCCGAGCTCGTTGCGCAGGTCGGCACCGGGCGGCACGTCACCGCCGACGTGACCGTCGCTGCAGACATGCAGCGCGCCGTCGACGCCGCCGTGGCCGAGTTCGGCCGGCTCGACGCGATCGTGCACAACGCGACCAGCCGGCACTCCAGCGGCATCGAAAGCATCGACGACCTCAGCGACGAGGCCTGGGACGATCACGTCGCCGTCTCGCTCCGCGGTGCGTATCACTGCGCGGTAGCTGGTTTCGCCGCCCTCCGCGACAGCCGCGGCAGATTCCTGGTCATGACCTCGCCTGCCGGCATCGAGGGCAGCGCGGGGCGACCGGCGTACTCCGCGGTGAAGGGCGCAGTCCGCGGCCTGGTGAAGAGCCTCGCGCTGGAGTGGGGTCCTTACGGGATCGGAGTCGTCGCCGTGTCACCGCTGGCGATGACCCCCGCGATGGTGGATGCGTATCGCGCCGACCCGAACCTCGAGCAGCGGCTTCGCGAGCTCGTCCCACTCGGGTACGTCGGCGACGCAGCCGCCGACGTCGCGCCCGTCGTACGGTTCTTGCTCGAACCCGGCGCCCGTTACATCACCGGCCAGACCATCGTCGTCGACGGCGGGAGATTCACGACCCTGTGAACGCACCGTCTCGTGCCATGCGCGCCGGCAGCGTGTCGCTTCGGCTCTATCCGCATCTCGAGCTGTCACCAGCCGGGATCGTCGAGGAGCTGCTCGACCAAGGGCGGCTCGCCGAGGCTGCCGGCTTCGACGGTCTGATGGTGAGCGAGCACCACAACGCCTTCGCCGGTTACCTGCCCAACCCGATTCAAGTGGCCGGCTGGCTGCTCGACGTGACCGACCACGCCTGGGCAGCACCGTGTCCGTTGCTGCTGCCGCTGCGTCCTGCTGCCCTCGTCGCCGAGGAGCTTGCCTGGCTGGCCGCCCGCTTCCCGGGTCGGGTCGGCGTCGGCCTGGCGGCAGGCTCCCTCGACGCGGACTTTGCGATCGCCGGCACCGACAAAGCCGATCTCGCCGCCAGGTTCGCCGCGGGGCTCACCACCGTCAGCCAGATGCTGCTCGGCCGCGATCCGGGTGCACTCGAGTCGGATCCCGCGATTGCGCAATGTGTCGGCAATCCGCTGCCGGTCGTCAGCGCCGCGATGAGTCCGGCTGCCTGCCGCCGTGCGGCGACCGCCGGGGTCGGTCTGCTCTTCGACTCGCTGACGACGACTGAAAGGTGCCGCGAGCTCGTCGACGGCTATCGGGCGGCCGGCGGGCCAGGACCGGTCGTGTTGATCCGTCGCGTCGCGCCGGGCGCGCCACCGAGCGAGCGGCAGAACGACCAGCTGCGGCTCTACCGCAGCTATGCGGCACCCCCCGCCATCGAGCACTGGGGCGAGGATCAGCTGGCATCGGGCGACGCCGCGTCGATTGCCCAGACGCTGGCGGCGCAAGCGACTGCCGTCGGAGCGGACTGTCTCAACCTGCGGGTGCACGCACCCGGGGTCGAGCCGGCAGAGGTGCGCTCGCACATCGGAGCGCTCTCCGAGGTCGTCAGCCTGCTGGCGCGTGAGTGGCGTACGTCGTAGCGCCGTTGCTGGGCTTCGACCCGTCACGCAGGCCGAAGACCGCCGCGCGAACCTGCCGGATCGCGGCGTCCATCTCCTCGATCGCCGCCTCGATCCGTTCGAGGACCCGGCGCTCCGTCGTCACCTGCCGGACGCCCTGCATCGCAAGCGACGCGGTGAAGATTCCCCGCACCACTGAGCCGTTGAGCTCCTCGGCAATCCGTTCCTGGGTGCTGGAGAGCTGCGCAGTCCGCTCCCGCACCTGTTGTTCGAGCGATTCCGCGTGGCGTTGCAGCGTCTGGTAAAGCGACCGGGTCTCAAGCAGGTTGCGGATGCGAAGTAGCACCTCGACCGCGTCGAACGGCTTGCCGACGAAGTCCCTCGCTCCGCTCGCGAGCGCCCGCCGCCGCGCCTCCGGTGTGATGTCGGCGCTCAGCACGAGCACGGGCAGGTACGGCGACGCAGCCAGCTCGGGACCCATCGCCTCCAGAACCTCGAAGCCGTCCATTCCCGGCATCACGAGGTCGAGGCAGACGAGGTCGGGCTGGAGGGCCCGGATGGTGGCGAGCGCCTGGGCCGAGTCAGTGATCCCGATGACGGAGTTGAACCCGGCCCGTCGAAGGATCTGGGCGAGCACGTCGATGTTGTTCGCATGGTCGTCGACGATGAGGATTCGTGCGTCGTTGAAGCGGACGCCAGGCGTCGGCCCGAACGGCAGTTCATCGGTCACGATTCGATATACCACGCGCCCGCTTGTGCGCATTAGGGCCGAAAGTCACACTGGCGGCACCTTCGATCCGCCAGGCGGGTCCAGCGCGGAAGCCGCCTCGATCACCGCCGGTGCAGCGCGAGGACGGTGACGTCGTCGTCTTGCCCACCTGACGGCGCCGACGCCACCACCCGTTGCAAGAGCGTGGACGCGTCTGCGATCCCGACCGCGTCGCGCAGCGACGACAGGATCTCGCCGATGCCGGCATCGATGTCGAATCCACGGCGCTCGACCAGGCCGTCGGTGAATGCCACCAGACCGGCACCGCATGGGACCTGCACTGTCGTCACCTCACGCGGCTGGTTCGTGATCCCGAGCGGCGTTCCCACCACCGTGGCAGCAAGCTCGCAACCGCCCGCCCGGACCAGAATCGGTGGCAGATGTCCGGCGGTCGCTATCGTCACAGCGCCCGTTCCGTTGTCGAGCAGCAGGTACAGCGCGGTGACGAACTGCGCGCCTTCGAGCACCTGGAAGTAGTGGTCGACCTTCGCCAGCACCGACAGCGGATCGGGATCGTCCACGGCGTACGCGCGGATCATGGTGCGGGTCTGCGCCATTGCCGCCGCGGCCTCGACCCCTCGCCCCATCACGTCTCCGACGACCGCAACGGTTCGGCCGTCGCTGAGCGGAATGACGTCGTAGAAGTCCCCGCCGGCCTCCTCCCCACCGGCTGGGCTGTAGTGGGCCGCAACGGTCCACCCGAGGACAGCTGCGGTGTCGTCCGGCAGGAGCGCGCGCTGCAAGTTGAGCGCCGCCTGCCGCTCCGCGGCGTACGTCTCGGTGCGGAGGAGGGTTTGCGCGGTCTGTGCCGCCAGCGCCATCACGAAGGCGCGCTCGTCGTCGTCGAACAGGCGCCTGACGGTGAAGCTGAACCGCAGCGCGCCGAGCACCCGGCCGCCGGCGCGAAGCGGGACCGCGCACATCGAGACCGTGGTCGCTTCCATTCCTCTCAGCGACGGGTACCGGCGATCAGCCTCCTCCCGCGACTCCAACCAAACCGCTTCACCGGTGCGCAGTGCGGTCGCCGCAGGAAGTGGCGCATCGATTCGCTCGTCGCGCAGCGCGCCGACGAGCTCCTCGCCGTATCCGACGGCTCCCGAAACGGCGATGTGCTCGCTGTCATCAGCAGGAACCAGCAGCCCACCACCGGCCGCACCGAGCGCGATGACGCCCTCGGACACCACGACGCGGGCCACGTCTTCGGGGGTGCGAGCGCCGGCGAGTGCGGCGGTGACCCGCTGCAGCCGGGCAGCACGATCGGTGATCCGCTGCAGTGTCGCGAGGCGGTGGATCTCCTGCAGCATCCGCACTTCGAAGCCGACTACCGGCGCGGGCTCCCGGCCGGCGGCAATCGCGCGCAGCTGACGGACGACCTCGTCGACGTACCAGCGGCGGAACAACCGATGCGCGTGCGGTGTCTCGAGGGTGAGCAGTCTGGCAGCTCGCGCATACGCGTCGGCTTCGTCGAGCGCGGCCAGGTACGCCTCACCTGCGTCTGCGGCACTCGCCGGCAGATCGAGGACAAGCCTGGTTCGGACCTCACCTCGACGGGAGGCCGCGAGAGCCTGACGCTTGATGGCGTCCCGCGCCTCGGCGAATCCGTGCACGACGGTCTGGATCAGCCGAACGAGATAGTCCGGCGCCTCGATACCCAGCTCGGCACCGGTAGCAGCGAGCGAGAACTCACGCACGAGGTTGTCGATGTGGGACTTCGCGTCGATCAGCAGGTCGGTGGGCACGTCGCCCAGCACAACGGTGTGCCGGCCCTCCTCGTCGAGGTTCGCCGCGTCCGGCCACCCCGCCAGCAGCACGTCGACGTCGAGGCCGCGAGCCTCGGCCTCGATCGGGTCACGCGTCGCGCTCACCTCGGCCCAGACCAGCTTGCCGCCGCCCTCGGCGCGTTCGACACCCCACCCGGCGGCCAGCGCCGTGATCAGCGACAAGCCTCGTCCGGTCATGTTCGACGCGCTTGCCGTGGGCCGGACGGGTGGTCGGGGGTTGGCGTCACGAACTTCGATCCGGATCAGAGTCGGATCGCCGGAAACCGAGACGACGATCGGCGGCGCGCCATGCTGCATGGCATTGGCGATCAGCTCGCCGGCAATCAGCGCGACATCGTCGACGACCTCCGCCGCGCCGCGGGCAACGGTCTCACGCTCGACGAACGCCCGCGCCACACGGGCCATTGCGGGGTGGTCGTCGAGGCGCATCTCGGTGCGCTCCGTCACGGGAAGCACGACCGTGGCTTCGCCCGCGTCATGAATCACAGTCATGCCCTACCCAAACCGGAGTGAAACCACCGCATCGGACGGGTGCTTTCTCCGTTGCACTCAGCCGGACGCCTCGGAAGAGTGCCCAGCTGCCGCCGACGGCGATCAAGCCCGCACCGTGACGCGGCCTGGCAGGATGAGCGCCATGCGCTCGATCGGATTGCTCGGAGCCACCGGTTACACGGGCCGGCTGACCGCCACTGAGTTCGCCCTCCGAGAGATCCCGGTCCGGCTCGGTGGTCGTTCCGAGGACCGGCTGTCGCGGGTCGATGCGGCGGATGGCGCTGAGCGAGTCGTGGTCGACACCACCGATCGCAAGGCGCTCGAACGCTTCATGGCAGGGCTCGACATCGTGATCTCCACGGTTGGCCCGTTCGACCGGCTCGGCCGTCCGGTGGTCGACGCCGCCGTCGCCGCCGGCGTGCACTACATCGACTCGACCGGCGAACCCGACTTCATGACGTGGGCGTACGACGCGCACAGCAGCGCGGTCACCGCCGTCGTACCGGCGTGTGGCTACGACTACGTGCCCAGTGACTGCGCCGCATCGGTCGCGGCGTCGATGATCGACGGCAAGCCGGAGCGAATCGACATCGGGTACTCCCTGCGCGGCATGAAGCCGACTCGCGGGACGGCTCGAAGCGCCCTCGGCGCGGTGCTCGCGCAAGGCAACCCGCAACTTCGACGGTCGACGATCGGCAACCAGCCGGCGCTTCAGCTCCCGCTCGGCGACGTGCTCACGACCGGTCGCTGGGCCGGCGACGCGATGGTCACCGCCAACGTCACCGTGTCGAAGGCCGCACGCGCCATCGCGCCGATCATGGGACCGGCAACGGGGCCGATGCTGCGGCTCGGCGCGCCACTGCTGCGCCGACTGGTCGAGCGGATGCCGGAAGGCCCCACCGACGAGATGCGCGCAGCTGCAAGAGCAACGGTGTCGGCGACCGCGACCCGTGGCAGCCAGACCGCGACAGCGACGGTCGACGTCAACGACGTCTACGCCTTCACCGCACTCGCGCTGGTGGAGTTCGCACTGAAAGTAGAAGGAAAAGGCCCGATGTCCCCGGCCGAATCAGTCGAGTCAACCGAAATGCTGGAAGCGTTGTCCGGCCCCTTGCTCACCTGGCGCCGGAACTAGCGTCGCCAATCCACCGCAGCAGCCTGGGTGCTCGCCGTGGGTTTCGGCAAGTACCCCCGCTGCGAGGACGGATTGCGACGCTTCTCAGCGCGAGTTGAGCTGTAACCGACAACCTGGACAGCGTTGAGGGCGGCTGCGAGGACGGATGGCTGCCGCTACTGCTGAGCGAGGAGCTCCGCGATTTGGATGGCGTTGAGCGCGGCTCCTTTGCGGAGGTTGTCGCCGCTGACGAACAGTGCGATGCCGCGGCTGTCCGGCACGCCGGGATCCTGGCGAAGCCGGCCGACGTAGCTCGGGTCCTTGCCCGCGGCGATCAGCGGGTGCGGCACGTCGACCAGGACGACACCGGGGGCTGACGCCAACAGCTCGCGGGCCCGCTCGACGGGGAGCGGCCGGTCGAACTCGGCGTTGATCGACAGCGAGTGTCCGGTGAAGACCGGCACCCGCACGCAGGTTCCCGACACCGCGAGGTCCGGGATGCCGAGGATCTTGCGGCTCTCGTTGCGGAGCTTCTTCTCCTCGTCGGTCTCGAACTCGCCGTCGTCGACGACCGAGCCGGCCATCGGCAGGACGTTGAAGGCGATCGGCGCGACGTACTTCTCGGGCTGCGGGAACGACACCGCTTCACCGTCGTGGGTGAGCTCGCTCGCGCGGTCGAACACCTGGCGCACCTGCTTGTCGAGCTCGTCGACCCCAGCCGTGCCGCTGCCCGACACGGCCTGATAGGTGCTCACCACGAGCCGCGTCAGGCCGGCCTCGTCGTGCAGCGGCCGCAGCGGCGGCATCGCGACCATGGTCGTGCAGTTCGGGTTGGCGATGATCCCCTTGCGGGCTTCGGCGACGGCCTCGGGATTCACCTCGCTGACGATCAGCGGGACGTCGGGGTCCATCCGCCACGCCGACGAGTTGTCGATGACGGTGACACCTGCCGCCGCGAAGCGCTCGGCTTGCGCGCGCGACGTGGTGGCGCCGGCGGAGAACAGCGCAACGTCGAGACCGGTCGGGTCGGCGAGCGCTGCGTCCTCCACGACGATGTCGGCACCTTGCCACGGCAAGGTCGTCCCGGCTGACCGCGCGGAGGCGAAGTAGCGGATCTGGTCGACCGGGAACTCGCGCTCGGCCAGCAGCTTGCGCATGACACCACCGACCTGGCCGGTGGCGCCGACGACACCGACTCTCATTCGGGACCCCCGCGGAAGTGCGAGCGAAGCGAAGAGCTTCGTGCGGTGTGTCTCATCGGCCGGAGCCGGCGTGTACGACGGCGGGAGCGCCGTCCGGGTCGTCGAGGCCGAACGCCTCGTGCACCGCGCGAACCGCCGCCGGCACATCGGTGTCCTGGCACACGACCGAGATCCGGATCTCCGACGTCGAGATGTTCTGCACGTTGACGCCCGCCGAGGCGAGCGCCTCGAAGAACGTGGCGGACACGCCAGGGTGCGAACGCATGCCCGCACCGACGAGCGAGACCTTGCCGATGTGATCGTCCGACTTCAGCGACTCGAACCCGACCGACTCCCGAACCTTGCCGAGGGCCTCCATCGCCGCCTGCAGATCCGCCTTGGGCAGGGTGAACGACACATCGGTGCGGCCGCTGGAGCCGGAGACGTTCTGCACGATCATGTCGATGTTCACCCCGGCGTCTGCGACGACTCGGAAGATTCCGGCGGCCTCGCCTGGCTTGTCGGGTACCCCGACCACCGTGACCCGCGCTTCGGACAGGTCATGGGCGACGCCGGAGATGATCGCCTGCTCCACCAGTTCCTCCTCGGGAATTCCGACGACCCATGTGCCCTCGCGGTCGGAGAACGATGAGCGCACATGGATCGGGACGCCGTACCTGCGGGCGTACTCCACACAGCGCAACATCAGAACCTTCGCTCCGCTCGCCGCCATCTCGAGCATCTCCTCGTAGGAGATCCGGTCCAGCTTGCGCGCGGTGCTGACGATCCGGGGGTCGGCGGAGTAGACGCCGTCGACGTCGGTGTAGATCTCGCACACGTCCGCGTTCATCGCGGCGGCGAGGGCGACGGCGGTGGTGTCGGAGCCGCCGCGGCCGAGTGTGGTGATGTCCTTCGTGTCCTGCGACACGCCCTGAAAGCCCGCGACGATGCAGACGCTGCCGGCGGCGAGCGCGTCGGTGATGCGACCGGGCGTGACGTCGATGATCCGCGCCTTGCCATGCGTCGAGTCGGTGATCACACCGGCCTGCGACCCGGTGAACGAGCGCGCCTCGAATCCCTGGTTGGCGATCGCCATCGCAAGCAGCGCCATCGAGATCCGCTCGCCCGACGTCAGCAACATGTCGAGCTCGCGCGGCGGCGGCAGCGGCGAGACCTGCTGCGCCAGGTCGAGCAGCTCGTCGGTGGTGTCGCCCATGGCGGAGACGACAACAACGACATCGTTGCCGCCACGGCGCGCGTCGACGATCCGCTGTGCCACCCGCTTGATGCGCTCGGCGTCACCGACCGACGACCCGCCGTACTTCTGGACGACGAGAGCCATGGATCAAGGATACGGACCACCCCGGGTACCCGGTCTTGCATTTACCGGCTGCCCTACGAGTAAGCCCGGCGACCTTCGAACGCGCGGCCGAGTGTCACTTCGTCGGCGTACTCCAAGTCGCCACCGACGGGAAGGCCTGAGGCCAACCGCGTCACCTTGACGTCCATCTCCTTGACGAACCGCGCGAGGTAGGTCGCGGTCGCCTCGCCTTCGAGGTTGGGGTCGGTCGCGAGGATCAGCTCGGTCACCGTGCCGTCGGCGAGGCGCGTCATCAGCTCCCTGATCCGCAGGTCCTCCGGGCCGATGCCTTCGATCGGGGAGATGGCGCCGCCGAGCACGTGGTAGCGGCCGCGGAACTCTCGCGTCCGCTCGATCGCGACGACGTCCTTCGGTTCCTCGACGACGCAGATCACCGACAGGTCGCGGCGCGGGTCGCGGCAGACCCGGCACTGCTCCTCCTCCGCGACGTTGCCGCAGATCGTGCAAAACCGGACCTTGTCCTTGACCTCGGTCAGCGCGGTGACGAGACGGTGGACGTCCGCGGGGTCGGCGGCGAGGAGATGGAACGCGATCCGCTGCGCGCTCTTGGGACCGACCCCCGGAAGCCGGCCGAGCTCGTCGATCAGGTCCTGAACCGGTCCTTCGTACAAGGTGTGTCGCCTACATCCCCGGGATGCCGAGCATGCCGCCCATGCCGCCGGCCAGCGGGCCCATGGTGGATGCGGTCAGCTCGTCGGCCGCCCGCTTGGCGTCGCGTACGGCGGCAACGACCAGGTCCTGCAACGTCTCGAGGTCATCCGGGTCGATCGCCGACGGGTCGATCGTCAGCGCCTCGAGCTCGCCGGCACCGCTCATCGTCGCCTTGACCAGACCGCCCCCCGCGCTTCCCTCAACGGTCGCCTGGGCGAGCTCCTCCTGCGCCGCCATGAGGTCGCGCTGCATCTTCTGCGCCTGCTTCATTAGCTGTTGCATGTTCGGCTGCGGAGGCATGCGCTGAGCCTACGGCCGAGAGCGGACACGGGGCAGCCGCGTCACGCGTCACGCCTCAGGTTTGGTCGATCTCGCCGATGACCTGAGCGCCCAGGCCGTCCTGGAGCAAAGCGAGTGCGGCCGCTTCCGGATCGGCGTCGGTCGACCCTTCGAGGTCCTCGGAGTCCTCGATGTCGTCCGCCGTCATCTCGGCTGCGCCCGCAGCCGCCGCTGGTGGCGTCGGCTCCCCTTCGGCCCGCGCGGCCGCCGGTGCACCGCCGGCGGTTGCGGTGACCCGAAGATCGACGCCTACAACTTCCTTGAGTGCCTGGGTCAGTGTCCCGGCCACGTCGGCGGCGAACCTTCCCGCGAGCGAGGCGCTGGAGAAGACCAGTACGAGGTTGTTGCCGTTGAGGGACTCGATCTGCGAGGACAGCATCAACGCGTGCGCTGTCCGGCTCTGCGTCTTGACGGCGTCAAGCACGCTCTCCCACAACCGCCGCAGCGCGGCCAGGTCAACGACGCCGGGTGCTGGTGCCGGCGCTGCGGGAGCGGCCGGCGCAGGTTCCGGCGCCGCCGGGGAGCCGGCCATCTCGGGGACGGGCGACTCGGCCGCCTTCGGTTCCGGCGGAAGGCTCTCAGCGACGGGCGCGGGCTGCGTCGGCGAGGGTGGTGCGGGCTCGGAAACCTCCTGCCCGGAGCGGCCGTCTGCGGGCTGCACCGTGGCGGCCAGTCGCTTCTCCATGCGATCGAGGCGGGCCAGCAGCGCGGCCGTGTCGTCGCTGGCCGCGGGCAGCAGCACTCTCGCGCAGGCGAGCTCGAGGACGAGCCGAGGCGACGTCGTACCTCGCATGTCCACGAGCGCCGTCGCCATCACGTCGGCGGCGTGCGACAACGCGGCGCGCCCGAGCTGGGTCGCCTGGCCGCGCATCCGGTCGAGGGCGTCGGTCGGGGCGTCGATGAGCCCCGCGTCAGCCGCGTCGGGAACCGCGTCGAGCACCACGAGATCGCGGAAGCGCTCCAGCAGGTCCTGGGCGAACCGGCGCGGATCGAGGCCCGCCTCGATGACACGGTCGACCGCGGCGAACACAGCGCCACCGTCGCCCGCCGCGAACGCGTCAACCGCGTCGTCGAGCAACGTCGCGTCGGTGTAACCGAGCAGCGACAGCGCGCGGTCATAGGTGATCAGCTCCCCACCGGACCCGGCGGCCAGCTGATCGAGGATCGACTGCGCGTCGCGCGCCGAGCCGGCACCCGCGCGTACGACGAGCGGCAGCACCAGCGGATCCACCTGGATGCCCTCGCGTTCGCAGAGACCGGCGAGGTGGTCACGCATCGTGTGCGGCGGGATCAGCCGGAACCGGTAGTGGAAGGTCCGTGACTTGATCGTCGTGAGGACCTTGTCGGGCTCGGTGGTGGCGAACACGAACTTGACGTGCGGCGGCGGCTCCTCGACCACCTTGAGCAGCGCGTTGAACGCCGCCGACGTGATCATGTGCGCCTCGTCGATCACGTAGACCTTGAACCGGGATGACACCGGCGCGAAGAAGGCGCGCTCGCGGAGGTCGCGGGCGTCGTCGACGAGACCGTGCGAGGCCGCGTCGATCTCGATGACGTCGAGCGAGCCCGGACCATTCGGCGCGAGCGAGACGCAGGAGTCACACTCGCCACACGGCGTCGACGTCGGTCCCTTCTCGCAGTTGAGCGACCGGGCGAGGATTCGCGCGCTCGAGGTCTTGCCGCAGCCGCGCGGGCCGCTGAACAGATAGGCATGGTGGATCCGGCCGGAGTCGAGCGCCGCGCAGATCGGCTCGGTCACATGCTCTTGTCCGACCACCTCGGCGAAGCTGCCCGGGCGGTACTTCCGGTAGAGCGCGAGCGACATGCCTCTGTTCGCCTCCACACGAATCAGGACCCCTCGCACACCCGCCAGAGCCCGCTTACCCTTGCTGCCTTCCGGCCCTGGGGGGGTTGGGCGGGGTAACGCCGCACGAGGGGTCGACGCCCACTGTAGTGAAGGCCTGCGACCCGCCGCGACCAACTGTGGACCGCGGCGGGTCGCGACTAGAATCGGCGACGGAGGATTCGCCTAGTTGGCCTATGGCGCACGCTTGGAAAGCGTGTTGGGGGCAACCCCTCGCGAGTTCGAATCTCGCATCCTCCGCCAGGAATAGCGGCGAGATCTTGGGGAATGCCGCGCCTCGGCGCACCCGGCGGCGCTAGCAGGTTGCAAGCATATGTACCGGTTTGTGAAACCTGCAGTTTTGTTGATTCCCAGCGGTTATTGCTAACCTACTGCTTGCTCCTAGCAAACGCTTGGGGCCCCGGGCGGCGCGCCGAATCCTGCCGGCCGTACCGGGCAGACGAGGACCTTGGCAGGACCGGGGGACCCACCGCGGCGCCCGTCGTACGACGAGCAGCCGCATGGGGTGAAGCCGGTAACACACCGGCCGGGCACCTTCCAGCCCGAACCCGTCAGCTCACTTCGGAGGCGCGCGGAAGGGATTTCGGCATGTCCAAACGCCGCTACCGCGGGCGTCATCGCAAGCCTTCGACCGCCTCTCGACTGACCACCATCGGCGTTGTCGGGTTCGGCACCGCCGCCGCCACCGTCCTGGTGCCGACCACGGCCAACGCTGCCACCGACGCCCAGTGGGACCGCGTCGCGCAGTGCGAGTCCGGCGGCAACTGGCACACGAACACCGGCAACGGCTACTACGGCGGGCTTCAGTTCGCGGCGCACACCTGGGCGTCGTTCGACACGAAGCACTACGCCTCGCGCGCCGACCTCGCGACCCGCGAGGAGCAGATCGATGTCGCCAACCACGTCCTCGCCCGGCAGGGCTGGGGCGCTTGGCCGGTCTGCTCGCACTACGCCGGACCGGCCGGCCCCCCGGCACACGAGCAGCGGGCCCGCCACCACCGGCGCAGCGAGCAGCGCGCAACCGCGCGCAGCCGGGCAGCGAAGGCGAACGACGCGGTGCTCGAGAGCAGCTCGACGCGGCGGTACGTCGTCAAGTCGGGCGACACTCTGATCGGGATCGCGCGGGCGCACCACGTGAAGGGCGGCTGGCACGCGCTGTACCACCGCAACCGCGCCGCGATCGGCCCGAACCCGAGCCAGCTCAACGTCGGGACGCACCTCGAGCTTTGAAGAGCGGGCGGGCTGCTGGTCCTGGTGGCTCAGGCCGCAACCGTCGCGACCTCGCTGGGCCGCCGGCTCCGTTTCAGGAGACCGGCGCCGGCGAGGGCTGCACGCTATCGAGCATCTTGGTGAAGTCGCCGTCGGCTTTGGAGCTGCCGTTGTCGGCGAAGAGGACGAGGAAGTCCTCGCCACCCGATTGGAACACCACGAACTCCGCCTTCTTGGAGCCCGCGGTGACAGTTGTCTCGATCGCCATGCCGATGTGGGGAAGCTGGACCTGCTGCGGTCCGGTTGACACGCCACCCAGCCCCGGCGACGGCGTGATGGTCTGTGACAGCTGGCTCAGGTCGTCGGAGCCGGTGGCCGCATGAGAGAAGACGCCGACCTCCGCAGCGTCCGGTCCCTGCAGCACCAAGTCCGGCTTGATGTCCAGCGGGATCGATGAGTCGGTTGCCTCCTGCGACCAGGTTCCAGGGGCCGTCAGCTGCAAGCCGTTCAGGTCGTACGTGTGTGACGGCCCGAGGACGATGGTGATTGCCGCGACGGTAAGAACACCGTTGAACCCGAAGTGCGCCGCCATCGATGCAGCCAGACCGCGTTTGACGTACACGCCGGCAAGAACCGCGCCGAGGATCGTGTAGTACAACGCTCCGCGCGGGTTGAAGTGCCACACCGCGAAGAACATCGACGACACGAGAATCGCCATCCCGAGCTGGTGCTGACGCAGCGATTCGAGCAACAGGCCGCGGAACAACGTCTCCTCGACGATCGGTGCGGCAGCGCAGGTCAACAGCGTGACCACGATGATGTGTCCGGCGTCTCCGGTGCTCATCATCAGCAGCACGTTGGGGTCGGGCGAGAGGTGACCCCGCGCCGAGCTGACGATCCACAGCAACAGCCCGCTCAGGCCGCTGCCTACCGCGAGCCCGATGCCGACGCGTAGTGCCGCCGATCCCTCGCCCCACCGCAACCGGACCCTGGGAGTGATCTGGCTGACAAGGAGGGCGCCGACCACTGCGTAGACGAGGAGCGTCGCCACGATCGCGGTACGGATCAACGTGTCGGGGTTGAGGTGGGTGTCTCGCGAGAGCAGGTACACCACCAGCTGCATGACGCCGCCGAAACCGATCGAGATCGCGACGATCGCGAGCGCGCGGCCGCTGAGCAACCGTCCTTCGGCAACCGGATCGGATGGCGGTGCGTCGAGCGCCGGTCCCCACGGCGAGGGTCCGGCCGGAGACTGCCAGCCGACCCGCTCCAACGGGGCCGCGGCCCCCCACGCGGGAGGCGGCGGCGGAAGTGGCACGCCGGCGTACCCCTGCGGCGGCGGAAGCGGCGGCGCGGCGTACCCCGGCGGCGGGGGAAGCGGCGGCGCGGCGTACCCCGGCGGCGGGGGAAGCGGCGCGGCGTACGGGTTGGGCGATGGCGCAGGAAGCGGTGTCGCATACGGGTTCGGTGGTGGCGGCGGCGCCACCGCAGCGGGTGCCGCCATCGACGCGGGCGCAACCGGGGCTGGCGCGACGAAGGCTGGTGCGACCGGGGCAGGCGCGACCGGGGCAGGCGCGACCGGGGCTTGCGGCGACACCGGGGCTTGCGGGGACACGGGGGCTTGCGGCGCGGGCCTGCCATCGCCCGGCATCACCACGGCGTTGAACCCCGCCTGGGTGGAGGGTGCCGGCGCGAACGGCAGGAAGCACTTGCCACACCATTGCGCGTCGTCGGGCGCAGCGGTGCCGCACTGCGGGCAGGTGCGCACCTGAGTTCATCGGCCCGGCGGGCAGATCTCTTGACGTCCGTCCGGCCGAGTCGCACCGCCGCCATGCCCGCCCGAGGCGGGAGGATGGTCCCGATGAGCCGGCCCCTCCTCCCCCGGGAGTCGCGGGTGGCGATTGCGTGCGGCGGAGCCGGCGCGCTCGCCGGCCTCGCGAGCATGTTCGCGTCGCAGGACGGGTCGCTTCACCCGAGCGCACTCGTGCACCTGGCGCAGTCCGACCAGCTCGCGCCGCTCGCCGTACATGCCGACCCGCACTTTCACCTGGTCACGCCGGTGGAGCACTACGACGGCGTGTACTACTACGCGATCGCGCGGGACCCATTTCTGACCGGCACCGCGCACAAGCTGATCGACCAGCCGGCCTACCGCTACGGGCATCCGCTCAACGGCTGGCTGGCCGGGCTGTTGAGCTTCGGGCAGGCAAGAGCAGTCCCGCTGGCGCTGCTGCTGCTGAGCCTGATCGGGCTCGGGGTCGCGGGCTGGGCGGCGAGCCGGCTCGCCGTGCATCTTGGCTGCACCCCATGGGGCGGCCTGCTCATCGCGGCCAGCCCAGGACTGTTGTTCGCCGCGGCGTCCGACACGACGGAGCCGGTCGGCGCGGCTCTGGTCGCGCTGTCGTTGCTGGCCTGGGTGCGCGGCCGCTTCGCGGTGGCTGCAGCGCTCATCACCCTCGCCTGCCTGGACAAGGAGCAATACATCACCGTCCCACTCGGCTTGGTCGTGTGGGAGCTCGTCCAATGGCGGCGCACCCACACCTCACCGGAGCGGCTGCCGGTGAAGCTGCTCGCCGTGGCGATCGGCCCGGTCGTGCTCGCGGACTGGTACGTCTACGTGCACGGCCGGATCGGGACCTGGCCGTTCCACTACCAGTCCGGCAACCTGGGCGCGCCGTTCGTCGGCTGGCGTGACGCGTTCCGGATCTCCCACGCCCTCGCCGGCGGCAGCTTCGAGCAGTCGCAGATCGGATCCGTCACGCCTGCCGTCCTCACTGCGACCGCGACGTTGATCATCGTCGGCGTCGTGGCGGCGCGGCGAATCGTCACGGTCATCGATGCGCCCGCGATCGGGATGGCGATCATCACGAGCATGCAGGGCTGGCGCACCCTGGTCTATCCGCACGAGATCTTCCGGACGCCGGCGATCGCGGTGCTCCTCGCGACCGCGGTGCTGCTGACCCGCCGCCCGCGCGCCGTTGCCTTCGCAGAACCACCGATAGCCGGTTCCTGAAGTACCGCTAGAACGCGGGGCCCACGAGCTCCTCGACGAGGGCCTGGACGCGACTGTCGATCTCGTCGCGGATCGGGCGGATCTCCTCAGCAGACCGGCCGGCGGGGTCGTCCAAGGTCCAGTCGAGATAGCGCTTGCCGGGGAAGATCGGACAGGCGTCGCCGCATCCCATCGTGATGACGACGTCGGAGGCTTCGACCGCTGAGGCGGTGAGCAGCTTCGGGTGCTCGGTCGTCAGGTCGATGCCGACCTCCCCCATGACCGCCACGACGGCCGGGTTCAGCGAGTCGGCCGGCGCGGATCCGGCGCTCACCACGTCGATGCGCCCCTCGGCGTACCGACGCAGGAAGGCGGCGGCCATCTGCGAACGCCCGGCGTTGTGCACGCACACGAACAGGACCTGAAGTACGTCGCTCATCCGGCGGGTTCCAATGCCTCGTGCGGAACTACGACATCGCCCACCGCGTCCGCGATACGCGGGTACAACGCGACGATCAACCCGAGACCGATCGCGCCGCCGACGAGCTGCGCGCCCACAAAGCCCGGAACCGACGCCGGCGCAATGCCGGCGAAGCTGTCGCTGAACATCCGCCCGATCGACACGGCCGGATTGGCGAAGGAGGTCGACGAGGTGAACCAGTACGCGGCACCGATGTACGCGCCCACGGCCCAGGGCGTCTGGCGGGTGTTCCCGGTTCGCGCCAACGCGAAGATCACCAGCATGAGGCCGGCGGTCGCGACGACCTCGCCGAGCCACAGGTGCCAGCCGCTGCGGTGATGCGTCGACAGCCCAGCGGCCTGGCCGAACATCGCGTTGGCGAGCAAGGCGCCGAGAATCGCACCGCCGAGCTGAGCAACGACGTACGTCCCGAGCTCAACGTTCGTCAGCCCGTCGGTGCGACGCCCCAGCAGCCAGTCGGCGATCGACACGACCGGGTTGAAGTGCCCGCCGCTGACCGGGCCGAACACGAGGATGAGCACGGGTAGCGCGAGCGCCGTCACGATCGCGTTCTCGAACAGCTGCATGCCGGAGTCGGTCGACAGCCGCTGCGCCGCGATTCCTGATCCGACGACCACCGCCACCAGCAGGCCAGTGCCGAGCAGCTCAGCAAGCCCGCGACGTGCGAGCGAGGTCGACATCACGCGGTCGCCAGCGTGTGGCGGAACAGACCGCCGATCGCGTCGAGCGCCTCGCGCTCAGCGCGGTAGTACACCCAGGTCCCTCGGCGCTCGCTGCCGACGAGCCCGGCTGATCGCAGGACCTTCAGGTGATGGCTGATCGTCGGCTGCGACACGTCGAAGGGGCCGAGCAGATCGCACACGCAGATCTCGTCGGCGGCGGCGATGAGCGACATCAGGCGCAGCCGGATCGGATCCGCGAGCGCCTTCATCAGGCCGGCGATCCGGTCGGCCTGCGCGACGCTCATCGGCTCGATCCCGAGCGGCGTACAGCACGCGACCTCGTCCGCAAGAGAAGCTTGCTTCGACATCCGTCTATATTGACAGATCTCGAATCAGGGCGCAACGTGGAGTCCCTTCGCTCCGGCAGGAAGGCCCCGAATGTCTCGTGTCCAGCTCGCCCTTCGCGTCGCCGATCTTGACGCTGCGATCGACTTCTACAGCAGGCTGTTCGCCACCGCGCCGGCCAAACGCCGACCCGGCTACGCCAACTTCGCGATCACCGAGCCGCCGCTCAAGCTGGTGCTGCTCGAGGGTGCAGCCGCCGAGGCGACCCGGATGGATCACCTCGGCGTCGAGGTCGCATCCACCGCCGAGGTTGCCGCAGCGGCGAGTCGCCTCGCCGAGGCCGGTCTTGCGACCACGGTCCAGGACGACACGACCTGTTGCTACGCCGTGCAGGACAAGGTCTGGGTCACCGGCCCCGGCGAGGAGCCGTGGGAGGTCTACACGGTGAAGGCCGACGACCGCGCAGACCTCGAAGGTCAGCGCGACCTCAAACTGACCGCAGTTACCGGTGACGGAAGCTGCTGCGCATCGACCCAAGCGCCTGAATCCAACTGCTGCGGGTAGACGCCCAGGCGAGTCATCACGCCGCAGCTGTCAGCAGGCGTGCGCCAGCACCACCGAACGACAAAGAAGCCTTCTCGCCAGCTGGCGCATCTGGCGGTGTTGGCGCATTACGCGCTGCGACCGCCGGCCGTCGCCGCGGGAAACGAGCGAGCTCGTTTCTCTCGGCTCCGTTGGCGGTGGAGGTGGGATTTGAACCCACGGAGGAGTTGCCCCCTCACACGCTTTCGAGGCGTGCTCCTTCGACCGCTCGGACACTCCACCGGCGAAGAGCCTAGCCCGACCGGCGTGCGCGACGACCGCGGTCAGCGACGGGAGGCGAACCAACCGGCCAGGAGCTCGCCGCATTCCTCGGCGAGGACGCCGCTGATCACCTCGGGCCGGTGGTTGAGGCGGCGATCGCGTACGACGTCCCACAGCGAACCGACCGCGCCGGCCTTGGGGTCGGCCGCTCCGTAGACCACGCGGTCGAGCCGGGAGAGCACCGCGGCACCCGCGCACATCGTGCACGGCTCGAGCGTCACGACGAGCGACAGCCCTTCGAGTCGCCATGAACCCCTGGCTGCCGCGGCCGCGCGGATGGCGAGCACCTCTGCATGGGCCGTCGGGTCTCCGCTCGCCTCACGCTCGTTCCGGCCGCGGCCGACGACGGTGCCGCCGGCGTCGATGACCACCGCGCCGATCGGCACGTCGCCGCCGGCGTCGGCAAGCTTCGCCTCGTCGAGGGCCCGCCGCATCGCGGCGACAAGCAGAGAGTCGGCCAAGTGAGAGCGGATCTACTCGCCGCGCAGCTTCTCCAGCACGTCGAGGCAGCCGGCGGCCTCGCACAGCGCCGCGATCACGTCGGCCGGCAGCGCGCCCTCTTCCGCGCACAGCGCGAGCAGCCGAGCCGGCGGGGTCCCGAGGTCGCTCATCACCGCGAAGTCTCCGGCCGGGTCGCCGTCGGCGAGAGCCGTCTCGTCCTCGTCCTCGTCGTCGTCCTCGTCATCCTCATCGTCCGCGGCGTCGTCCGCAGCGACGACCTCGATCGCGGCCTCCGCGAGCAGCGCCGCGATCTCACTCGAGGCAACGACCCGGGAGTCGGACACGAACACCCGTGGGTCGCCGTCAGCATCGATGCGAAGGATCGCGAACCACTCGTCGTCCTCCTCGACGAACAACAGGCCGGTGTCGGCATCGTCGCCGATGACCTCGCGAACCATCTCGACGACGCCGTCGAGGTCCTCGAGGTCTTCTAGCGAGACGTCGTCGCCGAACCAGGCGGAGTCGACGCGGGCGAGCGCCGAGGCCACATACGTCAAGGCGTACACCTCTCCATCTGTACGTCGATCGAGGAGATCACTGGATAGCCGCTTCCAGTGCGCGATCGTAGACGTCGGCGAATCCAAGCCGGTCAGCGACGCTGACGAGCATCTCGTCCGCATACGCATCGATGTCGTCGAGCAGCACCCCCAGCCCCATCTCGTCGAGACCGAGATCAGCAAAGATCGCGATGTCGCCGGCGGGCCAGATGTCCTCCCCGTCCTCGTCCTCGGGGGCTTCGAGACCGAGCCGTTCTGTCACCTGCCGGGCGAGATCCCAGGCCACCGCCGCCGACGCGTCCGACAGCATCATCCGCACGTCGTCACCACGTACCCGCAGCGCGACAAAGAACTCGTCCGCGACGTTGACGAGCCCGATCGCGCCGTTGTCGGCGGGCTGCTGCCGGAGCACCTTGATCAGCGCATCCAGATCGTCGGCAATCCGCTCGGGCAGGACGTCCCCCCGCCAGGTGCCGTCCTCGCGATACACGACGATCGCAACGCTGTCTCGCGCCTGACCGCCCATCGCGTCGCCTCCTCGGCCTGTGCCCGCATGGTTGCAGATCAGACAGGCGCAGCCAAGAGCAACAATCCCCTGTGAGCGCTAACCCTCGTCAGGGCCGGGCTCGGCGGTCCCCGAATCCGGGTCCTCCGGTGGCGCGCCACCCATCCGGCTCGGCGTGCCGGTGCCGATCATCGACAGCGACCACGCCCGGCGGCACGACTGGCACCACCACGCTCCGTGCTTGTCGGCATAGGGCTGCAGGTCCTCGTCCCCGCAGTACGGGCAGTAGAACGGCACTGCCCGTTGGCTCACTGGACGAGTGCCTCGTCAGCGCGACGCACCCAGGTGGCGAACCGCTCGCCCTCCGCCCGGTCCTTCAGGTAGTTGCGCAGCACCCGCTCGATGTAGTCGGGCAGCTCATCGGCCGTGACCTTCAGGCCACGAAGCTTTCGCCCGAACCCGGCGTCCTCGCCGATCGCACCGCCGAGGTGCACCTGGAAGCCCTCGCCGTCGTCGACGATCATTCCCTTGAGACCGATGTCCGCCACCTGGAAGCGCGCACATGCGTTGGGGCAGCCGTTCACGTTGATCGTGACCGGGGTGTCGAAGTCGGGCAGCCGCTTCTCGAGCTCGTCGTACAGGTCGATCGCGCGGGCCTTGGTCTCGACGATCGCGAGCTTGCAGAACTCGAGGCCGGTGCAGGCCATCATGCCGCGGCGGAAGTTCGACGGCCGGACCGGCAGGTCCCGCGACTCGAGCTCGGTGACCAGCGCTTCCACCTCCGCGTCGGGCACGTCGAGGATGACCATCTTCTGCTCGACGGTCGCCGTAACGCGGCCACTGCCGTGCCGCTGGGCAAGATCGGCGAGCGCGGTCAGCTCGGTGCCACTGCTCCGCCCGGTGCGGAAGGCGAAGCCGACGTAGTTGTTGCCGTCCTTCTGCTTGCGCACGCCGACGTGGTCCCGCTGGGCACCGGTGTGCACGGGGGCCGGGCCGTCCTCGAGCTTGCGGCCGAGGAACTCCTCGCTCTCGAGCACCTCGCGGAACTTCTCCGCACCCCAGTCGTCGACGAGGAACTTCAGCCGCGCCCGGTTGCGGGACCGGCGGTAGCCCCACTCGCGGAAGATCCGCGTCACACCCGCCCACACCTCGATGACGTCCTCCGGGGGGACGAAGACACCGAGGCGCTGCGCGAGCTTCGGGTTCGTCGACAGCCCGCCGCCGACCCAGAGGTCGTATCCGACGCGGCCGTCGTCGTGCCGTACGCCGACGAAGGAGATGTCGTTGATCTCATGCGCGATGCACTGCACCGGGCATCCGCCGATCGCGGTCTTGTACTTGCGCGGCAGGTTCGAGAACTCCTTGTTGAGGTAGGCGTAGGAGTTCAGCGCGTGCAGCGTCTCGGTGGAGTCGAGGATCTCGTCCGCGTCGACCCCGGCGAGCGGGCAGCACAGGATGTTGCGGGGGGTGTCACCGCACGCCTCGCCGGTCGACAGGCCGACCTCCTCCAGCCGGCGCCAGATCTCGGGCATGTCCTCGATCCGGATCCAGTGCAGCTGGATGTTCTGCCGGTCGGTGACGTCAGCGAAGTCGCGGCCGAACTCGGTCGCGATACCTGCGATGACCCGCAGCTGCTGGTTGTTGAGCTGACCGCCCGGGATCCGGACGCGGAGCATGAAGAAGGAGTCGTCGAGCTCTTCGGGCTCGAGGATCGCGGTCTTGCCGCCGTCGATCCCGGGGCGACGCTGGGTGTACAGCCCCCACCACCGCATCCGGCCGCGGAGGTCACTCGCGTCGATCGAGTCGAAGCCGGCCTTCGAGTAGATGTTCTCGATCCGGGCGCGGACGTTGAGTCCGTCGTCGTCCTTCTTGAACCGCTCCTGCGGGGTCAACGGCTCCAGGTGGCCCATGGCCCACTGGCCCTGACCGGCGCTGCGGCGTGCGGGAGGCATAAAGGTGAGGCTTCCTGAGTTGTGAGAAGCGTGAGACGGGTAGCCCAATGAGACTGCGCCGTCTCGAAGGATGGGACAGACCTGGTGACGCAGATCTTGTCCTGTGGCAGACTACCTGCATGTCCTCACGCGTGCTCCTGGTGGCGCGGCTGCATGTAGACCTGCAGCGCGTCTCGAGCGCCGTGTGTCGCATGCGCTGATCTTCAAGCGCCCGCGACCCTTCTAGCTTTCGAGGACATTCATGACCGCCCCGGTTAGCGAGTCACTCTCGTTCCTGCACCACGACGACACGTCGCTGGAAGACCTGTACGACGCCTCCGACGGCTTGGTGCACCTCGCGCAGCACGCCGGCGCCGCGCTCGAAGGCGCAACGCCGCAGGAGATCCTGCGTTGGGCCGTTGACCGCTTCGGTCAGCGTTTCGCGGTCGCGGCCTCCATGGCCGACGGCGTAATGGCTCACCTCGCCGCCCAGGTGTCGCCCGGCATCCGCGTGATCTTCCTGGACACCGGCTACCACTTCGCCGAGACGCTCGGAACCGCCGACGCCATCGAAGCCACGCTGCCGATCGACCTGGTGCGGGTGACGCCGCACCTGTCGGTCTGCGAGCAGGACGCGGCGTTCGGAAAGGACCTGTTCGCGCGCGACCCCGACCTGTGCTGCGCGATGCGCAAGGTCGCCCCGCTGTCGAAGGCGCTCGCGCCGTACGTCGCGTGGGCGTCCGGCATCCGCCGCGACGAGTCCGAAACCCGCGCCGGCGTGAAGGTCGTGGAGTGGGACGACCGCCACCAGATGGTGAAGGTCAACCCGCTCGCCGCCTGGACGCTCGAAGACGTCGACCAATACATCGCGGACAACGGCATCCTGGTCAACCCGCTGCTCTCCGAGGGCTACGGGTCGATCGGCTGCGCGCCCTGCACCCGCAAGGGCGAGGGCCGCTCCGGCCGCTGGCTGGGAATGCCCAAGGTGGAGTGCGGACTCCACGAGTAAGAAGTAGGGCGTGCGTGGCTCGCCTTCGTTGATCTTGGCTGCCCACGGCAGCGCCGATCCGGGCTATCCGGCGGTCTTCGAATGGGTTGCCGACCGCATCATCGGCAACCGCCCGGACATGGACGTCCTTGTCGGCTACCTCGACCACAACACACCGCGCCTCGCCGACCTGCCCACCGACGGCGCCGTTGTGGTGCCGATGCTCCTAGCGACCGGCTTCCACCTCCAGACCGACATCCCGGCTGCCGCGCCTGGAGCAACCATCGCGGCGGCGATTGGCCCGGACCCACGTCTGACCGCTGTGGTTGCCGACCGGCTCCGGCAGGCCGGCTGGTCAGCGGGTATACCGGTCACGCTGGCCGCAGCCGGGTCACGCGACGTACACGGTCTGGCAGACGTGCGCACTGCGGCGGCGCAGCTCGCCGAACGGTTGGAGGTCGAGGTGACGGCCGCGTTCGTCGGCTCCGGCCAGCCGGCGCTCTCCGATCTCAAGCCTGCGGCGGTCGCGACCTACCTGCTCGCGCCCGGCCACTTCACGGACGCGATCGCGCAGTGCGGCGCGTCGATCGTCAGCTCCCCGATCGGTCCCGACCCGCGGGTGGCAGAGGTCGCGATGAGCCGCTTCGACGCGGCCGTCGCCGGCTTCTAGGGTCTTCCGGCCCGCAGGCGGACCACCCGGATTGACCAGCGCTTTCAGCCCGGCCTTGCTATGTACGGACGAACTCGGGCAAAGCACCATCTTCTTAGATACCGATCTTGAGCAAAGGCGCCCACCATGACGATCCAGACCAACATCCCGACGCCGCGGGCTGACGAGCCCACCAACCGCCTCGACCGGTGGGCTGCGGAGCACGGCATCCTCACCACGCCGGCGGACCTGCCCAAGGACGTCGAGCAGAGCGACGTCTACCGCGAGTTCCTGCGGTGGCCGACCTTCCTCTGGATCCCCGGAATCGTCGTGGCCCTGACCTGGGTGGCGTCGAAGTCGCTGCTCGCCGCGGTGCCGGTCGCCTTCGGGCTCACCACGGTCGCCTGCCTGTTCGCGCTGCGGGCGGCTCGCGCTCGCCTCGCCGAGCGGCTGTCCCGGGCCGGCCTGATCGGGCTGGTTCCGCAGCCGCGCTCAGGGCGCAACAGCTAGCTCGCGCTGTCGTCCGGCCGCATCGTGCGGTAGCCGGGATGCACGCCGGGCGCGATGTCCTGGTTGACGGCCAGCCGCTCCAGCAGCTGGTGCAGCTGTTGCCGCTCGGCTGAGCTGAGCGACTGCAACAGGGCCGCCTCGTGGTCCTGACCGATCTCGGCGATCCGGTGCATCACGTCCTCACCCTTCGCCGTGAGGAAGAGCCGGTGTGCGCGCCGGTCTCGCTCATCGCGACGACGTTCGACGAGCCCCGCCGCTTCCAGGTCGTCGATGAACGCGACCAACCGGCTCGCCGGCATTCCGAACTCGTCGGCGATCGCCTGCTGGCTGCGCCCGGGCGCCATTCCGATGCCCCGCAGCAGCCCCACGTGCGGTGGAGTCAGGTCGAGGGGGGCAAGCCGTCGCGCGAAGTTCATCGCGGAATGCGCGCCGAGCGCGGACAGTAGGTAGCCGGTGCCGATGACTTCGGGCGGGCTGGGCCGTCCTGAATCGCGGGCGCCCGTCCCCGGCTCCTTGGCCATGTGACAAATAATACATTTGAATAATCATTCTGCATCTGAAAGATTCTCAGTCTGCAGAGTTTCCCAGAGAACGAGGGGCCGTTGATGAGCGAGACCACGTCGGTGGAACCCAGCAACTGGTTCGGGCGGCTGGCCGCTTTCGTGCTTCACCACCGGTGGTGGGTGATCGGCGGCTGGGTGGTCATGTTCATCGCGGGCATGGCGGCGACGGGCCAGGTGCAGAGCCGGCTGTCGATCGACTTCTCGCTGCCCGGTCAGCCCGGCTACGTGACGTCGCAGCACCTGACGAAGCTCTACGGACCCAACGGCACGACCGGGTTCACCAGCATCGCGGTCATGCGCACACCCGACGGGACGACCGCTGCGAACCAGACCAGCGCGCTGGCACAGGTCGGACCGGCCATCGACAAGGTGCTTCCGGGTACCCGCGTCGTCGACTACGCCAACACCGGCGACAAGCGGTTCATCGGCGCCGACGGCCGTACGACGATCGCGATCATCTTCACCAAGCCGCCGAGCTCGTTCTCCGACGACCCGACGAAGGACCTCAAGGCGGCCGTCGCCACCGCACTACCGGGCTGGAAGACCGGCATCACCGGCGAAGGGCAGCTCTCCTCCGGCGGTGACTCCGGCGGACCAGGCGTTCTTGCCGAGACCCTGCTCGGCGCCGGCGGAGCGCTGATCGTGCTCGCCTTCGTGTTCGCGTCGCTGCTTGCGTTCCTGCCGCTGCTCGTCGCGGCGGTGTCGATCCTCACCACCTTCCTGATCGTCCTCGGCCTCACGACCTTCACCGAGGTGTCGTTCATCGTCGAGTTCCTGGTGGGGCTGGTCGGCTTGGGCCTCGCCATCGACTACAGCCTGCTCCTCGTGACCAGATGGCGCGAGGAACGTGAGCACGGCCGCGACAACCACTCGGCCGTCATCCGCGCCGCCGAAACCGCCGGCCGGACCGTCGCCGTCTCCGGCATGACCGTCGCCATCGGACTCCTCGCGCTGATCGTCCTCCCGGTGCCTGGCCTGCGCAGTGTCGGTATCGGCGGCGTGCTGATCCCACTCGTGTCGACCGTAGTGGTACTGACGCTCCTCCCTGCTCTGCTGGGCGGGATCGGGCCCCGCGTGGACTGGCCGCGGATCCGCCACGAGGCGACCGCGAGCCGGTCGTGGACCCGCTGGGCGAACGGCGTCGTCAAGCAGCGCTGGGCGGGCGCGGGAATCGCCATCGTCATCCTCGGAGTGATGCTCGCTCCGGTCTTCGGGCTGAAAGTCGGCGAGACCAGCGTGCAGGCGCTTGCCAAGACCGGTGACGCCCACGACGCCTACGTCGCGATGACCAGTCAGGGGATCAGCCCAGGCGTTCTCACCCCACTCGAGGTGCTGACCAAGACCTCGAGTGCGCCCGCGGTGCTGCATGCCATCGACAAGACGACGGGGGTGTCCGTCGCCACGCTGCCCAACGGCCCCGTCGCCAACAACGGCGGCTACTCGGACATCATCGTCATCCCGACCGAGGTCACTGCCAACAACCAGACGCTCGCGCCGGTTCGCGCGGTTCAGGCGACGGTGAAGCAGTTCCCGGATGTCGTCGGCGTCGCCGGCGACGGACCGACGCAGCAGGACTACATCCATGCGGTGTACGGCAACTTCCCGCTGATGTTCTCGATCATCGCGCTGCTGACGTTCGTCCTGCTCGCCCGCGCCTTCCGCTCGTTGCTGCTCGCCCTCAAAGCGGTGCTGCTCAACATCGTCTCGATGGGCGCGACCTTCGGTCTGCTGACCTACTTCTGGCAGAACGGCCATGGCTCGAACGCCGTGTTCGGGGTTCCGGCAACCGGCGCCATCACGTTCTGGATCCCGCTCATGGTCTTCGCGTTCCTCTTCGGCTTGTCGATGGACTACGAGGTCTTCATCCTCAGCCGGATCCGGGAGGAGTACGACGAAGCCGGGCACCATCTCGCGACCAACGAGGCCGTGGTGAGAGGCCTCGGGCGAACCGGGCGCCTCGTCACCAGCGCGGCGCTGATCCTGTTCCTCGCGTTCGCCGCGCTTGCGTCCGGCCCCGAGACCGACATCAAGGTGCTGGGCACCGGACTGGGCGTCGGCATTCTGCTCGACGCCACAATCGTGCGGGCGCTCCTGGTGCCGGCGTTGATGTCACTTCTCGGCCGTTGGAACTGGTGGCTGCCCGCGCCACTGGCACGGGTGCTGCGAGTCGAGCCGACGCCTCTGGGTGAGGCGACGCCGGCTTAGGTCACGGAGATGCCGACGCCACCCCGGGTGGTGGCGCCGTACCGCTCCTTGGTGGCCGTGAGATCCAGCGGCCCGATACGGGTTCGGGCGTCCTTCGCCTCCTGCGTCAGCAGGTCCGCGGGGATGATCCAGGCGACCTCGAACTCGAGGCCGTCGGGGTCGTGGGCGTAGAGGCTCTTGGTGGTGCCGTGGTCCGAGGCGCCGACCAGCGCACCCGCATCGGCGAGGACGCCGGCGAGCCGCTCCAGCTCATCGAGCGTGTCGACCTCCCACGCAAGGTGGTACAGCCCGACGGTGGCACGACCGGCCAGTGACGGCCCGACGCTGTCACCGACCGCGAACAACCCGAGGTCGTGGTCGTTGGTCGAACCAGGAGCGCGGAGAAAGGCCGCGCCGGAGAACCCGGCGGGCGTCATCTCCTCGATCCGCTTGAATCCGAGCACCCCGACGTAGAAGTCGAGACTGCGCTGCAGGTCGCGGACGTAGAGCACAGCGTGGTTGAGCCTGACGATCGGCATCTCAGCTCCTCACTCAACGCGTCGACGCTACGCCCGCGACCTGCGCGGTGCGCTACTTGTTGGTCTGTTCGAACCCGTCCGACTGCCCCGAGTTGTTGGCCAGCGAGAGGGTGCCGAAGATCTGCATCTTGAGCTTCAGCGGACTCGACCCGTTCTTGTAGCTGCCGTTGCTCCAGGCGGTGATCTGCTCGGTCCCGCTCTTGCACGGGTTGCTGAACGGACCTTGCTTCTTCGACGCCTTCAGGGTCGCCGAGCCCACCGTGCCGTGTGTTCCGACGACCGACAGCGATGTGCTGCTGCCCTTGGTCTTCAGCTTGAGCGCCTTCGACACGCCGGTGTTGGCGTCCTCGCGGATCGCCGCGGCCGGCTTGCTCAGGTTGGTCGACCGGCTGCCGAAGATGCTGCCGTTGCTCGAGCCCTGACCGGACCCGTCGAACGAGACGCCACCGTGGTTGGCGAACCAGCTGATCGCGGAGACGCACGGAGCGGACTGGGTTCCGAGGCACGAGAAGTCCGTCGTCGCGTACGTCGTCACGACGTTGTTCGTCGCGGAGAAGGTGAACTTCTTCGTCTTGCTTCCGATCGCACCCCACTTGTGCGAGCCCTTCGACTTGGTGTCGAAGTAGAACGTGCCGCTCAGCGTGACGGGCTGCGTCTGGCTGGAAGGCTGGCCGTTGCACTGCTGCGTCGTCGGGCTGCCCTTCGGCGCGAACTTCAGCGACACCATCCCGAATGGCGACAGCGCCGACGACGGGACATCGAGCGTGCCGTTGCCATCGGCATTTCCGCTGGCGTCCATGTCGAACGTCAGGGCACCAGCCGGGATCTTGAACGACCAGGTGTGGCTCTCGCCGCCGAAGATCGTCTTGTTGTTCGCCAGCTCGACGTCGAGCGTGTCGGTCGTACCCGGGGCCGCGGTCGCGTCGCTGTGGCTCGCGTCGAGCTTGACGTAGAGCTTGTGACCGGTCGTCGACGTCGTACTCGTGATGCTGCTGTTCAGCCCCGTCGAGGTCGCAACCGGGGTGTCGTGAGCGGTCGCCGCCGTCGCGGCCGGCACCAGCCCGAACCCGGATGCGGCAAGCGCCCCGCCCGCGCCCACCATCGCCAGCGCACGACGCCGCGCGCCCGGAACCCGCTCTGTTCTCATCGTCACTCCCCGTTTGATCTCCGGCTGTTGGATCAGGTCACCGCGTAGTAGCGGACGCCGTCCCGTTCTTGCATCGTTGCGCGACCTTGCCCGACGAGCAACTGCAGGTGCGCCCCGGTCTCGCACACCGCGAGAAACTGGTTAAACACGTCGAGGTCGGCAAGCTTGCGCTCCCGCCGGGTCCACGTCACCACCCCTGCGACCGCGACCGCGGTGTCCGCGCCGCCGGCGAGTGCTGCTGCCATCTGGTCGAGCCGGACCCGGTGATGCTCGACGAGCTCGTCGACCCGGGCGTGCGTACTCGGTACGACGGGCCCGTGCGCCGGCAGCAACATGGCGTCCGGCCTGGCGCGCACGAGCGCGAGCGAGTTGAGGAACGCTCCCAGCGGGTCAGGTGTCATCGCGGGTTCGAACCCGATCGACGGGGTGATCGTCGGGAGCACGTGGTCTCCCGCGAACAGCAATCCGCCCGGGGTGTCGTAGAACACGACGTGACCGCGCGTGTGGCCAGGTGTGGACACCACCTCCAGGTTGCGGCCGTTCGCATCGATGACCTCGTCGCCGGACAGCCACTCGTCGGGGAGCTCCCACTCCGCGGGATCGTGATGCGGCCGGTTGGCGGCCATCCGCTCGGCGATGTCGATCGCGCCGAGTGCCCGCAACAGGGTGACCTGCTCCTCCGCAGCCTTGCGCCCCGGCCGGCTCACCGTCTCCAGCGACCATCGTTCTTCGGCACCCAGCGCGACACGAGTGCCGAACTCGTGGCGCAGATGGATCGCCTGGCTGTAGTGGTCGCGGTGCATGTGCGTGACGAGGAAGCGCTGCACGTCACCGAGCTCGGCGCCGATCTCACGCAGCCCGGTCTGCAACAGCTCACGCGCATCGGCGACGGCCCATCCCGAGTCGATCAGGACCGGGCCGTCAGGCCCCGTGACCGCGTAGACGTTGACCGCGCGCAACCCGTCGTTGGGCAGCGGCAGGGGGATTCGGTACACACCCGGAACGACCTCGTCGACCCCCGGGGCAGTCCAGTCCTCGCTCGGCACCTGTTCTGTCTACACGTCAGCCGATCGCGAATGTCGGGCTGGTCCCGGTGAACGACGTCAGCCCGCCCTCGGGGTCGACGGCGTTGCCGAAGTAACGGATGCGGTACTCCCCCGACTTCGCATCAGCGGGAACATCCCACGTGATCGTGATCCGCGTGCCGCCGTCGGCCTTGCGGCAGTGCAGCTTCGTCGACCAGTCCCCGTCGTCGGCGACACGCTCCCATGAGCCGCCGATGGCGCGCTCGACCTCGAGATAGCTGCCACCCCGATGCAGGTCGTTGTTGGGATTGGCGCCGGCAAAGTCGACCGCCACCTGCTCGCCGCGCGCGTACTGCCCGCGCGGCGCCGACAGCACGTCACCGAAGCCGCGGCCGAGCGCCTTCTTGTCCGCTCGGGGCTTCACCTCGCGCCGCACACCCCGGGAGAGATCAGGCGGCGGCATCCCGCGGCTCACGGCACTCCCGTCCCGCATTGCGGTCGCGAGCTGCACGGCGATCTGGGTGAGCGCCGGCGCCTCCCAGCGACCGAACAGCGTGCTGCCCCCCTCGTATCGCTGCTCGTCGTACTCTTCGGGCGTCGTGACGTAGTGGATGTAGGCGTTGCTGTAGCCCGCGACGAGCACGTCATCGAGGTCCGCGCCCACCACCGCAGCGACTTCGCGGCGCATCCGCAAGCCGGCAACGATCGTCACCTCGCCCGGGATGCCGATGAGATGGAGTTGCCCGATTCGCAGCAGCTGGACCGGCACCCGTTCCTGCACGAACGGTGCCAGCCGGTTCATCACGCCACCCGGCAGCACGATGCCCTTGGGGGCCTGCGAGTCGCGCAGCCGGGCCGAGAAGCGGTAGTACGTCGCGCGGGAGAGTGCGTCCACGACCCGGTTGCGGCCTTGCTTGAAGCCAGGGAAGCCGGGCCCTTCGTCGGTGCCCGCGAGGGCAGCGGCTCCACCCATGTTGGGGGTGGTCTGGTGCTCATGGCCGTCGCCGGTGAACTCTGCGCTGACCGTGATGTTGCCCAGGTCGACGTACGTCAGCCGGGCGTCGACGCCGCCGGTGAGGGCCGTGCCTTCGACGCCCGCCAGCGTGGCCGCGGCGTCGGCCTGCCGCTGTCCGATGATGCGGGTGTTCTCGAACTCGTCCTCGGTCGGGCCGCTGCCAGGCCTGCGGTTGAGGTTCGGTGACATGTCGCCGGTGTTGGTCTGGGCGAAGGCGCTGATGAAATCCGGCGCGGACGCCGCGAGGTAGTCGACCCCCGACAGCACTCGCTCCCAGTGATATGCGGCGTAGCCCTTGTTGTCGCCCGACACGAGGCAGTTCTTGTTGGTCATGCTGGTGCCGTGCGTGGCGAACCAGTTGATCGCACCGACCACGCGGGCGTCCCGCTCCACCCGAAGCAGGGTGGTCAGCGGGTCGATCGCGTTCGGAAAGTGCGCCTTGTCCGACTCTGGGTTGCGCGCGAACGACTGCGGTGAACGGTTGACGCTTGCGTTCTCGAGCGCGCCGCGGGCCAGCGTCAGGCTCGCGGGGGCGATGTCGGCGTGCGCGCGGTCGACCGCCTCGACGATCCCGTCGACGATCGCTTGGAACGTGACGGGGTGGAAGCCGTGCGTCGTCATGTTGTAAAGCCGGTGATGGGAGTAGCCGCCGGGACCGCAGTGGGTGTGCGTGACGGTCAGCATCGTGTTGACGTCGGCGTACAAGCCGCCGTACGTCTCACCGAGGCGCCGCAACACCTCCCGGTGCACGCTGTCGAACATCAGCGGCAGGTCGCTGACGCAGATGAGGACACGCCGTGCGGAGGCCGCGTCGACGACGACGAACGCGCGGGTTCGCAGCCTGGTGTGCAGACCCTTGGACACCTGGTCGGCCTTGCCGTAGCCGAGCAGCCCGCACCCCGAGATCTCGCCGGTCACGTCGGAGATTCCGCGGCCAACGAGGTACGGCGCTGCGGCGGTCACGTCCCGGTGGCCGTGCCGCTCGGCGGCACGTAGAACGGGAGAGCGTGCGCGGCGTGAGCCTTGGTTCGCAGCACGACCGCGCGGTAGTGCAGTGTCCGGAACTGCGACGCCGGAACGGTGAAGGTCGCGGTGAGCGACGCGTCGAGCCGCATCTGCCTGTTGCCGGCGCGGTTGCGCACCGCCACGACGTCGCCTGCCTCCGCGCCGGAGACGGTCATGGTGACCGTGGTCGTCCGCGCACCCGCCGAGGCCGGCGCAACCTCCAGGTGAATCAGCGGGATGACCACAACCTTCGTCACCGGGCTTCGCACGTGGCCGCGGGACCGCAGCAGCAGCCGGACGTTGCGCTGGACTGCCGGCGCAGAAATCGTCACCGCACCGTCTGCGTTGGTGCGCACGGCGCCGACCCGATGCCAGCCCGGCTGTCCGACGACACGCTCTGCGAGTGCCACCCACCGGTTCGCGACAGCTGTGCCGCCTGCTGCCTTGAGGGTGCCGCTGACCGTGAGCGGCGTTCCGACGGTGACCCGGGTCCCTGGCGAGACCGCCATCGTGAGCTGCGCACCGCTGGCGGGTGACGGCGTCGTGCTGGGAGTCGGGGTAGGCGTCGGGGTGGCAGACGGCGTCGGGACGGTCACCGGCAGCGTCGACGACACGCGGGGCGACGGCGGCACGCTGCTCGGAACCGACGACGGAGTCGACCGCGGCGTCGGAGTGACCACCCCCGTGCGCGCGGGCGCCGGCGTGGGCGGCAGCGACTCGGTCGGCGCCGCGACGACGGGCGCCGGGCTCGGGGGGGCGCTCTTGTGGTGGTGCGGTGCAGGCACCCCGATCACGTGCAGCTCGGTGTGAAGCTTCTGCTGCCACGAGTCCGGCAGATTCGACGTGTACGCAGCCGCGGCGCCACCGGACACCGCAACCACGAGCACCGCTGCGGTGGTGGTCGATGCGATACGCGCGGCCGGCCGACGGCGGCGCCGCTGGGGAACCGCGGCGCGGAAGGCCTCGAGCGCCTGCGGCTCGTCGGCCAGCTCCGCCTCGGTCGCGGGCCCGGTCAGCGCCTTGACGACCGGATCGTCGCGGAACGGCGACAGGTCGTCGTCGCGGTGGCGCATCACACGACCTCCGATCGAATCTGCGGATCCCGCGCGAGCGCCCTCAGCCCACGATGAACACTGACCCGCACCGCACCGGGTGACTTCCCGACGATGTCGGCAACCACCGGTACGTCGAGCCCGGCGACCACTCGCAGCATCACCATGTCCGCCTGGTCGCGCGGCAGCCGCCTGACGAGCTCGAGTGCACGCTCGGTCGACATATGGTCGAGCGCGTCGGCCTCGGCCGAAGTGGCGGCCTGTTGGTGCCCGAGCTCGCTGATTTCGGGAACCGGAACCGCCGGTCGCGCCGCGGCCGCACGTGCCGCATCGATCGCCCGGTGTCGGGCGAGAGTGAACAACCAGGCGCGGAAGCCGTCAACGTTTCCGACGAAGCTCGACAGGTCCCTGATGACGTGCAGCCAGGTCTCCGCCGCAACGTCCTCGTAGTTGCCCCCGCTGCGTACCTGCAAGTAACGCAAAAGCCGAGGCTGCAAGTCACGCCACAGCTCCGTGAACCCGGTCTCATCACCGGCTCTGGCTCGCCGAAGCGCATCGTCGAGCGGCTCGTCGGCCCGACCCTCAGCAGGGCCTGACCGACGAGCTCGACGTGGCGGCTGCTTGCCGATGAGCCCCGTCCCCATCTCATCTGAATCACGCGCGCTGGGATCGCGCCATTCTCCTGATCGCTCAGCCGATGGTAACGACGCCACTCACGGAACCCTGGTAGTTGGGTCCGCCTGCGAAGCCGAGCTGGAGCTCCTCGGCAGCAGAGGGCGTCATGACACGGAATGCCACCACGCCGTGCCGGCGAGTGCGCTTGGTCGAAACCGTGGTCCACGTCTCGCTACCCACGGCGCGCTCCTGCAGCCGCACCCGGCGTCCCGCCAAGGCGTGGCCGCCGCCTCGCAGCTGGCCCTCGATGAGCTCCCCGCGGCGGGTGTCACGCGCCCGGATCGACAGCGACGACTGGCGAAGGACGTGAACCGTCACGATCTTGCTACGAGCGGCGACGCGCCCGCGGTCGCTCACCGGAGTCGGAACCGGGGTCGGCGCCGGCGACGTGTCGGCGCTGCGGAAGACCAGGCGGTAATGGGTGTTGGCTTTCGGGGTGACGGTGAAGCTCACGCTGCCGTCGGTACCAGTCGTCGCCGCGGCGGCCCGGTGGGTGCGGTGGTGGCGACCGTTGACCCGCTCCCGCAGGTACACCGTGTCGCCGGCCTGCGGAACGCCGGACTTGGTCAGCACCCCGGACACAGTGTCCGAGGCACCGGGGTCGATGGACTTCTGCGCCAGGGCGATCGACAGGCTGTAGGAGTCGGAGGCGACCGGGGTGTCACCCGCGGGCGTCACGGCAGCCGCTGGGCTGACCGCCGAGACGAGCCCGACCCCACCTGAGGCAGTCAGGGCGAGTGCAGCGACCGATGTCGCTCGGCGCAAGCGGGTTGTGCTCATCGCGTTCCCCTGTTCGTCAGGCCCCTGCGCGAGGCGGGGGCGAGGCTGGCTTCGATGTAACAGCGGACCGGACCAAGATCGCGTTACAAGTAGCGTCAGCACGTGAGCACGCTGTCCTTCCGGACGGCGACGGCCGACGACGTCGACGCGGTCGTCGCGCTGGTGCAGTCGGCGTACCGCGGTGACGCCAGCCGCGCCGGATGGACCACCGAGGCGGATCTGCTCGACGGTCAGCGCACCGACGCCGAAGCGGTGCGGGCAACGATCGATGCCCCGGACCGGATGGTGCTGCTCGCGTTCGACGGACGCGAGCTGCTGGCGTGTTGCGAGCTGCGGGACCGTGGTGACCACGCCTACTTCGGGATGTTCGCCGTCCGGCCGGCGCTTCAGGGCGCGGGAGTCGGGCGGGCGGTGCTGGAGGCCGCTGAGCAACATGCGCGCGACCTGTGGCACGCGACGCGGATGGACATGACCGTGCTGCGGCAGCGCGAGGAGCTCATCGCCTGGTACGAGCGGCGCGGCTACCGGCGCACCGGCGCGACCGAGCCGTTCCCGTATGGCGACGAGCGGTTCGGCCTACCCCGGCGCCCCGACCTGATCCTGGAAGTCCTCACGAAGGATCTCTCGTAACCGGGTCTGGCCCGGAAAACCCTCCGTGATCTTGACGAAAGAGGCGCTTTGAGGGCCCCATAACGCCTTCTTCGTCAGGCTCGCCGACAGAGAGCTACCCGGCGCGGACAATGCCAGGTATGCGGGTCGCGGTGGTGGGAGCGGGGCTTGCTGGTCTGGCGAGTGCGGCGGGCCTCAGCCGCGCCGGTCACTCAGTGGAGGTCTTCGAGCGCTCCGATGCCCTGCGGGCGAGTGGGCTCGCTCTGAACTTCTGGTCGAATGCAACGTCCTTGCTGCCGGGGCTCGGCGTGGCGGACGGGCTTGGTGAACCTGTCGCGCGGATGACGATCCGCGCCCAAGGTCGCGATGTCACCACGATGTCTCTGCCGGCGAAGGGGCTTCCGCACGTAAACGTCGATCGAGCGCCACTGCTGGAAGCGCTCGCACGAGCCTTGCCCGAAGGGGCCGTGTCGTACGGCGTGAGCTGCACCGACGCGGCTGAGCTTGCCGGCGCCTACGACTTGGTCGTGGTTGCCGACGGCGTCAACTCCAAGCTTCGCAACTATGTGTCGGAGCAGCCACGAAAGCGTTGGCTGTGGCCGATCTGGCAGGCGTGTGTACCGGCCGAAGCACCCGAAGTTCCACCTGGGACGGGCGCGGCCATCGTGCGGGCTGGGATGTTCGCGGGAATCTGGCGATTGCCCGGCGGGCGACTGGGGTGGTTCGTCGAGCAGCCTTCCCGCACGCCCGGCACGGGCCACCAGCTCCTGGAGGAACTTCGCGGCGACAAGGATCCGTTGCTGCGGGCGGCTGCGGCTGCTACCCGGCCAGAGGACTTGGTCGAGTGGCTCGCGCAAGATACGTGGCCCGGTAGACGTCTGTACCGATCCAACGTTGTTCTCGTTGGCGACGCGGCGCATGCGATGCTGCCGACACTCGGCCAAGGAGCCTGTCAGTCGTTGGAGGATGCGGCCGAGCTGACACGCTGCATCGAAACGGAATCGAGCATTGCGGCTGCGCTCCGGCTCTACCAACGTCGGCGACTGCTCCGGGTGAAGATCATTGTCGGGCTGGCGCGCGCCGGCGCGGTAACTCGACGCTCCAACCTGATGAGCCGCGCCATCCCGGAATCGGTGATGGCTCGCCTCCTCGGCATCAGCAGCGGGCCGATCATGCGTCACCTTACGAAGCCGAACCCAAGGCTCGTCTCGCGTGCTACGTAGTCGGGGGCACGGGGGTGCCGTTCGTGGCGGACCTGGCGTGCGGCCCTGTCCCAGCTGCTAGGCGTGGCGCTTGACCACCCGCTCGGTCGACACCGGATACATCTCGAGCAGCGCTTCCGGTCTGGTCGGGCGAAGCACGAGGTTGCCACCGCAGTTCGGGCAGCGGTTGTCCAGCCGGGTCTCGACGCACTCCGCACAGAACGTGCACTCGAAGGTGCAGATCCGCGCCTGCGGATCACCGTTCGGCAGGTCGCGGTCACAGTTCTCGCAGTTCGGCCTGATCTCCAGCATCCGCCTCACCCGTCCAATGGGGTCACGCCGACGGCGTGGCGCCGGGCCAGCTTCCGGTACTCCTCCGGATTGGTCTCCACCCAGTGCGCCGCTCCCGGGGAGAGCGGGCCTGCCGACGCCCCCGCGGTGCCCCGGAACAAGGTGCCCGGCTCGACCACCGCATTCGGTGGGACGAGCGCGCCGGCCGCGACCATCGCGCGCTCACCGATGCGCGCGCCGTCCTGGATGACGGCCCCGTTGCCGATGAGCGCCTCCGTCCCGACGATCGCGCCGTGTACGACGCACTGGTGCGCGACGGTGGCGCCGGCGCCGATCTCCACCAGCCCGGCACCGTGAATCACCGAGCCGTCCTGGATGTTGGCGCCGGCCTTCACGACGATCGGCCCGAAGTCCGCCCGCAGCACTGCGCCGTACCAAACGGACGCACCGGCCTCGATCGTGACCTCCCCGACGATCGTCGCGGTCGGCGCGATGAACGCGTCGGGGTGAATCGAGGGACTATGCCCTTCGAAGGAGAACAGCGGCATCGCGGCAGCGTATCGACGCCGCGTCGTCCTCAGCGCGAGGCGATCTCGGCGTAACGGGCCTGCAGCCGCTCGCGCACCTGCTCGGGCGTGAACGAGCGGCGGCGGCGCTCGCGCCGTGCGACCACGACACCTGTCGCGGCGACGCCGGCGAGACCGGCGAGCCCGACCACCTTCCACCACTTCACGACGTCACCGTAGCTCTCACCGGCAGACTGTCCGGCGTGACCACCGCACCGTCGTTGTCGTTGGACGCGGCCGTAGAGCTGACCCGCACCGGCGACCTCTGGTTGTTCCGCGGCCACAGCGCCGCCGACACCGCCATCCGCACGTTCACCAACGCTCCCGTCAACCACGTCGGCATGGCGGTCGTGCTCGACGATCTGCCGCCGTTGATGTGGCACGCAGAGCTCGGCAAGTCGCTGATCGACATGTGGACCGGCAACTACCAGCGCGGGGTGCAGCTGCACGACCTGCGTGACTCCGCCCTGGTGTGGGCCAACCGTTACGGCCAGCAGGGCTGGCTGCGGCAGCTCGACGGCGAGGTGTCGCGCGACGCCGAGGACAACCTGCTCAAGGCGATCGCGCGGCTCGACGGCACGCCGTTCCCGACCACTCGCGCCCTGGCGGCCGGCTGGCTCGGCGGCCGGGTCCCCCGTCGCGCGGCAACCGGAGAGAGCGCCCGGGAGACGGCGTACTGCGCCGAGGTCGTCGCGATCACCTACCAGGACATGGGCGTGCTGTCGAAGCAGCGGCACCCGAGCTGGTACGACCCGGGCCGGTTCTGGAGCGGTGACGAGCTCGAGCTCGCTCCGGGGTTCCGGCTCGGCGAGGAGATCCCGATCGAGATCCCTGACGAGACGCCGCGCACCGCGCAGCCCCGCTAGGTTCCCCGCATGAGTACCGACGTGCTCGAGCTGCAGCGGCTGCAGTCCGCCTACGCCGATGTCGTCACTCGCCGGGCGTGGTCCGAGCTCGACCGACTGTTCCTGCCCGACATCGTCGTCGAGGTCGCCACCGTCAGCGCACCGGCGAGGTCGTTCACCGGCCCGGCGGAGTTCGTCGGGTTCGTGAGCGCGGCCTGTGAGCGGTTCGACCACTTCGGGTTCGTGATCCTCAACTCCGTCGTGGAGGTCACCGGCGACAACGCGAAAGCTCGGATCTTCATGTGCGAGATCCGTCATCACACCGCCGAGGACGAGTGGAGCACGGCGTACGGCGTGTACAGCGACACCTACCGCAAGGTCGACGGCACGTGGTGGTTCGCCGAGCGGCACTACCGTTCGCTCGCGCGCACCGGACCGCAGGCAGGCATCTTCGGAGTACCTGCCGACCTGCCGCCGATCGGCCGCTAGCGCCCGCTAGGCGGGTGCGACCACGACCGCTGCGTCGGCAATCTCTGCCTGCGGGTTGCGCGGCGTCGCCAGCACGTCCTCGAAGAAGGCCATGACGAACAGCACGCCGCCGAGGAACAGCCCGACCGACACGTGGTAGGCGAGCACGAACCCGTGGGTGTAGGCGACCGGAGGCAGCACGCCGGTGTGGATCTGGCCCGCCGCGTGCCGCAGTCCGAGCGTCACGAGGCACGACAACCCGATCGCACCGCCGACCTGCTGCATCGCGTTCTGCACGCCTGAGGCGAGGGATGAGTCCTGGCCGGTTACCTCGTGCAACGCGGCGTTGCCCATCGTCGGGAAGCAGATCCCGGAGCCGAGTCCGAGGATCACCATGCCGGGCACGATGCCCGACCAGTAGTGCGTGCCGATGTCGATGCGCGAGGTGAAGAACATCCCGACCGCACACAGCCAGAACCCGGTGGTGAGCAGCGGCTTCACGCCGAGCTTGGGCATCAGCGTCGTACCGACACCGATCCCCATCCCGATCATGATGCCGAACGGCAGGTACGACAGCCCGCCGCGGATCGGCGACCAGTGCAGGACCTGTTGCTCGAACAGCGTGAGCATGAAGAAGTAGGAGAAGAACGCGGACGTGAAGAACAGCGTGACCACGTTGGTGGCGACGCGGGTGCGGTTGCTGAAGAACTCGAGCGGGATCAGCGGCGCCTTCGAGTTGGCCTCGATCACGATGGTGAGCCCGAGCAAGGCAAGCCCCCCGAGCAGAGGCAGCAACACCTGCCAGCTTCCCCACGGATGGGACGCCGCCTGCAGCAACCCATCGACGACGGCGATCAGCCCACCGGTCGCTGTGGCCGCACCGTAGTAGTCGGGTCGCTCGCCTTCCGCTCGCAGCATCTTGCTCTCCGACACCAGGCGGGGTGTCAGCACGAGCGCGATCAGCGCGACCGGCACGTTGACGAAGAAGATCCAGCGCCACGACGCGTAGTTGACGAGCACGCCGGAGATGACGGTCCCCGAGGTTCCACCGAGACCCGCGATGCCGCCCCAGATGCCGAGTGCCTTCACCCGCTCCGCCGGGTCGGGGAACAGGACCGCGATCAGCCCGAGCGAGGCGGGAGCCGCCAAGGCCTCGCCCGCACCCTGGATGAATCGCGACACCACCAGCATCGCCGGGTCCTGCGCCGCGCCGCATGTCGCAGAGGCCACGGCGAACAGACCGGCGCCGAGCAGGAACAGCCGCCGCCGCCCGACGATGTCGGCGAGCCGGCCGCCCAGCAGCAGCAGCCCACCCGCCATGAGGACGTAGCCGTTGACCACCCATGCCAGCCCGGCCCGCGAGAACCCGAGGTCGGACTGGATGTGCGGCAGCGCGACGTTCACGACCGTGACATCGAGCACGAGCATGAACTGGATCGCGCCCAGCAGGCCGAGGGCCTTCCAGCGACGAGGATCGGGGGTCGTGTCGGTCGTGGTCATCCAGCGGCCCTCTGCGTCTGATGGTTCGTGGTCACCGTTCACTTCCTCAACGCACTCTGGCATGCGGCTGCGACAGCCCCGGCGCGGGTGTCACCGCCGGTAGAGATACTGAGTCGATGGACATCGCGTCCCACATCGAGTCGCTGCAGCACGAGGGCATCCAGCTTCGCGACGCTGCTGCCGCCGCCTCGCTCGACGCTCCCGTTCCCGGCTGCCCGGACTGGACGGTGGGCGATCTGTTGCGCCACGTCGGCTACGTCCACCGCTGGGCAGCGGCCATCGTCTCGGGCCGCCTCGACGGGCCGGGCGGCGACGCCGACGGCGCGGTCGGCCCGCTCCCCGACTACGACGGACTGCTCGACTGGTACGCCGACGGCCACCAGGCGCTCGTCGCGACGCTGATCGGCGCGCCGGTCGACGTCGAGTGCTTCACGTTCCTGCCCGCGCCGTCGCCCCTCGCGTTCTGGGCCCGCCGGCAGGCCCTCGAGACGGCGGTACATCACGCGGACGCCGCCGGAGCCGCGGGTCTCGCGGTCAGCTTCGGGGACGAGCTCGCGTACGACGGGATCGACGAGACGCTCCAAGGATTCGGAGCCCGGCCCCGCGCGTTCGAGCCGGGGTCGATCTGGCTGCAGCCGGGTGGCGGCACTCCCTGGCGCATCGACCTGCACGACGAGGGCGCGACCTCGACGCAGGAGGCGAGCGCCGACGGTTGCGACGTGACCGTGTCGGGAACCCCGACCGATGTCTACCTATGGCTGTGGAACCGGCCGGCGACAGTCACGATCACCGGCGACCCGGCGGTCGCTGAGCGCTGGAAGCGGGTCCGCGTCCGCTGGTCCTGAGCGGGTGAGCTGCGGCGACACCGGTTATCACCGTTAGCAATGTCCCGGCGTAACTGCCAGGTGGCGGGGAATGACTCACCCGGACCATTGTTCGGCCGCACCTGAAGGAGAGGAGCCGCGGCCATGACGCGAGGAACGCACGCCACCCGTCCGAGCCGGTTCTGGATGCCCCGCCGACGGGGCGCAGTGGCAGGGCCGCTGATCATGCTGCTTGGGGCATGGGGTGCCTTGATCCCCTTTTTCGGACACTCGTTCGGGTACGGCTACACGCCGTCGAACACCTGGACCTGGACGGCGGCGCGGGGCTGGCTCGAGCTCCTGCCCGGCGCCGGCGCGTTCGTTGGTGGAGCGATCCTGACCGCCAGCGGGCATCGGGCGGCCGCAACGCTCGGCGGCTGGCTCGCCGCCGCCAGTGGAAGCTGGTTCGTGCTCGGGACGATCGTGACGCCGTGGTGGAACCCCGGGTACATCGGCACGCCGGTCGGCAACGCGAGCCTCGGGGTCTGGGAACGCATCGGCATGTTCACCGGCGTCGGCATGGCCATCCTCTATCTCGCGGCAGTCTCACTCGGCCGGATCAGCTTGTCCGGCGCCCGTGACCTGTCCACCTCCCCGGAGCAGCTCGAGGCGATGCGTCGCATCGAGGGCGCCCGCACGATTCCGGGTGAGCGGCCGAAGACCGTCGATCTGACCGCTGCGGAGGCCGGCACTGACGCGCGATCCGAGTCAATCCAGAAGTAGTGCCGAAGACGTGACTGCCTTCGGCGTCTCCGCAGCTGCGGCGTACTGCGCCCCGCCTGCCGGGGGCGGGAACGGCAACCCCGCCGTCTTCTGCCGCCCGCTGCAGCTGCCGCCCGAGGCCGCCTCCGCAGGCGAAGCGCGCCAGTACGTCCGTGACTGCCTGGGCGCGCTGGGCCGCCCGGACTTGATGGAGTGCGCGGTGCTCGGCGTCGACGAGCTCGTCGCCAACGTCTGCCGCCACGCCGGAACGCCGTTGGTCGTGGCTCTCGCCGCGGACTCCGACGACCGCATCCGCATCGAGGTCACCGACCTGTCGCCCACACCGCCGGTACGACGTCAGGTCGGCGAGTACGAGCTCGGCGGTCGAGGCCTCACCCTTCTCGACGCCTGTGGGATGTGGGGGGTGCTGCCGGCAACCACCTCGGGAACTGGCAAGACGATCTGGTTCGAGCCGTTCGGCTCGCTCGGTCTTTGACCGCTCTCCCAGCACGACGTGGTGACCAACACCCTTGTGAAGGTGGTTGACGGCGATCAGCTGCGGGTGAGGTCCTTCGTCATCACGCGGATCGTGAACGGCACGAGCACCGCAAGAACCAGCGGAAGCAGCCACACCTCCGGGTACTGATAGCCGACGGTCACGTAATGACCGGCGGAGCGGAGCGGGGCAATCACGGGGACAGGGTTGCTCGGTGCGCCCTGCGCAGCGCCTCCCGGAACCGCCGGCGGGAGCGCAACCGGACCCTGGTCCGCGTTGGCGCTGCGGTGCTGGTGTACGACGGGATGCCGGCGCTTGACCGGTGGGGCGACCGCACGCTTTCCGACGAGCAGGCTCAGTCGCGGCGAGGCCGGACCGGGCGTACCCGGAAGCTTGAAGACAACCTGCCAGGCGCTGGTCGGCGTCGCCTCCGCCGGCAGGAGCGCGAACCCCTTGACGGCCGCCAGCTTTCCACCGAGCCGTGCAAGGTTCGCGAGGAGATGGGGCTTGGGCTTCGCGACGTACTTCGCGCGGGCCGCCGGTAGGCAGTTCGGCGAGGGCGCTCCGTCGAAGGCGCCCTCGACCTCGGTCAGCTGCTGGTAGATGACGCACACGTTGATCGACGCCGTCTCCGGCGCGACGCTGCCATCAGCCGGAGCGGTGTCGAGCGGGATCGACAGCGTGCCGCCACGCGCTGCCTGCGCGCGTGGGCTCAGCTTCACTCCGATGAAGGCCCGCGCGGTCTGGCGGCCGAGCGCCGTCCCGATGTGGAAGGTCCCCTTCGGGTAGGGGCTCAACGCGGGAAGCGGGATCGCGCCGCAACCCAGCGGCGTCGCGCACAGCGGGTCCGGCTGGAACCAGGCGGCCGTCGTGATGCGCGCGCTCACGCTCTTGGGCGCGTGCGAAGCAGCCAGCCCGGGCCGGGCGATCGGCATGCCGAGTGCAACGCTGGCCGGTCCGACCGCTGCGGCGGCCGCGGCGAGCGCGACGCCCGCGCGCCTGATCGACCTCACCGCTCCTCCCGCGCGGCGCGCAGCTCCGCCACGATCTCCGTCGTCAGGTCGAGGACCTCGTGCATCTCCGTCCGCTCGTCCGCGGCGCGAAGCCGGCCGAGCTGCGAGATGAACAGGGTCACGCCGACCACGACCAGCACGAGCCCCCCGAGGCCACCGCTGATGATCGCCGGCACCTGGATGCTGACATCGAGTGTGCGTGCCGCCACCCGCCAGCCCAGACCCATCGCGACGAACCCAGCGGCAACAAGCGCCGCGAAGACGACCAAGCTCGGCAGCGCCGGGTTCTTCCTCATGTCCTTGCCTGCCTGGATCGGCGCGGTGCACTCGGCGGCTCAGCTCGCAGTGCCGCGACTTCATCCCGCAACAGGCCGAGCAGCGCGATCAGCTCCTGCTGCTGTGCCCGGCGGGCACGCGCGTCAGCCTCACGCGCTCCGATCACCACCAGCCCGACGCCGACGACGACGAGGCCGATCCCGGGCAACCCGGCCGACAACAGGTACGGCAGCTGCAACGACACCAGTGTCTGACCTGCCGCCAATCCCCATGCGACGCCGAGCAGGACGCAACCCGCCGCCAGCAGCAAGATGCCCAGCACCGTGAGCACACGAGGTTCGAGGGATCGCTTCGTCATCGGGTTGCCTCCACCGTCACACCGACGGCACGTCCTTGGCCAGATCCTCGACCGCGCTGCCTCGGGGGCGCCGCGACGTCACCACCGAGGTACGCCGTGATGACCGCAGAGTCCCGCTGCACCTCCTCCGGAGTGCCCATGGCGATCTGCCTTCCGTCGGCCATGCACAGGATGCGGTCGGACAAGCCCATGACGAGCGGCATGTCGTGCTCGATGACCACCATCGTCAACGACAGCTCGGTGCGAAGTCGCGCCAGCAGGCGGGCCAGCGCTTCTGTCTCGCGCTGCGCCACCCCGGAGGACGGCTCGTCGAGGAGCAGCAGCTCGGGTTGCAGCGCGACCAGGCACGCGATCTCGGTGATGCGGCGGGTTCCGGTCGACAGCTCCGCCACCGTGCTCGCCCGGTAACGCGACAGCCCCATCCAGTCGAGCAGCTCCTCGGCCTGGGCGAGCCTGCGGCGCTCACCGACCATGATGCCTAGCGCGTTCAGTGCCGTCGCCGTCGGTGCGGCCCGCTCGAGGGAGAGCGCGACGCACTCGGCGACGGACAACGTCGGAAACAGCGCCGCGTCCTGGAACGACCGGATCAGTCCCATTCGCGCGCGCGCCTCGGGGCTGCGACGGGTGATGTCGTCGCCGCGGAACCGCACTGAGCCGGTATCCGGCCGGAGGAAGCCCGCAACCAGCTCGAAGGTCGTCGTCTTGCCGGCACCGTTCGGCCCGATCAGGCCGAGTGTCTCGCCGCCGATGACCGAGAACGACAGGTCGCTGACGGCGTGAATGCCGCCGAAAGCCTTGCCGAGACCGCGAACCTCGAGCAGCACGCCGGCTCCGGGCAGTCGCCGGTGTGCCGGGCGGACAAACGCTGGCAGCTCGCCCCGGGACCCGCTCGCCTCGGTGATGCCACGCTCCGCGGCGACCGCGGCGGCGTAGTCGACGCCCGCACGCCGGGCCAGCATCGCCGCGACCCGGTTGCGGAGCTCGAGCGGCAGCTGCACCAGTCCGGCGGGCAGGTAGAGGACGACCAGCAGGTAGAAGTTGGTGAGCATCAGGCTCGCCAAGGTGCCGACCGTGAAGTACGTCGGCCCTTGGACGACCAGGGCGCCGAACAGCGGACCCGACAGCGCGCCGAGACCGCCGACGACGGCGATCACCACGGCGCTGAGGCTCTGGGTGGCGGGGAAGCCGTCAGCGCCGATCTGCGACAGCGCGTGGCCGTACATCGCACCAGCGAGCCCGGTGAGGCAGCCGGCGATGGCGTAGCACTGGACCTTGGTCCACATCGCGCTGATCGAGAACGCGCGCGCCGCGTCCTCGTTGTCACGGACAGCAACCAAGCGCCGGCCGAGGCCGCCGCGCCGCACGTTGTGCGCGAAGTACAGCGCGAGGAGCAAGGTGGCCAGCGCCACGTAGTAGTAGGCGTGGCCAGATGTCAACCGATGGCCGTCGACGATCGGACGCCCCGGGATCTGACCGTCGCCGAGCACCCACGACTGACCGAGCAGGTAGTCGGGAACCACCAGCGAGAACGCCAACGTGGTCACCGCGAACATCAAGCCGCGCGCCTTCACCGCGGGCAAGCCCAGTAACACGGACAGCAACGCGCCGGCAGCGCCGGCGTACGCGAACGACTCGACGAAGTTCCCCGTACGGCGGGAGATCTCGTACGACGCGTACGCGCCGACGGCAGCGATCGCGAACTGGCCGAGCGAGAGCTGGCCTCCCATGCCGGTCACCACGCCGAGCGACAGCGCAGTGATCGTGACGGCGAAGGTGATCGACAGCTCGATGCTGTGCCCGTTGTCGATGGCGGCCGGTAGCACCGCAAGGACGACGACCAGGACGACCCAGGGCGCGGCCTGGAGCACGCGCACCGACGGCAGTCTGCGCACCGCGGCGGGGAGCGGGCGCACCGCCTGGACGACGGCCCACGAGCCCTTGTCCTCGCCGCGTCCGACTGGTTGTCGCTGCAGCAGCAGCGCAGCGACGATGAGCACGAACAGCGCCATCTCGGCGATGCCGCCGTTGGGCGAGTTCCATGCGAGCAGCTGCTCGAGCACGCCGATCACCAGACCGCCGACCATCGCCATCGGCAGGCTGCGCATCCGGGCCAGCACCGCGCCGGTGAGTGCGATCAGCAGCAGCGACGGCCCGAAGTTGTCGCCGCTGGACAGCCCGCCGGCGGGCGCGGTGAGGATCGCGGTCAGCGCGGCCAGCCCGCCCGCGATCGCCCAGGCAATCGCGCTCATGGCATTTACGGGGATCCCGGCCATGCGTGCGGCGTCGGGGTTGTCGGCCGCAGAGCGAATGCCGCGGCCGACGCGGCTGAACTTCAAGAACAGGCCGATGCCGCCAACCGCGACCGGTGCGATGAACAGGATCGCGGTGTACGACGGGGTCACCAGCAGCGCGCCGACGGTGAAGCTCGGCAGCCCGGTCGGCTGCGGCACCGCACTCGCCGCGTTGGCGGCACGGCTGTTGATCACCTGGGCGAAGGTGGCGATCGCCTGGCCGGCAATGATCAGTGCGACGACGCTCATCACCAACGGCGCGCGACGCAGCGGGCGCACGACCTGGGTGTCGAGCAGGATGCCGACGAGCCCGGCGACGACGAGTGCGGGCACCAGCGCCACCCAGTACGGCAGATGCCAGCGAGAGACCTCGATCGCGAAGAACGAGGCGCCGAATGCGCCGACCTCTCCGTGCGCGAAGTTGATGATGCGGTTCGAGCGGTAGATCAGCACGAGGCCGGCGGCGAGCATGCCGTACGACGAGCCGGCGATCAGGCCGAGCACGACGACCGGCAGCGGCGTCTGCCAGTGGCCGGTGGAGGTCTGGCTGGTGGTGATCAGGTGCGGCAGGACGAAGTCGAGCACGACCCACAGCCCGATGACGACTCCCGCCCACGCCACGGCGCGCCGCACTCCGCCGTTCACGTGAGGACCCCCTTGGCCGCACCTTCGAGGAAGACGGCACGCAGCAGGTCGTGGCGGTCGACCAGGTCGGCCGCGGGGCCGTCGAAGCGCACCTCGCCCTTCTCCATGAAGTAGGCGCGGTGGACGAGCGACAGCGCCGTGGTGACGCTCTGCTCCACGATGACGACCGCGGTTCCGTCGGCGTTGATGCGCCTGACCATCTCGAGCAGCCGGTTCACGATCACCGGCGCGAGGCCGAGTGAGAGCTCGTCGATCAGCAGGATCCGGGGCCGGAGCATCAACGCCTTCGACAACGCGACCATCTGCTGCTCTCCGCCGGACAGCATGGCGGCCGCGGAGGTCTTCCGCTCACGCAGCCGGGGAAAGGCGTCAAGGCAACGCTCGACCGCCTCGTCGACCGCGCGGCGATCCCGGCCGAGGGTGTAGCCGAAGCTCTGCAGGTTCTCGATCACGTTCATGGAGCGGAAGACCGCCTTGCCGCCGGGCACCTGCGTGATCCCGAGCCGGACGCGCGCCTCGGCGTCGAGGTAGGTGATGTCCCGACCGGCAAAGGTCACCGAGCCGCGCTGCGGCGTACCCAGTCCGGAGATGACGCGCAGCAGCGTCGACTTGCCGGCGCCGTTCGTGCCGAGCAGCCCGACGATCTCGCCGTCCTCGACATGCGCGTCGACGCCGAAGAGCACCTGGAGGGAGCCGTAGGAGAAGTCGACGCCTTGGCAGGTGAGCAACCGCGTCGGACCCGGTCCTGCCGCCCCCTCCGGCTGCACGTCCGCCCGCTGCCCGGACAGATCGGCATGGCGGCGGTCGGACTCAACCTCGGCCGCCGCGAATCGCCACCAGGCTGCGACCGGGACTCCGATGCCCGCCAGCGCGACGAGGGCGTATCGCGCGCCGTAGCGGTCGGCGACGCAGACGGCGACAACCACGCCGATCAGGCTGGCGGTGGCCAGCAGACTCGCCGCTGCCGCCAGGACCGCGCTGCGCTGCCTGCCCGGCACGACGACGATCCCGAGTCCGATGAGGACCGGAACGAGAGCGTTCGCAATGGCTGCGCCAAGAGCGATCACGACGACCATCGCGATCCGGTTTGCCAGCAACGGGCCCACCACGAGCAGCGCCGACGCGACCGCGAGCGCCACCGCTGACGCCGAAGCGAGCCATGCGGGACGGCGGGTCAGCAGCTTGTCGCCGTACGACGCGGAGACCGCGACGCCGACCAGAGCGGTGGCCGCGATCGCGAGGAACACCGCGCTGACGCCGCGCAGCCCGAGGTGGAAGTGCTGCCGCAGGTAGATCGCGAGCACCATGTCGTACGGCATGACCATGAGTCCCGCCGCACCCAGCGCGACACCGGCGCCGACGAGCGACGGAGTTGCCCGCCACGCCCGACCGAGCTCGCCCCAGCTCTGGGCGTCACCGTGAGCAGCCGGCGTCACCGCGTCAGCTCCGGTCGGGCGCAGCAGCAGGGCTGCGACCACGACGACGGCGACCGCCACGAGTCCTGACACTGCGAGCGCTCGGTGCCAGCTGGCCGCCGCGACGAGGAGACCGAGGGGCAACGCCACCTGAGCGAGCAGGCCGCCGAGCTGCACCACACCGAGCGTCCGAATCCGCAGACCGGCGCCGGCTTCGGTAACCGCCATCGAGCGTTGCCACACCCGACCGGGTGCGGCGAACACCGACCCGGCGGCGAGCACACCGACCAGCGCCCACGAGCTGCGGACCTCCCCGGTCAGCACGAGCATGAGGGCGGCAGCGAGCGCGCAGCCGCGAGCCGCCCATACCCGTACGGCGAGTCGGCGACGGTCCGTGACCAGCGGTACGGCGAGGGGCAGCAGGAGGTCGACGGCGAGCGCCGGCACCCGGACGCTGAGCAGTGAAAGTGCCGTGACGTCGAGACTCGTCGCGATCTGCGGGGTGAGCATCGAGACGCCGTAGCTCTGCAGCCCGGCAATGCCGGCGAGGACACCAAGGGCGACCAGCGGCCGTGTCCCCCGACGTAGGGGGTTCATCGGTCGGCGAGAACCTTGCCCGGGTTGAACAGGTGCCGCGGGTCGAGGCTGTTCTTCACGTCGTGCATCAGCGTCTGCGTGACGGGATCGACCTCACGTTGCATCCCTCCGGCCTTGAGGATCCCCACCCCGTGCTCCCCGGTGACGGTGCCGCGTCGCGCGATCGCGGCGTCGAGGATCTCCTCGAAGGCAGCCGCCGCCGCTGGTGGCGCCTCGCCGTCACCGGCCTGGCCGACGATCAGCGGATGCAGGTTGCCGTCCCCTGCATGGGCGATGCTCGCGATCTGCACGCCGTGCCGCTTGCCGATCGCCTCGATCTCGGCGAGCATGCCCGGCACCTCCGACCGCGGCACGCACACGTCTTCGGTGAGAACCGGCCCGAGTCGTTCCAGCGCCGGGTAGGCGAGCCGGCGGGCGGCGAACAGCGCCTCAGCCTCGGTGTCATCCGTCGACTGCTCCGCCCAGACCGCACCGCACTCGGTGAACGCGTTGACGATTGCCTGCGCCTCGGCTGCCCCCGACTCGCCGGGGGTGTCGACGCGGGCCAGCAGCAGCGCCTCGGCGTCCAGCGAGAGCCCTAGATGCTTCCACTCCTCGACGGCTTCCATGCAGTAGCGGTCGAGCAGCTCGAGCGCGACTGGCACCAGGCCGCGGCGGGTGATCAGCGCGACCGCCTCACCGGCCTGCACCAGCTGGTCGAAGCTGCCGACGATCGTGCGCGGCACTCCGCTCACCTGCGGCCGGAGCCGGACGGTCGCCTGGGTGACGATCCCGAGGGTTCCTTCAGAACCGCACATGAGACCGACGAGGTCATAGCCGGCGACGCCCTTCGTCGTACGGCGACCGAGCCGCGCGATCGTGCCGTAACCGGGCGAGCCGCCGACCACCGCTTCGAGACCGATTGCGTAGTCGCGGGTGACGCCGTACTTCAGGCAGCAGAGCCCGCCGGCGTTAGTGGCGATGTTGCCGCCGATGGTCGACCAGGGCGCGCTGGCAGGGTCGGGTGGGTACCAGAGGCCGACGTCCTTCACAGCCGCCTTGAGGTCGTCGTTGACCACGCCCGGCTCGACCACGGCGACCAGGTTGTCGCGGTCGATCTCGACGATCGCTGTCATCCGCGACAAGTCGATGACGACGCAGCCGTCGACGGCGTTGGCGCCGCCGGACAGCCCGGTGCCCGCGCCGCGCGCAACGACGGGCACGCCGAGATCCGCACAGCAGGTCACGACGGCAGCGACCTCGGTGGCGTTGCGGACGCGCACCGCGGCAGTCGCCCGGCCAACCGGTGCCCAGGCCGCCTGGTCACGCGACAGGCTGTCGAGCACGTCGGCGTCGACGACGATCCGCTCACCGGGCACGACACGGTCGAGCAGCTCGACGACCTGCGTAGCAGCGACTGCCGGCAACGTGGCGGTCATGACGCGGTCGCTCGCTCGAGCTCGACCGCGACCTCTTTGGCGCCGGCTGCGGTCATCACAATCCCCGCGTGATCGACGCCGGGGACGAGCCGCGCCCGTAGCTTCGGCAGCCGCGCGCACCAGGACTCGACGACTGATGCCGGGTACGCCGGCGGCGAGCCGACGCCGACGGACCATTCGGCGTGCAGCAGCGTCACGCGATGACGGAGCCCCGCCATCCAGTCCGCCACCGGAGCGCCGCCGAAGACATCCGCGGCGTCCTGGCGGACGGCGTCGGGCTCGAGCCGGACCTCGAGCTCTGGCGCCTGACCGGCGAGGTCATAGCGCAAGTAGTCGGTGAGCAGCGGGTCGCCGGGGTCGAGCAGCGCTCCGACGCCGGCGAGGAAGGTGCGCCGGTAGTCCTCGACCCGCGCGAAGGTCCGCTGCGTACGTTCTAGACGATCCGACAGCGGCTCGCCATCCTCGCCGTCCGCCTTGGGCGGCGACGGCGGGAGCGCCATGGGGGCGCCGCCGTCGACGAGGACGACTTCGCTGACCCGGTCGGGCGCGGCGTTGGCGACCGCCGTTGCGACGAAGCCGCCCATCGACATGCCGGCGAGCACGACCTTCTCCAGCCGGAGGAAGTCCATCACCGCGAGTACGTCGTCGCGGTGGCGGAGAAGGCCGTACGGGCCGGGGACGTCAACGCTGTTGCCGCGGCCGCGAAGATCGGGCGCGATGATCCGGACACCTGGCGCCGCAGCCGCCGTCCACTGCCAGAGGAGATGCGTGCTGCTGATGCCGTGGATCGCGAGCACCGGCATGCCCGCGCCGGCCCACTCACCGATCATCAACATGCCGGATTTGGTCTTCATCCCGCGGCGCACATAGCGCGAATCCGCCACGACACTCAGCCCCCGAACCGGACGTTGCGCGTCGAGGTGTAGGCGAAGCAGCCGCACTTGGACTCGAAGGCGAGGTCCCGGGCGGCGCCGGGCAGTGCGAAGTCGTTCGTCTTCAGGCCGCTGGTGAACGTGATGGCCGGGATGAAGTGCGGGCCGGCGAGCTGCAGTCCCTGCACCATCTGCGGGCCGGTCAACCCGCCGGCGGCGAGAGCGGCCGCCTTGATCAACCGGAAGGCGTCGCAGTACTCCAGACCGATCGCAAGCGCGAACCGGAGCCCCTTGTAGGACTGCGACTTCTGCTGCTCGGCCAGGCAGCTCTTCTCCGCCGAGGTGATGTAGCCGGGGTCCTGACCGAAGTCGACGTCGAGGCTCGGGTCCGATCCGATTCCCATCGCGCCGATCAGCACCTTCTTCGACACGTTGGTGCGCAGCAGCGCAGGAGTGTCGAACGTCGTCATCGCGGACCGCGGGTAGTAGTGCTGGCTGTCCGCCTGCTGCAGGAACTGGCCGTACCCGTTGTCGGTCGAGAAGACGTGGGTGATGCCGCGGGAGCGGAACTGCAGCACTGCGCTCGACAGGTTGCTCGACGTACCGCTCGAGCTGACCGTGTAGTTGAACTGCGCCGCTGGCGGGTAGCCGGCGCGCGCGAGCGCACCCGCGAGCAGAGCGGCGGCGCGGGTGCCGGTCGGGTCGTTCTTCGCGATGATGCCGACCTTCACCGGCACGTCGCCGGGCGCGCCGGTGGCGGTGTTCCAGCCCGAGAAGTAGCCGTTGGCCTTCAGCCGGGAGACGAGCGTCGGTGCCAAGTCGGTGAAGCTCGGCGAGATCACCGACGTCGCGTAGCCGTGCAGCGAGTTGAGAGCAGCCGTGTCGGTCGGGGCGATCGAACCGCTGAGGAGGGGGATCTTCGCCTGCTCGAAGCAGCTACGGAAGGTCGGGGTGTCGAGCGGCGTCAGCGTGTTCCACACCGCGACGACCGGGCGGTCCTGGGTGAAGTGCGTGCAAGCCTGGGCGCCGTCCTGCTGCGCATTGACGAGCATCGATGCGGTCGACACGTTGTTCGAGACCATGACGACCTTGCGCCCGAACAAGCCGCCTTCGCGGTTGAGCTCGGCCACCATCGTCTTGCCGTCTTTCACCTGGTCGCCCGGGTTGGCGTTCTTCAACCCGAGCGCAGTCGCGACCTTGCCGATGTCGTTCACCGTCGTGACGCCGATGTAGACGTTGTGGGCATCCCAGCCGCGACCGGTCTTCGGGATCGCGTTGTAGCCGGTCGATCCGGAGCCGGCTGCGGCGGAGTGACCCCCCACCGGAAGTGGGTTCGAGCCGATCGGCTTCGCTCCGCCACCGCCGCCGTTCCCGGTTGGCAGGTTGCCGCCGGTCGCGACGCTGCCCGTCGATGCGCCGGCTCCGGGGTTCGGCAGGCCGGTGGCGGTGCTCCCGGGCTGACCCGCCGCATCGCCGAGCCCGTCGCTACCGGTCGCTGCACTCCCGCCGAGGACGAGCTTGCGCTCGGACATCGCGACGGTGGAGCCGCAACCGGCCAGCAACGCCGTGGCGAGCGCCGCGGCGACCGGAACCGCGAGGCGCTTCCCGCGACGAGCCGTCACGCGCCGGCCAGGCGGAGTGCGTTGATGACGGCCTCCCGGCCGGTGGCATAGCAGGTCTGCAAGTGACCGCCGGGAACCTCGGTGACGACTGCGGCCGCCGCGTGTGACAACCAGGCCCTGATCATCGGGGCGAGTGGGTCGCCGGAGCCGTAGACCACGCTGCACGGCACCGTTTGCGCAGCAGGGTCGAATCCCCAGTCACTCACCAACAGCGCGAACTCCTGGCCACCCATGTTTCCCTGCCGGCGACCTTCGATCGCTGTCGCGCGGATGTCCCGGTAGGTGTCGTCGTCGACGAGCAGGGCCGCGTCGTCCGGGCAGATCTTGCGCATCGCCTTGACGTACCTGGCCTGGCCGTCCGGGCGTTCGAACCCCTTCTGCTGCTGGCGCTGAATGGCGCTGAGAACGCCCGGCGTGTGCGTCGCGAGCCAGGCCATGAGCTTCATCCGCGGGTCCATCGCCGCCTTCACGTCGGCCCACGGCCTGACGTTGACAGCGGGGCTTACCGCCACAACCGCGGACACCCTGCCGCCGAGCGCCTGCGCGGACGCCCAGGCGTACATGGCGCCGGCGGACAGCCCGCACACCTGCGCCCGCTCGACGGCTTCGGCATCGAGGACCGGAGCGAGGTCGATGACGCTCCGCAGCAGGTTGCGGTTCGGGATCGGGTCGGTGCGGCCACTACCCGGCCGGTCGATGGAGATGACGTACAGCCCGGCAGCAGCGGCATCGGCGTGCAGGAAGGCTGCCTCGAGTCGCGAGCCGCCCGCTCCGTGGTAGTACACGACCGGCTTCCCGTTGGGATCGCCGTACGTCGTCCAGGCGACAGTGCGGCTGCCGACTTCGGTGGTGCGGAGCTCTCCGGTGGTTTCCACGCTCACCGTTGGGACGGTAGGCGCGGGGCGCGCCGTCCGGTAGGGAGATCCCCCACATGCTTGGCCTCACCTTGTGTGGGGAGTCCCCGACATCCGCCGGCGATCAGATCGTTGGCGCGTCGGCAAGCAGGCGATGCAGGCGCAGCGCGAGCTGGGTGTCGAGCGCGCGATCACCGGCCCGCCAGCCCTCACCGAGCAGCCGGCTGATCCGCTGCAGGCGCTGGTAGAGCGTGTTCGGATGGATACACAGCTCAGTCGCCGCGGCCGCATGCTGGCGGCCGGTCGCGAGGAAGACGTCCGCCGTCTCGACCAGATGCGTACCGCGCGCTTCGTCGTGACGGATCAACGGCCCGATCGTCCGGTCGACGAACCGCCCGACGTCTTGCCGGCCGGAGCGCGCGAGCAGGAAGCGATACGGACCGAGATCGTCCGGGCCCGCGCACTCGCCGTCACGGCCCAGCGCCGTGAGCACGGAGACACAAGCCGCCGCGTCGTCGTACGCCTGCTTCAGCGCCGAAGGGCCGGTCGCGGGCCCGGCGATGCCGACCGTCGACTTGGGGGCGAGGGTCGCCACCGCCGCGCGAGCGACGTCGAGATCAGGCGCGGGTACGACGGCGACGAGCTGGCCGCCGAGCCGCGCGGCGAGGCCACCCGTTGCGTGCACATGACGCTCGAGGTCGGCGAGCAGCTGCGGCCCGCGCGCGCCCGGGTCGACGACAGCCACGGCATTGCCGGCCGACAGGTCGAGGCCGAGGCTGCGGGCCCGCCGGCTGAAGCCGGGCAGGTCTTCGATCCGCCTCGTCAGCAGCTGCTCGAGAACCTCCGAGCTGGTCCGCCGTTCCGCGTCGTTGACCGCACGCTCGGACGCGACGACCAGGGCGATCGTGAGGGCGGAGCGTTCGAGCAGCCGGCGCGTGACGTCGTCGAGCCCGCCGGCCGCGGCCACTTGCAACGCACCGAAATACGAGTCGGCCGACGCCACCGGAACCGTGGTCACTGCTTCTTCGACGACGGTGTGCCGGTGCGACAACGGCCGGAACGCCACCGACGGCAGCGCGCCGTCGACGAGCTGCGCTGCCACATCGTCGGCTTCCTTGCCGGCCCGCGCGGCGGCGACGACGCGGTCGGTCTCGTCAGCGAACGCGACGACACCGTCAACGACCTCGGAGAGGGCCGCGATGACCTTTTCCACCCCGCCACCCGACAACGCGACATCCATCAGCCGCTCGTGGAGCGTGGCGGCACGCGACGTTCCTTCCGCCTGCGCGCGCAACGCTTCGTGCGCCCGGCTCTGCTCCTCAAGCTGGTGCGCCGCCTCGATCGCGAGCGCCGCGAAGGACGCGAGCGATCCCAGCAAGGAGAGCTCGTTTGCCGACGGCTGCCTGACGTCGCGCTCACCGATCATGAGCACACCGATGATGTCGGCGCGCAGCCGCATCGGGACGCCGGCGATCGTGCGCAGGTTCTCAACCCGCGCGATCTTGTCCACGTCCTCGACGTGATGCAGGTCCGCGTCGGAGAGGTAGTCGGTGCTGCTCACCGGCGATCCGGAGTCGACCACCCGGCCGGCGAGCCCGGCGTGCGCGGGGATGACGACCCCGCGCAAGTGCGGTCCGAGCGAGCCGTCGGTGACCCTGATGTGCAGCGAGTCGTCGGGCTCGCGCATGGCCAGATACGCCACGTCGACATCGAGCAGTCGGCGGGCCTCGGTGACGATGTCCTGAAGCAGCGCATCGAGGTTGCGGACCCCCGAGAGCCGGACCGTCAGATCGTGCAGCGCTCCCAACTCGGCCACTCGCTGCCGGTGCTCCCGCAGCTGGCCGTGCAGTCGGATCGCGAGCCCGGCCGCCTGCTCGACCTCCGCACGCTCGAGGTCGCTGCCCGCGCCCGCGAGGAGCCTCGCGCGGGTGTCCTCGAGGGCGTTGAGGTCGGCGCCCGCGAGCAGCAGGTCGAGCCAGGCGGCGGCACCGGTCGGCGAAGCGACCTGCTTGGTGCGCGCCATCACGCTCCCGCCTTCACCTGGTGTGGGGGTGGAGGTCCACGACGTTAGATCGGCGGGTCTGTGGAGGCAATCCATGTACCTCCTGGCGTGATGAGCCGATCAGAATGGCCTCACCATGCATGCCGCCGTCATCGAGGCACCGGGCTCGGTCGTCGTCCGCGAGGTCCCCGAGCCGTTCCCGGCTCCGGGTGAGGTCCTGATCGCGGTCGCCGGGTGCGGCATCTGCGGCACCGACCTGCACCTGGTCGAAGGCGCGCTGCCCGACATCGCCTACCCGCTCACGCCGGGACACGAGTTCTACGGCCGGGTCGTCGAGTCGAGCACCGACCACGGCCCGGACATCGGCACGTGGGTGGCGGTCGACCCGAACCTGCCGTGTGGCACCTGCGGCCCGTGTCGCGCCGAGCGGTCGAACCTCTGCGAGAACTACGCAGCGATCGGCGTGACGCGTGCCGGCGCCTGCGCCGAGTACGTCGCCGCGCCGGCGTCGGCCTGCGCGGTGCTGCCGGAGGACTTCCCGCTGGAGGTCGCGGCTCTCGTCGAGCCGATGTCGTGCGTGATCCACGGTCTCGACCGCATGGGCCCGCAGCGGCGCGACGGCCATTGGCTGGTCTACGGCGCGGGCACCGTCGGGCTGCTCATGGCGAACGCTGCGCAATCGCGCACCGATGCACCGGTGTGCGTCGTCGAGACGAACGCGGAGCGACGGGAGCGCGCCGCGGGGTTCGGCTTCTGCACCGCCGCGTCGGCAGCCGAGCTCGACGCCCCCGGTTGGGACACGGTCATCGACTGCACCGGATCCACCACCGCGATCGCCGACGCCCTCGACCGCGTCGCGACCGGCGGCACCCTGCTGCTGTTCGGCGTCGCGCCTCCGGGCGCGACCGTTCCCCTCGCGCCGTACGACGTGTACCGCCGCGAGATCACGATTGTCGGCAGCATGGCCGTGCACAACTCCTTCGACCGGGCCGTTGCGGAGCTCGCAGCGAAGCCGGAGTTCGCCGCCGGACTGGTCACCCACCGCTTCGGGCTCACCGAGTACGCCGCCGCGCTGGACACCTTCCGCTCCGGCGACTCAGGGAAGGTTGAGATCGTCACCGTCTGATGACGATCGGGGTGCGCGGCGTCGGGGAGCGGGAACACCAACTGGTTCGAGCCGTTCAGGTGCCTTGCCAACTGATCCTGCGGCCCTCTACGGTCGGTGGCTCACCCAAGCTGCCCAGGGGGCCCCAGTGAAACCCGCGTCGCCCGCTCGCATCCTGATTGCTGCCTCCGCCGCTGCCGCGATCGTCGCCGGGCCGCTTGCCGGCACCGCACTCGCCGGCTTCAACGGCCCGGTCTACACCAAGGCCGACAGCGGGCACACCGAACAGATCACCAAGGGCACGACGTTCAAGATCCGCCTGAAGAACTGCGCCGACTGTGGCGACGCGTGGTCGTTCAAGACCAAGTTCGACTCGCGCTACGTGAAGTTGATCGGCAAGACTAAGAAGTCTTCGGCCACTCCGCCCGCGGTTGGCGGGATCGACACCGACACCTGGACCTACAAGGTCGTCGGCAAGGGCACGACCACCGTGAAGATGGTCCAGAAGGGCCCGTCGCAGAAGGTGATCAAGCGCTACACGCTGACGATCAAGTCCAACCACCTCACGGTCCAGTAGTCCAGCACTGCGGGCGTAGCGATCGGCTGCACTTCGGCGTCGCGCCACCGGGCGCGACCGTTGCCCTCGCGCCCTTGCGCTCGGCTGACTTCAGGGAAAGTTGAGATAGTCACCGTCTGATGACGATCGGGGTGCTCGGCGAGTCCCTGTGCGACGTCTTCACCGATGCGGACGGTGTGACCACCGAGCGTCCCGGTGGCGGCCCGCTCAACATCGCGGTGGGACTGGCACGGCTCGACATTGCCGTGCACCTGTTCACCGCGATCGGCAACGACGCCCGCGGCGCCGAGCTGCGCGCCGCACTGTCAGCCGAAGCCGTCGCTGTCACGTGCGGCAAGTCGTCTCTTCCCACCGCGACCGCGACAGCGTCGATCGACGGCGGCGGCCGCGCGACGTACTCGTTCGAGCTGGGCTGGGACCCGCGCTTCGACGTCGACTGGCCGGCGCTGGACGTCCTGCACTTCGGTTCGCTCGGCGCGGTCGTGCAACCGGGCGCGGCCGAGGTCGCGGCCGTCGTCGATCGGTACGCCGGCAAGGCGTTGATCAGCTATGACCCGAACTGGCGCGACGGGGTCGTTGCTTCCGATCCGCGTGTGGTCGTCGAGACGCACGCCGCACGCGCCGATGTCGTGAAGCTCAGCGACGACGACGCGGCGAAGGTGTACCCAGAGCTCGACAGTGAGCAAGTCGCACGACGGCTGCTGAGCCTGGGACCAGCACTCGTCATCGTCACCCGGGGTGCGGCGGGCGCATCGGGCTGGACGCAACAGGTCGAGAAGCATTGTGCGGCGGCGGCGGTCGACGTGGTCGACACGGTCGGTGCCGGCGACGCGTTCATGGCCACCGTCCTGTCCGAGCTCGCCGGCTTCAGCCGCGCGAAGGTTGAAGCGCTGAACAAGCGGGAGCTGGAGCTGGTGCTGGAGTTCGCGTCGTACGTCGCGGGTCGGACCTGTGAAAGAGCAGGCGCGGACCCGCCGCGCCTGTCCGAGCTCTTCTAGGCCTCGCTCATCGGCGCGGCGACAGCCGCGACGTCATCGAGCTCCGCGACACCCGTCACGGCTCGAGGACGACCTTGCCCGTCGCTTGGCGGTTGTCGAGCATCGCGAGCGCCTCGCCGGCCCGCTCGAGCGGGAAGCGCGCACCCACGGGCGGGTTGATGTGACCGGCTGCGGCCAGCTTCGCGATCTCGACCGCAACCTCCGCGCCGTACGCAAGACCCGATGACAACAGGTACTCACCCCATCCGGCGCCGACCACCTCGGTGTTTCGCAGCAGCAGCCGGTTCACCTTGACCTCGGGGATCGCGCCGCCGGTGAACCCGATGACGACCAGCCGGCCGGCGCGGTTGAGCGACCGCAGGCTGTCGGTGAACCGGTCGCCACCGACCGGGTCGACCACGATGTCGACCCCTTGGCCGCCGGTGAGGGCGAGCGCGTCGTCCTTCCAGGCGCCGTCGGACCGCACGACCTCGTCGGCCCCGGCGTCCTTCGCCACAATCGCCTTGTCATCGGTCGACACGACGGCGATGGTCCGCGCGCCGAGCCCCTTGGCCACCTGGATCGTCGCGGTGCCGACACCGCCGGCGGCGCCGTGGATGAGCACGGTCTCGCCCGGCTTCAGCCGCCCGCGAGTGACGAGCGCGAAGTAGGCCGTGTGGTAGTTGAGGATCAACGCCGCGCCCTGAGCGAAGTCGAGGCCGTCGGGCAGCGGGAACGTCATGGCGAGCGGCGCAGCGGCCACCTCGGCGAATGCGCCGCTGAGGCAGAACGCGACGACCTTGTCGCCTGCCGCGAAGCCCGAGCCGTCCGGCGCCGACCGCACCACGCCGCACACCTCGCTGCCCGGCACGAAGGGCAGCTCGGGCTTGTACTGGTACTCACCACGCGTCTGCAGGACCTCGGGGAACGACACTCCCGCCGCCTTGACGTCGACCACGACGACACCGTCCGCGGGGGCGGGCTCGGGCAGGTCCGCGAGCCGGGTCGCGGTCTCGGGTCCGGTCAGCTGGAAGATCTCGACAGCGCGCATAGCGGGACGCTACCGAACCGCGTTCTGCCCCTCCGCCGTGATCTTGACGAAAGTGGCGCTATGACGGCCGGATAACGCCTTCTTCGTCAAGATCACGGCGGACTTGCTAGCTGCGGAGCAGCCAGGCCACGTTGTCGGCCATCACCTTCGCGGTCGCGTCGGCCGGCAGGGTCGCGATGGCCGCCGCGTAGTCGTCGTACGGCCGCGCGATGCCTTCGGCGTGCGGCCAGTCGCTGCCGAACATGAAGGTGTCGCCGCCGACCGCCCGCACCAGGTCCGCGGGGTTCTCGTAGGCGAGCGCACCGACCCGCACCTGGCGCAGGAAGTACTCCGAGGGCCGCAGCCGCAGCGGATGCAGCGGAGCACCGTGGCGCAGCGTGTAGAAGTCGGCGGCGCCGTCGAGCATCAACAGGAACTGCGGCACCCATGCCGCGGTCAGCTCGACGACCCCGAGCCGAAGGTCGGGGTAGCGATCGAGGGTTCCGTTGAGGATCAGGTCGGCCAGCGCAACAGCCGGTGCGACGTACAGGAAGACGGAGTCCAGCAGCCGGTCGGCCGGGTCGGGATCGCTGGCGTACCACGCCGGATGCAAGGCGCCCTTGAAGTTGCCGACGTGGAAGACCGGTGACACGCCCGCATCGCAGAACGCCGTCCAGATCGGGTCGTGGTCGGGATGCGACAGCCGCTTCCCGTTGACCGGCGCGGGCGCGACCATCGCGAGGCGTACGCCGTCCCGGCCGAGCCGCGCGATCTCCGCCACCGCCCAGTCGGGATCACGCAACGTGAGATGCCCGACCGGGAACAGCCGACCGGCTCCGGCCGCGGCGTTGGCGGCTTGCCACCGGTTGCACGCCGTGAGATTGCCGGTCAGCGCTTCGAGGTCGGCGGCAAGCATCTCCTCCCAGATCAGGCCGAAGTTCGGGAACAGCACCGCGGCGTCGAGCCCGAACTCGTCAAGCGCGTGCAGCCGCGCCACCGGATCGGTGTACGACGCGGGCACCTGCTCGTCGTACGTCGCTTCGGCCGGCTCGCCCCGCTGCTGGCGCAGCCGGTGTTCACCGATCTGTTTCGCCCGCAGCGGCTGCTGCGGCTCGGCGAGATACAGCCGCTCACCGTGGAGGGTCAGCCAGGCATAGCCGAGGTCGTCATCGACGATCTCGAGTGCCTTGTCGCGCAGCCGCGGATCGATGTGATCGCGCCACATCGTGCGCGGCTCGAACAGATGTTGGTCGGCATCGACGATGCGCATAGTCCGAACGTTAATCCGCGGTCGGGACAACTCGGGCCTTTCGCCCTCACAAATGACTCCATTTGTCCATCGAGTCCGACCGGTGTCTCTGCCGATACCGGAATTGCAAGGAACTTCAAGGATTTCGACCCACGAAGTCCTCAAGGCTCAAATCGGCGGACATCATGACCAACTACTACTCAACAGGCAAAAGGGACCGCACACACGCCCTGGTGCTGGCCTGCATCCTGCTCTCCCTTTTCGCGTTCACCGCGTCGTTCGTCACCTCGCCGGCAGCGGGGCTCGCCAGGCCGCAGACCAAGTCGGTCGCCCTCGCGAACATCCACCACGCCACGGCCAAGCTGCACGACCCGCGCCGCAACGTCTCCCCTTCTCCGGACTACCTGGCCAACTGCGCCGTGAACGGCTCGAACAGCAAGTCCTGCGTGAAGCAGGCACTGCAGGCCATCAACAACGCCCGCGCCGCTGAAGGCGTCCGCCCGATGATCCTGCCGGCCGACTACACCTCGCTCTCGATGGCGCAGCAGACCTTCATCGTCACCGACCTCGAGCGCGTGGACCGCGGGCTGCGGCCGTTCAAGGGCTTGACCGCGAAGCTCAACGCCAATGCCCACCACGCCGCCGTCGTCCGCGCCGACCCCACCCTGGTCAACGCCGTGATGGCGCTGCTCGGGGTGCGCGAGTACGGCTCGATCTGGGCCGGCGACTTCGGCCCGCTGGCGAGTGACTACGACTGGATGTACAACGACGGCTACTCGGCGAACGGGAGCGTCAACCTTGACTGCCAGACCCGCTCGGCGAAGGGCTGCTGGGGTCACCGTCACGTGATCCTCGGCGCCTACTCCGGCCTGCCGACACTGGTCGCCGGCGCCGGGACCGCCAAGCCGGCCGGCTCCTCGATCGCCCAGATCTTCGTCGGCAGCGTCAAGTCCTCGTTCCAGTTCGTGTACACGTGGCGCCAGGCGCTGGACGCCGGCGCGAGCGGACACAAGATCCTGGCGTAACCGGATCCGGTCGAACGCCGTTAGACGTGTGACGCAAGGGCGGACCGCTGCCGCCCTTGCGTCACACCTATGTCGGGCCCCGGCCATCCGTCGTACTCGCCGGTAACGAGACGACGGGCGCCTCGCGCCTTAGGCTGAATCGATGATCCTCCGCTCGGTGGCCGGCATCGAGCTGCAGGAGGCCGAGCGCAACGGGCGGCGGTACGCCTACCCGATGGACTACCCGGACCTCGCCCGGATCGAGGCCTCGATCCAGCTCTCCGCTCAGCACGACGACGGCGACGTCGAGGGCCTCAAGGTCGACCCCGACCGGTACGCCGCGCAGGACGCCTACTTCTCGACCGGCACCGCGAAGCCGGCCGAGTTCGTGCAGGGAATGGCGTGCATCATCGACCCTCGGTTCGAGGCAATGGTCGAGCGGACGCTCGCCGACGAGGCGATCGTCGCGTCGTTCCACCGGCTGGGCGAGCACCTCCAGTCGGGCGGCAACGTCATCAACGCTGTTCCGCACGGACCGCTGCTCGACATCGGGCTGCTGCACGCGATGGCGTACGTCGGGCTCACCCGCCTCGGCTACACCCCGAAGATGGGGATCGTCATCAGCCACGGCATCAGCGGCCGCGGCAAGCGCTTCGGCGAAGAGCTGGTCTGCCTCGCCGACGCGCTCGACTGGGCGTGCGACAAGGTCTGGTACGTGACGCCGCGTACGGCGAATGTGCGGGAGTCGACGTACGTCGAGCTCGTGCCCGGCGAGCGGATCACGCAGCACAACGCGATCGTCCGCACTGACATCGCCGCGGCACTCGACGAGGGCGGCTACGTGATCACCGCCGCACCCAGCGCCACGAGCAACCGCGTCGGTCACGACGGCGTGCACCAGATCCTGGCGCCGACGCTCGGGACGCTGCGGCTGATGTCGCATCCGCGAACCTGGATCGCGATCGCCGCCGGCCGGGTGCTGGGAGCACCGACGCCGCGCTACTCGCTGGTGCCGGAGTTCCCCATCCTCGGCGGCAACGGTGAGCAGCTGATGGCGCAGGGCGCAGAGCTGATCAACCGGCTGGCGGCGGAGATGAACCGCATCGACGCCCCGACCCGGTACGCGGTTCGCATGTGACATAGCTGTCGTGAAGCGCGACACGCATGTGACATAGGAGTCGCATTTCACGACACGCATGTGACATGCGAGCAAGGTGACACAACACCTATGTCACACGCGATCAGGCGAGGTCGTGGACCGCTTTCACGATTCGCTCGACGCCCCGCTCGCCGAACATCAGCGTGTAGTGGTTGGTGTCGTCCACGGTTTCGACCTCGAGCTGCGGCAACTTCTCCCGCCACGGTTCGACCAGCGCATCGGGCAGCAACGGAGTGGGCTCGTTCATCAGGCCCCGCGTCGCGCGGATCAACCGGAGCGGGCAGGTCAGTGACGCGAGCGACGCGACGATCGCATCCGCGTTGTTCAGCTGGTCGGCGAAGTCACCCTCGACCGCCGCCTTCGACACTCGCGACCGCAGCTCCGGCTCCTCACCGGTCAGGTCGTAACGCAGGTAGTCCTCGACGTCGGCGCTCCAGCCCTCGCTGACAGCGGGATGCGCCCGCCAGTACTCGAAGTACTCATCCACCGACGCGAAGGTCCGGGACAGCCGCTCGATTGCCGGCCCGAGCACCGCGGGCAGGATCACGTCTGCCGGCACACCCTCCGGCAGCGGCAGCGGGATCCCGCCGTCGACGAGGACCACCGACTTCACGAGCTCCGGGTACTTCGCGGCGAACACGACGCTGACGTACGCCCCCATGGACTCGCCGACGACGACCACCGGGCCGAGACCGAGCGCACGCACCACCGCCGCGCAGTCGTCGGCGTGGACCCCCATGCCGTACGGCGGCGGCAGCTGCCCGCTCGCGCCTCGGCCGCGCAGATCGGGGGCAGCGATCAGTGTCTCCGGCAGCAGTGCCCGAGCTACCGGCTGCAGCGACATCGACGACGCCGTCACGCCGTGCAGCCCGAGCACCGGCGGCAGCGTCGGCTCGCCCTCGGGACGGTGCACGAGCACCCGCAGCACTCCGCCCGCCACCTCGACATCGACCGGCTCGGGCTTCGTCACAGCTGCCTCCTGCTCACTTCGCGACCATCTTCAGCGCCAGCGCGGCGTACGCGTCCGCGACCTCGTCGGCGGTGTGCTCGCCACCCGGCTCCCACCACTCGGCCACGCGAATCCCCATCGCGCCGATCGCCGCAGCGACCAGGAAAGGGTCAGCGATCACGAACGCGCCGAGCCGCTCCCCCCGCGCGAGCACGCCCTGCAGCAGCCGCACCGACGACTCGCGCACGGTGCGCACCTGCTGCTCGTGCTCGGGCGACAGGGCGGCGAGCTCGCGGTTGCAGACCCGCGCGAGCATCCGGTACGTCGCGCGCATGTGCACGTGGGCCTGGACGTAGGCGCGCAGCTGCTCGACCGGTTCGGGCCCGGCAGCCAGCACCGCGGCGTCCGCCGCGTCGCGCTGGGTTTCGTGCCCGAGCATCGAGATGCCGAACAGCAGCTCTTCCTTGGAGCGCACGTGGGCGTAGATCGAGCTCGGCTGGATCCCGGCCGCCTTCGCCAGGTCGCGGATCGAGACGCCGTGGTAGCCACGCTCGCCGAAGCAGGTCAGCGCGGCCTCCTGGAGGCGGCGCAACGTGCCGTCGCTGGTCGCCCCGGGCGGCAGCAGGGCGGCCTCGCCCAGCACCGGCTCCGCGTCCACGCTCACCTCGCCATCCGAACGATCGTTCGGTGCGAAGTGTCACGGCCCCGGTTCGAGCCGTCAAGGCCGGTACGGCGTTTCTGCTTTGGAATCAATACGTCCCTTGACATGACGCTGCGTTACGGCCAATGTTCGCCCGAACGATCGTTCGGCAGCAGGAGGGCTCGTGCCTGGACGGCGAGGGGCAGCGCGGCCCCGCGCACTTCGGACCTTCGCGGTCGCCGGCGTACTGCTCGGCACCGCCCTCGCCACCCCGGCCGCTGCCGTCAGCATCACCGGGGGCGCACACCCCTCGGCGCCGATACCGAAGCACCACCGCGTCGGGGTCGTGCGGGTGCCCGTCGCTCGCGCCGGCTACGTCGCGGTGACCCCGATCGATCCGTACCAGGGCGACCGCACCACGATCCACGTCGCGATGACCGGGGGGCAGGAGCTCACGCGCGGCTACTTCCGCGTCAATCTCGCCCATCTGCCCAGATCGGCCGACCCCGCCTCGCTCCGGGTCACGATGCCCGCGGTGGTCGGCTCACCGATCGCCGGCGCGGCGCTCACCCTCGCGAGCCCGATCATCGAGGCCTGCCCGCTCACGAAGCCGCTGCCGGCAACGCTCTCCGCCGGCTCCCCGCCGGCGTACGACTGCGCGACGGCAAGCGCGATCGGCAAGCCGATCGAGGGCGGCGCCCGCTGGCGGTTCGACCTCGACAAGCTCGAGCAGCAATGGTCGCGACACGGCAACCACGGCGCCGCGCTGGTGGCGATCGCGGCGAGCCCGGTCGCGACTTGGAGCGCCGGGTTCGGGATCAAGGGCATGGTGGCCTCGATCGACCGCGCCGTGCAGAGCGCCATCGCCAAGCCGGTGACCCCAGCGCACCCGGCGCACTCTGATCACGGCAGCGTCTCGTCCCCCGCTCAGCCGCTCATCCACTTCCATTCCGCGCCGGCCGTCACCTCGGTGGCGCCGGCCGAGACCGGTCCGTCCGGCCAGGCCGCGCCGGTCGTCGCAAGCCCGCGCACCCAGCTCGCCGCGGTCTCCACCAGCGATCACAAGCTGCTCGACGCCTGGCCGTGGGTGCTCGCGCTGTGCGTCCTGATCGCGATCGGCTCGATCGCGATCGCACATCGCGCACTCATCGCCGACGAGCTCCGCCGCGACGTACCGCCGATCATCGCGGCCATCCGCACCCACCCGCGCTCGTACGGCGTGGCCGCCGCAGCGCTCGCCTGGGGGCTGGTCTTCACCGGCTACGCGGTCGTGAACAACAACGAGACGTCGATGCCGGCGTCGTACGGCAACGGCGCGGTGCCGGGCCTCGCACCGAGCACCGGCACGTCGACCCTGCCGAGCCTCCCCGGCGGTCCCACCCCCGTCGGCACCGGTCGCAGCCATGCAGGCGGCAGCGCGACGGCGTCGGCGCTGCCCGGCGTGGGCAACGGCGGCAGCCGCACCGACGCCAGCGGCACGGCTCCGAGCGCCAATCCGTCGGCGAGTGAGTTCACCGGCAAGGGGCACTGGGAGACGATCTCGGGGACCCGCGTGTTCTTCCCGGCGAACGGCGGCGTTCCGACGGCCGACCTCTACCACGGCGCGGCCGACCGGGTCGGCATCACCGACAAGTCGATCACCCTGTGCGGCCACGCGGCGACGACATACGGTCCGGCGTTCGACATCGGCGCGAAGGACCTGAACGTCTACTGGGAGTGGCTCAACGCGCACGGCGGCATCTTCGGCCGCAAGGTGTCGATGAGCTACCAGAACGACAACTACGACCCGGCGCAGGCGGTGCAGGCCGCGCAGAAGTGCAAGGACTCCAACCCGTTCTTCTTGATCGGGGGCATCGGCTTCGACCAGATCCCCGCCGTACGGCAGTGGGCCGAGCAGAACAAGATGCTGTACATCTACCACGACGCCGTGCTGAAGGGCTCGCAAGGACTGAAGTACAGCTTCACCGCGCTGCCGAGCGTCGAGCAGATCGGCAAGATGTTCGGCGAGCTCGACCTTGCGCAGTTCAAGGGCAAGAAGGTCGGCATCCTCTACCGGCAGAGCCCGAACTGGGAGCCCGGCAGCGACGCGTTCACCAGCGTCGTGAAGGCCGGCGGCGGGCAGGTCGTTGCGGCGCTGCCGGTGCAGAACAACCAGGCCAACTACGTCCAGGACCTGGTGCAGCTGCGCTCGAAGGGTGCGCAGGTCGTCTTCGCGTGGGAGAACGCGCTCGCCACCGTCGAGATGCTCAAGCAGGCGCAGTCACTCGGCTGGCACCCGGACTGGCTCGTGTTCCCGTTCAACCTCGAGACCAACACGCTCGGTCAGTCCTCGTTCGCGCAGCCGCTGTGGGGCGTCGCGACCTGGGACGCCTACGACCCGTTCGACCACGGCGGGACCTTCAAGCCGTACGCCGCGCAGATGACGGAGTTCGAGAAGCAGTACCGGCAGTACGACCCAAGCGCGCACTTGTCCGGTGACGGCGGCGACCTGCTCTATTTGAACTGGGAGGGCCAGGCGTTCATCGCCTACCTGCTGCAGAAGTGCGGTCCGGACTGCACGCGCAACCGGCTCGCCGGGATGCTGCTCGCGGGCTTCAAGTACACGACGCCGCCGGCGTGCCCGATCAACTTCGACACCGGCGACCACCATCACGGCGGCGCGACGGTGAACGTGTTCAAGGTGATCCGCGACCCGCGCAACCGGCCGAACTGGGCGCCGGTCAAGCGCTGCATCACGTCGTACAAGTAAGGCCTGTCGGTTGCAGACGATCGTCGTCGGCTTGATCGCCGGAACCATCTACGCGCTGCTCGCAGCGGGCATCACGCTGGTCTACAAGGCGACCCGGGCGGTCAACTTCGCGCAGGCCGAGATCGGGACGCTCGCGCTGTACATGACGTGGTGGATCAGCGGGAAGCACGGCCAGCCGTGGTGGGTCGGCGCACTCGCTGCCCTGGCGGTAGGGATCGCGGTCGCGCTGCTGTTCGAACGGCTCGTGATGCGGCACCTCGTCGCGGCGTCGCAGATCACGAAGACGGTCGCGACGATCGGCCTGCTCGGGCTGCTCACCGGGCTCGAGGCCCGGTGGTTCGCCGGGTCGGCGAAGGTGTTCCCCGCCCCGCTGACGCACGGCGGCATCACGGTCTCGGGAGTGCTGATCTCACCGACGCAGGAGCTCGCGGTCGTCGTCGTCGCGGTCATCGCGTTCGCGCTCGCGGTGTTCCTGCGCGGCACGCGGTTCGGCCTCGCGATCCTCGCCTCCGCCGACGACCCGGTCGCGGCGCAGCTGATGGGCGTGCCGCGAGCACGGGTCAGCGCCGTCACGTGGGCGATCGCCGGCGCCCTGTCGGTCATCGCGTGCCTGCTGATCGAGCCGACCGTCGGCGTCCTGGCTCCTGGGTTCGCCTCGACGCTGTTCATCAACGGCCTCACCGCCGCACTGCTCGGCGGGCTCACCAGCCTTCCCGGCGCGTTCGCCGGGGGTCTGCTCGTCGGCCTCGCCGAAGCCGAGGTCGTCGCGCACTTCGTGCAGTACACGCAGGTCCCGGGTCCGCAGAACCTCGGGATGCTCGCGATCGTCCTGATCGTGCTGCTCGCCCGGCCGCAGGGCCTGCTGGGAGCGCGCGAGTGAGCGGGGCAACGGCGGCGCCACATCGCAAGGCGAACCTCGGCGTACTCCTTCTCCTTTCCATCGCGCTGCCGCTCGCCACCGCTTCCGCGATGCCGAAGCTCGTCTCAGGGGCCAACTGGCAGCTCGGTGCGGAGGCGATCGCGACGGCGGTCGCCGCAGTCAGCGTCAACCTGCTGCTCGGGTACGCCGGCCAGCTCTCACTCGGTCACGCGGGGCTGCTCGGCGCGGGCGCGTTCGCGAGCGGCGTGATCACCTCGCGCAACGACCTGCCGTTCTGGGTGGGCATGCCGACGGCCCTCGTGGTCGGCGCGCTCGTGGCACTGGTGATCGGGTTGCCCGCGCTGCGCCTGCGCGGCCTCTACCTCGGCATCGTCACACTGGTGTTCGGGATCGCGGTGGAGTACTCGGTGCTCCCCGGGACGTGGCTGTCCGGTGCCGGCGGGTCGTCCGGCTTCCCGCTGCCGAAGCGGGTGTGGGGCTCGCACCTGCTGACCGACTCGCAGCTCGACTCCGGCATCTATCTGGCGATCTGCCTGGTGCTGCTGGTCGTCGTGTGCGCGGTCGACGACAACGTCGTCCGCACCCGGCTCGGTCGCGCCATGCGGGCGTTGAAGGAGAACGAAGCGGTCGCTGCGGCACACGGGATCGACGTCACGCGCTACAAGCTGCTCGCGTTCGTGGTGTCCGGCGGCATGGCCGGTCTTGCCGGTGCCATGGACGGACACGCGAAGTACTCGGTGAGCAGCGAGTCCTACACGTTGCTGCTGTCGCTGCAGCTGGTCACGATCGTCATCGTCGGGGGGCTCGGTCATCGCCGCGCCGTCGTCACGACAGCACTTGCGTTCACGCTGCTGCCTGACGCGATCGGCGCGGTGCAGGGCTACCAGTACGCCATCGGTGCCGCCCTGCTCCTGGTCACCGTGACACGCAACCCGAACGGTCTCGGTGAGCTGCCGACGCTGATCCGCGACGAGCTCGGCCGGCGGCGAGCCGCCCGCGCGGGCGAGGTGGAGGTCGACGACGAGCCGGCGCTGCCACAGTTCGGCCTGCCCGGGGCAAGCGAGCGGAGCGTCGCGCTCCGCGCGCAATCCCATGGAGTGTTGCGCGAGCCGAGCGGACGCGCGAACCTGCTCGAGGTCTCTGACGTCACCGTGCGCTTCGGCGGGCTCACCGCTGTCGACCACGCCAGCCTCGTCGTACCGCGGGGGCAGATCGTCGGGCTGATCGGACCGAACGGTGCCGGCAAGTCGACGCTGTTCAACGCGATCTCGGGACTCGTGCGCTGCGAGTCAGGCGTCGTCTGCTTCGACGCGACGCAGATCCAGTCGCTGCGGGCGGACCAGCGCGCCCGGCTCGGGATCGCGCGCGGCTTCCAGCACGTCGGGCTCGCGCTCGACCTGTCGCTGTTCGACAACCTGCTGCTGGCACAACACCAGCTGGCGTCGTACGGCGACACAGCGGCCCTCGTCATGGCGCCGCACGTCGGTCGCAGCGAGGCGGACCTGCGCGCGCGAGCGTCGGCGGCAGTCGCCTCGCTCGGCCTCGAGGATCATGCCGACAAGCCGTTGCGCAATCTCTCCGGCGGCCAGCAGCGGTTGGTGGAGATGGCGTCGCTGCTGCTCACCGGACCGGAGCTCGTGATGCTCGACGAGCCGTCGGCAGGCATGTCCCCGGGCGCGGCCGAGCGGCTGGCCGAACGACTGCGGGACCTGCGCGACTCGCTGGGGCGGACCGTGCTGATCATCGAGCACAACGTGCCGCTGGTGTTCGACTGCTGCGACCTCGTCTACGTGCTCGACGCAGGTGTGGTCGTTGCCTCCGGCACGCCGGCGGAGGTCGCGCGCGACCAGCGCGTGATCGACGCCTACTTCGGCGCGCAAGTCGACTTGTCAGGCTCTCAACACGCTCGAACGCGCTCAGAGTCTGACAAGTCGAAGGTAGCGACACGATGAGTGCCGCCGTCGAGGCTCGCGGCGTCGTTGCCGGGTTCGGGTCGCAAACGGTGCTGCACGGCGTCGACCTGTCCGTGCCGGCCGGCTCGGTGACGGGCGTGTTCGGCCTCAACGGCGCCGGCAAGTCGGTGCTGCTGAAGACGATCGCCGGCGTCGTACCGCTTCGGTCCGGCACGGTCACTCTCGGCGACGTCGACGTGTCGAAGTGGTCGCCGGAGCGCCGGGTCGGTGCGGGGATGGCGCACGTGCCGCAGGGGCGGCAGGTGTTCCGGTCGCTGTCGGTCGAGGCCAACCTGCGGGTCGGCGGCTTCACGCTGTCACGGTCTGCGCGGCGCTCGATGAGCGAGCGGCTGGAGCAGGCGTACGCGACGTTCCCGCTGCTCGCCGACCGGCGCCGCCAGCCCGCCGGCACGCTGTCCGGCGGTCAGCAGGCGGCGCTCGCCGTCGCGCGGGCGCTGATCTCCAGCCCGTCACTGGTGCTGATCGACGAGCCGTCGGCGGGGCTCGCCCCTTCGATCGTCGACGAGCTGCTCGAGACGCTGGTCGAGGTACGGCGGACCGGCGTCACCATGCTGCTGGTCGAGCAGAACATCCGCTTCGGGTTGCGGCTCGCCGACCGTGCGGTGCTGCTGCAACGCGGCCGGGTGGTCTACGAAGGGGCGTCCGGGGAGCTCGACGAGTCCGAGCTCGCGTCGCGGCTCGGCGTCGGCCGGCTGCTCGGAAAGGACCTCAAAGCCGGGCTGCAGCGCGGCCCGCGGCGTCACTAGGTACACCGATCACCTAGACACTCGCACTTACCCCGCATCGGCCGGGGCGATAGGCCGAGTCCCACGAGTGCAGTACGCAGTCGAAGGGACGCCGAGCATGCCCACCGCGATCGCTGACCCCACCGACGTCACCATCCACATCCTTTGGATCAACTGTGGCCTGTCGTGCGACGGCGACTCGGTGTCACTCACTGCCGCGACCCAGCCCAGCATCGAGGAGATCGTGCTGGGCGCGCTGCCGGGCTTGCCGAAGCTCGCCATGCACTGGCCGCTGATTGACTACGAGTGCGGGCCGGTCGACGGTGCCGACACGTTCATCGAGTGGTTCTTCAAGGCTGAACGCGACGAGATCGACCCATTCGTCCTCGTCGTCGAGGGATCGATTCCCAACGAGAAGATCAACGGGGACGGCTACTTCACGGGCTTCGGAACCAACCAGCAGACCGGACAGCCGATCACCGTCAACGAGTGGCTCGACCGGCTCGCCCCCAAAGCGCTCGCGGTGCTTGCGGTCGGTACGTGCGCGACCTACGGCGGAATCCACGCCATGGCGGGCAACCCCACCGGCGCGATGGGCGTCCCCGACTACCTCGGCTGGGACTGGACGTCGAAGGCGGGGCTGCCGATCGTCTGTGTCCCCGGTTGCCCGGTGCACCCCGACAACCTGTCAGAGACGATCCTCTACCTGCTCTACCAGGCGACCGGGCAGGCGCCGATGATCCCGCTCGATGAGGCGCTACGGCCGCGTTGGCTGTTCGGCCAGACCGTGCACGAGGGCTGCGACCGCGCCGGCTACTACGAGCAGGGCGACTTCGCGAAGGAGTACGGCTCACCGAAGTGTCTCGTCAAACTCGGCTGCTGGGGCCCGGTCGTGAAGTGCAACGTCCCGAAGCGCGGCTGGATCAACGGCATCGGCGGCTGCCCCAACGTCGGGGGGATCTGCATCGCCTGCACGATGCCAGGGTTCCCCGACAAGTTCATGCCCTTCATGGACGAGCCGCCGGCCAGCAAGATCTCCACCCTCGCCACCGCAGGCGTCTACGGGCCTGTGATCCGCAAGCTGCGCAGCATCACACAGCAGACCGTCGACCAGGAGCCCAAGTGGCGCGCGCGAAGCGACGAACTCACAACCGGCTACGAGCCCGGATGGTGATCCGATGACGACGACCGAACGACCGGCCCGCACCGCCGGGGCACCGCCCGACTCCGACGTCGTGGAGATGGCGTGGGACCCGATCACGCGCATCGTCGGGAGCCTCGGCATCTACGCCACGATCGACTTCAAGCAGAAGCAGGTTCGCGAGTGCCACAGCACCTCGTCGGTGTTTCGCGGCTACAGCATCTTCATGAAAGGCAAGGACCCTCGCGACGCCCACTTCATCACCAGCCGGATCTGTGGGATCTGCGGCGACAACCACGCGACCTGCTCGGTCTACAACCAGAACATGGCGTACGGCGTCGCGCCGCCGCACCTCGGGGAGTGGATCATCAATCTCGGCGAGTCCGCCGAGTACATGTTCGACCACAACATCTTCCAGGAGAACCTCGTCGGGGTCGACTACTGCGAGCGAATGGTCAAGGAGACCAACCCGGGCGTGCTCGCCCAGGCCGAGAACACGCCTGCGCCGCACGCCGGTGACCACGGCTACCGCACCATCGCCGACATCATGCGGGCGCTCAACCCGATCGAGGGGGAGTTCTACCGCGAAGCCCTCGCCGTGAGCCGTTGGACCCGCGAGATGTTCTGCCTGATGGAGGGGCGCCACGTCCATCCCTCCACGCTGTACCCGGGCGGGGTCGGGACCGTCGCCACGGTGCAGCTCTTCACCGACTACCTCAGCCGGCTCACGCGCTACGCCGAGTTCATGAAACGAGTCGTCCCGCTACACGACGACCTGTTCGACTTCTTCTACTCCGCACTGCCCGGCTACGAGGAAGTCGGCCGGCGCCAGGTCCTGCTCGGCTGCTGGGGCAGCCTCAACGACCCTGCTTACTGCGACTTCCGCTACGAGCGGATGACCGAATGGGGTCGCAAGATGTTCGTCACGCCAGGTGTCGTGGTCGACGGCAGGCTGCTGACGACCGACCTCGTCGACATCAACCTCGGCATCCGGATCCTGCTCGGCTCTTCCTACTACGACGACTGGGACGACCAAGAGGTCTTTGTGACGAAGGACCCGTTGGGCAACCCGGTCGACCGGCACCATCCGTGGAACCAGCACACGATCCCGCGACCGCAGCGCCGCGACTTCGACGGCAAGTACAGCTGGACGATGTCGCCGCGCTGGTTCGACGGCAGCGAACACCTTGCGCTCGACACCGGCGGCGGGCCGCTTGCCCGGCTGTGGACGACCGCGCTCGCGGGGCTGGTCGACGTCGGCTATGTGCGCGCGACCGGCAGCAGCGTCGTCATCAACCTGCCGAAGACCGCCACGAAGCCGGCGACCACGTTTGAGTGGAAGATCCCGAAGTGGAGCAATGCGATCGAGCGCAACCGCGCCCGGACCTACTTCCAGGCCTACGTCGCCGCGCTCGCCTACCACTTCGTGGAGAAGGCGCTCGACGAGGTGCGCGCCGGACGCACCGACACCTGGACGCCGTTCAAGGTGCCGGAAAACGCAATCAGCTGTGGCTTCACCGAGGCGGTGCGCGGCGTCCTGTCGCATCACATGGTCATCCGCGACGGCAAGATCGCGAACTACCACCCGTACCCGCCGACTCCGTGGAACGGCAGCGTGCGCGACAGCTTTGGCACGCCCGGCCCGTACGAGGACGCGGTGCAGAACACGCCGATCTTCGAGGAGAACTCCAAGGAGAACTTCAAGGGCATCGACATCATGCGGGCAGTCCGCAGCTTTGACCCGTGCCTGCCCTGCGGGGTGCACATGTACCTCGGCAACGGTGACGTGCTCGAGAAGGTGCACACGCCGGTCGGGCTCGACGCGACGCTGGCCGGGTGAGCCGCGGTGGCTGTTGAAGCGGCGAGCGCCGGGCAGCGGGTCGGCGACCTGCTCGACCGGCTGTCCGGGCGCTGGCCCGACGCCATGGACGACCTCGGCGATCTGGTCCGCGCGCTGAGCCAGATGTACGGCGAGACGCTCGCCCGGCTGGTCGGCGTCCTCCCGGCGCAGGAGGTACGGCGCCTCGCCCGGGACGACGAGCTCCTTGCCGGGCTGCTGGTGCTGCACGATCTGCATCCCGACGACCTCGGTAGCCGGGTCGCCGCCGCGCTCGACGCGGTACGGCCTGTGCTCGGCGCGCATGCCGGCGACGTCGAGCTGCTGGGGATCGACGAGGACGCCGATGGCGTCGTGGTCCGGCTGCGCCTGGCCGGCAGCTGCGACGGCTGCCCGTCGTCGACGGTGACGGTTCGCGGCGCCATCGAGCGCGCGTTGTTCAGCGCCGCTCCGGAAATCACGCGGGTGGCCGTCGACGGCATCCGCGACCCGGCCGTGGCGGAGCCACCGCTGCTGCAGATCCAGCCCCGGCACGAGTACGCCGGGAGCGCCTGCCCGGCCGGCGAGGCGGCGTCATGACCGACACGCAGGCGTCGGGCCTCATCGTGAGCGGGACTCGCATCGCGCTGCCGGAGGCTCTCGGGCGGCTGCTGCGGGAGCGGCCGGCACGCCGGCTCGGCGAGCAGTGCGAGATGTGCAGCGAAGTAATCACCAACGAGCATGCGCATGTCGTCGACATCGCGGGACGCAGCATCATGTGCTGCTGCCGAGCCTGCGGGCTGCTGTTCACCGACGCCGGCGCTGCGAACGGCCGCTACCGGACGGTGCCGGATCGCTGGCTGCACGACCCGTCGCTCGCGTTGCGCCCCGAGGACTGGGATCAGTTCGCGATCCCGGTGCGCGTCGCCTTCTTCTTCCGCAACTCGGTGCAAGGCCGGATCGTCGCTCTCTATCCCGGACCCGGTGGCGCCACCGAGAGCGAGTTGCCGCTCGACGCGTGGGAGCGGGTGCTCGCGCGGACGCTCCTCGGGCGCTTGCTGGCCCCCGACGTCGAGGCCCTGATCGTCGACCGCGACGGACGTGACGCCGGCGCCATCAGCTGCCACTTGGTGCCGATCGACGCGTGCTACGAGCTCGTCGGACGGCTGCGGATGTCGTGGGTCGGATTCGACGGCGGCACCGAGGCGCACGAAGAGATCGAGCGCTTCTTCGCGGCGCTCCGCGACCGGAGCCGCGCCGCGATCGATGACGGGGCGGCCTGACATGGTCGATCTCGGCTTCGTCTGCGTCGGCGCGCGGCCGGCTCCGACCGCCGCGATCCCGACGTTGCTGCTCGACCTGGAGGTGAGCGAGCCGTCCGGCCGGCGTGTCTACGGGATCGGGTTGCGCTGCCAGATCCGGATCGAGCCGGTCCGCCGCCGCTACGCCGCCGCCGAGGCGGAAGCCCTGCTGGATCTGTTCGGTGAGACTCGCCGGTGGGGTGACACGCTCAAGCCGATCCAGGTGTCGACCATCTCGCTGATGGTGCCCGGTTTCACCGGCCGTACCCGCGTCGAGATCGGGATCCCCTGCACCTACGACACCGAGGTCGCGGCCGCGAAGTACTTCCGCGCCCTCGACGAGGGCGAGATTCCGTTGCTGCTGCTGTTCTCCGGCTCGGTGTTCTACGCCGGCGGTGACGGGCTGGTCGTCGAGCCGGTGCCCTGGGACCGGGAGGTCACCTACCGGCTACCGGTCGCGACCTGGCGCGCGCTGATGGACGCGCACTTCCCGGGCACGGGCTGGATCCGGATGCGCGCGGACACGGTTGCGGCGCTCGAGCAGTTCCGGCGCAGCGGCATGTATTCCTCCTGGGACGACACGTTCGCCGCACTGCTCGAGGCGCGGGTGGTGCCGACATGACCTCGGACACGCACACCGCGACCGACGTCTTCGCCGACGCCCGCGCAATCGCCGACGCCGTGATGTTCGAGGGCTACGTCCTTTACCCCTACCGGGCGTCCGCGACGAAGAACCGGATGCGCTGGCAGTGGGGGGTGCTCTTCCCGCCGTCGTACGCTGCCGCCCACGCCGAGGCCGAGCGCATGTCGACCGAAGTGGTCGTCGACCCGGCACCCGACGACCGACTGCAGCTCGAAGTCCGGTTCCTGCAACTCGATCACCGCCGGGTGCAGACCGCACATGACGGCGGATACCGCGATGTCGCGCGACTGGAGACGACCGAGGCCGTCCACGTCGACTGGGACGAGGGCGAGTCACGCACCATCGCTTTCGACCTGTCGTGGGACGAGCTGCTCACCGCGCCGATCAGCCACGAGGTCACGTTCCCCGCCGCCCGTCGCGAGGAGCCGATCGTCGCGAGCGGCACCCCGGCCGGCCGGCTGGTGCACGAGGTGCACGCCGTCCAGCTGCGCGTCCGCGTCACGGCGACACCGCTCGATGGGCCGTACGGCGCGGTCCGGCTCGGGGTCGAGGTGACCAACGACACGCCGTTCACAGGCGCAGCGGCCGCGAGTCGGGACGAGGCGTTGCGGGCCGCAGCGGCCGCCACCCACATGCTGCTCGCGTTGTCGGCGGGCTCGGTCCTGTCGAGTGCCGCGCCGCCGCAGTGGGCCGGACCGGCGGTCGCGGGGTGCCGGCACGAACACTGCTGGCCCGTCCTGGTCGGCGGCAGTGACCGCTCGCACGTCGTACTGGTCTCGCCGATCATCCTCGACGACAACCCGCAGATCGCGCCGGAGAGCCCGCTTCCGCTCTACGACGGCACCGAGATCGACGAGATCCTCACGCTTCGCACGATGACGATGACGGAGCAGGAGAAGCGCGAGGCGCGCGGCACCGATACCCGCTCCGCGGCGCTCATCGATGCCGTGGACGGGTTACCGATGCAGGTACTCGAGCGGCTGCACGGCGCAATCCGCTCGATGACCGCCAAACCCAAGCCGGCCGATCCGGAGCACGAGACGGTTCAGATCCGCGGCGTCACGATCGGCAACGGATCGCACGTCCGGCTGCGCCCGGGGATTCGCGGCGCCGACGCGCAGGACCTGTTCCTCGACGGGCTCGCCGCGACCGTGCAAGCCGTGCTGCACGACGTCGACGGGGGGATCCACGTCGCGGTGAGCGTCGACGGCGACCCACTCGCGGAGCTCCAGGCCTCACACGGCCGCTACCGGTACTTCCGCCCGGACGAGCTGGAGCCCCTGCCGTGACCGGGCAACGCACTCTGGTGGCGGGGATCGGGAACATCTTCCTGGGCGACGACGGGTTCGGCAGTGCAGTGGCGCGCGAGCTCGCGGCGTACGACCTGCCCGACGGAGTCGAGATCGCGGACATCGGGATCCGCGGCGTGCACCTCGGCTACCAGCTGCTCGACGGCTACGACACCCTCGTGCTGGTGGATGCGCTGCAGCGCGGCGAGTCCCCCGGCACGGTGACGACGCTCCGAACCCACCTCGCCGCCCACCTCCCGGACGACGACTCGTCCGCGCCGGTCGACCCGCACGCCATGGGCCCCGATGCTGTGCTCGCGCTGCTCGCCCGGCTCACGGCGTCCGCCGGCGCGGCCGTCGACACCGTCTACGTCGTCGGCTGCGAGCCCGCTTCCCTCGACGACGGCATCGGGTTGTCACCCGCCGTCGAAGCCGCCATCCCGCTGGCCGCTGCCGCGGTCATCGGACTGCTCAACGCCGAGGAGTCGACATGCACGAGGTAGGGATCTGCGAGGACGTTCTCGACGCGGTGTTGCAACGCGCCGACGGCCGGACGGTGAGGAACGTCAAGCTGCGAGTCGGGATCGCGCACCACATGACCGGCGAGCTGTTCGACCGCACCTTCCCTCTCGTCGCGGCAGGCACGGTCGCGGCCGATGCCCACCTCGACGTCGACATCGTCGACGGCGACGACCTGCTGCTCGAGTCGATCACCGTCGCCCGCGAGCAGTGACCGCGTAGTCGGAGAAGGAGGCCGCGCGATGTGCCTGGGGATCCCGGGGGAAGTCGTCGAGCTCGACGCTCTCTGCAGCGACCTGGCCCGCGTCGACGTCGCCGGCGTCCGCCGGATGGTGAACATCGGGCTGCTCGAGGACGAGTCGGTCGTCCCGGGCGACTGGGTGCTCATCCACGTCGGCTTCGCGCTGTCGAAGATCGACCCGGAAGAGGCGCAAGCCGCCATGGACTTCCTGGTGGGCATCGGCCAGGCCTACGACGACGAGCTCGCGGCGCTCGCCGCCTCCGACATCGGCTGAGGCGAAGGAGAACAGCGATGAGGTACGTCGACGAGTTCCGGGACGCGGACACCGCGGCAGCGATCGCGACCCAGATCGCCGCGCTGTGCGAGCCCGGTCGCGAGTACCACTTCATGGAGGTTTGTGGCGGCCACACCCACACCATCTACAAACACGGATTGGAGGACTACCTGCCAGAGGCAGTGACGCTCGTTCACGGGCCGGGCTGCCCGGTCTGTGTGATCCCGATGGGCCGGGTCGACGACGCGATCTCGATCGCACAGGAACCCGACGTCATCCTCACCAGCTTCGGCGACATGCTGCGGGTACCCGGCGGCAGCGGGTCGTTCCTCGACGCGAAGGCCGCAGGCGCCGACATCCGGATGGTCTACTCACCGCTCGACGCGTTGAAGATCGCGCGCGGCAATCCGGACAAGCGCGTCGTGTTCATGGCGATCGGCTTCGAGACCACCGCACCGTCGACGGCGATGACGGTGCTGCGCGCAAGCGCGGAAGGCATCGAGAACTTCTCGATCTTCTGCAACCACGTGACGATCATCCCGGCCATCAAGGCGATCCTCGACTCGCCCGACCTGCGCCTCGACGGCTTCCTCGGACCTGGGCACGTGTCGACCGTGATCGGGTGCCGGCCCTACGAGTTCATCCCCGGCAGGCACGGCAAGCCCATCGTCACGGCCGGCTTCGAGCCGCTGGACATCCTCGCCTCCGTGCTGATGCTGATGCGCCAGCTCGCCGAGGGCCGGGCCGAGGTGGAGAACCAGTACGCCCGGGTGGTGCCGTGGAACGGCAACCCGAGAGCGCTGGAAGCGATCGGCGAGGTGATGGAGCTTCGGCCCTACTTCGAGTGGCGCGGCCTCGGCTTCATCTCGCTGTCGGCGCTTCAGGTTCGCGACACCTACGCCGCTTACGACGCGGAGCGGATCTTCGCGGTGCCCGGCGTGCGGGTCGCCGACCCGAAAGCCTGCCAGTGCGGCGAGGTGCTCAAAGGAGTGCTCAGGCCGTGGGAGTGCAAGGTGTTCGGCACTGCGTGCACCCCCGAGACGCCGATCGGCACCTGCATGGTCTCGAGCGAGGGTGCCTGCGCGGCGTACTACAACTTCGGGCGCTTCGACCGCTCCCGGGTGCGTGACCTGACCCTCGGACGGACGGTGACGGCATGAACGTACGCGCGGAGGACACCACGGCTCGGCCGGGCCGCGAGCAGGCAGTTCTCGACCGGATCGAGCAACGCCGGCACCGGCCGGCAAAGCTGCGCGAGGAACGGATCACCCTTGCCCACGGCGCCGGCGGCAAGGCGACGCACACCCTGATCGAAGCGGTCTTCCTCGAGGCGTTTCGCAACCCGGAGCTCGAGCAGCTGGGCGACGGCGCGGTACTCGACCTGCTCGGCGGCCGGCTGGCGTTCACCACCGACTCCTACGTCGTGTCGCCGCTGTTCTTCCCTGGCGGCTGCATCGGTGACCTGGCCGTCAACGGCACGGTCAACGACCTCGCGATGACCGGCGCGCGTCCGATCGCGCTCTCGGCGAGCTTCGTGCTCGAGGAGGGCTTCGACGTCAGCGAGCTACGCCGGATCAGTGCCGCGATGGGGGCCGCCGCCACGGCAGCAGGCGTGCAGATCGTCACCGGCGACACGAAGGTCGTGCAGCGCGGCAAGGGCGACGGCTGCTATGTCACGACGGCCGGCGTCGGTGTCGTCGAGCGGAGCGGCCGGCTCGCCCCCGCGGCCGTGCGGCCCGGCGACGTCGTCCTCGTGTCCGGACCCGTCGGCGATCACGGGATCACGGTGATGCTCGCGCGCGGCGACCTCGACATCGAGGCCGACGTTAGCTCGGACACGGCGTCCCTCGCCAGGCTGGCCGCCGCGGTCCTCGACGCAGCACCCGACACCCGGGTGCTGCGCGACGCCACCCGAGGCGGCATCGCGACGATCCTCAACGAGCTCGCCGAGGCTGCCGAGGTCGCGGTGATCGTCGACGAGTCCGCCATCCCGGTGCGTCCGGTGGTGAGCGGTGCGTGTGAGCTGCTCGGGATCGATCCGATGTACGTCGCGTGCGAAGGCCGCATGGTCGTGGTGGTGCCGGAGAGCTCGGCCGATGCCGCCCTGACCGCTATGCGCACCGACCCGCTGGGCGGTGAGGCTGCGGTGATCGGGAGAGTCGCCGACGACCCGCCCGGCCTGGTGCTGCTGCGCACCGGCTTCGGCGGGACCCGGATCGTCGACATGCTCGTCGGCGATCCGTTGCCACGGATCTGCTGACCTGGGTCGCAAGCGCTACGTCGGATCCGCAGCCTGGACCCAACCGGGTCAATCCGCGGCGCGCGCCGCCGCGACCGCCACCTGACCGAGGCTGATGCCGCCGTCGTTGCACGGCACCTGCCGGTGGGTGAGGACACGGAAGCCGTCAGCTTCGAGCCGGGCGGCCAGCCGGCTCACGAGCAGCTCGTTCTGGAACACGCCGCCGGACAGCGCGACCGTCGCCGACGCGTCCCGCAACGTCGCACAGATCGCCGCAGTCGCGACCGCGACCGACTCGTGGAAGCGGCCGGCGATGGCCGGCACGGCCACGTCGCGACGCAGATCGTCGACCACGGCCCGGATCAGGACGCGGCCGTCGAGGCTTTCGCCGTCGAACGGCATCGGGTAGCAGCCGGTCTCGCTCGGGTCGGCGGCCTGCTCAAGGGCGATCGCCGCCTGCCCCTCATAGGTCACCGCATCACGTAGCCCGCACAGCGCAGCAACGGCGTCGAACAAGCGGCCGATGCTGGAGGTGCGCGGCGCCAGCGCGCTGCGCGCGAGGGCGGCGACGTCTGCCCATCCCGGGTTCCGGTCGAGCACAGCCAGGCCGGCCGGCGGCTCGCCGTCGTACGCGTCGTCCAGCCAGGACACTGCCATCCGCCACGGCTCCCGGATCGCCCGTCCGCCCGGCAGCGCCACGACACGCAGGTGGGCGAGCCGGGTGAACCCGTTGAGGTCGGCGCGCATGATCTCCCCGCCCCACAGCGTCGCGTCGCTGCCGTAGCCGAGGCCGTCGTACGCGACCCCGATCACCGGGGCGGTCTGCCCGTTGTCGGCGAGGCAGGACGCGATGTGCGCGTGGTGGTGCTGCACCGCCTCGAGATCGACGCCGTCCTGGTCCAGCGCCCACTTGGTCGACAGGTACTCCGGGTGCAGGTCGTGGGCGAGCACCTCGGGACGGATGCCGAACAGCCGCTCCAGATGCGCGACGCCGTCGGTGAACGACTCCAGTGTCTCGGCGTTCTCCAGGTCGCCGATGTGGTGGGAGACGAACGCCCGGTCCCCCCTGCCGAGCGCGAATGTGTTCTTCAGCTCGGCGCCGCAGCCGAGGACGGTGCGGCGGGCGGCAACCGGAAGCCGGACCGGTGCGGGCGCATACCCGCGTGACCTGCGGATGGGAACGGCTGCGCCACGGCTCACGCGCAGCACCGAGTCGTCGGTGCGGGTGCGGATCGGCCGGTCATGGTGCAGGAACGCGTCCGCGATTCCCGCCAGGCGGATGCGAGCGTCGTCGTCACGGAAGGCGATCGGCTCGTCGCAGACGTTGCCACTGGTCAGCACGACCGGCTCGCCGACGGCGGCAAGGAGCAGGTGATGCAGGGGCGTGTACGGCAGCATCAGCCCGACGTCACGGGTGCCGGGTGCGAGCTGGCTTGCGAGCGCCGCACCGCCGCGGCGCGGGACCAGCACGATCGGTCGCTGCGGGGCGATGAGCGCCGCGGCCGCGATGTCATCGATGCGAGCGAGCCGCTCGGCGCCGGCGAGGTCGGCACACATGACCGCGAACGGCTTGTCCTCGCGGTGCTTGCGGGCGCGCAGCGTCGCCACCGCGGTCTCGTCGGCGGCCATGGCCGCGAGGTGGTAGCCGCCGAGCCCCTTGACCGCGACGATCTTGCCGGCGCGCAACAGCTCCGCGGTCGCGCCGAACACGTCACCACCCTCCGGGGGCGCCGGTTCCAGGACGAGCCGCGGCCCGCAGGCCGGACAGCAGACCGGCTGGGCGTGGAAGCGGCGATCCGCGGGGTCGTCGTACTCGCGCCGGCAGTCCTCGCACATCGCGAAACCGGCCATCGTCGTGTACGGCCGGTCGTAGGGAACCCCGGTGACGATCGTGAAGCGGGGGCCGCAGTTGGTGCAGTTGACGAAGGGGTAGCGGTAGCGACGGTCGGCAGGGTCGGCGAGCTCCGCGAGGCAGTCCTCGCAGGTCGCGACGTCCGGGGAGATCGACGTGTCGGGGCGCGCCGCACGGTCGGTGGCGGCGATGGTGAAGCCGCTCGCTTCGTGGCAGGGCAGCGAGGTCGTCTCGATCCGCTCCACGACGGCCATGCGAGGCGGGCGGTCGTGCAGGTCCCGCAGCAACGCCTCGATCGCCTCCGGCGCACCTTGCACGTCGATCAACACGCCCCGCGAGTCGTTGGCCACCTGGCCGGCGAGTGCGAGCTCGAGGGCGAGCCGGTGCACGAACGGCCGGAACCCGACGCCCTGCACGATCCCCTCGACGCGGATCTGGCGGCGCTCTGTCATCAACGGCTCGGTCATCAGCGGCTCGGTCATCAGCCCGGCTCGGGCGAGTCCAGCGCCACGCGGACCAGCTCGCCGAGCAGGTGATACACGGTCGTCTGCGCCTCCTGGATGCGGTGCACCGAGGACGAGGGCACGACGAACAGGTGGTCGAGCAGGTCGGACGCCGCCATCGCGCCGCCGTCGTACCCTGCGAGACCGACAGTCAGCATGCCGAGCCGGCGAGCCTGGACCAGCCCTCGCAGCACGTTGGTCGACCCGCCGCTGGTCGACAGTGCGAGTGCGATGTCGTCGGGGCCAGCAAGGGCGGCGAGCTGGCGGGCGAAGACGACCTCGAAGCCGACGTCATTGGCAAGCGCGGTGAGCGCGGCCACGTCGGCGGTGAGGGTGTGGGCCGCCACGGCGCGACCCCGCGGCGGGGCGCGGAAGCTGCTAGCGGCGGCGAGCGCATCGGTGCTGCTCCCACCGTTGCCGAAGGCGAAGAGCCGGCCGCCACGCGCGATCCGCTGCGCCATGGCCTGTGCGCAGGCGCGCAGCCGGTCGCCCTCACGCGCGATGACCTCGTCGCGGAGCGCCACGATCTCCGCGCTCTTGGCGACTATCGAGCGACGCACCTGGTCGCGCAGCGCGGCACGGTCGGTGGGCTGGTCGTAGAGGTACGGGTACAGCGCCTCGACGCCGCGTGCGGTCATCGCGTGCCTTCCGGTTGGGGCGCGCCGCGCGCGACCAGCGCAATGGCCTCCTTGGCGTGGGCGAGGACGATGTCGCCGACTGCCGGATCGACGAGAGCGACGCTGATCTCCTCGGTCCGCCCGCCGGCATCGACGACGGCAAGCCCATCACCGAGCAGTGCGAGCACCCGCACCTCGACTGCCACATCGCCGCAGGTGAGGCAGATCTCGCCCTCGCAGGGCCCGCTCGTCATCGGCGTAGCGCCGTTTCAGCCAGGTCTGGCAGTGCAGGCACATCGGGTCGGTCGAGATACACGTGCACCAGCTCCCACAAGAGGTGGTAGGCCGTGACGTGCACCTCCTTGACGACGAGCGGGTCGGTGCAGGGCACGTGCAGCGCGAAGTCGGCAGCCGTCGTGTCCTCACTCACGCCGTCGCCGCCGCTCAGCGCGATGGTGAGCAACCCGCGCTCGGCGGCGGCACGCAACCCAGCGAGAACCGCGGCGTCGGGTGCGCAGCCGGCGATGCCGAGCGCGATGTCGCCCGGACGCGCGAGCAGCTGGATCTGCTCCGCGAAGACGGCCACCGGATCGCCGAACCCGGCGGCTGCGGACAAGGCGACTGCCGGAAGCGAGCGCTTGCCGATGATGACCGGGTGCACGAACTCCACCGCAACGTGGGCCGCGTCGGAGATCGCGGCTCCGGATCCGAACACGAACAACGTGCCGCGGCTAGCAAAGCGCGCTGCGATCGCCTCGCACGCTGACACGAGTACGTCACAACGCTCGGCGATCACGGCCGCCGCGGCGCGGCGGCGAGCGGCCGCCTCTTGCAGCGCGCTGGCGGGCGCCGTCACCGGGTCCTGCTCGTGACCATGCGGCTCGCCCCGTCGGCAACCGTTCGCTGCCGGAAGAGGAAGCGGTCGAGGGTGTCCCGCAGCTCGCGAACGTCGCGGACGCTCGACCCGAGAGCCCGGCGGCCTGCGTCGGTGATCTCGTAGCTGCGCCGGGCGGGAGCCCCGTTGGCCGGCAACCAGGTCGACGTGACCAGACCGTCGCGCTCGAGGTGGCGCAATGCCCGGTAGACCGCGCCCGCTTCACCGTCCATGCAGATGAGAGGGCGCAGCCGCGACACCAGGTCGTACCCATGGTCGGCACGCTCGTCGAGCAGCAGCAACAAACATGGCGCCAGGAAGTTGTGCACGTCGCACGGCTTCATCGCCCGCTCCCTCGCCTCAGAGCCGGCGGATGCGGAGGTAGCGCGCCAGGTCAGGCAGCGACTCGACGACCGCCGCAGCCAGCGCCGTGATGATGAGCGCCTTGACCGTACGCATGACTACTCCTTCAGCGACACGACGCGGGTACGCCGGGCGCGGTGCGAGTCGGTCGGGCCGAGGCACCGGTCACCCCGCACGTTGGCCAACCGAGCCAAGGAGCACGCGCGCCCGGTTGATGACCTCGTCGACCGCGGCGCCCGAGCCGGAGGGGTGCTCCAGCCAGTCAGCCACTTCGCGGAGCACGAACCCGGTGTGCTTGCGTACCGCTGCCGACAGCGCCGCGAGCTCGTCGGAGGCAAACACCTCGCGGGCCGCGTCGACGACCTCGCGCTGCCCCTCGGGTCCGGACTTCGAGCCGATGGTCCAGCCCACCAGGAAAGCGATCAGGACTCCCATCGACTCAACTCCTCCGTACGGCGTCGACGCGACACCGGACCGTGACGTCGGGGTAGATCCGCAGCATCAACACCGACGGGACGGAGATGGAGAAGTCCCGCATGTCGACGACATGGCTGCCACTGACCCGGATGAGATCGGCGCCGACGGCCTCGACGTCGGCGGTGCAGCGCATCACCCGCGACGATCTGTGAACGCTCACTTCCGTCTCGAGCATCCACCTGCGCCCCACGGCGTGCGCGCTCAACAACCGCACAGTGATCGTCGGGTAGCGGCGCGCGTCAAGCCGGCGGCGCATCTCGGCGTCGTACAGCGCATTGCCGCTGGTCAGTGACTCCACCCGTACCTGGAACACTGCTTGCGGCGCATCGTCGAAGTGGACGCCGCCGTGCTCGTCGACGGCGACCTCGCCAACGCCGGACAGCTCGGCCGTCGCGAACTCGATCGGACCGACCGTGCTCCGCGCTTCGACCAGCATGACGGAGGCGCTTGGGTCGACCTCGAACTCGACCCGCCGGATTGCCGCCGGTTCGGCGAGCGTGGTCTCCGTCCCCGCCTGGGACGAGCCGATCCCATCCGTGGTTGCCATCGGATCAGCAGACCATTCCCACGTTGGCCACCTGGGGATCCAGCTCCTTGGCCGGCTGTGGCATGCCGAGCAGGAAACCCTGGGCGACTTCGCACCCGAGGCATCGGAGGTCGTCGAGCTGCTCCGCGGTCTCGACTCCCTCCGGCACCGGCACCGCGCCCAACGCCCGCGACAGGTCCACCACCGAGCGCAGGATCGACCGCGCTCTGCCGTTGCCCTGCCCCAGCGGGCTCACAAACTCCTTGTCGATCTTGATCACATCGATCGGGAAGCGGTTGAGATACGCGAGCGAGGAGTAGCCGGTCCCGAAGTCGTCGACCGCCAGGACGATGCCCAGCGCCTTGAGCTCGACCAGCGCCTTGAGCGCCAAAGCGGGATCGCTCATGATCACGCTCTCGGTGATCTCGACGCACAGCGCGGCAGGTGGCAACGCGCTCGCCGACAGCGCACCGGCGACGACGTCGACCAGCCCGGGCCGGTTGAGCTGAGCCGCAGAGACGTTGACGCACATCCGCAGGTCTGTCGCTGCCGACCGCATCGCCTTCCATCGCGCGGCTTGGCGGCAAGCTTCGTAGAGGACCCAGTCCCCGACCGTGTTGATCAACCGGGTCTGCTCGGCAACGCCGATGAACTCTCGCGGCTGAAGCAGGCCCTCATCCGGGTGCTGCCACCGCACCAGGGCCTCGAAGCCAAGGATCGCGCCGTCGTTGATCCGGATCTGCGGCTGGAACTCCAGGCGCAGCTCCGAGTTGTCGACAGCCCGGCGCAACCCGCCCGCGAGCGCGAGCCACCGCGCCGCCCGCTCGTGCAGCGCGACGTCGAAGATCTGGTAGCGCCCGCCACCCTTCTCCTTCGCCCGGTACATGGCGGCATCGGCGTCACGGATGAGGTTCTCGGCCCGCGTCGACGGGTCGGAGGCGATGACAATGCCGAGGCTCGCCTCAAGCTCGATCTCGGCGCCGTCGCTGAGCTCGATCGGCCGGCTGATGAGCTCGAGCAGCCGGACGGCGGTGTTCGCTACGGCCTCGTCGTTGGCCACGCCCTCGCAGAGCAGCACGAACTCGTCGCCGCCGAATCGCGCGACGAGGTCACCCGGCCGCATCGCCTCCTGCAGCCGCGTGGCGAGGATCGACAGGCAGCGGTCGCCGATCTCGTGGCCGAGGCCGTCATTGATCACCTTGAAGTCGTCGAGGTCGATGAAGATGACGGCGAGGCTGGAGTGGCTCCGGTCCAAGCGACGCAGCGCGAGACGGAGCCGCTCCATGAGCATGCTCCGATTCGGCAGGTCAGTGAGCACGTCGTGGCGGGCCTGGTGTGCCAGTGCCTCGCGCGCCCGCAACCGCTCGATCGCGACACCGAGCTGAGCGGCGCCCTGGGTCGTCGCGTCGATCAGCGCGCGGTCCGGCCGAAGGTGCGTGGCCGAGTAGACCTCGATGACCGCGACGATCTCGGCGTCGGCGCGCACCGGAAACGCGAAGCCGCTCCACCCGGCTCCGCTCGTCGCATCCTGAAACGGGCTCACCTCCTCGGCGAGCACCTCGCCGACCCAGACGGCTTCCCGCTCGGCAACGACTCGCGCCACCAGCGGGCTGACCTCATCGACCAGGGACGCGTCGACAATCCCCGACCCGCTGTCGGTGCCGAGCCAGCGCGCGCCCGGCTCGGGCCCATCCGGACCGATGACGTGGCCACGACCCAACCGCCAACCACCGTCGGCGCACAACGCCGCGACAGCCGCGTCGAGCGCCTCCTCGAGCCCGGTCGACTCGTTGGCCGCGACCGCCATGCCTCGCAGCAGGTCGAGCACCTCCGCCTGGCGGCGCAGCGCCTTCTCCCCGCTGACCTGGCCGGTGATGTCCTGGCAGGTGCCGCGCAGGGCGAGCGCTCGGCCTTCCTCGTCGTACTGCACCGTTCCGTGCACTGCGACCCAGCCGACGCTGCCATCCGGGCGCACGATGCGATGCTCGCGGTCGAGGGTTGCCCCTCCGGTGAGGCAGCTCCGCAGGTCGCGCGCAAAGCCGTCCCGGTCCTGGGGGTGCACCAGCTCCAGGAACGCGTCGATCGTGCCCTCGAAGGCGCGGGGATCCACGCGATGGATCCGGCAGAGCTCCGCGGTCATCTGGATGTTGTGGGTGCGCGCATCCATCACCCACAGGCCGACGTGGGCAAGCTGTTGCGCCTCCTCGAAGCGCAGGTTGCTCTCCGCGAGCATCTCCTGTGCCAGCCGCTGCTCCGTCAGGTCATGCACGACGACGCAGATCCCGCTGCGCTCCGGCAGCGGCGTCATCGTCAGCGCCACCGGGAACAAGGCGCCGTCCCTGTGTCGGGCAGTCGCCGCGATGCGCTCGATGCGCTCGCCGGCCAGGACACGGTCAACCCGATCCTGATGGCTCTCCTCGAGCCGCGAGACGAACAACAGCAGGCTGCGGCGGCCGACCATCTCCTCTGCCGAGTAGCCGAACAGTCGCGCGGCGGCCGGGGTCCAGTCGGTGATCAGCCCGGCCGGGTCAAGGCCGAAGATGCCATCAGCCGACTCTTGCGCGGCGGTCCGCCAGAGTTGTTCGGCGGCGATCGACGCCGTGACCGGTTCGTCGGCAACGGCGCCGGTTGGGGAGGTTTGCACTCACTCTCCCTTCAGGACGCCACAGTTCCTGCGGGTGATAGTCGATCAACGTAGAGCCGCGCCGGGCGCTGTCAACGGATGCGTCGTGATCATCTGCAGAGATCCTCAATCGTGACCATCAGGTCGCCACATATGACCCGATAGGTTCCGGTCCGGCCGGGCTGACCTTTGCTCGCAGCTGCCACCGATAGCGCAGATCGCTGCCCGTATCTGATCTAGCTGCGCGCGATGGCGATCACGTTTCGCGCGCGGCCCACACTTGCCGCTGGCCCGGGACGCCCTTGAGCTCGTGCATGCCGCGGTCCTCGAACGCGAACGGTGATCCCGCGACGAGGTCGACGAGCGTCGTGGACACCAGCACCTCGCCGGGCGGCGCGAGCGCCGACACCCGCGCGGCGATGTGAACGTTGATGCCCGCGACGTCGTCGCCCTGCAGCTCGATCTCGCCGGCGTGGACTCCTGCCCGCATCGGTACGCCGAGCTGTGACTGCGAGCGGTCGACCAGCGCGAGCGCGCACCGGATCGCCTCGCCGGGTGCGGGAAACGTACACAACGCGCCGTCGCCGAGGTCCTTCACGAGCCGGCCGCCATGACGCTCGACCTCGCGGCCCACCATCGCGACGTGATCGGCGAGCAACCCTCGCCACTGCCCGTCGCCGCGGCGTACGACCTCTTCGGTGGAGCCGACGAGATCGGTGAAGAGGACCGCCGCAAAGATCCGGTCGGCGTTGCTCGCGTGACGTTGACCGGTGAGGAACGCGCGAATCTCGGCGAGGACGGGATCGATCTCGCCGATGAAGGGGACGAGGTCCTGCCCGGGAACCTCGACGTAGTGCGCGCCGGGGATCCCGTCCGCGACCGCCTTCGCAATGGCGGGACCGCTCGGGATGTTGCTGCGCACCACGACAAGAGCCGGGACCGTGATCGTCGGCAGCAGGTAGCGCAGGTCTGACGACCAGATCTCAGCGTTGAGCGGACCCGCGATGCGCGGCCTCGCGTTGCGCCGCGCGACCCGTCCCCACCAGGAGCGGAAGTCCGGGTCCTGCGCCGCGGTCGGCGCCATCAGCATCAGGTCCATGTCGTCGTTGGCGGCGGTCTCCGGAGACATCGCGTTGCCCACCAGCGCGTCACCCACCGCGAGGTCGATGCCCTGCGGGAAGTCCTCGCCCCACGCGATCCGCGCAGCACCGTTGATCATCAGCAGCGACGCCACCCGGTCCGGGTGCCGCTCCCACATTCGCAGCGCTCCGAGGGCGGTCGCACCCGACCCCATCACCGCCGCCTTCTCGACGCCCGCCGCATCGAGGACCCTCACGCCCGCGTCGGCCCAGTCCGCGAACGTCGGGGTAGTCGGCCCGGCGTCCGACGTACCGATCCCGGGCGGGTCGTAGCGCAGCAGCCGGCCGATCCCGGCAAGACCCGTGACCCAGCGCAGGTACCGCTGCTGGTCAGGGACGTCCTCGATGCTCGCCATGAAGCTCGGCCCGGTGTCGAGGATGACTGGCTCACCGTCGCCCCACGACTGCCAGCCGATGTGGCCGTCCTCGGTCGGCAGGTACCTGACCGGCGGGATCTCCACGCCGCGAACGCTATCGGTCGCGCGACTCCGGCCGGATCGGCTCGGCGAGCACCGGCAGGATGATCGCCGACGGCCGCTTCGGGTCGTGGCAGACCTCCTGCTCCGCGACGACCAGCGTCGTTCCCTTGCCGAGCGGCTCGCCGCTGCCGAGGTTGCGGATGTACAGCGGGTGAGCGCCGCTGGATACCTGCAGCCGGATCCGGTAGCCGCAGCGGAACGTGTTGGCGGTCGGCCACATCTCGACCCGCACTTTCATCGTGCCGTCCTTGGCGCGCTTGACCTGGGACTTCGACGCTCCGGACCCGACCCGCAGGATGCCGTCGGCGAGGTTGAACGAACGTCCCTGCGGGTCGACCTCGCAGAGCCGCACGAAGAAGTCGGTGTGCTCCAGCGACGACCGGACGTGCAGGTCCGCGCGCAGCGGGCCCGCGACGGTGAGGTCGTCGGTCATCGGCTCGCTGGTGAAGGTGAGGACGTCGGGTCGCGCCTCGAGCTTGGTGTTGTCCTTGCGTCCGGCCGCGCCGGCCTGCAGCGACGCGCCGCCGATGCTCGGGGTCGGGTCTGCCGGGTCGTAGCGGAAGCGGTCCGGCTCCGACTCCGGGGGCACCTCGGTGCCGAGCTTGCCACCGGGCTGGAGGTACCACGCCTGCTCGCTGGCGGGTGGCGGCCACTCGTCGTACCCGACCCAGCGCTCCGCGCCCATCACGTAGAGCCGCACCCGGTCCGGCTCCGACGCCGGCGTGCGGCCCGCGACGTGGCGGTCCATCCAGTCCAACGTGTCGCGCGCGTTGTGACCGGTCGCCTTCGGGGTGGAGTGGTCCCACGGGCCGATCGCGAGGCGCGCGTCGCGACCTGCCTGGCGCAGCGCGACGTAGTCGTCGACCTGGTACGGCAGGAAGATGTCGTACCAACCACCGGTGAGGCTGGCCGGCGGCACCTTGGTCAGGTCACGGCCGAAGTCGACCGCCGACCACCACGGGTCATCGACGCCGGGGTGCTCGAGCCAGTCCTGGAAGGCCTCCATCCGCCGGCCGGTGACGGTGACGTCGAGGTCCGCGACGGGCAGCTTGGTCGCGGCGCTCGCGATCGCCTTGCGGCCGGCGGCGACCGCAGCGATCTTCCGCGGCCAGGACTCCTCCTGGTGACGCAGGCCGTGGATCCAGGTCAAGGAGCTGAGCAGGGTGAACGAGCCGCCCGGGTAGAACAGCTCGGCGAAGTACGACGAGGTGACCATCGGGCAGATCGCCTTGACGGTGTCCGGCGGGTTGCCCGCCACCGCCCACTGGGTGAGGCCGACGTAGCTCGGGCCGTACAAGCCCATGGCCCCGCCGAACCACGACTGCTCGGCGATCCAGGCGAGAACCGCGTTGCCGTCGGCCTGCTCGTTGCGGAACGGGTTCCACTCGCCGCCCGAGCCGAACGTGCCCCGGCAGCTGACGAGCAGCGTCTGGTAGCCGCGCTCGGCGAGCAGGCGCGACAGGACGCCTTCGAACTGCCGGCCGTACGGCGTGCGGGCGACCAGGAGCGGCAGGCCGTTCGGCTGGTCGGTGGGGTACCAGCGGTCGGCGAGCAGCCGGACCCCGTCCGGCATCGGGATCTCGATCGCCCGGTCTCGGGTGATCTCCCGGGTCTGAGGGGCGGGCAGCTTGAGCAGGTTCCCGAGCGTGCGGGAGGTGAGCGTCACCGCAGCATTCTCTTGCAGCGCCCGACGGACATCTACCCACCCTGGTAGCGACTCACATGTGACATAGGTGTTGTGCCTCGCGGATCGCATGTGACATGGGGGTCGCGATTTGCAGCACGCATGTGACATGGGGGTCGCGATTTGCAGCACGCATGTGACATCCGTGCGGTGTTCATTCGCCGGTAAGGCCAGATTTGCGATCAGCACGAAGGTGCCCGGCAGGGTCGCGGCGTGACCCAAACCAAGCGAAACGTCCTGACCCTCATCGCCGCGCCCTGCCTCGCCGCCGCCGGGCTGACCGCGGGGACCGCGGCCGCGATCTCGCCGATCTCGCCCGCCGTGGCGCGGGCGACGTCGACCGCCACGCCGGTCAAGCACCTCGTCGTGATCTTCGACGAGAACGTGTCCTTCGACCACTACTTCGCGACCTACCCGCACGCGAAGAACCCCGCCGGTGAGCCAACGTTCATCGCGAAGCCCGGTACGCCCTCGGTCAATGGCTTGAACCATCACCTGCGCACCCACAACCCGAACGCCGCGAACCCGGTCCGCCTCGACCGCAGCCACGCGGTGACGTGCGACCAGGACCACGACTACCTGCCGGAGCAGAAGGCCGACGACCGGGGCCGCATGGACAAGTTCGTGGAGAACACCGACTCCGGCGACTGCACCGCGAAGAACCCCGGCGAGTACTACCGCAAGGGCCTCGTCATGGACTACTACGACGGCAACACGGTCACCGCCCTGTGGAACTACGCGCAGCACTTCGCGCTGAGCGACCGCAGCTTCGGCACGACGTACGGGCCGTCGACGCCCGGGGCGCTGAACCTCGTCTCGGGTCAGACCCACGGCGTCACGTCGATCGACCCGAAGACGGGAAAGCGCACCGCGAAGCCCGACACCTACACCGTCGTCGACCCGAACTCTCACGGCGTGGGCACGGTCATCAACGACCCCGACCCGGCGTACGACGACTGCTCGGATCCGGCGTACGCGCAGGCCTCGATGTCCGGCAAGAACATCGGCAACCTGCTGAACGCGAAGGGCGTGACGTGGGGCTGGTTCGAGGGCGGGTTCCGGCCCACCTCGCGCAGCGGCGGCACCGCGAGCTGCGGTGCACAGCACGCCGCGATCAACGGCGTGAAGACGTCGGACTACATCCCGCACCACGAGCCGTTCGAGTACTACAAGTCGACGTCGAACCCGCACCACCTCGCGCCCAGCAAGACGTCGATGATCGGCAAGTCCGACCGGGCGAACCACCAGTACGACCTGTCGGACTTCTTCACCGCGCTGCACGCGGGCGTCATGCCGTCGGTGAGCTACCTCAAGCCGGCCGGCTACCAGGACGGGCACGCCGGGTACTCCGACCCGATCGACGAGCAGCACTTCCTGGTCAAGACGATCAACACGATCCAGCGCAGCAGGTTCTGGGCGAGCACCGCGATCGTCATCGCCTGGGACGACTCCGACGGCTGGTACGACCACGTCGAGGGCCCGATCGTGAACCAGTCGGACACCTCCAACGACGCCTTGTCCGGTCACGACAAGTGCGGGCGTGCGGGGCTGCGGCAGCTCGGCGGGTTCAAGGACCGGTGCGGCTACGGACCCCGGTTGCCGCTGCTGGTGATCTCGCCGTACGCGAAGCGCAACTTCGTGGATAACCGCGTGACCGACCAGTCGTCGGTGCTGCGCTTCATCGAGGACAACTGGAAGACCGGCCGGCTCGGCGGCGGCTCGTTCGACGCGATCGCCGGCAACCTCGACGGGATGCTCGACTTCGCGAGCCCGCACCCGGCGAAGGTCATCCTCAAGCCCAACGGCGAGGTGAAGTAGCCCACCCGGACGCAGATCGCATGTGACATAGGTGTCGCGATTTGCAGCCCTAATGTCACACAGCAGTCGCGATTTACGACCTCTATGTCACATGCGATCAGCTCGAGGCGCGCATCTTCCCCATCTGCTTCTGGATGTCGGCCTCCGAGAACGTCGCGCGACGGAACGCGGTCCACGCGTTCAGCAGCAGGAACACACCCCAGAAGCCGATGAAGAAGATCGGCCAGTAGAAGTGGCCGGTGCCCGTGATGGCCCAGATCAGTGTCAGGAAGCCGTTGATCAGCACATAGGTGAGCAAGTGCGTGAGAAAGCCCCGCTTTGCCCGCAGCTTGTAGATGGCCTGCTTGCGGAGCTCGGCGTCATCGAGCCCGGCGACGTCGTCCTTCATGGTCCCCCTCCACGGCGTTGCCCCGACGGTAGCGGCGGCGGTCGCGTGCTGGCGAGGCCCTTCGGCCCTATGCCGGCTCCCCCGATCGCGGGAAGGTGAAGCCGGAGCGGGCCGAGAGGAGAGCGCGATGAACCTGCAGGAGCTGACGGCCGCCGCACGGGACACCCTCACCGTCAAGCGGGTGTACGGCGAGCCCTACGAACGCGACGGCATCACCGTCATCCCGGCAGCGCGCGTGAGCGGCGGCGGCGGGGGCGGCTCCGGCCACGACCCGCACGGTCAGGACGGCGAGGGCGGCGGGTTCGGCGCGCAGGCCCGGCCGGCCGGTGCGTACGTCGTACGAGACGGACGCGTCCACTGGCAGCCGGCGATCGACGTCAACAAGCTGGCCGGTGTGATCGGCGCGGTGGCGATCAGCTGGATCGTGACTCGCGCCCGCACGCAGCGGCTGAACGCCAAGCTCGCCTTGGTCGAGCGCAAGATCGACCACCGGATCGCTCACGACCGCGCCCGGCGGCGCCGGAAGGCGGATGCCGCCTAGCGGTGAGTGAGCCGCTCCATCTCACGGTGGATGGCGACCTCCGAGAACTCCTCGTGGCGGTAGGCGTCCCAGCCGTTCATCACCACGCCGATCCCCCAGAAGCCGATCGGGAACGCCGGCCAGAAGAACCCGCCTGAGTCCGTCATCGCCCAGATCAGGACGATGAATGCGTTCACCAGGAAGAACACGAGCAGGTGTGCCTTGAAGTCACGCTGCTTCTTCAACCGCGCCACGGCCTGCTCACGCAGCTGCATCTCATTGAATGCGAGGTCGTTGCTCATCTGACGCCTCCGATACCTCTACAGGATCGACGGTACGGCGCCGCCTGCACAGCTCCGAGAGGCGAAAGTCCCGACCTCGAGAACAGTTGGCAGCCTTTCCATCACCGGGACGCGCCGGCCGCCCACAGGAAACGGTGGACGCGGGCTTGCCCCCAATCCCGACTAAGAGGGCCCGCCCGGCATGGCAGCCGTGGTTCCTGCCCCCATGCCTTTCTCGACTCGAAGCATTCAGCTGCTGTTCTGCACGGTGGCGTCGGCCACGGCGGTGCTCTCGTGCGCGTCACCCGCCGCGGCGATGCCTGCCCCGCCCGAACCTGCGTACGCGGTGGCAGCGCCGACCGACATCGCCGTGCACTTCACCGACTCCACCGCCACGATCACGTGGAACGAGGTCCCTGCCTCACGCGGCTACGGCGTGACGATCCGCCCGCTCGACGTACAAGGCCCGTATGGCGAGGAGCAAGTGATCGCCAACAACTACACGCTGCCCTTCACCCAGTTTCCGGGATACGGGAAATACAAGGACGGCTACGCCTACCAGGTGTGTTCCTTCGGCTCAACCGGCAGAGGACCGTGCACCACCTTGAGCGATGGCTTCGCCGTGCGTTCGGCCGGTCATGCGGTCAGCACGGACAACCTTCACCGTGCCGCGCACAAGGTTTCGTCCTGCTTAGGGAACGGCGAGAAGGCAGGCCTCCTCACCGCCGCGGGGGGCGGTATCGTCGCCGCGCTTGATAGCTGGATTCCAGGCGTTGACGTCGTCACTGCGGCCGGGGTCGGCATCGCCGCGTCCGGTGAAGGCGCTCAGACTTTCGTCAGCTGCCTCCTCAACTGGTAGCCGGCAATGAAAAGACTCGACCTTCGGCGCGCCGTCGTGACCTCGACCGTGCTGACCGCCGTCGCCACAATCTCCGGCTACTCGGTCGACCACAACCTCGGTTCGGCGGCGTTCGGGGCCGGCATGGAGTGGATCCTCTTGCTTCTGTACGAGATGCGGCGCCGGCGGTAGTGGCCCGCATGAGCCCGCTGCTAGCGGTTGGTGGGGAAGCCCAGGTCTAGTGCGCATGGCTGCGGGTCGGGCCAGCGAGTGCTGACCGTCTTCAGCCGCGTGTAGAAGCGGATCCCCTCGGGCCCGTAGATCGCACTGTCCCCGAAGATCGACGCCTTCCACCCGCCGAAGGAATGCCACGCGACCGGCACCGGGATCGGCACGTTGATGCCGACCATCCCGACCTCGATCTCCCGCTCGAAGCGCCGCGCCGCGCCCCCGTCGCGGGTGAACAGAGCCACTCCGTTGCCGTACTGGTTCGCGTTGACCAGCGCGATCGCGTCGTCGAGCGATGGCACCCGTACGACGGACAGCACCGGGCCGAAGATCTCGTCGTCGTACGCCTTCATCCCCGGCTCGACGCCGTCGAGCAGCGAGCAGCCGAGGAAGAACCCATCGCGATCCGACAACGAGGCCGATCCGTCGACGACGACCCGCGCACCCTCGCTCGCCGCACCCGACACGTACGACCGCACCCGATCGCGATGCGCCGCGGTGATCAGCGGACCCATCATCGACGCAGCGTCATCGCCCGGTCCGATCACGACGTCGTCGATCTTCGCGGTGATCGCCTCGACCAATGGATCGCCCGCGTCACCGACGGCCACGACAACCGAGATCGCCATGCACCGCTCGCCCGCGGAGCCATAAGCCGCCGACACCGCGGCGTCCGCCGCGCCGTCGAGGTCCGCGTCCGGCAGCACCACCATGTGGTTCTTCGCGCCGCCGAGCGCCTGCACTCGCTTGCCGTGCTGCGTCCCGGTCTCGTAGACGTGCCGGGCGATCGGCGTCGACCCGACGAAGGAGACCGCGTCCACATCAGGATGCGTGATGAGCGCGTCGACGGCCTCGGCGTCGCCGTGCACGACGTTGAACACGCCGTCCGGGAAGCCCGCCTCCGTCACCAGCTCCGCGAGCAACAGCGACGGCGACGGGTCGCGCTCCGACGGCTTCAGCACGAACGCGTTGCCGCACGCGAGCGCATTCGCCGCCATCCACAACGGCACCATCACCGGGAAGTTGAACGGCGTGATCCCCGCGACCACACCGACCGGCGACAGCACGGTGTGCACGTCGATGCCGGTGGACACCTCAGCGCTGTGCGCGCCCTTCAGCAGATGCGGGATCCCGCACGCGAACTCCACGCAGTCCAGCCCGCGCGCAACCTCGCCGGCCGCGTCGGAGAGCACCTTGCCGTGCTCGGCGGTGATGGCGCGCGCGAGGTCATCACGACGCGCATCGATCAGCTCACGCAACCGGAACAACATCGACGTACGACGTGACAGCGGCGACACCGACCACTCGCGCGACGCCTCCCGCGCGACTTTCACGGCATCGGCGACCTCACCGGCGGACGCGAGCGCAACCTCGCCGGTCTGCACCCCCCGGGCGGGGTCGAAGACCGGCCCGACCCGCCCCGACGTGCCCGTCACGGCACGGCCGCCGACCCAGTGGCTGATGGACTCCAAGGCGACTAGAGCCGGTACAGCGCCCGGGCGTTCTCACCCAGGATCTTGTTGCGAGCCGTCTCGGACAGCGTGAGCATCTTCTTCTCGACCGTCTCCAGCGGCGACGGGTACATGCACGTCGGATGCGGGAAGTCGGTTTCGAACAAGATGTTGTCCTCGCCGACTGCCTCGATCAGGTCAGGGAGCTTGTTGCGGCTGTTCTCGAACCAGAACGTCGCGTAGATGTTGGACTTGAAGTACTCCGACGGCGGCTTGCTCATCTGCGCGAGCTCGCGCGGCGCGTTCTCCGCCATCTCGTAGTCGAGCGTCTCAAGGATGAACGGGATCCACCCGATTCCGCTTTCCACCGACACCAGCTTCAGGTCGGGGTGCCGGTCGAAGACGCGGGACAGGATCGTGTTGACGACGACGCGCGAGTTGCCGATGAAAAGCAGCGTCCCGCCGATCGCGAGCTTGACGTTGTCGGGGTGGGACTCCCAGAAGTACTTGCCGTAGAAGTTCATGCCGGTGACCGAGGCCCCGATGTGGAAGTGCACCGGGAGCTGCAGCGACGCGCATGCCTCCCAGAACGGGTCCCACTCCCGGCTCGCGAGGTCCGGGGCACCCAGGTCCTGCGGGTCGGACGTCATGTTGACCCCGCGCATGCCGAGCCCGGCGACCCGTTCCGCTTCCTTCACGCACGACGCGATGTCCCACGCCGGCATCACCGGCATCGGCAGCAGCCGGTTGCCGGACTCAGCCTGCATCTGCGCCATCTGGTCGTTGTAGATCTCGAGCGTGAGGTGGCGCAGCACATCGTCGGTACCGAGCCCGATGTCCTGCCCGCCCAGCCCGATTGTGTTGGGGAAGATCACCTGGTGGTCGATGCCGCACTCGTCGAGTACGTCGAGACGCACCTTCGGGTCGTAGGCGCCGACGTGGATCATCTCGTGTTCCCACTCGAACAGCGCGGTCTGCGCCTCTTCCTTCGACCCGTCGCGGCCGATCACCCCGCCGGCGCTGTAACGGCCCATCACCTCGCCGTCGAACACCCACATCCGCGCGCCGTCGACAACCTCGACATGCGGGACGCGGTCCTTGTACTTCGCCGGCGCAACGGAGGTGAAGAAGTCCTCCGGCTCGGAGAAGTGCGAATCCGCGTCGACGACGAATGACTGCTTCAGATCGGGCACGAACCTGACGTTAGTGTCAGCCCATGGCGACCGCAACGGTGCACGGGCTGCAGATCAGCTACGACGTGATCGGCGAGGTCGCTGCCGGTGGCCGGCCGTGGTCGATCACGCCGGGCGGGCGGTTCTCGAAGGACGCCGCCGGCATCCGCGAGCTCGCCGGAGCGCTCGCCGCGCGCGGCAACCAGGTGCTGATCTGGGACCGGCCGAACTGCGGCGCGTCCGACGTCTGCTTCACCGGTGACAACGAGTCGGCGATGCAGGCCGACGTACTCGTCGGGTTGCTGGACCTGCTCGACATGACGCCTGCCGTGTTGATGGGCGGCTCCGGCGGCGCCCGGGTCTCGCTCCTCGCGGCGGCGCGGCATCCGCAGCAGGCCGCCGGCCTCGCGGTGCTCAACGTCAGCGGCGGCGTCTACGGGTTGATGACCCTCGGCGTGCACTACTGCGGGGGCTCGCTGAGTACGGCGTGGACCAAGGACATGGCCGCGGTCGCCGAGCTCCCGGAGTGGTCGGAGGTCATCGAGCGCAACCCGCGCAACCGGCAGCTCTTCCTCGACCAGGATCGCGAGGAGTTCATCGCCACGATGGAACGCTGGATGGCGGCGTACTGCCCCAACGACGACGAGCTCGTCCCCGGGATGACCAACGCGCAGGCGCGCGCGATAGACGTACCGACCCTGGTGTTCCGCAGCGGCGCGAGCGACGTCAACCACACCCGCGCGACGTCGGAGCGAGTCGCGGAGCTGCTGCCCAACGCGAAGCTGATCGAGCCGCCGTGGGGTGACACGGAGTGGAACGAGCGGATGGCCGAAGGCGCCGCCGGGCTGTTCAGTCGCTGGCCGCTGCTCGCCCCGCAGCTCGACAACTGGGCACGAGACACCCTCGGCTAAATCTCGGTGATCTTGACGAAAGAGGCGCTTTGAGGCCCTCATAACGCCGCTTTCGTCAAGATCACGCCGGTCAGGTAGGGGCCGTGAACCTGGGCTGACGGGCGGCGGCGGGTGTGCCAGCCTGACTCGTCGTTTCGCGAGCCGGGGGAATGCTGTGCCGACGTGTGCCTTGGGCCATCCGATGGCCGACGGCCAGGCCGTGTGCCCGCAATGCGGCATGGGGCCGCTGAGCCCGGACGGTCGGTGGATGTGGGACGGCACGCAGTGGGTACCCGCCGCCGCGCCACCACCGCCGCAACCGCCGCAACCGCCACCACCGCCGGGCCCGGCGTACCCGGGCTCTCCCCTGCCGTACGGCGGCAGTCCGTACGGCGGCAGCCCCTACGGCGGCAGCCCGTACGGCGGCAGCCCCTACGGCGGTCCGCCATCCTCGGGGACGAACGGACTCGCGATCGCGAGCCTCGTGCTCGGCATCCTGTGGCTGTCCGGGATCGGAAGTCTGCTGGCGGTCATCTTCGGCCACGTCAGCAAGCGCCAGATCCAGGAGCGCAACGAAGGCGGCAACGGGCTCGCGACCGCCGGCCTGATCCTCGGCTACATCGGGCTCGCGGGTGCGTTCTTCTTCATCCTGGTGGTCGCGGGCGCGATCTCGGTCTTCAACTCGCAGCTGTCCTCGACGCATGCTGCGTTCGTCAGGTCGGACCTCCGCAACGCCGCCACGGCCGAGGAGAGCTACCTCGTCGACCACGGCGTCTACACGAACCAGGTGAGCGACCTCTACAACGAGGGCTTCATCGCGATCTCCCAGGCCCACCTCGCCCTCGGCTTCGACAGCACGCGCGGGTACTGCATTGCCGGGTCGTACGACGGACAGGGCAGCTGGTACCTCTACGACAGCGAAGCCGGCGGGCTGTCCTTGACCACGTACGGCTCGGTGAGCGAAGCCGAGTCCGCGTGCTCCGACCCGGCGATGTCATTCGCCGGCCTGTAGCCGACGGCCCCAAACCCTCGGTGATCTTGACGAAAGAGGCGCTTTGGGGCCCTCATAACGCCGCTTTCGTCAAGATCACGCCGGAAATGGGGGGCGGGAAGGGATCGCCCGTTCGGCCGATCCGCTGTTGACGGAAATTCCGGACAATCGGCGGATGGACGGAGCCGGTGACGCCCTAGGCTCCCGCACGCTCACCGTCCTGCCCCCCGATCTGCAGGACCGCGCCCGCCGCAACCGGCAGCGCCCATCGCCGCTGGCCGGCGGCCCGGTCGAGCCCGTATACCCGAACTCCCCGGCCGAAGCGCCACCTCAAAGCACGCCGTCAGAAAGCGCCCCGCCCGCAAGTACGCCGGCAGCGAGCACTTCTCCGGCAAGCATGCCGCCGGCGAGTTCAGTGCCGCCTAGCCCTCCGCCGCCGGCGCCGCGGCCGCCCGTGCTGGAAGAGCTGCCGACCTCCCGCACGATCGAGCAACCCCCCGAGCAGCCGACCGCGCATCACAGCGATCAGCTCGACGAGCTGCTGACCGCGCAACCGGGTGAGCAGCCGAGCGAGCACGTGCTGCGGCTCGCCGGCGACGTACGGATGCTGCGCGCCGCCCTCGAGCAGGTCGTCACCCGGCTCGCCCAATCCGTCGAGGACTGCGGCCTGGAAGCGAGCGCCCGCGCCGCCGCCGAAGCCGAGCTCGCCACCGTGCGCGGCGCCGCCCAGGCCGAGATCACCAAAACCCGCGCCGAGATCACCAAAGCCCACGAAGAGGTGCGGCGGCTGACCGCGGAGGCGGAGCGGCTGCGGCAGGCAGTGGTCGGCGCGCACCGGCAGGCCGAACAGTGGTCCGAGCAGGCGCGGCAAACCGAGATCAAGCTGAAGACGGCGATGGAAGGCGCGAGCGCGCACATCGCCGGGCTGACCGAGCAGGCCGCGGCGCATGAGGCGGCGGCCGACCTGCTCCGCCAGACCACCGCCGACCAGCGCAGTGAGCTCGAGACGGCACGCGCCGAGCGAGACGCCGCCCACCAACGCTGTGCCGAGCTCGAGGCCGAGCTGATCCGCGAGCGTTCCCGGCATCCGCGGGGCAACATCGCGGCTGTCACGGTGCCGGCCGCGCCTGGCACCGCGGCTCCCAAGCGGCCGTCGCCGCTGATCACCCACGCGCTGCGCCCGGGGCGCACGGTCTCCGCCGACATCCACGAGGAGCATCCAGCCTCGCTGACCACGCCGTTCGAGCTCGACGCGTGGCAGCGCGACGCGCTCGCGGCGTGGGCCGGCGCCGGCCACCGCGGCGTCGTCGAAGCGGTCACGAGCGAAGGCAACGCGCAGCTCGGCTGCTGGGCGATCGGCCGGGCGCTCGATGCGAACATGAAGGTGCTCGTCCTCACTCCCAACGCCGAACGCGCGGAGCTGTGGCACGACCGACTGACCGCCGCGCTCGGCACCCGCCAGGTCGGCAAGCACAGCGGGCGCGGCACCAACCGGCTCGCGGCGTACGACGTCGTGGTCGCCGCTGCGCAGAACGCGGCGAAAGACCGCGTGTTCGAACCGGACCTCGGCGTGCTGGTCGTCGCCGACGAGGTGCAGGAGCTCGGCACGCCCGAGCTGTCCCGCGCCCTCGATGACACCTACCCGTGGCGGCTCGGCCTGACCTCCGCCTACCAGCGCGACGACGACGGCGTCGCGACCTACCTCGACCGCTACTTCGGCGGGGTCAGCTTCTCCCTCGGCTACGACCGCGCCCTGGCCGAGCAGGTCGTCGCGTCGTTCGACCTCGCGACCGTGTCGATGCTCCTGACGAGCCCCGAGCAAGGCGAGTACGACGCGTGCGCGGCGGCGACGCTCGCCGGCGGTGGCGGCGGCGCGGGAGCTGCGAAGGCGGCGGTCCGCGCGTACCTCAAAGCCGTCGCGCGACGCGACGAGATCCTCGCCGGCACGACCGCCCGCGACGCGGCGCTGCGCGCGCTCGCCACGGCGATCCTCGACGCCGGGCAGGCAGTCGTCGTCGCACCGACCCCGCAGGCCGCCGACTACATCGCGCGGGTGCTGGACGAGCGCGGCTGCACGACCGCGGCGATCCGTACCGGGGTCAACGGCGAGCAGCGCACCCGGCGGCTCGGGAGGGCCGAGGAGGACCGCGACACCTGGCTGCTCGCCGGTCCGCGCGGCGCCGCCGCGCCGGCCGATCTCAGCGGCATCGACCTCGCGATCATGGTGAGCCCGCCGCGCAACCGCCGCCAGCTCGTCGAGCGACTCGACCGCATCCTCGGCGGCGAAACCGCCGGTGGGCACGTCCGCCTCGTCGTCCTTTACGTCGAGGCGAGCATCGAGGACGAGCTGGCAGCGGGGGAGACAGCGCCGATCACCGAGGTCGCCGCACACGCCAAGCGGGTGCAGCGGTTCACCAGCCGCGACCCCGACGACCTGCTGGATTTCCTCGCCACGGGCCGTCGCGTGCTCACCCTGCCGCCCGACACCACCGCCGCCCCGGCGGCGCAGGGCCAGCTCGGAGCAGTCGAATAGGCCGTTCGGGGTAGACGGATACCTCTATATACGCCGACACTTCCAAGGTGAACGAGTGGGCGAGGCCGTGAGCTCGGGCTCGGTCGACATCCTGCCGGAGCCGACCCCGCCCCGGCGCGGTCGCAAGCCGAAGCCGACGGGCACTCCCGCCGATGCGGGTGCGCCGGCGTCTGCCCCCTCGCCCGCCGAACCCGCTGAACCACCGGCAGAGCCTGCCGCCGCTGCAGCCGCGGCGGTTGCACCGCCACCGATCACGCCACCGCCACCGCCCGCTCCGAACCCCACGCCGGCTCCAGCCGTGCCACCGGCCGTGACCACGCCGGCGATGCCGGCCGAGGGCCCTGCCGCTACACCGACCTCCGCACGCGCCGACCAAGCCAGCAAGCCAGCACCGACTACGCCGGGGAAGCCGATGCCAGGGGATCCGTTCAAGCCATCACCGGTCGTGGACACGGTCGAACCGGCCACACCCGCGGACGTGTACCCGCCCTCGCCCGCGCCCGGGGAGGCGGGAACCCCCCCGAACCTGACCGGCACGCCGCAGCAGCCGCCAGGCGGCGAGGCGACGGGCGGGGCCGACAACGCTGCCGGCGTACGCGCGTTGCAGGAAGCGTTCGCGATCGACATCGCCGAGCGCGAGGAGCGGCACCGCGCCGAGGTCCGCGCGATGCAGCAGTCGTTCATGACCGACGTCGCGGCGCGCGAGGACCGGCACCGCGCCGAGGTGCAGGCGCTGCACCAGCGGTTCACCGCCGAGGCGACCGCGCGTGAGGACCGCCAGCGCGCCGAGGTCAGCGAGATCCAGCAGCAGCTCGGCAACGTCCGCGCGCAGCTCGGCGAGGCCACGGCCGCTCGGGACCGGGAGACCGAGGGACGTGCCGTCGCGGAGGCCGAGATCGAGCGGCTGCGCGATGAGATCCAGATCCAGCGCAACGACATCAGCCGGCTCAACAACGCCCGCGCCGACCTGCAGAGCCAGCTGGCGGCGTCGAAGCAGGAGACCGAGAAGTGGAGTGAGCAGGCGCGCCGGGTCGAGGTCGAGCTGCGGACCGCGAGGGCCGACGCCGACAAGGCGGCAGCCAACGCCGCCCGCCAGTACGAGGAGAAGGTCCGCGACCTCGAGGAGACCACCCGCAAGCTCGACGAGACCACGCGCAGCCTGGCGACCAGCGAGGAGCGGGTCGCCCGGCTCACCGACCAGGCCGCGGCGCTCGACGCCGCATCGGCGCAGCTGCGGCAGACCATCGCCGAGCAGCGCGCCGAACGAGAGCGGGTCACAACCGAGCGCGACGCGGTGCGCCAGCAGGCCGCGGAGCTCGAGGCGCAGCTGCGCAAGGTCGAGTTCGAGGCGGAGCAGGCCGACGAGGACGGCGCCCGCCAGCTCGACGAAGCCGCTCGCAAGATCGAGGCCGCCGAGGAGCAGGCCGCGCGTGCGGTCGGCCAGGTCGCGGTGCACGAGGCGACGATCGAGGAGCTCCGGCGCGCTGCGGCTGACATGCAGATCGAGCTGAAGAAGGCCTCCGTCGACCGCGACGCGGCGAAGCGGCGGATCCAGTCGCTCGAGGCGGAGCTGTCACTGCTCGACAGCTCGACCACTGACGCCGAGGAGAAGCCAGCCGCACCGGGCGACGGCGAGGCCGCGGACGCCGACACCGACACCGACACCACCGCCGAGGCCGACGACGAGCCGGTCGCAACCACAGCGCCGGCGGTCGAGGCAGCAACGCCCGCAGGCAACGAGGACGACCGGCCGCTCGCGCTGTCGGCCGACATCGAGCTCGTCGCGTGGCAGCGCGAAGCACTCGCGGCATGGACGAAGACCGGCCGCCGCGGCGTCGTGGAAGCGGTCAGCGGCGCGGGCAAGACCGACCTCGCCTACTGGGCGATCGCGGCCGCCGTCGACGAGGGCATGAAGGTGCTCGTCATCACCTCGAGCGGCGAGCAGGTCGACCGGTGGTACGACGGGCTGCGCGCCGCGCTTCCGATCAACCGGGTCGGCAAGCCCACCGGCGCGAAGGACGAGAGCCTGCAGTCCTTCGACGTCGTGGTCAGCACGGCGCAGGACGCGACGAAGGACAACGTCTTCGGCACATCGTTCAAGGGGATGCTCGTCGCCGACCAGGTCCACACCCTGGGCACCCGCGAGGCCTCACGCGCGCTCGACCCGGTCTACGCGTGGCGGCTCGGGCTGTCCGCGGCGTACCACCGCGACGACAGCGGCATCGCGACGTACCTCGAGCCGTACTTCGGCAAGGTGAGCTTCACCCTCGGCTACGCGCGGGCGTTGAAGGACGACGTCATCGCGCCGTTCGACGTCGCGGTCGTGCCGGTGACGCTGAACAACGCGGAGCAGGCTGAGTACGACGCACTCGGCCAGCAGATGGACACCCTCGCCGACGAGATGGTGAAGGACTTCGCGGTGCCGGCCGAGCCGGCCTCGGCGTTCGCCGCCGCCGTCGTGACACTTGCCGACGGCCGGATGGGTCCGCCGCGAACGGCGGCGCGCGCGTACCAGAAGGCGCTCGCCAAACGCGAGGAGATCATGTCGCGCGCCGCGGGGAAGGCGGTCGTGCTCAAGGCGCTCGCCGATCACGTGCGGGCGGGCGAGCCGGCGCTCGTGTTCGTGCAGAACCAGGACGACGCGACGTATGTCGCGAAGCTGCTCAACACCGCAGGCTGCCCGACTCGATCGCTGAGTGGCGGCACCGAGCGCAAGCTGCTGGGCCGCCGCAGCGACGGCGGGCAGGAGGCCGACGACATCGTGCTGCTTGCCGGCGCCGGCGGCGCGGACGCGGCCACCCACCTCGGGATCGTCGTGGGCGCGAGCCGCGACAAGCTGCAGCTGATCCAGCGGCTCGGCCAGGTGGTGCGCAAGGCCGACGACGAGCGGCCGGGCCGGCTAGTGGTCGTCTACGTCGAGGGCACGCCCGAGGACACGTACTCCGCCGACACCGCGCCGCTCGCCACAGTGGTGACGCCGAACGCGTCCCGCCAGCAGCGGTTCGGTGCAAGCGAGGCGGGCGCGCTGATCGAGTTCCTCGCACCGGCGACCAACACCCCGGCGACCGAGGACGCTGAGGAGAGCCCGGCCGAGAGCTGAGCCCAGCGACCCGGCAAGGCTGGCGCCGCCGGAGTGAGTCAGCGAGCTCCCGGTGGCGCTGCCCCGGTGCGCACCACTGAACCGTCGGACGCCGCCACCAGGTCGACCTCGACGAGCGCACCGAGAGCGAGGCCAGTGACGCCGATGCAGGTTCGTGCCGGAAGCGGTGTCGCGAACCAGCGTTCGTAGGCCCGGTTGAACCCGGCGTAGTCGTCGAAGGAGGTCAGGTACGCCCGCACCGAGATCACCGAGTCGAGCGAACCCCCGCAGCGGCGCAGCACCCGGTCAAGATGCCCCATGACCGCGTCAGTCTGCTCGGCGATGCCACCTGCGACCAGCGCGCCGGTGACGGGATCGATCGGCAGCTGGCCGGTGACGTGCAGCAGGTCGCCGTACGCCGCGGCATGGCTGTACGGCGCGACCGGCTCGGGGACACCGTCCGCCGGCCCGAACGTCCAGCACCGGATCTCGGTCATGGCCCGACGAACAGCCGCTTCTCGACGCTGGCGTGCACGCCCTGCCGGCCGTCGACGACCTGCGTGACGGTGAAGTCGCACCCGACGCTGGCCAGCGAGTATGCGTCGTCGCGCGAGAGCCCGAACCGCCTGCCGAGCAGGTCGATCAGCCGCAGCGAAGCCTCGCGCATCGCGGCGTCGAGGTCGTCGCCGAACCCATGCACCGACCAGGTCGTCGCGGTCTCGAGCACGGGATAGGTGAAGCCGAGGTCGGTGCGCACGCTGAGCTCGAGCAGCCCGTCGAGTGAGCACTCCAGCGCCGTACCACTGAGCTCGCCGTCGCCCTGCGAGACGTGCGGGTCGCCGAGCGAAAGCAGCGCGCCGGGGACCTGCACCGGGTAGTGCATCGTCGCGCCGGCACCGATCCGCCAGTTGTCGATGTTCCCGCCGTGGTCGCCGGGCGGCACGCTGCTGTGCCGACCCGGCGCGGCGGGCGCGACACCCATCGTGCCGAAATGCGGCCGCAGCGGGATGGCGACTCCGTCCAGCGCCGGCTCTCGCCTGGTGCTGCCCGGCTCGACGATCGTGCCCGGCGAGTCGGCGAGCTTGCTCGTCGTCCAGTCGAAGCCGAACTCCGCCCGCGCGAGACCGGCGTCCAGGTCGAGGCCGTAGATCGTGACCCGCTCCTTGCCCATGACGTCGTAGAGATGACCCCAGTGCGCGGCGAGGTTCGAGCCGAACGGGAGCCGCGGTTCGGCGGAGAGGATCTTCACCGCGAGGGTGTCGCCGGGGTTCGCACCGTCGACGTAGATCGGGCCGGTGAGGATGTGCGGCCCCGGCCCACGGTCGGTGACCGTGTCGTAGACAGCACGGATCTCGTCGTCCATCAGCAGGTCGGGCGCGTCACCCGCATGGTGCGTGAGGGTGCGCACCCGCACCAGGTCACCGGAGCTGACCGCGATGGCGGCGGCAGCCGACTTGTCGAAGTATCCCCAGCGCACCGTGGTCGGTGTCGCGGACAGCTCGTGCAGCATCGGTGCGTCACTCATGAGGCGAAGAGCCGGGCACGCATCTCGTCGGTGAACGCCGGCCACACGACAGGGTCGTGGCCGGGGACCAGCCGGTAGCCCTTCTCCGCGGCGATCGCCTTCAGCCGCAGCAGCGGCTCGAGCGTCGCCTCGGCCGGTACGTCGACGGCGAACCCGACCGGCTTCTCCTCGTCGATGTTCTCCTGCAGGTCGGCGGCGTCGAAGGCGAGCACCAGACCCCCGCCGCCTTCGAAATCCAGCACGAAGCTCTGATGTCCCGGGGTGTGTCCCGCAGTGAGAACGGCCGTCACCCCGGGAGCGATCTCGACGTCGCCGTCACTCACCTGCCAGGTGATCCGCGGGTCGTCGAAGTCGACGCGGAAGATCGCGTGACGCTCCGGCTCCGGGTGCGGGGCGTGCAAGCCGTAGTCGAGCTCGCGCTTCTGCACGTGCACCGGCACGTCGGTCCCGGCGAAGTGGCGGACGCCGCCGGCATGGTCGTTGTGCAGGTGTGACAGCGCGACCACGCTGACCTGCTCGAGGGCGAGCCCCACCTCTTCGACTGCCGCCCGCAGCGGGTCACCGGGATGGTCGGGCAGCACCGCCTTCACCGACCCGCCGTGGAAGCGGGCGAACAGCACCGGGTCGCGCACGAGCGCCGGGTTGAGCCCGGTGTCGAGCAGCAGCCAGCCGCCGTCGACTTCGACGAGCACGGCCGGCACCGGTTCGAGCAGCCGCTCCGCCGGGTCGGCACCCAGCACCGACACCGTCTTGGGCAGCTCCTCCCAGCCGAGGGTCAGCGGGATCACCCGACGTACGCCACTCACGGGGCCGCCGTCACACCCTGACCCGCGGGTCTGCCCAGGCCTGCGCGAGGTCGACGAGCGCGTTGATGACGACGTACGCCGCGCCGAGGACGAGACTCACGCCGGCCACCGCCGCGAGGTCGAAGGTCTGGATCGATCTCACGGTGTACAGGCCGAGGCCGGAGAACCCGAAGATGTCCTCGACCACGACGACACCGGCGAGCAGCAGCCCGACCTGCAGACCCGCCATCGTCAGCGGCGCCTGCGCGGAGTTGCGCAACGCGTGGCGCAGCATGACGGTGCGCTCGGGGAGCGCCTTCGCGCGAGCGGTGCGGATGTAGTCGGCTCGCAATGTGGTCTGCAGCGACGAGCGCAACGTTCGTGCGATCGCCACCGACGGCAGGATCGCCAGCGTCATCGCCGGCAGCAGCAGGTGCCACAACGCGTCGCCGAAGGTCGCGAACTGGCCGTGCAGCAACGCGTCGACCGTGTACATGCCGGTCGGGCCCGGCGGCGGCGCGACGCCGGAGGACAGCCGACCCTGACCGGGGAACCAGTGCAGCTTCGAGTAGAAGGAGAGCAGGAACAGCAGGCCGAGCAGGAACTGCGGCACAGAGGCGAGCCCGAGCAGACCGAGCCGGGTGAACCTGCCGCGGCCGCGCGCGGTCAGCAGCCCGACGCTCACGCCGATGACGCCGGCGATCAGCGCCGCGACAGCGGCGAGCTCCACCGTCGCAGGCAGGAACGAGCGGATGTCGGACATCACCGGACGGCGGGTGTGCAGCGACGTACCGAGGTCGCCGTGCACCACCCCGGCCAAGAAGTGCCAGAACTGCGTGGGTAACGACCGGTCGAGGTAGAGCTGGTGGGACTTCGCCGCCACGGCACTCGCACTCGCCGACGTACCGAGCAGTGCGCGGACGGGATTGGCCGGCACCTGTCGCTCGAGCAGGAAAACCACGAACGTCAGCGCGACCAGCACCCCGACCAGCGCGACCAGCCGCTCGACAGCGAACCGTCGCAACCCGGTCATCGGCGGCTCACCCCGTGCCACCCAGTGACGCCATCGGCACGGTCCACGGCTCCTCGGGCCGGAAGGTCACGCCGGTCACCGTCTTGCGCCACACCATGACGTTCTGCGAGGAGGCGAGGAACAAGATCGGGTACTGCGCGGCCATCAGCTCACCCGCCCTCGCGTAGTCAGCATCCGACGCGGACTTGTTCGTCGTCGCCCGTCCCTTGTTGAGCAGCGCGTCGACCTTCGGGTTGGAGTAGTTGAAGAAGTTCAGCCCGCCGCCCGTGCCCCAGACGATGCGCGCCCAGGTGTCCGGATGCGCCGCGTCAGGGGTGTTGGTCTCGAGCAGCAGGTCCGGCGCGTGCTTGACGTCGGTCGGGTAGCCGTAGGTCTGCGCGTTCTGCACCTCGCGGACGCTGACCGAGAACCCGGCCGCTGAGAGCTTCTGCTGGATCAGCTCGGCGAGGCGCTGCTGCAGCCCCGAGTCGTCGGCGGTGTAGCCGAAGGTGAGCTTCGGTACGCCGGTGACGTGAACCGACTTGGCCGGGTAGCTGACCGGCGCCATCCCCGGAGGGAGGATCCCCTTCGGGTACATCGACGCCGACACCGTGCCGTAGCCGCCGTACACCTCCTTGACCAGGTCGGGCACGTCGATCGCCTCCGCGATCTCCTTGCGCAACGCGAGGTTCGACAGCGGCGCCTTGCTCACGTTCATGTAGAGCAGCGCCGTCAGGTAGGAGTCGAAGTTGTCGACCGTGAGGTCGGGGTCGGACTGCACCCCGGACAGCTCGGCGGTCGGGAAGCTGTGCAGGATCGCGTCCTGATCGCCGGCCTTCAACGCGAGGATCTGGCTGTTCATGTCCGGAGTGATCGCGATGTCGATCGTCTGGTACGCCGGCTTCGGTCCCCAGTAGCCGTTGTAACGGGTGAGCGTGTAATGGTCGCCGCGGACGAAAGCGCTCAGCGTGTACGGACCGGTGCCGATGTCGTGCGTGTTGAGGTAGGTCTGGTCGTGGTCCTTGCCGGCATGCGCCTTCATCGCGGTCGGGCTGAGCATCTTCGGACCCCAGCTCGACGCGAGGTAGTCGAGGAACGGCGTGACGACCTGCTTGAGCGTCACGACGAAGGTGTACTTGTTGGGCGTAGACATCTTCTTGATCGGCGTGAGCATGTACGCCGGCGCCGAGTTGACCGCGAGCCGCCGCTCGAAGCTCGCCTTCACCGCGGCGGCGTCGAACGGCGTGCCGTCGTGGAACGTGACACCTTGACGCAGGTGGAAGGTGTAGGTCAGGCCGTCCTTGCTGACCTGGTAGGACTCGGCGAGGTCGGGCTCGATCTCGGTTGACCCGGGCTTGTACTGCACGAGGCCTTCGTACGTCGACAGGATGACCGTGTTGCCTTCGATGTCGTAGAAGACGTCGGGGTCCGGCGTGCTCATGTCGGCCAGGAACGCAAGGTGCAGCGTCCCCGACCCGCCCGCCGCGGCGGGCGACGTCGAGCCGGACGACGGCGACGAGCCGGAGCTGGAGCAGCCGACGGCCACGAGACCGAGCGCGACCGCGCTGGCTGCGCTGACGAGGCGGCGCGTGACGGTGCGGGATCTCGGCATGAAAGGTCCTCTCACTTGCGTGGTCTCGGGTGATGCGGGGTTCGCGGTCATACGGCATCGAGGAGGTCGCGGACACCGTCGCCGGCGAGGTTCGCGGCGAAGGCCAGGACGAAGACGGCACAGGCCGGGACCAGGGCGATCCATGGCTGGCCGAGCAGGTAGGTGAGCCCGTTGGCGGTCATCGCGCCGAGCTCGGGCGTCGGCGGCGGCGCGCCGAGACCGAGGAAGGACAACCCGGCAAGGGTCAGCACGAGGTTGCCGATGTCGAGGCTCGCGGTGGTGAGCACCGCCGGTACGGCGCCGGGCAGCAGGTGGCGGCGGGCCAGCGCTATCGGCCGGGTGCCGGCGAGCCGCGCCGCGTCGACGTGCGGGCGGACGAGCAGGGCGCGCACCTCGCCGCGCACGATCCGGGCGTACCACGGCCACCACACCGCGGCGACCGCGAGCAGCGTGTGCGGCAGGCTCGGCCCGAGCGCGACGACGGCGACGATCGCGAGCACCGGCCCTGGCAGCGCGAGGAACAGGTCGGTGATGCGCATCAGCAGCGCGTCGACGACGCCGCCCGCCATCGCCGCGACGCTGCCGATGACCGTGCCGATGACGATGCCGCTGCCGACGACGGCGAGCGCGGACAGCCAGGTCGAGCGGATCCCGTACAGCGTGCGTGACAGCAGGTCGCGGCCGAGGTCGTCGGTGCCGAGCAGCGCGCCGTGGAACGGCGAGACGAACGGCCCGGCGGCGACCGGCTGCGTCGTCGAGTGCGGCGCGAGCACCGGTGCGAAGACCGCGACCAGGCTGACCAGCGCGAGGACCACGAGCCCGGCGAGCTCCCAGCCGCCGATGCGCACCCGCGACCGCAGCCGCGCCGGCCGGGATACGGCAGCGCCGAGCAGGACGGGATCGGCGACGGCCATCAGCTCGGCGTCCCCTCGGTTGCGGTGCCGGCGTCGAAGTCCGGGACGGCAGCGAGCAACTCCTTCGTCGCGTCGTGCTGCGGCGCGGCGAGGACCTCCTGGGTAACACCGCGCTCGACGACGACCCCGCCGGACATCACGACGGTCTCGTCGCTGACGAACCTCGCGGCGCCGAGGTCGTGGGTGACGAACAGCATCGCCATGCCGAGCTCGCGCCGCAGCCGGCCGAGCAGGTTCAGCACGACCGCGGCGAGGGACACGTCGAGGGCGGAGATCGGCTCGTCGCACGCGAGCAGGCTGGGTGGGATCAGCACCGCGCGGGCCAACGCGACCCGCTGCCGCTGCCCGCCGGACAGCTCGCCGGCACGCGCGTTGGCGACGGCGTCGGGCAGGCCGACGAGGGCGAGGGTGTCGCGCACCCGGGCGTCGCGTTCCTTCGCGGGGAGTCCCGCATTGCGTAGCCGCTCCTGCATCAGGTCGCCGACGCGAAGCCACGGCGTGAGAGAGGCGCCCGCTTCCTGGAACACCAGCTGCGGCGGGTTGCCGTGGCCGTGCTCGATGCGCCCGCTGTCAGGGCGCTCCAGGCCGACCGCCATGCGCAGTGTCGTCGTCTTGCCGCACCCGGACTCACCGACCAGCGCGACGCAGGAGCCCTTGCGGACGTCGAGGTCCAGGGCGTCCACGGCCACGCGCCGCGCCTTGCCCCAGCCGAAGCCCTTCGTCACCCCGCGCATCTGGACCGCGAGCTCGGAGGTCAGCGGCGGCTCCGGCGGCCAGGTCTCGACCGCCCGCAGCTCGGTGACATGGGCCGCGATCTCGGTACGCCGCACGCAGGCGACCGCGCGCGACGTCGACACCGCCTCGACCTCGGGGAGCTCGGTGGTGCACGTGGTCGGCTCGGCGTGCGCGCACCGCGCGGCGAAGGCGCAGCCCTCGGCGGGCCGGCGGGGGTCAGGTGGCTCGCCGACCAGGGTGGGCAGCGGTTCCCCGACGCGCGAGTGGGCACCGAGCCGCGCGACGAGCAGGGCGGCGGTGTACGGGTGTGCGGGTGCGTGCAGCACGGCGTCGGTCGGGCCGACCTCGGCGACCCGCCCGCCGTACAGGACGACGATCCGGTCGGCGACCTCACGTGCGACCGCGAGGTCGTGAGTGACGAACACGAACGACGACGCGGCGCCACGCAGCTCGCGGAACAGCCGCAGGATCTGCGCCTGGACGGTGACGTCGAGCGCGGTCGTCGGCTCGTCGGCGACCACCAGGTCCGGGTCGCCGGCGATCGCCATGGCGATCATCACCCGCTGCCGCAGCCCGCCGGAGAGCTCGTGCGGGTACTGCCGCACCCGCCGCTTCGGGTCGGGGATGCCGGCCCGGTCGAGCAGGTCGATCGCGGCCTCGAGTGAGCCCGCGGCCTCGGCGACCTGCCGGCCGACACGCATCGTCGGGTTGAGCGAGGTCATCGGATCCTGGAACACCGCGCCCGCGTGACGGCGGCGGGCCTCGCGACGGGTGGCGTCGTCGACGCCCACCATGTCGACGCCGGCGAGCGAGGCGGAGCCGGTGACGATCGCCTTCGGCGAGAGCAGGCCGAGCGCCGCAAGACCGAGGACGGTCTTGCCGGAGCCGGACTCGCCGACCAGGCCGACGACCTCGCCGCGCTCGACGCTGAGGTCGACGCCGCGCAGCGCGTGCACGCCGCCGGGGAAGCTGATGTGCAGGTCGCGCACGTCGAGCACCGGGCCGGTGGGGTCCGGCTCGGCGGCCGGCGGCGGAGCGGTCCGCGTGATCCCGCGGACGGGGACCGTGAGGGCCGGCTCCGCCCGGGAGGCAAGCGTCGCGGCGAGTGCGAGCGCGGGCGGCCTCAGCACGGCACCGCCACCGAGAGCGTGTCCGCGAGCTCCGCGGCGGTGCACCACGCGTCGCGCTGCAGGTAGCGCATCGCGTTCAGCGCGGCGTCGCTCGCCGCGGTCGAGGAGCCACCGACGCAGTCGGTGACGACGCGCGCATGCAGGTCGCGTTGATGTGCGTCCGCGAACGTGTAGTGCACGCACACGTCGGTGAGCGCCCCGGTCAGTACGACGGTTCGCACGTCGAGAGCGCGCAGCAATATGTCGAGGTCGGTGCCGATGAAGCACGAGTAGCGGCGCTTCACGATCACGTGATCCCCCGGACGCGGTCCGAGCGCCAGTCCGGTGCGCGGATCGTCGTCGAGGCAGTGCACGTCCTCGGCGCCGTCGAGCTCGCGGCCGAAGTCGATGCCGCTCGCGCGATGCACCTCTTGGGTGAAGATCACCGGCAGCGACGCCGCGCGCCATGCATCCGCGAGCTGCTCGATCCGGACTATGCGTTGCGGCCATTCGGGACCGTCGCAGAACGCGAGCTGTACGTCGATGACGAGCAGCGCTGCAGGGAGGGTCGGCAGCTGCACCGCTCCCTCCTTTCGTTCGCGAAAAACAACAAGCCCGGAAGACCGTGAGGTCTCCCGGGCTTTTGTCCCGCCGTGTAGCACTCCGGACCTGGCGTGGCCGGCGTACCGGCACCTCTCGGACCAGGCCGACCGGTCCTTCCGGCCGCGGAACCCTAGGTGCCTTGCTCTGCGAACGACGTTAGGAACGGCTTGTGTCAGCGGGATTTCGGGGCGGGCGCATCCGCGTAACAAGACGGCGTCACGCAGCGTTAACGCGGCCGAATCCGAGGTGCAACCCTCACCATCGATGCTCGTGAACGACTCACCGAAAGGTGAGGCGTGCCTAGGGTTCCGCCGCACTGCTTCGAATGAGCAGTGTGGGTCTGGTCCGAGAGGTGCAGGCGCGCGGCGCGAGTCGCGCGTTCCACGGCGGGACAAAAGCCCGGGAGGTGCCGACGACACCCGCCGGAGGTCCGACCATGGTTTCCGCCAACGCAGCCGCTGGCGACACCTCTTCTTTCTTGTCCTTCGCTGATGCGACGAGGTGGGTCGTCCCGGGTGGCGCACCCTGGTCGCTCGCCGTGCCACGGTCGCGCGTCATCCGGCTGACCTGCCTCGCTCCGCGCGCGAACGTCGCGATGCTGCTCTACGCCGACGGCGAGCGCAGCGAGCGGCTGAACGTCCCGGACACCCTGAAGGCGCAGATGTCCGCGCGGATCAAGCCGGGCATGGTGCTGATGTCAGACATGGGTCGCGCACTGGCGTCGGTGACCGGCTCGTCACTGGACTGGCACGACGCGATCACCGGTCACGGCGTCGACGCACACCTGGCGAGATACGGCCCGTCGTCGTACGCCGCCGACCGCAACGCGTGGCGGCGCTCGGCGCGGGACGGGCTGCTGCAGGAGCTGGCCAAGCACGACCTGTCAGCGCGGGACCTGCACGCGACGGTCAACTGGTTCAGCAAGGTCGCACCGATAGGCGACGACAAGGGAACGCTTGCGTTCCACGCGGATCACGCCGGCGCCGGTGACTGGGTCGAGCTGCGCACCGAGCTCGACGTACTCGTCGTGCTCTCCACATCGCCGCATCCCCTCGACCCGGAGCCGACCTGGCAGCCGGCCGGCGTCGAGATCGCGATCAGTGAGACGCCACCGGCGGGTGACGACGACGCCTGCCGGGTGTCGCGAGCGGAGGCCGGCCGCGCACTCGCGCTGTCCGAGCGGGGGCTGGCATGACGGCGCTGTTCGATGTCGCCATCGAAGCGGGCGACGGCTGGATCGGCGAGGTCCCGGCGGGCGCGCTGCTGCGGATCGTCGACCTGTACGGCAACCAGGCGGTCGACACCCTGTTCTACGACGCGCGCGACTACACCAATAGATACAGCGCGGTCGACACGATCCGCGAGCAGGGCGCGGCGTACCTGACGACCGGCTCGGTGCTGGTGTCGACCGAGCTGGACCCGCTCGCCACGATCGTCGACGACACCTGCGGCCGGCACGACACGTTGGGCGGCGCGTGCGCGCGGGAGAGCAACATCGTCCGCTACGGCGAGCACACCCGCGACATGCACGCCTGCCGCGAGACGTTCCTGCGTCAGATCCGAAGCTGGGGTCCGAGCGCATCAGGGCAGCGCCTGGACAAGCGCGACGTCACGCACAACATCAACTTCTTCATGAACGTGCCGCTGACCGCGGACGGCGGGCTGTCGTTCGAGGACGGGGTGTCGGCGCCGGGCAAGTACGTCGAGCTGCGCGCCGAGCGCGACCTGCTCGTCCTGATCAGCTGCTGCCCGCAGCTGAACAACCCGTGCAACGGCTACGACCCGACGCCGGTGCAGCTGATCGCGACTGCCCCGATGAAGCCCGCGCCATGACCGCCGCGATCGAGGTGGTGAAGCCCGGCCTGCAGACGACGGTGCAGGACCTGCCGGGCAGAGCCGGGTTGTGGGGCGTCGGTGTCCCGCCGTCGGGGGCATGGGACGACCTGTCCTTCGGTCTCGCGAACGCTGCCGTCGGCAACCCGCTCGGTGCCGCGGGGCTCGAGGGTGTGCTCGACGGGCCGGTGTTGCGGGCGGTGCGCGATGTCGTGATCTGCGTCGCGGGCGGCTCCGGCGCGGCCACGATCGACGGCGAGCCGCTCCCCCGCGGCGAGGCCCGGACGCTGCTCGCCGGGTCGGTGCTCGCCGTCGGACCGGCCTCGGACGGGCTGCGCTGCTACGTCGCGGTCCGCGGCGGCATCGACGTACCCGAGGTGCTGGGCAGCGCGGCGACGTTCCGGCTCGGCAAGTTCGGCGGGTACGACGGGCGGCCACTTGCGAAGGGCGACGTGCTGTCGATCGGTCCGGACCCCGTGCGAGGGACCCGGTCGGTCGCGGCGCTGCTGCCGGTGATGCGGCGCGAGTGGGAACTGCGCGTCGTCGCCGGACCGCACGGCGCGCCCGAGCACCTGACCCCTGACGGCGTCGAGGAGCTGTTCGCGGCGACGTGGACGATCGACCACCGCAGCGACCGCACCGGCGTGCGGCTGGTCGGGCCGAGCCCGCGGTGGGCACGCGAGGACGGCGGTGAGGCCGGGCTGCACCCGAGCAACATCCACGACAGCGCGTACCCGGTCGGCGGGTTGATGCTCGCCGGCAACACCCCTGTGATCGTCGGGCCGGACGGGCCCAGCCTCGGCGGCTTCGTGGTGCCGGCGGTGGTGGTGCGCTGCGACCGGTGGAAGCTCGCGCAGGCCCGGCCGGGCGACGTGGTGCGGCTCGTGCCGGTGCCGGCGGAGCATGCCGACGCGCTGAACCGGGTGCGTGAGGAACGCCTCGCCGGGGCGCTCGACGGCACCGCGGTCACTCCGCCCGAGGAGCCTGCCTCGCCGGCCGCTGTCACGACCTCGCGGCCGCTCGCCGCCGTACCTGCTTCCGCGACATCGCCGTCGCTGACCGTCCATCGCGCGGGCGATCACCACCTGCTGGCCGAGCTCGGGCCGCCGGTCATGGACCTGCGGGTGCGGGTGCTGGTGCACCTGCTGGCCGGCGCGATCGGCGCCGAGGCCGGGGTGGTCGAGATGGTCGAGGGAGTGCGATCGCTGCTGTGCGCGGTGGACGAGCGCCGTACGCCGCTCGCCGACCTCGCCGCCGCTCTCGCCGCGGCGTACCGGTCGTTGCCCGACCCGGCATCGGTGACGTTGCCGTCGCGGGAGGTGGTGCTGCCGCTGTCACTGGACGACCCGGCGGCGGTGGAGGCGGTGGCTCGCTATGCGGTGTCCGTGCGCGCGGACGCACCGTGGTGCCCCGACAACGTGGAGTTCATCCGGCGGGTCAACGCGCTCGAGCGGCGCGACCACGTGTTCGACATCGTGACGTCCGCGTCGTACCTCGTCGTCGGTCTCGGTGACGTCTATCTCGGCGCGCCGGTGGCGGTGCCGCTCGATCCCCGGCACCGGCTGGTGACGACGAAGTACGACCCCGCACGGACCTGGACGCCGGAGAACGCGGTCGGGATCGGCGGGGTGTACCTGTGCATCTACGGCATGGAGGGACCCGGCGGGTACCAGCTCGTCGGGCGGACCGTGCCGGTGTGGCGGCTGACCGGCGAGGACGACTCGCCGTGGCTGCTGCGGCTGTTCGACCGGATCCGGTTCGAGCCGGTGAGTGCGGACAAGCTGGTCGTGCTGCGCGAGGAGATCGCGAGTGGGCGGCGCTCGCTCGACGCGACGCCGACGACGTTCTCCCTCGCCGAAGCCGAGGGGCTTGCTGCTGACAACGCGGCGGAGTGCGCGGCGTTCCTCGCCAGGCGGGACGGCGCGTTCGCGGCCGAGCGAGCGAGATGGGCGGCGAAGGTATGACCGGCGTCGACCCCGCCGCTGCACTTGCGGCCGCAGCTGCGGCCCGGGCGGCCGGTGAGCGGCCGGTATGGATTCGGCTGCTCGACGACGAGGAGATCCACGAGTGGGTGAACCGGGCCGGCGACGGGCCGCTCGCCGGGATGCCGTTCGCGATCAAGGACAACCTCGACCTCGCCGGGGTGCCGACCACGGGCGGCTGGCCGAAGCGCGACGTGTCGGCGGAGTCGACGGCGACGGCGGTCGCGCGACTGATCGACGCGGGTGCGGTACCGGTCGGCAAGACCAACCTCGACCAGTTCGCGACCGGGCTGGTGGGCACCCGCTCGCCGTACGGCGCGGTGCCGGCGGTCGGCCGCCCGGAGCTCATCGGAGGCGGCAGCAGCTCCGGCAGCGCGGCTGCCGTCGCGGCGGGGTTGGTGCCGCTCGCGCTCGGCACCGACACCGCCGGGTCGGGTCGGGTGCCGGCGGGCTTCAACGGGCTCGTGGGAGTGAAGCCGACCCGCGGGCTCGTGTCGACCTCCGGCCTGCTGCCCGCCTGCCGGTCGCTGGACTGCGTGACGACGCTGACCCGGACGGTGGCCGAGGCGCGGGTCGCCCTCGACGTCCTGGTGGCGCACGACCCCGCTGATCCGTGGTCGCGTCGCCGGCCGCTGCTGCCGCCGGCGCGGGTGCCGAAGGAGCTCAACGTCGTCGGCGTACCGAGCGGCGCGATCGACCTCGACCCTGCGTACGCCGACGCCTGGGAGCGGACGCTGTCCCGGGCGCGGTCGTCGCTGCAGGTGGTGGAGGTCGACGTCGCGCCGTTCCTTGCCGCCGCACGGCTGCTCTACGGCGGACCATGGGTTGCCGAGCGGTTCGCGGCGGTCGGCGAGTGGCTGGCGACCGACGACGGCGACCTCGACCCGACGGTCCGCGCGATTGTGCTCGGCGGGTCCGAGATCAGTGCGGTCGACGCGTTCCACGGCTTCGCCGAGCTGCAAGCGCTGTGCGCCACCGTCGACCCGATGTGGGACTGGCTCGACGCGTTGCTGCTGCCGACGGCGCCGACGCATCCAACGTTGGCCGAGGTGGCGGCCGACCCGGTTGGGGTGAACGCGCGGCTCGGCACGTACACGAACTTCGTGAACCTGATGGACCTGTGCGCGGTCGCAGTGCCGGGCGAGCCGGGCGAGGACGGGCGGTCGTTCGGCGTGCAGCTGATCGCGCCGGCGTTCGCCGACGCTGCCCTGCTCGGCCTGGCGGCGCGCTGGTGCGGCGAGGAGGTCCAGCCGCCGCCCACACCTGCCTCGGCGCAGGTCGTGGTGTGCGGCGCGCACCTGACCGGGATGGCGATGAACCATCAGCTGCTGGGGCTCGGTGCGCGGCTCGTGCGGCGAACCCGGACCGCACCCGGCTACCGGATGTACGCGCTGCCGGACGGGCGGCGACCCGGGATCGTCTTCACCGGCGACGGACCGGAGCGCGGCCTCGACGTGGAGGTGTGGGAGCTGAGCGACGACGCGCTCGGCGCGCTGCTGCGATCGATCGCGTCGCCGCTCGGGCTGGGAACCGTCGTCCTCGCCGACGGCGGTGGGGTGCCGGGCTTCCTCGCGGAGGCGCACCGGCTCGGCGACGCTTCGGAGATCACGGCACACGGCGGCTGGCGCTCCTACGTCGCGGGAGGCTGACCCATTGCTCTCGGCAGGTGAGTGAAAGGAGTCGGACGAAGGCTGAGTGACCCGGCCGCCGGATCGGCGGCACCCCCAGTCGGGTGAGCGCATCCGGGCGGCCGGTGGCCCGTTCGGCGGAGCGGAAAATCCGTGCGATTCCGACAATTTGATCGTGGACTACTCCGGCGGTTACGACTCCTCCGGCGGGGTGGTCTATCTCCCGCCGCCCGAACCGGAACCGGTAGCCCAACCTCCCGCCCCGGTTGCCCAGGCTCCCGCCCCCGCCGCCGCGGTGCCGGCGGAGCCCATGCCGGCGGAGCCCATGCCCGCGGCGCCCATGCCCGCGGCCCCGATGCAACCTGCCTCGCCTCACCCGCCGGGGATGGTCGAGGCGATGCAAGAGGCGTTCGCGACAGACATCGCCAAGCGCGAGGCGCGGCACCGCGAGGAGGTGCAGGGGCTGCACCAGGCGCACGCCGCCGAGCAGGCCCGGCACCGCGAGGAGGTGCAGGGGCTGCACCAGGCGCACGCCGCAGAGCTCGCGCAGCTCGAGGAGCAGCACGCCGCGCAGCTTCGCCCGCTGCAGCAGCTGCTCGCGCAAGCTCGCGACAAGCTGCAGGAGTACGACGGGGTGCGCGAGGCCCACGCGGCGGCGCAGACCGAGCTGGCGACCCGCGTCGCGCAGCTCGACATGCAGTACCGAGAGCTGCAGAGTCAGCGCGCCGAGCTCGCGCAGCTGACCGAGCGCTACGACGAGGCCGCGCGGGCACTCGCGGCCGAGCAGCAGGTGTCGGCGCACTGGAGCTCACGGGCGCAACGGCTCGAAGCGCACCTGCGCAACGTCGTCAGCGAGACGCACAACGCCGCTCTCGACGCGACGGTGCAGCTTCAGGACGCGACCCGCCGGCACGAGGATGCGGTCGCGCGCAACGACCAGCTGACGCAGCAGGCCGCGATGTACGAAGCCGCCATCCAACAGCTTCGGACGACGATCGAGCAGCAACGCGCGGACCGCGAGGAGCTGATGCGCGAGCGGCAGGCAGCGCTGGCGCGGTGCACCGAGCTTGAGTCGCAGCTGCACACCGTGCGGATCGACGCCGACCGGACGACGTCCTTCGCGCCGTAACGAAGGCGGCCGCGCTCAGCTCTTCTCGACGACTTCGGCGATCACGACGCCCGCCACGTCGCGCAGCTTGCGGTGACTCGTCTGAGAAAGGTTCACGAGGAGGTCGAACGCCTCGTCGGCACTGCAGCGACGTTGTGCCATGAGGATGCCCTTGGCTTGCTCGATGTCGGCGCGCGACGCCATCGCCTGCGCCATCTGCTGCGCCAGCTCGGCGGCTGAGGTGAAAAGCTTCGTGTTGGCGATCGCGGCCGCGGCGTACGCACCGAACCGCACACCCAACGCGACCGTCCGGTCATCGAACACGTCGACCTGTTGCGCGTAGAGGTTGAGCGCGCCGATCACCTGTCGCTGCACCGGCAGCGGCACCGACAGCATGCTGGCCACCCCGCGGTCCAGCGCGGCGGTCGCGAAGTCGGGCCACCGGTTGTCGGTCTTGACGTCGGGGATCAGCACCCGGTGGGCAGCCTCGGCGGCAGCCAGGCACGGGCCGTAGCCGAGGTCGTACTGGGTGTGGTCGAGATCGAGGGCGAGCTGGGCGGTGTAGGACGGGGTGGTCGCGTGCTCACCCTCGATCAACGTGACCGATGCCTCGATCGGGAGCCGGACGACGGTCTTGGCGAGCTCTGCGGTCCGATCGAGTACGTCGTTGAGCGGGAGGCCGCCGAGGGCGAGTCCGCCCAGCTCGGTGAACGCCGCCTGACTAGGGCTCTGGGTCTGTTCCGGGATTTGCTCACTGGTCAACGCGCTGCCTATCGAGGCACGGCATGAGCCGCTGCTCGATGCCGGGTGGGTGCTTGACCGCCCCGCGGTAGGGCCGCCCTGAGAAGGGAGCTTTGGCCCTTGTCACCCGCGCATCTGCTCAACGCGAGCTTGCCGTCACGACAGGAACGGCTCAGCGCACCCAGCCTATACCGGGGCACAAGGCCTGCGATCGCCTCGCGGCGCGGCCGGGTCGATGGTGGCCGCGAATCGGACACCAGGACCTTTGGTCCTCGTCAAGCGGGTCCCGCTGCCGTACCGTTTCAGCCACTTTCGCTCCTCGCAGGAGGTCCCATGCGCCGCCTCGTCGGCTTGTCCGCTTTGACGCTCGCCGTCGCCACGCTGGTCCCGGCGAGCGCCGCGGTAGCGGCGCCTGCAGGCCACTTCAACCGCTGGCCCCTGCCGGCGCACAGCCAGCACGCGGTGTGCGGCACCCCCGGGCACGCCAAGGCCAGCTGCGACGCGCACGTGGTGACCGACCAGGACAGCGCCACGCCGCTGGCGAGCACCTCCTATACCTATGGCTACGGGCCGACCGACCTGGCCTCGGCGTACTCGCTGCCCACGTCGGGCACCGGCCCCGGCACGGGCCCGACGGTCGCGATCGTCGACGCGTACGACAACCCGAGCGTCGCGTCCGACCTCGCGGCGTACCGCAGCCAGTTCGGTCTGGGCGCGTGTGGCAGCGGCTGCTTCACGAAGGTGAACCAGACCGGTGGCACGTCGTACCCGAGTGGTGACACCGGCTGGGGCTCAGAGATCGACCTCGACGTCGACATGGTCTCGGCGGCGTGCCCGAGCTGCAAGATCCTGCTGGTCGAGGCCGCGAGCAACGGGTTCAGCGACCTGATGACCGCGGAGGACTACGCGACGGCGCACGCGTCGTACGTGTCGAACAGCTACGGCGGCTCGGAGTTCAACGGGGAGACGTCGTACGACTCGCACTTCAACCACCCGGGCATCGGCATCACCGTGAGCAGCGGTGACAACGGCTACGGCGTGGAGTACCCGGCGGCGTCGCAGTACGTCACCGCAGTCGGCGGCACCAGCCTGACGTCGAGCTCCGGGACGTGGAGCGAGAGCGCGTGGAGCGGCGCGGGGTCCGGCTGCTCGGCGTACGAGCCGAAGCCGTCCTGGCAGACCGACACCGGATGCGCGAAGCGCACGGTCGCGGACGTGTCCGCGGTCGCCGACCCGAACACCGGCGTCGCGGTCTACGACAGCTACGGCAGCAGCAGCGGCGCGAACTGGTTCGTGTACGGCGGCACCTCCGTGGCGGCGCCGCTCGTCGCCGGCGTGTGGGCCCTCACCGGGGCGCTCGCGCCAGGCACGGTCTCGGGCGGAGTGCCGTATGCGTACCGCAGCGGGTGGAAGGACGTCACCTCCGGCACGAACTCCAGCAACTGCACGGCGGGCTACCTGTGCAAGGCGGGCGCGGGCTATGACGGGCCGACCGGACTCGGGTCGCCGATCGGCACGACTGGCTTCGGCGGGTCCGGTGGCGGCGGTGGTGGTGGCGGCGGTGGCGGCGGCGGGACGAACAGCCCGCCGACGGCGGCGTTCACGTCGTCGTGCACCAACCTGGTGTGCGGCTTCACCGACGGCAGCACCGACAGCGACGGGACCGTCGTGGGGTGGAGCTGGAGCTTCGGGGACGGCGCGACGTCGACATCGAAGAGCCCCTCGCACACGTACGCCGCGGGCGGGACGTACACCGTGACGGAGACCGTGACCGACAACGGCGGCGCGACCGGCAGCGTGTCGCACTCGGTGACCGTGACCGCGCCGGCGAGCAGCATCGTGCTCACGGTGACGAAGTCCACGTCGGGCCTCCTCGGCGCGCAGCACAAGGCGAACCTGTCCTGGACGAAGGGCGCCGGCTCGGTGCACATCACGCGCAACGGCACCCTGATCGCGTCGGGGTCGGGCAGCACCTACACGGACTCACTCGGCACCAAGAAGGGGACCTTCACCTACCAGGTCTGCACGGTGGCGACCCCGACCGTCTGCTCCAACAAGGCCTCGGTGACCTTCTAGTCCGTCTAGTCCGTCGGCCGACAGCGGAGCGGAAGGCCCTAGCGCGTCGGGCCCGTCCAGCGCGTCAGCGCGTGGGCGGGCTCCCGCGAACTTGCACTTTCGGCCCGTTTGCGCGCGGAAAACGGGCCGAAAGCGCAAGTTCGGCGCGGCTAGTGGCAGCCGACGTGGGTGAGGTCGGGGTCTTGCGTCGCGCCGAAGGCGAAGCCGCTGCAGAAGTAGAACGACAGGTGGCTGTTGCGGTCGAAGCTGACCAGGTGGCGCGAGTCGTGCGGACCGGGCATGAGGTAGCGGATCGTCGTACGGCGCATCGCGGTGGCGGCGTGCGGGTCGTGCTGCAGGTAGAGCGCGAGCCACTGCTGGACGTAGTAGCTGGTCATGGCCTGGCCGAGTACCGAGGAGGGCAGGATCGGCGGCAGGTCGGTGAAGTCGAGGTGGGTGGAGGCGCGCGGGACGATGACGGCGGTGTCGACATGGTGGGCGCGGAAGGTGTCGAAGCCGGTCGCCTCCTCGCGGTTCGGGTCGGGGGCGTGCTGCGGTGAGCCGGGGCACGGGGTGAACGAGGAGCAGTCGGCGAGGAAGTAGGGCTGCGGTTCGAAGCCGTACTCCGCCTGTACGCCGAGGGTCGGCACCTTTGGCGTCACGGGACCGGGGAGTTTGCCGAGCTCGGCCTGGTCGTCGCTGATCGCCGACGGGGTCGCGGTGATCTTGTCGAGCGCGACGGCGGCCTCAATGCGACGGTCGACGCCCTGCAGGTAGGAGACCGTGACCGCGCCGGTGGAGTGGCCGATGACGGCGAGCCTCGTGGTCCGGCCCTCGGTGACCGAGTGGTGGTCGGGGCGGTGGTCGACCTGGCGCCACAGCGGGTTGAACGACGCGCCTCTGTATAAGTGCGCCGGCGTGGAGAGCATCCAGGTGATCGCGTCCTCGGTGTCGCGGTCGAAGCTGTCCTGCCGCTCCGACGGGACGCCTTGCAGCGTGCCGTCGTGCGGCAGCGTCTCGCTCTGCCCCTGCCCCTGGACGTCAAACGTGAGTACGGCGTAGCCGCGCTCGGCGAGGTCCTCGGCAAGCCACCGGTAGACGCCGGCGGAGGCCTGGATCGAGCCGGTGACGATGACGACCGACGGGTACGGCGCGTGCAGGCGCTGGTGCGTGTAGGGGTCGCGGGCGTGCGGCAGCGGGGTGAACAGGTCACCTTGCAGCAGCGCGCCGTCGTACGCCGTGAAGCTGATCGGCGTGATCTTGCCGCGGCTGCCGGACCAGCCGTCGCGGTCGGGGTTGCCGACGGCTTCAGGGACGGCGTTGCCGAGGGTCAGCGCCGGGCGGGTGGGCCGGGTTGCTTGGGCCTGGAGGTCGGCGAGCTCGAGGGCGACCGCGTCGCGTGCCACGGAGGTGAGGTAGCCGGGCTCCTGCAGCTGCGCGAAGCCACGGCCGAACGCGGCCTGGATGTTGCGCGCGTCGCGCTCGACGTAGGCAGCACTGCCTGGAGCCGGCGAGTGTGATGCGGGAGGAGAGCTCGCGAGCGCGGGTGCGGCTGCGGCGGTGAGGACAAGCAGCGCCGCGGCGGTGGTGACCCGGCCTCGTCTCACCGGGACAGTTTCGACCCGGCCGGTCCGGCAACCTCCCGCCGACCACCCCGACACCGCCGTAGGAGGCGAAACTCGCGCCGATTAACGCCTCCTACGGCGGTCTCGCAGGGTGGGGTGGGCTCGCAGGTTGCGGGGCCGGGTTTGGCGAAGTTCCTTGCCATGTCGCGTGGTGCCGGCGGGTTGGCCGCGGCGCTCGCCTTGCTGCTCGCGGGTGGGGTTGCCGGGCCGTCGAGCGTGGGCGCTGCCGCCAAGGCCGCGCCGACGTGCAAGGTGGTGAAGACGACCGGGGAGCCGACCGCCGGGATGACGGAAGGGCCGGCGGCGCCGTCGTACTTCGGTCCTGGGTTCCCGAAGCTGCGCGACGGGCTGTGGCGGGACCGGACGCTAGGTGGGTTCGGCGGGCTCGGGCGTGGGGTGCGGCCGAACCGGACGCCGGTGGTGTTCGTGCACGGCAACCAGGGCGACGCGTCGAACTGGCTCGACGTGATGCAGCAGTTCCAGAACGACGCGGGCTACACGATGGCCGACATGTTCGCGGTGTCCTACAACGGGCTGGAGGATGCGGCCGCCGGTGCGCCGGTGCGCGTCGCGCCGACCGCGGCGGACCGGGCGTACCTGCAGCAGAACCCGCAGGCGAGCGGCAACGCCGGGCACGGGTCGGCGAACGACGACGAGGTGGTGAACCTGTGCCGGTTCATCGAGGCGGTGCAGGCGTACACGCACTCGCGCAAGGTCGACATCGTTGCGCACTCACTCGGCGTGACGCTCGCGCGGGACACGATGCGGCGCTACCCGGCGCTCGCGCGTGACGTCGTCGCGTTCGTCGGGATCGCCGGCGGCACGCACGGCACCACGATCTGCCGCGGGCTGGAGACCTCTTACTACGGGTGCAACGAGGTCGCGCCCGGCTCGCCGTGGCTGGCGTGGCTCAACGGTCCGGGTGGGTCGTTGGAGACACCGGGCCCGACCAAGTGGATGACGATCTACAACGGGTCGGTAGGTGACCCGTACTTCGACCCGCCGTACGACGAGGCCTCGCCACGGCTTCGAGGTGCGGTGAACGTCGCGTTCCCCGGCGCGTACCACGACGATCTGCGCGTCGACCCGGCTGAGGTCGACACGTACCTGCCGTTCCTGCTGCGGTTCGGGCAAGCCGGACCGTACGCCGCGCGCGGCTCAGCGAAGCTCGCGCGAAAGATCACGCACACCCAACCCAACGGCTTAGAGGGCCGCAACCTGTGCGGCATCCCGAAGCTCACCGGACCAGTGGCCGCCTGCGGCTCGTAGGGGCGCCTACGCGGATGCGTGCCGCCGCAGTCGGTTGCGCGAGGCAACCATTTCGCGAATGATGAGCCCCCGTTACCGAGCTGTCGGGGAGGCCGGTCATGCAGCAAGCGGGGAGTTCTGCCGGAGATGAGGCCGAGCGCAGCGCGCGTGAAGCACAAAAGGCTCGCCGACGTGCCTCGTACCTCGACCAGCGAGCTGAAAACTTCGCTCGCGGGAAGGAAGGCGAGGTCGCAGTAGGTCGGGCCCTGGATGTCTTAGCTGGGGAGGGCTATCTCCGGCTCGACGATCGCCCCTGGCCCGGTCGGAAGTACGCGAACATCGACCACGTCTTGCTAGGCCCGCCGGGTCTGTTCATCATCGACGCGAAGAACTGGACGGGACGGGTCGAGATTCGCAACGGCGTCCTCCGGCAGAACGGCTACGACCGAACGAAGCGGCTCGAGTCGGTTCGTAACGCGGCGCTAGCGATCATGGCAATGCTGCCATTTGCGTCACCTCGTGCCGATGCACTCGTGGTGTGGGCTGGCGCCTCTGCGGGTTCTCTCACCACTCTCGGCAGCGTCACGATCGCGCCGATCGATGAGATCGTCGAGTGGATACGAGCGCAACCGCGCCTCCTCGCACCCGACCTCGTTCAGCAGGGCTACCTGGCGCTGGAGCGCGGGCTGGTTCGGTCGTACACGCCCGGTGCCGCGGACGACCAATCGTCGGTCGGCTTTAAATGGCAAGCGATTTCGCAGGCGAACGGAGCAACCTCCCCGGACAGCAACCTACCGCTGCCGCGACTACAGCAGCCCGGCAAGGTCGGTCTACTCGGTCGGCTATCGCGTCGCGCCCACCCCTGACGGCAGTGGCCGTACCCGGACGTCAACGAATCGTTGAGATACAGAGGGGCACGGGTGGAACTTCAGCAGATCGTTGAGCGATACGCCGAGGCGATAGAGCACGTCGATGCCCACACCGAGTTGCTTCGCGCGAATCCGAGAACCGGCGAGGTCTACCACACCTCGTTCAAGGCGCTCGCGGAAACGCAAGCGGTGGACGGGATCGACGCCGCCTGGGACCAACTTCATCCTGGAGAGCTGCTGACGCCGGCCGATCGACGGATTGGTGTGAGATATCCGCGCGTTGCCCGCGCCAAGTGCGATCACGTCTTCTCGACCGATGCTCTCACTCCAGAAGATGAGTGGGGCATCGAGGTGAAAAAGATCGAGTTCGTTGGAAACAACGGGAAAGTTAACGACTTCGGCGTGGGCAAGATGCTCTCCCCTTACCTGAAGGACCGAGGGTTGCTACACGACACCGTGCGGCTTCGTGAATACGGCTTCACCCGACGCATCGCCGTGGTGGGGTACGCGTTCGACTACGACGACACCAGCGTCGCGGCGGCGAGGGCACAACACCCCGACTCGCTAGAGACCGTCGAGAATGTTGGCGAGGTAGTCCGTAAGAACGGGGGAAGCTTGATGGCCCGGCCCCTGATCGAGTTCACAGACGCCATCCTCGGCCTTCGGGGCTATCTGCGAGGGCCACGCGCTCAGGCGCGCTTCGAGGCCCCGCGACACCCTGCGGGCGGGCGCGGTGTGGTGTTTGGTTGGGAAATAAGGCGCCCGAATCTCGAGCCTGACTACGATCCTCGGCATCCTTGGTAGGCGAATACGGCGCGCCGGTATGACTGTGTCGGAACCGCGAGGTAACTTCGAGCTCGTGTTCGAGGAGCCTGCGTTCGACTTCGCGGACGCCTTTGCGGGGATCGGTGGATTCCATGCTGCGCTCAGCAGCCTAGGTGGCCGGTGCATCTGGGCATCCGAGATCGATGAGACCGCGGCCCGGGTGTACGCCCGTAACTGGGGCATGATGCCCACCGGCGACATCCGGCCCCAGACCGAAGGCAAGAAGGTCTCCGTACCCGGCCATGACATCTTCGCTGGCGGCTTTCCGTGCCAACCATTCTCGAAGAGCGGATTCCAGCGCGGGATGAGCGAAACGCGCGGCACCCTCTTCTGGAACATCCTGCGGGTGCTGGAAGATCGCCGGCCGGCGGTTGTAGTACTCGAGAACGTACGAAACCTGGCTGGGCCGCGACAACGCGAGACCTGGGAAACTATCGTGAGAAGCCTGCGAGACCTTGGGTACCGCGTCAGCAGCGAGCCATCGGTGTTCAGCCCGCATCTTCTTCCGCCCGAGGCAGGCGGAGCGCCTCAGGTCCGCGAACGCGTGTTCATTACGGGCACACACGTTGGGCGCAAGGTTGCCCGGCAAGCCGCAGATCTTCCGCCGTTGCTGACTCCGACGCCGTTGCCCGGCTGGAACCCGCTCGACTGGCGAATCGACGATTACCTTGACGATGACGAGACGATCTCGTCTTTGCACCGCTATGAGTTGTCTAACGACGAAGTCGCCATGATCGAGATCTGGAACGAGTTCATCGGTGTAGTCGATAGAGGCCGACCGCTGCCCGGCTTTCCTATCTGGGCCGACGCACTCACGTACCCGGCTGTTATCCCGGCGAACACTCCTGCCTGGAAGGCGAACTTCCTCAGAAAGAACGCTGACCTCTTCCGGCGCAACGAGAGAGCCATAACGCGCTGGTTCGACAAGCACGAGGGCCTACAGCACCTCGCGCCGAGCCGCCGCAAACTCGAATGGCAAGCGCAGGACACCGAGCGAAACCTCTGGAACTGCGTGCTTCACTTCCGCCCTTCCGGCATACGCGCCAAGCGACCTACCTACTTACCTGCTCTGGTAGCGATCACCCAGACCAGCATCATTGGGCCGCGACGCCGCAGGATCACGCCGCGAGAGGCCGCCCGACTCCAGGGCCTGCCTGAGTGGTTCGACTTCAACGGGCAGCGCGAGGCAGAAAGTTACAAGCAGCTGGGCAACGGAGTGAACGTGGGAGTCGTTCAGCACGTGCTTCGCTCCCACGCCGAAAGAGATGCGAACGATCTGCCGGAGCACATCGTGTCCGCGCTTCTGAAGCCGCCGGTGGAACTGTCCAATCCAACCATGCGCGACTAGGCGCGCCCGGCCCGCGCTTCGGATAATGGAGTGCATGCGCAAAGAGTGGGCGAGCACGAAAGAGGGAGCTCACCTCGCAGGACGCAAGAGATATGACACTGAGCCGGAGATGCTGCTCCGACGAGCGCTACATGCGATGGGGTGCCGATACAGGACGCACGTCCGTCTCGCGCCAGCCTGTCGACCAGACATCCTGTTCCCCCGCGCGCGCGTGGCGGTCTTCGTCGATGGTGATTTTTGGCACGGCTGCCCGCGGCACGGCCGAGTTGCCTTCAGGGGCCCGAACGCGCAGCTATGGGTTCAGAAACTCGCCCGGAACCGCGAACGCGACAGGGAGGCGTCCCGCGTGGCGGTTGAACTTGGATTCGAGGTGCTCCGGTTCTGGGAGTGCGACGTGCGCGAGGACCCGGACCGCGTCGCACAATCCGTTTTGGCGCTGCTGCACCCACGAGCACAAGCCGGGAATGCGAGTTAGTCGTCTCGGCTCTCCTTACAGCACAACCGGCGAGGCAGGTCAGGGCGACAGGGTGCGGAGGTCCTGAAATAGGTTCCGACAATTGCCCATCGCTGTCGGATCAGCCGCCAGTTCGAAGTACCGCACCGGAGGCTCGCCCGGCTTTAGACGAGCGGGGTCGAGCAGATGTGGCCCGTCGACCGTCAGGAAGGAGTACTCGGATAGCAACCGCGGGTCGCGGTCATGTGCCTCTGAGTCCAACAGCATCAAAGGATCCTGTCCGCTTTGCAGACTCGCGAGGCGCGCGAGCCGATCCAGGGGGCTTCCCACATAGTCCACGGCGCCGGGCCGGTCTAAGGCGACCGCGAGCCCATAAGTAACGGCGCACCGCGTCTCAAGGTTCGGCCCAGACGACGCTCGCGGCACGGACCACAAGTTGGAAAGGGAAGCCAAGACACAGGCTGTCTCTAGTAGGGCCCTCAGGTCATCCGACCGCACCAGGACTGCGTCGCCTAATTCCTTGAACACCTCCACTCCCGAGTACACGCCAAGGATCCGGCGAGCAGTGCCGACGAATGCCTCGAGCCGAATGTACGCGTTTCGATCACCTGTCGCGATCCGGTACCCGGCGCTTCCCCGGAGGTCCCACATCGCCCAGAACGACGTGACCCGACGCCCGCGCTCGTACCGTCGCTCGTGGTCAACAATCGCGGCTTCAGACAACGCCAACTGGTGCGCAACGATCGCGGATACGGGCGCGTGGGCGAGCGGACTCGTCACTAGAGAGCTTCCAGTCCGATGAAGTCGTATACGTCGCGATCACTCATGAGGCTGAACGCGTCGACACACGCCTGCACTCGGTGGGTCGCGTCGTTTGCCGCAAGCTTCAATGCGCGCTCCAGTTCGCTAGGAGGCCACATCTCGATCTTTCCGCGCCGCTCGATTACCTCAACCAATGCCTCGGCCTGCGACTCGTAGAGCAGGTCCAAGATCGTTCGACTGATTACTTCGAGGGTGTGATTCCGAAGCCGGATCCGGTCATCACTAAAGACGCGAGCGCTCAAGAACTCCTTCATCAGTCTCAGGATTCGCGCAGCGTGACCACTCAATGCCACCAACGGTTCGGTCTCGTTGATGGGTCCGACGTCACTGGCCTGGAACCTCTCAGCACTGGTTCTGACGAGATCGTCGATAAAGTAGGTATATAGACCGCCCGCATTGCCGACCGGCTGAAGAGCCCGGTGAAGGGCATCGGGAAGTTGCTCACTATCCAACTCGAGCGCGAGCAGACCGAACACGGAGTTTCGCTCGCCGGCCAGAGAAGCGGCCGTGTTGGCCTCGTTGAGGTTTTCGATGACCCACGTAATGTCGTCGGCGTAACGGACAACGACCGCTTCGTGCGTCAAATGCTCCTCCGTCAAGCGCAGTTGCGACGGCCCACCTTCGGCCAGGACGGTGATGCGGTGTCGAAACGTATTTGCGTCGGGCGTGGCTTCGAGCGAGTGACGCCATACGCCATACATCGTCTGGGGCGTGTACGCCGGCTTGGCGCGAAGCAGAAACGGGTTCGTTGACAAAAGCCAGTAGGACTGCTGGCCACTCGAATATGCCGGCAGCGCGGCGCTTCCCGCAGCCCAAGGCAGGTACCTTGCCACGCTGCCCCGAACCTCGCCGGCTCGAAGTGCCGTAATCCACTTGGGCAAAGTGATTGAGCCATCTTCGGCGACATCCAGGAGTGCCTCTTGGTAGGTCTCCGTCTTAGGTTCACTGCGCGCCGTCGCGTCATCGACTTCCCGCAACCGTTCGCAGATCCAGTCATCCACCGTCTTCTTCGCGACATGCAGAAAGGCGACCCCGCCGACCTTGCTCCCAAAAGCAATCGCCTCCGCTAGGTCCGAGTTGAGGCCCAGGCGCCTGCCCACGCTTCGGGCAACTTGCGCGACCCGCAGAGTGTGCGTTGTGTAGTCACGACTGACGCGCTGACGCTTGTGGAACAGGGTGTGGTGCTTATCGGCTTGGCGCCGCAACTCATCGCTATACAGGATTCGATCACGTTCAAGCATCAGGGGCGTTCGTCCAGAAAGGCGCGCCTTACCATCTCCGGTTGCCCACTGGTCCTCGAACGACTTGATCGCGTCGGTACCGTCTGTCAGCAGCATGAGATCGGTCGACTTGAATGCGAAGGCGCCCAAGCCCTGCTCGATTTCGCCGACGTGGGCGCGATATGTCTCGTGCATAAGTGTCCTCCGGCGTACTGCAGACCACGAGTATGCGCGGTAACGACCCGCTTCGCTTGTATCCGCTGCCGCGGGCAGCAGTTATACGCTCCTGCCGTCTGTTCCGACCAACACCCGCGCGGACAAAGGTGGCCACCCTCTTTCAGGAATGGAGCGTGGGTCTGACTGGCCGCAGTGAGCCGACAGCATTCGTAGGTATTGTGCAGATCGCGTTCCCGGGAGGTGGACCACGGACGATTACAAGGGTGAACTGGTCGATGCGTCGGAGGACGCCGAGGAAGCGCTCTGGGACGAAGCCGATACCGTCGAGGTCGAATCGGCTGGCGCCGAGAGCGACGCCGACATTTTCAACGCCGCCGACCTCAATTTCTCAGACGTCGTGCTCTCGCCAAGCGACTGGACAGTCGATACGATCCTGAGCCAACTCACCACCGACCGCTTCGATTTGGACCCCGAGTTCCAGAGGCGCTCAGCCTGGACCGGGCCTCGCAAGTCTAAGTTTGTTGAGTCCTTGATGGTAGGTCTACCAATCCCACAACTCGTGTTCGCCGAGCAAGACCCTGACGATCCGAAGTACATCGTGATCGATGGAAAGCAACGCCTTCTGTCTCTCTCAGCGTTCTTCGACCGAGAGAATCCGTTGCGCCTCACGGGGCTCAGTGTCCTGCCGCAACTCAATGGCCTGACACGATCAGAGATTGAGGACGACCCTGCCTACGGAAAGTTCGTGCGGCGGCTTCGCAACCGCACCATTCGCACCGTGATCATCCGCAGCTGGCCGAACGACGACTTCCTCCATCTCGTGTTTCACAGGTTGAATCACCAGACGCTTTCGCTGTCTGCTCAAGAACTCAGGCAAGCGCTCACACCAGGCCCCTTCATGACCTTCGCGGATGCGTTTGCCGCCGACAGTTCGGCGATCAATGGGCTACTTGGGGTCGAGAAGCCCGACTTCCGGATGCGTGATGTCGAACTGTTGGTGCGCTACTTCGCGCTGAAGAACCGAGTGACTGAGTACCGCGGAAACCTCAAGCGCTTCCTCGACGAAAGTTGTGCCCTCTTCAATGCTCAATGGGCGGAACGCGAGGGCGAGTTCAAAGCACTCGCTCGCTCCTGCGAGGATGCCATCCAAGCAACGATTCAGATCTTCGGTGAGCACGCGTTCCGCCGGTTCGACTCCACGCGACACGACTGGGAATCCCGCTTCAACCGCGCGGTCTTTGACGTCATGACTTACTACTTCAGCGACAGCCACGTGGCGATGGCCGCGGCGGCGCGCTCACCCGACGTGCTTGACGCGTATATCGATTTGAGCAGTAGCGATCAAAAGTTTGCCGACGCCCTCAGGGTCACAACAAAGACAACCGAGGCGACCGGCTGGCGCCTAGAAGCGTGGGGCAACCGTTTGCGGGGCCTTGGAATCGCGGTCAGTGTCGCCCGATACGAGGCCCCAGCCATCGTTCTCGACTAGCGGGGCCATGAGAACGACGGACTTTGCGAGACTGACCCAACGCCTCGCGGCGCTGGATCGAAACCTCCTGCTTCCGCAGGATCTACCGCTCGGAAACTACTCCAAAGCCGAGTCCGACGCCATGCTCGGTTATCGCCTGCTCGCGCACGCGGAGATCGAGGGCTACTTAGAGGCACTGGCCGAGAACGCCGCTCAGCGAGTACTAGCCATTCTTCGCAGCAGACCGCTGCAGCAGCGCGCTGAGGAGGAGATCATCGGGCACGTCGCGAAGAGTTCTTACCCACCTCGGTCCGTACAGCCACCGCCTGCGAAGGCCCCGAGCGAAATCATTCGCCAAGAGATGTCACAGTTGGTGAACATCATCAACGGAAACAATGGCGTGACCGAGAAGGACGTTCTCAAGATGTTCTTGCCACTTGGCATCCCGTTGGCTTGGTTCGACGCCACCTGGCTGCGTCTCATGACGACGTTTGCTGAAGCACGCGGTGACATCGCCCACAACGGATGGGCAAACGCGACTACTACCCAGTTGCCTCCGAGCCAAGAACGGGCCGTGGTTCGAGCATTGCTGCCAGGTCTCAATCGGTTGACGCGGCGTGTTGGTGGACTGACTCGACGCCTCTAGCAAGCACTGCACGCGAAAATTTACGGACCTGCGACCGCCTAAGGAACCCGGCGGAGTGCAAGCATTCGCACCATTGTCTGAGAGGCGGCCCTGGTGATTGATCTTCTCGTGGCTGGCGGCACCGTCGTCGACGGCACCGGATCCGCGCCGTACACAGCTGACGTCGCCATCACCGAGGGCCGGATCGTTGAGATCGGATCGATCGGCGGCTCCGCCGCTCGGGAGCGCATCGACGCCGACGGCGCGCTGGTCACGCCGGGCTGGGTCGACGTCCACACCCACTACGACGGCCAGGTGACGTGGGACGACGCGCTCGAGCCGTCGGCTTCCAACGGCGTCACCACCCTGGTCATGGGCAACTGCGGTGTCGGGTTCGCGCCGGTCCGCCCGACCGACCACGCCGCGCTGATCGACCTGATGGAAGGCGTCGAGGACATCCCTGGCTCGGCGCTGTCGACCGGCATGTCGTGGGGGCAGTGGGAGACCTTCGAGGAGTACCTGGACCTGCTCGACCAACGTCAGTACGCCGTCGACATCGCCGCGCAGATCGCGCACGGCGCGGTCCGCTTCTACGTGATGGGTGAGCGTGGCGCGGCGAACGAGGACGCGACCGAGGACGACCTCAAAGAGATGCTCCAAGCCGCCTAAGCGCGCTACCCGCACAATCCGCGGTTCGAGCCGCGGCCGCAGCGTCACGCTGCTGCGTTCACCATCGGACTTGACTCTGACGTGACGATTCCGGATACTCGATTCAGAGTATTCGGAAGGTGAGATGGCAACCAGACGTCGGGTGTCCAACCCGCTGGCCCTCGCCGTACTCGGCTGCCTTGCGGAACGCCCGATGCACCCCTACGAGATCTCCACCACGCTGCGCAGCCGCGGTAAGGAACAGAGCATCAAGCTCAACTACGGCTCGCTGTACTCGGTGGTCGAGTCGCTCGTGAAGCATGGGCTAATCCGCCCCCAGGCCACCACCCGCGAAGGCCGCCGCCCGGAGCGCACGGTCTACGAGATCACCGAGGCGGGGACGTCGGAGTTCGAGGAGTGGCTCGCCGAGCTGCTGTCGACCCCGGTCCGCGACTTCACCTCTCTCGAGGCCGCGCTGTCGCTGATGCCGGGCCTGCCGCCGGATGAGGTCGCCCGGCTGCTGGAGGACCGGGCGGTACGGCTGCGGATCGAGCTCGGCGCCCTCGACGCCGGTCAGCAGGTCAGCGACGAGATGGGCCTGCCGGAGCTGTTCACGATCGAAAGCCGCTACCGCCACGCGATCCTGTCCGCCGAGCTGGACTTTGTCGTCGACCTCGCCAAACGGATCCGCTCCTCCAAGCTCGGCGGGACCAAGCTGTGGCGGCGCATCCACGAGCTTCGCGCGTCCGGCATGAGCTTCGAGGAGATCACCGCCGACCCGGTCCGCCATCTCGGGGAGGAGGCGCGCGTCCTGGCCCCGCCGACAGCAGAGCAATAGATGAGGAACCCCGGCCGGTGCGCTAACACCGGCCGGGGCCTGAACCCGAGCCGGCCGCGAGGCCCGCCCGAGCCGCACTCGACACGATAGGGCTCGCGACACCGGCTCCTCCCAATAAGGAGTCGCATGTCCCCGTCCCCCGAGCTGGCGCTCGCCGCCAGCGGCCTGGTCAAGACCTACCCCGGCGGCCGGCACGCCCCGCCGGTCCGCGCTCTCGATGGCTTCACCCTCGCCGTCGACGCCGGCACGGTCGTCGCACTGCTCGGCCCCAACGGCGCCGGCAAGACCACCGCCGTCAAGGTGCTCACCACCCTCGCCGTCGCCGACTCCGGCGAGGCGCAGGTCGCCGGCGCCGACATCCGGCGCCACCCCGACCAGGTACGGCGACGGATCGGGCTGGTCGCGCAACGGCCGAGCGCCGACCCGCTCGCCACCGGCCGGGAGAACCTGGTCCTCGCCGCGCGCATGCAGGGCCTGTCACGCCACGACGCGCAGCAGCGCGCCGCAACGCTGCTCGACCGCTTCGGTCTCCTCGACGCGGCGGACCGGCAGGCGAAGACCTACTCCGGCGGGATGGCCCGCAAGCTCGACGTCGCGCTGGGGCTGGTGCACCGCCCGCAGGTGCTGTTCCTCGACGAGCCGACCACCGGGCTGGACCCGCAGGCCCGCGCCGAGCTGTGGGCGGAGATCGAGCGGCTCGCCACCGATGAGGGCGTCACCGTCGTACTCACCACGCACTACCTCGACGAGGCCGACCGCCTCGCCGACCGGGTCGCGATCGTCGATGCCGGCCGCATCGTCGTCGAGGGCTCGCCCGAGGAGCTCAAGCAGGCGCTGCGCGGCGACGCGATGCAACTCGAGCTCGACACCGCGGCGTCCGCGACCGCCGCGGCTGCCGCACTCGCCGGTCTGCCCGGACTGCGCGAGCTCCATGTCGACGGCGTGCGGCTGCGGGCCCGCGCCGACGACGGCGCCGCCGTCGTACCCGCGGTCGTCGGCTGCCTCGAGCGGGCCGGTCTCACCGCGGTCGCGGTGACCGTTGCCCGTCCCACCCTCGACGACGTCTACCTGCGCCAGGTCGGGCGCAGCTTCCAGGAGGCATCATGAGCGCCGCCGTCCCCACCATCTCCCCCGCCGCTTCCGGTTACGGGATGCGGCCGCGCCGGCCCGCCGGACTCGCCACGCAGTCGATGCTGCTGACCGGCCGCGCCCTGCGGGCGTTGCAACGCAATCCCGCGGTGCTCGCGTTCACCCTCATCCAGCCGGTGATCTGGCTACTGCTGTTCGGGCAGCTGTTCCGTTCGGTGGTGCACCTGCCCGGGTTCCACGCCGTCGCCGGCTCGTCGTACCTGGCGTTCCTCACCCCCGGCGTCATCGTGATGACCGCACTGTTCTCCAGCGGCTGGGCCGGCACCGCCTACATCGAGGACATGAACCTCGGGGTGATGGACCGGCTCCTCGCCTCGCCGGCCCGGCGTACGGCGATGGTCGTCGCGAACCTCGGCTACCAGGCCGTCACCACCACGGTGCAGACGCTGATCGTGTTCGCCATCGCGTACGCCGCCGGGGCGCGGTTCCCCTCGCCGGGCACCGGGATCCCGGTGACCGTTGTCGCGGCGGTGCTGGTCGCGGTGATCATCGCGGCGTTCTCCGACGCGATCGCGTTACTGGTCCGCCAGCAGGAGGCGCTGATCGGGATCAGCCAGTTCGTCGTGCTCCCGCTGCAGTTCCTGTCCGGCGCGATCATGGACCTGCACCTCGCGCCGGCGTGGATCCGTGACGTCGCGCGGTTCAACTTCGTGGACTGGGCGGTCGTCGCCTCACGCGACGCCCTGTCCGCCTCCGTAGCGTGGGAGACGGTGCTGTGGCGGCTCGGGCTGCTCACCGGTCTCGCGGTGGTGATGGCGGTGCTGGCCACCCGCGCGTTCCGCGCCTACCAGCGCCACCTGTAGCTCCGGCCGCCTCTCCGCGAGTCAGGCGGCCTATGCCTCGATGAGGTGGGCGGCGATCCAGACGGCGATGTCAGGTACGTCGAGGTCACCGGCTGCCACGCCGACAACGAGCTGCTCGGCATCGTCAACCGTGTAGCGCAGGTCGCGGCCATTGAGCAGGCAGAACGCGCGGGCCGCCGACCAGGCGAGCCGCTTGTTGCCATCGACCAGCGGGTGGTTGCGCGCGAGGGAGTGCATCAGGGCAGCCGCCTTGTCGGCGAACTCCGGATAGGCATCCGCGCCGAACACGGTCGTCGCTGGGCGCGCCGCCGCCGAGGCCAGCAGGCCCGCATCGCGTACCGGGACCTCACCGAGTACGCCGGCCGCGATCTCCAGCAGGTCGTCGACGGTGAGGTAGTCCGGGTCTCCTGCCGCGCTCACCGCGACAGGCGGTCGAGGAGCTCGGCGTCCTCGGTACGAACCTTCTCGATTGCGGCGGCGAGACGGGTCTTGCGGTCGCTGGTGTACTCGCGGATCGCCGTACGCGCGACCTCCTGCATCGACCGGCCCTCTTGCTCGGCCCGACGCCGTAGCGCCTCGGCCTCCTCGTCGGTCAGCCGCAGGTTCATTGCCACTCGATGACGGTACCACGGCGGTACCACGGGGGGTTCGCTGCGCCGCAGCCTCGGTAGCGGCATGCGCGATCCGGTGCGAGGATCGCCGCACTCCTCTCTATAGGCGGGCAGCGGCATGTTCGATCTCGTCATCGCAGGCGGCACTGTTGTCGACGGCACCGGCTCCGCGCCGTACACCGCTGATGTCGCCGTCGAGGACGGCCGGATCGTCGAGATCGGGTCGGTCGGCGGCTCCGCTGCTCGGGAGCGCATCGACGCCGACGGTGCGCTGGTCACTCCGGGCTGGGTCGACGTCCACACCCACTACGACGGCCAGGTGACGTGGGACGACGCACTCGAGCCGTCCGCGTCCAACGGCGTCACCACCCTGGTGATGGGCAACTGCGGCGTCGGGTTCGCGCCGGTCCGCCCCACCGACCACGCCGCGCTGATCGACCTGATGGAAGGCGTCGAGGACATCCCTGGCTCCGCGCTGTCGACCGGCATGCCGTGGGGGCAGTGGGAGACCTTCGAGGAGTACCTGGACCTGCTCGACCAGCGGTCCTACGCCGTCGACATCGCCGCGCAGATCGCGCACGGCGCGGTCCGCTTCTACGTGATGGGCGAGCGCGGCGCGGCCAACGAGGACGCGACCGAGGACGACTTGAAAGAGATGGCGGCGATCGTGCGCCGCGCGCTCGACGCCGGTGCGGTCGGGTTCACCACCTCCCGCACCGTAGGCCACCGCTCGAAGTCAGGGGTACCGGTCCCCGGCACGTTCGCGGTGGAGTCCGAGCTGCTCGCGATGGCCGAGGCGATGCGCGGCGCCGGGCACGGGGTGTTCGAGGCGATCGTCGCCGGCACCATCGGCAACCTCGAAGCGCTCGGCGGCGACCACTCCACGATGCTCGACGAGCTGCCTCACCTGCGCCGCGTCGCGGAGGTCAGCGACCGGCCGGTGACGTTCACGGTGGCGCAGCTCTTCGACGACCCGGACGGCTGGCGCACCCTGCTGGAGCTGTCGCGGGAGTCGACCGCGGCCGGCGCCGTCCTGCGCCCGCAGGTCATCCCCCGGTCGGTCACGCTGATGACGTCACTCGACGCCTACCACCTGTTCATGTTCCGCCCGACGTACCTGTCTCTGAAGGACCTCCCGCTCGCCGACCGTGTCGCGGCGATGCGCCGCCCGGAGATCCGCGACGCGATCCTCGCCGAGACCGACAAGCTCGAAGGCCAGCCGGGCGGCGCGTCCGCGCTGATGCTGCTGTTCAACAGCGCGCTGCCGGTGACGTTCCCGCTGAAGGAGCCGGTCAACTACGAGCCGAGTTTCGAGGACTCGGTGTTCATGAAGGCTCTTGCCGCGGGCGTCGAGCCGCAGGTCTTGATGTACGACCTGCTGCTCGAGGACGAGGGCAAGGCCTTCTACGCCGCGCTGGGGTCCAACTTCGCCGGCGGCAATTTGGAGGTGTGCCGGGAGATGCTGCTCGACCCGAACACCGTCACTGGGCTTTCCGACGCCGGCGCGCACGTCAACCTGATCTCGGACTGCTCAGCCTCGACGTTCCACCTCACCCACTGGGGCCGGGACCGTACGGCGGGCGAGAAGCTGCCCCTCGAGCTGCTAGTGCGCAAGCTGTCCGGAGCCAACGCCGAGCTGTATGGGTTCACTGACCGCGGGACGCTCGAGGTCGGCAAGCGCGCCGACATCAACGTCATCGACTTTGAGCGGCTGAAGATCAAGACGCCTGAGATCCGCTTCGACCTGCCGGCCGGCGCGAGTCGAATCCTGCAAGGCGCCGAGGGCTACCTCGCGACACTGGTCAACGGCGTCGTCACCCGCCGGCAGGATGCCGACAGCGGAGAGCGCCCAGGCCGCCTCGCCCGGGCCTAGCCGCCAGCCGCCGTGAGGCGGCGGTCTAAGTTCACAACCGCAACCTGTAGGCCATCGATTCGGCGACGCCCACCCACTGCGCGACCCGGGCCGCCCTTCGGCTTGCCTGCGGCGGCGTACGCGTAGTGCGCGCGCTCCCGGGCTGTGTCGGACTCCTCGTCGCGTCCGCTCATGGATGCCGCGAGCCCCCACCGCTCGAGATCCTCGGCGCTCAGCGACTCCGAGGCATCGGAGTCGCCATGGAGCTGCGCCGCCTCGTCCCACGACCGGGCGTCGTACGCCGCGGACGCGCGCTCGAGCAGCGAGGAACCCACGCCCGCGTTGTTGCCGCCCCCGGACGTCATCACGCGCAAATTACGCAAAACGGGTGAACCAAGTTGCGCCAACCGCCACAAAAGGGACGGGTGAGGTGTCGGATAGTTTCGCTCGAATTCACGCGTCGGCCACCAGCAAGTAGGTCGCGCGTAATACGTCGACTCACCGGGGGGCCACCATGCGCCGCTCACTGCTTGCTCGTTCCCGATGCGGCGCACGCATCGCCGTGATCGCCCTGTGTAGCGGCACGTTCGCGTTTGGATTGGGCGCTGCGCCGGTGAGTGCCGTCACCAACGCCGTCAACGACGAGCCGACACCGCCGTGGAATGTATTGATCCAAAGCACAGATCCCGCCGAGTCTGGGACATCGATATGTAGCGGCGCGCTGATCGCGCAGGACTGGGTCCTGACGGCAGGCCATTGCGTCCGGCACGACGATACGGGCGACGTGCTACCGGGAAGCGCCTTTGAGCTGGCTATTGGCAAATCGACGTCCGGCGAGGACGGATTCACAACTGGAGTGGACCGCGACCCAGTCGCCGAGCCGGCGCAGACGACATCCCAGAACGACCTCACAGGCGACATCGCGCTCTTGCACCTAGCCACCTCGGCACCCTCCTATCTCTCGCCACTACCGCTAAGGCAGACGCTCGGCATGATTCCGGATGGAAGCCATGTCCGCGAGATTGGGTGGGGTCGGACTCAGGCCGACGACTCGAGCACGTCCGGCGTATCGGTCAACTGGACGGCACCTGATACCTGGTTCACGATCGAGCAATGCTTCTCATCAGATGAGGTCTGTTACAACGCCCCCGACGGAAACACCAGTTTTCCGGAGAACGGAGACTCCGGAGCCCCATGGGTCGACAAGGTTCACGGTGGGTGGGTCGACGAAGGCGTATTCACCGGTTACGACGACATAGCTCCGAACGACGAACTCGGCTACGGCGCGTCTGCGCTCAACTACCTGACTTGGATCCGGCAGAACACAGACGGCGAGATCCCCGCGCCGACGGTAGGCACGATCGTCCGCGACGAAACCAGCCATGCGGCGTACCTCATCGACGGCTCGGGATTCCGGGAGTCGATCCCGGATGGCGGCACGTACGAGTGCCTGGTCGGCAACGGCGCCCGGGTCGCCGACATGGACGCCTTCCAGCTCGAGACCATCCCCCAGAACTCCGACGCCACCGCGACCTGCACGCCCGGTCAGTCAGCACTGCGGAACCTGAGCGGCTGCACCACCAACTCCCTTGCCGGCAATGACGACGGCTCGACCGACGCCGTCGACATCGGCTTCCCGCTTGACTTGTTCGGGGCCACCGAGAGCAGCCTGTACGTCAACAACAACGGCAACGTGACCTTCGATGCGCCTCTGACCGAGTACACCCCTGAGGACCTCACCGCGACCTTCCATCCGATGTTTGCGGCGTTCTTCGCCGACGTCGACACTCGCGGGGCCTCGACCGACCCGACAAGCCCGAACGCCAATGGCCTGGTCACCTTCTACGGCTCGGGCCAAAACGACGGCACGGCCGCGGACCATCCGGTCGGGCAGCGCTACTTTTGCGTCAACTGGGTGGACGTCGGCTACTACGCGAGGCATGCCGACAAGCTGAACTCGTTCCAGATGATCATCTGGGACAAGGGCGAGTCCTCTGCGGTGCCAGGTGCCGACAACTTCTCCCTCGAGTACAACTACCGGACTGTCGACTGGGAGACCGGTGACGCCAGCCACGGCACGAACGGCTTCGGCGGGACCTCCGCCGCAGTCGGCTGGAGTGACGGCTCCGGCAACCCCGGCACCAACGTGCAGCTGGCCGGCTCCGAGGTCAACGGCGCCTTCCTCACCGACAACCCGGCGACCGGACAGCCTGGCGCCGACGCACTCGTCGACCACTCGCTGAACAGCACCACACCTGGCCGCTACATCTGGACGTTCAGCGAGGGCGTCGCGCCCGCCGGCGGGACCATCTCGGGCCGGGTCTACAACACGTCGGACTCCGACGACACGACCAACGGTCTGTCGGGCGCCCAGGTGGGCGTGTGCCCGATCGACCCGGCGACTGGTGCCGTCAGCGGCCGGTGCCACAACACGATCAGTGGCACGAACGGCGCCTACTCCGTCAGCAGCCTGCCGCAAGGCGCGTACGTCGCGACTGCCTACCCCACTTCCGGGGCGCAGGCGTCGAGCGCGCCGGCCGCGCTGGCATGGAACGCCGGTGACGTTCCGCCAACGGTCACCGGAGTCGACGTCGGCATCACCGGACCGCAGCCGCTTCCCGACGGCACGCAGTTCCAGTCGACGTCGGGCAGTTACAACGACGGGGCGGTTAGCGTCCCGATGTTCTACTGGGGCGACAGCTACCCCTTCACGACCCGCGTGCCCGCCGGCTGCGCCCAGCCGTTCACCGGCGACCCGCACTTCAGCGTGACCGGATCCCACGAGGACGGGTCACCGTTCACCGGCGACTACCCGCTGCAGGCCGACCCGAACGATGCGAGCGTCTACCGGGGCACCTTGCCCGCCTTCTACAACGACGACCCGAGCGTCGCTGTGCACGGACCGATCACCGTGACGCTCCACTTCGACTGCGCCGGCGGCCCCGCCACCCAGTCGTTCAGCGCCTACATCGATCCCAGCGGCACCGTCGTCGACCAGCACAACGCGCTCTTGAGCGGGGCCACCGTGACGCTGCTCGCCAGCGACGATGCCGGCGGTCCGTTCACCCCAGTGCCCGACGGCTCGGCCGTGATGTCGATCGCCGATCGTCACAACCCGCAGACGACCGCAGCTGACGGCGCGTACGGCTGGGACGTCGTGCCCGGCTTCTACGAGGTGACGGCGAGCCGAAGCGGCTGTACGTCCGCCACGTCCCCCGTTCTGACCATCCCGCCCGCCGTGACCGGACTGACCCTGCATCTCAACTGCGTCGGCGCGCCCACCGGAGTGGCCGGCACCGCAGGCGACGGGCAGGCAACCGTGTCGTGGGTCGCACCGACCGACAACGGTGGCGCGGCGCTGTCCGGGTACGACGTGCAGTACTCCAGCGACGGCGGAGCGCACTGGACGTCGGCCTCCAACGCCTTCCACACCAGCACGGCGACGTCACAGACCGTGACGGGCCTCAGCAACGGCACCTCCTACCTCTTCCGGGTAGCGGCGATGAACGCAAACGGGACGGGTGCGTACTCCGCGCCTTCCGCCGCAGTTGTCCCGCTGGCCGCCGGTGGGGGTGGCGGCGGCGGTGGTACTCCTCCGGCGCCCACCACGTCACCGTCACCGTCGACGTCACCGACGCCCACGACGTCGCCGACACCGACGAGCAGCCCGTCTGCCGGCGTCCCCACGCTGACGCGCGCCCCGAAGATTGCCGGACCGGTGCGGGTCGGGCAGACGGTTACCTGCACCGCGACGTACAGCAACGCGACCTACGAGGGCACCTCCTGGCTGCTCGACGGCCACCGCATCCCCGGTGACACCGCCGGGCGCTACACGATCACAGCGGCGGACTTCGGGCATCTGCTGAGTTGCCAGTCGGCGGCGCACAACGCGGCTGGCTGGTCAACCGTGAGTAGGACGCCAAGCGTGCGGGTGGCCCGCGGCCCGAAGCTGCGCGAAGTGGGTCAGGCCAAGGTCCTCGGCGCGGCCAGCGTCGGGCATCGCCTGACGGCAGATGCCGGCCGGTGGTCACCGTCGGCGAGCGGTCTCAGCTACCAATGGCTGCGCAACGGGCACCGCATCGCCCATGCCACGCGCCGCCGCTACCGGCTCACCGCGCGCGACGCGGGCCAGCGCATCTCGGTCATCGTCACCGCCACCCACCACGGTTATCGCGCGGGCGCGGTTACGACGACATCAGTTCAGGTGTCGTAACCGCCCCACCTGCCGCGGCGCGCGGGAGTCAGTGCCGCGCTGTCGCGGTGAGCCTCGAGAAGTGGATGAAGCCGCGGGGCCAGCTGCCGCTGTTCGGAGCGATCCGCCGCCAGTCGTAGCGGTCGCCGGAGTAGTCCGCGACGCCGTCCTCGGGATAGGAGTCCTCGGACACCACGATCGAGCCGTCGGCCCTGATGCGCTCGACGTACGCGACGTGCCCCAGCGACCCGGCGCCGTGGTAGCGCGCCGGCCACCACGCGACCGCACCGATCTCGGGGACCGCATCGGTGATGTCCGACTGCGCGGCTGCCGATCGGGCATGCCGTCGATTGTGACCATCAGGTACGCGGCGTAGTTCGTGCAGTTGTCACCGGCGTACTGGGCCCAGTAGCTGCGCCGCTTCGTCGTGCGGTTGTAGCCGTGGGTCGTGTACGACGCCGAGTTGCACCCGCAATAGCCGAAGCAGCTCCTCGCCGCCGCCATTGCGCGAGACGCGCTGATCGCCGTGACACAGCTCGCCATCACGACAAGCGCGACCAACGACCACCGGGTCGCACCCACGCCCAAACGCCAACCCGCAGTATCTACGTCCGACAACCGAAGGCCCGTCCACAGGAGCCACATCATCGGCGAGGCAACGGGCGCCGCGAAGGCCCCAACACCGCGCTATGGACAGCCGGGCACAGTCGCGGGGCGCTGATCAGGCGCGAGGGCGGTTGCGCAGCCCGCTCGGTCCGACCAGACTTCCGATCATGACCGACGCCTCGGCGCTGGGTGACGCGCTTCGTTCCGGCAAGCCGCGCCGCCGCCGTACCTTCGCGCAGGTGCTGCGCCGGGTGCGCAGCGAAGCCGCGCCGATCGAAGGCGAGCTGCGCGACCTCGTCGCCGACGCGAAGGCCCGCGAACGTGCCGCCGACCCGTCGCACCCGCTGGTCGCGGGGCTCAAGCCGTTCGAGCTGGCCGGCATGGTGCGCCAGCGCCTGATCGAGGACAAGGACTACGCGCGCAACCGTCGTTGGGTGTGGCGCAACCTCGCGTCGGCCTCGATGGTGCTCACCCTGCTGTTGTCCGCAGCGACGACGATCGTGCTCGGCCTGTCCAGCCTCGGGCCGCTCGGCACGATGGGCTTCGTCTGCTCCGCGCTCGTCACGGTGATGATCGCGATCGAGCCGCTCTTCGACTGGCGCGCACGCCGGGCCTCCGCCGATGACGCGCTCAAGGCGTGGGATCACCTCGAGGAGAACCTCGCGATCTACGTCGCCTCGACTCCGGCGAAGGACCTCGACCAGGAGGTCATCCTCGGCTTCGACAAGGACCGCCGCGCGATCTGGAGCAAGTTCTCCGACCAGTAGCCGCCCACCCTGCATAGCCCGGGCGGGAACTGCGCCCGGGCAACCCTTCGTGATCTTGACGAAAAAGGCGTTATGAGGGCCTCAAAAGCGCCTCTTTCGTCAAGATCACCGAGGGATTGCGGGACCCGCGCACGCGGGCGGGGCGATCTACTACTTCTTCTTGGGGGGCAGTGAGCGCGCGTAGCCGGCGCCTCGCTCGACCCACTTCTTCAGCTCGCCCTTGGTGCGCACCGACTCCGCTGGCACCCGCAGCCAGCCGGTCATCGGCCGGCCGCGCATCACCATGACCTCGGCGGCGGTCTTGTCGACCAGCGCATCCGACTGCTCCGGATCGACCCGCACCAGCAGGCCGCCCTCGCCGCTCGCGGCGATCGCCATGTTGCCGCCGATCAGGAACGCCAGCCCGCCGAACATCTTCTGCTCGTGCACGCCGCCCTCACCGCCGAGCAGCTCACGGATCCGGTCAGCCAGGTCCTCGTCGTACGCCATCCCCAGATCGTAAGAACGACGCGATCGATCAGACGAGATCGAACGCGGCGCGGATCGCCTCGTGCAGCGCCAGCTCGTCGTCATCGAACAGCCAGCCGCACCGTTCGTGCAGGCGGTCGATGGCGATGCTCACGATCTGGTCGCACTTGACCGCGCAGTCCTGGTCCAGGCCGTTGAGCCGGCTCACGGGCACCTCGGTAGCGATGCCGCGGTTCGTGGTGGTGATCGGCGCGATCGTCACCGTCGACATCCGTCCCACCATGAGGCCGCGAGTGAGCACGAGCGCGGGGCGCCGCTTGTCCAGCGTCGCCCAGTGGATCGGGCGCATCAGTCGATCGGGAGGGCGGTGTTCGACGCCGAGTCGACGATCGCCGACAGCTCGGCATCATCCAGCGCACCACGCTTGATCAGCCGCCGAAGGTCGTCCTCGGCGCGTTGCCGTCGGGCATCGCGCGCGATCAGCCGCGCCACCAGCTCGGCGCGGCTCTTCACCCGCCCCGACGCGACCGCGTGGTCGATGTAGGCCACCAGATCCTCGGGAAGCCGGACCGCGATCTGGATGCTCACCGGATCGATGGTACCGCTTTGGGATGCATCTGCGGCCGCCTCGCCGCGCTCAGCAGGCGGTCCGGTCGGTGACCCGCTCGCGGGTGTCGAGCTGCGCGAGATCAGCCGCCGCGCGACCCGCCGCCCATCCCTCGCGGTTGCTGATCGACGTACTGCGCATCGTGATGTTCGGGAACAGCTCCGCCGTCAGCCTTCGCACCCGCTCGTCGTTGCGTGCAAGCACCGGGACCAGCTCGCTCGACCGGCTGGAGGCGGCGAGCGCCTCGTCCGACGCGTGGCGCAACCTCTCTCGGATCCGTGCCGCATAGGACACGAGGAAGGACCGGCGGAACGACCGCGTCCGGGACTCGCCTCGACCGTCTGTCATCCGACCGTGGTGCAGCATCGCGCGATCGGCTTGCACCTGCAGCGACGTAACGAGCAGCTCTGTCGCCTCCAGGTCCGCAGGATGGCCGACCAGATTCACGCAACCGAGCGCCGCCGCGAACACCGCCCGGCAGTGATTGGCTCCGGCGACGGCATCGACCAGGAGTGCCTTGGCGTCGACGTACGGCGCGTCGATCCACAACCGTCGAACGACCGCTGCCGGATCCGGAGTGCCCTCATCCATTTGAACCGCGTAACGATCCAGTGCGTACGTCGCGATCAGCTCCTGTGCCTTGGCCGACAGCGCCTCGGCCTCATGCGGGAAGTCCGTCGACTCCGCTTTGGCGAGCAACGCCCGCACCTTCGCCAATACCGCGGAGGGCCCGCCAGACCCTTTTCCGTCTCCGAGCCGTCGCGCCGTGCCGGGCGGCGGGATCACTTCTGCCAGCACGGGCAGCGTGTAGATCAAGGCGATCATGTCGACAGCAAACAGCCAGCCGTCAGTGTCGCCAAGATCGAGCGGTTGCCGTGGACCCATCTCGCGCAGCTCGTCCCGCCATTCCTGCGTGGTCGTCGATGCCTCGTGCCGGTCGGTCTCCGCCGCGACCAGCCCGGCGACCAAGGGGACATGCCGCGCAGACAGCCGGCGGCGCGTGATCTCGGCAAGGTCGCCGGGCGTCCAGTGGGCCTCCTGCACCGCCACCCGGATCGCGCGCGTCAGACGCTGCGAAAGCTCGCAATCTTCCCGCTCACGGATCGGTTCGTCGTCGTACGACGATGCCGTCGCTCGCTCACCAGTGAAGCCGCTGCGCGTCGCGCCGGTGCGCTGCCGGCGGCGCTTCGCCGCCCGCCGTGCCTTGTTGTTGACACCCATGTCCCTCCCTCCCTTGGAAGGCAGGGACGGTAGGAGCGGGGTACGACAATGCGGCGCAGAAGTTCGGTGATCTTGACGAAGGGGGCGTTATGAGGGCCTCAGAGCGCCTCTTTCGTCAAGATCACCGAGGAATGGGGCGCCTCAGCTGAGGAGGGCCGTTGTGGTGCCGGCCCCCATGCTGGCTTGGCACGGGGTGGGGTTCGCCGTGTAGGTCAGCTGCGAGTACTGGTTGACCGCGCTCACCCCGTGCGCGTTCGTCACCGTGACCGGCACCGTGCCGCCACTTCCCTGCGCCGCCGGCGCCGTGGCGAACAGGTAGTTCGCGGAGAGCAGCTGCACCTTGCTCGCCGTACGGCCCCCGAACTTCACCACCGACTGCGGCGTGAAGCCGCTCCCGCTGATCAGCACCTTGCCGCCGCCGAGCACGATCTGCTCCGGCCCGACCAGGTCGACCTCCGGCCGATAGCGCCGCACCAGCCCGCGGAACGCCGACTGCAGCCCCGCCCCGGTCATGACCGGCACCGGCGCCTGCGACGGGTCGGGTACCTGGCAGACCGAGTGATCGCCCGACACGGTCATGTCCGTGTAGGCGAAGCACGGGTACGCCGGCCCGCCCTGCGAGAAGTAGTTGTTGAAGATCCGGATGTGCCCGACCGTGTGACAGCCGCCGGTGTTGAACGAGTCCCACGGCATGAAGTACGCGAAGTTGCCACCGATCTTCACGTACCGGCTCGCCGCGTCCGTGTAGAAGGTGAAGTCGGTGTTCGTGCCGCGGTACGCCACGTTGCGCCGCTCCTGCAGCGCCGTCTTCCACGACGTCGCCTGCGAGCCGTTGGAGTAGATCGCGCCGCCGTCGCCGAGGGTGTGCATGTAGTCGTACAGGTAGTTGTTCGACACCACGTTGTACGCGTTGCCGTTCGGGTTGCGGTCCGGGTACAGCACCGTCTGGTGCCAGCCGCCCCAGCCGATCGAGATCGCGGTGTACGGCACGTGCTCGATCTCGTTGTGCGTGATCAGGCTGTGCGTCGTGTAGCCGATCCAGATTCCGCATCCGCCGAGGTACTGGTTCGCCACGTCATGGATGAAGTTGTTGTCGACCGTGTTCCAGCGCTCGCGCATCCCGCCGTACCGCTTGTCCGGCAACGGGTCGTTCGTCGCGCCGAGCTGAATCCCCTCGGCCGCGATGTCCGTGAACTCGTTGCCCTGCACGATGTCGTGCTTCGCACCTTGGTAGAGGTCGAGCCCCGCGCCACCGAGGTGCGTGAAAGTGTTGCCCAGCATCGCGACGCGCGAAGTCGAGGTGAGTACGACGTTGGCCGGCGTGCGGGTCCACGCCGCGAACGGGCAGCTGCCTTTCGGCTTGTTGTAGTGGCAGCTGCCTTCCATCGTGTTGGCGTTCTTACCCGTGAGATACCAGTCGGCCTGCATCTGCGGGAAGCCGTCGGGTGAGTCGGTCGCGGTCCACGTGCCGTACTCGAACGTCAGCCCCTCGACGGTGACGTCGTGCACCGGGTGTGCCGGCGTGCCGTCGATGTGCAGCAGTGTCTGCAGCGCGGGTACGACGACGCTCTCTTCGTTCGGGTTCTCGTGCGGGCGCGGCTGGTAGTAGAGCCGGTGCGCGACCCGGTCGATCATCCAGTGACCCGGGCTCAGCCCGGAGTACAGGTTCGTGAAGTTGGTCGGGGTCTTCCACGGCCCGAGCCCGCCGAAGCCGCCCATCGGGTCGTCGAACCACGAGATCTCCTGCACGCCCAGCGCCTTGAGGTGCAGGTTGTGCCAGCACGGCTCGGCGAGGGTGATGTTCGGGCCGTCGATCGCGGTGATCGGGCAGGAGGTCTGCGTCCACGGCCCGTTGCCGCCCTTGAACACCGCCGTGACGTTCGACGGGTTCTTCCAGCTGTCGACCACCTGGGTGCTCGAGATCAGCCCCGACTCGGTCTGCAGCATCCGCCCGGACGGCAGGCCGCTGGCCACCGGCACGCGATGGCCGTCGATGTAGAGCTGGTGGGTGTCGAAGCCCTTCGGGATGTCGGCGTACCAGTTCTTGCTGCCTTCGAGTTGGCGCCAGCCGGTGACCTGCCGGCCGCCGGAAAGGATCGGGGTTGCGCCGTCGGCGGCGCGGTAGACCACCCGGTTGCGACGGGTGCCGGAGTCGGCGGTGCCGAGCCGCAGCGGCCGGGTCAGGTGGTACGTGCCGTCTTCGAGTACGACGTCGATCTCACCGTGACCTTTCCGGCCGGCTGCCTCGCGGGCGGCGGCGTGGGCGGTGGTCAGGCTGCAGGGCGCCTGCGTCGTACAGGCCTCGCCCGAGCCGTCCGGCGCAGCGACCAGGGTCGTCGCCGGCGGCGGGGCATCGATCGGGATCGGCGTGGTGGTGGCGCTAGTGCTGCCGTGGTGCGCAGTTCCGACCGCGGCGTGGCCGATGTGCGCATGGCCGACGAATCCGACGAGCGGCAGCGCCATCACGCCGGCGGCGAACAACGACGTACGCCGCTGCGCCGTACCTCTCACCGAGCCGCCCGCCCCTCCACCCCCTCTCCGTGATCTTGACGAAAGCGGCGTTATGAGGGCCTCAAAGCGCCCTTTTCGTCAAGATCACCGGGGTCTTGCGGGACCTATTCGACGGCTGGGCGGGGTTGCCTGCGCGAGCTCGCCGCATGTTTCGATGGGCCGAGCCGCCATCGAGGGAGCAGATCGTGTGGATCCAGATGATCAAGGCCCGGCTCAAGACGGGCACGGAGGAGCAGTTCGCGGCGTTCGAGGAGCAGATCCGGGCGATCGAACAGCCGGGCTCCGGCTGGATCCGCTCAACCGCGGCGCGCGCGCAGAAGGACCCGGACACGGTCTACATCATCGTGGCCTTCGAGAGCGAGGCGGCCGCCCGCGCGCGCGAGTCCGACCCGCGACGGCAGGAGGGGCTGGTCAAGGTCCGGGAGCTGATCGGCGAGATCTTCGACGGGCCGCCGGAGTTCATCGACCTGGACGTGATCTCCGAGCACACGCCCTAGACCTACATGCGCCGAGCCCAACGAAATGGGCGCCTCCGCTGGGCGGGAGAGGCCGAGATCGTTGGGCTCGACGTTGGGGCGACGCTACGCGTCGCCCACGCACATCAGGCTGTTGCCGGCGTGGTCGCGGAACCAGAACATCGGCGGCACCGGGCCGCCCATCCGCTGCACCGCCTCGTCGACGTCGACGCCGGCCGCCTTCAGCTCCGAGTGGTAGCCGTCGACGTCCGCGCAGTAGAGGCTGATCCCGGTCTCCCGCTTCTCGATCACGTAGTTCTCCGGCGGCGGCGCCAGCGCGATCGTCGTCTCCTGGTCGGGCAGCCCGACCTCGATCCAGCGCATCGGGTTGCCCTCACCGAACGGGATCTCCACCCGCAGCTCGAACCCGAGCTTGTCGCAGTAGAACGCGAGCGCCGCGTCCTGGTCCGCGACGGGGATGATCACGGTGGCGACCTTGCTCGGCCGTGTCTTCGTGGTGGCCATGTCGTACGTCCTCTCTGCTGATGTCCTGACCTCACCAACGAAGACGTACGCCGTCAACCGAACTCATCGGGGCCGTACGGACGGCAGGTAGGCCCTAGCGAGAGGGGCCCAATGGCACGTCCGAGGCGCTGGTGCGGTTGGGACGATTGCTGCACAGGGGGTGAGAGGCGATCAGCGGGTTCCTGGCCAACACCGGCTCGACGGTGATCGGCACGCTTGTCGGCTTCGGGCTGGCGCTCGGCGGCGATCGCCGCCTCGCTGCGCGCCGGCGCGGCCACGAACGGGTGCGCTCGCTGCAGGCGGTCGCCGACCGGATCTTCCACGCCCGGGCGCTGCGCGAGCTGCCGGCTGACCCGCCCGCTGAGCTCCGCGTTCTGGCCAAGACCGAGGACGCCGACCGAGACCGGGTCGCCCAGTCGGTGCTCGAGACCCGCGATCTGATCCAGAAGGTGATCGGCCAGCTTCGCCCGACCGACCCCGCGCAGCGCGGCCTGATCGAGATGCACGCCGCCTGCCTGCGCTACCTGACCATGGAGATGGAGCAGCCCGCGGCGTACATCAAGCATCTGCGAGACCTGCGCCGCGAGCTCGACCACGGCCAGCACAAGCTGCTCGCGATCTCCCCCGGCCTCGTGATCCGCGAGCCAGGCTCAGCCGACCGCGTCGCCACCCTCGGATCGCATGTGACATAGGTGTCGTGAATTGCGACACGCATGTGACATAGGTGTCGTGGATCGCGACACCTATGTCACACGCGAGAAGAAGCTCAGTACGACGCGGTGATCGTCACCGGCACGCTTCCGTGCGAGACGGCCGTGACACGCGCCTCGCCCTGCGCCCCGACGTACTCCCCCGTGCCGCCGGTGATCGCGAGCACGAACGTTCCCGGACCGCCCTTGCCGGAGCGAATCGCGCCGGTCGAGACCAGCTCGCCGCTACCCACGTGGAAGATGAACCGGCAGATCTCCGTCGCCGACGTCTTGGTGCGGCTGGTCGCCAGGCAGTCGCCGGTCTCCCAGCCGACGGTCTTGCCGGCCTCGGTGAGCCGCGTCTTCTGCAGCTCGTCGTCACCCGCGCTGAAGCCGGCCGGCTTGTTGTCGACGTTGCCATCCTGGACCGAGTGCATCCGCAGCGAGAACGTGTGTGCGCTCGCCGCGGCGCTTCCGGCGAGTAGCGGGGTGGCGACGGCGGCGGTGATCGCGGTGAGCCCGGCGCCGAGGACGACGGTGCGCTTGCTGGTCATAGGTCCTCCGGTTCAGCAGCCGCGACGGTCGCGGCAACGGGGACGGACGCTATGAACGCTTCCCCACCCGGCACCTCCTGCTGCGGGCTGATTAGCGGTACGCCGAGTCGGATTCGCGACCGGCCCCGCTCCGCCGTACGACGGAGGTCAGCAGACGATCGATCCACCCGGCGACGGAGGCGCGCACCGGCGACTCGGGGTTAGGTTCCAAACGTGGTCGGAAGCGCACGCGTACGCCAAGCGGTCCTGGACTGGACCGTGCCCCTCGGCATCGCCGTGATCGGGCTCGTCGACATCGCGCTGCACCCGCGCAGCAAGCAGTTCCCCGGCTCACCGGCGCTGCACGTCTCGCTGCTGCTCGCCGCTGCCGCCGTGCTCGGCCTGCGCCGGCACTTCCCGATCCTCGTCCCGGCCGTTGTGATCGCGATCGCGACCGGCTGGGCGACGGTGTGGCGGGGGCACAACCAGGGCAGCTTCGAGGCGTTCCTGCTGCTCGTGGCCGCGGCGTACGCCATCGGCGCCGGCAACCGCGGCACGCGGCTGAAGCAGGCGACGGCCGCACTGATCGCTTACTTCATCGCGAGCCAGATCGTCCTGCTGACCACCAGCGGGTATCTGGGCGACCTGCTGCCGCTGATCGTCTGGATGCTCGCCGCGTGGGGCATCGGCGTCGCAATTCGCAGCCGCGGCGAGCAGGCCCGCCGCGCCCGGCGGCTTGCGGCTCAGCTCGAGGAGACGCAGGAGCACCGCACCGCCGAGGCCGTGGAGCAGGAACGCTCCCGCATCGCACGCGAGCTGCACGACGTCGTCGCGCACTCGCTGTCGGTCATCGTCGTCCAGGCCGCCGCGGAACGCCGTGCCGTCGCGAACGGTACGACGGACACCGAGGCGACCGGCGCCGTGCTCGCCTCCGTCGAACGTGCCGGCCGTGAGGCGCTGGTCGACCTCCGCCGCCTGCTCGGCCTGCTCCGGAAGGTCGACGAGACGCCCTCGCTCGCCCCGCAGCCGTCGCTGGCGCAGCTCGACGTACTCGTCGCTCCGCTCCAGGACGCGGGCATCGATGTGGCGGTGCATGTCGACGGGTCGGCAGAGCCGTTGCCCGCCGGGGTCGACCTCACGGCGTACCGGATCGTCCAGGAGTCCCTGACCAACGTCCTCAAGCACGCCCACGCGCATCGCGTCGAGATCGTCATCGGCCACCGCAGCGGCAGGGTCGACATCGACGTCATCGACGACGGCGACGCGTCCGGGCGCGATCCCGCGGCGCCCGGTGGCGGGCACGGCCTGCTCGGGATGCGCGAGCGGGTCAGCATCTTCGGCGGCACCATGACCACCGGACCGCGACCCGACGGCGGGTGGGCAGTACGCGCCCGCCTGCCGATCGGCACCCAGGTGCTGGAGTCCGCATGACGTTGCGGCTGCTCATCGCCGACGACCAGTCGCTCGTGCGCGCCGGGTTCCACAAGCTGCTCGACAGCGAGCCGGAGCTCGAGGTGGTCGGCGAGGCCGCGGACGGCGTCGAGGCGATCAGCGAAGCCAAACGGCTGCGGCCCGACGTCGTGCTGATGGACATCCGGATGCCGCGGCTCGACGGGGTCGAGGCGACCCGGCGGATCACCGCGGACGGTACGGCGACAGCGGTCCTGATCCTCACGACGTACGACCTGGACGAGTACGTCTTCCAAGCGTTGGAGGCGGGCGCGAGCGGCTTCCTGCTGAAGGACTCGCCACCGGACGACCTGATCGCGGCGATTCGGGTGGTCGCGCGCGGGGACGCCCTGCTCGCGCCATCGATCACCCGGCGGCTGATCGCCGAGTTCACCACCCGCAAGGGGCGCCCCGCCGTTCCGCTGCCCGACATCTCCGAGCGCGAACGCGAGGTCCTGCTCGGCGTGGCCCGCGGGCTGAACAACACCGAGCTGGCGCAGGCGTTGTTCATCGGGGAGGCCACGGTGAAGACCCACGTGAGCAGCCTGCTGGCGAAGCTCGGCTGCCGCGACCGCGTCCAGCTGGTGGCACGGGCGTACGAGGCGGGTGTGGTCGTCCCCGGCGAGGCCTAGCGAGCGATGAGTTCTCGGGACCACGTCCGTCTGAGCTTCCGATGAGCTCCGACTTGCTCTGTCGTACGCCGCGGATAGGGTCCGGGGCTGTGACCACGGACGCCCCCGAGGTCGTCGCTGACCTCGAGCAGTACCGCCGCGAGCTGACCGGCTACTGCTACCGCATGCTCGGCGCCGGCTCCGAGGCCGAGGACGCCGTCCAGGAGACGATGCTGCGCGCCTGGAAGAACGCCGACGGCTTCGAGGGCCGCGCGAGCGTGCGCTCCTGGCTCTACCGGATCGCCACCAATGTCTGCATCGACATGCAGCGCTCCAGCCAGCGCAGGGCCCGCCCGATCGAGCTCGGACCGTCCTCCGACCCGGACGAGTCGCTGCTCATGGACACGCTGCACCCCGAGCTGCCCTGGATCTCACCGGTCAACGAGGACTCGGTCCTGCCCGAGAACGGCGACCCCGCCGACATCGCGGTCGCCCGCGACTCGATCCGGCTCGCGTTCGTCACCGCGCTGCAGCACCTGCCCGCCCGCCAGCGCGCCGCGCTCATCCTCTGCGAGGTGCTCCGCTGGCCGGCGAACGAAGCCGCCGAGCTGCTCGAGACCTCGGTCGCCGCGGTGAACAGCGCGCTGCAGCGGGCCCGCGCCACGCTCGCCTCGCTGCCCCAGGACCCCGCACCCGCGCAGCTGGACAAGGACCACGCCGACCTGCTCGCGCGGTACGTCGACGCCTTCGAGCGCTACGACATCGAACGCTTCGTGAAGCTGCTGCACGAGGACGCGGTCATGTCGATGCCGCCGTTCTCGCTGTGGGTGCAGGGCGCGGCGAAGATCGGGGAGTTCATGGTGCTGCCCGGCCCGAGCGCGTGCGCCAACTCCAAGCTGATCCCGGTGCGTGCCAACGGCTGCCCCGCCTTCGCGCAGTACAAGCCAGACCACGAGCGCGGCGGCTACACGCCGTGGGGCCTCCAGGTCCTCGAGATCGTCGACGGGCGCATCGCCCACTGGAACTGCTTCCTCGACACCGCGAGCATCTTCCCGACCTTCGGCCTGCCGGATCACCTGCCGGCCTAGTCAGTTGTCAGGCTCTGCCGCCGCCAGAGGGTCGTGAGGGCCTGACAAGTCCGAGAGCCCGGCCAGCTCCAGCAGACCCGCGAGCTCCTCGCAGACATTCGTCAGTACGACGCGGCCGCCGCTGCGCCGTACCTCGAGCTGCAGCCGCGCCAGACCCTCGACGATCTCAATGCTCGGTACGCCGGACCCGCGCAGCGACCACTCGGCCAGCGCGACCTCATCCGGCCCAAGCTCGGTCACCGTGCACCACAACCCCATCGATGGGCAGACGGGCGAAGGCCCGTCAACTCATCGAGCGGTGATCTTGACGAAAGCGGCGCTTTGAGGCCCTCATAACGCCTTCTTCGTCAAGATCACGCGGGGGTTGGGGAGGGCTAGAGCTGCCAGGTGAGCTCGCGGTCGGGATCGGGTTCGTAGCAGCAGACCGAACCGGTCGACACCGTGACCTCCAGCGTCCGGCCCAACGACGCGTCCACTTCACGGACCCGGTCGATCGCCGCCGCGATGGCCTTGCGTACGGCGACCCGCGCCCGCTCGTCCGACGACCCGCCGGTCGCGCGCGCCCGGCCGCCGAGCCCGGCCGCGGCACGCAGCTCCGCGAGCAACGCCTCGCGCTCGGCCTCGAGCCGCTCGACCCGCGCCCCGTCGACACCCGCCCCGTCGAGGTCGTCGTCGATCTCGGCCAGCCGGGTCCGGTACGCCGCGAGCGCCGTACGGTCCAGCGCCGGGCCCACCGACGGCTGCGCAACCGAGTCGCCGGCGTGACCGGCTACCGCGTCGGACAGCTCGCGCGCCGGCAGTGGCAGGAACGGTCGCGCCAGCAGCAGCCGCAGGTAGTGGAACCCTTTCAGCTCCCGCACCTGCGCCGTCGCGCCCGCTCGGCCGACCTCCCACACGCCGCCGCCCGCGGGTCGCAACACCGCCGTACCGGACGCCGCCCCCGACGTCGCCGCCGACATCGCCGCCACGGACCCGGCGTCCGCCGCGGCACCTCCCGCCTCGCACCGGCGCAGCCACCAGCTCGCCCCGATCCGCCGGTACGCCGCGGCCGCGCTCGCCCGCCACGCCGCCGCCTCGTCCGACCGGCCGCACACCCCCGCCGCGAGCGCGAGGTAGTCGTCGACCACGCCCGCGAACTTCACCGCACCTGCGTCGACAACGCCCCGCCCGGCGTACGGCGTCAGTGCAGCGATCGCGCGCTCGCACACCGCCCGGTCACCGAGCGCAGCGGCGACCTCGGTGAGACAGACGACGGTGAACATCCAGTCCACACCGCGGGCGATCTCGCCGAAGCCCTCGCCGGCCAGCTCCCGCAACCAGCGGGCAGCGCGGTCAGGTTCACCGGCCAGCAGCCAGAGCAGCGACCCCTCCGCCGCGACGACGGCGACACCCTCCCGCTCGGCATAGTCCTCGAACAGCACCGCCTCGGCGGCGGCGGTCGCCGTGTCCCCGCGCTGTCGTGCGATCCACGCCGTGATCGCCCGCTCGAGAGCGAAGGTGTCCGGCTCACCCGCCGCCGCCCCGGCCGCGAGGGTCTCGGCGAGGGCCCGCTCCGCGAGGTCGAGGTCGCCGACGAGCAGCGCGTACATCGCCCGCCGCGACGCCGCGAAGAACCGCACCCGCTCCGACCCCGTCTCCGCCGCGAGCGCCTCGAGGCCGCGCAGCTGCCGTCGTACGGCGGCAAGGTCGAGTGCTTCCAGCGCCGTCGTCATCCGCCACAGGTGCGCGCTCATCCGCACCTCGGGATCGGTGAGATGCGCGACGACGTCCTCGAGCCGCTGGGTGATCGCAGCCCGCTCGGCGAAGTCGTCCGGATCCCATCGGGTGAGCAGCTGCGCGTCGAGCGCCGCGGCCAGCAGCGCCGGGTCGCCGGCGGTCTCCGGCGCCGCCAGTGCCTCGGCGACGAACGGCTCGGCCCGCGCGGGATCAGCGCCGTACGACCAGGTCCGCGCGATCGCGATCGCGAGCTCCACCCGCCGCCGCCCGCTCGACCGCTCGTACGCCTGGTGCAGGAACGCCGGCAGCCGCCCCGGGATCGGGCCGAACTCCTGGAGCTCTGTCAGACCCAGAGCGGCCGCCGCCATCGCGTCCACGTCATCCGCGGCGACGGCTGCGTCGTACGCCGCGACGAGCTCGGCCCGCCGGGCGTCCGACCCGCTGTCCCCCACGCTGCGGATCGTAGGCCGCACCGCTTCGACTCAGGGCCGGCTCAGCGTGACCTCGGCGGCATGCCGGGCGATCTGCGCGGCGTCCCAGTCACCGGTGCAGTAGACCGACAGCTGGTGGATCAGGCCGTCGTTGCCGACGTCCGCGCGGATCATCTCCCGGCAGTACCACTCCTGCCCGCTGTCGTCGGTCCACCGCTCCTCGAACTCGATGACGAAGCCGCGCTCGGTGGCGTCGACCCGGTGCCGCGGGACCTGGCCGGTGTAGGGGTGGCTGCCGCGGCGAAGCGCGACGAGGTCTGCTGCGGACGTCGTCTGCAGCCGCCACTGCGGCAACGACAGGTCGACGAACACGTCTTCGGCGTACAGGCCGTCGGGTGCGGTGTTCGTCTCGAGGAACTCGATGAACTTCGCCGCGAGCGTCTCGGCCCGGGCCCAGGTGTCGGTCATGGTGCTCATGCCGACGCGCCGATCCCTGCGGCGGCCATGTTCGCGCCGACGACCGACATCGACGCCTCGAGCTCGGCGGTCGGGGTGAACTCGATGACCTCGCAGCCGGTGTGTGGCCAGGGCAGGTGCCCGGGCCGGCAGTAGTACGCGTCGCCGGCCTCGTAGACCTCGGTGGAGTCGGCGTACCGGATCTCGAGCCGGCCGCTGACGACGATTCCGAAGTGGGGAGCCTGGCAGCGGTCGTCCGGCAGGCCCTGGAACAGCGGCGCCGGGTCGAACTCGGTGTGGAACGTCTCGTACCCGACGGTGTAGCCGTCGAGGTCGGCGTACCGGGCCGTGATGACCGCTTCGTCGATGGCGATCGGGGCTTCGTCCTTGCGTGTGCGTGGCATGTAGCGCCTCCCAGTGAGTAATGCCTGACAGGAGGGAGGCGTGAAGGGCGCCGTCACACTGTGAAGCCGCCCGCAAGACCTGCGTGATCTTGACGAAAGAGGCGCTTTGAGGCCCTCATAACGCCACCTTCGTCAAGATCACGCCCGAGGTGGGGAGGGCAGCGTTTACGGCGATGGTGGTAGCTCGTCCTCGGCGCTTGCTCTGTATGCGTGTTGGTCGCCGCATCCCGTGCTTACCGCCATCGCCGTACCCCGAGGATGGAACACCCGGGCGACCGCACAACAGGGCCGATCGTCCCTACTTCAAAGTCCGCCGTGATCTTGACGAAAAGGGCGCTTTGAGGCCCTCATAACGCCACCTTCGTCAAGATCACGCGGGAAATGGTGGGCGGGGATGTCGAGAATCGTGACCCGGCTCCGTCAGTAGGTTGGCGGTGGCAACCGGAGCCGCCCGGAACCGAGGGAGCTTGCAATGCCGAAGTACCTGATCCTCAAGCACTACCAAGGCGGCCCGGAGGCGCCGGGCTTCGCGCCGATGAGCGAGTGGACGCCCGAGGAGTGCGAGGCCCACTTCCAGTACCAGCGCGACACCTGCCAGATGTTGATCGACTCCGGCGAGTTCGTCGGCGCCGAGGGGCTCGCCCCGACCGGCAACTGGGTGCAGTACGGCGGCGAGGGCAAGCCGCCGCACGTGCTCGACGGCCCGTTCCCGGAGACCAAGGAGCTCATCGCCGGCTGGTTCATGATCGACGTCGCCTCCGAAGCCCGCGCGCACGAGATCGCCGCCTACGTCTCGAAGGCACCAGGCAAAGGCGGCGAGCCGATCTTCGAGTGGCTCGAGGTCCGCCCGATCATGTCCGGACCCCCGTCCACCGAGTAGTGACCGCCGTCCCCGAGGACCTGCTGCGCGAGAGTTCGCGGCGGGTCCTCGGTGCGCTGGTACGACGCGGGGCCGACTTCGCCGCCGCCGAGGACGCGGTGCAGGAGGCGCTGCTCGAGGCTGCGGCGAAGTGGCCGCAGACGGGTGTGCCTGCCGAGCCGGCGGCGTGGCTGACCACCGTCGCCAAGCGCAAGCTGCTCGACGCGCAGCGCTCCGACGCCTCCCGGCGCCAACGCGAGCAGCTCGTGGCCGCCCAGCCCGCTACCGGTGAGACCGAACAGCACGATGACACGCTGCTGCTGCTGTTCCTGTGCTGCCACCCGGCGCTGTCGCCGGCGATGGCGGTGCCGCTCACGCTGCGGGCGGTCGGCGGACTGACCACCCGCGAGATCGCCGCGGCGTACCTGCTGCCCGAAGCGACGATCGCGCAGCGGATCAGCCGCGCGAAGAAGGTCGTCGCCGAGCAGGACTTGTCAGGCTTTCGACACGCTCTGGCGTCGGCAGAGTCTGACAAGTCCGCCGAGCTCGCCGTCGTCCTGCAAGTCCTCTACCTGATCTTCAACGAGGGCTACACCGCCGGTGAAGGGCGCGTCGACATGGCCGCGGAGGCGATCCGGCTGACCCGGCTGCTGCATGCTGCCGCGCCGGACCCGGAGGTCGGTGGGCTGCTCGCACTGATGCTGCTGCACCACGCTCGGCGCCACGCGCGCTTCGACCACGGCAGGCTCGTGCCGCTCGACGAGCAGGACCGCACCACGTGGGATCGCACGATGATCGCCGACGGTGTCGACATCCTGCAGGCAGCGCTCCCGCGGGGGCGCCGTGGCGAGTACCAGCTGCAGGCCGCGATCGCTGCATTGCACGACGACGCGCAGTCAGCTGAGGAGACCGACTGGCCCCAGATCCTCGAGTGGTACGACGAGCTGATCGCCCTCACCAACAACCCGCTCGCCGAGCTCAGCCGCGCGGTCGCGGTCGGGGAGGTCGACGGGCCGCTCGCGGGCCTGAAGGCACTCGACGGGATCGAGGCGCGGCTAACCGACTACCACCGGCTGCACGCCGTACGCGCTCATCTGCACGAGCGGGCCGGCAACGCCGCGGAAGCCGCCGAGCTGTTCACCCAAGCCGCGAACACCGCCACCAACCAAGCCGAGCACGAGCACCTGCGGCGTCGGGCTGCCGCAGCGGCCGCAACCGCGCGAGCGACCGGCAGCCGCCGGCTATGAACCCCGCGAACTTGCACGCACCAACTGGTCGGAGGACGAAGTCCGGTTGGATTGTGCAAGATCGCGGGAGCCTTGGGTCCAGCGATACAGCGACACGGTGAACGTCCGCATCGTGTACGGAAGCGGAAGCGTGACGGGACGCACCTTCGTCGGTTCGTCTTGCGGGTGGACCCCGCAGTCGACAGCTGCGGCGGCGAGCCCGATGAGAATCGCCTTGCCCGAGGTGTGTCCGAAGCGCAGCAGCGTACGGATGTCGCCACGCGCGATCAGGTCATGAGCCGGCTCCGGCAGCTCGCCGTGCGCCGCGTGGGCGAGCAGCGTCGTACTCAGCTGGTTGGTCCGGTACGGCAGGACCCGAGGCGCCGGCCGGACCGCATGGTCGAACAGCGCGCCGCCCGCGAGGTAGCCGAGGATCACGTCGTCACCGAGCGGGGTCAGTCCCGGGCCCCACCCGACGAGGCTCGGCTGCAGCCACGACGTACCGCCGTCGATGAGCGGTACGAACCGCACCTTGGGCTTGGGGTTCCACAGCTTTCCGGGTGCGACCTGTATCTCGGGCAGCCGCAGCAGGCCCTCGCCGACGACGACCCGAGCACCTGGGTAGAGCGCTACTCGCGAGGCGAGCTCGATGCCGTTCGGCATCCGTGGCCGACCCGGCCAGGTAAGTGCGACAACGTACGTCCCGAAGCGCAGGTAGCCGTGGCCGAGATTGCGCCCCTCACACAGCTGCCCGCGAATCAGCCGATCGACGGCCGGCGCGGTGCTGACGCTGGTGACGATCTTCATCTCGGCGTCCCCGCAAGGTCACGGCCGACTGGGTGCAGTCCGCCTGCTACCTCGAGGGTGCGGGCAAGGCGGGTCCGGCGTTTAGAGGCGAACGTCACGGCGCTTCGCGTCGTAGGGCCCTCGATATCGCTGGGTCAGCTGCAGGCGACCCGGGTGAGCACGCGCTCCAGGCGCGCCCCCGCATCGTCAGCGATCCAGTCGAGCTCCGAGTTGTCCGCGAGCGCCACCAGCAGCTTCGGGTCGAGCGTCTCGACGACCGTCTCGCTGCCCTCGCTGCGGACCACGACGTTGCACGGCAGCAGCAGCCCCATCCGGCGATCGGCCTTCAACGCCTCATGCGCCAGCGGCGGGATGCACGCGCCGAGGATCACGTAGTCCTCGAACGTCACTCCCAGCTTGGCCTTCAACGTCGCCGCGACGTCGACCTCAGTGATCACGCCGAACCCTTCGGCAGCGAGCTCGGCACGCACTCGCTCCACCGCCGTGGCAAAGTCAGCGGCAACCACGACCGCCCGGTAGTAGTTCTTCACCCCGACCACCTCGGTCCCGGCTCAAACCGCGGCCACTTCGGCGGCGTACGCCACTTTGATGTCCGGCGGATCCTCGAGAGTGTTGTGCACGGTGCAGTGCGACGCCACCGCGAGCAGCGCGTCGCGGCGCTCCTCAGGTACGCCGGCCGGCAGCTCGATCTCGAGGTCGATCTTGCCGACGCGGGCGGGCCGCAGCTCCATCCCGTACGACGCCGTCACCACCAGGCCTTCGGTCGGGAGATCGTGACGAGCGAGGTAGCGATGCGCGTAGTGCGCGACGCAGCTGGCCAGGCTCGCCACGAACAGCTCGGTCGGTGTCGGCGCGATGTCGGTCCCGCCGGACTCGGTCGGCTGGTCGACCAGGAAGGAGTGGCCGCGCGCCGAGATGACGAAGCGGTCGCCTTCGTGGTGGCGGACGGTGATGGCGGACATGACGACTCTCCTTGCCGGCTCAGATGAACAGCAGCTGCGCGCCGTTCGTGAGCTCGACGAACTGGGCGGCGCTGATGATGCCTTCGACGTCGTCGCGGAGGTCGGCCTCGGTGACCTTGTTCATGTCGGCCGACATCCGGCAGGCCCACAGGTGGCCACCGGCAGCGACGATCTGGTCGAGCAGGTCCGGGACCTCCGGGACGTCGAGGTCCGCGATCTGCTTCTTCAGCATGTGCGTCGCCATCGCGGTCATCCCGGGCATCGGCATGAGCGCCTGCGGCATGTGGGCGTCACCGACCGGGTGCATCGCGGTGTTGCCGACGGGTGAGAACTGCAGGTCGTGCATGCGCGACTTGATGATCATGTCGAAGCCCCAGAACGTGAAGAACAGATGCGTCTCCACGCCCTCGCCGAGCGCGGCGTTGGCGATGATCAGGCCCGGGTAGGCCATGTCGAGGTTGCCTTTGGAGCAGATGATCGCGATCTTGCGGCCGGTCTCTGCGTCGTCGTCGAAGTTGGGAACGATGCTGGGGTGGTCTTCAGTCATGGTCATGGCCAACGCCTCCTTCACACGCAGCCGTGCGGCTTCGGAAGACCGGCGATGTACGCCATCTTCTTGCCTGGCTTCTTCGGGAACAGCTCGAACTGCTCCTTGACCGGTACGCCGCCCACGGCCTGGACCCGACGCGTCGTCGGGGTCTCGCCCTTCTCCTTGAAGTCCTCGCGGAGGAAGTGGATGACCTTCCAGTGCGCGTCGGTCAGGTCGACGTCAATGTTGGCGGCGAGGTGCTTGGCCAGATCCTCGCTCCACTCGTCGTAGTCGGTGAGGAACCCCTCCTCGTCAACATGGACGACGTAGCCGCCGATCGTGGTTGCGGGCATGACGCGCTCTCCTTCTGATCAGCCGACGGTGTGCTTGCCGGCCATGGACATAAGGGTGGGCACGGGCATCGGACGGCCCTTCAGCAACAGGTGCCAGTACGCCGCGCGGAAGCCGAGCTTGCCGAGGTGGTTCGCGCGCGACTCCTCGAGCAACGTGAAGGGCCCGATGCCGGGAATCGGGTAGCGGCCCGGAAGCGGCTCGGTGTCGTAGTTGAAGTCGATGAGCAGGCCCTTGCCGTGACCCGACTCGATGAAGCAGTTCGCGTGTCCGTCAAATCGGTGCGTCATCGGCTTGCCGGCGACGAGTTCGAGGAAGTTCTCGGTGAAGATCTCGACGCTGAAGTGCGCGACAGAACCGGCCTTCGACGTGGGGATGTCGTTGGCGTCTCCGACCGCGAAGATGTTCGGGTGTGCCCTTGACTGCAGCGTGTGCTTGTCGACCGGCACATAGTTGAGCTCGTCGCCGAGGCCGGAGCGTCCCACGAAGTCGGCGCCCATGTTCAGCGGCACCGTGACGAGGAGGTCGAACCGCACCTCACGCTCGTCCATCGACACCAGCGTCTTCGTCTCGTTGTCGATCCGGTCGACGACGAAGTCACCTTCGAGAGCGATGTTGCGCTCGGCGAGCATTCCGCCGAGATGCTTCGCCGCGATCGGCTTGGTGAACGCTCCTTCCAGCGGCGTGACGTAGGTGATGTCGACGCGGTCGCGCATGTTGCGCTCTTCGAAGTACGCGTCGGCGAGAAAGGCGAACTCCAGTGGCGCCACCGGGCACTTGATCGGCATCTCGGTGACGTGGACGACGAGCCGGCCGCCGGACCAGCCGGCGAGCTTGTCGCGAAGCTCCTTCGCCCCTTCGAGGGTGTAGAAGTCGAAGATGCTCTTGTGCCACTCGGCACCGTCCATGCCGGGTGTCTGGTCGGGGCGCGGTGACGTACCGGTGGCGATGACCAGGAAGTCGTAGTCGAGGGCGGCCCCGTCCGCGAGGTGCACCGTGTTGGCGGCGGCATCCACCCGGTCGATATCGCCCATGACCAGCTCGACGCTCGGCGGCAGCAGATGGGCCCGCGGCCGAAGCAGGTCCTCCGGCATGTACACGTCGAACGGCAGGAGCAGCAGGCCGGGCTGGTAGACGTGCAGGTCGTCCTGGTCGACGATCGTGATCGCCCACTCGTCCTCGGGCAGCCGATGACGCAGCTTGTTGACGATCATCGTGCCGGCCGTCCCCGCTCCCAGCACCAGGAGCCGCCGCATGACCCCTCCCTCCACGTAGGCCTACATCAAGGGTTCGCCAGCCAGGCCCGCCCCGACTAGGGGCGAACGACCCCACTCAGCCGTCGAGCCCAACGAAATCGGCGTCTCAGCGGCGCGGAGACGTCCAGAACGTTGGGCTCGACGAGTACTTGCTGCGGGGCTAGAAGCGGACGTGGATCGCGGCGGGTGACCGGAACGCGACGCCGGCGATCTTCGGGGCGTCGTACGACGGGTCCAGCGCGAGGTTCGGGATCCGGTCGAAGAGCATCCCGAGCGCGACCGCCGACTCCATCCGGGCCAGGTGCATGCCCAGGCACATGTGCGGCCCGTGCCCGAAAGTGAGGTGCGACAGCCCCTCGCGATGCGGGTTGAACTCGTCGGGGTTGTCGAACTTCGCGGGGTCGCGGTTGGCCGAGGCGATGCTCACGTTGACGCCGTCACCGGCCTTGATCGCGACGCCGGCCACCTCGGTGTCGACGACGCAGATGCGCACGAGCGCCGTGATCGGCGGCTCCCAGCGCAGCCCTTCCTCGATCGCCGTCCGCAACGCCGCCTCGTCGCCGCGCACCTCGTCCAGATAGTGCGGATGGGTGAGCAGCGCGACGAGCAGGTTGCCTGAGGAGCGGTACGTCGTCTCCACGCCGGCGGGCAGGATCAGCAGCAGAAACGAGAAGATCTCCTCGTCGGTGAGCCGCTGCCCGTCGATCTCGGCGCCCGCTAGTGCCGACATCAGATCGTCCTGCGGGTTGGCACGCCGATCGTCGAGGATCGGCGTGAAGTACTCGCGCAGCTGGACGGCTGCCTTCGTCCCGGTGTCCCAGTCGTAGACCACGTTGAGCAGCTCGATCGACAGCCGCTGGAAACGGCGGTAGTCCGACCGCGGCAGGCCGATCATCCGCGCGATCACCTGCACCGGGAACGCGAAGGTGAACTCCTTCACCAGCTCCGCATGGCCGCGCCCCTCGAACGACGAGATCAGCTCGTCGCATACCACCTCGACCAGCTCCGTGCGCCAGTGGTCGAGCATCTTCTGCCGGAACGCCGGCGTCGCCAGCAGCCGGTGCGCGCGATGCTCGGCCCCGTCCATCTGCAGCATGGTCCGGCCCATGACCACGCCCATGATGTCGGCGTACAGCGAGGTGCTGAAGCGCTCGGAGTCGCTGAGCACCTCCGACACCGCTGCGTGACTGAGTGCGGTGAAGCCGGTCGGCGCGGTGTTCATCGTCTGCGTCTCATCGCTGAACGGGTTGCCGGGCATCACCGCGCATTTCCCGCGCCACTCGGCGTAGCGCTCGTGGACGTTGTCGATGTCCTTGAGCAGGCCGTCCTGCAGCTCGTTGGGATCGAAGTCGTCGACTTCGGCCGCGAGCTCCGTCATGCGGCGTCGCCCCTCGCCGACACGGATACCGTGTCGCGACCGGAGCGGAGGAGGGTGCCCGGCAGCGCGCCGGTCGCCGTACCGTCCTTGCAGACCTCTACGCCGCCGACAATCACCGACGTGATGCCTTCGGCCTCGGCATAGAGCCGCCAGGCGCCGCCCGGCAGGTCGTAGCGGGTGCGCTCGACACCGTGGTCGACCGTGTCGGGATCGAACATGACGATGTCGGCGTGTGCGCCCTCGGCGATCCGACCGCGATCCACCAGTCCGTACAGCCGCGCGGGCACATCAGAGAGCAGATGCACCGCCTCTTCGACGGAGACCACCTGATGCTTGCGCACCGCGTTGGCGAGCAGTGAGGTCGAGTAGATCGCGCCGCACATCATGTCGAGGTGCGCGCCCGCGTCGGAGGCACCGACCACGGCGTAAGGGTTGCGCCACACCTCGGCTCGGGTCTGCCAGTCCTCGAGAGTCTCTCCCGGCATGTCCGGTGACAGGCCGGTCCGCAGCCCGTCCGCAATCACGAAGTCGAGCAGCGCGTCGAACGAGTCCTGGTTGCGAGCCTTCGCGACGTCACCGATCGTCTTGCCTTCGAACTCGGCGTTCTCCGGCGCGAAGGTCTCGGTGATCTTCAGCCGGTGCCACTTCGACAGCGCGCCGATCAGACCGGCGTCGGGCGACCGAGCGCCATCGTTGAGCCGCTTGCGCTCCGCCGGGTCGGCGAGCACCTTCATCCGCTGCTCGACCGGCAGGTGCATCGTCTCCCGCCAGCCAGGCAACCCGTCGAGCACGAAGCCGGAGAGGAACGACAACCGGATCTTCATCGAGTGCGGCATCGTCAGCGCGATCAACCGGCCGCCGCCGTCCGCCACCCGCTGGGACGCCTCGAGCTGCTTGTGCACCTGGTCGCGCATCAGCGCCGACACCGCCAGGACGTTCCAGTTGATCGGGCGGTCGGCAGCGGTCGACATCGCCGTGAGCAGCGCGATCTCTTCGTCGCTGAAACCGGCAAGACAACCGGGAACGATCGCCTCGAGCGTCGTGCCCTCGTGTTCTCCGGTCGCGCGTGCGAGCGCGACCAGCTCGTCGTACGCCGCGTGGCGCGACGGGACGGGGTCACCGGCGCCGTCGTTGTGGGTCGGCGACTGCGAGGTGGAGAAGCCGAGCGCGCCGGCGTCGAGCGCCTCGTGCAGCAGTTCCGTCATCCGCTTGAGCTGCTCGTCGGTCGCCTCCGAGCCGACCGACGCGTCACCCATCGCGACCCGGCGCAAGGCCGAGTGACCGACCAGGAACCCGGCGTTGACGGCGATCTTGCCCTCGAGCGTGTCGAGCCAGTCGGCATACGACGACCAGCTCCACGACAGGCCCTGTTGCAGCGCCTCGAGCGGCATCCCCTCGACGCGGGCGAGCAGCTTCGTCAGGTACTCGGCGTGCTCGGCGCCGGCCGGCGCAAGCGTGAACCCGCAGTTGCCGCCGATGACGGTCGTGACACCGTGCTGCACCGACGGGCTGGCGGTCGGATCCCAGGCGAGCTGCGCGTCGTAGTGGGTGTGGATGTCGACGAAGCCCGGCGCGACGACCAGCCCATCCGCGTCGACGGTTCGCGCCGCGGACTCGTCGCTGTCACCGATCGACACGATCCGGCCGTCACGTATCCCGACATCGGTGACTTTGCCCGGCGTACCGGTGCCGTCGACGACGGTCCCCCCGCGGATCAGCAGGTCGAGCACGCGCTCTCCTTATATATAGGCGCTGCAGTCGAAGCGCGGATTCCCGTCAAGCGGACAACCAGCCGGCATCCGGCAGTGGGTGGCGGAACAGTCCGGCGGCGTTGCGGTGCGTGATCTTCGCGATGTCGTCGGCGGACAGGTGCTTGAGGTTCGCCGCCACGACGTCCTGCGTATCGGGCCACGTCGAGTCAGCGTGCGGGTAGTCGCTCTCGACGAGGATGTGGTCGACGCCGATCGCGCTCGCGGTCCCGAACGCCGTCGGGTCGTCGATCGAGCAGAACCAGAAGTTGCGCTTGAGCACCTCGCTGGGGAGCAGGTCGCTTCGCCACGACCCGCCTTCCGACCCTGACGCGGAGTGCGCAAGAACGAAGTCGGCGCGGTCGGCGAGCATCCCCACCCATCCGAGCCCGCCTTCGGCCAGCATGATGTTGAGCTTCGGGAAGCGCACCGGCACCTGCGACCACAGCCAGTCCGCCGCGGCGATCAGCGCGTGCGCGGGGAACAGCGTCGTGATCGCCTCGAACGGCATGTCCGGCGACGGGAACGGCGCCCACTGCGCCGAGCCGGTGTGCAGGCACAAGACGGTGCCGGTTTCCTCACACGCCGCGAAGAACGGGTCCCACTTCCCGGTGTGCAGTGACCCGATGCCGGAGTGCGCCGGCAGCTCAGGGAAGCTGACCGCCTTGAAGCCGCGGGCGGCGTTGCGTCGTACCTCTTCCGCGGCGAGCTCGACGTCGGCGAGCCACGGGATCTGCAACGGGATGATCCGCTCCGGGTAGGAGCCGGCCCACACGTCGAGGTGGTAGTCGTTCCAGGCGCGAAGTACGGCGAGGCCGAGCTCCGGGTCCTCGCTCTTCCAGAACACGGTGCCCGCAAAGCCGGCGATCAGCGACGGGAAGTTCAGCGACGCCCAGATCCCAGCCAGGTCCATGTCGGCGATGCGGGCGTCGATGTCCCAGCAGCCCTTGCGCATCTCGTCGAAGCGCGCGGGCTCCATCGACCACTCTTCCTTGGGCCGGCCGATCACTGCGTTCAGGCCGACGTTCGGGTACTCCTTGCCCTCGTACACCCACGTCTGGGAGCCGCCGGCCTTCTCGACGATGTGCGGCGCGCGGTCTTGCAAGGCCGCCGGGAGCCGACCCTCGAACATGTCCGCAGGCTCGATGATGTGGTCGTCCACGGAGATGACGACATGCTGCCTGGCACGCGGCGCCGGATCCGGCAGCAGTCCCACAACCTGACGCTAACGTCAGGGTTTGGGCCGGTCAACGCCAGTGCCGAGCACGGCTCGAACGATCTGGTCACCAACGGTCGCCCTAGTCGGGACCTTCGGCCCTCGTACCAGCCAGCCGCTATGCCGAAGGATCTATCGGTCGGCTTGCCACGGGGCAACCCAGCGTCCACCGGAGATCGTCATGTCACTGTGCCCACGGTGCGGAACCGGTCTGCAGATCTCGGCTACGGTCTGCACCGCCTGCTGCTACGTCCTCGACATCGGCGGGGCGAACGAGTCGCCGGCCGAGCCGGCCCGCCCCGACGTCGGTGGTGCCACGCCAGCCCGCGCGAACCCCGACGTCCTCCCGGTTGCGATCGTCCCAGAACCCGAGCCCGCCACGGCTGGGCTCGGCAACGGCCTCGGCATCCCCACTCAGCGCTCCGCCGCCTTCAAGCCGCTTCGGATCTCGACGACGCCGCCGCCTCCCAACCCCTACCTCGCCGCCGAGCGCCGGCTGCAGGCGCGCTATCGCGCCGCTCTCGCCGAGCAGAGGCGCTCCCACCCAGATGCCGTCGAGAACTAGTCAGATTTCGTCATGGGAATCGCGACCTCCGACTCCTGACAATCGAGATTCACGGTCGGAATCTGGGCATATGGCCACCAGGCATCAGGCGTTCCAGGATCGCTGGGCCATGCGCAAGCTGACCTCGACGCCGTACTTCGCGGATCCAAGCGACGCGAACGACAGCCTCGGGCTGCACGCGGGGTCAAGCCGCGAGCGCATCCGGGAGACCGATGAGGCCACCATCGAGGTCCCGGAGTACCGCATCGACCGCATTCCCCTGCCACGGGACCCCGAGCAGCGGTTCGGTGGTGGCCTCGGCACCGCGACGGTGCGCGACGTCTCCGCCCACCCGATTCGGGCGCGGCTGCGCCACTTCGACGTCCTGACGGTTGTCGCGGTCAGCTTCGTCGCGGCAGTGGCGATCGTGATCCTGACCCTCGTCGCGACGTTCCGCTACTGACCGCACGCCTCGGCGGCGCCCGAGCCGCCCGATGTGCGGCGATTTGATCCGCCCTGGCTATGCCGCTTGGGACCTTGGTCCCTCGTGAGCAGCCGGCTTCTTGCCGAGGATCTAAGCAGAAGGATTCGCGGGTAAGCAGCTGGAGGCTTCGATGTCGCACTACCACCACCACAGCAACAACGACTCGGTGGTGTGCCACCGCTGTGCCACGGTCATGCTTCCCGGAGCGACCGTCTGCACGAGCTGCTGCGCCCCACTCGATGCGGTGACCCACCAACCGCTCGTGAACGCGGTGTCGGCGCCGATCGTGGCTGCGCTGCCAGAGCCGGCGGCCGTCGCCGCCGAGGAGCAAGCCACCGGCGAGATCGAAGGCATGTTCGGCCACTGGCCGTTCGGCGGTGCTGACGACGAGACCGTCGCCCAGGTCGCCCGCAACCTCGCTGCGTCCTCCGCCGCGGCCACCGTCCGCAAGGAGCTCACGCACTTCTCGAGCTCGCAGGACGCCACCCACGTCATGCCCGCCATTCCCGCGCCTCGGGCGCACCGCGACAGCGCTGAGATGCACTCGGTGCCGTCGACCGGCCCCAACCCGTTCCTCGCCGCGATCCGCAGCGCCGGCGAAGCGGCTGACCACCCGCAGAGGTAGCAGGCGCACCCCCGCCGGGGACGTAGCCGCTCGCGCGACTCGCGGGTCGCCAATCCGTCGCATTCAGGCCCCCTGGGTCGAAACAATGGGTCGGAGCGGTTCGAATCGACTGCGCGGGAGGCACTGGTGGAGTTCTGCCCGCGGTGTGCCTCGAGCGTCACGGACGGGGCAATGACGTGCGCGGCCTGCGGCGCTCCCCTCTGGCAGCCGCCCGCGTCGGTTCAGGACGTCGCGGTCACGCCGGCTCCCGTCGCGCTCGTGCTGCCCGCCCCGCTCGCAGTCACCCCGCCGCCGCTTCCGCCGCAGCGCGTCGCTGAGCCGCCGGGCCCACCGCCGACGCCGACTCCGCCCTCGCCGGCGCCACCTCCGGCACTACCCCCGCCGCCCACGACGCCGACACTGGTCATCCCCGCGGCCGGCCCGTCGATGCGACGCTCCAACTTGGTCGGCGGGGCGGGCGCCGTCGTCGCGATCCTCGTCGTCGTCGTGCTGATCGTCGCGTTGCCGGCACACGGTGCGAGGCACAACCGGCAGCCGGTCGTCGCGACCAGCGCGGCCGCGCAGTTCGACCTCCGTGCCCTTGCCGACGCCGAGGAGACCAACCTCACCGCAACCCGCGTCTACACGCCCGACACGACCGCACTGGCGGCCGCGGGCTATCAGCCGATGCCCGCGGAACCGGTGACGATCCTTGCCGGAATCAACCGCAAGTCGGGCTACTGCCTCCTCGGCACCGCGGGTGGCGCCTCGCCGTGGTTCGTCTACGACAGTGAGCAGGGCGGCCTGCTCAACCGCAGCTTCGCGAGCGAGGCGCTCGCGCGCCAGGCGTGTGCCGACACCGCGATCACCTCGTTCGTCCCCATCGGCTAGTGGGGCCCTGCCCGCGCTGCGGCACTCGACTGCTGCCTGGCGCACTCGCGTGCATCAACTGCGACCTGCCGCTCACGCCATCGGCGACCGAGCCGACGGAGGCGCCGAGCGGCGTCGATCCGCGATACTCGCCGTACGCCCCGAGCCCGAGTGGCTGGCCGCCGTACGGCGGGCCGCAGCCGGCGTACCCCGCCGGGCCGCCCGGCCCGGCACCGTGGTCGACCAACGGGCTGTCGATCGCGAGCGTGATCCTCAGCGTGGTGTGGCTCGGCGGGATCGGCAGCCTGGTCGCCGTCGTGTTCGGTCACGTCGCGCGCGGTCAGATCCGGAGGCGGCCGCAGCGCGGCGATGGGCTCGCCCTCGCCGGGCTGATCATCGGCTACCTCGGAGTGATCGGCGCGATCGTTTTCTGGTCGCTGCTGCCGACGATCATCGCAAGCAACCTGGTCCAGAACCAGCTGGTGCAGCAGGACCTGCGCAACGCCGCCGACGCCGAACGGAGCTACCAGCACGACAACGGCAGCTACACGCAAGACGGCACGAGCCTGCGCGCCGAAGGCTTCACGCCCCTCGGCCGCGACACGATCCTCCTCGCCTACAACACCGCCGCGGACGGCGGGTTCTGCATCGTTGGAGCGCACAACGGCAGCAGCGCGTGGTACCTCTACGACAGCAAGAACAACGGCCTGTCGACGCTCGTCTACGCCACCCAGGACGAGGCCGAGTCGCATTGCAGCGCGAACGTGAGCAACACCTACAACCCGATCAAGTAGCTCCCACTCGGGTCAGCTGCTCGCGAAGAGCGCCCTGACGGTCTTGCGGTCGGTCTTGCCGACGCTCGTCAGCGGTACCGCGTCGAGGATGCGCACCTCGCGCGGGTACTTGTACTTCGCGAGCTTGTCCTTGGTGAACTCGATCAGCTCCGCGGGCGTGACCTCGGCACCCGGCCGCAGCGCGACCGCCGCCACGACCTCCTCACCCGACTCGGCATCGGGCTTGCCGACGCACGCGGCCTGCGTGACGTCCGGGTGCTGCAGGAGCACCTCTTCGACGTCTCGCGGGTAGACGTTGAAGCCGCCGCGGATGATCAGGTCCTTCAAACGGTCGACGATGGTGAGGAAGCCCTCGTCGTCGAAGCGGCCGACGTCACCGGTGTGCAGCCAACCACCGCGGAGCGCGAACTCCGTCGCCTCCGGGTCGTTCCAGTAGCCCTTCATCACGCTCGGCCCCTGGACGCACACCTCGCCCTCGGCGCCCGCCGGGAGGATGTTGCCCTCCTCGTCCTGGATCGTCACGGTGACACCGGGCAACGGCCGGCCCACCGTGCCGGGCTTGTTGAAGCCACGCTTGTTGGCCGTGACGCCGGCCGAGGCTTCGGTCAGCCCGTAGCCCTCGTAGATCTCGACGCCGAGCCGGCGCTGGACCTCCTCGCGCAGGGCCATCGGCAGCGGCGCAGCGCCGGAGCCGAACATCTGCATCGACGACAGGTCGTGCTCCTCGATCGGCATCGCCAGGACCATCGTCATCATCGACGGCACCATGGCACTCACCTCGAGCCGGTGCTCCTCCACGAGGGTCACCCACGACGCCGCGTCGAACCACCGCTGCATCACGCTGAAGCCGCGTTCCTCGCTGTGCATCGAGGCACACACGAGCATCAGCCCGTAGGCGTGGGACAGCGGCAGCGGCAGCAGTGACCGGGTGAACTTGAGGTCGGACTCGTTGGCGCTCTGGTGCAGCGAGCTGCCGGCGGACCACAGCCCCTTGTGCGTGAGCATCACGCCCTTGGAGCGGCCCGTCGTCCCGCCCGTGTAGAGCAGCGCGGCGAGGTCGTCGTCAGCCCGGGGCACGATCTCAGACGGCGTGTCCGCCTCGAGCGAGGTGAAGGGGATGGTGCCTTCGGGTGCATCGCCGACGACGATCATCTTGAGGTCGATGCCGTCGAGTGCCGACTGCAGCAGCGGCACCAGCTCAGGAGTGAGGATCGCCTCCTTCGCGCCGGAGTGCTCGAGGATGTGATGCAGCTCGACCGGAGAGATGAGGAACAGCACGGGCGTGACAACCGCGCCGGCCCGCCAGATCGCGTTGTAGGAGACGAACACCTCCGGGGTGTTCATCATCAGCACGATCACGCGGTCGCCCGGCTCGACGCCGATCGACTGCAGTCCGGTCGCGAACCGCTGCGAGCGGTCGTGCAGCTCGCCGGTGGAGTACATCTTCCCTTCGAAGAACAGCGACTCGTAGTCACCGGTCTTCGCGAAGTGCTCGTCCGACAGCGCGGCCAGGTTGAAGCTGCCGACGCCCGTCGAGGTGCCATCCGATGCGGCGGTAGCGGTCACTTCGACGCCCCCGCGATCGCCAGCCGCGCCACGGTGTCGAACGCCTCGACGTCGTCGCCCAGCAGGAACCGGTCCACCTTCGCGCGCCGCCAGTACAGATGCGCGTCGTGCTCCCACGTGAAACCGATCCCGCCGTGCACCTGGACGAGGGTCTCCGTCGCGTTCTCGAGTACGACGGCGGCCATGCCCTTCGCGGCGGCCGCGGCGAGCGGCAGCTCCTCGGGCGACTCGTCGGCGGTCCACGCCGCCCACCACACCAGCGACCGCAGCTGCTCGACGCCGACGAACGCGTCGACCAGCGCGTGCTTGATCGCCTGGTAGGACCCGATCTGCCGGCCGAACGCGACCCGCTGCTTCGCGTACTCCACACCGACCTCCAGCGCCTTGCTCGCCGTGCCGAGACCCTCGGCGGCGAGCACGACCTGGGCGACGAGCGTCGCGCGTCCCCACTGCGAGGCGTCCGGCGAGACCACCTCCGCGTCGTCGAGCGTCACGTCGGCCAGACCGCGCGTCGCGTCGATCGGCGGGCGCTCGGATGCCGTGCCGCGCCCGGCGACGATCGCCCCGTCGCGCAGCGCGAGGAACGTGTCGGCGGTGGTCGCGTCCAGAGTTGCGGCACCTTCCGCGTCGACGACGGCGTACGCCGCGCTGCCGTCCGCGAGCGCGGCCAGCCGGTCCGCGTCACCCTCGAGCAGCACTGCGGCGCGAGCAGCGGTGATCAGGCTCGGGCCGGCGAGCACGCGACCGGCTTGCTCCGCGACGACGGCGAGGTCGAGCAACGAACCGCCGCCACCGCCGGCTGACTCGGGGATGGTGATCGCTGCGAAGCCGGTGTCCGCGATCGCCTTGCGGCCCGGCTCGATCGGTGCGCCCGCGTCAAGGCTCGCTCGCGCGGCGCTCGGCGATGCGGCCGAGGTGAAGAAGTCGGCAGCAGCCGCGGCGAGCTGGCGCTGCTCATCGCTGAGGTCGAAGTTCACTTCTCACCACCCAGCTTGAGACTGTCGTTGAAGGACATGCCCTTGTCAGCCCTCGGCTCCGGTGGCAGCCCGAGCACCCGTTCGCCGAGCACGTTGCGCAGAATCTCGTCGGTGCCGCCGGCGATCGCCATGCCGGGCAGCCCGGCCTGCGAGCTCTGCCAGCGGGCGTCGCCGTCCGCCGTCGACGCGTAGACCGCTTCGTCGCCGAGCAGCCGGACGCCGAGGTCGGCGAGTGCACGCCCGGTCTTGGTGCCGGCGAGCTTGCCGGCGCTGGCCTCCGGGCCGGGTGAGGCGCCCTTCGAGATCGCTGACAGCTGCCGGTAGCCGGTGTAGCGGGTGGCCAGCGACGCGGCGTACTGCCGGCCGAACTCCTGGCGTACCAACGCCTGCCGGCCCTCGGGCAACGCTCCGATCCGCTTCGCGACGTGCGCGGCAGCGGCCTCGAGACTCGCGCCGACGTCCGTGCCGCCCCCGCCGAGGGAGAGCCGCTCGCTCATCAGCGTCGTGAGCGCCACTCGCCAGCCGTCGCCGACCTCACCGAGCCGCTCTTCGTCGGGGATCTCGACGTCGTCGAAGAAGACCTCGTTGAACTCCGACACCCCGCTCATCTGGCGCAGCGGCCGGACGGTGACACCGGGCGCGTGCATGTCGACGACGAACATCGTCAGCCCGCGGTGCTTTGCGACGTCCGGGTCGGTGCGCGCCAGCAGGATGCCGTAGTCCGAGACGTGCGCCAGGGTGGTCCAGACCTTCTGACCGTTGACCCGCCAGCTGCCGCTGTCGGTCTTCACCGCTTTTGTGCGAAGCGCGGCCAGGTCGCTGCCGGACGCCGGCTCGCTGAACAGCTGGCACCAGACATCGTCGCCCCGCAGCAGCCGGCCGAGGTAGCGGTTCTTCTGGTCATCGCTGCCGTGAGCGATGACCGTCGGGCCGCACATGCCGAGGCCGATGACCCCGATGAGGCCCGCGAGCCCCGCCTTCGCGAACTCCTGGCTGACGATCGCCTGCTGCATCTGGGTGCCGCCCTGGCCGCCGTACTCCTTGGGCCAGGTGACGCCGATCAGGCCACCTTCGTACAGCACCGCCTGGTGACGCTTCGCCGACTCGACGTCGACCGCGCGCCGCCCGCCTTCGCTGATCGACATCAGCTCGCCGCGATGGGCGGCGATGTAGTCGCGCACCTTGGTCCGGTACGCCGCTTCTTCAGGGGTGTCGTCGAAGTCCACCAGGATCTCCTCGATCGAATTCAGTTCGGACAATCTGTCGCAGCCGTCACACGCGGTCAAGGACAGTTACATGCACTCAAGTAGGTATGTACGCCTCTGCGCTTGCTGGTTACTGTGACCCGATGGCGGCGAACACCGAGATCGTCGCCCGCCCCTCCCGGATCCGCCGCACTCAGGCGGAACGCCGGGCCACCACCCGGCGCGCCTTGCTCGACGCCACCCTGCAGGAGCTGGACGCCGTCGGCTACGCCAACCTCACCACCGCGTCGGTCGTGGCGCGGGCGGGCGTGACCCGTGGCGCCCAGGCGCACTACTTCGCGACCAAGGCCGACCTGGTCGTGCAGGCGCTGCGCCACATCACCGACCAGCTGATCGATGAGCTCATCTCGCAGCCGCCCAAGCGCTCGGAGTCCGTGCGCGAGCAGTACGAGCTGCTGCTGCAGCGGCTCTGGGAGCTCAACGCCGGGATCGCCTCGACCGCGCTGATCGAGCTGTGGGTGGCGTCGCGCACCGACGCTGAGCTCTCCGAGCACCTCGACCGGTTCCAGAAGGAGATCGCTCGCCACCTCGCCGTCACCGCCGAGACGGTGGCGCCGGAGTTCGCGGCGCGGGAGGACGCCCGGCACCTCCTGGTCAACGGTTTCGCCGTGATCCGAGGGCTGTGGCTGATGCGTGCCGTCACGAGCGAGCGGCAGATCCGCCGGATGTGGCCCGCCGCCCGCGACCAGCTCGTGGCAGGCGCCGGCCTTGACTGACCACAAGAGAACACAAACGTTGTCCGAGTCGCCTCCTGAGCACTCGGCGGATGCACTGCTGACAACTCGAGCAACGTTTGTGTTCTGTTGCGGACACGGGTTGCACTTACGTGCACGAGCGCACGCAAGTTGTGCGATGGTGATGCCGTGACGACGTTCGTCGCTCTCACGCTGGCCGGCCTGGTCACGGGCTGCGTCTACGCCCTCACGGCCGCAGGCCTCGTGGTGACCTACACGACCGCGGGTGTCTTCAACTTCGCGCAGGGCGCGATGGGCATGATGGGCGCCTTCTCGTTCTGGCAGCTCTACCAGGGCTGGCACGTGCCGCTCGGCTTCTCCCTGCTCATCGTCCTCGGCGGCTTCGCGCCACTCTTCGGCGCGGTCGTCGCCCGCGTCCTGCTGGGCGGCCGCGCGGCGGGCGACCAATCCCTGGCGATGACCCTGGCGCTGCTGCTCGTGCTGATCGGCGCGGCGAACGCGATCTGGAAGCCGACGACCGCGCGCACCGTCCCGCTTTGGGCCGGCCACGGCTCCATCACCATCGGCATCTTCACGATCAACGCGATGCAGCTGCTGGTCATCGCGACGGCGATCGCCATCGCGATCGGGCTGCGGCTCATGTTCACGCACACCCGGCTCGGCATGGCGATGCGGGCGGCGGTCGACAACCCCGACCTGCTCGGCCTGTACGGCGAGGAGCCCGCCAAGGTGCAGCAGTTCGCCTGGGCCTTGAGCTCGGTGCTCGCGGCGCTCGCCGGCGTGCTGCTCGTGCCGTTGATCCAGATGAACATCCTGAACATGACGCTGCTGGTCGTGAACGGCTACGCCGCCGCGATGGTCGGGCGGCTACGGAGCCTGCCGCGGACGACGATCGGCGCGCTGGCGCTCGGCTTGGGCATGTCCTACGCGGTCGGCTACTCCACCCAACTCGGCCTCGACAACCACCAGTCGATCGAGATCACCCTGCAGCAGGGCATGCCGATGCTGCTGCTGTTCGCGGTGCTCGTCTTCCTGCGGCCCGATCCGCTGCGGACCAGCGCTGCCCTCACCCGCCGGCTGCCCGCGATCCCCTCATTGCGCCAGTCGGGAGCTGTTGCGGCCGGTGGGCTGGTGCTGGCCGTCGTGCTGTCCCGGACGCTCAGCGACACGAACCTCGAGACCGCCTCGCTCGCCGTCGTGATGGCCCTCATCGCCGCGTCCCTGGTGCTGCTCTCCGGGTACGGCGGCCAGACATCGCTGTGCGCGTTGACCTTCGCCGGTGTCGGTGCCTACGTGATGGCGAAGTCCGGGTCCCACACCGTGCTCGGCCTGCTGCTGGCGGTCGTGATCAGCGCGGCCGTCGGCGCTCTCGTGGCGCTGCCGACCCTACGGTTGCGCGGGCTGTATCTCGCCCTCGCCACCTTCGCGTTCGGCGGGATCATGGACGTCGCGTTCTTCGGCCAGCGCTTCGGCTCCTCCGGCAGCATCTCCGTGCACCGGCTGTCGATCCCGGGCCTCGGACTCGCCTCCGACCGCGGCTACTTCGTCTTCTGCAGTGCCGTCTTCCTCGCCGTCGCCGTCGGGCTGCTCGCCGTACGACGCGGACGCTACGGCCGCCAGCTCACGGCGCTGGGCGACTCACCGGCCGCCTGCGCGACGATCGGCCTGTCCATCCCCCGCTTGAAGCTCGTCGTCTTCGCCGCATCCTCGGGCCTCGCCGGGCTGGCCGGGGCGCTGTTCGGCGGGCTCGGCGCGCAGTACGTCAGCACCACCGACTTCGCGGCGCTGCAGAGCGCCGTCCTGTATCTGCTGCTTCGGGTCGGCGGGGTGAAGTCGGTGGCCGGCGCGTTGATCGCGGGCACCGTCACCGCGGTCCTGCCCGTGCTCCAGCAGCACATCCCGTCGCTGGGCGGGCTCGCGTTCCTCGTCACGGGCGTCGCCGCACTGTTCATCGGGCGCTTCCCGGACGGCATCGCGGGTGAGGTCGGCCGCGCTTTCTCGCGGCCACGGCCCCGCATCGAGCTTGCGACGCTGGTCGCTGAGCGGAAGGACCTCGCCGGTGCCAGCCGCTGAGACGCCAATCCCGTCCGCGCCGCCGCCCGCGCTCGAGCTGCGCGGTGTCAGCGCCGGCTACGGGCGGATCGCGGTGCTGCACGACGTCGACCTCGTCGTACCGCCCGGCAGCATCGTCGCTCTGCTCGGCGCCAACGGGGCCGGCAAGTCGACGACGCTCGGCGTCGCGAGCGGGCGGATTCGCCCGACGAAGGGGCACGTGCACGTCGCCGGCGTACACGTGAACGGCGCCAGCCCGGCCGCGCTCGCCCGCGCGGGACTGTGCCTGATCCCCGAAGGGCGCGGCATCTTCCCGCGGCTCACCGTTGCGGAGAACCTGCGGCTGATCACGTACGCCGGCGGCGGCAGGTCGCCCGACGACGTGGCCGACCTGGTCTACGCGCAGTTCCCCCGGCTGTCCGAACGCCGCCGCCAGCTCGCCGGGACGATGTCGGGCGGCGAGCAGCAGATGCTGGCGATGGCTCGAGCGCTCGCCGCCGACCCGAAGCTGCTCCTGCTCGATGAGATCTCCATGGGCTTGGCGCCGAAGATCGTGGCGGATCTCTACGAGATCGTCGCGAGGCTCCGCGACAACGGCATCACGGTGCTGCTGGTCGAGCAGTTCGCTCATACCGCGCTCGCTATCGCCGACTACGCCGTCCTCATGGCCGCCGGCCGGATCTTGCGAGTCGGCCAGCCCGCTGACGTTGCTGCCCATCTCGATGAGACCTATCTGGGGGAGTCCGCATGATCCTGTCGACGGGCAAACACCCTCCGCGGCTCGGCCGCGGGCAAGCCGCGTCTACGCCGCTCCGGGCGTCCGCCCGTCGACGTGCTCTTTTCGCCGTTACGGGTGCTCTGATGCTGGTTGCCGTTCCCTCAGCGGGTGCCGTCTCTACCGCGAGCCGACACGTCGGGGCTCGGGCGGGGGTCGGGTCGCAGCTGGTCAGCTACGCCGCGATCGCCAACGCGCCCGGCGTCGGCATCGACGGCATCTACATGGGCGTCTCGCTCGACGTGCCGCAGGTGCGCTCGACGCTGACCACCGGGGGCGTCGGAGCCGGGCTCGCCTCGATCGCCTGGCCAGGGGACATCGGCGGCAACGGCGGAGATGCGCTTCTGATTCTCGAGCCGAGCGTGCCGACGCAGATCGCCAAGCTGCTCAACGACCCGATCAAGGCAGAGTCACACAGCACCGGCACCCACCACACGGTCAACAAGTCGGTGCCGGGCACGGTGATGGAGTCGAGCGCGTCGCACTCCCTCGTCACCGCCTCGTCGCAGACCCAGGCGGCGGTCCCCGCCCTCGGGTCGCTCGGGGCGTTCTCCGGGTCCAGCACGGCCAAGCTGATCGGCCCGCACTCGATCCGCGCGGTTGCGCAGAGTGCGGTGACGAACCTCAGCCTCGCCGGCGGGGCGATCAAGATCGGATCGCTGGTGTCACACGCCGTGGTCCTCAGCAACGGAAAGACGGCGCACGGCCACGCCCGGACGACGGTCGCCGGCGTCACGATCGCCGGCATCCCGGTCACGATCGACCGCGACGGCATCCACCTCGCGAAGTCAGTGGTGCCGACCGCGACGGTCACCAAGCTGCTCAGCACGACGCTCGCCGCGCTGCACCTTCACACGACCTTCACCAAAACGCTCGTGACCCACGACGGCGGCTTCGCGTCGTACGACTCCGGCGCGTTGGTGCTGACCTACCACCCGAACGACTCGACCTACTCGATCACGCTCGGGCGCGCCGCGGTGCAGGTCAACGCGACACCGTCCCTGCTCTCGGACGCCTTCTCCCCGCCGCCGGCGGCACCCGGCACGCCGGCGACCTCGTCGGGGCGCGCGTCGGGAAGTGGCTCGGTAGGGAGTCCGCCCGGCAGCACGACCGGTGTCGGTACGGCCAGTGCGCCGCCGCCGTCGATCGCCTCACGGGTGGCCAACACGGCCAGCAGCATCTTGCTCGCGGGGGGTCCGACCGGGCTGATGGTGTTCGGCCTGATCGCCGCGGTCATCGCGAGCGCGCTGCTGCTGCCGCGCATCGCCGGGCGATTTCTCGACGTACCCGCTGACGCGGGTTGTGAGGAGGACGCGTGACGACAGAAGAGACGTCGACGGTCTCGCAGCTTCGGAGCGCAGTGTCGAAGATCCGCACCTCGCGGCTGCGCTGGTCGGACACCTGGCTGCTCGTGATCGGCAGCGCGCTGCTCCCTCTCGGTGTCGGCCTGATCCTCCTCGGCTGGTACGGCAGCGCCCAGACCACGCTCGACTGGGAGCAAACGCCGTACCTGATCTCCGGCGGCCTGCTCGGTCTGGGTCTGCTCGGCGTCGGCGCCGCGATGTACTTCTCGTTCTGGATGACGCGGCTCGTCCGCAACACCGAAGCGGCGTCCCAGCGCGACCGGGAGCACCAGCAGAAGGTCGAGGCGCTGCTCACCGAGATCGCAGCCGGACAGCGCGCCGCGGGCCGCGGCGGCAGTCGCGCCGAGGAGCTGGTGACGACGCCCGGCGGCACGATGCTGCACCGCATCGACTGCGTCGCGATGCGCGGCCAGGAGGTGGTGCGGCCACGATCCAAGACCGGCCTCGAGCTCTGCGGCATCTGCCGCCCGACCCCGCCGACGCCGCGCAAGCCGGCGGTAAAGTCGTGACCGCGGCGCTGCTCGAGGTCGTCGACGTCTCGGTGCGCTTCGGCGGGCTGCTCGCGGTCGGCGAGGTCAGCCTCGGCGTCCCGGCGGGGCAGGTCACCGGCCTGATCGGACCGAACGGCGCCGGGAAAACCACGCTGTTCAACGTCATCACCGGGTTGCAGGCGCCGGCGCACGGGCAGATCCGCCTCGACGGCGTCGACATCACCGGCTGGAGCGCCGCCCGGCGGGCACGCGCCGGCGTCGCGCGCACCTTCCAGCGCCTCGAGGTGTTCGGTTCGCTCTCGGTCCGCGACAACGTGCTTACTGCCGCGGAGCTGCACCGCGGCTTCGGCAAGGACGCACCCTCCGTCGCCGACGAGCTGTTGGAGCGCGTCGGCGCGACGCCGTACGCCGATGCGGCAGCCGACGCCGTACCGACCGGAGTCGCGCGGCTGGTCGAGGTCGCGCGCGCACTCGCGATCTCGCCGCAGGTGCTGTTGCTGGACGAGCCGTCGTCCGGCCTGTCGCCAAGTGAGACGGAGACCTTCGGCAGCTTGCTTCAGGAGCTGGCCGCCGCCGGAACCGCGGTGCTGCTGGTCGAGCACGACGTCGACCTCGTGATGCATGTGTGCGACCGCATCCATGTCCTGGACTTCGGCCGGCTGATCGGGGCGGGCACCCCGGCCGAGATCCGCGCCGACCCGGTCGTGCAGGCGGCGTACCTCGGCGCCGCCCCCGAACTCGCCAGCTAATAGCGTCACGCCACAGGAGGCAGCCATGACCGTCACCGCCGGAGCCGATCTCGGCGTCGACCTGTCCAGCGAGGAGTTCTGGGAGGCGTCGCAGGAGGATCGCTACGCAGCGTTCGCCAAGCTGCGCCGCGAGGCGCCGCTGGCGTTCTTCGAGGAGCCGGAGCTCCCGTTCTTCCCGCAGGGCCCGGGCTACTACGCCGTCACCCGGCATGCCGACGTCGAGCACATCAGCGCGACACCGGAGCTGTTCTGCAGCGGGCAGGGCGCGACGTCGATCGTCGACCTGCCGATGGAGATGCAGGAGTTCTACGGGTCGATGATCTCGATGGACAACCCGCGGCACGCGAAGATCCGCCGAATCGTGTCGACCGCCTTCACCCCGAAGATGCTCGCGCACGTCATCGACGACGTGGAGACGGTCAGCCGGGGGATCCTCGCCGACGCGCGGAAGGTCGCCGAGGCGAGCGGTGGCGAGTTTGACCTCGTGAGCGAGGTCGCGGCGCCGCTGCCGCTTCGGGTGATCTGCCGGATGATGGGCATCCCCGAGGACGAAGAGGCGATGGTTCTCGCGCAGACCAACGTCATCCTCTCGGGCGGTGACCCGGAGTTCATCGCCACACCCGAAGAGGGCATGGGCATGGTGCTCACGGCCGGGCAGCTGCTCTCCGACCTGATGATGCGGCTCGCCGAGGAGCGCAAGGACACCCCCACGGACGACCTCACCTCCGCGCTGGTCAACGCGGTGATCGACGGGGAGTCACTGACCAACCAGGAGATCGCGTCGTTCTTCATCCTGTTGTGCGTCGCGGGCAGTGAGACCACGCGCACGGCAACGACGCACGGCGTCTATCAGCTGCACCGCCACCCCGAGCAGCGCGCGGCGTGGATGGCGGACGAGTCACTCACCAAGACTGCGGTCGAGGAGATCGTGCGCTACTCCAGCCCGGTCACCTGGATGCGGCGCACCGCGACCCGGGACGTCACCGTCGGTGGCCAGGACTTCCCCGAAGGGTCGAAGTTCATCCTGTTCTACAACGCGGCGAACCGCGACGAGACGGTCTTCGCGGACCCGGACAGGTTCGATATCCGGCGCACACCGAACCCGCACCTCGGCTTCGGTGCACGCGGGCCGCACTTCTGCCTCGGCGCGAACCTGGCCCGTCGCGAGCTGTCGGTCGCGTTCAGCAACATGTTCGAGCTGATGCCGGATCTCGAGGTGGTGGCCGAGCCGGACCGGCTCCGCTCGTCGTTCATCAACGGCATCAAGCGAATGACGGTGAAGATCTCCGTCTGACCACCGCCGGGGTCAGGCGGGGCGGCCCTCACACCGGAAGCTGGACGGGCCGACGTCGGTGCGCTCGTACTGGCCGTTCTTGATCACCCACGGCACGAAGCAGTTGCCGGGAATCTTGTCGGCGGGATCGGAGTGCGCGAAGAACCCGTTCGCGTCGAAGGAATGCACCATGCGCAGCTGCGCCAGCACCTTCTGCCGGGTCAGGTCGGGCCCGGCGGCGGCGATCGCGTTGACGAGCAGCTCCGTCTCTGCCCAGGCGTCGGCGGCGAAGGTGTCGGCCGGGCCGTTGTGGGAGACCGCGGCGTACCACTTCTGGAACAGCGCGACCGACGGGATGTGCGCGTCGGACTGCGAGAAGAACAAGGTCTCGCCGTTGAAGCCGATGATGCCGTTCGCGAGCGATGCGCTGCCCAGCTGCTGGAAGAAGGTCTGGTCGTAGGCGAGCGGCGCGACGATCAGCGGATGGAAGTTCTGCTGGTTGGCGTTGCGGACGAACTCGGCCAGCTCCTGCGCGTCGAACAGGGTGTAGAAGACCTGTACGCCGCGCTGCCGCATCTGGATGATCTGCGCGGTGAAGTCCGTCGACGTCGGCGACACCGACTGGTGGACGATGAACTTCCACCCCACCGACTCCGCGCTGTGAATCGACAGCGTCGCGACGTTGTTGACCGCGGGCAGGTTGGCCCAGAGGAAGCCGGTGTGCTCCACCTTGGTCCGGCCGTACTTGCCGGCGATCAGGGCGAACGGCCCATTGTTGACCTTGGTGCCGACCGGCGTGACGCTGAAGTTGTTGGGCAGCGCGTTCGCTTGCGGCGTCACCGCAATGTGGGCGTCGGGCACGTCCTTGTGCGCCGCCAGGACAGTGGCGCCGCACTGGTCGTTCAGCGCGAACGAGCCCGAGAACGCGAAGACCTTGTTGACCAGCTCCTGATGGCCGTTGCGGTCCCCCTCGCACGTGGTCTGCGAGTCGGCGACGTCGACCTTGAGCTGCCGGCCGTAGATGCCGCCGAGGCTGTTGATGTACGCGATGTACGCGTTGGTGCCGTTGACCGCGCTCTGGAACAGCCCCGGCTGCGGCCCGGACAGGTCCGCGACGTTGCCGAGCAGGATCTGCGAGCCGGTCACGCCGACGTCGGTCGCGCCGCCGTTGCCGCCGGCCGGGGCGGGAGCGCCGATCCCCGACACCGCCGCCCCACTCGAGGACTTGCCGGGCTTGCTCGACTTGCCGCCCGGGGCCGAGCTGGCCGCCCCGGCCCCGGTGCCCCCGGCGTGCTGGCCGCCGTCGCTCGCCACGGTGGGGACGGGAATCGTGCCGGTGCCGTCCGGTGCCCCCGTCGCGCTGGTCGGCTGCCCGGCGGCGACCGGGGCCGCGGCCGATCCCCCGGACGGGTGCAGCTGCGCGGCAGCGAGGGCACGCCGCTTGGCGTCTGAGACCTGTGTGCCGCATGCACCGAGAAGTCCGATTGCCAGGACGGCGGCAATGGCAGGGCGGGCGCGGCGCATCCAGGGCAACGTATGGCGCGCGGCCCGATTTGTCACCAACTTCCGTGCACAAACGCATGCAAGTTGCCCGCGGGGGCAGGCGGCCACCCGGATGGCCTGCACCCGAATGCCGTACAGCGGTGAGGCTGCGCGGCCGATGGCAAGCCCCCGTCCGATTGCCGAAGATTGCTCAGGTATGTCGTGTTGAGCTGAGGGGAATCCATGGCGGCTTGCTCGCGTTGCGCCACGCTGCTTCCAGGCCACGCGCAGGTGTGCACCGGTTGCGGCATGCTTCTCGCTGCCCCGGCGGCGCCCGCCACACCGCCCGTCGCGGCGGCACCCATCCCCGTCGCACCCATGCCGGAGCCCGCACTTCCGCCGGTCGACAACCCGTGGCGGCGTTCGCCCGACACCGCACCGGCCACGCCGGAGGTCGCCACGCCAGCGCGGTACGGCGTGCCGCAGCCGGTCCAGCGGCCGGCCAACCCGATCATGCCGCCCAACCCGTTCGCCAAAGGTGCGCAGACCGACCGCGGACCGCTGCCGCCGCAGCTGCCGGTCCGGCACGAGGCGGCTGCCATCCCGGTTGCGTTCGCGCAGTTCAGTGAGCCGGCACCGGCAACCGAACCCACCGCGGAGCCGGCGGAGGTCGTGATCCTGCGCCCGTCGCTGGCCGAGGCGCTTGAAGCCGCTCTGGCCGAGCTCCCCGAAGACGCCCCCGACCACGCACACGCGCCGGAGCCGTTCCCCGACACCCTCACCATCGCGCCACCGGCGAAGGCCGCCCCCGGCTGGTCCTGAGCAAGGTCACCGGTCGACACGAACGGACCTCGAATGGCAGCGACCGGGTGGCGGCGCGCACTGCTGGCGAGTGCCCTCGGAGGGGCGCTCCTCGCAGGATGCGGGAGTTCGGGCAGCGCCACGAAATCGTCATCGAGCACCGAGGTGACCCCGGCGATCTCGGCCGAAGACGGCGCGAACACCCGGGCGAACCTGCGGACGCTGGCGACGGGCGAGGAGACGTACTTCACCGACCACGCCACCTACACCTCGGACAGCGCCGCCCTGGCAAGGAGCGGGTTCAAGCGCGCCCCCGGCACGGATACGGAGAGCCTGCTCGCGGGGGTGGACGGAGCGAAGGGTTACTGCCTGATCGGCGGAGTGAGTGCGGCCGGTCCGTGGTTCCTCTACGACAGCAAGATCAGAGGCGGCCTCATCCCCCAGCTGTTCGGCCAGCAGTCCGCGGCGGAGGCCACCTGCTCGGATCCGAACGTCACCGACTACCAGCTGATCGACTGACCGCGGCCGGCCCGGGCTAGGCCGGCGCGGGCCTGCGGATCAGCGCCCGTGACTGGGTGAACGCGAGCAGGCCGTCGGGTCCGAGCTCCCGCCCGATGCCGCTGGCGCCGACGCCGCCGAACGGCAGCCGCGGATCCTGAGCCGCCATGCCGTGAGTGTTGATCGCGACCGTCCCCGCCACGAGCTGCGACGCGATCCGATCGCCCAGCGACTCGTCGGCGGTCCACACCGATGCCGTCAAGCCGAACTCCGTCGCGTTCGCCGCCGCGACCGCCTCGTCGATGTGGTCGTACCCGACGACCGGTACGGCGGGGCCGAACTGCTCGTCGGTCACGAGAGCGGCGTCAGCAGGTACGTCGGTGACGACCGTCGGCAGCACGAAGTAGCCGTCCGAGTCGGCATCGGCCGAACGCAACGAGCCGCCGGTCCGCACCGTCGCGCCCATCGATGCGGCCTGGGCGAGCATCTGCGCGACCCGGTCACGACCCGCGGCCGTGTGCATCGGGCCGAGGGTCGTCTCGGGTGCGAGCCCGTCACCGACGACCTCCCGGTCACAGCGCGCGAGGAGCGCCGCAGCGAGCTCGCTGACCTTGTCGCGCGGACAGTACAGCCGTTTCACCGCCATGCAGACCTGGCCGGAGGTGGTGTACGTCGCGCTGTACAGCTGGTCGGCGAGCGCCTCGGTGATCGGCAGGTCGGGCGCGACGATCGCCGCGTCGTTGCCGCCGAGCTCGAGCAGCACCGGAGTGAGCCGCTCGGCGGCAGCCGCCATCACTGCCTTTCCGGTCGCGACGCCCCCGGTCAGCGAGATGACGTCGACACCGGGATGAGACACCAGCGCGCGGCTGACCTCGACGCCCGGACCAGACAGGAAGTTCACGACACCGGGCGGCAGCTCGGCGGCAAGCAACCCGGCGAAGTGAAGCGTCGCGAGGGGAACCGTCGGCGGCACCTTGGCCACCACGGTGTTGCCGCTCACGAGTGCCGCGGACAGCTTCATCATCGTGACGGCGATCGGCCAGTTGAACGGCAGGATCAGCGCGGCGACGCCGTACGGCTCGCGCTGCAGCCTCGGGTACGCCGCGGGCGGCTCGATCAGGGCCGGAGCCAGTGCCGCCGCTGCCATGCCGCCGAGGATCTGAGGCAGCGCGGGGGCGGTGAGGATCTCGAACTCCGCCTCGCTGCGGACCTTGCCATGCTCTCGCGTGTACAGCGTCGCCAAGTCGGCCGCCGTGGCATGCGCCGCTGCTGCGGTTGCGGCCGTGACCAAGGCGTCGTAGCGCTGCTCGAGCGGCATGGCCGACCACTCGCCGAACGCCCGCCTCGCCGCGGCTACCGCCCCGTCGAGCTGCGAGAGGTCGGCCGCGGGCGCGTGGCCGACCAGCTCAGCAGGTCGCGCCGGGTTGAACACCTCGTAGCTGCCGGCACCGCCGTCGTGCGGCTTGCCGTCGATCACCAGGGCGGCGGTGACGACCTCGGTCATGCTGCGCGCTCCCCACCTGCATTGACGCCGCTCACCGTACCGGCGAAGGTGCCGCACATGACACAGCCGTCAGGCGGGAGGGAGGCGCGATGAAGGCGACGGTCCTGCACACGCTCGGCGAGCCGGCGGTGATCGACGAGCTCACGCTGCGCGCGCTCGGTCCTGACGACGTGCGGGTTCGGATCGCGGCAAGTGGGGTGTGCCACTCCGACCTGTCGATCATCGACGGCGGGATGCCGGCGGTGCTGCCGTGCTCTCTCGGCCACGAGGGCGCCGGAATCGTGACCGAGGTCGGTTCGGCGGTGACGACGGTCAAGGAGGGCGCCCGCGTCGTGCTCACCTGGAACGACGCCTGCCGGACCTGCTTCCACTGCCTGCGCGGCGAGCCGTACCTCTGCCCGAACGGGATGGGTTACATCTACGACGCGCCCTACGCGGAAGGCTCGACGGGGCCGGTCTGGCAGTCGCTCGGCGCCGGCACGCTGGCCGAGGAGACCGTCGTACCCGCATCAGCCGTCATAGAGATCGACGCCGCACTGCCGCTCGATCTCGCCTCGCTCCTGGGCTGCGGTGTCGCGACCGGCGTCGGCGCGGCGGTCCGTACCGCAAGGATCCAGGTCGGCGAGACGGTTGTCGTGATCGGGTGCGGCGGCGTCGGCCTCTCGGCGATCCAGGGCGCCAGGCTCGCCGGAGCCTCGCGCATCATCGCGGCGGACCGCGTCTCCGCGCAGCTCCAAGCAGCAAAGCGCAACGGCGCGACGGACGTCGTCGACACCTCAGACACCGACCTGCCGACGGCAGTTCGCGAGCTGACGGCAGGCATCGGCGCCGACCATGCGCTCGAGGTCGTCGGGCTGCCGGAGACGATCCTGTCTGCGTACTCCTCGGCTCGTCGCGGCGGAATCGTCACGTTGGTCGGCGCCGGTCGCTACGACGAGTCCGTGACCTTCCCAGCGCTGTCGCTCATGGCGGATGCCAAGCAGATCCGCGGCAGCGTCTACGGACAGACCGACGGCACGCGTGACATCCCGCTCATGGCAACTCTCGCGGTTACAGGACGCCTCGACCTGCAGGCGTTGGTCACGGAGCGGATCCGCCTCGAGGAGGTCAACTCGGCGTTCGCATCGATGGCGGCAGGCAACGGCGCGCGTCGCATCGTCGTCTTCGACCAGCCCGGTTAGTGCGACTCAACCGTCCTGGCGAGGATCCCCAGCGTTGCGCGCAGCGCCATCTCCGGAATCACCGGGAAGACGCCGCCGCGGTACGCCTCGTCGATCTGGCTCCAGTCGTAGTACGACGTGACCCGCGTCCCGCCGCCCTCGGCCGGCGCCAGCGTGTAGCCGTAGAGGTGGCGCAGCGGCGGCTTGATGACGCCTTCGATCGTCCACTCGATGAGGGCGTCCGGCTCGAGCTGCGTGATGACGACCGTCACGTCGTACTTGCCGAGCGGGTAGTCGGGGAAGGACTCGCGGTCCATGTGAACGACGAACGAGTCGCCGACCGCCTTGACGCGGTCGCCCTCGGCCCACTGCAGCATGCCGGTCGAGTCGATCGCGGCGTGCCCGCTCGGATCAGTCAGCACCGCGAAGATGTCGGCCGCCGGAGCCGCGATGGTGCGTTCGACCTCGAACCGCTCACTTGTCACGGCGACACCTTCGCACAAGATCGCTTTCAGGTGAGTCGGCGACTATGGAGGGGTGGTGCAACTCGCGGCCGGGCTGCTGCTGTTCCGGCGCACCTCCGGGGAGCCGGAGGTGCTGATCGTGCACATGGGCGGGCCGTTCTGGTCGCGGATGGACGAGCGCGCCTGGTCGATTCCGAAGGGGATGTACGACGAGACGGAGGCTCCGCTCGCGGCGGCGCTCCGCGAGTTCCGCGAGGAGCTCGGTAGTCCCGCGCCGGACGGGGAGCGCATCCCGCTCGGCGAGATCCGCCAGCCGAAGGGCAAGCGCATCACCGTGTTCGCCGTGGAGGGTGACTTCGACGCCACAACCGCTCACAGCAACACCTTCACCCTCGAGTGGCCGAAGGGCTCCGGCCGGGTTCGCGAGTACCCGGAAGCCGACCGCGCCGAGTGGTACGACATCCCCACCGCGCGGGAGAAGCTGGTGAAGGGTCAGGTCGGCTTCCTCGACCGCTTGCTCGAGCGCCTTGCCGACTGACGGGGCCGAATGACCAGGCCGACGAAGCCGAAAAGGTGAAGCGGCCCGCCACCGCTGGTAGGTGACGGACCGCTTCACCGGTCGGGTCAGATGCCGACCAGGGCCGGCTCCAGCTCGATGACGTGATCGCCGCCGTGCGCGCTTTCGATGGCCGCCGGTGGCCGGCGGATCAGCGTCGCCACCACCACGAAGGCGAAGAGCAGGATCCCGACTGACACCGCGAACGCGGTCCGGAACCCGTGCACCTGCGCGTTCGGAACGAACGGCAGCACGTGGTGGGAGACGGCGTACGACGCCGTCGCGCTGGTCGCGATCGTGTTGAGCAACGCGATCCCGAGTGAGCCACCGATCTGCTGCATCGTGTTGACGAGGGCGCTGGCCGCACCCGCGTCGTGGTTCGGCACACCGAGCAGCGCGGTCGAGGACAGCGGCACGAAGACCTGTCCCATGCCCAGGCTGATGAGCAGCATGGCGGGCACCACGTGGAACCAGTACGCCGAGTGCGACGGCAGCTGCGTCAGCCACAGCATGCCGAGCGACGCCGAGGTGAAGCCGGTCATGGCGAGCGCCCGCGGCCCGAACCGCGGGAGCGTCTTCGACGCGATCGTCGACGACGTGATCACGCCGAGCGGGAACGGCAGGAACGCGATGCCCGCCTTCAGCGGACTGAAGTGCAAGACGCCCTGGAAGTAGTAGCTCAGGAAGAGGAACGAGCTGTACATGCCCAGCGTGGTGAGCAGGAAGGCGAGGTACGCGCCACCGCGGTTGCGGTGCAGCACGATCCGCAACGGCAGGATCGGGTTCTTCGCGCGGGTCTCCCACACGATGAACTGCGCCAGGATGATGCCTGCCACGACGAGCGTGCCGAGCGTGCGCGGGGCCGACCAGCCGTGGATCGAGGCCTCGCTGAACCCGTAGACGAGCAGCGCCAGGCCGCCGGTCACGGCAACCGTGCCGGGCAGGTCGAAGTGGCGGTCACCGTCGGCGCGGCTCTCCTTGAGCAGCGGGAAGGCAGCGAAAGCGACGGCGATCGCGATCGGGGTGTTCACGAACAGCGTCCACCGCCAGGAGATGTACTGCGTCAGCGCGCCACCGGCAATCAGGCCGACTGCGCCGCCGGTGCCGGAGATCGCGCCGTACACCGCGAACGCCTTGGCGCGCTCGCGCACCTCGGTGAACGTCGTCGTGATCAGCGAGAGGACGGCCGGCGCGAGCAGCGCGGCGAACACGCCCTGGATCGCCCGCGCGCCGAACAGCATCGCGCCGTTCTGCGCGGCGCCGCCGAGCGCGGAGGCACCGGCGAAGCCGAACAGCGACATCAGGAAGATCCGCTTGCGGCCGAGGTAGTCGCCGACCCGGCCGCCGAGAGGCAGCAGTCCGCCGAAGGTCAGGGTGTACGCCGTGATCGCCCACTGGCGGTCGGCGTTGGTGATGTGGAGCGCGTGCTGCGCGTCGGGCAGCGCGATGTTCACGATCGAGGAGTCGAGGATGATCATCAGCTGCGCGATGCCGATGACGGCGAGCGCCAGCCAGCGCCGGTCGTGGTCTGCGGTCATGGGTGGTGCCTCATATCTGGTCAGTTACGTGTCTGCGTTGTACGCGTTGCGGAATAGGGCCCCCCGCCGTACGCTTATGACATAAGCGGAGGCTGCTTCCGGTACGCTATCGGAGGCAACCTCCGGTTAGCAAGCGGTTATTCCTGTGACCTGCACCACGGCCGGGAAACCACTCGCATGGACTACACGAAGGGACCGACAGTGACGACGCGGGAGCTCGCCGGCGAGGCTCCCCGCACGCTGCGGGCGGATGCCCAGCGCAACCGCGACAAGCTCGTCGAGTTCGCCGCCATCGCCTTCGCCCGCGACGGGATCGACACCTCGCTGGAGGAGATCGCCCGCACCGCCGGCGTCGGCATCGGAACGCTCTACCGCCACTTCCCCAGCCGCGACGCGCTGCTGGAAGCGGTCTTCCGTCGCAACGTCGACGACATCGCCGCCCAGGCCGACGAGCTGCTCGCGACGCTTCCCGGTGACCAGGCTCTCGCCGAGTGGATGAGCCGGTTCGTGCGGTACGTCGCCACGAAGAAGGGCCTCGCCACTCACCTGAAGTCGGTCGTGTCCGCCGACGCCGAGATCTTCGCCTACAGCCACGCGAAGATGGACTCGGTGATGAAGCGCCTCGTCGAGGCCGCCGTCGCCGAGGGTTCGATTCGCTCCGACGTCGACTACCACGACGTCCTCAAGGGCCTGTCCGGCGTCTGCATGATGTCCGACGTACCGGGCTGGCAGGACCAGGCGTGCCGGATCTCCGCCCTGCTGATGGACGGCTTGCGGTACGGCGTCAACAAAGCAGAAACGAAGAAGCGCCGCTCCGCCTAGGACCGGAGACTGGTCGCATGTCCTACCAAGTCGATTTCACGAACGTCTCGACCGTCGGTCTCGAGTCCTCGCCCGTAGCCGAGGCGCTGGCCGGACTGCGGGCGAACGAGGCGCGCTACTTCAAGAACAAGTACGACCACACCTACGTCACCGAGCCGGCGAGCAGCGCCAAGGCGAAGCGGACGATCGCGTGGGTCGCCAAGATCCTCAAGGAGGAGCGCGGCATCGTCATCGCCTCCCCACCCCTGGAGGCGACGGACATCGAGGTCGAGGGCATCCGCTGGCCGGAGGTGTTCTACGAGAGCGGGCTGGCGATCAATGTGCTCTACACCCTCGCGGACGCCGGCAAGCGCGCGGTCGGGTTCAAGCTGTCCGACGGCATGGAGATCCCCGAGGAGCTGTCGGCGTTCAAGTTCGCCCGGCAGAAGTCCAAGCTCGCAGGAACCATCCGCGGCTCCTTCTTCGTGATCAAGAACGAATACTGATTCCGCCGAGGCAGAATGCCTCGTGTGGAGACCGAGCCGCTTGCCGACGTCGTCGCGGGCGCGCTCGGTTCAGCGGTCGAGATCCGAGACCTGCTCCGGCTGTCGGGCGGCGCCAGCCGGCAGACGTGGTCCTTCGACGCGGTCCATGACGGTGGCGTCGAGGAGCTGATCCTGCGGCTCGCGCCACAAGGCGCGGGCGACGAAGTCGGCGCGACGATGCTGCTCGAAGCCACCTTGATGCGCGAAGCCGCGAGGGTCGGCGCGCCGGTTCCCGAGGTGCTGGCCGCGAGCGGCGACCGCGAGCCGCTGGGCGCGTCGTACATCGTCATGCGCCGGGTGGCGGGCGAGACGATCGCCCGCAAGATCCTGCGCGACGAGCAGTACGCCGAGATCCGCCGCGACCTCGCGGCGCAGTGCGGCGAGATCCTCGGCCGCCTGCACCAGATGGACGCGAGTGCACTTCCCCCGATGGCGGACTCCTACCAGCTCGACGGGCTGCGGGCGGTGCTCGACGGCAGCGGCGTCGTGTCACCGATGCTCGAGCTGGCGCTGCGATGGCTAGCCCGGAACCGGCCGCCTTTGTCGCGGCAGACCGTCGTACACGGCGACTTCCGCAACGGCAACCTCGTCGTCGGCAGCGACGGCGTGCGCGCCGTCCTCGACTGGGAGCTCGCGCACGTCGGCGACCCGATGGAGGACCTCGGCTGGCTGTGCACGCGAGCCTGGCGCTTCGGCGGCAGCGGGCCGGTCGGCGGGTTCGGGGACTACGACGACCTGTTCGCGGCCTACGAGAAAGCCTCGGGCATCGAGGTCGATCCCGACGTCGTCCGGTGGTGGGAGCTGCTCGGCACGGTGAAGTGGGGTGTCATCTGCGTGGTGCAGGCCAACCGTCACCTCACCGGCGGTCAGCGCTCGGTCGAGCTCGCGGCGATCGGACGTCGCCTCGCCGAGCAGGAGTACGACGTGCTGAACCTTCTCGAGGAGCTGACCGCCTGATGTACCCGAGTGCGGCGCAGCTGGCCGAGGCCGTCGAGGGCTTCCTTCGCGAGGAGCTGATGCCGGCACTCGAAGGCCGGCTGCAGTTCCAGACCCTGGTCGCGGCGAACGTCATGGCAATCCTCACCCGCGAGCTCACCGACGGCCCGCGAGCGGCCGCGGATCATCAGGAGGCACTCGCCGTACTCGGCGTGGCGGACGACGAGGAGCTGGTCGCCGCGATCCGAACCGGCGACATGGACGGGCGGATGGTCGAGCTCCTCGCCGCACTCCGCCCGTCGGTCGAGGCCAACCTCCTGATCGCCAACCCGAAGCATCTGGCCTAGGTTTCCGTTGAAGGTGCAGGCGGGGCCGGTACCGCTGTTGCGTGGAAGATGGGGGTAGAGGACGTGGATTTCGCGCTCCCCAAGGACCTCGCGGACTACCTCGTCGAGCTCGACGAGTTCGTCGAGCGGGAGATCAAGCCGCTCGAAGCGGAGAACGACAACATCCGCTTCTTCGACCACCGGCGCGAGGACGCGCGCACCGACTGGGACCGCGGTGGTCTGCCCAACCACGAGTGGGAGGCACTGCTCGGGGAGGCGCGGCGGCGAGCCGATGTGGCTGGTCACTACCGCTTCCCCTACCCCAAGGAGTACGGCGGCAAGGACGGCTCGAACCTCGCGATGGCGGTGATCCGCGAGCACCTCGCCGCGAAGGGCTTAGGGCTGCACTGCGACCTGCAGAACGAGCACTCGATCGTTGGCAACAACGTGGGGCTGCTGCTCATGCTGCACTACGGCAGCGAGGCGCAGCAGAAGGAGTGGATCGACGACCTGCTCAACGCCCGCAAGTTCTTCGCGTTCGGCATCACCGAGCCGGAGCACGGTTCGGACGCGACATTCATGGAGACGTCCGCGGTCCGCGACGGCGACGAGTGGGTCATCAACGGCGAGAAGACCTGGAACACAGGCATCCATGTCGCCGCCTACGACATGATCATGGCCCGCACCTCTGGCTCGCCCGGAGACGGCCACGGCATCACCGCGTTCCTGGTCCCGACGGACGCCCCCGGCTTCAAGGTGGAGGAGTACCTCTGGACGTTCAACATGCCGACCGACCACGCGCACGTGTCGCTGACGGACGTCCGCGTCCCGCACTCCGCGATCTTCGGCGAGGAGGGCCGCGGCCTCGCGATCGTGCAGCACTTCTTCAACGAGAACCGGATCCGGCAGGCCGCGTCGAGTCTCGGCGCCGCGCAGTTCTGCATCAATGAGTCGGTGGAGTACGCCAAGGTGCGCGCGCCGTTCGGCAAGCCGCTCGCGACGAACCAGGCGATCCAGTTCCCGCTGGTCGAGCTGCAGACGCAAGCCGAGATGCTGCGCGCCCTGATTCACAAGACCGCGTGGCGCATGGACACAGAGGGCGTGTTCGCGGCCTCTCGTGAGGTGTCGATGTGCAACTACTGGGCGAACCGGCTGTGCTGCCAGGCCGCCGACCAGGCGATGCAGGTGCACGGCGGGCTCGGCTACTCGCGGCACAAGCCGTTCGAGCACATCTACCGCCACCATCGGCGCTACCGGATCACCGAGGGCTCCGACGAGATCCAGATGCGCCGGATCGCGGGCTACATGTTCGGCTTCATGAAGCAGCAGGCCCCCAAAGGCGTCAGTGAGTAAAGAGGTCGCCGTCCGGGTCCGCGGGCTGACCAAGCAGTACGGCGACGTGCACGCGGTCGACGGGATCGACCTCGACATTCACGCCGGCGAGGTGTTCGCCCTGCTGGGGCCCAACGGCGCAGGCAAGACGACCACGGTGGAGATCCTCGAAGGGTTCCGGCAGCGCGACGGGGGAACCGTCCAGGTCCTCGGGCTCGACCCGGGAGCCGAGCGGGCGGCGTTGAAGGAGCGGATCGGCATCGTCCTGCAGGCAAGCGGCATCGAGCCGTACCTGACCGTCGCCGAGACGATCCGCCTGTACGCGTACTACTACCCGCGCCCCCGCCAGGTCGACGAGATCGTGGAGCTGGTCGGGTTGCAGTCCAAACGCGACACCCGCGTGGTCAAGCTGTCAGGCGGTCAGCGGCGGCGCCTCGACGTCGCGATCGCGTTGGCCGGCGACCCCGATCTGCTCTTTCTCGATGAGCCCACGACCGGATTCGACCCGGCAGCCCGCCAAGAGGCGTGGCAGATCGTGAGAGACCTGGCAGGAATCGGCAAGACGGTCCTGCTCACCACCCACTACCTCGACGAGGCCGAGCAGCTTGCCGACCGCGTCGCGATCATCGCCAGCGGGAAGATCGTCGTCGAGGACGCGCCGGCTCGCCTTGGCGGGCGGGACCGGCAGCGGCCGCGCCTGATCTTCCGGGTCCCGGACGGCGTATCTCCTCCGCGTGGCCTCGACGCCACCACCGACGCCAACGGGTTGTGCGTCCTCGAGCCGCAGGACCTGGCTGACACGCTGTACCGGCTCACCGGCTGGGCGCGACGTAACGGCGTCTCGCTCGACGACCTCCAGCTGCAACGGCCCACCCTCGAGCACACGTACCTGCAGCTCCTCGCGGATCACGCCGCCGCGGAACGGGACGGAGTCCCGTCGTGAGGTTCCTGCGGATGACGAGCTTCCAGCTCCGCTACGTCAACAAGGCGTACTGGCGCAATCCCGCAGCCGCCTTTTTCACGTTCGCGTTCCCGTTGATGTTCCTCGTCATCTTCACCTCGCTGCTCGGCGACGGCCGGGTGTTTCTCTTCGGCCGTGCACTGCATCAATCCACCTACTACGTGGCGCAGATGGCAGCCTTCGGGGTGATTTCGGCGTGCTACGTCTATGTCGGCGTTGCACTGGCCGTCCAACGCGATCTTGGCATCCTCAAGCGCGCGAGCGGCACACCGATGCCGCCTCTCGTGTTCTTCGCGGCACGCGTGATGCATGCGCTGCTCATCGCAGTCATGCTGGTTGCGATCACCGCCGGCTTCGGCCACGTCGCCTACCACGCCGACCTGCCTGGTGGACTGTCGCTGCTTCGGTTCCTGGTCATGCTTGCGGTCGGGTCGATGTCGTTCTGCGCGCTCGGCTTCGCCGTCACCGTCGTCATACCGAACGCCGATGCCGCAACGCCCATCGTCAACGCGACGATCCTGCCGTTGCTGTTCCTGTCCGGGGTCTTCATCCCGCTCGGCGACGACGCCGCCGGCTGGGTCAAGTGGGTCGGGCGAATCTTCCCGGTTCGGCACTTCGCGAACGGCATGCTCTCCGGCTTCCTCGGCACTCCGTTTCAATGGCGCGACGTCGTGGTGGTCGCAGCGTGGGGTGCCGCCGGCTTGCTCGTCGCCGTACGCCGCTTCAGCTGGGAGCCTCGCACCTGATGAGCGACACCCCCGCGCCAAGCGATGGCCGCACGACAGCCTGGCAACGGATGGCCCTGCGACGGTTGCGCCGCAAGGCCGGCCGGGGCAAGGGCGAGCCGTTACAGGCCGAGGACTGGGAGGCGCTCTGGCAGATCACGCACGACACCGGGCGCGTGATCAAGCGGCTGTGGCTGACCCTGCCGAGCAGCCCCCGGTGCGGGATCTGCAGCGCGCCGTTCGCCGGCGTCGGCCAGTACGTCGCCCGGCCGCTCGGCTACAAGTCGTCGCGGAAGAACCCCAACTTCTGCGCCAGCTGCATCGAGATGTCGCCGCCCGGCGGCGCGACGATGGTCGTGGGGATCCTGTTCGCCGACATCCGTGGCTTCACCACCGCGGCTGAGGACGCCGACCCGATCGAGCTGTCGAAGCTGCTGCGCCGCTTCTACGGCTGCGCGGAGTCGGCGCTGTTCCCCGAGGCGATCATCGACAAGCTGATCGGCGACGAGGTGATGGCGCTGTATCTCGCGCCGCTGCTTCCGGACACCGACGTCCCCGCGCTGATGCTGCGGCACGCCCGCAACCTGCTGACCTCGATCGGGTACGGCAGCACGGAGGGCCCGTTCGTCGAGGTCGGGGTCGGGCTGGACTTCGGCGAGGCGTTCGTCGGGAACATCGGCGACAGCGCCGTCTACGACTTCACCGCGATCGGGGATGTCGTCAACACCGCCTCCCGGCTGCAGGGGCAGGCCAAGCCGGGCGAGATCCTCGCCTCGAGCCGGGTGGTCGTTGATGGCGGGATCGGCAAGCGGGTCGAGGTGAGGCTCAAGGGCAAGCGCGAGCCTGAGGTGGCGTACCGCATCTCGGCTCGGTAACGCCGGGCATCGCCCCCTTTCCTCGGGCCGCGCCGGTCATCGCCGCCTTTCCTCGGTAGGGCGCTCCGAAAACCGCGGAGCGCCGCAGCCCTCGGACCGGTGGCGATGCCCGGCGCCTTCGGGTCGGGTCGAAATCCCTGGTTACTCATGTCGGGAGGCTCTAGCGGCACGCGTCTGGCCGGTTGATCGTTGAGTCGTGATCGTCCATGACTACTGCGGATCCCGGTGCGAGGGAGTCGGCGGAGGGCGGGCCGAAGCCCCGCGCAGCGTGACGATGACTCCTGTCACGCACCCGACGAGCAACCGGATCGTCAGGGCACCGTCGCGCGCGAACGTCAGGCATCGGGAGCGGAGCACCGACACCGCGTTCCACTGCGGCCGCTGCCACGCCGTCATGTTCTACGACGACGCCGAGCTCGATCACCGCCACTGCATCTACGTGTGCGGGGTGTGTGGCGGGCTCAACCAGTTGCAGGCCGGGCATCTGAACTAGGCGCCGAACCAGTCCGATTCACAGCGACTTCGCAGGTGATCCTCACGTTGCGTTGAGGTGCCGCAGCGAGTCTGATCGCCATGAGCACTGCACTCGACGTGACGCAAGCGGCGAGACCAGCCGGCGTCGCCGTACCCGTGGTGGACATCGTCGTTCCCGTCTACAACGAGGAGCGGGATCTGGAGAAGTCGGTTCGGCGGTTGCACGAGTACCTGACGACGTCGTTTCCGCTCGCTGCGCGGATCACGATCGCTGACAACGCGAGCACCGATGGGACCGCCCTCATCGCGCATCGGCTGTCGAGCGAGCTGGCGGACGTCCGGCTGGTCTCGCTGACCGAGAAGGGTCGTGGCCGGGCGCTGCGGCAGGCATGGTTGAGCAGCGATGCCGTGGTCGTGGCCTACATGGACGTCGATCTCTCCACCGACCTCAACGCGCTGCTGCCGCTGGTCGCGCCACTGCTCTCGGGGCACAGCGACGTGGCGATCGGAAGCCGGCTCGCCGGTAGTGCGCGGGTGCTGCGGGGGCCCAAGCGCGAGCTGATCTCGCGTTGCTACAACGCGATCCTGCATGCCGTGCTGGCGACGCGGTTCTCCGATGCGCAGTGCGGCTTCAAGGCGGTCCGCGCGGAGGTTGCCCGTGGCTTGCTGCCTCAGGTCGAGGACAACGCGTGGTTCTTCGACACCGAACTGCTCGTGCTCGCACAACGCGGCGGGATGCGGATCCATGAGGTGCCGGTCGACTGGGTCGACGACCCGGACAGCCGGGTCGAGATCCTCCCGACGGCGATCGCGGACCTCAAGGGAGTCGCGCGCCTTGCACGCGGGCCGTTCCGGCAGGTGCTGCGCTTTGCCGCGATCGGCGTGGTGAGCACGGCCGCGTACGTTGCGCTGTACGCGGGGCTCCGGCTGGCGATGGCGGCACAGGTCGCGAACGCGATCGCGCTGCTCGTGACGGCCGTTGCAAACACCGCCGCCAACCGGCGCATGACCTTCGACGTCAGGGGCCGCGCCAACGCGCTGCGTCATCAGGTGCAAGGGCTCGGCATCTTCGGGCTCGCCCTCGCCGTCACCTCGGGCTCGCTCGCCGCCCTTCACACCGCGAGCCGTCACCCGTCGCGAGGCGTCGAGATCGCCGTCCTCGTGCTCGCCAATCTCATCGCCACCGCCTTGCGCTTCGTGTTGCTGCGTCGCGCCTTCCAAAGGAGTCTCCCGTGACGACGTTCGTCGACCCGATCCCGCCAACCCTGGCGACGCCGCCGTACGACGCGCGGGAGCCGGAGCAGGTGGGCCGGTTCCGCCGCATCGTGCGTGGCCGGCCTGCGGATCCGACCTGGGTCCGGCCGTCACTGCTCACCTTGCTCGGCGGCACCGCTCTGCTTTACCTCTGGGGCCTCGGTGCGTCCGGCTGGGCGAACAGCTTCTACAGCGCAGCCGTGCAGGCGAGCACGCACTCGTGGAAGGCGTTCTTCTTCGGTTCGCTCGACTCCGGCAACTCGATCACCGTCGACAAGCCGCCGGCGTCGTTGTGGGTGATGGACCTGTCAGCACGGATCTTCGGGGTCAACAGCTGGAGCATCCTGGTGCCCGAGGCGCTCATGGGCGTCGCCGCGGTCGGTTTGCTCTACCTGACGGTGCGCCGGGTGTTCACCGTTCAGGCCGGACTGCTCGCCGGCGCGGTGCTTGCCCTCACGCCGGTCGCGACGCTGATGTTCCGGTTCAACAACCCGGACGCGCTGCTCGTTCTGCTCCTCGTCGCGGCGGCGTACGCCGTGACTCGCGCGATCGAGTCGGCGAGCACGAAGTGGCTCCTGCTTGCGGGCGGGCTGGTCGGCACCGGATTCATCACGAAGATGATGCAGGCCTTCCTCGTCGTGCCTGCATTCGGTCTGGCGTACCTCATTGCCGCGGACACGTCGCTGAAGCGGCGGATCGGCCAGCTCCTGGCGGCGCTCACGGCGATGGTGGTCGCGTCCGGCTGGTGGGTCGCGATCGTCGCGGCGTGGCCGGCGTCGAGCCGGCCGTACATCGGCGGCTCGCAGGACAACAGCATCCTTAACCTGATCTTCGGCTACAACGGCTTCGGCCGGATCACGGGCAACGAGACCGGGAGTGTGACCGGCGGCGGCGGCTTCGCCGGCCCCGGCGGCACCACCGGCAGCATGTGGGGCAAGACCGGGCTGCTGCGGATGTTCGGCAACGAGTTCGGCGGCCAGGTCGCCTGGCTGATCCCGGCCGCGCTGCTGCTGCTGGTCGTCATGCTGTGGCTCACCCGCCGCGCTCGGCGCGTCGATGCCGGACGAGCGCAGCTGGTCGTCTGGGGCGGCTGGCTGCTCGGGACCGGCCTCACCTTCAGCTACATGGCCGGCATCATCCACCCGTACTACGCGGTGGCACTGGCCCCCGCGATCGGTGCTCTCGTCGGAATCGGAGCGACCGAGCTCTGGGCGCGCCGGCACGAGACACTCGCCCGGCTGTCGCTGGCGGCAGCGGCCGGCCTCACGACCTGGTGGTCCTACCAGCTGCTCGACCGCACTCCCAGCTGGCATCCCGCGCTGCGGGCGGGGGTGGTCGTCACCGGCACCCTGGCGACGGTGGGTATCGCCGTGGCGCCGTACCTGCACCTACGTCTCGCTCCGGCCGTCGCGGCGACCGCGCTGGTCGCCGGCCTGGCCGGCCCAGCGGCGTACTCGGTCGCGACGGCCGCCACGCCGCACACCGGCTCACTGCCGAGCGCCGGGCCGGCGGCTGCTGGCTTCGGGCCCGGAGCCGGACGCATGCCCGGCGGGTTTGCCCGCGGCGCGGGCGGGCAGACCGGTGGAGCGCCCGGACCCGGCCTCGGCGCTCCGGGCGGCGGATTCTGGCCGGGCGGTCCCCCGACCACGGGCGGGCTTCCCGGAATCGGTGGCCAATCCGGAATCGGCGGACCGCTCGGCCAAGCCGCGACGACCGGCGCGATGCCGCGGGTGCTCGTCGGCGGCGCACCGACCGCCGGCCGCGGCGGCCTGCTCGACGCTCCCACTCCGTCGTCCGCCCTCGTCGCCGCGCTGAAGGACGGCGCCGCGCGCTACCGCTGGGTGGCGGCCACCGTCGGATCGCAGAACGCCGCCGGCTACCAGCTGGGCAGCGACGAGCCGGTGATGGCGATCGGCGGCTTCAACGGCACCGACCCGTCGCCCACGCTCGCGCAGTTCAAGGAGTGGGTCAGCGAAGGCAAGATCCACTACTTCATCCCCGGTGGAACCGGCGCGGGCTTGGGCCGTGGCATGGGCGGATCCGGCACGTCGTCGTCGATCACCCAGTGGGTGGAAGCCAGCTACACCGCGACGACGATCGGCGGCACGACGGTCTACGACCTGACCGGCCCCGCCTCGACCACCTAGCCATCCGCGAACTTGCGATTTCGGCCCGTTCCGGAGGGAATTTCGGGCCGAAATCGCAAGTTCGGCGAGCTAGAGCGGGTTGCGGGTGAGGACGACGATCTGGTCGTCCGCACCGAACCCCATCGGGCCGGTGTCCTTCGGGTTCACCACAACCTCGCCGCCCGCCGCCCGGTAGCCCAGCGCCATGTCCCCGCTCTTCGCCACCGCAAGCACCACCGACCCCCACACGTGGTCGCCGTCGGCGACGTAGCGGCGGGACGGCTGCATCGAGATGGTCGGTCCGCTGGGCCCGAACAGCTCTCCGAACACCGCCGCCAGCCGCGGGTTCTCCGACAGCTGCGCCATCAGCAGGCTGGCTAGGTCGTCGCTGACCACGAAGTCGTCGATGCCCGCGGTAGCCGCGATCGGCACGGTGCGCGACTCGAGGACCTCGGCGACGACCCGCGGCCGGTCCTCGACCGCCGCCAGCGCCCGGTTGAGCGTGATGATCGTGAGCAGCGTGCGCGCGTCCGCGTCGGACTGCGACAGGTGGCCGCGGTATCCGAGGACGAAGATCTGCTCGTAGCTCTGCACGTCGAGGTCGGCGATGCCGGTGTCGGCAGCGACCTCGACGTGGTGTGTCGTGGCCGGTACGACGACGTCGGCGGGGGCGATGACCTCGGGGTCGACGACGATCCGCAGGGTTGCCCCGGGGCTGAGCATCCCGTCGAGTGCCGACACGATCCGGCCACCCAGGTCAGACCAGCCGATCACGAGCAGCCGGCCGTCGGCCGCGGCGGTAATCGCACCGCCGCTCGCCGCCGGAGCCGCAGGCAGGTCGGATGCGCCCGTGAAGCGCATGGCGCTGTCATCCTCTGCGACCAGGAAAAGGCGGTCACCCGCCGCCACCACGAGGTCCATGGGCGGCGCGAGGCTGAGCCGGCCGTCGGCGTGCTGGAGTCCAAGCGGCGTGCTGCCCTGGTAGGACAGCAGGATGTCACCGAACCGCTGACCGACGACGTCAGTTGCCTCGGTGGTGTAGATCTCGTCGCCGTCGAAGTCGAGCAGCTCGCGGTAGACCGCGCCGAGTCCCGCTTGCCGGCACGCCTGCGCAACGACCTTCGCGATGATGTCGGCGGCGTGCACCGGCAGGACGCGGTCACCGCATGCGGCGACGAGCGCCTCCGCGGTGCTCTCCGAGCCGAGCTCGACGACGATCGGAGCGTCGCCTTCCGGCAGCATCGAGCTCGCTGCGAGTGCGGCCTTGACCGCGCCGGCGTCGCCCTCCTCCTGCTCGTCGGCAAGCACGACGACCGACCGCGCGGTCGCGATCGCGACCTTCTCCAGGTTCGAAGGGTTCGCGGGGTCGCCGGTCCGGAAGATCAGCCGGGTGTTCTTGAGGTTGTCGACCCGCTGGTCGACGTCGTCCTCGATCTCCGACTTCTCGGTCGTCGACAGCACGACGATCGCCGGCTTGCGCTCACTCTCGTTGGCGACGACGATCTCCGAGATCACCGCGTACAGGCGGGGCGATCGGCCGAGGATCAAAGTGTGGCCGCTTTCGATGACCGCACCGCGGCCGCGCTGCAGCGCTTCGAGACGCTGCTCGAACGCGGTGGCGATGATGCCGATCAACGCGCTCGCGATGATGATGCCGGAGATCGTGACAATCAGCGCGACGATCCGCACGGCCCACGCCGTGTCCGACGCCATCGTCCCGGTGTCGAGCACCCGTAGCAGGCTCTGCCAGAAGTCCTCGCCGAACCCCTTGTGCGTCCCGCCGTACGCCTGGTGGGCGACCGCGATGACCGTCGCGGCGACGATGACGAACGCCATCGTGACCGTGAACAGCAGTGCGATGACGCCGAGCGGTCCGCGAGAGAGCAGCGCGTCGAACCGGTAGCGCAGCACCTCGCCGGTGCTCGGTTCCGACGGCCGGACTCGCACATCGCCTTCGGTGATGGCCGCTGTGGCGCCGGCTCGTGCCCGTCGTCGCCGTCTTGCAGGTTCCCCGCCCATGAGCGGCGACGATATCTGCGCACCAACGGACGCGAACAGAGCCGTACGCTGCGCCGATGAGTGACGTGCCTGACCCGAACGCCGCATCCGGGCGATCTGCAGCGTGGTACGAGGGCTACCTCGACGGACCGCAAGCCCCACTGTCAGGGCTGACCGGCGAGCCGGCTGAGCCGCCGTCGTACCGGACCATGACGTACGAGGTCACCGGACGGATCGCGCGAATCACCTTCAACCGACCCGACCAGGGCAACTCGATCACCTACGACACCCCGATCGAGCTCGCCGATGCCGTCGAACGCGCCGATCTGGATCCGCGGGTCCACGTCATCGTCGTGTCGGGCCGGGGCAAGGGGTTCTGCGGCGGCTACGACCTCGCGGCGTTCGCCGAGCGGATGGACGAAACCGGCCGGGCGCCGTCGGCGCGACGATCGGGCACCGTGCTCGCTTCGGGCGTGCAGATCGCCAACCACGACCCGAACGGCACGTGGGACCCGATGATCGACTACGCGATGATGAGCCGCTTCAACCGCGGCTTCGCCTCGTTGCTGCACGCGAACAAGCCGACGGTCGCGAAGCTGCACGGGTTCTGCGTTGCCGGCGGGACCGACATCGCGCTGTACGCCGACCAGATCATCGCCGCCGACAACACGAAGATCGGCTACCCGCCGACCCGGGTCTGGGGCATCCCCGCCGCCGGCATGTGGGCGCACCGGCTGGGCGACCAGCGGGCGAAGCGGCTGCTGTTCACCGGCGACACGATCTCCGGTGCGGAGGCGGCCGAGTGGGGGCTGGTGATCGAGGCGCCGTCACCGGACCAGCTCGACGAGCGCACCGAGATCCTGCTCGAGCGCATCGCGCGGATGCCGGTCAACCAGCTGATCATGGCGAAGCTCGCGCTCAACAGCTCCCTGCTCGCGCAGGGCGTCGCCACCTCGACGATGGTCTCGACGGTCTTCGACGGCATCGCGCGCCATACCCGCGAGGGCTACGCGTTTCAGCAACGCGCGGCGGAGGTCGGCTTCCGGCAGGCGGTGGCGGAACGCGACGACCCCTACGGCGATCGCGGTCCGAGCACCTTCAAAGGCTGACCGGCCCGGGCCGCGCTAAGGAGCGGCGCAGGTCTGCGCGTAGGCGCAGACGTTGAACGACTGCCCGTCCGCCGCCAGCGGTGACGTCGTCGCCTCGTTGACGAGCCCAGGCCCCATGTCGATCAGCGTCGGGTTGCCCGCCGCGATGGTGTGGGTGCCCGTCCCGTCGGTGTACGTCGACGTCGGCCCGAAGTGCGTCGTACCGGTGTTCGCCAGCAACGTCTGCGCGACCAGCGTGGGTGCCTCGTGGATCCACTCGGCAGAGGAGTGCGACGACGCGTAGGAGATGGTCTTCGCCCAGCTCCAGCCCCTTGTCGTGTCGTTGATCGAGATCGCCCACTGGCCCGGCGAGCTCTCCGAGATGGCCACCGACACGTTGTCGCCCGGGGCGACCGTGCAGGCGGGGTCAGTGCTGCAGCCGTCGATCGGCGTTTCGGCGGCGGGCAGGATCTCGTACCAGGCGCCGTACTGCGCACCGCTGATCGGGTTGTCCGGAAGGGAGTTCTCCGAGACCCCGGCCTGGATCAGGTCGGAGGTGTCGTAGCCACCGATGCCGGTCCACGTGGCGGCGAACCCGGGCGGCAGCAGGCCGGCGGTCGGGACCGTGAACGTGGACTTGACGGCGGTCACGCCGCCGCCGGAGGGCGTCACTGCGTAGCCAGCCCAGTTGAGGCTGGTCGTCGTGCCGCCGTGGGCCGGCAGGACCTCACTCAAGCTGGTCTTGACCAGCGCGGCACCGAAGGCGCCGCCGGTCGCGGCGGGAGCAGCCGCACCGGCCGTCGCGCACAGCGCGAGCGTGGCGATCGCGGTGCCAAGCAGACGTCGAGGCATGGACGGCGCCCAATCAGGTAGCACGCTGGGGCCGCGGGCACGAGATGCGCATGCCGCCCCCGGCGTCGATGACAGGTGACGGCGACGGACTTCCCCGAGTCAGCCGGTCTCAAACCACCCGGCGCGATGAAGTTCTTTCGCGGATCAGGCGCAGCTCTGCTTCCACGAGCAGACGTCGAAGGACTGGCCGTCCTTGCGCAACGGCGACGGGGTGGCTTCGTTGACCACACCCGGTGAGAGATCGACCAGCGTGGGGTCACCCTGCGCGATGGTCTGGTCGACCGCGCCACCACTCGCCGTCCGGAAGCTCGAGACCGGCCCGAAGTGCACGGTCCCGACGCCGGCGAGAACCGTCTGCGCGCCAACCGTCGGCGCTTCGAGAATCCACTCGGCCGACGACTCCGACGACACGTAGGAGATCTGCTGGTCCCACGTCCAGTGGTTCGTCGGGTCAGCGAGGGAGACGTCCCAGAGGTTGGTCCCGACGAGCGTGATCGCCACCGTGACGTGCGCCCCTGGCGTCACCGTGCAGGCGGCGTTGCCCGTGCAGTTCGTCAACGGCGTCTCCGAAGCCGGCAGGATCTCGTACCACGCGCCGTACTGTGCACCGGTCAGGGCGTTGCTTGCGGCGCTGTTCTCGGTCACGCCTGCCTGGATCAGGTCGGAGGTGTTGTAGCCACCGATCCCGGTCCATGTCGAGGCGAAGCCCGGCGGCACCAGCGTGGCCTTCGGCACCACGAACGTCGACTTCACCGAGGTCACGTCCTGCGTGGCGGGCGTGACGACGTAGCCGCCCCAGTTGAGGCTCGAGGAGGTCCCGCCGTGCACCGGGAGCACCGCTCGGGCGTGGGTCTTCTGCATCGGCGCGTTGACCACACCGCCGGCCGCCGTCGCTGCGGGGGCCATCGAGACAGCGATCGCGCCCGCGCCGAGCGCGGCCACCAGGGAACGAATCGTGCGAGGCGACATGCCGAGGCTCATTTCTCAGGGATCGAGCCAACGGCGGCCCGCCTTTAGAGGATCCCACGAAATCGCCACAAACCGCTGCGGAGGTACGCGGTCAGCCGGCCTTCGTCCGGGCCAGCACGAGCGCCCTTGTCGGGCACGCGCGAGCCGCGCGCCGCGCATGCGCCACCAGCTCGTCCGGGATCTCACCGGGGGCGATGATCGGGTAGCCCCACTCGTCGAGCGTGATCCGCTCCGGAAACAGATCAGCGCACAGCCCGTGCGCCACGCACTGGATCGGGTTGAGCTGCAACGCGATCACACCCATCGATGCTGGGTCGGGATCGGGAGGAACGGCGCCGAGGCGGTGCCCGCGCAGGGACGGCCCGCCCGATGCATCTCGACGTCGGACGCAAAGGTCGACAGCGCACTGGCGACGAAGCGAACCGCGCCGTCCGGGTGACGACAGGCGCCGCGGCCGGGCACGACGTCGAGCCAGCGGTTGAGCGCCGGCCAGGTCTGCTCGTCCCATTGACCGGCAGCGAGCGCAGCCATGGCATCGGCAATGGCGGGCAGCCCGTTGAGGCACGGCCCGCACTGCCGCGCGCTCTGCACGGCGAGGTACGACGCGACACGAGCCGTCTCGCGCAGCCCGCAGGCACCGGGCGGCAGAACCGCGATGATCCCCGCTCCGAGCGCGCCGCCGACCTCACGTAGCGCCTGGTGGGTCAGCGGCAACCGAGCCGCGGTCTTCGCCGGCAGCCAGCATCCGAAGTAGCCGCCGACGAGCACCGCGTCGCAGTTCGTGAGGGTCAGCCCGGCGGCCTTCACGATCCGCCCGATCGAGGTGCCGGTCGCGACCTCCGCCACGCGCCGGTCGGTCCCCGCGCCGCTGACGGTCACCAGCGTCGTACCGGGCTGGGCGGGGTCGCCGAGCTCGCTGAACCACTCCGGTCCGAACCGCGCGATGGTCGCGAGGTGGGCAAGGGACTCGACGTTGTTGATCAGGGTGGGACGGCGGTCGACCCCCCGCTCGAACGGCCGCGGCGGCGTGAACATCGGCACCGCTTCGCCGCCGTTCAGGGCGCTGACGATCGCCGACTCCTCACTCGCGACGTAGCGCGCCGGAACCGTCTCGAGCGTCACCGCCACCGGGTCGTGACGCCGTTCGGCCATCGCGGCGCGCAGCCACGGCAGCACCGCCGAGCCGTGGTGGACCACCAGATGCGCGCGGTCCGCACCCACGGCCCGCGCCGCGAGCTGGATGCCGTCGAGGACGAGATGCGGCGCACGTGCCAGCAGCACCGAATCCTTCGCGCTGGCCGGCTCGCCTTCGCAGCCGTTGGCCACCACGATCGGCCGGCCCTTCCCCGCGGCGACGGAGCGGAGCTTGCGTGCGGTCGGGAACCCGGCCCCGCCACGGCCGAGCAGACCACTGCGCTCGACCATGTCGAGCACGGCCGCCGCCGGCAGCGACGGCAGCGCGCCCCAGAGCTCGAGGTGCCGCGCCAGATTGATCGAGCTCCCGGCGTCGATGCCCGACAGCAGGCGCCCGCTACGCCCCGGCTCCAGGCGTCGCGGGGGTGCCACGGTCTGCGCTGTCACCGGAACGCCACCTCCCGGGGCATCGCGGCGACGCCACGCTCGAGATCACGGGTTGCCCATCGCGCCGCCGTTGCCGCGCCGAGAAGCACCATCGCGCCGAGATCGAGGTAGAGACCCCAGCGGCCACGAGTCGCGTCGGTGCCGGTCATCAGGAAGTGAACGAAGGCGAGCGGCCACAGCGCGTACGTCGCCCAGTGCGTGGCCCGCCAGACCCGATAGGGCAGCCGGTCGCGCAGCAAGCTGGTCACGATGACAAGGACGATCGCGTCGAACGCCAGCGTGCCGAGCGCGACCCACAGCGGCTTGTAGCCGGCGACGAACGGTACGACGAACGACCACCAACCGACGTGCACGTACGTGTCGGCGAGCGTCGAGACGATGTGCAGGGCGATGAACATCATCGACAGCATCGCGAGGTTGCGATGCAAGTGCTGAGTGGCGAACCGCGGCCAGAACCGGCTCTCGCGGACGCGCTGGGTCGCCGCCAACCCGAGCGCAAACGACATCGTCATCAGCACGAAGCCGACCACCGCGGTCGCACGGGTGAAGTACCACAGCGTCATGCCCGAGGTCATTGCCGCACCGCCCGGTCCGCAGTGTTGGGCCATGGACCGACGTGGGTGACGGCGCCGTCGTGTCCGACCAGCCGGCCGGCGAGACCGCGGTCGGTCAGCCAGCCCGCCGCCGCGCTGCCGGCAATGATCGCGGCCGTCGACGCCGTGTTGGCCAACGTGCAGGTCTCGGCGGCGACGCTCACCGTGCGCCACGGTCCGGCCGCCGGGTGACCGGTGGTCGGGTCGATCAGGTGATGCAGCTCGCTGCCACCGCGGCGCCAGCGTCGCGCCCGTGTGCTGGAGGTCGCGAGCCCGCCGGAGGCGATGCGGACCTCCTCCGAGACGCCGTCGTCGGCGGCGAGAGAGAGGTCACTGCGGTCGGTCACGGTGATCGGCCAACCGCCGAGCGGACCTTCACCGCTCACGCTGATGTCGCCACCGAGGCTCACGAGCACGCCCCCGCCGGCGACCTCCCAGGCGGCAGTTGCGGCGAGGTCGGCGGCGAGCGCCTTCGCGGTGGCGCCGAGGTCGACGTGTGCACCGAAGCGGGTGCGGGCCCGCCGGTTCTCCTCGTCGAGCTCGACCGCACCGGGACCCGGAACCTCACGGACTTTGACCGTCCTCGGGCCGTCAGGCGCAACCGCGGTGAAGGTCCGGTCGTACCCGTGGTCGACGAGAACGCCGCCGACCGTCAGGTCGACGAGGCCCGCGGTCCACCCCGCGGCGTCGAGTGCGACGCGCAGCGCGCGAGCGAACAACGGGCTCACCGGCACCCAGTCACCGTCAGCCGCGTTGAGCAGTGACAGCTCGGAGTCGCCGCGGAACCTGCTCGCGGCGAGGTCGATCTCGATCAGTACCTGCTCGACCGCCGCGCAGGCGTCGTGCAGGGTATCGATGTCGGTGACGACGATCTGGGCGGTGGTGCCGAGCGCCGGCCAGTCGGCGATCCCGAAGGAATGCTCAGCCGCGTAGCGCTGGTGCAGCTCACGCCGGGTCGGGGTGGGGGTCGACATGAACGTTTCCTCAGCTCCCACCGCTGGTGCCACCGGATCCGCCGGACCCGTTACCGCCTCCGTAGTACCCGTAGCCGTAGCCCGAGCCGGTCGAGCCGCTGGTCGAGCCGGTCGAGCCGCTGGTCGAGCCGCTGCTGCCGGAGGAGCTGCCCGTGCCGGTCGAGCCGCTGCCGGACGACGAGCTTCCCGAGCCGGACGAGCCACTGCTGATCGACGACCCGCTCGATGAGCTGCCGGAGCTCGACGAGCCACCCGAGCCTTTCGAGCCACTCGACCCGGACGACGTCGTGGTCTTCGTCGGATGCGTCGAGTGCGTCGAGGTGTGGGTCGCCGGCGCAGTCGACGTCGTACTACTCGGGGCCGTCGTGGTCGTGGTTGTCGTCGCCGCGGTCGGCGTGGAGGTGGTGGCCCGGTGCTTGCGGTGGTGTCGCTTCACGTGGGCCTTGGTGGAGGTGAGCGACTTCGGCGGCTGGGCAGCCGTCGTGCCAGTCACCTCGGTCGGCGGCTGCGGCGCCACTGCCCCTGTCGCAGCCGCCGAGGGGGCGGCCGGAACGTCGAGGGCGACCACGATCGCGCCGGTCCCCAAGGCAGCACCGACGCCGGTGGCGGCCGTGACCCGCCGCACCCGCTTGCGAACCCGATCGCGGTGCTCGGCGGCGAGCGCCCGGTCCGTCACATCCATGTCTCCACCTTCGACGTTGTCGCTGAGGTCGGCCTGAACCTCGGCTGTGGGCTCGCTGTGAACCTTGGACGCGCCCCGTCTAGTCAACGTTCCAGGGGGCCGCCGCGGTATCGCCCGGTGATCCCATTTCTCATGGTCATTTCGGGCTATAGGGACTTCCCGGGCACATCTCCCATTTCGGAAATGGGATCGTTACGAGCGTGAGCGGGAGCCCTGTCGACGGCGCGACCCCGGCGATCGTCGGCGCCGCGCAGGTGATTCAGCGTCCCGACCCGGGGATCGACCTCACCGACCTGCGCGGGCCCTACGAGCTGATGCTCGAGGCAGCGCGAACGGCGGCGGCTGACGCCGGCGCTCCCAGCCTGCTCACGAAGGTCGACTGGATCGGGGTCGTCGGCGGGTTCTGGAGCTTCATCAACCCTGCCCAGGTCATCGGCACCAAGATCGGCTCACCCGATGCCGGCAGCTGCCTCACGATGCTGAGCGGCAGCGCGCCGCAGGAGCTGGTCGCGCTGGCCGCCAGCCGGATCGCGGCGGGCGAGCTGGACGTCGCGTTGATCGTCGGCGGCGAGGCACGATCGAGCACTGAGCGGCTCAAGCGTGCCGGCGAGGAGCCGCGCTGGTGCCGCGAGCCGGGCGCCGGCGTTCCCGAGCGGGTCAGCGACTTCCCCGACGAGATGATCGTCGAGACGCTCGAGCTCGGTGGCCCGGTCGTGTTCTACGCGCTGTTCGAGGACAGCCTCCGCCGGGCGCTCGGCCGGTCGGTCGACGACCACCGCGACCGCATCGCGGAGCTGTGGGCGCGGTTCAACGCGGTTGCGGTCGCGAATCCGTTCGCCTGGGACCGCACGCCGCGGGATGCGGCAGCGATCCGCGAAGCGACGACCGACAACCGGATGATCGCCTTCCCCTACACGAAGACGATGGTGGCCAACAACAAGGTCGACATGGCGTCGGCGTTGTTGATGTGCAGCGTCGATGCCGCTCGCGCTGCGGGCGTCTCGCTCGACCGGATGGTGTTCCCGCGGGCCTGCTCGACCAGTCACGAGACCTGGAGCGTCACCCAGCGACGTCGCCTGCACGAGGCACCCGCCCTTCGCACTGCGGGCCAGGCCGCACTGTCCGCCGCCGGGTTCGGCATCGACGACATCGAGCACGTCGACCTCTACGCCTGCTTCCCGTCGATCGTCGAGATGTCGGCGGCCGCGCTCGGCCTCGACCTGACGCGCCGACTGACCATCACGGGTGGGCTGGGTTTCGCGGGCGCACCCATCGCCAACTCCTCGGGTCATGCGATCGCCGCGATGGTGCCGCTCGTCCGCGAAGGCGGTCACGGACTGGTCCACGCCAACGGCGGCTGCGCGACCAAGCATGCGTTCGGGATCTACTCGACGAGCCCACCGACCGCGTTCCGCTACGTCGACTGCAGCGACGAGGTGAACCACGACGCGCGGCCGGCAGGACCGACCGATGCCGATGCCGATGCCGAGGGAGTCGAGGAAGCGTCGACGGTCGCCTACGAACGCGAAGGACCGTCGTACTCCGCAGCCGCCGTGCTGCTGCCGGACGATCGACGCGCCTTCGTGAAGACGCCGGTCGGCGACCCGGTGCCGAGCGCCTCTGGCGGCTGATGCTGCCGGCGTCGTTGCCGCCACCGCCCGCCACGCTCGCAAGTTGAGGACGAGCCCGTGGCCGGGAAGGTTCGCACCGGTTCGTCGGCGTGAATGCCATCAGCCACGGAGCCCGCTGATGGCATCGTCATCCCGCGAAGCCAAACGGCATAGAGCGCTACGACCCTTTCGACGCGGACCTTGGTAACCGGGTCGGCGGGACTTAACGAGCCCGTGGCCCGAGGGGTAGACGCACCTCAGACCACGGGCTTCGTCCTCCTATCGCCGGCTGAGCTCCGGCCATGAGCGGACGGTCAGCTCGACTCTCCTGATCCACCACTCGGAGCATCCGGCGCGCCGCCACCACCTGGACCACCAGGACCACCGGGACCACCGGGCCCGGGCGGCGGGCGGTGCCCACCGGGACCTCCGGCCGGCGGCTTGCCGTCACCGATCACGTCGGCGGTGAACGTTCCGTCCTCGTCCTCGGCGCGAACGACGACCGTGTCGCCCTTGGCGATGTCGGCTGCCGTTGCCGTCGCGCCGTCCTTGATCAGCTTGGTGCCGTCGTCGATCACGTACGTCGCGGAGTACTCGTCCGCACTCACGACGGTGATCGACGTGTCGCCAACCGCAGAGACGGTTCCCATCTGGGTCGCGTACTCCTCGAAGGTCCCGTCCGCGGCCTCAACCGTCGCCAGGTCGTGCAGCAGGTGTGGCCTCGTGGCAGCGGTGCTGCCTGAGTCGGTGGTGTCGCTCGTCTTCGCCTTGTGCTTGTGGGCGGCGACCGCATTTGCGGTGCCCGCCGCGGCTCCCATCAGGAGGAGCGCGCTCGTCGACCATGCCGCGGTACGCAGCACCGTCTTCATGCCTGCCTTCATCTCGTGTCCTTCCAGGTGTCGGAGCCGTCGGCATCCGACCGGTAATCGCCCCCGTTGCCGGCCGTCGTAACAACGCCACGGGGATTCACAGCAAGGTCACAGGAACCGTCCAGGGAGTGTCCGGTTCGGCTCGTTACGGTTCGCGCGATCGCAAGCGATGTACCCGCATGAGCAGGGTCGGCGAAGCCGACACGGCATCCGGGTGGCGGGCGGGGTGGCGGACGCGGGCGGGAGGGGACGAGAGTGGCGCGACGCACTGCCTCGCCGCCCGGCGCCGGCAGCGATGCGGACGGGCTGACACTGCTCGTCGACCGCGCGAAGCTCGGCGACATCGGCGCCCTCGACACGCTGTTGCGTGACGTGCGGCGGGCGGTGATTCGATACGCAGCAGCGCAACGGGTGCCGCGTGACGACGCGGAGGACCTCGCCCAGGAGGTGTGCCTGGCTGTCGTCAAGGTCATCCCGGACTGGCGCGACACCGGCAAGTCGGTGTGGGGCTTCGTGTTCGCCGTCGCTCGCAACAAGCTGACCGACGGCGTGCGCCGCCAGGTGCGGCAGGGGAGCCTCGGCCGGGTCGTCGCCATCGACGATGACGCAGCAACCGGCGCAGTCGCCCTGCCGGACGGGGATCCGGGACCGGAAGATCGCGCGGTCGCCACCGACGGCACCCGTCAGATGCAACGACTGCTTTACCTCCTCCCGACCACCCAGCGCGAGGTGTTGGTCTTGCGCGCCGTCGTCGGGCTGACGGCCAAGGAGACCGCCGCGGCGCTCGGACTCACACCGGGCAGCGTCCACGTCTTGCAGCACCGGGCGGTCACCCGGCTGCGTGGCCTCTATTCGGAGGCCAACGGTGCCGCGGCGCCGAGCGACCGGGCGGGGCTGCTGACATGAGCCGGCGGGACGAGCTGCGACGGCACTGGACGCACCGCCGACTCGGCCTCGGGGCCGCAGCGGCCGACCCGGCATTGGCACGGACCGAGGCGCTGCTGGCGGCCGTCGGTGCACGTCATACGCCGGCGGCCGATGACCTCACGGGTGGCTTCGACGCCGCACTGTTCGATCTCGCGGTCGACATCGACCTCGTCGCGGGCGTCGCGGACATCGATGCACAGCCAGTTCCGCTGGCCGCGCTGCGGGCCGGGGCGAGGCGACGGCGTCGGCCGGGCTGGCGGGTGCTCGTGCCCGTAGCCGGGACCGGCCTCGCGGCGCTGGCGATCGTGTCCGTTCTGCTGGTCACAGGTGGCAGCACCGCGGGCCGGCCGGCCCTGTCGGCGACCGCGGAGTCGCAGCAGCTCCTCACCCACGCGGACCTGTTGCTCACCGCCGCGACCGCCGCGACACCGGCGAAGCGCACCGCGCTCGTCGCCCAAGCCCGAGCCGACCTGACGCACGTCTCGCGGCTGCTGCCGCTCGCACCGCCCGCCGCGCGCCCGGCGATCCGCTCGCAGCTTCAGCTGCTCGACCGCCGCGCCCGGCCCCTGACGCCGCGTCCGACAACCACGACGAGCAACAGTGGCAGCGGGCAGCCGCGGGTAGGGGGCGACGACGGCCGGATGCAGGGCGACGGGGCCGGACAGTCGCACGGCACCGGGAGCTCCGGGAGCTCCGGCAGCGGCACGGTCGGCGGGTCGATCAACGGGTCGGTCAGCGGCGACGACGAAACGCCGGTTCGGCAGCGGCCCCCTGTGCGCCGACCGCAGCAGGACGCACCGGCCGCTGACAACGCCGGCAGCGGGCAGGACGCCGTCACCAACCCTCCGCCCAGTGGCACCGCCTCGGGCCAGCCGGCGAACAGCGGCACCCGGCCGCCGCCGGGATCGTCACAGCCGCGGCCCCCCGACACGGGCGGGTCAGGGGCGGGCCAGCCGGCGCCGCCTCCGTCGGGGCAGCGCCCGCGATAGATCAGCCGGACTCGACGCGGAACTGCGCGATCGCGGCCCGCAGCTCGGCAGCGAGCTGGTTGAGCTGTCCCGCGGCCGCCGCGGACTGCTTCGAGCCCTGCGCGTACTGGCGGGAGACATCCGACACCTGGTTCATCGCACCGACGACCTGGTCGGAGGCGGAACGCTGCTGCTGGGTGGCGATCGAGATCTCCTTGGCGGCCGAGGTCGTCTCCTCCACCATCGCCGCGATCCGCTCCAACGCGTCGACGACGACCCGGGCCAGCTCGGCGCCGGTGCGGACTTCTTTGACCCCTTCCTCGCTCGCCATGATGGTCGCGGCCGTCTCACTCTGGATCTCACTGACGATCGCCTGGATCTGGCCGGTCGACTGCTGCGCACGTTCCGCGAGCTTGCGGACCTCTGCCGCCACCACCGCGAAGCCGCGACCGTTCTCACCGGCTCGCGCCGCCTCGATCGCCGCATTCAGCGCGAGCAGGTTGGTCTGGTCCGCGAGGTCGTTGATCACGTCGAGGATCCGGCCGATCTCCTGGCCCTTCTCCCCGAGCGACAGCGCGCGTCCGCCGATCTGGTCGACGCGCGCCGCGATCGCGTCCATCGATGCCACTGACGCCGACACCGCCTCACGCCCGTCCTCGGCGTGGCGCAACGTCTCGGCCGCGTAGCGAGCGACCGATTCTGACGTCTCGGCGATCTGCGCCGCCGTTGCCGCGAGCTCCTCGATCGTGGAGGTCGTCTGCGCCACGGCGCTCGACTGCTGGGTGGCGCTGGCAGCGTGCTGCTCGGCCGACGCGACAAGCTCGTGTGCCGCCGCGACGATCTGCTCGCCGCCGCCGCGGATCGACCCGACCAGGGTTCGCAGTGAGCCAAGGGTGTACGACAACGAACCGCCCAGCTTTCGCAGCGACTCGTCATCGAAGGCATCCGCCTGGACCGCAGCGCCCAGGTCACCCTCCGCTGCCCGGGCCATCGCCGTCGACAGCTGCTCGACCCCGGAACCTAGTCGCTGCCGGTCGCCCTCAGCCCGCGCCTGCGCCTTGGCCAGTGCGTCGGTGATCACCGCGATATACCAGGCGGTGATCGGCAACAGGGCACAGACGAACAGCAAGGAGCCCCGGTTGTTGTCGGTCGCCGTACCGGCGATGTACGACGCAAGCACAACGCCGCCGGAGGACAGGAATCCGAACACGACAGACACGAAGAGCGGCACGGTCAACGCCGCGGGGATCTGCGCGATGACGAAGAAGAGCCAGTACGGCCGCTCGACGCCATCGGTGAGCGCACACAGCCAGGTGAGGCCGGCCGTGCTCAGCGCGAGCTGGATCACCGAGCCGGTCTGGCTGAGCCGGAGCCGACCGGTCGTCCCGGAACGCTGGCCGATCACCCACTGCGCGCCGTAGCCGATCGCGATGACCGCGACGATGCCCATCAGCAGCAGGTAGACCCAGCGCCGCAACGGGTGGTCGGTGCCGTACTGGTCGAATGACAGTGCTGCTGCCAGTGCGACGGTGGTCAACCAGGAGACGTACGTCCCGACCTGGTCGAACCGCCGCTCGAAGTCGAATTCGCTCATGCGAGGGCCTCGCGTTTGGGGGGTTGGCCTATCTCATTAGGGGCTACGCCACTTTGAACTGCGCGATCGACGCGCGGAGAGCAGCGGCGAGGTTGTTGAGCTCCGCCGCAGCAGCCGCTGACTGCTTGGATCCCACGGCGTACTGCGCCGAGACATCGGACACCTGGGTCATCGCCGCCACGACCTGGTCCGACGCCGATCGCTGCTGCTGAGTCGCGACACTGATCTCCTTGGCCGCCGTCGTGGTCTCGTCGACCATCGCGCTGATTCGCTCCAGCGCGTCGACGACACCCCGCGCGAGCTCGGAGCCCACGCGGACCTCCTTCGCCCCCTCTTCGCTGGCCATGATCGTGGCGGAGGTCTCGGCCTGGATCTCACTCACGATGGCCTGGATCTGGCCGGTGGACTGCTGGGCGCGTTCGGCGAGCTTGCGGACCTCTGCCGCCACCACCGCGAAGCCCCGACCGTTCTCACCGGCACGCGCCGCTTCGATCGCGGCGTTGAGAGCGAGCAGGTTGGTCTGGTCGGCCAGGTCGTTGATGACGTCAAGGATCCGGCCGATCTCCTGGCCCTTCTCCCCGAGCGACAGCGCGCGGCCGCCGATCTGCTCGACCCGGGCAGCGATCGCATCCATCGCGTCCACGCTCCGCGACACCGCCTCACGACCGTCCTCGGCGTGACGCAGCGTCTCGGTGGCATACCGCGCGACGGATTCCGACGTCTCCGCGATCTGCGCCGCGGTCGCCGCGAGCTCCTCGATCGTCGACGTCGTCTCCGTCACCGCACTCGACTGCTGCGTCGCACTCGCCGCATGCTGCTCCGCCGACGCCAGCAGCTCATGCGCCGCCGTGACGAGCTGCTCGCCCCCGTTTCGGATCTGGCCGACGAGGCCGCGCAGGTTGCCGAGTGTCTCGTCGAACGACGTCGCGAGCTGGGCGAGCAGCTCCTGGGCCATGATCTCGGAGTCCACCTCGACCGAGAGATCCCCCTTCGCCGCCTGGGCCAGCGCGAGGGAGAGCTCTTCGACCGTGCGCTTCAGCTGGTCACGCTCGGTGTCGGACTGCACCCGCTGCTGCTCGAGCCGAGTGGCGACGGCGGTGCCGAGCAGCGCGATCAGGCAGATCGAAACGCCGACGAGCACGATGATCCCGGCCGACTGCCGGTCGAGGGTGTGCGCAAGCGCCGTGGCTCCGACCAAGGAGCCGGTGTAGAACAGCGCAGCGCCCAGCGCGAGTGGCCGGTTCGGCGCGATGACCGCCGCCGCCGTCGTGTTGACGAGGATCAGCGCCCAGAACGGGCCCGCCGCACCGCCGGTCAGGGAGATGACGGCGAACAGGGCGGCGAAGTCGACACCCGCGATCAGCGCGAGCATCGGAATGTCCATCGCGGGCGCCGCAGCCACGATCCGCGGGTAGATCGGCACCAGGATCGGCGAGATCAGCCCCACCGCGATCCACACGTAGATGAGGTTGCGGTGGTCGCGGGTGGGCCCGTGCCCGAAGTGCGCCATCAACGCGACGGCGATCGCGGCTCCGATGAACTTGCCGCCGGAGGACAGCGCGCTCTCGCCGCGCATCCGATCGATCATCACTGGCCCCCTAGCAGGCGGCTCACGCCCGCGAGCCGCGCATCAGTTCATCAGGAATTCAACGGCGACCGCCACGGTCCTTTGCCTTGGGCAAGGGCGGCACCTCGGTTGACCCACCCGCCAGAAACAGTCATCCTTGACTGTTAGCGGCGCCGAGCAGCTCGCCGGCCACCGCAAACGGCGTTCCCGAGGTGCGCACGCGGCGTACCCCCGTGTCTCGCGAGTGAAGGAGAGCAATGCCTGCCAAGACCTATGTCGTCGGCGTCGGCATGACGAAGTTCGAGAAGCCCGGCAGCCGTGAGTGGGACTACCCCGACATGGCACGGGAGTCCGGCAGCAAGGCGCTCGAGGACGCCGGCATCTCCTACGACAAGGTCGAGCAGGCGTACGTCGGGTACGTGTACGGCGAGTCGACCTGCGGCCAGCGCGCGGTCTACGAGCTCGGGCTCACCGGCATCCCGGTCATCAACGTCAACAACAACTGCTCGACCGGCTCCACCGCTCTCTACCTCGCCAACCAAGCCGTGCGCAGCGGCGTCGCCGAGTGCGCGCTCGCGCTGGGGTTCGAGAAGATGCAGCGCGGCTCGCTGCAGTCGACGTTCGAGGACCGCGAGAACCCGATGCAGAAGCACGTCCTCGCGCTCAACGAGAAGCACGAGATGGCGCTGCCGCTCGCGCCGTGGATGTTCGGCGCGGCCGGCGTCGAGCACATGGAGAAGTACGGCACGACGCCGGACCACTTCGCGAAGATCGGCGAGAAGAACCACCGCCACTCGGCGAACAACCCCTACGCGCAGTTCCAGGACGTCTACACCCTCGACGAGATCAAGGAGTCGAAGGTCATCTACGACAAGCTGCCGCTGACCAAGCTGCAGTGCTCGCCGACCTCCGACGGCTCCGGTGCCGCGGTCATCGCGAGCGAGCGATTCGTCGAGGAGAACGGTCTCGGCGACCGCGCGATCGAGATCGTCGGCCAGGCGATGGTGACCGACATGCGCAGCACCTTCGAGAACAACTCCGCTGCGACCCTCGTCGGCTACGACATGAGCAAGGAAGCCGCCCGCAAGGTCTACGACCAGTCCGGCATCGGCCCCGACGACGTCCAGGTCATCGAGCTGCACGACTGCTTCTCCGCCAACGAGCTCCTCACCTACGAAGCGCTCGGACTGTGCGCCGAGGGCGAAGGCGGGAAGCTGATCGACAACGGCGACACGACGTACGGCGGTCGTTGGGTGGTCAACCCGTCCGGCGGGCTGATCTCGAAGGGCCACCCGCTCGGCGCCACCGGCCTCGCGCAGTGCGCGGAGCTGACCTGGCAGCTGCGTGGCACCGCAGACGCCCGCCAGGTCGCGGGGGCGAAGGTCGCCCTGCAGCACAACATCGGTCTCGGCGGCGCCGCGGTCGTGACGGCGTACCGGCCGGCGAACCGATGAGCGACGTCACGTTCAACCCGGCCGGAGTAGGGGTCTGGAGCGAGCCGCGGCAGTTCGAAGTCACCGCCGAGCGGATCGCGGCGTACGCCGCAGCGACGAACGACCCGATCCCGGCTCACGTGTCGGGCGAGGTTGCACCTCCGGTGTTCGCGGTGGTGCCGGTCTTCGACATCCTGCTGAGCCAGCTGTTCGCAGTTGCGCCCGACACGATCGCGCCGTTCGTCCTGCATGGCGAGCAGGACTTCCAGTTCCATCGTCCGATCACCGCCGGTGACAGCCTGACGTCTCGTGGCAAGGTCATCGGCTACGCCGGCAAGTCCAGCGGCACCGTGGGCTGCGTCTACATCGAGACGCACGACGCGAACGGCGAGCTCGTCAACGAGCAGTACGTCTCGACCTTCATCCGAGGGATCGACGCCGGCGAGACGGCCGGTGAGCTGGCGCCGTCGCATGCCTTCGACGAGTCCGCGCGCCTGCACGCACCGACCGCCAAGACAGTCCAGCACGTCGACAACGACCAGACGTTCCGCTACTCGCCGGCCTCGGGTGACCCGATGCCGATCCATCTGGACGAGGAGTTCGCGAAGTCGGTCGGACTGCCGGGCATCATCGCCCACGGCCTGTGCACGATGGCCTTCACCTCCTGGGCGGCGCTGACCGAGCTGGGTAACGGCCACACTGCCCGGCTTCGCCGGCTCGCAGTGCGGTTCTCCAAGCCGGTGCTGCCGGGTCAGGACATCGAGACGACCTTCTTCGCGACCGGCTCGTCGGCGGGCGCGACCAGCTATGCGTACGAGACCCGCGTCGGCGAAGACGTGGTCATCAAGGACGGCCTCGCCGTCCTGGCCGACTGACAACCAACAAGCAAAGGAACGACGACGTGGGAGCTCTTGACGGGCGCGTAGCGGTCATCACCGGCGCGGGTCGCGGCATCGGCCGCGAGCATGCGCTGCTGTTCGCCCGTGAAGGCGCGGCGGTGGTGGTCAACGACCTCGGCGGATCGAACGACGGCAGCGGATCCGACGCCGGCCCGGCTCAGCAGGTCGTCGACGAGATCAAGGCGTTCGGTGGTCACGCGGTCGCGAACACCGACAACATCGCGACCTGGGACGGCGCGAAAAGCCTGGTCAACCAGGCGATCGAGGAGTTCGGGACCCTCAACGTGGTCGTCAACAACGCCGGCATCCTGCGGGACGCGTTCCTCGCGGGCATGACCGAGCAGCAGTGGGACGACGTCATCTCCGTGCACCTCAAGGGCCACTTCTGCGTGCTGCGTCACGCCGCGGAGTACTGGAAGGAGCAGAGCAAAGCCGGCGCCGAGGTCAACGCGGCGGTGCTCAACACTTCCTCCGGCTCCGGTACGACGTTGCCGAACGCCGGACAGGTCAACTACGGCGCCGCGAAGGCGGGCATCGCCGCGATGACGTTAGTCGCGGCGGTGGAGCTCGGTCGCTACGGCGTCCGCGCCAACGCGATCACGCCCCTCGCGCGCACCCGGCTCACCCTCGCGACCCCCGGCATCGACGCGATCATGGCCAAGCCGGATGACCCGAACGCACTCGACACGTTCAACCCGGCAGAGATCTCACCGCTCGTGGCGTACCTGTGCTCGGCGAGCTGCACGTTGACCGGGAAGGTCTACGAGGTCTCCGGCGGTCACATCTCGGAGCTCGCCGGCTGGCACGAGACTCGCAAGACCGAGACCGACAAGCCGTGGACGATCGCCGAGGTCGAGCAGCGTCTCACCGCCTGGAGCGAGTAACCGTGATCGGCTGGTCTGACACCGAGCTCGCGATCCGGGACGCGATCCGGGACTTCGTCAACGCGGAGATCCGGCCGCACGTCGACGCCCTCGAGTCGGGCGAGATGCTGCCTTACCCGCTGATCCGCAAGCTGTACTCCACCTTCGGCATCGACGCGATGATGCGCGACAGCTTCGAGAAGCGGATCGCCAAGGAGAAGAGCGGCAAAGCCGCCGCTCACTCCGACGGTGACGGGGCCAGTGCCGAGGGCGCCGGCGGCGATGAGGCCATGCAGCTGATTCTGTCGATCGAGCTGACCAAGGTGAGCATGGGACTGACCACCGCGATGGGGGTCAGCGTCGGCCTGTCCGGCGGCACGATCATGTCGCGGGGCAACGTCGAGCAGAAGGAGCGTTGGGGCCGCGACCTCATGACCTTCGAGAAGGTCGGTGCCTGGGCCATCACCGAGCCGAACTCCGGCTCCGACGCGTTCGGCGGCATGACGACGACAGTCCGCCGCGAGGGCGAGGGATATGTCCTCAACGGCGAGAAGACCTTCATCACCAACGGTCCGTACGCCGACACCGCCGTCGTCTACGCGAAGCTCGACGACGGCAACAGCGACGACAAGCGCCGGCGTCCGGTGCTCACCTTCGTGCTCGACAAGGGAATGGCGGGCTTCACCCAGTCCAAGCCGTTCAAGAAGATGGGCATCCACTCCTCGCCGACCGGTCAGCTCTTCTTCTCCGACGTCTACCTCGAGCCCGACCGGCTGCTGGCGGGCGGCGGCGACGGCGCGTCGGACGGACGCGAGAGCGCGAGGTCGAACTTCACGACCGAGCGAGTGGGCATTGCCGCAATGTCGCTCGGCGTCATCGAGGAGTGCCTGTCGCTGTGCATCGACTACGCGAAGAACCGCGAGCTGTGGGGCCAGCGGATCGCTGACTTCCAGCTGATCCAGCTCAAGCTCGCCAACATGGAGGTGGCACGACAGAACGTGCAGAACATGGTGTTCCGCACGATCGAGCTCCGCCGCGCGGGCAAGACCCCTACCCTGGCCGAGGCATCGGCGATGAAGTACTACGCCTCCCAGGCCGCGACCGAGGTCGCGATGGAGGCGGTGCAGCTCTTCGGCGGCAACGGCTACATGGCGGAGTACCGCGTCGAGCAGCTCGCGCGTGACGCCAAGTCGCTGATGATCTACGCCGGCAGCAACGAGATCCAGATCACGCACGTGGCCCGCGGCCTGCTCAGCTAGTGACGACAGTCGCCGTACGCCGGACCCAGGCCGAGCGAAGCGCGGCGACTCGGGCGCGGATCATCGCGGCGACAGTCGACTCGCTGGTCGAGCTCGGCCACGCCGGGACGACGACACTCGAGGTGCAGCGCCGCGCGGCCGTCTCCCGCGGCGCCCTCCTGCACCACTTCCCGTCTCGCGCGGAACTGCTGGTCGCGGCCGTGGCGGAGCTTTTCCAGGCACAACGCGATGTCGTCGGGCCCGCGATGCTGCGCGCACAGGAGCTCGGCAGCATCGATGTCGGCATCGACATCCTCTGGCTGTCGTTCAACAGCCCGCTCGCCATCGCCATCGACGAGCTGTGGTCGGCCGCGCGAAACGACGCCGAGCTCCGGGACGCATTGGCGAGACAAGATCGAGATCAGCGCTCGGACGTCCGGGCCCTGTGCGCGGTGCTGTGGCCGGGCTACGTGGACCATCCCAACTACGAGCTCGCGCTGCCGGTTCTCATCGACGCGATGCACGGTGCGGCACGCGCCCGCGTGGTCCGCAGCGACCGCGCGACCGCCAAGCGCCTCGCCGCCTGGAAGGAGCTACTCCACCAGCTCTGGGCGTGAAAGCGTCCCGATCAGCTCCTGGGCGAATGCGTCCCACTCTGCTCGCCGCTTCTCGTTGTCTCTCTTCGTCGCGTAGATGTGCCAGGACGTTGCCGACAGACCGGTGAGGGCCAACCCGCCCAGGCCGCCCGAGAGCATCCAAGGCAGTTGGAGCGGCACGTACATCGCGTGCCTTGCGCCGTGCCAGGACCAGCCGAACGTCGCGAAGCCGGCGACGAAGATGGCACCCAGCACGCCGTACGCGCGAGTCGGCTTCATTTCCTGCCCGAGCCCCGCAACTCGGCCAGCGTCTCCGCCAGCGCGCTCATCTGGCGAGCCCGCTCCGCGCTGTCCTGGCGGCGGATGCTGAGGTTGACCAGGACCAGCCCGGTCATCACCAGTGCGATCCCGGGCAAGCCCGCCGACATGAGGTACGGCAGCTGGCGTCCAACGTCGACGGTCCCCGCGACCTCGGACCAGCCGATGACGAGGAGAACGAAGCCGACCGCGGCGACAAGAACACCGAGGTAGATCGGCACCGTCGACGACGGATCAAAGAGCGCTTGCACCCGGGTTCGGCGCACGCTCGTCTGCAGATCAGCCATCGCTGTTGTCAGCTCCCATCGCGAGTCGGTTGCGGGTTCGGACACTCGAGCCGGTGAACAGCCGGCTGAAGAAGATGACGCCCGCCAGGATGGCCAGCGGCGCGCCGAAGATTGCGGGATACCGGAAGTTCTTTCCCCGCACGAGGTACACGGCCGATGTGGCCGCCGGTACCGCAACCTGAGGCGAGGCGATCGGTGCGGGCACTGCCACCGGGCTCGGCGGTGGAGGGAGCGCCTTGGCGGAGGCGATGGGCTTGGCGGGCATCGGTCGTCCGGTGGGCTGTGGACGATCGCAGCCGTGGCAGCCCGCGAAGCTCACCAGCGAGTGGACCGTCGGACCGGAGCTCCCGGTGCCGTCGAGGGCGACGTGCCAGTTGACCAGCGGACTCGCACCGGCCGTGTTGGCGAGGAGTGCCACCCCGCGATTAGGGGTCCCGCGTCGCCACTTGGCGAGGAAGCGACTCAAGTCGACCCGGAACTGTTTGGTCTCGGCGCTGTACGTCGCGGGCGAGTGCACTTTGCAGTCGACGGCCGGCGGAGCTCCGGCGGTCGCCCCGCGAGCGGACGCGTTGGGCGGCAGCTTGCCCGTGGTCAGACACGCCTTGATGTGAGCCGACCCCAGATCGACGGTGCCGGCGAGTGGGCTGGAGTCGACGGGAAGCAACAACATGCCGGCGGAGGGAATCCTCCTGCTGGCCGGCTCGGGTAGGGCGGGTACGACGTACGCACGGGCTGACTCGCTGCCCAGGGTGACCGCAACGTGCAGCGTTCCGGCGGGGTAGACCGACGGCGCGGGCACGGGCAGCGGCAGGCAGCCGACCACGGGCAGGCAGACCCCGCCGGATGGCGTTGCGTACCAGGCCTCGGCGCGGTCATTGACGCGCGTGCCGGGGTGCGCGGCGTGCGCGATGCGGGTCGCACCGACCGACACAGCCGCCGCGACACCGGACCCGGCGACCGCGAGGCCGAGGGTCACGGTGGCGATCGCGACGCACCGCCTAGCCAACGCCCGCTCCTGATCGCTCGATCGCGGTGATGCTGCCACCGAGATAGGCGTCGATCACCCGGGGATCGTTGCGAACCACGTCGGGCGTCGCATCGCAGATCACCACCCCGTCTGCCATCGCCACGATGCGATCGGAGATTCCCATGATCAGCGGGATGTCGTGCTCGATGACGACGAGGGTGAGGTCGAGCTGGCGCTTCAGATCGTCTAGCAGCGCCCCCAGCGCCTCGGTCTCCCGCTGCGCGATGCCCGACGACGGCTCGTCGAGCAGCAAGCAGGTGGGCTCCAAGGCAACCAGGCATGCGATCTCGCTGATGCGCCGCGTCCCCGTGGACAGCTCGCGAATCTGCCGGTCCTTGTAGCCGTCGAGACCGAGCATGCCGATCAGCTCACGCGAACGAAGCCGCTTGGCTCGCTCACTGCGTCCGGAGATCCCAAGAACCGATCCGATGAACGACGTGCGCTGCAGCCGCTCCTGCGCGAGCGTCACCGTCTCCTCGACGGTCATCGTCGGGAACAGCGCGGCGTCCTGGAACGATCGGATCAAGCCAAGTCGTGCCCGCGCCTCAGGCCCGAGACGCGAGACGTCCCGGCGATCGAACCGAACCGCGCCGGCGTCCGGCTTGGTGAAGCCCCCGAGGATCTCGAACGTCGTGGTCTTCCCGGCGCCGTTCGGACCGATCAGCCCGACCGTCTCGCCCGCGCGCACCGCGAACGAGACGTCGTCGACGGCGGTGACGCCACCGAATCGCTTGCTGAGATGGGTCGCATCGAGCAGGGTCGCTCGGCTGCCGTGCCGCTGCGGCGGCACCTGCTCGCCGCCCAGTCGAGGCTTCGTCAGCGCCCTCGGGCCCTCGCTGCCCGCGGCAACGCTGCGGTCACCCGCGAACGCCGCTTTCCCGTCGACGCCGTGCAGCTTGGCGAGCCAGCAGATCACGAGTCGTCGTGGCGTCTCGACGAATGTGACGAGACCCGAGGGTCGCCACAGGATCAGGCAGGTCGCGCCGAAGAACGTGGCCGCCAGCCCGAGGTTTCCGATCTTCGGCACGAGTGGGATCCCGATGATCAACCCCGACCCGATGATCGGTCCGGCGAGCGAGGAGATCCCACCCAGCACGGTCATCACGACCACATTGATCGACAGGTCGGTGGAGAAGACGGAGCCATCGATCGACGACAGCGAGTGGGCGTACGCCGCGCCGCCGATCCCCGCGACGAAGCCGGAGATCAGATACCCCTGCACCTTGACGACAGTGGCACGCACGGTGAAGGCACGTGCGTTGTTCTCGTTGTCGCGAATCGCCACCAACAGCCGGCCGAAGCCGCTGCGCCGGACGTTCGCACAGATGATGAAGCAGATGAAGAACAGCGCCAGCGCGAAGTAGTAGTACTCGTGCCCGGTGTCGAGCGCTCGACCGGCTACGACGGGAGCGCCCGGCTCGACTCCGTCGCCGAACATGTACGGGCGACTCAGCAGCCAGGCGGGGCCCGCGATTGCGAAGGCGAGCGTCGTAATCGTCAGCATCAGACTTCGCAGCCGAAGTGCCGGCAGACCGATGACGACGGAGACGACACCCGCCGCAAGTCCCGCGTAGAGCAGGGCGAGCGGGAAGTCCCCGATTCGCCGAGACACCTGGTAGGACACGACGGCACCGATCGCAGCCACCATGAACTGGCCCAGCGTGAGCTGGCCGCCGAGACCGGTGAGGACGGTGATGGACAGCCCGACGATCGCAGCGGAGATGAACAGGACGAAGGTCACGGAATGGCTGTTGCTCATCACCAGTGGCACCACCGCGAGCGCTCCGAAGAACAGCATCGTCACGGCTGGCCCGAGCAGGCGCACCGACGTCAGTCGTTGCAGCGGCTCGGGTAGCGGCCGCAACGACTGCACGGTCGCCCAGCTCCCCTTGTCCTCACCCCTGCCCGCACGGCGCCGCTGCAGCAGGAGCACGACCAGCACCACCACGAACAGCGCCATCTGGACGACGCCGGAGTTCTGGGTGTCCCACAGCAGGACGTTCTCGACGATGCCGAGGCCGATCCCGGCGAAGAACGTGGCCGGCAGGTTCTCCATCCGGCCGACCGCCGCGGCCGTCATGGCGCGCAGCACGAGGTCGGGCCCGAACTGGCTGCTGCTGACGAATCCGGAGGCGGGTGCCACCAGGATCGCGGTGAACGCCGAGATCGCGCCGGCGATGGCCCACGAAAGCGATGACATCCGGCCCGCGAAGATGCCCGCCATCCGCGCTGCCTCAGGGTTTGCCGCAGCGGCGCGGATCCCCAGCCCGAACTTGCTGACCCGCAGGAAGACGGCCAGCCCGATGACGACCATCGGGGAAAGGATCAACATGCCCGAGTAGGCCCGCGTTACCAGCAGCGACTGCACGTGAAAGGTCGGCATGAACGGCGGGCTCGGGTAGCTCGTGCCGGCGCCGGCGGTCGAGTTGATGACGAGGGAGAAGAAGACGAGGAACTGGCCGATGCCCAGCGTCACGACAACGCTCATCAACGGCGGCGCGTTGCGTAGCCGTCGGACAGCGGCAGCCTCCGCACCCACGCCGACGAGTGCCGCCAGCGCGATCGCCATCAAGAAGGCCACCCAGTACGGGATGTGCCACTTGACGGCGGCGACCGCGAAGAAGGCGGCGCCGAACGCGCCGATGTTCCCGTGCGCGAAGTTGATGATTCGGTTGCTCCGGTAGATCAGCACGAGGCCGACGCCGAGCAAGCCGTATGTCATCCCTGTGGTCGCGCCGAGGACCACCACCTGCATCGGCGTCGCGCCGGTGTCGATGACGCCGTGACGGCTGAGAACGATCAACACCAGCTTGGCGACCACGACGGCGGCGGCGAACAGCACCGCCTTCAACACGGTCCGCTTCGACGATGGCCGCAATCGGACCGCGCCGAGCCGCTCCGACATCGGCGTGCTCACGATGCGACCTCCACGTCAGCGCCGTGCAGGAAGACGGCGCGCAGCAGGTCGTCGCGGGCGAGCAGATCCGCGCTTCGCCCGTCGAACTTCATCTCGCCCTTCTCCATGAAGAAGGCGTGGTCGACCAGGTTCAGCGCGATGTTCACCGACTGCTCGACCAGGACGACGGCCGTGCCGTTCGCGTTGATGCGTTTCACCATCTCGAGCAGCTGACCGACAATCACTGGCGCCAGGCCGAGACTGAGCTCGTCGATGACCAACAGCCTCGGCTTCAGCATCAGTGCCTTCGACAGCCCGAGCATCTGCTGCTCTCCGCCGGACAGCGTGGCGGCCATCGACGTACGTCGCTCGTGCAGGCGGGGGAACGCCTCGAAGCAGGCATCGATCGAGGCGTTGAGCTCAGCGCGGGAGACGTCGAGGCTGTAGCCGTAGCTACGCAGGTTCTCCACCACGGTCATCGGGCCGAATACCGCGCGGCCGCCCGGGACCTGCGTGATGCCGAGCCGAAGCCGCCGCTCGGCATCGAGGTAGGTGATCTCCTGGCCGCGGTATCGGACGCTGCCCTTGCTGGGCAGCCCGATGCCGGAGATGACCTTGAGCAGCGTCGACTTGCCGGCGCCGTTCGTACCCAGCAGCGCCACCATCTCGCCGTCGTCGACCGTGAAGTCGACCCCGAACAACACCTGCAGCTGACCGTAGGAGAAGTCGATCCCGCGGCAAGCCAACATCGGCAGGTGGGTACCGGCCGCGGTGATCCGCCGGATCTCCTCGTCCTCGAGCACGCCGTCGATCATCCGATCGAGGTCGGCCTCGATGAAGCCGCCGCTGCTGGACACCACGAGCGAGCCGAACAGGCCGACCACCGCGATCACCACCAACGCGACGTGCGGGCCGTACTGGTCATCGATGTTCCCCAACAGCAACGCGCCGAGGAGGCTGCCGAGGCCGATGAAGATCGTGACCAGGGACTGCGCATGTGGGCGCATATTGGCCGGAACGATCGCCATCAACGCGATGTAGACGCCGGGAAGCAGGACGTAGACCAGCCCGGTGCCGACGCCGAATCCCGCGAGCATGCCGCCGAACCACGGCGACAGGCCGCCGAACCCGATGAACACGATGCCGAGGAACAACAGCCGGCCGGTCGAGCGCATCATCGCTGCGGGGCTGCGGCGGAACTGACGCTCGGCGCGTACGCCGAAGATCAGCAGCGCGACGACCGACATGCCGCTGCTGTACGCGAAGAACAGGCCGCGGGAGCTTGCCCCCATGTTCCAGCGCTGCAGCAGGAAGAAGGAGATGAACGTCGAGAACGGGATCAGCATCATCCCGATCACGGCGGCAGCGGCCATCAGGCGCTTCGCGGTCGGGATCATCGTCACCCGCCGGCAGATCTCCCAAAACCCGAGCGCGACCTCGGCCGCCTGAAGTCGATCGCCCTCCCCGTGGACGGCATGGACGCTGCTCTTGAGCTGTTCGGTGTCCCACTTGCCGAAGCCCGGGTCTCGAAGGAAGAACGACAGCAGGGTCAGGGCGAGGGAGATCAGCCCCAACACGATGAAGATTCCGCGCCAGGTCAGATTGAACGGGCCAGCGAGCAACGCCACCAGTAGCGGGCTCGCGACGAGGCCGACCTGGCCGAACGCCTGGTACGCCGCCACAGCGCGCGCTCGCATCGACGGGTGATAGCTGTCGACGATCAGCGGGACGTGCACCGACCTGACGCTGCCTGACGACAGCCCGTCGAGAGCGAGGATGACGAGTAACCCGGCGGTCGAGATGACGAAGCCGGTGAACAAGGTCGTGATCGTCCACCCGACGCCGGTGACGATCGACAACATGGCTCGGCGCGGCTTGCGCTGGGCTAGTGCCGCGATGGGAAGCGGTGAGGCGAACGCCGCGAGAGCCGCGAGCGAGTACGCAGCCGTGATGCCGGTGATCCCCAGGCCGAGTGCGGCACTGACGTTCGGCGTCAGGACGGTGAGCGCGCTGCCCTGGAACCCGTCACCAATCAACAACAGCCCGAGCGCGACGATCGGGTACGACGACAGGTTGTGCCTGCGAAGCAGAACGCGGAAGCTCTCCCCGCTGTCCTGGCCGGTGACCCCGAGCGTCTGGTGCGCCTGCTCACGCAGTGCCGCCTTGGTTTGCTCGATGTCGGCAGCGGCAGCGTCCGCGGCGAGAGCCGCAGCCGAGACCGAGGCGGTCGCGCCCGAGGCGCGCTTGCGGGAGGGCGCCATCAGTCGTTCACCCCGGAAGAGTGCATCCTGAACTCGATCGTCCAGGCGCTTTCGCTGAAGCGCTCGCCTGCCGTGTTGAGCAGGACCACCGTCGCGGTATGGAACTGCGTCGAGAGCTTGTTGCTGAGAATGTCCGCGACCGAGTGAAGCGTCAGCTGGTTCGCCGTCGTCGTGTAGACCTGCTCACGGGCAAGGTAGGCCTTGGTGGTGCACAGCGTGGAGCGCTCGCACGACGGTGAGCTCTGGTTGATAGCGGCCAGGGTGCGGCCGGGCTTGATCGGCGAGCGGTCGACGAAGATCGCGAAGTACCCGGTGCTGTCGTTGACCGGTCCCTTGCCCGGTTCGGCCACGGTGAAGTCGCGCATCGTCCAACGCAAGGTGAACGGTGTCGTGACCAGTTCGTTCTCGTGGGGGAAGGTGATCTTCAGCCGCTTGTCGTTGTGGAACTCGAGGCCGTGCAGGCTGGTTGCGCAGCCGGACGAGCTCGTCAAGACGATTGCCCCGGCTGCTGCGGCCAGCCTGCGCCGCAGCAGCGTTCTCACGACCCGGTCACCTTCAGATGCCGGCTGATCTCCGTGGCGATCTCCGCGATCATCTGACGCGCGACCGGAAGCAGGCGCGGCATGGACAACAGTCCGTGCGGCGCACGGATGTAGTTGGTGTGCCGCGTCTCGACACCAGCCTGGCGCAACGCGTCGGCGTACATGAAGCCGTCGTCCCGCAGCACGTCGAAGTCGGAGTTCACGATGAATGCGGGCGGCAGGCCGGAGAGGTCGCTCGACTGCAGCGGGCTGACAAGTGGGTTGTCGCGCTCCTCGCCCGCGTACATCTGGACCATCCACTCGCCTTCAGCCAAACCGACGACCGAGGTCGCGCACTCGCGCCACGACGCGCCCCGCAGCTTCGAGTCGAGGAACGGGTAGATCAGCGTCTGGTGAGCAATCTTCGGGCCGCCCGTGTCGCGCACCTCGAGGCACAGCGCCGCACTGAGGTTGCCGCCCGCGCTGTCGCCGGCGACCGCGATCCGGCTCGGATCGGTTCCGTCGATCGAACCCTTCGCGATCCAGTCGAGTCCGTCGCGGCAGTCGTCCAGGCCCGCAGGAAACGGGAACTCGGGGGCAAGCCGATACTCCACCGCGGCGACGACCGCTCCCGTCAACGCTGCGATCTCACCGCAGATCCAGGCACAGGCGTCGAGACTTCCCAGATAGAAGCCGCCGCCATGGATGTAGTAGACGATTGCGGCATTGGGCGCTGCCGACCGCGGGCGGTAGATCCGCAGCCGCAACGGCCCACCGCGGCTGTCGATCTTCACCTCGCTGGTGGCGACCGAGGGGTTGATGCGGTACGTCAGCCACCACCCGGGGTGCCCGAACTGGCGCTCGTCGTACGGCTTCAGCGCCGGTCCCGACTTCTTCTTTTCGCGCGCACCGCTGGCACGACTCGCGAGCTCGGCGGCCCCGTACATGGTGCGGATGACGAGTGGCAGCTTGTGCTTGCTCGGGTCGCCGTAGCTACGCATCAGCGTCTCCTTCGGGCGGGGTGGTCACGGCATCGGGAAGGTCTGATGGCCGTAGCGGAAGCAGCTGCAGTTGCCGTCCCAGTTGATCGGCTTGAAGAAGGCAGGTGCGTTGTTGCGGCGGTCGGCCGACAACGTCGAGCGGCCGTAGAGGTTCAGCGTGCTCTGGAAGCCGTTGCCGATGCTCGCAACCGCGTTGCTGATCGCCGTTCCGTCGGCGTTGCCACCGTCGAGCTTGAGCGCCCTCTCGTAGACGAAGACCGCCTCGCAGGCGTTGTAGGCGTACCCGAAGTCCGCGGCTGCTCGCGGCTGGACGTTCTGGGAGTGCAGCAACGCGATGCAGCGCTTCTGGCTGGCGTTCGGCTTCGGGTTGTACTGCGGTGGGACATCCTGGCTCGGCAGCCAGCCGTAGCCGTGCGTGTTGCGCATCTCCGACTTGGGTGACTCGCCGCCGATGACGGCGAGCTGACCGAGCGAGGACACGATCCAGCCCGGGTAGTAGCCCTGCGCCTGCGCGACAGTCGTGGCGATGAACAGCACGGGAGCTTCGGAGACCGACACGAAGGCGATGCGGTCGACGCCCTCGCTGCGCAGCTTGACCATCGCGTTCTCCACGTTGGACACGGCTGATGCCGCTCCCGCGTTGTTGCCTGTGCTGCAGTCCGCATAGAACGGCGGTACGTAATTGATCTGGTGGGCCTTGAGGTACGGCTCGACCTCGGTCTGCCAGGCCCCGACCGTTCCCGGGCAGCGGTCGACCACCACCGCGAGCTTGTTCTTCGGGATCAGGAAGCCGGTCTTGATCGCCCCTTCGAACTTCGCGATGTTTCGCTCACCGATCGTCGGCACGTCGAGTGACCAGAAGCCCGGGTACTGCGACAGCACGTCGTTGCTCGGCACGTTGAAGCCGTCGTTAAGGTGCGGGATGTTCTGCTCGGCCAGGCAGGTCTCGAAGTCGGGCTCATAGGTGAACTCGTAGCCGAGCACGACGTTGACGTGATGGTCCTGGGTGAACGTCGCACACGCAGCCTGGAAGTCGTTGGCCCAGTTCGTGCTGCCGGTGTCGGTGTGGGCGAAGACGATCTTGAGCTTGCGACCGTCGAGCCCGCCCTTCTTGTTCAGCGCGTCGATGAGCGCCTTGTCGACCCCGGACTCGGAGACGGTGTTGCCGAGGGAGGCGCCGTACTGGTTGGCGTTGCTGGTGTCGGTCGTGAGAAAGCCGATGGTGAGCGGGCCGGTCTGCTTCGACGCCGCCGGGCCGCTCGTCCCACCGCTCGATGCGGTGCCGGTGGATTGCTGACCACTGGCGGATCCGGAGGAGGCGACGCCCGACGTCGGGATCGAACCTGGGCCTGCGGCACCGCCACTGCTCGCCGAGGACGAGCCCGATCCGGTCGATGATGTCGCCGATGTCGTGCCGGTCGTACCGCCCGGGAGGTTGGTCCCCGGAAGGCCGAGGCCGCCGTTGACCGGGCCGATCGTCTCGGTGGCCGTTGGCTCGACGGTGCTGCCGCAGCCGGTGATGACCGCCATGACCACCGCCGCAACCGGGATCGCGATGTTGCGGGTACGCCGCCTCACGCCCTCGTCCCCGCAAGCTCGTCCCGCAGCACGCGTTTGAGCACCTTGCCGGCACCGGAGACCGGCAGCGCGTCGGCGAACGTGACGACACGTGGCACCTTGTATCCCGCGATCCGGTCGCGCGCGAAGGCAACCAGCTCTTCGGCGCTGACGTCGCTCCCCGGCTGACGCACGACCACCGCGTGGACGATCTCGCCCCACTTCTCGTCCGGCACGCCGATCACGGCAGCGGCTGCGACCGCCGGGTGGGCGCACAGCGCGTTCTCGACCTCGGCGGAATAGATGTTCTCGCCGCCGCTGATGATCATGTCCTTGATTCGGTCGACGACGTATAGGTAGCCGTCGGCATCGAGGTAGCCCGCGTCGCCGGTGTGCATTCCGTCGGACTTCAGCGCCGCCGCTGTCTCCTCCGGCCGACGCCAGTACCCGAGCATCACGTGCGGTCCCGCAACGACGATCTCGCCGACCTCTCGGGTGTCGGCGGGACTGCCGTCTTCACGCACGATCGTGACCATGGCGTGCGGCGCGGCGCGACCCGCGGAGCGTCGACGCGACGGCTGGCCGGGCGTATCGATGTGGTCTTCCGCCGACAGCAGCGTGGCGACGGGAGACAGCTCCGTCATCCCGTAGGCCTGGCTGAAGCCGACATTGGGAAAGGCCCTCATCGCGCGGGCAAGGAGGTCGTCGTCGATCGGCGAGGCGCCGTAGATGATTCGCTCCAAGGTCGACACGTCGTAGTCGGCCAACGACGGGTCATCCGTCACCAGCTGGATCATCGTCGGCACCAGAAGGACGTCGGTGACCTTGTGATCCTGGATCGCCTGCAGCACGAGCTTCACGTCGAAGTGCGAGACGATGACGTGCTCGCAGCCCATCTGCAGGGCGGAGAACCACGCCGCCAGGTCGGCGAGATGAAACATCGGCGCGGCGTGCAGGTACCGCGAGTTCGACGCTAGGAACGAGCCGGAGGCCATGGAGCCGAGCGCGGAGGTCAGCAGGTTGGCGGCGCTGAGCATCACGCCCTTGGGCTGGCCCGTCGTGCCACCCGTGTAGAAAAGGCCGACCATCTCGTGGTCGCGCGGCGCGCGATCCGGGATCGGGTCGCCACCTGAGATCAGCTCTTCCATCGAGAGCATGCCCGGCGGCGTCTCGCCCTCGCCGACGTGGACGAGGGTGTGGAGGTGGTCGACCTCCGCGAGCAGCTGCTCACCGAGCTGCGCGAACATGTCGTCGACGAAGAGCACGCCGGTCTCTGAGTCCTTGAGGGCGAACGCGAGCTCCGGCGCCGCCCAGCGAATGTTCTGCGGGTTGACCACGGCGCCGGCCCACGCCGTCCCGAGCAGGAAGTCGGAGTAGCGATCGGAGTTCAGCGCCAGGATGGCGACGCGGTCGCCGTCCTGCACCCCGAGATTGCGCAACGCACCACCGAGCCGCGACACCCGGTCAAAGACGTCGGCGTGCGTGTGGGTGCGGTCGCGGTACGTCGTCATCGGCGAGTCCGGCGCCTGCTGGAGGGTGCGGTGGAGAGCGCGGGTGAGGGTCATGTGGTTCCTCTGGCTGGGGCACGAATGCCGTCGGTGAACAACGTGAGGTACTCCGCGACGGCCTCGGCGAAGCTGACACCGGACTCACGCAGCACAGTCGGCTCGAGGAGCCGGCGCATCGCCGCGTCGAAGGTCTCGGCAGCGATCCGCGGGTGGATCGGCCTGAACTCGCCGGCGCCGATCCCCTCCAGCAGCATGTTCTCGACGATGCCGTGTGCGTAACGGAAGTGCGTGGCCAGCAGTTCGGCGGCGTCGGGGAACGCCGCGAGGTCCTCGGAGAACGCGAGCGTCGCGCGATGCAGCTCGGTGAGGCCCTTGGTGAGGAAGGCGCGCAGCCGGTCCAGGAGATCGACCTCGCGACGCGCGGCGTCGTGCGCGACACGGGCAAGACGTCTCAAGACACGGTCGATGACGATGAGGACGAGCTCTTCCTTGCTGTCTGCGATCTCGTACAACGTCCGGCGGGAGCACTGCAGCCGCTGAGCGATCGTGCCGACCGTCAGGTCCCGGAAACCCTCCGTCAGCACGATCGTCTCGAGGCCGTCGAGGATCTCGAGGTGACGCGGACCGAGCGACTTGCCGGCCATCCGATCGACGGGCGACGGCCATGCGGAGACCGTCGACGCCGTCGTCATTCGCGGTACTGTAAGGGCGCATTCGGTACCGCACAAGGGAGGGTTCGCCGTGACAACGAGCGCCGTCGACACCGGTCACGGGTTCACAGCCCCCGGCTTCGAGCCGGTCCGCGACCTGCTCGTGGCGTCCCCCCTCAAAGGCGCGGGCGGCGCCGGGTTCGCGGCGTACGTCGATGGCGAGCTCGTCGTCGACGTACACGCCGGCGACGCTCGTCCGGGCGAGCCCTGGGGACCCGACACGCTTGCGATGCTGATGTCGGTCACGAAGTCGTTCATGTCCTTCTGCCTCCAGATCCTCGACGACCGGGGCGAGCTGGACCTCGACCAGAAGGTGGGCCACTACTGGCCGGAGTTCGGTACCGCCGGTAAGGCCGACATCACCGTGCGGCAGCTGCAGCTACACAGTGCCGGGCTGATCCGGGTGCCGCCGCAGCTGCGGCTGATGCGGGGCGACGGTGAAGGCTGGGACGACTACGACGGGATCGCGGAGGCGCTCGCGGCGGAGTCCCCCGTCTGGAAACCAGGGACCGACCACGGCTACCACGCCCTGACCTACGGCTGGCTCGTCGGTGAGGTGCTCCGACGGATCACAGGCGTCTCGCCGGGCGCGTTCTTCGCCAAGGAGGTCGGCGAACCGCTCGGCCTCGACATCCACATCGGGCTCGGTGACGTGGAGCTCGCGCGGCTCGCCCGCGTGATCGACTTCGACAACACCGAGATCGGATTCCCCCAGAAGCTGTTCATGCCGAAGTTGATGCGGTCGATGACCGACCCGAACACGTATGCCGGCATGGCCTTCGGCGGAACCGGTGGGCGCTCGGTGATCTCGGACGTGGTCGCGTTGACCGAGCACGGCGGAATCCTCCGCGCGGAGGTGATGTCGAGCAGCGGCTGCTCGACCGCGGCGGCTCTCGCTCGCTTCTTCTCGGTCCTGGCGCTCGGCGGCGAGATCGACGGGCACCGGCTCGTGTCGGAGGACTCGGTGCGCAAGTGGTCGTCGCCGGCAATCCGCGGCGGTGACCGCGTCGTCACGCAGTCGCTGCCGGGCTGGCTCGTGAAGCTCGGGAAGATGGAGAAGACGACCGCCGTGACTCGCACCCTCGGCTACCTCTACAACGATCCGCCTGCCCGTGGGCCTCGGCTGCTCGGGCCGACCCCGGCTGCGATCGGCGGCCTCGGCGCGGGCGGTCAGGTCGGCTTCGCCGATCCGGTACGCCGGGTCAGCGGCGGGTTCGTCCGGAATGCGCTCACCCACAAGCCGGATCTGAGCAACAACGTGATCGCGGCCTTCTACCGCTGCCTCGACGCCGCGGGCCGCTGACTTCCGGGGCAACTGCCCCTTCTTCGTGCGATAGGACCCCGCGCAAAGGGTCCGAAGACCCTGTTTCCACCCGATCCGGGTGCCGAACACTTCGGGTTTGTTCCATTCGTGCGTGCTTCGGGGAGCCGCCAGAACCCGAACGGTGAGGCCTGCGAGATGACGAAGCGATTCCTTCGCCCGGTGTCGTTCAGCGTGGTCCTGCTGATCGTCGGACTGACGATTGCCGGCACCATCGCATTGCGGCACAACGTCGCGGACGACGAGAAGAAGATCCTCACCGAGCGCGGTCAGGAGGTGACGGCCCTCCTCGAGAACATCTTCGCCCAGGAGATCACCTCGGCCCGGGTCCTCGCCCAGGTCGCCATCACCGACGAGCCCCAGCACATCCAGCAAACCTTCGCCGCCGGAGCCGCCCTGATCAAGGAGCAGGGGATCACCGCGCTGGGCATCGCGCGCCCGACTGCCAACGGCTTCGTCGTACGAGCCGGGTACGGCGACGGCCTGCACCCCGGTCAGCTGATCACCGGCCGCGACGCCGCGCTGCTGAGGAACGGGATGTCCGCTGTGGCAGGCGCGACCTCGTTGATCAACGAGGGCGCTCAGTCCCGGATCGGGCTCAACATCCCGGTCGGCCACGACGTCCTGTTCCTCTACGAGACGCTCAACCCCCGCGACCCGGTCCCGGCCGGGCTCGGCCTGTTCGAGTCGCTGCGCGCTGCCGTATACGCCGCACCCCACCCGAGCGCCAACACGCTCGTGATGACCACGGAGCGAACCGTCCCGATCACCGGCGGCCCGACCGGCAGGTCCACCCTCACCATCGGTGACGACCAGTGGACACTGGTCTACGGGGAGAACGCGCGGCTCGTGGACGCGTTGTCCGCGAACATGCCCTGGTTCCTGCTCGGCGGCGGCCTCGGCCTCGCGGCCCTGGTGGCGATCCTCATCGAGACCCTCGCCCGCCGCCAGTCCTACGCCAGCCACCTGGTCGCCGAGCGGACGAAGTCGCTCACCGAGGCCAACACCGAGCTTCAGCAGGCGCGCGAGTTCGTCGGCCATCTGGTCGCGGCCGGTCCGATCGTCGGCATGGTCGCCGCGGTCAGCGACCTCCGGCTCTCCTACGTGACGCCGAACGTCAGTCGCCTGTTTGCCGTTGAGGTCGAGGACGCGATGGCACCCGGCTGGCTGGCAAGCCGGATCGACGCCGAACATCGTCAGACGCTCGAGCTGGCGGTACGCCGCGCCGGCAACGCCGACGACGAGGGCGAGTACGAGCGCCTGGAGCTGCCGCTCCGGATCGGCGACGGCACCTACCGCTGGCTCGACGTGGTGGTCGTCCGCCCATCCGCCGCGATCAGCACGTCGGAGGGCTCCGTGCTGATCTACGCCTTCGACGTCGACGACCGGCATCGCGCCGAAGAAGCCGCCGAGCGAGCCAACCGCTCCAAGAGCGAGTTCCTCTCCCGGATGAGCCACGAGCTGCGCACCCCGCTCAACGCGATCCTCGGGTACGGCCAGATCCTGCAGATGGACCCGCTGCGCGAGGACCAGGAACAGCCGGTCGCCCAGATCCTGAGCGGCGGGCGGCACCTGCTCGAGCTGATCAACGAAGTACTGGACATCTCACGGATCGAGGTAGGGCGGCTCTCGCTGTCGGTCGAGCCGGTCCAGGTCGCCGAGGTCATCGGAACGACGATCGACATGGTCCGTCCCGCCGCAGCGGAACGCGGGGTGTCGCTCGACGTCATCGAAGGGCTGGAAGGCCTGACCGCCCGCGCCGACCGGCAGCGGTTGCGCCAGATCTTGCTCAACCTGCTCAGCAACGCCGTGAAATACAACCGGCCCGGCGGCTCGGTGACCGTGTCGTACGAGCTGCGCGACGCCGACATGTGCCGCATCGCCGTCACCGACACCGGCCTCGGGATCAGGCCTGAGGACTTCGATCGCGTGTTCGCGCCGTTCGAACGGCTCGGTGCGGACCAGCTGAACGTCGAGGGAACCGGCATGGGGCTGACGGTGTGCCGGCAGCTCGCGACCGCGATGAACGGAGAGATGGGCTTGACCAGCGAGGTGAACCGCGGCAGCACCTTCTGGGTGGATCTGCCGCTGGCCGCCGCGCCCGCGCACCCCGCCGAGGACGAGCAGCTCGCCGTCGAGGTTGCCGAGAACGACGGTGCCGCAGGCCGAACCGTGCTGCTGGTCGAGGACAATCCGGCGAACGTCGGGCTGATCGAGCGAGCGCTCTCCCGGCTGGGAAACATCCGGGTGGTGACTGCGACCACCGGGCACGACGCGATCGACCTCGCGCTGAGCCGGCTGCCCGATCTCGTGCTGCTCGACGTGCACCTGCCCGACATCTCGGGCGAGGAGGTCCTCCGGACCCTCCGAGGCGTGACAGCGACCGCGGCGATCCCCGTGGTGGTGGTCAGCGCGGATGCGACGCCCGGCCAGATCGAGCGGCTGCTTGCCGCCGGAGCCACGACGTACATGACCAAGCCGATCGACATCCGCGAGCTGCTCACTTTGGTCAGCGACGCCACCACGGCAGCGACGCCATGACGGCAACGACAGCCGCCGTCGCCGACGCCGACGAGGGCCGCTTCCGTCCCGACACGGCCCGCGTCGTCGTCGTCGACGACGTGACGGCGAACGTCGACCTGCTGCACCGGATACTGACCCGGGCCGGGCTGGCACAAGTCGATGGCTTCACGGATCCGCACGAGGCGCTCGCTGCCTGCACCAGTGAGCCGCCGTCGCTGATCCTGCTCGACCTGCACATGCCTGAGCTCGACGGCGTCACCTTCCTCGAGCGGTTGCACTCGGCGATCGGCAACAGCGGCTTCGTGCCGGTGATCGTGATCACCGCCGACGTCAACGGCGACACCCGTCGACACGCTCTCGAGGCCGGCGCGAACGACTACCTCACCAAGCCGTTCGACGTGTCCGAGGTGCTGCTACGGGTGCGCAACATGCTCGAGACGAGCCGGCTCTACACGCAGGTCCGCCGGCACACCGACAACCTCGAGAACGAGATCAAGGAGCAGCTCGCTCGCGAGGCCGAGGCCGACGAACACCGGCGGGCGCTGATGGACCGGATCGAGAGCGCGATGGCCCCGACCGGCATGACTTCGGTCTACCAGCCGGTCGTCGGGCTGAGCACCAACGAGATCGTCGGCGCGGAGGCACTCGCCCGCTTCACCGGCCCGCCGCAGCGGCCGCCGAACGAGTGGTTCGACGAGGCCGAGGAGGTCGGCGAGCTCACCGACCTCGAGCTGCGCGCACTCGAGCACGCGTTGAGCGGGCTGGACCGGCTCCCGCCTGGCAGCTTCATGGCGATCAACGTCTCGCCCACAACGGCCGTCAGCTCGAAGTTCGCCGCCGTCCTGGCCGCGCTGCCCGCCGACCGCATCGTCGTCGAGCTGACCGAGCACAACCGCGTGAGCGACTACGCCACACTCATGGCGCACCTGGAGCCGTTCATCACCAGAGGCGGCCGGATCGCGGTTGACGATGCCGGCTCCGGCTATGCCGGGCTTGCACACATCCTTCGGCTGCACCCGCAGATCATCAAGCTCGACGCCGTACTCGTGACCGGGATCGACGCGGACCCCGCCCGGCGCGCGCTGGCGGACTCGCTCGTCACCTTCGCCAACGAGATCGGCGCGACGATCGTCGCGGAGGGGATCGAGACCCAGGCCGAGCTCGACGTGCTCAGGGAGCTCGGCGTGCACTGGGGTCAGGGCTTCTACCTGGCCCGCCCGCAGACACTTCCCGTCCGCCTGGATCCGGCGTACGAAGCCTCCGTCGAGGAGTAGCGCGGCCGGGTAGGGCCAAAGGTCCCGTAGGCCTCAGGTCCATAGAAGTTGGGCGATGACCCGGATCGATCGGCCGGGAGCCGGTTCGTCCGCCCACCATGATCATTTCCGGACCATGTGGACCTAATGCTCTTCCCAGGGCCCTGACCCTGTGGGAACACTTATCGAAAGCGTGTTGCCAGGAACACGTTGTCGGCAAGCCCAGATGACCCCGACAAGGTGGACCAATGATGAGGAAGCGGACCCTGCGTCCGGTCTCGATCGGCGTGCTTCTGCTGATCGCCGGGCTATCGGTCGTCGGCAGCGTCGCGCTGCGCCGGGTGGTGGCGGGCGACGAGCGAAAGCTCCTGAACGAGCGCGGCGCCGAGGTGAGCGCGGTGCTGGAGAGCATCTTCCAGCAGGAGATCTCCTCAGCTCGCGTGCTCGCTCAGGTGGCGCTCGCCGACCCGGCTGACATGGAGAAGACCTTCCGGGCCGGCGCCCCCGCAGTGCTCGAGCAGGGCGCGGGGTCGCTCGGCATCGCCCGGCCGACAGCGCATGGCTTCGTCGTTGTTGCCGAAGCCGGCAATGCCGCCGGGCTTCGAGTCGGTACGACGATCACCGGGCACGACGCCGCCCTGCTTCGGGCCGGCCGCCACGCCGTGGCGGGCATGACTGCTCTGGTCAACAACGCCGGCACCCGCCGGATCAGCCTGTACCTGCCGGCCGGCCACGACGTGCTGTTCCTCTACTCCAGCCTCGACCCCCGCATCCCGGTGTCGGCGTCCGGACCGTTCGAGTCACTGCGAGGCGCGCTCTACGCGTCGCGCAGCCCGCGCGCCGACACGCTGATCATGACCACCGAGCGGCAGCTGCCGATTCAAGGTGGCCCAACCGGCACCGTGACCTTCGAGGTCGGCGACGACGTGTGGTCGCTGGTCTACGGCGTCAAGGGTCCATTGGTCGACGGCTGGTCGGCGAACCTGCCCTGGCTGGTGCTCGGCGCCGGACTCGGACTGGCGCTGCTCATGGCTGTGCTCTTCGAGACGCTCGCCCGTCGCCAGTCCTACGCCCACAACCTCGTCGACGAGCGAACCCGCTCACTGCAGGAGGCGAACGCCGAGCTGCGGGCGGCCGAGGAGGCCGCGGACCGAGCAAACCGGTCCAAGAGCGAGTTCCTGTCACGGATGAGCCACGAGCTTCGGACCCCGTTGAACGCCATCCTCGGCTACGCCCAGATCCTGCAGATGGATCCGTTGCGGGATGACCAGGAACAGCCGGTCGAGCAGATCCTCACCAGCGGGCGACACCTGCTCGAGCTGATCAACGAGGTGCTCGACATCTCGCGGATCGAGGTGGGACGCCTGACGCTTTCCATCGAACCCGTCGGGGTTGCCGAGGTCATGGAGACGGCGCTCGACATGGTCCGCCCGACAGCCGCCGCCCACGCGATCTCTCTGGTCGTCGGCGAAGGACTCGACGGTGTTGCGGTACAAGCCGACCGCCAACGGCTGCGCCAGATCCTGCTGAACATGCTGTCCAACGCGGTGAAGTACAACCAGCCAGGCGGCCGAGTCACGGTCGGCTGTGAGCTGCTGGACGGCCACAGCGCGCGGATCTCCGTGACCGACACCGGACCGGGCATCGAGCCCGAGCACCACGAGCTCGTGTTCGCACCGTTCGAACGCTGCGGCAAGAACCAGGCCCACGTCGAAGGGACCGGAATCGGGCTGGCACTGTCACGGCACCTCGCCGAGGTGATGCAGGGCTCGATGGGGCTCGCCAGCCGGCCCGGCGAAGGCAGCACCTTCTGGGTCGACCTTCCGCTCGCCGTCGAGCCGGCGCCACCCGTCGAGGAGCCTCGCCCGCAGATCCCCGGACAGCGGCGCGGCGAAGCGGCCCCTTCGGTCCTGTTGGTCGAGGACAACCCCGCGAACGTCGGACTGGTCGAGCGTGCCCTCGCCATGCTCGGGAACGTCCGCGTCCTCACGGCCACCTCCGGCCGCGACGCCCTGGAAATGCTGCGTGGCGAGCCCGTCTCGGCAGTACTGCTCGACCTTCATCTGCCCGACCTGACCGGCGAGCAGGTCCTGAAGGCGCTTCGGGACGACCCACGCACCGATCGCATCCCTGTCGTCGTGGTGAGCGCGGACGCGACGGAGGGTCAGATCGAGCGACTGCTCGCCGCTGGAGCGACGGCGTACCTCACGAAGCCGTTCGACGTCCGCCAGCTGCTCGACATCGTCTCGGCGGCGACAGCACCGGCGACAGCGACGCCATGACGACTCCTGCGGACCTTCGCCCTGCCGACCCCACCTCCGGCGGACCGGCGCGGATCGTCGTCGTCGACGACGTCGAGGCCAACGTGAACCTGCTCCGACACCTGTTGAACCGGGCCGGCCACGCCAGCGTCGATGGCTTCACCGACCCGTACGCCGCGTTGGGCGCGTGCGCGGCCGAGCCGCCCGACCTGGTCCTGCTCGACCTTCACATGCCGGCCCTGGACGGCCTCGGATTCCTCGAGCGGCTGCCCGGCATGATCGGTGACGACGCCTTCGTACCTGTCATCGTGCTTACCGCGGACATCTGCGACGAGGCAAGACGAAAGGTCTTGTCGGCGGGCGCGAAGGACTTCCTCACCAAGCCGTTCGACGTCACCGAAGTACTCCTGCGAGTGCGCAACACCCTGGACATCAGCTCGGCGTACCGCGAGGCGCGCCACCATGCCGCCAGCCTGCAACAGGTCGTCGACGGGCAACGCGCCGGCGAGCTCGCCGAAGCGGCGCGTCAGGGGGAACACACCGAGCGCATCGCAGCCGCCCTGCGCCCGGACGGGCTGTCCGTCGTCTACCAGCCGATCGTCTCCCTCGACACCGGGACGGTTGTCGGCGCGGAGGCGCTGGCACGCTTCGCCGGATCGCCGGACCCCGCGAGCGAATGGTTCGAGGCGGCGGCGGCAATCGGCTGCCTGGCGCAGCTGGAGCTGCGGGCGGCCGAGGAGGCACTCGGCGGTCTGCGCCGGATCGCCCCCGACATGTTCCTGTCGCTGAACGTCTCACCGGCGACCGCCGCTGCCGGTGAGCTGTACGAGCTCCTCGCCGACATCCCCGCCAGCCGGGTCGTCCTCGAGCTCAGTGAACACAGCCGGATCGAGGACTACGCGTCGCTCAACGATCGCCTCCAGCCGTTCGTACGGCGCGGCGGCCGGATCGCGATCGACGATGCGGGCGCGGGTTACGCCGGCCTCAGCCACCTCGTGCACTTGCGGCCCCACATCATCAAGCTGGACGTGGCGCTCACCAGGAGCATCGATACCGACGTGGCGCGGCAAGCGCTCACGATCTCACTCGTGCGGTACGCGGCGGAGATCAACGCGACGATCGTCGCGGAGGGAATCGAAACGGCCGCCGAGCTTGCGACGCTCCGCAACCTCGGCGTGAGCTGGGGGCAGGGACGCCAGCTGACACCCCCGGTCCAGCTTCCGCGGCAGCGGGACCGCAGCACCTCGGAGGCTGACCTGCGGTCGGCCGGAGCGGCGGGTCCTACCGGGTGAGCGGAAGCGCCGGATGGTGGGTGCGAACCTCCAGCCGGATCCTGGTCAGCTCCTCGGCCTTTCCGACCATCGCCACCCCGCGCGCCTCCACGACTGTGCGGTAGGAGTCCCCGAGCACAGAGGCAACAACGTCACGCGGCACCCAGGGAAACTGCGCGCACAGCTCGACGAGGGCATCCGCCATCTGCTTCTCGCTCCACGCCGCATCGGGCGGGTTCTGGCCGTTCACCATCTCGCGATCATCAGCCGATGTGTTGTCGCATCCCAGGGTCGAAAGACCCCACTGAGATCGCGGCGAGACGGCGGAGACCGGACCGCAGGAAGTTTGGCGCGCTCGGAGGGACTCGAACCCCCAACCTTCTGATCCGTAGTCAGATGCTCTATCCGTTGAGCTACGAGCGCTGGAGCATCGGACAGTGTAGTGGGCGGCCACAATCCGGCGCCGAGCCGATCTGATCTAGACCAACCTGCTTTTACAGGACAACCTTTCAGCCCCTACCGTCGTCTATCGCAACGTCCACTTCCCCAACCAGCAAGGTTTCGAAGAGCCGCGCATGTCCTTTTCGTTTCCGGGTCCCCCGCGCCCGCGTCGCTTCGGGCTGCGCCGGGCCAGCCGCTATCCCGCGACGTCGTACGGCCAGCAGCACGCGGGCCGAAACGCCTCGGTGGACGCCGGGACCTCGCTCGGCCGCCGCGGCGTCGTCGGCGGCCTGGTCCTCGTCGCGTTCGGCAGCACTGTCGACCTGGTGCGGGTGCTGACCCGCGGCTCCAGCGGCCGCGCGGTCGGCGATCCGGCCGGCTTGACGCCGCGCGTGGTCAACCTGCTGACCGGAAACCTGCGCGCGGACCACACGACGCCGCGGCCGACCGCATCGGTGGCGCCGTCACCACACCCGAGCCACAGTCACGCGCCGGCGCATCATCACAGCCATGCCCCCGCCCGGCACGGCACCGGCCACCACCCGCCGCACCACCACGAGACCAAGCAGGAACGCGCACAGGCTCGACGGGCACGTGAGCACGTCACGCTGCCGCCGGCACAGCTCCATGTCCGTAGCCATCCGGCGTACCGCCTCGACCAGCTCATCCCGCACCCGCCGGCGCAGGCGCTCGCGCTGACGATCGACGACGGTCCGGATCCCGAGTACACCCCCGACGTGCTGCGGCTGCTCGACAAGTACCAGACACAAGCGTCGTTCTGTGTCATCGGCGTCCACGCCGACGCCTACCCGAAGCTGGTGCGCGACATCGCCCGCGCCGGTCACATCCTCGTGAACCACAGCTACACCCACGTGCTGCCGTTCAACCGGCTGCCCGAGAAGCGCATCGTCACCGAGATCACCAAGACCCAGCGCGCGATCGAGCGCGCGGCCGGCGTCACGCCGCAGCTGTTCCGCTCGCCGGGCGGCGACTGGTCGCGCTTCATCTTCCGCGCGCTCGCGGCGTACGGCTTGGAACCGCTCGACTGGGACGTCGACCCGCGCGACTGGACCCGCCCCGGCACCAGGAAGATCACGAGGCGGATGCTGCGGGCACGTCCCGGCGAGATCGTGCTGTGTCACGACGGCGGCGGCGACCGTATCCAGACCGTCCGTGCCCTGCGCAAGGTGCTGCCAAGATGGCAGCACAAAGGTTTGCTGACGGTTCCGCTGCAGATCACGCCGCACTACCTGTCGAACGACGGATCCTCGACTTCCTCATAGCCTGACCCCCTAGCGGTGCCGGCAAAGCCGGCTCCTGCCTGGGCGGAGCGCGGGGAGGTGGACGTGACAGCGGGGTCGGCGTTCCAGCCTCTGCACGACGACGTCCGCCGGCTCGGTGCGTTGCTCGGACAGGTTGTCGCCGAGTCCGACGGCACCGATCTGTACGACGACGTCGAGCGGTTGCGCCGGGCCTGCCGCGACGCCCGACGCGGCGAGCCCAGCGACGACCCGGCCGGCTTGGTAGCAGCGCTACCGCTGCAACAGGCAGAGCGGGTCGCGCGCGCCTTCACCGTCCTGTTCCACCTCGTGAACCTCGCCGAGGAGCGACACCGGGTCCGAGTGCTGCGCAGCCGGGACCGCGAAGGTCTGACGCCCGCGACGGACTCGATCGCCGGCGCCGTCGCGGCGATGAGCGCGGAGTTCGTCGCCGAGGCACTTCGCGACGTCGAGGTCCACCCTGTCCTCACCGCACATCCGACCGAGGCCCGTCGCCGCGCGGTCGTCACCGCGGTGCACCGGATCGCCGACGAGATGGACCGAAGCGACGACCCCCGCATCGGGGACAGCGAGCGCCGCGACGCGGACCGACGGCTCCGAGAAGAGATCGCGACCCTCTGGCGCACGGCGTTGCTGCGCGGGCACAAGCTCGACCCGCTTGACGAGGTGCGCGCGACCATGGCGGTCTTTGACGAGACGTTCTTCCGGCTCGTCCCACGGCTGTACCGGGCCACCGAGGCCGCGCTCGGCGGCGACGGCAGAGCGCCCGCCGTGACCCCGGCCTACCTTCGGCTGGGCTCCTGGGTGGGTGGCGACCGCGACGGCAACCCTCACGTGACAGCCGAGATCACCCGTGAGGCGTTGGAGATCCAGGCCGACCACGTGCTGCGCGCACTCGAGACCGCAGCAACCCGGATCGGACGCGGCCTGTCCCAGGACGCTGTCCTCGCGCCGCCGAGCCGAGAGCTTGCCGCCGCGCTCGATGCCGACGCCAGCAGTCATCCGAAGGCGGTCGCCGCCGTCGTGCGATCGGCCGCCGACCAGCCGCACCGGCAGAAGCTGCTACTCGCCGCCGAGCGGATCCGAGCCACCCGAACCCGCGATGCCGACCTCGCGTATCGCTCTCCCGAGGAGCTGCTCTCCGACATCCGGCTGGTGCAGGCGTCGCTGGCCGCAGCCGGGGTCGCGCGGAGCGCCTACGGCGAGCTGCAACACCTCGCGTGGCAGGTCGAGACGTTCGGCTTCCACCTCGCCGAGCTGGAGATTCGACAGCACAGCGGGGTGCACGCCCGCGCGCTCGCCGACCTCGAAGCGAACGACGGCGTCGCGACCGAGGACGCCACCAGGGAAGTCCTCGCGACGATCCGCGTGATGGCGGCGCTGCAGGACCGCTGGGGTCCCCGAGCCTGCCACCGCTACGTCGTGTCGATGTGCTCGACCGCCGCGGATATCGCCGCGGTCACCCAGCTGGCTCGCCATGCCCTCGGTGACCGCGCCGACCGGGTCGAGCTGTCCGTCGTACCCCTGTTCGAGACCGGAGCGGACCTGCGCGGGTGCACCGATGTCCTCGACGAGTGGGTCGCCACGCTTCCCGAACCACCGAAGCAGCTCGAGGTCATGCTGGGCTACTCAGACTCAGCCAAAGACATCGGGCCGCTGTCGGCGAACCTTCTGCTGTACGACGCGCAGGCGGCACTGGCGCGGTGGGCGACGCGCCACAATGTCGCCCTCACCCTCTTCCACGGCCGGGGTGGCTCGCTCGGGCGCGGCGGCGGACCGGTCAACCGCGCGATCCTCGCGCAGCCTCCGGGGAGTGTCGCGGGCCGGTTCAAGGTGACCGAGCAAGGTGAGGTGATCCATGCGCGGTATGGCAACCCGCAGATCGCGGAGCGGCACCTCGAGCAGGTGACCGCCGCGGTCCTGCTCTCCGGCACCGCGATGATCGCCGACCGCAACACCGAAGCGGCAAACCACTTCGCCGAGCTCGCCGCGACGATGGAGGCGGCCGGGCGCAAGGCGTACCGCAGCCTCGTCGAGACCGACGGCTTCGCCGACTACTTCGCGCGGGTCAGCCCGCTCGAGGAGCTCTCCGACCTCGCGCTCGGCTCGCGGCCGGCCCGACGGCCCGGCGGGTCGGGGCTGTCGCTCGCAGACCTGCGCGCGATCCCCTGGGTGTTCGCCTGGTCGCAGACCCGATGCAACCTCACCGGCTGGTACGGCCTCGGCTCGGGTCTCGACGCGGCGTCGATCGAGGAGCTCCGCACGGCGTACCGGCACTGGCCGTTGTTCACCGCGCTCATCGACAACGCCGAGATGTCGCTGGCGAAGACCGACCGCACGGTCGCCGAGCGCTACCTCGCCCTGGGCAACCGGCCCGACCTCACCGAGCGCATCCTCGCCGAGCTCGACCTGACGACGTCGCTGGTGCTCGCAGTGCTCGACGTGCCGCGGCTGCTCGCCAGCCGGCGGATCCTGTCCGCCGCGGTGGACCTGCGCAACCCCTACGTCGATGCGTTGTCGCACCTGCAGCTGCGGGCGCTGACGGCGCTGCGACGCGGCGACTACGCCGATGCGGCCGAGGAACAGCGGCTGCGCGATCTGCTGCTACTGACCGTCAATGGCGTCGCGGCCGGCCTGCAGAACACCGGCTGACGCGCGGCTTCGAGGTCAGTAGGGGATTTCGAGGCTGGTCACGACGGGGTTGTGGTCGCTGGCGATGACGCCGACCTGGCGGCCATGTGACAGGTGCAGCAGCTCCTGCCAGGACTGGACCGCGATGCCTGGTGAGACGAAGACGTCGTCGATGTGCGCCGCCGACGTGGGCGGCCGGCTGTTGTAGCCGTTCGCCGTGTTGAAGGCGGCCTTCACGCGTCGTTGCGCGACCTGGGAAGTCTTCGGGATGCCCTCGGATCGCATCACCACCGACGGGCCGTCCGGGTTGTGGCGGTACTGGTCGGAGTTGAAGTCGCCGGCGTAGACGATCGGAAGGTTGCCGTGAGACTGCGCGTAGCCACGGGAGTCGCTGATCAGCTGTTGCGTCTGCTGCTCCCGCTCGAGGTCGGCCTGGTGGCCGTGCGGGATGAGCAGGTGCGTGCACACGAAGAGGAAGCTCGCGCCGGTGCTCCGGGTCCGCAGCACCTGGTACGCCGCCCAGTGGTTCACCTGGTTGCTAAAGCCGAGTGACCAGTGGTCGCCCCCACCCACGGTGGTCAGCGTGTCCTTGCGGTAGAGGATGTAGTCGGCAGTGCGCTTGTAGTACGGCTGCGAGGGCGGGATCTCGGTGCGTGCCAGGCCGTACGTGCCGCCGAGTGCCGACACCAGTGAGTCGATCTGGCGCGGACCCCTGACTCCGCTAACCCAGGACGCCGCCTCCTGCACCGCGACGACGTCCGGCGCCGCCTTGTTGATGAACGCGGCCACTCCGAGCTTGCGCTGCGACCAGGGCGCCACGACACCGTCGCCCTCTTGGCGGCCGGAAAGGTCGGCTTCGAGGACGTTGTAGGTCATCACCTTCAGCGGCTGCATCGATGACAGCGCCCGCATCGAGACCGGCGCGCTCGCCGGCGACGGCGTCGACTGGTTGAGCGCGCGCACCCGGAACCAGTACGTCGTGCCCACATGCAGGCCGTAGGGCGTGAACGACGGGGTGCTGCCCAGGATCGTGTAGGTCTTGCGGTTCGCCGTCATCGACTCGTTCGTCGCCTGCTCGATGCGGTAGCCGGTCGCGGGCCCGCTGCTCCAGGTCAGGAAGTTGCGCTGGATCGTCGCGCTCGCGGTGAGCGCGGACGGCCGGCGCGGCTGCAAGCCGACCTCGCCGATGTCGGCGGAGTAGTGCAGCCGGCTGCCGTTGGCGGCCACCACGCGGTAGAAGTAGGGCGCTGATCGCTGGGTCAGCCCGTCAATCGTCAGCTGCGGCGAGCTCGAGGGCTTCGATGCCTGCGCGTTGCCGATGTTGCGCGTGAACAGGTCGCTGCGCACCGTCGAGGCGTAGAGCCGGTAGCCGTGCGCGTGCGGCGTCGGGTCGACGCGCACGGTGATGGACGACGCCGTGGTGGCGACGACCCGCATCCCCTTCGGCGCGGCGGGCCTGGCGACGGCGGCGCTCGCCGTCACCGGGACCATCAGGCTGGCGCCGACCCCGAGGGAGACGGCAGCCGCGAACAGCCGCGTGCGCTGGGACACACCCATGTTGTCGACACGACCCCGGGCGGCACTACATAGCCCGCCGGAACTAACCCATCCCATGTCGAACCCAACGACCTGGGCCCTGGACGGACGCGGGCGGTCAGGTGCCGCTCAGGTGGGTGACCTGCCGGTTTTGGTCCGCTTTGATCGCTGCTGCGCAGAACCGGTCGTGGATCCAGTGCTTCTTCGAGAACATCCTGGTCTGGTCGTCGTAATGGGCGTCCGTCGGATCGGTCGACTCCGAGTAGGTGAGGACCGTGCGCGCGACCGGGCACGGGTCGCCAGTGCGCCAGGTCACCACCTGCACGAACGACGAGCCCATGTCAACGTCTCCCAAGCCCTTGCCGGGAACCCAGGGTGCCTCGACGTCGTTGAACTCGCCGTTCGGGTCGGCCCACCCCCCTTGGATCGGGATGAAGGTGCCGTTGCGGTGCACGCCTTGCACCTTGCCCGGCGCGACGTCGAGCGGCAGGTGCGCGGCCCGGAGGTCGCTGATCGCGTCGCCGAGGGCGAGGGCGACCTGCGGGTCGGCGACGTTCAGCCCGTACGGCGTGTGGACCGGGTCCTTCACGTCGAACGGGTGCTGGAAGTACGGCGTGAGACCGGTGGCGTTCGTCGCGATGCCGACATCACCGCCGCCCTCCAGATGGTCGACGAACCGGCGCCAGAGGATCGCGCCCTTGCTGCCGGCGTTCTCGTGCAGGTCCCACCTCGCGAGCACGCTGCAGGCGTTGTTGATCGACGTCACGCCACCCGTGGTCGGGATGACGCCGACCGGTTGCAGCGACTTGCACAACGAGACCAGCTGGTCGCGCCACAGGTCACCGGCGTACTGCCGGTTGGAGAACACCTCGTCCTGCATCGCCCGCAGGGTGAAGCCCTTCTTCTCCCCGATGCCTGACACCCGGTCCTGGGTCATGATCAGGCCCACTCGCGTGCGCAGCGTGCGAGGCGTCTTCTCGTCCCCGATGATCCGTGCGTAGCCGGTCAGGGGGTGGTGCGGGTTGGACAGCCAGTACGAGTCGTTGGAGTTCGTGACGTAGTCGCTGCGCCACAGGTGCGGCAGGTGCTTCGGCCCGAAGATCCCGGGGATCGCCGCGTCCTTGTCGGTGCCCCAGTTGCAGGCAGGCCGCGACCCGTCGAGCACGGGCAGGCCTAGCAGCTTGTATGTCGCGTCGCCGAGCGCGGTGTTGCAGCTCGAGGCCTTAGCGTTGGAGACGTTCGGGATCGTGCCGATGTCGGCGTACAGCGCATGGCCGGTCTTGTCGGCCACGATCGTGTTGACCCAGGGGATGCCTTCGTACTTCTCGAGGATGTGCAGCACCTGGTGCGCCGAATGAGCTTCATCGGTCTTCAGGAAGTGGTTGAAGATCCGGAAGTTGTCGATGTTCGCGTCGCGGAACGTGAACCCGGTAGCCGCCGTCCACGGCAGCGGGATCCCCTCGATCGAGTTGATCATCGGCCCGTAGCGCGTCCACCAGAGCGTGTGGTGGACGGTCGTGAGCTTGCCGTCCGAGCCGCGTACGACCACCGACACCGACCGCGGCTGCATCTTGGTGGGCTGTCCGTTGTAGAGGTACTCGGTCGGGCTGCCCGGGACGATCGTCAGCTCGTACGGCGTGAACCGGAACGCCGTCGACACGGTGTGGCTCCACGCGATCCAGCTGTTGTGCCCGATGAGGACGAGCGGGACTCCGAACAGCGAGGCACCGGTGACGTTCACCTTGCCGGGAACCGTGATCTGCGCGTCGTAGAACCGCTCCGGCCCGATCCAGGGGAAGTGCGGGTTGCCGAGCAGGAGACCGTGGGTGTGGTCGCGCGTTCCCGCGCTGCCGACGGCGACGGCATTGCTGCCGAGGTCCCCCATCGTGCGGTGCCAGCCTTGCGCGATCAACGCGGCGGCGCGGTGGACGTTCATCGCGGCGGAGACGGGGCTGCCCGGCGTGGGCGGCGTCGCCTCCGAGATGCCGGGGATCAGCACGTCGCTGCTCGCCAGCAGGACCAGCTGGTAGAAGCGCAGGTACGCGTCGGCGACCGTGATCGGGTGCACCCAGGGCTTGCCGTGACAGGCCGGGTCCTTGATGCCGTCCGGTCCGCCGACGCTTCGCAGGTATCGGTTGTATCCGGCGACGTAGCCCCGCACGCCGGCGTGCAGCGATTTCGTGGGGCCGAGCGGCGGGCGCTGCGCCGCCAGCTCCGGGACGATCCCGGAGTCGCGCACCTCCGTCCAGAAGATGTCCGAGTCGAGGTTGTCGACGGTCACGCCGTTGCCGCGCTGCGTGTAGGTCGCGTTCGGCCCGAAGTACATCGACCGCTTGCCCTCGACGGTGACGTACGTGTCCGCCATCGTGCAGATGTTGTCCTGGGCGAACGCGTACCCGTAGCCGTAGCCGACGTCGCCGAAGTTGGCCCCGACGATGTGCGGGATGCCGCCCTCGGTCCGCGTGATGGTCACCGAGTAGTGGTGGCTCGACTTGTCAGGCGCTCCCGACGTTGGAGCGTGCTGAGCGCCTGACAAGTGGGACGGTCGCGCCGCGGCGACCGCAGCCGGAACGGTGAGCGCACCGATCGTGAGCAGCGCGACGACAAGCGGGGTACGACGCATGCCGGCAATCTTCGCCGATCATGGCCGGCGGGCCTGCCACACCCGCCGCGCGTCAGCGGCGGCTAGCGAACCCGCTCGCGCAGCGGCTCCGGCCGGCGGCCGCGAACCGCCTGCCGCGCCAGGCCGACCAACACGGCGGCGATCGCCGCCGAGACCGGCGCGATGTAGAGCGGCGTGTAGGCCTGCAGCACCATCGCGACCAGCAGCCACCACACGTACGGCGGCCGGAGGAGCTCAGCGACGACCTCGGCGAAGGCCGGCGGGGCGTCGACCTGAGGCGACTGGTCTGGTCTCACCTCCACACCGTCGGCGTACCCACACCCGAACTGAATGAGCAGATGGAGCAGTTGTGGATGAGTCCTTCGGCTGTCCAGCTGGTGGTTCGCGCGCGTAGCGTTCCCACCCCGGTGATCAAAACGGGGCAAATCAGGTCCGAACCGACACCCGCTCTGGTCCCTGTCGCGAGCGCCGAAGGACGCCGTAGCCGGCCGGCGCGGCGTACCGCCCGCTGTCAATACGCTCCCCGTCGTCGAAGCGCGGCGCCGGCGGCCAGGCCGAGGGCAGCAGGTAGCCAGAAGGCCACCAGCCGAAACAGCACCACGGCGATGACGGCCTGGTGCATGACCAGGCCTGATGCCGCTACGACACCGATCAGTGCCGTGTCTGTCGTCCCGATGCCGCTGGGCACCGGCGCTGCGTTGCCGAGCGCCGAACCCACCATGTAGCCGATGAGCAGCGAGAAGCACTGCCGCCAGACCTGCGGCCCCGCAACCGTCGCAACCGCGGCCACGAAGCCCAGGCCCAGCACGATCGTGGTCGAGGCGGATGCCGCCATGACGACGGCGACGTCGCGGCGGCGGTGCCGCAGGGACCGCAGCTCGCCCAGCAGCGACGACAACCGGTCCTCGCGCTGCGGCCGCCGCGTCGTCCGGCGGCGGCATACGACGAGCAGCGTCGCCGCCGACGCCAGCCCGGCCATCAACCACGGATGGCGGCTCACCACCAGTGCCGGAAGCTCGACCTCGCCGAGCAGCCGCGGCCCGGCGCCGTGCGGCGTGAGCCCGAACGCCGACGCCACCGCGAACAGGGCAGCGAACACGGTCAGGTCGGCGAACGCCCCGAGGACCTGCAGGACGCCGACGGCAGCAAGGGCCCGCGCGCCGGTGGAACCGCGCCGGGTCAGGTATCGGACGTTGAGGGCAGCGGCGCCGACGCCACCGGGCGTCAGCCGGTTCGCGGCTGCGGCCGCGAGCTGGCTCAGATAGCGCTCCTGCCGCGGCAGCGGGACCCCCGCAGCTGCTTGCAGCGCGATGCCGCTCGCCGCGTAGTGCAACGCCGGCGCAAGCACCAGTGCGACCACGGCAACGGCGATTCCCGCCAGCTCAATGGTCACCGGACCATCACGCACCCAGCGTGACCGCCCGGAATCGGCAATCCGCCATATTCACAGGGGCCACACGAGGAACAGTGGGTGAACGGGTCGCGCGGTGGCGGAGGCTCCGGGATTTGAACCCGGGATGGGCGATAAACCCAAACCGCATTAGCAGTGCTCCGTAAGCCTGTCCGTAGATAACCGGACGTGACCGCCGACGTTCGGAAAGCTAGCGATCATGCAGGTCAGCGCGTTGCGCCAGACGGCAGCGGACTTTGGCGGAAATGGACGGACGACGCAGAGTAGCGATCGAACTGCAACTGAAACTGCAACTGGCCGCCGCGCCGCGTTGATGGCTGGCTGAGGCGACGACGGGGGCCGTCTCGCAGATACCGAGTGATAGTCAAGACCGGTGGGTCGGCGTAGTACGCGACGAGCGTGCCACCCGATTCCTGGGTGCTTTCACCGCCGGGGCTGATCGGAGCGAACGGGGCGTCAGTTTGAACTCGGCAGGTGCGCCGTCGCGTCACCCCGCCAGAGCCATCTTGAGGCTCTGATCATGGATTCACTCGATCGTGGTCACCGGTCAGGCCCTCTAACAAGATCGTCTGGACCGTTGTGATCGCTTGGTCGGGATCGGTGTGCGGTGAGGTGACGAGGTAGCCGAGTCCGGCAAGGGTTACCGCGCCGAAGATCGTCGCGGCGGCACCAATGGTGTCCTCGACAGGGCGCAGCGAGCCGTCCGCGGCGCCCGCGGCTAGCAAGCGTTCGAGCGGGTCGTAGAAGGCTCCGTTGATCGCCGTCGCGATCTCAGGGAGCCGGGCGGCCCGTCCTAGATCACCGATCAATGCACGGCACACTGCTGGGTGCTGGAACATCAGTCTCAACTGCGCTTCGATGACCGCTCGCAGGCCCGCCGCGCCGCTTACAGGAGCGTCGGCGGCCACCGCGACGTCGCCGGCGACGAGCGAGAGGAAGTCTTGGAACAAGAACACGAGCACGTCTTGCTTACCGGCGAAGTAGTAGTACAGCGTCGCCTTCGGGACGCCGGTGACCTCAGCGATCTCCTCGATCTTGGTGTCGTCCAGCCCCTGATCGGCGAGCAGATCGGCCGCTCGGTAGATCTTCGCAGCTAGTTGGGTGGGCACTGGTCGCATCACTACCTCCTCGACGTGACTATTCTATAGGTTTAGACTTTCAGTACAAACTCTGAGAGGAGGATCTGTGGGTATTCGCCGCCTTCGCCAGGTGCCCCTGCCCCATCCGGTTGACCTCCTCGTTGGGAAGTCGCTGCGCCGCCCGTGGCTGGTGCTTGCGGCGTGGGCGGCCGTGGCGATCGTGTTGAACACCGCGGCGCCTCAGCTGGAGTCGGTGGTGCAAGACAGCAGCGCGCCCTTCTTCCCTGCCAGCGCGCCCTCGGTGCGCGCTCTTGAGGTCATGGACCGTGGCTTCGGGTCGGGCCACACCCGATCGGACGCGTTCATAGTGCTGGTTGACCAGCGCGGGCTCAATGCGGCCGACACCGCCACCTACCGCAGCGTCGTTCGCCGGCTCGTCGCCGATCCGCAACGGATACCGGAAATGCAGGACTGGGTCCAGCAACCGAAGCTGCGGACGGTGCTGATCAGCCACGACCACCGAGCCACCTACATCCCGCTAGGGCTCGCCAGCGATATCGGCTCGGCGCAATCCATCGCCGACGTGAAATGGCTCCGGGGGATCACCAATTCGGTCAGCCGTAGCCCGACGACCCGGCTTTACGTCACCGGGGATCCGGCCACGATCACAGATCTCAACGATGCGGTCGACAGTACGTCGAAACGGATCACCGTGATCAGCTTGCTCGCCCTGCTCGCGATCCTGATCGCGATCTACCGGCGGCCGGTAACCATCCTGATTCCGCTGGCCACGATCGGGGTCGCGGTGGTGTGCACCCGAGGCGTGCTCGCCGTGATGGGACTGGCCGGCTTCCCGGTCTCCACGTTCACGCCGGCGTTTATCGCTGCGATCGTTCTGGGCGCCGGCACCGACTACACCGTGTTCCTTATCGCCCGATATCAGGAGGAGCTTCGCGACGGTCGAGCACCGGCCGACGCGATTGCCATCGCTGCAGTTCGGATCGGCCGGGTCCTCGCGGCATCTGGCGCCACCGTCATCATCGGCAGCGCCTTGCTTGGCCTCGCAAGCCTGTCGATCCTCGCCGCGACCGGCCCGGCGATCGCCGTGGCGATCGCGGTCACGGCACTTACCAGCCTCACCCTCACGCCGGTTTTGATGAGCTTTGCGGGCACGAGGATCGCCAGCACCCGGGCGCCGGCGCCGAACGGAATATGGGTCAAAACTGGACGCCTCGCCGCTGGGCGACCGGCGGCCGTTTTGGTTGTAGGTCTCCTCGTCCTCGGAGCGCTAGCTGCGTTCTTCCCGACGATGAGCCTGTCCTTCGACGAGCGGGCCGCGCAGCCACGATCCACCCCGAGCAACCAGGGCTACACCGCACTGGACGCACACTTCCCCGCCAACGAGACACTGCCCGATTACTTGCTCGTGTCGGCTCCCCACAGCATGAGCAATCCGCACGACCTCGCCGCACTCAACGCCCTCAGCGAGTCACTGGCCAAGATTCCCCATACCCAGACCGTCTATAGCCTGACCCAACCGACAGGCCGGCCCCTCAAGCCTGCAACCATCGCCCATCAAGTCGGTGTCCTTGCCCGCCGCCTGAACGCCGCGGGCACGCAGCTGCGCCACCGACGGCACCAGCTTCAGCAGTTCAGCACCGGCACCGGACGGCTGTCCTCCGGCGCCAGCCAGATCAATGCTGGTACGCACGCCGCGTACCACGTGATCGACCGCTTCATCGCCGGATTGACCAAAGAAAACCACGGGCTCGGTGCTGCCACTCACGCCCTCGGCACGGCCCATCGCGGTGCCAGCCAGCTCCAGGCGGGAGCGCTCACTCTCGGTCGGCGACTTGATCAGGCTCACGACCAGACCGCGAAAGCCGTCAGCGGCATCGGTCAAATCAGTGCCGCGCTCGATAAGGACCCGCTGTGCTCACTCGACCCGATCTGCCGCAACGCCCGCACCGCCCTGAGCCAGATCTACCGCGGCGAACACGACGAGCTTCTTCCCGGACTCGAACGTGCCGCCCACGGCGCGACCAAGATCGGCCACGGTGATGGCGCTCTCGCCGGTGGCCTCCGTCAGCTCGAACAAGGTCTTGCCCGCGCCCGCCGCGGAACCGCGCGGCTGAAAGCCGGTGAGCAGCTGTTTCAACGCAAACTTCGCCGGCTTGCCGACGGCACCAGCCAACTCGCCCACGGCATCGGGCAACTGCCGCCCGGCGTCCAGAAGCTGGTCGGCGCCACCACCAAGCTCACCACGGGTCTCGGCAAGGCCGGCGGATATCTCGACCAGGTCAGCACCCACGCCAACACCCCCGAAGCCGCCGGTTTCTACCTCACCGGTCACGACCTCAATCGCCCGGACTTCAGCCTCGCCCGGCAGGTGTTCCTTAGCCCCAATGGCAAGCTCGCCCGGATCGAGATCGTCGGCACGACCGACCCGCTGACCGGAAGCGGACAAACCCGCTACCACGAGATCGAACAGACCGCAGCGCTCGCCGTGCGCGGTACCCCGCTCCAGGACGCCAACCTGCGACTCACCGGAGCCGGTGGGTTCGGCAACGACCTCGACGACTACCTTCACCAGGACGCCGAACTCGTCGCGCTCGCCGTCCTCATCTCCGTCTTCCTCATCCTGGTGATCGCGCTGCAGGCCCTCGTCGCTCCGCTGTATCTCCTCGCCTCCGTCGTCCTCTCCTACGCGGCCGCGATGGGTCTGATGACCATCATCTGGCAGCACATCCTTGGCCATCAGATCGAGTTCTTCGTGCCCGTCTTCGGGTTCGTCCTCCTCGTCGCCGTCGGCGCTGACTACAACATCCTGCTGATGGCCAGACTCCGCGAACTCAGCGAGACACCGACCAGGGAAAGTGTTGCACGTGCCGTCGCGACGACAGGTGCCGTCATCACCTCAGCCGGGCTGATCTTTGCCAGCACCTTCGCCGCGCTGCTCAGCTCGCCTGTCCTCGGGCTTGCCGAAATTGGAACCGGAATGGCGATCGGTCTGCTGCTCGACACGTTCATCGTCCGCACGCTTGTCGTGCCCGCCTGCGCCGCACTCGTCGGCGATAAGAACTGGTGGCCGTCAGGACGGTTCCGACCCGGTCGAGTGCGACAGTGACCGCCATCGAAGACATCGAATCCGTAACCGATCTATCGGCCTCTACCAGCGCGCCGTCACGGTCGGTGAGCCCCGGAGCCGGTGGGGTGACTCGGCGTGTGCTTGAGCGAACGCGCAGGTCGGCGCGTTGTTGGTGGGGGCACGTTCAGGTCCGCGGGGCTTGGGGGCTGCCGTCGGCGCGTACGTCGCAGAGTCGTCGCCACCCCGCGGGGATGCCGTCGTCGAACACACCGGCTTGGACGAGCATCTTGAGGATGGGTCGGTAGGCCCGGATGAGCAGGCGCTGCCGGCTTGGCGCGCGGTTGGCAGCGCGCCAGGTCCGCCAGGTCGGTAGTCCGACCGTGGCGTACACACCGGGGTGGACGAGGACTCTGCCGATCTGGCCCAGCAGCAGCGGTACGACGTGACAGACGAGCGCACGGTCAAGCGCGCTGGCGCTTGCCCAGACCTGCGGGAAGACGGTCCGCACGTAGCTGAGGTGACGCGCCTCCTCCTGGCGGTGGTAGCGGTTGACGGCGGCGACGAACGGATCGGTGTCCGGATGTTCCGCGGTGTGTTTCTGGAACACGTCGGGTACCTCCTCGCCGGCCATCACCAACACGTGGATCAGGGCGGGCAGCCCGACGAGCTGGGACAACAACAGTCGCTCGACGGGTTTGAGCCAAGCTGGGCGCAGCGGGTTGCGTGCCTGCGGTTGCAGTTGCTCGATGACACGGATGAACGCCCGCTGATGCCGCGTCTCCTCACCGATCTCGTGCAGCAGGAAGCGCACCTGCGACGCGGTCAGGTCGTCGGTCTGCAAGATGAGGATCGACAGCCCGGCGTTGAGCGCCGCTTCAAAGCGTGATCCCATCTCCAGCCAGGAGGCGAGTTCCTCGCGCCCGAGCCGGATCATCTGTTCCTCGGTGAGGCCGAGATCGAGGTCGGCGACGGAAACGATGTCGTCGGGGATCACCCGGCCGGGACCGATCGCCCCGGTCAGAATCTGGTCCGGGTCGAGCAGCCGGGAGCCGGCGGCGTCGGCGAGACGGTTCAGCGCGACGTCGACATCCGCGCGGTGGGCTTCTAGGTCCTGCGCGCCGCGTGACATGGCGACTCCCTCTTGACGACGAGCAACGATGCGACGCAATCTATGCGTTGTCGCATCGTCGTACAAGGGACGGCCAATGACCAAAGCCGGTGAAGCCGTTGACACGGTCGTCGAGGTTCCGCATCCGAGTGGGATCCCGCCGGCACCGCCGGCTGAGCTCGACCCGTACCTGGATGCGGCGGCCGACGTGTTCGCCCGGTACGGCATCACCCGCAGTTCGGTGCAGGACATCGCGCACCGGCTTGGGCTGAACCGGGCCACCGTCTATCGCCAGGTCGGCAACGTCGACAGCGCCGTGCGGTTGCTACTCGCCCGGGAAATCCATCGCGCGCTGGGGCTGCTGCCGAGCACTCCGCCGGACGGCGATGGGGCGGACTACGTGATCGACCTGGTCGCGACCCTGGTGACGTTCGCGCGGGGCCATCCGGTCATGGTGAAGGTGCTCGACGACGAACCGGAGCTGATCGGCCCGTTCTTGGTCACCGACATGCCGGAGTTGATCGTCCGCGTGTCCGACACCCTCCGGCCGTTGCTGGACGGCGCCATGTCGGCCGGCATCCTGGCGCGGCGTGACCCGGCGGCGCTCGCGGAGTGGGTAACGCGGATCGGGTTGTCACTGATCATTGCGCCACCCGCCGCGGACCTGCGCGAGTTCCTCGCCGCGGTGCTGCGCCCGGCACTGACGCCCGCCGAGGGAGATGCGATGTGACGACGATGACCTACCGGCCGTTCAGCCGCCGGGTGCAGGCAGACCCCTACCCCTACTACCGGGAGCTGCGGGCGCACGCTCCCGTGTATCACCTGCCGGAGGAGCAGCTGTGGGTGCTGACCCGTTACGACGACGTCGTCGCCGCGCTGCGTGACCCGCAGGTGTTCTCCTCGCAACGCGGCATGTCGGACATGATGCTCGGCCGCAGCACGCGCACCGGTGAGCAGGTGCCCGAGTTCCTCGCCGACATGATCGGCCGCCGACTGCTGATCGCGGCTGACCCACCCGATCACGGCGTGCTGCGGCGGTTGACCGCGAAAGTGTTCACGCCCCGGGCGATCGCGCAACTGGAACCGCGGATTCGCCGAATCACCGGCGAGCTCGTCGACCACCTCATCGATGCCGGCGACGACGGTGACCTGGTCGAACACCTCGCGAACCCGCTACCGGTGATCGTCATCGCGGAGCTGCTCGGCATTCCGACCGGACGCCGCGAGGACTTCAAGCGGTGGTCGGACAGCCTGGTCGGGGCACTGTCAGGCAGCCTGGCGATGGAGGCCATGCAAGCCGACAGCACCGAGATGTTCACCTTCTTCTCCGACGCCGTGCGCGAACGCGGGCAGTCGCCGGGCGAGGATCTGATCAGCCTGCTCGTTACCCGCGGAAACGACGACGGAGCCGCGCTGGGGCCGGTCGAGATCATCCTGTTCTGCATCCTGCTGCTGATCGCCGGCAACGAGACCACGACCAACCTGATCGGCAACGGTGCGCGGGCCCTGTGGGATCACCCGGAGCAGGCACGCAGGCTCGCGGCTGACCCCTCGCGGATCCCAGCGGCGGTCGAGGAGACACTTCGCTACGACAGCCCAGTCCAGTCCCTGTTTCGCGGCACCACCACCGACGCGACCCTGCCGTCCGGTGGCCAGATCCCAGCCGGCGCCCGCGTCATGGTCTGCTTCGGCTCGGCCAACCGCGACGAGGCACACTTCCCGGCCGCTGAGGAGTACATCATCGACCGCGATCCGAAAGACCACGTGGCGTTCGGCTCAGGCATCCACTTCTGCCTCGGCGCGCCCCTCGCGCGGCTGGAGACCCGCGTAGCCGCCGAAACCCTGTTGAGCCGGCTCCGATCGTTGGAGCCCGCGGGTGAACCCGAGCGGGTGGACAGCTTCATCCTGCGCGGCTATTCGAGCCTGCCTGCCCATGCCAAGTCGCGCTAGGCGCAGCGAGGAGCCCTGATGTCACACGCGGTCGTCGACGACACAGCTGACGCGCTGGTCCTGCAACTGCTCATCGATCCGGTCGGCCGCGCGGACCCCTACCCGCTGTACCAGCAGCTGCGTGAGACCGCGCCGGTGTTGCGGTCCTCGTTGGGTTCCCTCGTGCTGAGCACCTACGACGACTGCATGACCGTGCTCGGTGATCAGCGACTCGGCCGCGGCCTGAAGATGCGACGCAACGGTGGCGTTGGCGGCGCCCCGCTGAGCGCGCTGGACGCTGACCCCCAGGTCCGGGACGAGTTCTTCGACCACGCTGGGCACAACATGCTCTTCGCGGACGCACCCGACCACACCCGGCTGCGTCGGCTGGCCAGCCAAGCCTTCACCCCGGCACGGGTCCGGCGGCTGCGCCCGACGGTGGAGCGGATGGTCGATGACCTCCTCGACGAGATCGCGCAACAACCGCAGGTCGAGCTGATCAGCGACGTGGCGCTGCCGCTGCCGATCCGGGTGATCGGCGAGCTGGTCGGCGTACCGGTCGAGGACCGGGCCGCGTTCCAGCCGTTGATCCGCGCCAGCACCGCCGGCATCGAGCCCGGCACGTCACCGCAGGCGCTACGCGCCGCCGTCGACGCGATCGGCGAGCTCGGCGCCTACTTCGGTGAGCTGATCGCGCGACGCAGGCAAGAGCCCGCCGATGACCTACTGACCGCGCTGGCAGCGAGCGGCGACGCCGACGACCGGCTGAGCGAACAGGAGATCATCGCCACCGCGATCCTGCTGTTCGCGGCCGGGTTCGAGACCACCACGAACCTCATCGGCAACGGCATGCTCGCGCTGCTTCAGCACCCCGAGCAGCAACAACGCTGGCGGGACGATCAGTCAGTCGAGTCCACCGCCGTCGAGGAGCTGCTGCGCTGGGACAGCCCCGTGCAGATCAACATGCGCACCGCGCTGCAACCATGCGAAGCCGCCGGCGTCCCGATCGCGCCCGGCGAATCCGTGCTGCTGCTGCAAGGCGGAGCAAACCGAGACCCGGCCCGTTTCCACGACCCGGAATCCCTCGACCTCACCCGCGACGACAACCACCCACTCAGCTTCGGCTGGGGCATCCACTACTGCCTCGGCGCAGCACTCGCTCGAATGGAAGGCGAAGTCTGGTTCAGCCGGCTGCTGCAACGCCACGACCACATCACGTGGCTGGACGACGAACCACACTGGCGGCCAAGCTTCACACTGCGCGGTCTCGAGCAACTGAACGTCCGGTTCGTATAGACGCCGGAGCAGCTAACCTCTCGCCGCCCGCGCCGTCACCCTCGCGGCGCGTCAGAGCCGGCTCATCGTCACCGCGGAGCAGATGCGAACAGCCGCTGATCGTGACGCTTATGCCGGCGGGCGGGGCCGATCGACGGCTCGCACGGCCTGTGCGATCTCGCCCCAGCGAGCAAGCGAGGCTTGGTCCTGCATCCATGCGAGCCCGGCGAAATACAGGACCACTCGAGTCGCGACGCCCTGGTACCGCTCGATCATTCGTGGCGCGATCGAGGACCACTCCCCGCTGATGCAGAAGTGCTCCAAGAGTTCATCGTCGATCTCCGCGGCCATTCCTTGGACATCGCCAAGCTTCTGACGGGAACGGATTCGCGCGGTGGTTCCCTCCCGCCCGAGCTGGTCGAAGATGAACGCATAGTTGGGAGTCGACCCGTAGAAGGCAACCTGCATCCTGGCCATTTCCCGCCAAGCCGCGATTTCTGCCGATGAGGAACCAGGCGCGATGAAGGCGGGGACGATGACCTCCACGTCGGCCAGTCGCCTCCCGTTGCGGGCTGCGCCCTCCTCGAGGCTCGGGAGCACGGTCTCGGCAAGGTAGGTGGGCGTATTGAGCGGGTGGATGTGAACTCCGTCGGCGATCTCCCCGGCAAGTCGCAGCATCCACGGATTCACCGCGGCAAGGTCGATCGGGGGGTCCGGCACATCGATAGGCCCCGGATTCCACATCGCTGGCAGCAGCGAGAGGTTCCAAAACTCACCGTCGTAGGCCAGCGGTTGGGTTCCACGGAACGCGGCGAAGACAGCCCGCAGCGCGCCGATGTACTCACGCATCCTCGGTCCGGGGGGATCGAACTCGGCGCCGTAACGTCGCTCGATGTGTGCCCTGACTTGGGTGCCCAGTCCGAGCCTGAATCGACCTGAGCTGACCTCCGCCAGTTCCCAGGCAGTGGTCGCGGTGACCATCGGGCTGCGCGGGAACGCCACACCAATGCCGGTGAGCACATCAATGTCGGTCGCCAACGAGGCCGCGGCACAGCTCAGATACGCCGTTCGGCCCGCCTCGGTGATCACGATGCCCGAGAACCCAGCGTCCCGGGTAGCTCTCGCCAGCTCCTGGACCCGACGGAGCGGAAGGCCCCCCGTCATGAGGTCCACGTCCACGGTCAGGACACCTTGGGTGCAGTAATGGTCACGGTTCCCTGTGCCGCACCGACCAGTCGACCATCGTTGACGGCGTCGATCCGCACCACCGCGAGGCGCCGGCTCATCGAGATGATCTCGGCGTGCGCCTGCAGCAAACCCCCTCGTACCGGGGCCAGGAAATTGAGCTTGAGCTCGGTCGTCGCTGCCCATGTACCGGGGGGGATAAGCGGGTAGAGCACAGCACCGAGGACATGATCCGCCAGAGCCGCCAGAGTGCCTCCGTGGGCAGAGCCGAACGGATTGAGGAGGTCGGTCCGCACGTCGATCTCGGCTGACAGCCAACCGGGCCCGACATCGGTCACCGCAATGCCCAGGTAATCCGGAATCCCGCCCATGTCCAAGCCCGCCACCATGGCGGCTGCCACTTGGGGGTTGTAGCTGTCGAACGTCGGCCGAGGCGAGGGCTGCGGACTCATCGGACTGAGTAGCAGGTCGGAAGTCCCGCGGTTCGGTGAAGGTGGCCGTCTTGCTCGATCAGGTCGAGGTGACCCACCACCTCAGAGATCCCCAGCATCACACCGAAGTCCTTGATGTGGGGAAACAGTGCGCACGACAGCTCGTAGGACGTGGATTCGGGTAGCCGCTCCAGGACCTCGAAGATCTCGTTGGCCCGCAGATCGTGATGACGCCGGGTCTTCTCGACGAGCACCGGAACGTCACGAAACCGCGGACCGTGTCCGGGTAGGACGAGCATCGGATCGAGTCTGGTGAACCGGTCCAGTGACGCCAAGTACTCAACCAGGCTGCGCCGTCGACCGTCGGGACTGTCCGGATCTGGTTCCAGCACCGGATTTGGTGTGATGCACGCCAAGAGGTGATCGCCGGAGAACAGGACCCGGTCGGTCGGGTCGAAGAGTGCCAGGTGCCCGACGGAGTGTCCGGGAGTGACATGGACCTGCCAGGTACGGCCTCCGGCCTCGAGAACCCCGCCGTCATCGACAGGAGCCAGACGGTGCGGAGCGATCGGGTGCGTCATGCGGCGAACGCCGTCGTAGAACGCCATAAAGACCTCCTGCATCTGCGGAGGTATGCCCAATCGGTCGCCCGCACCGCTGAGACGGCTGCCGAAGATCCCGTCGACCAACTTCGGAAGCTCCGGCCTGCCACAGACGACCTGCGCGTCGGCCTCATCGGCCAACCAACCAGCAGCGCCAAAGTGGTCAGGATGGCCGTGGGTGATGAGCACCTGGTCCACGTCCTCGATCTGCAGACCTGCTGCTTCAATCGATCCCCGAAGCTGCTCCGTACTGTCCGACCAGAGCATCCCCGGATCGATCACGGTGACGGGCTCATCCACCAACACATAACAGTTGACTGCACCGACCGGGTAAGGGGTCGGCAACCCGATGTGAAGGACCCCGTCCGGCAGATCATCAGTGATAGGCACCAAAGGCTCAGAGCTCAACGACCCACTCCCTGTTCATGACGACGTTGACCGCCATCCGCACGGGTGATCCCCGACCAGAACGTTCCGACAATGGCGCGAGCAACCCGTTCGACGTCGATCCGGCCACTGGACACCAGTCCCTGGAAACCGACGATCGTCACCGCCCCGAACAGAGCGGTCGTGACGACCTCAACGTCGAGGTCCACAAGCAAGTCGTCGGCTTCGAGGAGAATCCGACGCACCGGAGCGTGAAATCCCTCGTCGATCCCTGCGGCGATGACCGGCAGTTGGCCAGCCTTACCCAAGTTGGACAACAGAAGCTGGCCGGTACCGGGGTTGGCGGCCAGATGATTGAGCTGCGCGTGGACCACGGATGCAAGCCGCGCGTTGGTGTCACCTTCGACATCGGCCGCCGCGGCGACACTGACCTTGAGGTCGGCGAGCATCGCTCGCAGAAGAAACGTCAACACCTCGTCTTTGCCGGAGAAGTGGTAGTACAACGTGGCTCGCGGAATACCGCTCGCCTTAGCGATGTCCTCCATCCGGATGTCGTGAAAACCAGCAGTGAACGACTCAGCGGACTCCGACAGCCGAGACGCCAATCCCTCAGGCACCGCATGGGTGACCTGCAACGAATCAGAACTCGTCATCAGGCACCGGTCTCGGCGGGTAGCGCCTCGAACCCACGCAGCGTCACGCTCTGGCGCCAGACACGGTCAACATCAATGCTTCCGGGTTGGTCGAGGATCGCCGGATCACGATTGACCGCACTCAGGAAGGTGCGTACAGAGCGTGTCCTTCTGCGAACGCCGGGGCAACGCTTCGGGTTTTCGCGTGACGCCCTGAAGTCCCGGTGTTGAGTCAGATTCCAGGGCAGTGGAGACCGCGGAGCAATGGGCTGGCAACCGGGACCGCACTGCCGGATACCGGCGGTAGGGATCCGAGCGCCCCTCGTCACTCGGAAACGCCTCAAGCGCCATCGCATGGGGTTCGAATGCGTCAACTGCCATGGCTCTCCGTAGTTTGGACGCTCTGTCCAAATGGTACGTCTAAGAACTGTCACCCACAACCAACAATGACGATGTCGGTAGTGCATGCCGTGCCCGTGACTGTCCGGCGCCACGGCACGCGAACGGCTCGGTGCCGTCGTCGAGGCACAGCTGCGAGTGATGTTCGACCATCCGGCGGTCTGCCGCGCCCTCATCGGCGACCTCGGGCGGGCCGGGAGGTTGCCCGAACTCGCCGGCGCGATCCGCAATGCGTTCCACGCCCCCGTCGAGCAACTGCGCGAGGAGGGAGAAGCTGACGGGTCGTTGCGCCGCCTCAGCAACCGGTCGGGAGCCGCGTCAGCGGTGTTCGGCGCCGTCACGATCGCGGGTCTCGAGATTCTCGTCATGGCGACCGGTCCAGGCCATCAGCGATCGAGGCTCCGACCTCGACTGGCTACGGCTAGGCCCGGTCAACCACAGCATCACCGTGACAAGCAGCGCTCCCGCGACGCAGTCGAGGACGAAATGGTTACCGGTGCTGATCACGTCCGCGGTGGTGGCGAGCGGATAGAGCCAGGCCAGGTGCCGCCACCGTGATCGAGCGGTCACGACCACCGCCGCCGCGCACCACAGTGCCCATCCCACGTGCAAGCTTGGCATTGCTGCGTACTCGTTGATCAGGCCACTGACGCCGTGTGGGTTCGCAGTGCCGAACAGGTGACGCGTGACGAGGGTGTCGATGCTCCCGGGCTGGGCGAAGCGGGGCGGAGCAACCGGCCACGCCCAGAACACCACAAGGCAAACCAAACTGGTCAGCACCAGGGCCGAGCGTAACCACGGGTACTGCTCCGGGCGGCGCCACCACATGAGCCCGAGCACGATTGGGGTGACCAAGAAGTGCATGGTGCCGTAGTAGTAGCCACCTGCGAGGGACAGCACGTGACGTGCGTTGAGCCAATGGTCGGCGGCCAACTCGCCGTCCATATGCACCCAACGCTCCACGTCAGCACTGAGTGGGCATGCGCGGCTGCCGTGTCAACCCGCGTGGGTGACAGCGCCCTAAGCACCTCGTATCCGGCGTATCCGGCCGCGATGGTGACAACCTCAGCCCACCAGGGCAGTCGACGCCAGGTGAGTCGCGGGCGTTTCACCCATTCCGCCGGCACCGGGGCGGTGGAGTAAGCCCGCGGGCTAGTGCGTCCAACGCTTCGCCGATCAATGGTTGGGGCGAACCGGTTGAACCCGCGGCCCGCCACCGTGCAAGACAGGTGCGCAAGGCCGTGGTTGCGACCGACGCGAGGAGGTGTGGGTAGAGATCGGTCCCCGTATTGAGACCGGTCCGTTGCGCGATTGCCGATGCAATCGCCCGTTCCATCACGACGAACTCGGCATGAAACCGTGGTAGCAGAGTGGGGTTGTTCTCGATCACCGCGAGCTTCGCACAGACTTCGGCGCGCTGGCTCTCGAAATCGTCGAATTCGGCGAGCAGCGCGGCGCGGAGCGCATCGAGTGGACCTTCCTCGGCGGGACGTCTGACTAACGCCGCGCTCACCCGTGCGGCGCGAGGGCCGCCAGGATCGACAAGCGCATCTTCCTTGCTCGCGAAGTGGTTGAAGAACGTGCGGTAACCAACGTCGGCTTGTTCGGTGATCATCTCGATGCTGACCCGCTCGAGCCCTTGACCGGCGACGAGTTCAAGCGCCGCCCGCCGAATTGCATCGTGGGTGGCCTGGCGCCGCCTCCCGCGGCGATCGAGCGTCCCCACCTCCGTCCGCTGAACCGTCGCTCCAGGAGGGCTGACGTCCACCTCGACCTCACTCGCAGTGCTCGCGATCACCCGTTCAGTCTAACCGGATAGCGGCACATCCTGCCAGACCGCAGAATCTGCCAATTAGCAGTCATCGCTACTCAGCACAGTCGGCCACACCGCCGCGCTGGATCGATCCGAGCGATCTTCCGGCTGTACGGCTTCCCGTCGACTCAGGGCGTAACCCAAGTCTTGCGCGCGGCCGCTGAATCGCTTGACGCCTGGGTGTCACTCGAGCCGGATGTTGAGGTGGTCGAGTCCGCGCAGCGTGAAGCTGGGACGCCAGGTTGGCTCGTGGTCCAGCCAGCGATACTCGCCGCTTCTCGTCCTCGTCGGACGCGGTGCGTCACACCGGACTGGACATCTCGATCTACTCATCCGACGGGAAACGCACCCGCGCCCGCCTCACCCGCCAGGGTCAGCCGTTGCTGCGCTGGGCGGTGTTCGAAGCTGGGCGGCATGCGTGCAAAACCGTCGAGCCCTGACCACGACTACTACCTGGAGGTCGCCGCCCGGCTCGGGAAGAAAACGGGCGGCGTTGCCGGTCGCGCGCAAGCTGACCCGTCGCTGTCATCACCGGCTGCGAGCGCTCGGCGACGAGGCGTTCGCTGACGTGAGCATCTAAGGCTGGCTTCGATGTCGACGACGACCACCGGGCGGATGCTGGGGACGGTCAGTTCATCGTGATGCACCCGCGGCCTGCTCCCGAATACACAGTGCGCGCCCGGCTCCGGCCGGACAGCCATTCAAGATCGACGCGGCCGCACCCCACAGCGAGACACCCAACTGATCATCATGTCGCCGGACGCCCTGCGCGTTCGTGCATCCAGCTAAGTTCGGACCGCTCGCACCACCGAGTCGTCGGCGGCGTCCCGACCACGGAGACCGCCATGCACTAGACCAACGCCTCGAGCCGTTCCACGCGTCCGAGGATCTGACGCTGCTCGCCGCCGTCAAGGCCAAGCCCTACGGGCACCGGCTTCGCCGGCGGCCTTGACCGCACCTGCGCTACGCCAAGCTAAAAGCAGGCGAACGGCCACAACAAAAGTCGGGCTGGACGGCCACCGCTCGGTAGAGCTAAGTGTGTCGAGCCTTGTTGATCTTGATTTGGGACGGCAGGACGTGGAGCGGTTCGCGGCCGGCGACTGGTCTGTAGTGACGGTGGCGAAGGGTCGGCTGACAGCGCGGTCGGTGAGGGGCAAGCGCACGTCAAGACCCGAATCTCGGAGGTTATGCACAGGTTGGTTATGGAGGTAACCGCCCCCTTCTCCCAGGGTCCACGATCTCCAGGTCGCCTATTGGAGGTTGGGATGGACAGGTTGCTGGTTCAGGAACAGTCTGAGGTCGCGGGCTACGTGGCTCTTGAGGCGTGGCAGGTCGAGTTGCTCGTGCCGGTCGGCACGCCGGATCGTCACGTGGAGATCATGCGCCAAGTGCTGGGCGAGGGGCTCGCCGTCATGGGGCAACACGTCACCTCGCGTGGCGTCACGATCTCGTTGGAGGCGGCCTGCCCAGGGGCTGTCAATCAGGCCGCCGCTCCGAAATTGGGCTGATTTTCGGCTTGGGGTACATCTGGGGGTACATCTGGGGGTACACCCTGTCCCCATCCTGACCCGGTGCATACGGCATCGACGAGTCGGGAGCGACCGTGCTGACGATCGGGCGGCTCGCCCGTGGTCCGGGCGCTGCGGAGTATTACTTGTCCCGACAAGCCGGGTGTCCCGCGGATTACTTCACTGCCGCGCCGGGAGAGCCGCGCGGCCTGTGGTGCGGGTCGGCGGTTCGTCAACATGCGGTCATGCCGGGCCTCGATCAGGCGGGGGAGGCGGTGCTGCGCGGCCTTCTGGCCGGATGCGGCCCGGACGGTCAGACGCTGGTCGCACCAGTCTTGCGGGGTGACCCGCGCGGCCGGGTTTCCGCCGCTGTCCTCGTCCGCGCCGTCGATCGGATCGCGGCTGAGCGAGGCGTCAACGCCGCTGATTTGATCGGCGACCCGGCACTGCTGAAGGCGTTGGACGCGGCGCGGTCCTCGGTAGCGACGGACGCTCGACTGCCGAGACGACCGCGCGCCTCGGTACCGGTGGTGCTCGCCGGGCGGGTCGTTGAGGCGGTCGGCGCGGACCCCGTAGAGGTGTTCCGCACGGAGGACGGCCGAGACCTGTACGCGGACGCGCTGCCGTTCGCGGACGCGAAGGTGGATGTGCGCCGCTCGGGTCTCGACTTGACGTTCTCCGCCCCGAAAAGCGTGTCGGTGCTGTTCGGTCTTGGTGATGAGCGCGTGGTTGCCGAGGTGCGGGCCGCGCACCAAGCCGCGGTCGAGCAAACGATCGAGTATCTGGAGGGTCTGTGTGCCAGGGCGGCGCGCGGTCATCACACGCCCGGCCAGCCGTATCAGCGGATCGACACGACCGGCTGGGCGGCGGTGGCTTTCGAGCATCGAAGCTCGCGGGCGGGTGACCCGCAACTGCACACCCATGTCGTGGTTCCCAATGTCGTGCAGGGGACGGACGGCCGGTGGAGTGCGTGGGACACCTCCGAGGCGTACCGGCAGGCGTCGACCGGCGGTTACCTGTATCAGGCGGTGCTGCGCGGCGAGTTGACCCGCCGATTGGGGGTGGCGTGGGGTCCGGTGCGTCACGGTGTCGCCGAGATCACCGGGATCGGCGCGCCGCTTCGGAAGTTGTTCTCGACCCGCCGCGCAGAGATCGAGGAGCACCTCGCCGAGCACGGGCAGGACGGTCCTCGCGCGGCGCAGGTCGCCGCTCTGGCGACTCGCGCTCCGAAGCGTCACGTTGCGGATGCGGTCCTGCGGAGCGGCTGGCGGGAACGGGCGCGAGCATCGGAGTTCCCACCGGATGCGGTTATCGCGGAGGCGCTGCGTGCGGGTCGCGAGCGCACTGTCTGTGCACCGGATGCCCGAGCTGTCGCTGCTGAGGTCCTGGGCGCGGACGGCGTGACGGCTCGCTCCTCGACGTTCGACCGTCGTGCTCTGCTGCGGGCGGTGTGTGAGTCGGTCCCTGCGGGTGCGCCGGTGACCGTCGCCGATCTGCGCGGCCTAGCTACCCTCGTCGTGCGCGACGAGGTGGTGGTGCCTCTGATCGGTGACGCCCCACCGGAGTCACGCCGCTACAGCACAGCGGATCTGCTCGCGACCGAGGCGGCAGCGTTGCGCAGCGCGTCCGAGCGGGCCGACGAGCATGCTGGCGTCGTTCCCTACGAGGTGGTTTCCGCGTGCATCACCGGGGCGGGACTGTCGGCAGACCAGGAGGCGGCGGTTCGGCGGATGCTGACCTCCGGCGCCGGTGTCGAGGTGGTGGTCGGCCCGGCCGGGGCAGGGAAGACGGCGGCGCTGCGAGCGGCTCACCAGGCCTGGCAGCAGGCGGGAGTTGACGTGCGAGGGGTGGCGCTGGCCGCGATCGCTGCTCGGACCCTGGAGGACGGGACGGGTATCCCGTCGCAGTCGCTGACCCGGCTGGTCCGCGCGATCCGGTCGGGCAACTCCCAGCGCGGGCTTCCCGGACCGGGCGGGGTTCTGGTGCTGGACGAGGCAGGGATGGTGGGAACCCGGGATCTCGCCTGGCTCGACGCGACCACCCGCGCGGCTCAGGTGAAGTTGGTGCTGATCGGCGACCCGGCGCAACTACCGGAGATCGACGCCGGCGGCCTGTTCGCCGGTTACACCAGGTCAATGCCGTGTGCCCGGCTGTCCGGGAACCTTCGGCAGCGCGAAGCCTGGGAGCGTGAGGCGCTGCAGCTGCTGCGCGACGGTGACGTTCTCGGCGCGCTCGACTCCTACGGCGACGCCGGACGGCTGCATTTGCATGACGGCACCATGTCTGCTCGCACCGCGATCATCGCCGACTACCTGGCCGCCCGCGAGTCAACCGGATCGGTCGTCATGCTTGCTAGTCGTCGGGCCGACGCGCGGGCGTTGAACACTCTTGCTCGAGCGGCGTTGCACGCCTCGGGTGGCCTTGGCCGGGACGCGCTGACGGTCACCGTGGACGGTCGTCCCGTCGAGTGGCGAGTCGGCGACGCGGCGGTCGTGACCAGAAACCACTACCCGCTCAAGATGATCAACGGCAGCCGCGGCACGATCAGCCAAGTCAGTCCGGATGGGGTCACAGTTGACACCGAGACAGGACAAGTCGTGGTGCCGCGCGATGCTCTCGAAGCCGGAGCTCTCACCTACGGCTATGCGCTGACGGTGCACAAGGCGCAGGGAATCACCGTCGACGTGGCCCTGCTCTACGCGTCCCGCACTCTTACCCACGAGTCCGGGTACGTCGCGATGAGTCGTGGCCGAACTGCTAACCATCTCTACGGGACACTGGAGACGCTGCTACCCGAAGTCGACGCCGATCTCGACTATCCAAGCGCCGACCCAATCAGCGAGGCGGAACGCAGCGAGCTGACTCGTTCGGCGGTAGTGGCCCGGCTGGAAACCAGCGGTCGGCAACGCCTCGCCCTGACCCAGGCCGACCACAGCGCACAAGCCCACCTCGCCCAGTGGCTGACAGGCGCACCCGACAACCAACGAGCGGTCGGACGAAGCCGTTAGACAACAGTGTGATGGGGAGGGACCGTAGCCCCTCCCCATCACACTCCTATACATGGGTGTCAGTCGATCTCGGGCTGCGCGTCGTCGGCATCGTCAGCCGCTTCCGGCCCGTCCTCCTCATCCTCAGCGGCGAGTTCGGCTTCCTCGGCGTCCCGGTCACGGACTGCCTCGTCCCGCACGACTCGTTCGATCTCGCTCGGCTGATAGCCGTGAGATTCGAGCAAGTCGAACCAGGTCACGGTCAGTGCTGGCCGGTACCCCCAGGTCCGTCCGGCGGCAAGTCGCGCGAGGTTGGTCTCGGCGATCGCGGCGGCGTGCGCCGTCACGTGCTGGCAGGTTTTAGCCGGAGTGACAGTGCGGATCCTCTCCGCGTACGCACCGCCGATCGAGGCGGTGTCCGGGTCGATCCCGAGCAGGTCTGCGACCAGATGCGCGTGGTTGCGGGCCATGTCGTCGGCGTACCCGAACAGGACCAGTAGTGACGTCGCCGTGATGGTCGGTGGCTGCTTCGCCGTGGCGATCAACGTGCGCAGGAACTCGCCTCGGACCTGGGCCGCGACCATCAGCGCCTCGGTCCGCTCGGCCTGCGCGGCTTCCTCGGCCTCACGCCGCGCCGCCTCCTCCGGGCCGACGTGACGGGTAGCGGTCATCCGCACGTGCCCGTTGCCGTCGGGGTCGGTGCACACATAGATCGGCTCACCCGTGCCGGTGTCGAGGAACGCGGCGTGGGCCGGACAGTCGGCGTGGGTCTCGACGGTGTAGCGCGTGGCGCCGTCAGCGAGGCAGAGGTTGCCGACCGGCGCGGCCGGTCCGTCGTACGGGTAGCCCTTGGGCTTGCCGATCACCTTCACCCCGGCCTTGACCAGAGCGGCCTTGCTCCTCGCCTTGCGGGCGCTGCGGTCGCGGCGGTGCTTCTCTTCCGCGATGGCGTAGGACAGGCCATAGCCCGACTCGGCAGCCTTCATCAGCCGGGCGTGGGCCTTCTCATCGTCGGCGAACTTCGCGATCTCCGCGGCCTGCTCCAAGGTGATCGACCCGTCCGCGACCGGCTGCCGCACGCTGTCGGGGAGCCGGTGCAGTTTGAGCGCGTCGCGCACCGTCTTGGTCTTGCGACCGGTCCGCTCGGCGATCTGCGCCGGGGTGAGATCGAACGCCGCGAGTTGCGCGTACGCCGCCGCCTCCTCGGTCGCGGACAGGTCGGCGCGGTGCACGTTCTCGACGATCATCGTGGTGAGCGAGTCGATGTCGCTGTCGAGGTCGACGCGGACGATGCACGGCACCGTCGCTGCTTTGGCTTTGATCGCGGCGGCGACCCGCCGGTGTCCGGCGAGAATCCGGTACGCCGCCCTCGTCTTTGCGCTCTTGTTCTCGTCGTCGGTGACGACTGGGGTGATGATCACCGGCTCGAGTACGCCGACTGCCTTGATCGATGCGGTGAGCTCGGTGAGGTCGCCGAGGTCGTCGCGGATGTTGCCTGGGTGCGCAGCGAGGCTGCGCGGGTCGAGCTCGACGAAGGCGGGCCTGGTTGTGGTGGTGCTGGCCGTCATGGCCGGCTCCTTCCTGCCGAGCAGGTCCGGGGCCGCCCCTTTGTGGGTGGCCGGTGAACCGTCCTGCCGGCGCGGGGGCCAGACGGGCGGATAAGCGGCCGGAGGGCAACCGGCCGACCGGCGCGAGAACGATCTTGCGGAGCGCAGCGAACGCAAGATGGTTCGGAGCGGCGGTGTGAAGGCCGGTTGCGTGCAGGTCGCGCGCCCGTAGGCTCACGCAGCTGGGCAGGACGTACCGGCCACCCACGATCGGGAGCCGCCGAGCGGTCAGCTGGGGGAGCCGGCACCGACCGCGCCGGCTCCGTCGGCCTCTACGGCTCGACGGCGGGGAAGGCCAAGGGCGATCTCCTGGGCTTGCACCTCGTATCCGGTCTCCCGCTGCCCGTCGCGGGCATAGTCGTACTGACGCAGGTGCCCCACCACGACGACGCGGGCACCGCGGTGCAACCCCGCCGCCGCCGCGGCCAATCCCCGCCACGCGACCACGGCGAGAAACGTGGTATCGCCGTCTCGCCACCGGCCGGTCCTCGGGTCCAGTGCGCGGCTCGTCGCGGCGACCCGGAAGCGGGTCCGCAGTCGGCCGTCGGCGAGCGTCCGTGACTCCGGTTCGCCGGCGAGATTCCCGACGATGGTGATCTGCGCGAGGTTCATGACTGAGCTCCTGTCCGGGCTCGGATGCGGGACAGCTCTCATTCGACCGGAAGGGTGTACCCCCGGATGTACCCCAAGGCCACGCACCCGGCGGGGGTACACCTCGGGGTACATCTGGGGGTACATCCACGGTCGAGTGTTGCGGCCATGACCGGGACTTGGCCGATGCAACTGGTGATCGACGCGCGCGACATGGACACGGTGCGGGTCCGTCCGCGTCGCTTCGGCGGTGGACCTCAGGTCCACCTCGCGGTGCGGACCGGGCCGATGCTGGTGATCTGTCTCGACGGGGCGGCGGTCAACTCCATAGCCACGGCGTGGGCGCAGGCGCAAGCGAGCAGTGCACACCTTCTCCCGGCGACCAGTCCTGAGCCTCGACGCCCGGCGAACCTCCCAAAGGGTGCCGCTTACCCGGTCGCGGATGTCGTCGCCGAGGGACCTCAACGCTGGGACGTCTCGGCCCCGTGCCCCGGTCAGGCCTTCGCGACGGTCACTACGGACTGGTTGACGGTTCGGGTTCATGACCGCGCCGCACTGCAGACCTACACCCATGCCTGGGCCGGTGCCTGCGCTGTCGCGATCCAGACGATGCCCAAACCGCCGGACGCCTTCGACATGCTGCTGCGCACCGCATACGACCGTGACTTCCTGCACCGCTACCACCAGGAGCATCCCAACGAGGGTCGGAATCGGCGGCGTTGATCCACAAGTTGCCCGCGAGATCTTCCCGCGGGATGCCCGATGAGTTCACAGTGCCAACAACAAGAGGAGTCAGAGATGACCTACACGCTCTACCGGGTCGACGACCCGACCGGCGACCCGGTATACGGTGTCGCCATCGGCGATTTCGCGAGCTTCGAGGCGGCACTCGACGCCCGCGATGACGACACCGCACGCCTGTTCGCAACCACCGGAGCCGGGCTGGTCCTGACCGCACATCACCAGATCGTCGGACCGGGCACTCTCGGAGACGCTACGGCTTACCCGATGACCACGAGCCTGCCGCGCTCGACCCAACCCGCTCGCGCCGAGGTCGACGACGCCCGGCGATGGCTCCGCCAGATTCACAGAACGGGGTAGTGACAAGTCACCTTGCTCGGGTTGCGGCAGGGCGATCGATTGCTCGAGTCTCGACGAGTTCCGATGCTCGACCTCGGTCGGACGACCGTGATTGGCTCGGCTCGCCGCTGCGTTGCCACCGACTGCGAACATCCGCAAGCTCGCTCCACCCCTGACCGAGAAGCTCGAAGGCGTCATCAGGTGAACCCCGGCGCCGGTGTCCGACCTGAGTGATCCGCGCCCCGCACTGTTCGATGCGGCGGAACGTCGCGGCCTCCAGCACCATCCGTGCGTAGTAGGGCGTCGATGCCGGCGTGGGCACCGACTCGACCATCGCGATCAGTTCCCCTGCCGGGTACCCGTCGGAACGAAGCCGTCCGGCGCGACGCAGTTCACCGAGGACCGTGACCGGGTCGATCGGGCTCCTCATCGACCTCATGGTGGTGAGCAACTCGTAGAGCTCCCCACACAGCGGCTTAGCGAAGTCCTCTGGCCGCAACCAGTCGCTGAGGCGGTCCAGCTGCGCCGGCTCCAGCAGCATTCCGCCGATCGTCGCGTAATCCGGATCCAATGCGTGGCTCATCGGCCGAGGGTGCCGGGTGGGTGTACCCCGAGGTGTACCCCCAGATGTACCCCAAGCGCTTCAGACCAGGTGGGGGTACATCTGGGGGTACACCTCGGGGCCACTCTGCCGCTCGTGCGCACTTATCCACAGAAACGAGTTCGGGGCTTTCAGTGCTGTCTCAGACATGAGACTGCATTGAGGAGTCAGCGAACGTGGTTCAACTGGCTCGAAGGTGGGGAATGCATGATCAATCGGGAAATAACGGACGCGGGACGGTGACCATGTCGCCGACCAGACACGGGTTACGTGCCAGGCGTCGATCCCGTACGCCACGAAGTCTGGCCTCCTCGGCACGCACCCCTGCGTACTCAGTTCAACGGGCAGCGAGAGCGCTCGTCCTCGTGTGTGTTGCGGGCACCTTGGCCAGCTGCAGCAGCAGCGGTGTCCATACCCAGTCCGGACCGACACCTTCCGATCCTTCGCGGACCGCGCCGAGCGCGTCTCCCCAACAACAACCTTCGCAGCGGGTCGGAGAAGCAGCTGTCGCACAGGTCGGCCGCTATGAGCGAGTACTCGACGACCTGTTCCTCAGTCCGCGAGTGTCAGTCACAAGGTTGTACGCCGTCTCCACGCAGCCCGACGTCAACAATGAGATAGCGGACATCAACAGGTTCCGCGCTGCCGATGACCGTCAGTCCGGACGCACCGAGGTAACCAGCACTCATATCGACAACATCGACCTATCCGGCAGTCCGCCGACTGTCCATGTCACCGCCTGCGTCAAGGTCGCGAGCGTCAGGGCGACCGGTCCGTCCGGCAAGTCGATCGTCCCCAAGTCGCGTCGGCCCTATTACTTGACCCATCTGACGCTGGTCAACTTCAGGTACCCGAAATCGGGCGCCTGGCTCGTAAAGGCGGTCACCAACAGCGGGGTCGCCAGATGCGCCGCCTAAGCCTTGGGGCGATCTTGGCACTGTCGATGGCGTGCACGCTCTTGACCGCAGCGCCAGCCTGGGCGTCGCACCGGCCGCCGGTCCATTGCGCGCAACGTGACGCTCACGGTTTGTGCGTCGTCCAAGTTGGCGCTCCCGGACACGGTGGCGGCGGAGGGTCCGGCGGAACCGGCGGATCCGGTGGGAAGCAGCGATGCACCGACATCGACGGCAAGGTGATCCCGTGCGAGGTGCACGGCCTCGGTGTGTGGGATGCCAGCCTGAACTGCTATCTCGAGTTGGCTACGCCGCAACCTCCAAAGTCGGATCCCATTTGGGCAGGACACACGACGGGCGCAATCTACGACTGCCTCACCTGGCCGCCTCGAACGACTGGCAACGGCTGGGTGTGGCTCGCGGATCCGCCCACGGGACCCGACCCGCGGACGCTGGCGCTGCAAGCAGAGAAGACCTTGCAACTGCCACTGCCGTCCGGTGACCGGTCGCCTAGCCCGTCTGAGACGTACCACGGCCACCCCTATACATACGTGAACCTGTGGACCTGGTTCTGGACAGATCCAGCGTCGTGGAAGCCACGGACCGCTACGGCTCGTGCAGGAGGCGTGTCCGCGACGGTAACCGTGACACCGACGGCGCTGCTCTTCGACCCAGGTGACGGATCGTCGTCGGTCAGCTGCGCTGGACCGGGGCGGGCGTGGACATCGACCGACGGAAACGGGGCGCCGGCAGGTGGCGGGTGTGGTTACCAATACCGGTCGGCGACCAGCCAGCCACTTACGTCGACGCAGTCGATCCGATGGGCGGTGACCTGGCGAGCGAACGACGGCGAGACCGGGACGCTGCCGGATCTGACGACGTCGCGGTCAGGTCAGTTGATGGTGTTACAGATCGAGTCGGTGGTGACGCGATGACGAGTCCAGGTTCACGAACGCTCCCGATGTCGCCTCCGAGCGCCAACGGTCACCGTGCAATGTCGGGGCTGTCGACCCCGCTGCCCACGTCGAACCGACCTCGCGGCTATGTCGCGCTCGCCGCCGTGCTGATCGTCGGGTTCGCGGTTCTGGGGTATTGGTTCTATGCGCAGGCGGGCAACAAGGTGTCAGTGCTCGTCGCCGCACGGGAGATCCCGGCCGGGCATGTGATCACAAGCGCAGATGTGGTGAGCGAGCCGGTCGCGGGCGGGATCACCGCGGTCGCCGCCGATCATCTGTCCGAGGTGGTCGGACACACCGCCGCCGTTGAGATACTTCCCCGGACCCCGGTACAGCTGGCGATGATCTCGACCGGAAATCCGTTGCCGGCCGGCGACGTTCTGGTCGGGGTTGCGGAGGCGCCCGGACAGATCCCGTCATCCGGGCTCGTCCCTGGTGACGTGGTCGACGTCCTGCGGTTGCCGTCGAAGACTGCGCCCACCTCCTCGGTGTCCTCACCGCTTCTGGCGACCGCGGTTGTGTTCGATATCCGGTCGAACCCGGCGGTCGAGGGTGGCACGCTGTTGACGCTCGAAGCGCCGAAGGCTGCGGCGTACGGGATCACCACGGCAAGTGATGCGGGCTTGGTCGCGCTGGTGCAACAGCCGGGAGCCGGCTCGTGATCATCGCGGTCGCCTCGGACAAGGGCTCACCAGGAGCGAGCACTCTCTCGCTGCTGATGGGTATCTGTTGGCCCGGCGATCGGGTGGTGGTGGAGCTGGACGCTTGCGGCGCTGACCTTCCGTATCGGGTCGCGGGGACTGACGGTCAGCCGCTGGCGGCCTCGCCAACGATCACGACGCTCGCGGTCGACAGCCGTCCAGGTGCTGCGGGCCAGCCGCTGCTTCGCTACGCGCAGGTTGCGGGATGCGGCGTCCCGCTCGTCGTTGGGGAGACGTCGGCTGCCCGCTTCACCCGGATCGCGTCGCATCTTCCCGCTGTGGTCGATGTTCTTGCCGCGGCACCCGAGACGGTGATCGTCGATCTCGGGCGCCTGTCTTCGACGAGCCCTGTGCTGTCGTGTGCGCGATCCGCCGCCGTGACAGTGCTGGTATCCCACGCTGACACATCGAGCCTGGGACACCTGCGGGAGCGAGTTGAGGATCTCGCCGCGGAACTCGGCGGCTCACATCGGCTTCGAACACCACTCGCCGTTGTTGTCCGCGCCGACCGGCGGGATGCTCACGCGGCAGAAGTGCGTGTCAGCAAATTGCTGGCCTCCGTCGGTTCCCCCACGGTGGTCCTGGGCGTAGTCCCCGATGATGCGCCGGGAGTCGCTGCTTTGCACACCGGTGCAGTCAGCCGTCGAGTGAGTCGGTCCTCGCTGTTCACCGCGGCCCGTGAGGTTGTTGCCCGGTTGCGGGCCACCTGGCCGGAACTCACCGAGACGACCGCCCCGGTGAATGCCCCCGAGCCCCAGACCATCACGAGCATCGCGGGAGTTCGGCAGTGACGACGCCGCTCTCGACGGCTGCGGAGCCGGGGATGGTCCGACTGTTACAGGCGCGGGTCGCCGAGATGCTCACGGCCGAACACCAGCAGCGCGAACGACGCGGTGACTCGCGCCTTGGTATGGAGGACGAACACCAGCTTGCACTGGCGCTGATCGACCGCACGATCGCCGACCATCTCGAGCAGACTTTGCGCGACGGCGGTGAGCTGCCCGCGGACCGCGGCTACGACCAGAGACTGGCCGCCGCCGTACACGCCGCGATGTTCGGCGCCGGCGAGCTGCAAGAACTTCTCGACGACCAGTCCGTGGAGAACATCAACATCAACGGCTGCGACGAGGTCTGGATCACCTACGCGGGCGAGCCTTCTCCGGTGCGGCACCGTCCGATCGCGGCGACCGACGAGGACCTGATCGCGATCATCCAAAGTCAGGGAGCGCACGCCGGCATCAACCCCAGGCCATGGACCCCGGCGACTCCAGAGCTGGATCTGCGGCTGGCCGACGGGTCGAGGCTGTCAGCGGTGATGGGCGCCGGCGAACGGCCTGCGATCTCGATCCGCCGGAACCGGTTCCCGCAGATGTTCCTCCCGACCCTGGTCGAGCTCGGGAGTGTCAGCGACCACGCGGCGCAGTTCTTGCAGGCCGCCGTTCAGTCGCGATGCAACCTGATGGTCGCCGGCGCGACCGACGCCGGCAAGACCACCCTGCTTCGTGCGCTGGTGAATGTGATCGACCCAGCCGAACGTCTGATCACGGTCGAACGCGCACTCGAGCTCGGGTTACGCCGCCATCCGGACCTGCATCCCAACGTCGTCGAGTGGGAGATGGTGCTTCCGGACGCCGAAGGCCGCGGCGGCATCAGCATGGCCGCGCTGGTCCAACGGTCCCTGCGGGCGGACCCGTCGCGGGTGATCGTCGGCGAGGTCCTCGGGCCCGAGATCGTGACCATGCTCAACGCGATGTCGCAAGGCAACGACGGGTCGCTGTCCACCATCCATGCGCGCAGCAGCCTGGCGGTACTCGATCGCATCGCGTCCTACGCCGCACAGTCCGACGGTCTGGAGTTCTCGGTCACCCACTCGTTGCTTGCTGGCGCGCTCGACTTCGTGGTCTTCATCGCCAAGAACCCGCTTGCTGGTGGAACGCGGTGTGTGACCGAGATCCGTGAGATCGCCGGATTCGACGGCGAACGCGCGGTGACCAGTGAGGTGTTCACCCCCTCGCCGATGGACGGGCGTGCGACCCGCAGTGAGTACGCGCTGACCCCAGAGCACCGTGCCCGCCTCGAGTCGGCCGGTTATGCCGACACCAGCTGGTACCCGAGGGCGGCGGTCTGAATGCGCCCAACTTTCGACGCTGTCGTAGCCGCGCTGATCGCGGCCGGCTTCGGCGGCGCAGTGGCGCTGCTCGTGTTCGCCCTGCGCGGTAGCGCCGATTCCGGACCGCGCCCACCAAGTCGACTCACCGTGTTCGCCGCGTCGCTACGGTCACCCGCGACCAGCGGTCGATACGGGGCCGGGATCGTCGCTGGTCTGGTCACATTGCTGGTGACGCGTTGGCCGGTCGCCGCGGTCGGTATCGCAGCGCTGGTGGTGGCCTGGCCGCTGATGTTTGGCGGTGCCCGCGCGGAACGCGCACAGATCGACCGGCTCGAAGCACTGGTGATGTGGACCGAGGCGTTGCGTGACACCGTCACCGCACGCGCCAGCCTCGAGCAGGCGATCCCCGCCACCGCGGCCCACGCCCCCACGCCGATCCGACCGGCGCTAGTCCGGCTCGTCGGAAGACTGCGCGCTCGGGTACCGCTTGATTCCGCGCTCCTCGCGTTGTCCGCGGAGCTCAGCGACGCGAGCGCCGACAAGGTCATCGGCGCTCTCGTCCTCAACGCGCGACAACGCGGAAGCGGTCTCGCGTCGGTCCTCGGCTCGTTGGCTCGCTCTGGCCGAGAGGAACTGGATCAGCGACGAAGGATCACCGCTGGGCGGGCGAGCATGCGACGCAGCGTGCAGCTTGTCGTCGTGATCACTGTCGCTTTCGCGGTACTGCTCGCCACGTTCTCCCGGAGTTACGTGGCCCCGTATTCCAGCCTCGGCGGGCAGGTCGCCCTCGGAGTAGTCATCGGCCTGTTCGCCGCATCCTTCGTGTGGCTGCGTCGACTCGCCGGCGGTGAACCCGCCACCCCGTTCCTGTCTGCGACGAACGACCCGGTTGCCGCAACCACGAACCTCCGCATCGTGCACGACCTGACCGGGCTCATCCTGCCGCGAACCCCCGAATCAGCGCCTAGGGCAGGAGCCTCGCGATGACCGCGCTACCGCTCATCGGCGCGGCGATCGGCGCCTCCGTGTTCGCACTGATCATCATGCTTCGACCGCCGAGGGTGGATCCGCTCGTGGCCCTCGCCAGGATCGACGCCGCGCACCGCCAGCCCCGAACCGGCATTGCCGAGACCGGCACCCGCGCCGGCGTCGAGGAGCGCATCGGCGGTTGGCTAGCCGACCAGCTCCACCGCCGCGGCGTGCGCTACACAACCCTGCGCCAAGACCTGACCCTGACCGGACAGTCCTTCGACGCAACGATGGGCCGCAAGACCGCGCTCGCCATCGTCGGCTTCCTGCTCGCGCTGGCTTTCCTTTCCGCAGGCGCCAGCCTCGGCCTCGCACTTCCCGCGATCGGTTGGCTGGTGGCCGCCGCGCTATTGGCCGGCGTGTTCTTCCTCGTCCCCGACATCGACGCACGGACAGCCGCGCGTCGACGACGCGCCGAGTTCACCCGCGCCCTCGGGGCCTACCTCGACTGGGTGTCGCTACAGATGTCCGGTCGGGCCGCAGCCGAACAAGCCCTGCCCGACGCCGCGCGGATCGGCGAAGGCTGGCCCCTACAACTCATCCGCGCAACCGTGAGCCACGCCACCCGTGCCGGCGTCGACGCCTGGACTGCACTCGGTCAACTCGGCGAACGCATCGGCGTCGCCGACCTCGTCGAACTCGGCACCCTGATACAGCTGGTCGCCCACGACGGCGCGCAGGTCCGCGACACGTTGTCGGCGCGCGCGGCCTCGATCCGCGCCGAAGAACTCGCCGACGCCGAAGGCACCGCCGGCAAACGCGACCAGTCGATGCTCCTGGCACAGATCCTGCTCGGCGTCGGCTTCGCCGTTTTTGTGGGCTACCCCGCCGTGACCAACTTCCTCCGCATCTGACCCCCGCCCCTTCGCCCACCAAGGAGAACCGCGATGACCGAGATCCAGCTCATCTACTACTGGACCCGCAGCCACTTCATGGCGCTGCAACAACGTCAACGCGGGCTAGGCGGAGACCCGGAGCGAGGCGACGGGATCCTGATCTGGGTCGTGATGACGGCGCTCTTGGCGGCCGCCGCGATCGCGATCGTCGCGATCATCGTGAGCAAGGCGAAGAGCACCGCCAACAACACCCAAACTCAATAGGCCGGGTTCTCCATGCGTTCCGGGTGCCTGCGGGACCGTCTGCGTCGCGACGACGCGGACGGCGGGTACTCGGTGCTTGAAGTCGCGATCGTCCTGCCGATCGTGTTCTTCCTCATCATGATGATCGTCCAATGGGCGATCGTGTGGCACGCCCGCAACGTCGCTGAAGCTGCCGCTCAAGAGGGACTGCGCACCACCGAGACCTACCAAGGGAGTGCTTCGGCGGGAAGGGCCGACACGGTGACCTATTTGAGTCAGGTGGCTCCGCACAGCCTGCCGAACCCGCAGGTGACCGTTACCCGCACGGCTGACAACGCCACGGTGACCGTCTCCGCGCGGGTCGCGTCTGTCATTCCGTTCGGTCACTTCACCGTCTCGGAACGCGCGAGCGGTCCGGTCGAAACCTATGTGGCGGCGTCATGACCGCGACAGGATTCCGCGGCCGTCTCGATCAAGCGGGCGAACGGGACCGAGGCGCGTTCGCCACGCTCGAACTCGCGATTCTGCTGCCTTTCGTCATCGTGATGCTGCTGATCGTCGTCGCCTTCGGCCGGGTGGAACGCGGCCGGGAACTCATCGACCAAGCCGCCGCGTCGGCTGCCCGCGCCGCCTCACTCGCCACTTCGCCGGGTGCGGCGCAGACCGCCGCGATCGGCGCCGCCACCCAGACCCTCGAGAACGGGGGAATGTCTTGTGCGGGCATGCAGATCACCGTCGACACCAGCAGTTTCCATCCCGGCGGCGATGTCACCGCACATCTGACCTGCACGGCGAACCTGTCCGGACTGACACTGTCCGGGGTTCCCGGCGACGTCCATCTCGCCTCCAGCGCCACCTCACCACTCGAGCCCTTCCGTCAGCTCACCACCGGGACGACATCGTGATCCGCCACTTACGCCAACGGCTGGCGGAGGAGAACACTGACCGCGGGTCGATCGCCTTGTACTTCGCGATCACTACCCTCGCCGCACTAGTCATGGCCGGGCTCGTCATCGACGGCGGCGCCGCGCTCGCTACCCGCGAACGTGCCGCCGACCTCGCCACCCAAGCCGCCCGCGCCGGCGCCACCGCCCTGACCCCCGCGTCCCTACGCGACGCTCCCGCCGACCTTCAGGCCGACCCCACGGCAGCGACCCAGGCGGCAGACGCGATTCTCGCCGACGGTGGAGCCACCGGAACGGTCAGTATCAACGGCGACATGGTGACCGTCACCGCCCACCTGCCCCGGCACACCGTGATCCTCTCCGCGGTCGGGCTGACCAACATCTCCCAGACCGCCACCGCCAGCGCCACCGCCGTCGTCGGCACCGCCACCGAGCCGGAAGGAGCCTGACAATGCCCACCTCCACCCGGATGCGCGGCGCACTGTCCGCGGTCCTGCTGCTCGCCGCAACAATCGGGCTGCCGCTCGCACTGGCCACGACCGTCGGCAACCCGCTCCACTCCTGGCCGTCGCTGCGCGCCGGTCAGCTCTCCGACACCGACATGATCGCGATCCTCGCCACGATCTTCTGGATCGCGTGGCTGTCCTTCGCCGTTCCGGCGCTTCTCGAAATCTCTCTCGCAGTTCGCGCACGGATCACCCGCCGCCCGCTCCGGGAGCTCCGCATCCCGATGCTCGGAAGCCAACAGGACCTCGCCCGCAACCTGATCAGCGCCGTCCTCCTCCTGCTGCCCGCCCAGACAGCGACCGGCGTGCCGGCAGCCTCGCACGTCCACGCTGCGCCGACCATCCACATCAGCGAAACCGCTTGGAGTGCACCGTCAGCCGCGCAATCCAACCATCACACGCCTCATACTTCCGCCGGCTCGCAGCACGAACGCACCTACGTCATCCCTGAGACCGGAGGTATGCGCAACTACTGGGCTCTGGCCGAGCACTATCTCGGTGACGGAGCGCGCTGGCGGGAAATCTGGGATCTGAACGAAGGCCGGACCCACGCCGACGGCGCCGTCATGGACAGCCCCCGTCAACTCTACGCAGGCTGGACCATCCTCATCCCATCAGCCGATCACCACGGCCCGCCCCGGCAGCACGAAACCACGGACCCCGCCACTCCGCAGAGTGCCACGGTCGAACCCGGCGACACTCTGTCCGGCATCGCCGCCGCCCACGGCATCACAGACTGGCAGAAGGTCTGGGAGGCAAACGCCGACCGCGAGGAACCGAACGGTCAGCAGTTCACCGATCCCAACCTGATCGATCCCGGCTGGACGCTCACCTTGCCCAGCACGCTTCATGCCGACCCGCGGCGATCGACCAGCGACGCGGCACCGAACGGTCGGCATCAATCGGAACAACAACCCACCGAGCCGAACAAGCCGCCGCCCGCCGGCCACACGACGGTCACTCCGTCAGAGGCGGGCTCACCGACACCGCCGTCCACATCTGGCCGTGCCGGGAGCCAGACCTCCTCAACACTGCCGACCGCGCCACCCACCCCGACAGAGAGTGCACCCCGCCCAACGGTCACGAACCCCGCCGACGAGGAACACCACCACTCGCCAGCGGTGCCGCTGGGAATAGGACTCGGTGCTGCGGCAGCTCTCGTCGTTCTCGACCGCGCCCGCCGGATCGCGCAACGTCGGCGTCGGGTCGGCCACCGGATCGCGCCATCGCCACCGGCTTTGAGACAGGCAGAGGCCGACCTCCGTAACGACGCTGCGCAAACCCGCTCCACCGCGTCGGCGGTCGAACTCGCCCTACACCTTGCTGCCTGCACGCCCGTGACCATCCGCGCGGTGATCGCCCGCAACGACGGCGCGGTCGATCTTCGTCTCATCGAGGAAGACAGCTCGCCGGTACCCCCCTTCATCCCCGTCACCGGAGGCTGGCGCCTCCCCGCGGACGCCGCCCAGTACGGGTTCGCGGTCGATGACTGCGACGACCCCCATCCGCTCTTCACCCCGATCGGCAGCACCTCCGACGGAGAGATCCTGCTCGACCTGGCTACCGACCCGGTCATCATCACCGGACCCGACACCGACGTCCGCCCCTACCTCACGCACCTGGCAGCCGCGATAGCCGGCGCCCCCTGGGCAATGCGGGTCCAGGTTCACGTGCCTCCCTGGCTGGCAACCGCGGTCGGACCACTCGATCGCGTCTCCAGCGACGACGCGACCTGCCCGCGACCACCCGCGAGCGCGTCGAACGCGATAGCCACTGGTCAGGAAGAGCCGGGCTGGCGCACCGCCCCGATCTACCTCTATTGCGGCTGGTCCACCGACGATCACCTCGAACCTCTGCTCGCCGCCACCGCGAACCCGGCAAGCAACGTCTACGCACTCCTCCGAACCGACCAGGATGGCGCAGACTCACAGACCTGGAACCTCGACGGCAACCAGCTGAAGGTCCCCGGGATCATCGAAACGATCACCGTCATCCTTCCCAGGCTTGACGCAACCGCCACGGTCGACCTTGTCGCCCACGAACGAAGCGCGCCCGACCTCCCGGTAGGTCACCCCGAACTTCCGAACCATGACGCGGATGCCGCGCCATCGCAGCCCCACGCGCTCGGTAACAACCCACGGCCGGCCACGGCAACGCAGCCCAACCTCCCAGTCGGCCACGCCGAACATCCGAACCATGACGCGGATGTCCCGCCATCGCAGCCCCACGCCCTCGGTAACAACCCACGTCCGATCACGGCAACGCGGCACGTCCTCGACAACGAAGCGTCACCTCCACCCGACGAAGCCGAGACGGTCCTCGACAGTGATCAACCGCGAAGGCTGTTGCTGCTCGGTCCAGTGGAACTGACTGGCACCGGCAAGCTCCGCCGCGCACAAGTCCTGAACGTCCTTACCTTCCTCGCGCTGCACCGCAGAGGAGTCAGCCGGGACCAGTTCATCGAGGCGATGTGGCCCAAGCAGACTCCATCGGGCCAAACCGTTCGCAACCGGCTCGTCGACTCCCGCGCCCTGGTCGACGGCGCGATCACCGAAGGGCCACCGTGGCGCCTCGATGAGTCGATCACCACCGACTGGCAAGAGTTCACCGTGCTCGCTGCAGGCAGCCCCGACCAACAGCGCCAAGCTCTTCAACTCATTCGCGGTCGACCGTTCGATGGCCTCGACGACGCCCACTGGTTACATCTCGAAGGCTTCCGCAGTGAGGTCGAGGCCGCCATCGTCGACGTCGCTCTCACCGTCGCCGAACGTGACCTCGACAACGGCAACTACCCCGGTGCTCTCGCGGCCGCCCGCAAAGGGCTACTCGCCAGCCGCTATGAAGAGCGTGTGCATCGCGCTGGCATCCGCGCCGCGCTCGCGCAGGGACTTGACGGCATCGCCGATACGCTCGAGACGGAAATGCGAATCGCGCTGGACCTCGACATCGAACCCGATGACACGGTCCAACCCGAAACCCTCGCCTTGGCTCGCGCCCGCCGTCAATCTAGATCCACCCAGCCGATCACCTGACACCATTAGCACCTCATCCAACGGCTGCAACCGACTCGCGCGCTATGCCAGTTCGGCGACTAGACGAGCACCTCAACAAACAAGTCACCGGTTCGGTAAATGAGTCCGACTTCGTAGACATTGAGAAGGCTCACGGCCTGTTCACTAGGACGGCCCGGCAGTAGGACAGCGATGCGATCGTCTACGTCGCCCAACGAGCGGTAGTACATGGCTTGACCCATTCCATGCGCGACCATCACGTCGTCGCGCTCGTTCGCCTTCGCCTCAATTATTAGACGGCGCTCTCTGTCGTATAGGTCCGCTTCGCGACCGTTGCTGAATAGATGCTTGCGAACGTCGCGCCGGCCCAGCCAGTTCACGTAGGCGACAACAAGGTCCTGCTCTAGCTCGCGCTCGAGTTCCTCACGCTCATTCGCAGTGAGTGTCGGGTCGCCGAGAACGGCACCCACGTCCTTGAGCAACATCCAGTTTCTGCGCACCACTCGCAGCCGGTTGCCCTTGAGGTGCTTGTGCATCGCCCAGTAGACGTCGCAGTGACGGTACCGACCGCCAAGAGCCACGAAACATTCGTGGATAGTCCTGCTCGGCTTGCGTTCGAGGTTGGGCCAGCCGAGCGACCACACCGCCTCCGCCACTCCTTGGAGCGACTCCGGGAGGATTGGGGCGGGATCTTCCGGACGACCTGGTCGGCGGAAGTGGTCAGTGTCATAGACGATGGTGTTCGTCCACTCGAGGTCGAGCTCGGCCGTGAGCAAAGCATCCTGCACCATCGCGCGCTCGGCTCCAATCTCAAGACTGAGACTTAGCCGGTCAGCAAGCCGTTTAGAGAGGGTTTCCCACTTCGGTAACTCGTCGATGGCCGCATCAATGACTTTCGTCGCCACGCTGACGCGGTATTCCTTGTCTTGGCTGTAGTCGACGGGTCCGTCAGCTGGATAGGGAACGGCCATCTCAGCCGGCCGCCGCGCTCTTCCGATACGGCGTGGGATCGTCAGAGGCAACCGAGTTTGTCGGGGGCACGCTTTCAGCGGCCGTGCGGGCGAATCCGCGTACGACGTAGTCGCCAGCCCAGGTCAGCACGAGCGCCATCGTCTCAGATACCTGAGGCGCGCCGAAGCCCGTCGGCTAACGCGACGAGCTGTGCCCGATGAGCGCTGGTGACTCGACTGGCACGATCGCTTCAGCGAAGCCGGAACAGCCTGTGGCGCTTGGCGTCAGGCCCGAATGTTGTACCCCCGACGATCTCTCTCGGCCGGGGTACACCTCGGGGTACATCCGGGGGTACACCGACATCGCACTCTCCTCACGTCCGCCAGCGGCCCCGACGTGAGGAGACCACGATGCAACTTCCCGCTGTCAGCGTTAACCCGAACAACAACCTGCCGGGCACGAGCCAGCTCACCTCGCTGATCGGCGGGATGATGACCTGGGTCCTGCTCGCCTGCGTCGCTGCCGTCCTCATCGGTGCGGCCGCGTGGGGATTCGGCGCCCGGTTCGGCCACTACTCATCGCAGCAGTCGGGCCGGATGATGGTGCTCGGCGGAGCGGTCGGCGCGCTGGTCGCCGGCGCGGCGGTCGCCGTGGTGAACTTCGCGTTCCACATCGGCGGGACGGTCTCGTGAGGCCGCCGGCACTACCCGCCGCGCCGAGGATCCACATCCCGAATCCGTTCAGTCACCTGAACCCGATTCCCGGGATCCTGTCGGCGATCGGGCACGTGTTCACGTCGGGCGCACAGTCAGTGGCGTCGTGGGCCTTCACCGAGATGACCCAGGCGTTAGTAGCCACCACTCAGGTTGACCTGTCCGGCTGGTTCGTCGCGCCATGGCGAGCGATGATCGCGGTTGCGGCGGTTCTCGCGGTGCCGATCCTTCTCGCTGGCGTGATCACCGAGAGCCTCGCTGGTCGTCCCGGGGTCGCGGTCCGACGCGGGATCCTGCTGCCGCTGCTGGTTGGGCCCCTGCTGCTCGTCTCCCGCGCGGCGCTGGCGCTCGGGCTCGCACTGGTCAACGCCTGCTGCGCGCTGGTGGTCAAAGTCGGAATCGGCGGCCCGTCGGGCTACGCCACCGCGCTGTCCCACATGAGCGGATCACTGGGCATCAGCGGTGTCCCGAACGCCGTGCTGCCCGGAGCCAACGCCGCCGTCACCGTGCTCATCCTGCTGGTGACCGCATTCCTGTGTTTCGTGATCTGGATCGAGCTCGCCTTGCGCGCGGCGATGGTCTACATGCTCGCCGCCTTCATCCCCCTCGCGCTGGCCGGGCTGTTCTGGTCGCACACCACGCGCTGGACCCGCCGGTTGCTCGAGACCCTCGCCGCAGTGATCCTCGCCCAGCTCGTGATCACCGTTGTGATGGTCCTCGCCGCCGCATCTCTTGCCGGTCCGGGCGACGGGCTGGCGCAGGGAATCGACCGGACGGCGGTCGGGCTCGCACTGCTATTCCTCGGAACCCTCGGTCTGCCGATGACCTTCCGGCTGATTCCGCACGTGGTCGAGGCCGGCGTCGCCGCCGGAACCGGAGCCGCTGTCGCCAACCGGGTCCGGCACACCGGCGGGCAGGCACTGTCCGCGATACCGCACCCGGCCGCCCAGGCAGCCGGCGCGGCAGTCAACGGGCGTCTACCCATGCCAGCTCCGTCCGGAGGTGGCCGACCCGCGACAGCAGCCGCTGCGCCACCTCAACCGCCACCCCAACCAGCTGCCGGGCAGGCGCCGATGCCGAGCACGTCCGGAGCACCGCGATGACGGCCGCCCGCACCGAACCACGCTCCACCGCCGTGACCTACGACGTGGGCGCGACCGGCTCCGGCGGGGTCTGGCTGGGCCTCGGCGCCCCAAGGGTGGCGCTTCTAGGTATGGGTTTGCTCGCAAGCATCTTGGCGCTGACAGCGGGCTTGCCGATCTTGCTTGCCGCCGTCCCGATCCTGCTCAGCGGGTGTCTTGCGACTGCTCGCTGTGGCGGCAGGCCGCTGCTGGATTGGGCAGCGCCTCTCGGAGCGCGGACTACGGCGACTGCGTCGGGCGCAGTCCGCTGGCGTGGTCCGATCCCGACCCTCACCGGCGACGGTGCTGCGGATGGACCTATCCAGGTTCGGCTACCCGCCGAGTTCGGGCGGCTGCGCATCGATAACTGTCCTGACGACCCGACGATCGGGATGCTCACGGACACCTCGACCCGCACCGTCACCGTCGTGTTCGACGTGTGCGGGGTGGACCGGTTTCCGCTGTTGGACACCGCCGAACAGGACACGTTGATTGCCGGCTGGGGTGACGCGCTCACGGTGCTCGCCGACACCGACCGCACGCTCGCGCGGCTGCAACTGATCGAACGCGCCCACCCAGCTAGCCGTGCCACCTACCGACTTGACGATCTCGAGGATGCGACGGCCAGCTGGGACAAGGAGATCGCGGCGCTCGCGACCAGCCACGACAGCCGACTCGCCGCTCAGTGGAGCTTCTCCCGCCTCGACGGCACCGCGCTGTGCACGGTCGCCAGTCGCTGCCACCTGCTGGCCCGCACCCTGCTGGCCGCACGTCTGCTGACCCGCCCACTCGGACCCGGCGACCTCAGCGGCGAGCTTCTGACCCCACTGTCAGGCCAACCGCGCCCTCACGGCCGCCACGGTGTCCGGGTCGGTCCGGTCAGCCGCCGAACCGATTGGACCCACGTCACCAGCGACGACCAGATCCACCGCAGCTACGCCATCAGCAGTTGGCCCACCGCCCCGGTCGGCGCCGCATGGCTGGCCCCGCTGCTCCTCGCCGCACCCGCCGGGGTCACCCGGACCGTCGCGCTACACCTCGAACGCATGGCACCAGCCGCCGCTGCCAGGGTCGCGCGCACCCGACGCGCCAAAGCCGTCCTCGACCAGTCCGACCGCGCCCGGCTCGGGATGACCAGCTCCGCCGCTCTGGCAGGCGCCGAGGCCAGCGGCGTGGCCATGGACGGCGAACTCGCCGCCGGGTATCGCACCCACCGCCTCGCCGGAGTCGTCACCTTGACCGGCGACACCATCGACGCGCTCGACGCGGCGGCCCCTGCACTACAACAGGCCGCCGCTGTCTGCCGTCTCGAGCTGAGACCCTTGCACGGCCAGCACGACGTGGGGCTCGCCGCGACGCTCCCACTGTGCCGGCTCCGTCACCGGGCAACAGGATGAGCCGGCCCGCAGAAGGCAACGACCGTCTCGCCGCCATCCACGCGCAGCTCCTCGACCAAGTCGAACGGCTCACAACCAGCGCGGCATGGCGCGCCACCCTCACCGTGGCCGCGAGATTTCACAACTACAGCCCCAACAACGTGCTGCTGATCGCCGCGCAACGTCCCGAAGCCACCCGGGTCGCCGGCTATCGGGCATGGGCGCAGCTCGGCCGTCAGGTCCGCAAAGGCGAGCACGGGATCTCGATCCTCGCGCCCGTCCTGCGCCGCCCCGACCCGAAGTCAGCCGGACCGACTGCCACAACCCCGCCTCGCGCAGCCGGTGAGGACAGTTCGCAACCCCGAATGCTCACCGGATTCCGGGTGACCCACGTGTTCGACATCTCCCAGACCGACGGACCCGACCTCCCTGACGTACGGCCTTCGCTGCTCGACGGCGCCTCACCGTTGGGTCTGTGGTCCGACCTCTACGACCAGGTCGAAGCCGCCGGTTACACCATCGACTACGCCGACCTCGGAGACGCCAACGGCCGCACCGACTTCACCGACCACACCGTCCTGCTGCACAGGAGTCGCTCCGGCGCGCAGCTGACCAAGACCCTGGCACACGAACTCGGCCACATCGAGTTACACGCTCCCGAGATCCGCCCCGACGGGATGACCCGCGACATGGCGGAGATCGAAGCGGAGTCCGTCGCCTACGTCGTCACCACGGCGCACGGCCTGTTCGCCGATGACTACAGCGTCCCGTACGTGACCGGCTGGGCTGGAGGCGACCTGGACCGGATCGCCTCCAGCGCGACCCGTGTCCTCGCGACCTCTCGCTCCATCCTGCGATCCGCGCCGCCGCCCCGGCTCGTCGCTACTGAAGCGACGCTCGGCCTGGACAGGCAGATCGCACCAACGCAGGCACGCCCGTTCGAACCGGCCATGCCGGGAAGAGCGGTGGGTCGATGAACCGAATCCTGCGACTACCCGCCGTCACCCTCACCACCCGGCACTCTCCGGTCGCCTACCCCTGGCAACACTGCCAGACCGTTCCCGACGGTGGCGTCGCAATCGGGATCAACACTCTCGCTGGCGGGCAGCCTTTCCGCTACGACCCGTGGGTCTGTTACGCGGCGGGCGCGGTCACCAGCCCCAACATGCTCCTTGCCGGCCAGGTCGGCCGCGGCAAGAGTGCGTTGGTCAAGACCTACCTCCACCGGCAGATCGCCGCTGGCCGGCAGGCCTATGTCCTCGATCCGAAAGGCGAATACGCACCACTCGCCGCCGCCACCGACCTCGCCCGCATCGCGCTGCGCCCCGGCGGCACCGAACGTCTCAACCCTCTCGACCCGCCGCCCGCAGCGACGAGCCGCGAAGCGATCGTCGCAGCCCGCGGCACCGTGATCGCTGCACTCGCAGGCAGCGGACTCGGCCGAGAACTCACCGGCGAGGAACACGTCGCCGTCGCGGCCGCGATCCGCCAAGCCCCCGAGGCCGCCGCCACCCTCGGCGACGTCACCACCGCGTTGCTGCATCCCACGGAGGCCATGGCCGCCGAAACCTCGACCACCGTCTCTGCCTTCGCAACGACGCTGCGACCCGTCGCCCTCGAACTGCACCGGCTGTTGTCCGGCGATCTCGCCGGCATGGTCAACGGACCTACCACCAGCCGCCTCGACCCGCATGGACCCGGCGTCGTGGTCGACCTTTCCGCTGTCGCCAACACCGCTGCGCAAGCCCCCGTGATGGTCTGCGCAGGAGCATGGCTCGCTGCCGCCATCGACGTCGAGGTCGAGGCGCGGCGTCTACTCCTCGTCGACGAAGCCTGGGCGCTGCTCGCTCGCGCCGCCACCACCAGCTGGCTCCAGCAGACCTCCAAGCTCGCCCGCGCCCGCGGCATCCAACTCATCACCGTCGTTCACCGACTGTCCGATCTCGCCGCCCAAACCGACGCCGGAACCGCCGCACGCGCCCAGGCTGAAGGCCTGCTCGCCGACGCCGACACCCGCATCGTCTACGGGCAATCACCAGGCGAACGGCGCCTCATCACGCAGCTTCTGGGCCTCACCGACCCCGAAGCCGAAGAGGTATGCCGCCTCGCGCCCTACCGCGGACTGTGGAAGATCGGCGAACACACCGCCGTCGTCGACCACGTCCTGTCCGCAGAAGAACGTCCCCTCGTCGACACCGACGCCCGGATGCGGCCATGACCGGCCGGACCAGCGCGGTTCTCGCCGGCGCGGCACTGTGCATCGCCGTGATTGCAATCGCCGTCCGCCCGCTCCTGCCACACCATCTCGACACGGCCACCCCCAGCGTCCACGCCATACCGGCTTCCCAGCCACCCGACCTCAGCTTCATCGCCGTGAGCGCGGCGACGCACGCTCTCGCCTGCCCCACCCCCCGACGCGCTACCAGAAAAGCCGACTGCGGACGACTCGACGTCACCCGCGCTCAATCCTCTTGCGCCACCGACAGCCGCTGCCAAGTCGAGGTGATCGGAACCCTGCACGCCACTGATCAGGTCGTGCCGATCGCACTCACGGTCACCCTGAGCGGCGCCGGCGAGGGTTGGCGAGTCGTCGAGGTGGCATCGTGAGCGGCCTCGTCGCCAAGGCCATCGGCGTGCTCGCCGCCGGTGCGGTATCGACCGCAGGCATCGCCGCAGTCGGCTTGCAGGCACTCGCGTCACCGACCATCGCACCGACTCCGACCGCAACCAGCCAGATCCCCGCCGCCTACCTCTCGCTGTATCAGACCGCCGCGCAGCGCTGCCCGATGCCATGGACCATCCTTGCCGCGGTCGGTCAAGTGGAATCAGACCAGGGCCGCGACGCCGGCGTCTCCTCAGCCGGCGCGATCGGACCGATGCAGTTCGAGCCCGCGACCTGGGCTAGATGGGGAGTCGACGGCGACGGCGACGGCAAGAAAGACCCCCGCGATCCCGCCGACGCGATCCCCGCCGCCGCCGATTACCTCTGCGCTCTCGGTGTGGCCAAGAACCCGCACAACGCCTTAGTCGACTACAACTGCGGGGACTCCGGCCCGGCATGTCAGACCGCCTCAGCCGGCTACGCCGCGACCGTCCTGGCGATCGCCGCCAGCTATGGCACCACCACCGCCACATCCCCCGTCGCACAACAAGCCGTGCAGGTTGCGCTCGCTCAACTCGGCACACCGTACGTGTGGGGCGGGGAAAGCACAGCGGGCTTCGACTGCTCCGGCCTCGTGCAGTTCTCCTACGCCAAAGCCGGCCTCGCCCTTCCCCGAACCGCGCAGGAGCAGTACGACGCCACGGCCCACCTTCCGGCCGACGCCGAACTGGAACCTGGCGACCTGGTGTTCTTCGGCGCCGGGAAAAAGGCCGTGGAACACGTCGGCATCGCACTGGGCGACGGTCGGATGGTCGACGCGCCGCACACCGGAGCCGACGTCCGCTACGACGAGATTCCCACCACCGTCGGCGCGGCGTACGGCGACGAGACCTATCTCGGCGCCACCCGACCCACCGCCACGACATGACGAGCACCGGACCAAGCCGCAGCGGAGCCCTGTCGGACGCGCACCCCGTCGAACTGCTCATCACCGCGGGGCTGGCAGTGGCTGCGATCGTCGCGGGATTCGGCTGGCTCGTCGCGCACACCGCTGCCCGCCTCGCCGGCCATCCCATCGCGGTATCGCTCAGCGATGCCATGCACGGACTCGCGGACTGGCGACATCACCCCGCGAACCCCCGGCTTGCGTTCCCGCGCCCAGCCCGCTCCGGACTTCCCGGCCCGATCGGAATGTACGGCGCGGCCGCGATCGTGATCGTCACGCTGTCAGCGGTCGCACTGCTCGCCGCACTGCTACTCCGCCGGTGGCGGGTCGGCGGGTCCCGCGGTTACGCCACCGCAGGCGATGTGCGCCGAGCGCTGTCGGAGACCGCCGCCCGCTCCCGCGGCCGAGCTGCCGGACAACCGGCATCCGGCGCCACCGTAGCTCTCGGCGTCGACGCCCGCAGTCGGCAAGGGTTGTTCGGTGCCGCCGAGGACTCCTATCTCTACCTCGGGCCGCCCCGTTCCGGGAAAGGGGTCCACCTGATCATCCCGCAGACCATCGACGCCCCAGGCGCGGCGCTGGTCACCGCCACCCGCCCCGACACATTGCGACACACCCTGGCACTGCGCGCCAAGCGCGGCCCCGTGGCTGTGTTCGACCCTCAGCACCTCGCCGGAGACCATCTGCCCCGGCTGCGCTGGGCACCGCAGCACGGCTGCGAGAACCCGCTGGTCGCGATCACCCGCGCCCGGGCGCTCGCCGCCGGCGCCCAACTGTCCCCCGCCACCGTCACCGACGCGGAGTTCTGGAGCGGGATGACCCAGGCGGTGCTCCGCTGTTACCTGCACGCCGCCGCCCTCGAGCAGCGCAGCATGCGCGACGTGCTCACCTGGACCGCGCGGCCGGGCGACCCCACACCCGTCCGGATCCTCCGCGCCCACCCCGACGCCGCCCCCGGCTGGGTCGAAGAGCTCGTCGCGCAAGCCGCCGCCGACCCCCGCCAGCGTGACTCCGTGTGGGCTGGTGTCCGGCGCGCCGTCGACTCACTCGCCGACCCCCGAGTCCTCGACACCTGTTCACCCGCGCCCGCCGACGCGGTGGACCTCGCCAGCTTCATCCAAGCCGGCGGCACGCTGTACCTGCTCGGGACAACCGGCGCACAACTCACCGTCGCCCCCCTCGTCACCGCCCTGGTCGAGGCGCTCGTCGACACCGCCCGCACGCTCGGCGCCGCCACCGCCGACGGACGGCTCGACCCGCCGCTCACCGTCCTGCTCGACGAAGCCGCGAACATCGCGCCGATCCCCTCCCTCCCTCACCTTCTCGCCGACGGCGGCGGGTCCGGCATCACCACGATCTGCGTCCTGCAGTCCCTCGCCCAGGCGCGCGCCCGCTGGGGACAAGCCGGAGCCGACGCAATGTGGGACGCCGCCACCACCAAGGTCATCCTCGGTGGACTCGCCCATGCCGAGGACCTGCACCGGATCAGCCAACTCGCCGGCGACATCGACGACCCCGTCACCACCCGCACCCACGGAGCAGGCGGCGCCTCCACATCAACCGCGCCACGTCGACTGCCAGCACTGCCCGTCGACGCCCTGCGAACCCTGCCGCCGGGCAACGCCATCGTGCTCGCCCGCAGAACCCCACCCATCCGCGCGAAGCTCACCCCCTGGTGGGACGGCCCGCACGCCCGACGCATCCACACCGCGCTGAAGGCGCCCGCCGCACCCTCCCTGACACCACGACCGGACGCCGCATGACCGACCTGCGCAAGATCACCGCCGAACTCACTCAGCTCCGCGAGGACATCGACTACCTCACCGCACTCGCCGAACCCGACCTCACCGCAGGCGCTCCAACAGGCACGGCCACCGGGTCATGGCCGGCGGCCCCCTCGGCTCCCGGCGTGGCCGCACATATCTGGCACAACCTGACGCCGACCGAAGCCGCGCGGGCCTGGCAAACCCTCACCGGCTGGGTCGACTGGCTCACCCAGCGATACGCCCTCGACGACACGATCCCGTCCTGCTGGTACCGGCACGGCCCCATCGTCGACGAACTCGACGCACTGCGCGCGGCCTGGACCTCTGCCTACCCCGACCCCAACGCGCACCCCACCGCGGCTGTCGCCTGGCTCGAGATACTCAACCGCACCCTCTCCAGAATCCGGGAGTGGGACCGCTACGGATGCACCTCCGGCACCCACCACGACGACCCACCCACCGCGGCCGACAGTCACGAATCCGACGGTCGGGAACAGTGGCTGTTCGCCGACATCAACGCTCGCGCTGCCGCGCGAAGCGCAACCCCCGACACAAAATCCGTCGAATGAGCCGCGGGGGTACACCTGGGGGTACATCTCGGGGTACACCCGCGAGGTCCCATCCCTTCCGTCACCAGACCACACGACGGAAGGACGGACACATGAACTACTTCGACAACGGGCTCGGCGTCACCGCTGACTCCATCGCCTACTACCGCGACCACCGCCACGAACTCAGCACCATCATCGCCGCCGAGGTCGCCTTCCCCGGGCTGTCCGACCACTACCCCTACTGCTTCGAGCTGCGCGACGACGCGGGCAATCGGATGTTCCTCTCCGGCCTCACTGCTGGGTACGCGGGCGAAGGCCCGCGCGCTGCGATGGAGGTCCTCATCGACGCAGGCTTCGGAGTTGTCGACGCGCAGCGCGTCCTCCACGACCGCCAGGTCACCCTCCGTCAAGGCTGCTGGCCCCCAGAACCTGAGCTGCCGCCGCTCGGGCGCGTTCCAGACCGGACCAAAGCGATGGCGGTGCGTGGCCGATGACAGTCCACTCGCGTCATGAGCGCCCAGACGAGTTGCTTATCCCGTCCTTCGCCAAGATCTTCTTTGCCAAGGATTGCGGGCGTTGCCCTGCCTCTGAGGTGATCACGCCCCGCAACGCCGCCGACCTCTGGTCCGCCGCGATCAAACTCGCTGACGTCCTAGATGCACAGCTCGGTGATATCGAGGCGCGCATCCCGCTGTCGCACAGCGAATGGGGACGCCTGCCTTGGGTAGTCACCGACGCCCCCGTCGAGTGGTTCGGAAGGTTCGTCGACGCGGTTCTCGATCTCGCTGATGACGCGGCGTCGGGTCGATGCCCAGTCCCTCGGTGCACCGGCGAGGAAATGGCGTTGCATCTCGTGCTGGAAGACATTTCAGACTCATGCGATCCGGCTCTGCGTCGTCTCGCCGAGACCGCCCGCAGCGGTCTGCCATTGCTGGATTGGGACGGCAACTGGGATGCGGTCGCATCCGCGTTGTTTCCCAGTCCGCAGGTGAGGGCGCTGATCGCCGACGGCTTTGACGGGATCAGTGACGACTACGAGCTGGTCGCCGAGACCGGCATCGTCCGCCTTGCAGTCGAGCGCTGGTTCGATCCGCACGACGAGTTCGATCCTGTGCGGCCCCTCCCGATTTGCGGATGCCCGGTGCCGCCATGAGCGCGGACCAGTCGGCGGCAAACCCATTCGACGCTGCGGCCTACCTATCGGCGGCTGACATAGCCGACGTCCAACAATCACTCGAACGAACCCGTGCCGTGGCCAAGTTGCTGCTTTCACCCACAGAAGCTGCTCGAGCCCTTGGCATCGGCCGATCCAAGTTGTACGAACTGCTTGCGGAAGGCGTCGTGCCGTCCATCACCATCGGCACCTGCCGCCGCATCGTCGCGAGCGACCTCGATGCGTACATCGAGTCCTTGCGACTGATGCAGACGGAAGTGGTGAAGCCGGCGGCGGTCGCGGACTGAATTTAGGGAGGCCGATCGATGAGCGCCAAACAGCCAAAGCGCAGCTCGAACCAGCGAAGCTCGATCTTCTTCAGCGAGAAGGATGGGCTGTGGCACGGCTGGGTGAGCATGGGATTCCGTAACGACGGCCAACCGGACCGGCGACACCGGCAAGGCCGCACGCGCGCTCAGGTAACCGCCAAGGTTCGGCAGCTGGAAGCGCAGCGAGATGCTGGCCGACCACTACGGCCTGGCCGCGCGCCGACTTTGAACGAATGGCTGGCGACGTATTTCGACACAGTCTGCGAGAACCTCGTCAGCTCCGGCACGATGGCGCCGAGGACACTCGAGGATTACCGCAGCAAGGCTCGGCTTTGGATCTCCCCTTCGCTCGGCTCTCATCGACTGGACCGGCTGCTACCTGAGCATCTGGACGCCGCCTACTCGGCCATGTATGACCAAGGTCTGTCGTCATCCACCGTCCTGAAGGTGCACCGCATTTTGTCGAGGGCCCTGACCGTCGCGATGCGCCGCGACAAGGTTGCCCGCAATGTCGCTCAACTCATCGACTCACCATCGCCAGCGGAGAGTGAGATCCAGCCGTTTGAGCAAGAGGAAGCGCGGTCGATCATCGAGGCGGCGCGCAGGCGCCGTAATGGCGCGCGGTGGCTCGTCGCCCTTTCACTCGGTCTTCGGCAAGGCGAGGCTCTCGGGCTGCGTTGGGCCCACGTCGACCTCGACAGTGGCGTTATTCAAGCGTGGTTCCAGGTCCAGCGTGCACGATGGCAGCACGGTTGTAGCGACGCCAACGCTTGCGGGCAGGCATGGCACCGCAAACCCTGCCCGGAGAACTGCCGGACCCATCGTCACGACAAAGAGTGCACTCCCACCTGCCAGCGCCGCGAGCACCGCTGCCCGAGAGCAACATGCGACCCCCGCACTTGCACTGCCCACGCGAGCCACTGCCCCCAACGACGTGGCGGCGGGGTCGAGTTTCGGCCGCGCAAGGGCAAGCGCAAGCTAACCCTGCAATGCCCGCCAGAGCTGTTGCCAGCGCTACGCGCCCACCGGACTGAGCAGGCGAAAGAGCGGCTCGTCGCCGGCGACCGGTGGCAGGATCACGATCTCGTCTTCGCTACACCCAAAGGTCTCCCGATTGACCGGACCGACGACTGGCGCGAATGGCACGACGTCTTACAGAGCGCCGGCGTGCGCCCAGGGCGACTTCATGATGCCCGACACACCGCTGGCACCTTGCTGGTCGAACAGGGTGTCCACATCCGCGTCGTGCAAGAGATCCTTGGCCATACCCGGGTCACGACCACCGAGCGATACACGCACGTCGCATCGCCCCAGGTTCGCGACGCGACCGAGCGCATCGGTCGCGCGTTACTAGGCGACTAACGTCGCAAACTGCAGCTGGAAGTCGGCTTCTCGCGTCGAGTAATGGCGATGATCAAGCGGTGCGTTCTTAGCCCGTCATCGCGACGCAATGGCGCCGGCGGAGGCTCAAGAAGATGATCGCCATCATCCGCGTCGCGCCGACCGGCCGTCGAGGTGCCTGTCGACACGCTGACCTGGCGGTCCAGCCACGGCCAAGAAATGATTTGACGCTCTCGATTGCGCGGCGCCGGCAAGCTGCTGACCCGCCCAAGACCTGGGATCAATCTGGTGGAACTGTAGGAGTCGACCCCCGACGGTACTTGCGAGCCCGGATAGTCGGGTTCGAGTCCCATCCCTCGATGCATCCCGGTACCCGTTAGCTGGTGCCTCCCCGATCTCGCGAGGCTCGCGCATGAAGACGCTCGATCGCAGGCGGCAGCAGCGAGGCAGCAGCAGCGATTAGGGCGCCCGCGACGAGGCCCCAGATGTCCGAGATGAACGGGTGGCTGCGAGATTGATTGATCGCGACGGTTGTCGACGTGAGGGTGAGAACTGAGAACAGAACGGCCAAAGGATCACGCCAAATCGAGGCCCGAGCTTCGCTACCGACGACGACGGCGATCACGAGGACGAAAGCTCCGGTAGCCGCCGACGCTGGGTTCGCCACTTTCGCCGGAATCGTCGCCACGGTGATCGAGAGATGTGTTACCGCAGCAAGAGCTGCGGCAAGGGGAACCAACAGCCATCCGGCCTGCCTCCGACTCCGCCTTTCTAGTTCTTCTGAAACTAGGCGCGCTGCGTCAGCTCGCGCCCCGAACAGCGCGTCTGCCTCGACATAGGTCAACCACGGCACCGCCTCGTCACGAACGGCGAGCGCAACGTCGACTAGCAATGCCTCGAACGAGGTGAGGAAATTCGGGACCGTGGGCGGAGAACTCGATTCAAGGCTGAGGTCAGCGACGTCCGGTGCGAAGAAAGTCCGTTCATCAACCTCGCCAACCACGCGGTCCACAAGACCTGCTCGACGGCGAACCAGGAGCTGCAACGCATTGTCGTCTGATCTCAGAACCTGGGACAGCTTTTCGGCGGCGACTGTGACCAGCCAGATGAGAATGCATGCGTCCGAGAGACCCGGAGCAGCCGAGACCTCACCCAACAGGTCCTGAACGAGCCGATTCGCGTCGAATGAGTCCCCGCCGAACGCTTTCACGAATGTGTTCAACGGAACATTCACACCCGAGCGACCTCCGCCGGACAGAGTTCTGATGCTTGCCCAGGGTTCTTGATCTCGTTCGGGTACGAGAGTGTCGAGCGCCCATACGGATAGCGCGATATGAAGGTCCGGAATCTGAAGGTTCTGCCGCGCGACCAGGTCGGCGACCGCTGTAACAGCGTCCAGCGTGAGTGCATAGTTGGCACGCTGTAAGTCGCTCGCTGCTCGAGCGGTCAGAGCTAGAGCAGCAACGTCCGCACTGATCGGCCGAGGACGCTCATCACGCCACCACCTCAAACACCGCGCCAGGGCGCGTTCAGCGTCCGCACGGTAAGCCGACGAATGTCTCGCCAGTGCGATCGCGGCGAGGCTGGTCTCGAGCGGCGACCCCCAATTGTCCTCGAAGTCGCGAGCAGCAAGAACCGCACGATGCACCGTGACGTGAAGGTGATCCGGTGCAGCGACAGTCATAGGAACCACGGCCTATCGCGAAGTTCGCTTCGCAATAGTGAAGGGTCCCATGTGTCGACCTCCTCGAGATAGCCCACAAGCTTGGCGAGCAGCTCGCCGTAGGCGAGGGTCACGGGTGAGGAACGCGCGTTGAAGCCGCGCCAGTTCGCGTGCGCCAGTCGAAACGCCTGGGCAGTGACAGAATGGATGAGCTCGCTTGAGCCTGCACTTCGTCGGTCAAGTTCGATCAGAAGAGGCCCGTCCGGGACACCGAGCGCTGACGCCGCTTCCGTTTGGAGGAGCATGCGGCTGGCAGCGATCTGAACCGCGAGGCCTTTGGATGGGGCAAAGTGATCCGTACCCGCATCTGCGACGTCATAGAGACTTGAATCGTCGAGCCGGACGATCAAAACGGGCAATGTCTTGCCAGCACGAACCATGGCTTGGCTCACAGCGAAGATTTCCCTCTGCCCGGTCCGACGGCCAAGATGCACAACCAGCCGTTCGGGTGGATCATCGACAGGCATGTCGGTCTCGAGCGCCGCAACGACCGCATCCTCGAGCCGGGACGAGTACGAGTCCTCGTCGGCCGCGGGAGTAAACGACCAGGTATGTCGATAGCTGCCGTTCGAGTTGAAACTAAGCGCGTATCCAAAGATGCGCTTCGTGTCCCCGTCACGCCGGATGTCAGCTCGACCCACCCCAAGGATCAAGTCCTTTTCGTTGGCTGGGGCGTCCACAGTCCAGGGGACACCTCCGAGTTTCGCGAACGTAGCTAACGCGATGTTTGCAACAGACCACCCGAACTCGCGTTCATTCTGCATAAGTTCTGCCGTGACCATCTGCGTCGGTATACCGAGTTGAGCAAATGCTGCCTTCGCCTCGTAGTACGGGCGGTCGGTCTCCCACCGCTCGGAGTGAGGAACGAGGACGAGCGCGAGATCAGGGTCCGTCTCGCGGGGCTCGGCATTCCACGCGCGGATCGCCTCCCGGTACGCGGCGGCCGCGGATACTGGTGAGGCCCGGTCGAGCTCGATCGGAAGAGTCACAATGTGTTCGTTGCTGAATGCGACGCGAAACATATCGCCGAAACCTGGAAAGCCTTTGTATCCGTCGCGTAGCGCAACCCCTAGTCGGCGCGAGAGCTCGCGTTCGTTCTCAGGGAAAACGAACAAGATTGAGCCTTTTCGAAGTGTGACGCGCGACGCATCGAAAGGACCGTGCAGCCGGATTCCTTTGAAGGGCTGATCGCTCACCCGAGACGGGATGGCCGAGTCAAACCGCAGCGTTGGCGGAGGCAAAATGTAGCCGTCGAAGATCACGGGGCATCCTGCAATCGGATCATCGCTAGCTCATCGGACATCACGACCGTTCCCCCGCCCAACAGCTCGAACTCGCCGCCGATTGCATTCAAACCTCGCGCCAGAGCGCTGTATCTGTCCTTCACCGCGTATCGGTTGCGCTGACCAGATGTCGAGAGAGAACCGCTAGCGACCTGAAGGCGCCGCAACGTCGAAGGGCCGAACTCTTGCACCACGAAACGTGAGTTTGCGGCGATCACATAGTCACTCGTGGGGACGACGGAGACATTCGGGCCGGCCGCGACCGCGAACGTGGGTCCATCTACCGAGAGCACGCGGCCACGCCTCGGGCCATCGCCGGTGAGTCTTTCGACCGACTCTCCGAGGCATCTGCTAGCTCGGATCGGATCCTGCAATAAGTCGCTGACCAGCCATCTGGTGTCCGCTCGGCCGACTAGCGATGTAACGGCTCCGTCGACGCCGTCGTCAACGATCCGCAGTCGGAGTCGCCGATCGACAAGGACGCCATCGACTGTCTGCGCACCTGGCAGTCCAGCGACGTGGAGAATGCCACCGAACCCGAACCATGATCGGTAGCCCAAGCTGGACACATGAGCGGCCAGCGCATCCCGGACGTCAAACAGGTGAAGGGGGCGATTTGAATCGCAGGCGACCTCCCAGCGCTCGGAGTCCGGAAGGTCATGCGTGCCACCCTTATACGCGTACGCCCCTTGCACGAAAACCGATGAGCCGACACGTGACTCAAGGACCGCCCGGGCAGCACGGTCGGTCGGCGCCGACAAGCGAGTAACTTGATGCTTGCCAGTGCAGTGCAACTCAACGGCATTCAGAACGACGCCGCTAGGCGCCTTGAGCGCATGCCCTCCTCCTCCGTCCATCCCCATATCGTCCTCCGAAGTCGGGCGTCACATGTCATGTACTGAGGTATCGAGTTCGTGTCGATGAGACGCCGCGGGAGCACACTCAGCCCGGGCCCTTCGCTCGCGAAGTCGATGGTGTCAGTGTCGTTCGCCATTGCCATCCGCCGTCGCCGCTAAACAAGCAGATCAACCACGCTCGGCAGGTCACCCGACCGATAGCGATCCATCGCAAGTTTGGTTGATGCTGCGAACTGCAGTGCGCCGATCCCGCGTTCAACGCTCGCAGCGACGATCCGGTCCAGTCCAGCAGCAACGATTGGGGTCACCGTTCGAAGGGTCGCCTTCACCGCGACAGCATCGGTCTTTCCCGCGTGAAGGATCAGGTTGCGCTGCCGGTACAAACGCCGCATTGAGTTCTGAAGGTACGCCTCGATATCCCCCAGTCCCTGCGACACCGGCGGTAGAACAGCCTTCACCCGCAGGTACGCCAATTCGTCACTCGGACGATCCCATGAAGGGACGCCACCCGAAACTACGAGCTGCTCGATCAGGGCCGCCCTGCTGCGGTTGTCAGTGCACGTTGCGATTTGGCCCGCTAGAGCGTCGACGGCTGTTCTCGTGTGTTCCCATGCCAATGTCGTCAGCTCATGACGCACGAAGGAACAAGCTGCAATTCTCGCAAGTCGGTCTGCTGCAGCGACATTGCCCCGATCGCCAGGACCGGTGAGCAGGGACTCGACGGCCGCCCACGCGCCGGCTATGGCCGATGTCATTTGACCTTCGAGAGCCGGCTCGAGAAGCTCCAGCGCTGCGTCTATGGCTGGATCCGCCAGTTGAAGCTCGAAGAGCTGGTCGGTGCGTTCGAGCGAATGAACCTCTACCCGGCGACTCTCTCTCGCAAGGTCAAATGGGTCCTGGTGGCCCGCGACCCAAGCCAATTCATTGGGCAAGAAGTTACGAGTGCTGCCAAGGATGAATCGCGCTCGGACCCTGGCTGCCCTGTCGGCTGCTTCGAGAACTGCGCCATATGGGTCATAAGCGTCGACAGTGAGAACCAGACCACCATATTGACGCTGACCATGATCGCCACAACCGTGGCTGCGACGCCAGGACCGAACCTCGCCGCTCGCGAGCCACCCGGCTGGGGAGGGTCGTGGAACCTTAGGGGGCTCGGCGAATGTCACAAGTACATCGATCGCGGACTTGCCGCCAGCGACTCTTCCGGAGGCATCGACGACCAGGTCCGCGAGCGTCGGCGAAGCAGTGTTGTGGCGTAGGTGATAGGTCAGCCATCGATGGATCCATGTGGCGCTGAGGCCCTCATCCAGCAGGAACGCGGCGATGCTCGCGGCACACCGTTCGATGCTTACCGGTTCGCTGGCAATCAAGGCGGCGGCCCAGTTGTCCAAGTAGGCGGCTCGTGCCCGATCTGTCGCCTCAGAGAGCGCGTGCCAGTCGTGGCCGTACGCCACAAGGTCGTCCTTCGGCAGCAACGCTTTCAGCGCGGCGCGGTGCTGCATAGAACCAAAGCCAGGGTCTCGCATGATTCGCGCAGGCAGCGTCGAACGCACGTACCGCAGGCTGGACGTGCTGAGGGTCTGGCTAATCACCGCCTCGCTGCACTCAAGCAACTCCTTGAGCTCAGTGATCGCACTGACCGTCCACAGTTGGCGGGTCCAAGGTGAAGTACGCTCGACGTACTCGAGCATCCGGCCAGCAACCTGGCGGTCGAAGTTGCTCGTGATTGGCACGTGCGATACGGTAGCCATATAAGCGGGAGCCAGTCGCCCTTGTGGCCACTCGGCTCCCCTTTTTGTGTCTAGGGTCGTCTGTGCTGGATATCTGCCGACGCTCGACAACGGCGAACGCCTTCGCCGACGCCCAGCCCGCAGGTGTGCGAGCCAATAATTTGCGATGGAGCGAGGCTTGTCACTGGACTTGGTCAAGGCTGACCTGCAAGAACTCCAGAATCGATCTGGTGGAGTTAGGACTCGAACCCTGACCTCTCGTGGCGAACGAACCGCCCGCTTCCGTGAGCGCGACACCACCCTCGAGCTCGACCCGCCGTGGGTGACGTAACGATCACGGGGCGCGAACTGCAACTGAAACTGCAACTGGAGATCAACTTCTCCCAGCGAACGACATCCGTGGAAGACGCAAAAGTCCAGGTCAGCAGCGGAGGCTCCGGGATTTGAACCCGGGATGGGGATGAACCCAAACCGCATTAGCAGTGCGGCGCCATAGACCGGACTAGGCGAAGCCTCCTCGCGGCGTCACCGCCGCGCCGACGAGGCTAGCGCAGCGGTACGCCAGCGGGGACCCATCGCCAGAGCCGCCCCGTGTAGTCGACGTAGACCACGCCGCCGACCGGGTCCGCGGCCAGGGTCTTGATCTCGTTGCCCGAGTGCGCCGAGGTCGGAAGCGGTGAGCCGCCTGCAAGCGCACTCGCCGAGTAGTAGAAGAGGTCGGCGCGCGAGGGCAGATCCGAGGGGTTGGGCAACGAGACGTAGCAGCCCCCGTCGCGGGCCGTGACGACATCGAAGGGCCGGTACGCAGGCCGCAGCCGCACGACCGCTGGGGCAGTGCCTGCATCCAGCGTCTCGCGTTCGATCGCCTGGCCCGTTCGGGCCCACACGCCGTCCCGCCCGGCCGCGGCGATCGCCGGAACCCCCTGGCTCAAGGCAGTGACATCGGCGGCATCCTTACGCGCTTCCAGCCAGATCGGCGCGAGGTTGCGGTCGCGGTTTGCCGGCAGGATGACCCCCTTGAGGGCCACCACCGAGGTCGGGCCGCCCGCGACGTGAATCGACCGGGCCTGGAGCTGCCCGCCGCTCAGCGTCACGGCCAGAACCGCGTCGCGGCTCGGCACCGCCGCGTAGGCCGTCGAGTCCGCGAACGCCATCGACGCGATCCCCGCGCGAGTACCGAGTCGCAGGGTCGTGACGTGGCCGGTGACCGCGTCGAGCACGCTGATCCGGGAGCTCGGAGCGGCGCCGTCACCGCCGCCCACCACCCAGACCCGCCCGGCGTCGTAATAGAGCATCGACGCCGGGCCGGGGACGCGATGCAGGCTGTGAACCCGGTTGGTCACGGCGTCGACGTCCGCGACGTAGAGGCGATCCCGTTCGGCCGACGGCCGGTCGACGAGGGCCCAGATCTGGCGACCGCCGGAGTCGACCGACTGCACGACCCCGCCGGGAAGCACCTGGATCTGCGAGTTCCGGGGCGGCAGAAAGGCGCGTGCCGTGGCAGGCGAGCCGGAGCGGATGCCGATCACCATCGCTCCGAGTGCCAGCACCCCTACCGTGGCGAAGCCGATCAGCCGGGTCCTCACAGTGACATCCCCCTCGTTAGAGCGTTGTGACGTCGAGCTCCCCGTCGGCGTACTGCTTGCGCAACACCTTCTTGTCGAACTTCCCGACCGACGTCTTCGGCACTGCCTCGATCACCGCCCAGCGCTCCGGCAGCCACCACTTGACGACGCGCTCGGTGAGGAAATCGCGGATCGCTTCGGGCGAGACCGTCTCCCCCGGCTTGGCGACCACGCATGCGAGCGGACGCTCCTGCCACTTGTCGTCGGGCACTCCCACCACGGCCGCCTCCAGAACTGCAGGGTGCGCCATGATCTCGCCCTCGAGTTCGACAGAGGAGATCCATTCACCTCCCGACTTGATGACATCCTTCGACCGGTCGCTGATGGTGATGTAGCCCATCGGGTCGATGGCGCCCACGTCCCCCGTTCGCAGCCACCCGTCATGGAACTTCGCCGGATCGTCGTCCTTGTAGTACGACGCGGTGATCCAGGGCCCACGTACCTCTATCTCGCCGACCTCCTTGCCGTCGCGCTGCAGCACGTTGCCCTCGTCGTCGACGATGCGCACCTCGACACCGAACTGGATCCGGCCGGCCTTCGCCTGGTAGTCCCAGGCGACATCTCCGGTCGTGCCCGCCGGCGGCTTCGCGATCGCCGCGACCGGGGAGGTCTCCGTCATCCCCCAGCCCTGGATGATCGTCACGCCGAACTCCCGGTCGAACGCCTCGATCAACGACCTCGGTACGGCGGAGCCGCCGCACAGCACCGCGCGAACCGTCGACAGCGCGTTGGGCCGCGGGTTAGTGCGCAGGAAGTGCAGGATGTCGTTCCAGATCGTCGGGACAGCAGCCGAAACCGTCGCCTGCTCGGCCTCGATGAACCCGACGAGCGGCTCGGCCTGCAAGAACCGGTCGGGCATCAGCAGATCGGCGCCCGACATGAACGCGGCGTACGGGAGGCCCCACGCGTTGGCGTGGAACATCGGGACGATGGGCAACGCGCGGTCGTCACCGGAGAGGTTGTTGCTGTTGCCCGCGCAGATGGCCATCGAGTGCAGCCAGCACGAGCGGTGCGAGTAGACGACGCCCTTCGGGTTGCCGGTCGTGCCGCTCGTGTAACACATTGCCGCGGCCGAGCGCTCGTCGACGTTCTCCGGCCAGTCGAAGCTCACGGACGACGACGAGAGGACGTCTTCGTAGGACAGCACCTGCTTTCCGGCGCCCTCCAGCGCCGACCGGTCCCCGTCCCCGCTGACCAGGACGGTGTGCACGGTCGTGAGCTGCGGCAGCACTTTCGCGAACAGCGGGATCAGCGAGTCGTCGACGATGACGACGTTGTCCTCGGCGTGGTTCGCGATATAGATGACCTGCTCCGGGAACAGCCGGATGTTGAGCGTGTGCAGGACCGCACCCATCGAGGGAACCGCCAGATACACCTCGAGGTGCTCGGCGTTGTTCCACATGAAGGTGCCGACCCGCTGGTCACCGTCGATGCCGAGCTCACGCAGCCCGTTCGCGAGGCGCGCCGCTCGAGCCGCCGACTCGGCGTACGAGCGCCGCCGTCGCGCGCCGCCCTCGCCGAGGGTCACGACCTCGCTGTCGCCGTTGACCTGCTCACCGAAACGAAGAATCGCCCCGATCGAAAGCGGAAAGTCCTGCATGGAGCTGTGCACGTTCGTCTCCCGGTTGTCGTCTGACCGGGCCATTGTGCTGCGACGGGGGCCACGAGGCCACAGACGTCTGCCGAACCGGTGCGGCTACCTCACGGTGAGGATGAGAACGGGCGACGCGGCAGCCCCCAGGCTGTGACCGGCCGCGACGAAGATCCGGTAGGTGTGCGTCGTCTTCTTCTTGCTCGGGTGCAGGCGGAAGGAGAAGTTGCCGTCGGCGCCGATCGTCTTGACGGGGCCGTCCCGCCAGGTCCGACCGACGAGCTCCTGCCGCACGACCTGCTCACCGGCGACCACCGGGGTGACCGCGCCGGTCAGCTTCACGTGCTTCCCGTGCTTGACGGTCGCTTTGGACAGGCCCGCCGTGACGACGGAGTGCACGACCGTCGTACCCGTCGCGACGTCGCGCTCGTAGCCCGGCGCTCCCCTGAAGGCGAGCTTGACGTCGGTGGAGCGCGTGGGATGCAGCTTGACCGCGACGCCGCCGTCCGACGCGGTCGTTGCAGTCCCGCGCTTGACCCACTTCGTCGCGCCGGCCCGCCGGCGCAGGATCGTCACGGTCTGGCCGCCGACGCCGGACGAGGTGTCGGTCCGCGTCAGCACGGCGCCGATCACCAGCGGGTGGCCGTAGTCGATCGAGGCGGGTTGGGTGAGCGCGAGCTGCGTCGCGACCACGGGCGTGACCGGGTCCGTCGCCACCGACGGGGAGCCGGTTCCCACCGGGCTCGTCGCGGTGACGGTGAAGGTGTACGACGTCGCCGGGTCAAGGCCGGTCACCGTCGCCGACGTCGCGGCGCCGTTGACGGTCGCCGTGATGCCGCCCGGGTTCGAGGTCACCGTGTACGACGTCGTACGCGCTGAGCCGTCGTTGCCGGGGACCCAGGAGACCGTCGCCGTGGTCGGCCCGGGCACGACGGACAGCGCGTGCGGCGGGTACGGCACGGCGGCGTTCCACGGCGCGGGCGCCGTACCGTCCGACAGCGTCGCCCACGGCAGGCCGTTGGACGGCACGTACCTCGACTCGTCGACTCTGCCGCTGATGCCGTCGATCGACGCCGAGTCGGTGTACTGCCACAGCTCCGGAGACGCGGGCACGGTGGAGGAGTAGGAGGCCATCCAGAGCGGAAAGCGGGCGAACGCGCCCGGATCGGCGAGCACGTCGGTCCAGAACGACGGATAGGTGTAGAGCATCGGCGTGCGGCCGGTCAGTGCCCGCAGCTTGTAGAGGAAGATCTGCGCCCACGTCACGAGATCGGCGCGCGGCAGCCCACCGGAGACCTCCAGGTCCAGGGCAGGCGGCAGTGTTGCCGGCGTGTTGACGTCGCCGATCAGATTCGCGAAGTACTCGGCCTGCGCCTGAGCGGTCGAAGAGATCGGGTACGCCGGCCGGGCGAAGTGATACGCGCCGCGGACCAGCCCGGCGGCGGCCATCCCCGCGTAGTCGGCCGCGAAGTACGGGTTCTTGTACGTCGTGGACTCACTCGCCTTGGCGATGCCGAACTCCATGCCGTCCTTCGCCACGGCCTTCCAGTTGATCGGCTTCCCGCTCGGGTAGCTCGCGGTGGCCGGGTGCTGGTAGGAGGCGACGTCAGGACCCGTGATCGGCCCGCTCGTCGTGGGGCTCGGCGACGGGCTCGAGGACTGCGACGACGAGGCGGTGGGACTGGCGCTCGCGGACGCGGTCGCGGTGGCCGTCGAGGTGGCGCTTGGTGAGGGGCTGAGCAGCGACGCGCCGGCCGGACCCGCCGGCAGCGCGACGAGCAGGGCGGTGAGGGCACTGCCCACAGCAGTAGCAGTCAGACGTGTACGGCGATGCATGAGCCTCTTACTGGGGGAAGTGGACGTCAGGCAAGGGTCCGATTTTAGTGCGCGGGCCGCATTGATCCGACACGCCGCGCCTCGGAACCGGAAACCTTCGATACTCAAAACGGTTTTGTTGTTCGAAGCAATTACGTTACCCTCGTCTCGTGCCGGTGCCGACTGATACGCCGCTGATCTCGACAGCGGCCGACCTGCTCTCGGCGTTACGAACCGTGATGAAGCGCCTGGAGCGCACCCCGGTTCCGGCAGCCGACGCCGCCACCGAGGAGAAGTGGCGGGACGCGCCGCCCGCGCCGCGCCACATCGCCGCGCTGATGCAGATCGTCAGCGACGAGGGAATGAGCGTGACCACGCTCGCGAGCCGGCTCGGCGTGTCGCTCGCAACCGCGAGCCAGGTCGTCACCGACCTCGAGTCGGGTGGGCTCGTCCAGCGGGTCGAGGACCCCGCCGACCGGCGCCGCACTCTCATCACGGTCACTGACACCCACCGCAACCTGGCGCAGACGATCCTCGACACCCGGCTGCGGCCGGTGCAGCGCGCGCTCGACCGGATGAAGCCGGCCGAGCAGCGTGCGGTCGTGCACGGGCTCCAACTGATCGCAGAAGAACTCGAAGGCTGATCCCAGTGCCGATTGACCTCACCCCACGCCAGATCCGGTTCGTCTTCGTCGGACTGATCGCCGGCATGTTCCTCGCCGCGCTCGACCAGACGATCGTTGCGACGGCGCTTCCGACGATCGTCGGCGACCTCGGCGGGCTCAACCACCTGTCGTGGGTGGTGACGTCGTACATCCTCGCCTCGACCGTGACGGTCCCGCTGTGGGGAAAGCTCGGCGACCTGTACGGGCGCAAGGGCCTGTTCCAGGCCGCGATCGTCATCTTCCTGATCGGCTCCGCCCTGTCGGGTGCGGCGCAGAACCTGTCGCAGCTCATCGCGTTCCGCGCGGTGCAGGGCCTCGGCGCGGGCGGCTTGATCGTCGGCGCGCAAGCAATCATCGGCGACGTCGTACCTCCCCGCGACCGCGGCCGATACACCGGCCTGGTCGGGTCCGCGTTCGCCGTCGCGAGCGTCGCGGGCCCGCTGATCGGCGGCTTCTTCACCGACTCGCTGTCCTGGCGATGGGTCTTCTACATCAACCTGCCGATCGGCGCGATCGCTCTGGTGATCGTCGCGGCGGCACTGCACGGCAAGTGGTCGCGGGTCGAGCACCGCATCGACTACCTCGGCGCCGGCGTCCTGTCTGCCGCGGTGGTCTCGCTGATCCTGATGCTCACGTGGGGCGGCGTCACTTACGCCTGGGGTTCCGGCGAGATCATCGGGCTCGGCATCGCGTCGATCTCCTTCTTCGCGATCCTCGTCCCGGTCGAACGCCGAGCCGTCGAACCGATCGTCCCGCTGCACCTGTTCGCCAACTCGGTGTTCCGGACGTCGTTCATCACGGGGGGCGTGGTCGGCTTCGCCATGTTCGGGGCGCTGACCTTCCTGCCACTGTTCCTGCAGGTCGTGCACGGGTCGTCCGCCACCAGCTCCGGGTTGCAGATGGCGCCGATCATGGCGTTCGTCCTGGTCATGTCGATCTACAGCGGCCGGCGGATCTCCGCGACCGGCACGTACCGGCGCTTCCCCATCACCGGCATGACGGTCATGTTGGTGGCGCTGTACCTGTTCTCACACCTGAGCGCGACGACGCCGTACTGGCAGACCGTCATCTACATGGCGATGATGGGCACCGGTCTCGGAATGACGATGCAGGTCCTGCTGCTCGTCTCCCAGAACTCTGTCGACTACCCCGAGCTCGGAGTCGCGACATCGCTCGCCGCGTTCGGTCGTTCGATCGGTGGTTCGATCGGTGTGGCGGTGTTCGGCACCGTATTCAGCAACCGGCTCTCCCACGACCTACCGGCGCAGATCCACAAGATCCCGCTGAGCGAGCTGACGAAGCCGGCGGTGATTCGCGGGCTGACCCACATCAAGGGCGCCTCGGTCACCGCGAACCCGGCCGCGCTGAAGCAGCTGCCGCCCGTGTTGCTGCACGCCGTACGAGTCGGCTTCACCGACTCCCTGCACGTCGTGTTCCTCGCGTCGATTCCGGTCGCCGCGATCGGGGTGATCGGCACCCTGCTGCTCAAAGAGGTGCCGCTGCGTGCCAACTACGCCGGCGGCGAGGACGGCGCCGCTCTCTCCCAAGGTGTCGAGCTCGGCGAGTCGCTGGGCATGGCACCGCCCGAGGAGCTGCTCGAGCGGCTCGGCACCAAGCCAGATGCTCCCGCCAAGAAGACGGCCGCCGCAAGACGGACTGCCGCGGCGAAGAGGGCTCCTGCTGCTCGCAAGTCGACTCCGGCGAAGCAAGCCGCTGCCGCGACGAAGCCCGCCGCGAAGCGGACCGCACCGCCAAGGCGCGTCAACGGCAGTGCCCGCAGTACGTCGGGGGCCACGAAGACCGCGCCGGCAAAACAGACGGCTGCGTCAGGCGCGAGAAAGGCAGCAACCGCCGCAACCAAGCGCAGCACACCGGTCGCAACCAAGCGGACCGCACCCGTCGCAAAGAAACCCGTACCGGTCACACGGAAGACCGCGCCGTCGAAGCAGGTCGCACCAACCAAGAAGGCAGCCGCCCGCACCCGCTAGATCGCATGTGACATAGGTGCTGTGCCACCTGTATCGCATGTCACATACGGGTCGCGAATCGCGACACCCGTGTGACATAGGAGCGGTGATTCACGACGCCGGTGTGACATACGAACAAATCGCCGCCCGCCAGGACGGCATCGTGACCCGCGCGCAGGCTCTCGAGGACCTCACGGTCGGTGAGCTGCGCCAGCGCCTCGCACGAACTTGGACCATGACGCTCCCCGGCGTCTACGCCACCTCCCGTCACGCGCTGACGGATCAGCAACGTCGCCGGGCCGCCCTGCTGTACGCCGGCGACACCGCGCAGCTCGCAGATGTGACGGCACTCGCGAAGTACGGCGTGCGATACCTGCCCGCGGAGGACGACGTTCACGTGCTCATACCGGCCGACCACCATCGCGCCAGCCGCGGGTTCGTCGTCGTACGCCGCACGCATCGACTCCCTGAGCCGCGCCGGATCGATGGGCTTTCATACGTTCCACCCGAGCGAGCACTCGTGGAGGCGGCCGCCCGTATCGGCCAGCCACAGACGGCTCACGCGCTGCTTGCCGACGCCGTCGCACGTCGCATTGCTCAGGTTGCCACCCTGGTCGAGGAAGTCGAGCACGTGACCGGTCGCGGATCTGGTGTGGTGCGACGCGCCGTGATGGAGATCGCCGGCGGCGCACGGTCGGCGCCGGAGGCCGACTTCGCCCGTCTGTGCCGTTCCTCGCGCGAGCTGCCGCACCCGATGTTGAACCCGGTCCTCATACTTCCTGACGGCCGCAAGGTGGTGCCGGATGCCCTGTTCCCGAACTCGACCCTCATCCACGAGGTCAACGGTCGAGAGTTCCATGCCGGTGAGGGCCTGTTCGAGAGCATGCAGGAACGGCACGACGCCATGACGGCTGCGGGCCTGACCGTGCTTCACAACTCGCCGCGACGGATCCGGCGGGATGCAGCGGCGGTGCTTGCGGAGGTCGTCGCCTGCTACCGGCGACTCCGCGGGCAGCAGCTGCCGGCCGGCGTCCGTCTCGTGCAAGACAGCGCCGCCTAAGTGGTTCGCATGTCACATAGGGGTCGTGATTTGCGACACGCATGTGACATAGCGGAAGCAATCACGACACGCATGTCACATCCGTGCAGCTGGCACAACACCTATGTCACATGCGATCAGGTCAGCCGGGGTCGAGGGCGTCCCTCACCCGGGCTCGGGCCTCCGAGGGACCGTCTGCGGACAGCGCCGCCGCGGCGTAGCGCACGCAGTCGTCGTAGCTGTGCCGCGCCAGCGTCGACCGCACGTCGTGCAGCACCCGCGCCGTCATCGACAGCGCGCCGGCTCCCAGCCCGACCAGCACCAACGCGAGCATCGGGTCGCTCGGCGCCTCACCACAGACAGTGACCGGCCGGCCGGCAATCGCGCCGGCGCGAAGCACTGTCGCCACGAGATCGAGGAACGCGGGCTGCCACGGATCCAGCAGATCCGCCAGCTCGCCGTCGGCCCGGTCGGTCGCGAAGGTGTACTGCGCGAGGTCGTTGCTGCCCACGGAGACGAAGTCCACGACCTGCAGCAGGTCGGCCGCCCGCAGCGCCGCCGCCGGCACCTCCACCATCACGCCGGCGGTGGCGATGCCGTGCGCGCGGCACTGCGCCGCGAACCACGCCGCCTCCGCAGTCGTCGCCACCATCGGCGCCATGACGCGCACCGGGGTCGTGGACCCTCGCGACGCCGTCGCGATCGCCGTCAGCTGATCGGTGAGCAGCTCGACGTGCCGGCGAGCGACCCGCAACCCCCTCACGCCGAGCGCGGGGTTCGGCTGATCGCCGAGCCGCACGTACGGCGCCGGCTTGTCCGCACCGATGTCGAGCGTCCGCACCGTGACCTCGCGATCGCCGAACGCGTCGAAGACCTCGCGGTACGCCGCGGCCTGCTCCGCGACGGAGGGTGGCTCCTCGCGGTCGAGGAAGGCAAACTCGGTACGGAACACCCCGACGCCCTCCGCGCCGGCAGCAAGCGCATCGCCGACGTCGCTGGCTCCCCCGACAGCCGCGAGCAGGCGCACCGGCCGGCCGTCACGGGTACGGCCCGGCCCCTTCGCCATCTCTGCGGGCGGCTCCGGCAACCGGACCGCCACGCCCACGGTGTCCGCGTCCGGGTCGGCCGTGACTGCGCCGGCGCCGCCGTCGACCACGACCCGCTGACCGGTCCGCAGTGACGCGACCCCAGGGCATGCGACGACGGCGGGGATGCCGAGCGACTTCGCGAGCACCGCGGTGTGACTCGTCGGACCGCCTCGCTCGGTGACGATCCCGAGCACGCGCCGCGGATCGAGCCCCGCGGTGACGGCGGGTGAGAGGTCACGAGCGACCAGCACGAACGGCGTACCCGGATCGGGGATTCCCGGTGCCGGCTCACCGAGCAGCCGCGCCACGACCCGATCACGGATGTCGTCGAGCTCCGCGCGGTCCGGGACCGCTCGCATGGGGTCCGACGCCCGCATGTCGCGGTACGCCGCAAATGCCTCCCAGGCCGCGCGGGGAGCGGCCCGGCCGGTGCTGACCAGCTGCGAGGCCAGCGCGCTGAGCGACGGGTCGCGGGCGATCCGGGCTTGCCGCACCAGGACCGCGCCGGAGGCGCCGGCCCGCGACGCCAGCGCCTCCAGCTCGCCGCCCACCGCGGTGAACGCCTCCATCGCGCGCTCGGTCTCGGCCGCGACGTCCACAGGGGCGCCGTCACGCGGCGGCAGGACGGGACCGTGCACCCGCGCCACCGGTCCGACCGCGACGCCGTTGCTCACGCCGATACCGGCGTAGGTGGAGGGCACAGCCCCAGTGTGAGTGGTCGGCGGAGGTCGCGGGTCAGCCAGGTGACGGTTGGGGGCCCGGCGGCGCGTCCTGCGAACCCTCAGGCGACGGGAAGCTCACCATTCCCGCACGGGAAAGCAACCGAACTGCGAGGTACGCCAGTCCCATCACGACCCCGCCTGCCAGGACATCGAGCAGGTAGTGGTTCGCCGTGACCATCACGTCGAGGGACAACACGAGGGGGTAAAGCACGCCAAAGATCTTGGTGACGCGATGTCGGCCGTAGCGCACCAGCATCCACCCGCACCAGATCGCCCAACCGACGTGCAGCGACGGCATCGCGGCGAACTGGTTGGTGTCGCCCCCCAGACCTCGTGGCGCGCTTGCTGCTGTACTCCACCAGCCGTAGTGGGAGAACTTGGCCATCGTGTCGAAGAAGCCGGGCAGCAGGCGGGGCGGTGCCACCGGGAACAGCGAGTAGCCCACCAACGCGAGGATGGTGGCCACCATCAGCACGGTGCGGGCGGAGGCGTACGCCGAGCCGTGCCGCCGCCACATCCACACCAGCACCACCGGCGTGACGATGTAGTGCAACGTCGCGTAGATGTAATCGGCCGAAAGTCCGAGCGACAGGTGCGCGGTGAACAGCTTGTTCAGCGCATGCTCAGGTGCCACACCGAGCCGCTGCTCCAGCCGGAGCAGGTCGCGGCCGTGTGCCATCGCGACGCTGGTCTTGCCCTCGACGAGGAACCGAGTCATGTCGTAGAGCGAGTACACCGCCGCGATCAGCACCACCTCGCGAAAGCCGCGGATGGCAGTCCAGGTCTTGCGGTGTGCCTTCAGCCACGCATACCAGGAGACCTGCTGCTGCGCCAGCGGACCCTGGTCGACGCCAACGACGAGGCCCTCTCGCTCACGCTGCGTGGGGGTACCGGCAACGGAGGCGGCGAGGTCCATGCGGTCAGCGGACATCTGCCACCTCCCGTCGCCTCGTCCTTCAGGTCGCCGTACCGTCGCTCGCACGGGCCTGCCTGGGCGAAGGGATTCACCTCGGCGACTCGATTGGGGGGTCGATCCGGCGCTCGCTTACTTCCTACTTTGTCATGAGCGTCGGACATTGCGGTAGTTATTCCAGCTCCGCAGCTCATCAACGGGAGCGGACGAGACCGCGGCCGACGACCAGCGGGAGATCCAGCGCGGTGACCAGGCCGGGAGCGGCGTCGACGACGTGCGGAAGAGCATTGACGAGCCGCATCGCCGTCGCCTTGAGACCGGCAGTGTTGTGGTCGCCGTCGGTGCCAAGCAGCTGCATGTCGACGGTGTAGTTCGGCTCCCCGGTGATGATCACGCGATAGCAGCCGTGTCCGGCCGGCTGCGGCCACTCCGGCGCCAGGTCGTCGCGCAGCCGCGTGACGTGCTCGAGCACGATCACCGGCTTCCCGGCCACCATGCCGCGGACCTCGAACCGAAGTGCCGCCTGCGTCCCCTTCGCGATCCGGCCGGTCGGGATGTCGAAGTCCTCGGGCGCGGGATAGCGCTCGTAGCTCTCCTCAACCGCATCGAACGTGACATCGAGGGCCTTGCCGATCTGATGAACGACGCTGCCCCAGGCCATCGTCAGCACACCCGGGAGCAGGATGAACGGCGTCACGTCGAGCGGCACGCCGAAGCCCATGATGTCGCTGAGCACCGCCGCCTGGTCGTACGTCGCGTAGTTGAGCAGCTCGATGCACCGCACCTCTTCGATGCGCTCGCTGATGCCGGTCATAACCAGCGGCAGGGCGTCGTTGCCGAACCCGGGATCGACACCGTTCACGAAGATCGAAGCGCCCCCCTCATGCGCGGCGGCGATGACATCAGCGGCCATCTCGTCGGCGACGCCGTACGGGTACTGCAGGAACACCGGGCTGCTGGACACGACGTTGATCCCGGCCCGCAGGAAGCGGGCGAGATCGCCGAGCGCCTCGACGATCCGGTCGTCCGCCCAAGCGGTGTGAACGATGCAGTCCGGCTTCATGGCGAGCAGCGCATCGGCGTCGTTGGTCGCCGCAACTCCCAGCGATCGGCCCAGGCCGGCGAGATCGCCGGCGTCCTTGCCGACCTTGTCGGGATTGGACACCCACAAGCCGACGAGCTCGAGCCCGGGCTTTGCATCAATCCCTGCGATCGCATGCTTGCCCACGTGGCCTGTGCTCCACTGCACGACGCGATAAGGACCGCTCATCGCACAACACCCGTGCCGGCCGGAACGGTGCAACTGTCCTGGTCGAGTCCCAGCACCTGCATGAAACGGCCCTGCGAGAGGTACTTCCCGATCACCAGCGCGAGCTCGACGATCTCGCCTGGATCGAAGAACTGCGCGAGTCGCGCCATCAGCTCGTCGCCGATCGACACCGAGTCGGTGCAGAAGAGCTCGGCGAATTCGAGCGCTGCGCGTTCGGCGTCGCTGAAGGCCGGTTCTGCACGCCAGTCCGCGACCGCGGACAGCAGCTCATCGGTCACGCCGGCCTCGCGCGCCTCGGGAGTGCGCCAGGCGAGGCACACGGTGCACCCGTTGATCTGGGCGATGCGCATCCGCACCAGCTCGTGCAGGCGCCAGTCCAGCGTGCTCGCAAACACGGCGTCGTTCATCGCGCCGACCGCCGTTGCGAGCTTCGGGCGCAATGACAATGCCTTGATGATGTCGAGCTGGTCGCCGTCAGGGAGAGCAAGTCGCGGGGGCATTCATGCAACGTCTCATGCGCGATGTGCGTTGTCATGAGTGAGGGTGGTCACGACCAGTGAGGAGTGCGATGAGCGACGACTCGTTCCGTGAGTTCGTCATCGCCCGCGGCCCTGACCTCACCCGGATGGCCACGCTGCTCTGCCGCGATCGCACCGAAGCCGAGGACCTGGTCCAGGACACGCTCGCTTCCGTCTATGCGAGCTGGCGCCGGATCGAGGCCGCCGCCTCTCCGGATGCTTACGTGCGCCGGATGCTGGTCAACCGCCACGTGTCGTGGTGGCGGCGCCACCGCGGCCGGGTCGAGCCGCGGGCCGCAGTTCCGGACCGGACCACACCCGACCCGACCGAGGCGGCAGCGACCACCGACGCAGTGCTGCGGATGCTGCGCACCCTGCCACCGAAACAACGGGCCGCGATCGTCCTGCGCTACTACGCCGACTACACCGACGCTCAGATCGCCGAGACCCTCGGCTGCAGCGAACCCACCGTGCGCAGCCAGATCTCGCGCGCCCTCACCGCCTTGCGCCAGCCTGCGGGTGCGGCCGAGCTCGGGCTGACCGAAAGGACCCGGACATGAACATCGAGGACATCGTCCGCTCCGGCCTGCACGATGCGGCAGACCAGGTCGCGCCGATCCCGGACCTTCATGCCACCGCGCTACAGCGCGGTCGACGCCGGCGGACGACTCGTCGCATCGCGACGGCGGGCTGCGTCGTGGTCTCCGTCTCGGCGATCATCGCGACCGGTGTCGCCGTCTCCAACGGCACCGGCGGCGGCCGGCACCACAATCTGCATGTTGCGGGGCAAGGTGACGGCACACAGCAAGTTGTCGCGGATCCGTGGTGGGACACCTGGAGCACCGACCGGTACGACGGCCACGTCGATCCCGCGTTTCTCCAGGCGATCCGCCCGACGTACGACACGAGCAAGGGTCCCGAGAAGATCACGGTGTACGCCGCCGGAACGACCTCGGACGGCAACCAGTGGGCGATGACGACGGACCCGACCGAAGGTCACCGGATCGAATGGTGGCAAGGCCGGAACAACCGACCCCTTGTCGGTGAGGTTCCGCCCGAGGTCGACGCGGGCCAGACCTGGACGTCGTGGTCGATGCCCACCGAGTCGGCTGAGAACGGGAGCAGCGGCAACCAGCAGTGGCTGATCGTCGTCGGCCGTCCCGGCACGACCGACATCGACTTCAGCCCGGACGGGGCGACCTGGCGTCCGCTCGAGACCCACAACGGGATCGCCGTCACCTTCTTCGCCGATGGCTTCCCGCCCGCGTCGGCCCGGGTACGGCTGTCGGACGCGTCGGGTGTCTACGCGACCGGCAAGCCGGCCGGCGCCGGCGCGGGAGAGAGCCCGTCGGCCAGCCCGCTGCCGGGCGGCTCCTCGACTTCGAGTCCGACGCCGACAGCAGCGCCGTCGTCGATCACCGCGTCGGCATCGGCTGCTCCACCCAGCGCGACCAGATAGTCGTCTGCTCTTCACCGGCTGGTTGCTTGCGGTCACTAGCGTCCAGTCCATGGGCGCAGCGCGCGGCTTGCTCGCCCGGGTCCGGCATCGGACCCATCGTCAGAAGCCGGGTCCGAACCAGCGGCCGGCGCGGCGCCCGCCGGCGAAGGATGACTTCCTCGCGACCCTGGCGCGCACCGGCGACCTCGACCGGGCGGCGGTGAAAGTCGCTCGACGGCTCATCCAGCAAGGCACGATGGGACGGGCGCGGACTATCGCGCAGCTGCTTCAGAAGAACCCTGGGACCGCTCTCGCCGGCGACGTCTGCCGCGCACTGGTCGCGCTGAGCGATGGCGAACCCGAGCTCTGCTGGAGTCTCGTTCGCCGCAACGACCCGCAACGGGTTCTGTCGATCGCGCCGTTCGAGATCTTCCGGGCCGGGTTCCTGGTCGCACCGCAAGAAGCGGAAGGGCTGCTGACGCGGCTTCGTGACAGCGAGCTGACCGCCAGGTACGGCCCCCGCGAGTGGCGCGCGATCGCGGGGTTCGCCTTCGCCGCCGGAGCCGAAGCGGTCTCCGCATGGGCGTTGCAGCGTGCCTGTGCCCAGGTGCCCGTCGGCAGTCCGGTGGCCAAGGACGCTGCTTGGCTACAGGAGTGGTACGGGCGCAGGATCCAGCCGTCGAGCGTCGCATGCGACGGCACGTCCGTCGCGACGTTCACCGAAGAACAACCGCAGCGGGCCGCCACGCTCGGGAGACCGACGGAGGAGCCCGATCAGCGCGCGTTCCGGAGTGCCGTGACGGGCCTCCCCGGCGTGCGGCACCAACTCGTCAGCCGGGACGCGACGAGCTATGCCGACGTACCCGACGGCACCTGGTTGCTGGTCACCGGGCGGCTGCCGCGCCCACTGTTCGGGATCCGCCCCGACCTGCCGTTCGACGAGCGGTACCGGCCGTTGTTCGTCTCGATCGAGATCGAGGACGCCAGCGTCCTCACCAGGGCGATGATCGAGCAGCTGGCATGTCGTGGACCGGTGGGCTGCCGCGACTGGGACACCTACTACCTGCTGCGGTCGGCCAAGGTCCCGGCATTCCTCGAGGCCGATCAGCAAGGAGCCGCTGAGGCGATCTTGCCGCGCATCGTCGCCGGGGACGACGAGCGCACCGTCCAGGCGGCGTGGTCACAGCTCTGTGCGGCCGCCGTGGCCGAGGGCCGGAAACGTGACGCCGCCGTCGCGACCCCGCCACCATCGAGCTTCGACGTGACGGAAGCCTGCCGGACGGTCCGCGCCCAGTCGGTCACCATCGAACGGTCCGAACCGGGCCCCAGCGGCGCTGAGATCAACCTCGAGCTCTCGCTCGACGGCAACCTCAAGCGGCACCTCGTCATCGTCGTCGACTCGATCGTCCGGCGAGCAAGCCGACCGCTCCGGGTCCACGTGTTGTGCCGCGATCACTGCGCCGCGGACTTCCAGCGCGTGGCCGAGCGGTTTCCCTCGGTGAGCTTCGTGTGGCTGCCGACCGACCATGTCGACTACGGCGAGCTCGGCGGCATGGTCCGGCACATCACCGTCGCGACGATGGACCGGCTGTTGCTTCCTGACCTGCTCCCCGAGGTTGACCGGATCATCCATCACGACCTCGATGCCGTTTGCCTCGCCGACATCGCGGAGCTCGCCGCGGTTGATCTGAACGGCCATCCGGTGGCGGCTGTCACATCACCTCGCGGACGACACCGCAACGCACTCAACGGGCTTCGCGGGACGGCACAACGGTTGCGTCGGGAGGGCAGGCAGGACCTTGCTCGCGAGCTGATTCAGCGCACCCACCTCCGTCACGACCCGACGACCGAGACGTTCAACGCCGGCGTGATGGTCCTCGACCTGGTGGCGATGCGCCGTGACGACTTCTGCCGGGAGTTCCTGCCGTACGCCACTCATTTCGGCCTCAACGACCAGGCCGTGATGACCGCCTACGCCGGTGGGCAGCGGCTGGCGCTCGACGAGTCCTGGAACTGGTGCCCGAGACTCTCCGACATGGAGCACCCGCGGATCGCCCACTGGTCGGGACCGGTCAAGCCCTGGGGCGACGTATGGGTCAACGGCCAGGAGCTGTGGGCGGCAGCCGAGCGGGCTGCGACGCAACCTCGAACGCCGCTCGCCACTGCTGCGGCGACGTGATGTCTGCCGCCGAGGCGCGGTAGCCGGCGCATAGCCGCGGCCATTCCCGTAACAGCTGCAAGTGGGCCGCGGATCCCCTCGCCATGAGTCGCCGGAAGGTCTCCGGGTCCCGCTGGTACCACGCCGCGGTCGAGCCGTCAGCAGCGGACACGATCGCGCCATCCAGGTGCGACAGCGTCCACCAGTGCGCATCCTGGCTCGCGACCACGGCCTGCGGGCGATCGGCCGCCGCCGCGGCCACCGGCCGCAGCTGACGCACCGCGCCGAGCGCGGCCTTCACGACGAGATCGAGCGGGTTCGACGGCGAAGACGGCTCCTTGCCCCGCTTCGGCGGCTTGACCCGCCGGGCCGCGGGGAACTGCTCGATGTCCGGCTCGCCGCGAGCATCGGTGAACGCGGCGCGCACCCGCCGGAGCTCCGCCGGCCTCGTCGCCAGATCCCGATGCAGGTGGCCCGGCCCCGACAGCACGTCTTCGATCGCCATGATCCGGAGCTCAGCCGTCGAGTACTGCATCGAGAGCAGATGCTGCAGCTGATGCTGATAGCTCTCGGTGACGAGGGCGCCACCACGCGGGTACGGCGAGTGCAGCAATGCCGCGACGAGCCGGTTGCGCAGATGGTGGTAGGCCTGCCAGTCGAGCGCGTCGTTCTTGTCCTGCCACGGGACGTGCCAGACAGCGACGCCCGGCATGGAAACGGTAGGGAAGCCCGCGGCGGCAGCACGCAGGCCGTACTCCGCGTCGTCCCACTTGATGAACACCGGCAGCGAAAGGCCCACCTGCCGAATCACGCCGGTGGGGATCAGGCACATCCACCAGCCGTTGTAGTCGGCATCGAATCGCCGGTGCAGCCACGGCGTGTGGCGCAGCGAGCGCCGGCCGAAGTCATGGGCGGAACGCGTTTTCGGTGCGGCGCCCCACCACCAGCGGTACTTCTCCACCGTCTCGGCGAAAGCATGCAGCACGCTGCGGTCGTAGAGGCTGAACATGTGACCGCCGACAAGGGTGGGACGACGGCACAAATCGGCGAACGTCAACGCCCGCAGGATGCTCTCGGGCTCGGTGACGACATCATCGTCGAGTAGCAGCGCGTAGTCACTGCTGCCGTTGCTTGCGGTCTCGTCCATCACGCGCGCGAAGCCGCCCGACCCACCGAGGTTGGGCTGGCGTACGACGTCGAGGCGGTTTCCCAGACCCTTGGTCGCGTCCGCGAAGTCGGGGTGGTCCGCGACGTGATCGCTGCCCTGGTCGATCACGTAGACGCGGTCCACCACGTCGAGCAGCTCGGGTGACGAAGCGAGTACCCGCAGCCCGTCGACACAGAAGTCCGGCCGGTTGTAGGTCGTGATGCCGATGGACACTCGGCCGTCGACCGTGCGGTCGGTGCGAGCGGCCCATTCGGCGGCGTGCAGCGTGACGGTCTCGGGGCCTGCGACCACGTCGAACCAGTACCAGCCACCGTCGACGAAGGCCTCGAGCGGCAGCGTCACCGCTATGTCTCCGGCGTCTACGACGGTGAACGACTCGACCGGATGGCTGTGGCCCTTTGCATTCGAGCGGTAGACCACGATCGTGCAGTCGCCGGTGACGCGAACACGAAGCACGACCTGGCTGATGACCGTCCAGCGCTTCCAATACGACGCCGGGAAGGCATTGAAGTACGTCGCGAAGGAAACCCGTGAGCCGGCCGAGACGACCGCCGACCGCCGGTTCGCCAGGTCTCCCATCGACTGCGCGCCACCGCTGCAGCGGACGGCGTCTTGCGGTCGGCTGGCGGCCGCGTTGACCGCGGCCTTCTCGCCCCGCTTCTTCTTCTCTTCGTCGTCCTCGTCGTCAAGCATGACGAGTGCGGCGCCGCGGTCCATGTCGGTTTCGACGTACAGCGGAAGAACGTCGAGGACGCCCTCGGGCGGGAAGACCACCCGCTGCAGGACGCGGAGCTCATCGGCCATCAGTCGTCGTCACCAGCGGTGAGCGGCGCGCCTTCGGTGAAGTGGGGCCGGAGCTTGTTGTCCACCATCGACAGTGCGGCGCCGATCGCCATGTGCATGTCGAGGTACCGGTAGGAGCCAAGGCGGCCGCCGAAGAGGACTCGCGGCTCTCGGTTGGCCATGTCGCGGTACTTCAGGAGCCGCTCGCGGTCGGACACGGTGTTGATCGGGTAGTACGGCTCATCCCCTGGCTCGGCCACTCGCGAGTACTCCCGCATGATCACGGTGCTGTCGCCGGGGTAGTGGTCGCGCTCGGGGTGCAGGTGCCTGAACTCGTGGATTCGGGTGAAGGGCACCGACTCGTCCGCGTAGTTGACGACCGACGTCCCCTGGTAGTCGCCGGTGTCGCAGACCTCGATGTCGAGATCGAGGGTGCGCCAGCCCAAGGCCCCTTCCTCGTAGTCGAAGTACGCATCGATCGGCCCGGTGTACACGATCGGCACCGCACCGATGACATCGCTCCGGACGGCGGAGAAGTCCGACCGGAGCTCGAGCGAGATCTTCGGGTGGTCCGCCATTCGCTCGAGCCAGGCCGTGTAGCCATCGACGGGCAGACCCTCGTAGGTGTCGTTGAAGTAGCGGTTGTCGAAGGTGTACCTCACAGGCAGTCGCGTGATGATCTCGGCAGGGAGATCGCGCGGGTCGGTCTGCCACTGCTTCGCGGTGTAGCCGCGGATGAATGCGTCATAGAGCGGACGGCCGATCAGTGAGATGGCCTTCTCCTCGAGGTTGCGAGCGGCGCCTCGCACCTCACGGGCCTGATCGACGACGAGAGCTCGCGCTTCTGCCGGGCTCATCGCGCGATCGAAGTACTGGCAGATCGTCGCCAGGTTGATCGGCAGTGGGTAGACCCGGCCGTCATGGCGGGACCACACATGGTGGCGGTAGTCAGTGAACGCAGTGAAGTGGTTCGCGTAGTCCCACACTCTGCGGTTGGAGGTGTGGAACAGGTGCGAACCGTAGCGGTGGATCTCGATCCCGGTGCGAGGCTCGACCTCGCTGTAGGCGTTGCCGCCCAAGTGCTCGCGGCGCTCGATGACGCGCACCTTCAATCCGAGCTCATTGGCGCAGCGTTCGGCGACGGTCAGCCCGAAGAATCCCGAACCGACCACCAGCAGGTCGTAGCTCACCCAGCTAGTCCGAACGCAGGCTCGCGAGAGACGACAGGCATCGGCTCGACCGCGGGCTCGAACCGGGTCGCGACCAGACTTGTGTAAAGCCCGCGGCGCAGCCGCCACGGCACCAGCCGGTAACCGCCGCGCACCGCGAGGTTCCGCGCGTACTCCGGTCCCGATGTGATGCCGGCTCGGCGCATCTCCCGCTGCAGGACAGCCTCGGCTCGCAGCATGCCGGCGCCGCCGCGGCGCTGGTAGGCGCCACCGCCGACGCGGTAGTAGACGAGCGGCTCAGCCACGTTCACCGGCTCCGCGCCGTCGGCGAGCATCCGGGCGAACAGCCAGTAGTCCTCCATGCGCGCCAACCGTCCGTAACCACCCGCTGCCTGCACCGCCTGCCGCCGGTAGACAACCGTTGGATGGTTGAACGGATCGTGCAGCCGGGCGTACTCACGAATGACGGCGGCTTCCACCGGCGGGATACGCCGCCCGACTACGTGGTCGATGTCGTCGGTGAACTCGAGCAGACCCGCGCCGACGATGTCGGCGGACTCGATCAACGGCAGCTGAACCTGAAACCGCCACGGCATCGACACGTCGTCTGCGTCCATCCGGGCGACGACGTCGTACTGACTTGCCTCGAGGCCGGCGTCGAGCGCCGGACCCAGACCGACGTTGTCGTCGAGGCGCAGATACGTCACGGGAACCGGCGATGTCTCCCGCAGGTGCGTGATGCAGGAGGCGAGCTCGTCGTCAACCGGCCCGTCCTGCACCAGGACGACCTGGTCGGGCGGCAGGAACTGGTCGTGCGCCGAGCTGCGGAAGGCACGGTCGAAGTGGTTCGGGCGGTCACCTGCGAACACGGGCAGCAGGAGCGCGAACGGCTCGTGCACGAGGTCTGTCTCCGATCCGGCGAGGATGCCGCGCTGCGGCCTCCCACGTGCTGACGAGGACAGGCTTGCCGACCAAGTTGCGCACCCGGAAACCGGTTGGCGTACGGCGGGCGATCAGTAGGTGAACCTCCGGCGCGACCCGGTTGGAGCGGCTTTTTGCCGGGCTATCTTCCGCGAGTGGGGAGCCTGCCTGTGGTGTACCTGCACATCGGCGAACCCAAGACAGGCAGCACGCATCTGCAGCAGGTGATGTGGCGCAACCGCGCCGCGCTCGCACGAACCGGCCTGATGCTCCCCGGACCGCGGCCACTCGCCCACTGGCGCGCCACCCAGGATCTCCGCGAGGTCGAACAGCTCCCGAACGATCCGATCGGGCCGCACGCCGGCGCGTGGGACCGGCTCGTCCGCCAGGCGCTACGAGCACCCCGTGCTGCCGTCATCTCGCACGAGCTGCTTGCCGCCGTCAGCGAGGCGCAAGCCAGGCGTGCTCTCGACTCCTTCGGCGAGGCCGAGATCCATGTGATCCACGCCGTTCGCGACTTCGCAACGCTGCTGCCCGCCGAATGGCAGGAGAGCGTGAAGCACCGGAGCACACGCTCGTGGCCGGACTGGCTTCGCGACGTGATCGACCAGGAGGCTGAGTCAGCGGATCGCAGACAATGGTGGTTCTGGCGGGTGCACGACTCGCTGGAGATTCTTCGCATCTGGTCCGCAGGTCTGCCGCCGGAGTGCGTGCACGTCGTGACGGTCCCACCGCGAGGCAGCTCGCCCGACGTACTCTGGCGGCGCTTTGCCGGGATCGTCGGCGCCGACCACAAGTCGATCGACGTCACGCGAGCGTCGACGAACCCGTCGCTTGGAATCGCCGAGGTCGAGTACCTTCGCCGGCTCAACCTGGAGCTGCCTGAGGAGATCCCTGACTGGTTCTACATGCGGACCGTCAAGGAGGTCATCGCGAACAGCGCGTTGACCAACGGCTCCAAGGCCGAGCGTCTGGAGCTTCCCGCCGAGCGTCACGAATGGGCGCGCCAGCAGTCGCGGTGGCTCGCCGATGGCTTGCAGCGCTCCGGATTCGACATCGTCGGTGACCTCGACGACCTCGTCCCGTTCGAGCCTTTGGGCTCCAGAAGCCCAGCGGACCTGGACGAAGAGGAGCTGCTCGGACCATCGCTGGCAGCGACAACCACGCTGCTCACGGCTATCGCGGCCACCCAGGGCGTGGCGGCGGAGCCGGTCGAAAGCGACCCGCTTGGTTCCAAGACGCCGTCGAAGATCAAGCAGGCGGTGATCGCGATGAGCCTGCGGTCACAAACCGCGCACCGGCTTCGCCGTGGCTACTGGCACGTTGCGAACGCGAGACGGCGAATCCGTCGTGCGTCTAGGGATCGGGCGGCATGAGCAACCCGACAGTGTTCCTGCACATCGGAGAGCCGAAGTGCGGAACGACGTTTCTTCAGGACATCCTCTGGCGGCATCGCTCCGTCTGGGCACGGCAAGGGCTCGTCCTGCCCGGCATCGACAGCGCGGATCATTACCGGGCCGCGCAGGACCTCCGGGACCTCCAACAGGACGCCGATGACCCGGGCGTCACGTGGAGCGGGGCGTGGGCCGCCATCGCGAAACAGGCGCGGGCGACGGAGCGAAAGTCAGTCATCACGCATGAGCTGATGATCGGCGCGGACGCTGACCAGGCGAGGCGGGCGGTGGCGAGCCTGGCCTCCGCGGACGTACACGTCATCGTGACAGCGCGCGACCTGGCGTCGCTGCTGCCCGCTGAGTGGCAGGAAACAGTCAAACATCGCAACTCCCGCACCTGGCGGCAATGGCTCGGCGACATCATCGACACCCCGCCGGGACGCCGGCGACCGCGGGCGCAGTGGTTCTGGGCGGCGCACGACACCGCCCGGATCTTGCGGCGATGGTCGATGGTGGTGCCGGCCGACCGGATCCATCTGATCACCGTGCCTCCGCCCGGCTCGCCTCCCGAGCTGCTGTGGCAACGATTCGCGTCGGTGATCGGCATCGACGGTACGGCGGTGGACGTCGCCGGCGCGCGCGCCAACGCCTCGCTTGGTACGCCGGAGGTCGAGCTGCTTCGACGCCTCAACGAGCGCCTCTCCGAGCTGCCGCAGTGGTTCTACGCCCGCAACGTCAAGAACACCCTCGCCCAACACGTCCTCGCCGGTCGATCGGCCGGCGCGCGTCTCGCGCTGCCCGAAGAGCGGCACGAGTGGGTCCGGCAGCAGTCACGCCGCCGCGTTGCCGATCTGGCTGAGCTGGGCGTCGAGGTCGTCGGCGACCTCGACGAGCTTCGCGCACCGGATGCCTTTCCTGCTGGGGCAGACCCGTCGGAGGTCAGCGACACCGACCTGCTGGACGCGGCCCTCGATGTTCTAGCGTTCACGATCGAGCGCCGTTACCAGCACGTGAACAAGCCGGCAGCTCTGCTGCGATCCCGGGCACTCGCTCGATTGCGGCCGAGAGTGGAGCGGATCGGGCTCGCTGCACGCCGGCGTTTCGGGTGATCGAGATGCGCGTCGTTGCTGTGGTGGTCACCTACAACCGGCTTCCGTTGCTGTTGAAGTGCCTCATGGCGATCGAGGCGCAGACCCGTCCGGTCGACGCGATCCTCGTCATCGACAACGCCTCGAGCGACGTAACCCGTACGGCGGTACAGCAGAACCACCCGCGGGCGGAGATTCACTCGTTGTCGTCGAACATCGGCGGCGCCGGCGGGTTCGCCTACGGCATCGACGCGGTACGGCGGTACGCCGACAAGGTGTGGTTGATGGACGACGACGCGGCGCCCCACCCGGACGCGCTGGCGCGGCTGTTGGCAGCGCAGGATCGTCATCCGGGTGCGCCGCCAACACTTGTCGCAAGCCGCGTCATCGACCACGACGGCCACCCGATCCCGATGAATGTGCCGCGGCCCCGACCGTTCGCTCGCAAAGCCGCGCGGGAAGCCGCGGGCGCAGCCGGGTGCGTCCCGATCCGGTCGGCGTCATTCGTGTCCGTCCTGCTCGACGCAGCCGCCTGTAGGAACCACGAGCTGCCGATCGCGGACTACTTCATCTGGAACGACGACTTCGAGTACACCGCGCGGCTGCTGCGACACGGTGTCGGCCTGTGGTGTCCGGCGAGCGTCGTCGAGCACGCCGTCGATGCCGGAGCCGGCCCCGGTGCTCGCTTCGGCTACGAGGTCCGCAACAAGCTGTGGCTGCTCACTCGCAGCAACGCGCTCAGCCCGTTGGAGCGACTGCTGTACGGCGGCGCAACCTTCCGCCGATGGATCGCGATGATCGCCGCGTCAGATCAACCGTCTCTCCTGCTCCGCCACCTGACCGCGAGCATCTATCGGGCCGCGCGCAGCGGCCCGCGGCCCACGGCAGAGATCCTCGAGCAGGTGAAGGCGACTACGGACCAGACGTCGCAGACTTTCGCCGTCCGCTGATCGAGCCCTCCGGTGGGATCTGGCCCGGCCCGGTCGTGCCGCACTTCAGCGCCGCGCGCGTGTAGTTCGCCGGACGCATCGCCGGCAGCTTCGGGAACGTGGGCTCACGGCGGCGCATCGCGGCGAGGTCCAGGCAGTCAGTCAAGTCATTGGCGTTGGCATCACGGTAGGTCAGCGCGCCGAGATTCCACTTGCGCTCCACGAAGGCAAGGATCGAGCCGAAGTCGTGAACCTTCGACGACACGTGATCACGCTTCGCATACGGCGACACGACGATCGCCGGGACCCGGAAGCCGTAGCGCCGGAACCCGTCGTACGTTGGCTCCTTCAGCTTGACCAAGGGCGGGATGAGATCGGGAGCGAGCGCGACCGGCGGCGGGACGTGGTCGTAATAGCCGCCGTGCTCGTCGTAGGTGATGAACAGGATCGTCTTGTGCCAGGCCGGTGACCGGCCGACCGCGTCGACGACCCGCTGCAGCAGCTTCTCCCCGACGACGATGTTCTGCGGGTTCTCCTGCGACTGGGTGCCGAAGTCCGGGTCGATGAGGCTGAAGCCCGGCAGACTGCCCGCTGCGGCATCGGTGAAGAACGCGTCGAGCGGCTTCTTCTGCACGGCGGTCAGCACGTCGTTGAGCGGGTACAGCTCGGCGCTCGCGCCCAGGGGCCACTCCGCGCAGTAGTCGGTCCAGCTGATGCCGTGCAACGTCAGCCTGTCGAAGATCGTGCCGTTCGCCGGAACGACCAGCGCGACATCGGAGGACAGCTCGCTCGGATTGGTCTCGACGTCTCCGGTCATGCCGCACGAGGTGCCGGCGATCAGGAATCGACGGTTGGCATGCGTTGCGCCGAGCAGCGAGCAGAAGAACCGATCGCAGATCGGAAAGTGTGTGGCGAGGTCGTAGAAGAACGGCAAGTCGTGCTCGGTCCAGTAACCCATAGCCACCGGGCCGTTCTCGAGCGGGATGGAGGGTGCCACCGGTGCCCGGACGAAGCCGTCCATCTTGCCGTTGTTGAACTGCTCGTGACTGGAAACCCACTCGTTGCTCGGCCGCTGGTGGAGCTGGCAGGTCGTGGGCATGCGGAACGCGTGCTGCGTGCGCCCGTCGGGTCGAGGGTTGGTTGCTGTCGGTCTGCCGTTCTTGCCGATCGTGAAGCCGTCACCGCGAGGGCGCTGGCCCTCGCCTCGGCCGAGCATGCCGAGAAAGTTGTCGTACGAGTGGTTCTCCATCATCAGTACGACGATGTGCTCAATCTCGGGCATCGTGTCGGTGCCCGCCGGCAGGTGCGGCGCCGGGCGCGACCCGGGATGGCGCAGCGTCCGCTTGCCGAGCACTTGCAGCGCAGCGCGGACCTCAGGCGCATCCGGTGTGAACAATCCGGCCGGGGCGGCCGCGGCGGATGGAGTCTCCCCGCCGAGCACACCTCCCGCGGCGGCGGCACCGGCGACGGCTGCGGCGCCGCCAAGCAACAGGGCCCGACGGCTGATGCCGCTGCGCCCAGGCGTCGCGGGGTCGTCGCTGCGGTCGATCACCAACCGATGATGTCAGGGAGCGGACGATGCGGCGTACGCCGCCGCGGTGACGTCCAGGCCGAAGGTCGTGCCCGCCTGGAACAGCCAGAACATGTTGCCGACCACACCGGGCATCTCGGCGAGGAGTGCGCCCGGCGTCGGTGCCGCTTCACTGTGCGGCGCAGCAGCCACCGGCGCCGCCGCCAGGACCGGTGCAGCGCCCGCCGGAATCGCGATACGCGCTCCGGTCACGACCAGGACGACCGCGGCCAGGCAAGCACCACCGACTCGAACCAGGCGGACCATCTCCGGGTTGAAGCGACTCGCAGCCCTGGCGATCGCCGGCAGCAGGGACGGTCGCCGGCGCACCGTCCGAGTGTGCAGCGAGCGATGAGCAGCGACGAAGGTGCCGACAAGCGCGGCGACGCTCAGCCCGGCGAGCGCCGCGATCGCGTTCCACCAGCTGTGGCTGTCGCCGGTGACAGTGGCGCCGATCGCCTGCACCGCCCAGCGCGACGCTGCCAGGTCGCGCAGCTGCGAGAGCCCGGGCATGTGCACCGCCGGCGGCAGACCGGACAGCACGAACTCGACGACGACGATCATCGGCAAGATCGCCAATGCCTTGTCCGCGGTTCGCACCAACGCTGAGACGAGCATCGCGGTCGTGACCGCGCAGAGGCCGGCCAGCGCCATCGCTATCGCAAGCTCGGCAGTGCCGGAGGGGACAACCGCGCCCGTCGCCGGCACGAGCTGGCGTCGTACCGCGATCGCGGTGACGACTACCGCCTGGATCGCGATGAGCGGCCCGACTACCGCGAGCTTCGATGCGACGTACGCCCGCGTGGACAGCCCCGCGCGGTGCTCGCGGCTGAGGATGCGGCGCTCCTTGACGATCTCGCGGATCGAGTTGGACATGCCGAGCCAGGTCACACAGGTGGTCAGCAGGACAGCCATTCCCGTCGCCGACAACGGCGTCGCATGCCCCGCCGCGAGGCGCGGGCGCTGCAAGCCTGCGGGGGTGACGAACGCAAGCAACAAGCCGCCGAGGACGAGCGCCTGCATCGCGAACAACGCGGTGCGCCGGCGGTCGCTGAAGGTGACCCGCGCGTAGCGGCGGGTGAGCGTCGAGAACTGCTGCCGGGCGGAGGGACGTACGACGGGAAGCCGCGTCCGGCCGGACATCGGTCGGACCGCGACCGCCGGCTTGGGGATGTACAGCGAATCGGGCGCGGCATCGAGCAGGTTGAACAGCTCAGCCGGTGAGGAGCTGCCGAAGTAGTCGTGCATCCGCGCGGTCGGACCGAAGTAGGCCAGTCCGCCGCCGGACGCCAGGACCGCCACCTGGTCGCAGTCGGCAATCACCTGCTGGCTGTGGGTCACGACGACCACACACTGTCCGAGGTCGGCGAGACGCCGCAGCGTCGTCATCACGGTGGCCTCGTAGCCGGGATCGAGGCTCGAGGTCGGCTCGTCGAGGATCAGGACATCGGGCTGGCTGAGCAGCTCGAGCGCGATGCTGACCCGCTTGCGCTGACCCACCGACAGCGACTCGATCTTGGCGTCTGCCTGCGGCGCCAGCCTGGTCTCGTCGAGGACGGAGTCGATGCGGCTCCGGCGGTCGCCCGGCGCACTTCGCGGCAAGCGCAGCTCGGCGGCGTACCCGAGCGTCTGGCGGACCGACAGCTCGCCGTGCAGTGCGTCCTCCTGCGCCACGTAGCCGATGCCGCGGCGGGACGACTCGGCGCGAGACACGTCGGTGCCGCCAACCGCGACGACGCCCGAGGTGAGCGGGATCGCACCGGTGATCGCGGCCGCGAGGCTGGTCTTGCCGGCGCCGGTGGGGCCGGCAATCGCGACCATCGAGCCGGCGGTGGCCACGAAGGACACGCCGTCGAGCAGCCGCGTGCCGTCAGGAGCGTCGGCGACCAGGCCCTCGACAGAGAGCGCGATCTTGACGGAAGGACGGACCGGAGCGTCGGAAGTGAGGAAGCGGATGTCTGCAGGCACCGCGGTTCAGCTCACTCGGGACTTGTAGCCAGGGCAGTAGAGGGTGACGGCGGTCTTCACCACGTAGGCGGCGCCGCCGCTCTTCAACGAGGTGAACGGGATCTGGTGCACCTTCTGCTCGACCTCGCTGATGACGGCGGAGTACGCGTGTCCCTGGTCGAAGGCGGTGCACACGTCGTTGCCGAACTGAGCCACCTGCGAAGCGGTCGGGGTGAACGGCGAGTTGACGTACTGCCGCAGCCCGGCGATCGCGTTGGAGACGGCCGAGGAGGACGGCGTCGTGCGCGGTGCGACGGCTGGCTTGGGCTTCGGCTTGGCCTTGTGGTGACGCTTCTTGTGGTGGTGACGCTTCTTGTGGTGCGTCGCGTGCTTGATGTTCGCGGCCGGGTCTGAGCCGACGGACGAAGCAGCCGGCTGGACGATCAACGTCGAGATCAGGTTGCTCGGGCTCACCGGTGCCGCCGAGGAGGAGGGGGCCGCTGCAGCGTGAGTCGCGTGGCTGAGGGCGGTCGCCCGGCGGACATGCGCCACAGCGTGGTGTGAGGCCGGCTGGTGCGAGGCGGGTCGCGGGGCGACGTGCGCGATCGCCGGCTGCACGGGCGCTGCGCTGACGACGCGGGCAACGGGGCTCGTCCCGCTGACCTGCGGCAGGGCGCCGGCGGCGACGGCGACGGCGAGGCCCAACGTGAGGCAGGCGCCCGTTGCGATCGAGGTTCGCGCGTGTTCGGTGTTCACTTCAGGGCTCCTGGAATGTCGCAGTTGTCGGGTCCGTCCGGGTGCGCGGAGAAAGTTCTGCGCCCATCACAGGATTCGGCAACGGCAGGTCCCACGAACATGGCGAACCCGGGGGATTTCGGCCTAGTCAAACTGGTGGGCCACAAGCCACCCACCTTGTCCGCAATGGCCCCGATTTGGACGCAGAACGGCGCGCCCCACGCTCAGGCGGGGCGCGCCAGCTGCGCGGAAGTGACTACCAGGAGACCGAGCTGACCCCTCCGTGGACGGCGAGCTCGCTCGCGCTACCGCCCGTGGTGCCTTCCCACACCTTGCCTTCGGAGTCCGCCAGCAGCGTGTTTCCCGCGACGTCGACCGCGAGCGAGACCGGGCTGCCGTTGCGGTTCACCGTCAGCTCGAGCTTGGGCTTGCCGCCCGAGCAGCTGAGGACCTGCATCGACGTACCCGTCTGTACGGCGAACCACAGCGTGCCGTCCGGCGCGACGGTCTGGGCCCCCGGCAACCCGTTGTTCACGTCGTAGCCGGAGCAGGCATTGTCCGACGGCGTCGGGTTGTTGCCCTGCGTCGAGTCGTAGCGAGCGAAGTAGCCCTCCATCCCGGTCCGCACGAAGGCGTCGATGTGCACTCCGTCGGACTCCCAAACCGGGTCGCCGACAACGACGGGCGGCAGGCTCGGGAAGTCGATCGCGCGCGTCTTGCCAGTCGTGAGGTCATCGGTCACCAGCTGACCCTGCCCGGCGTGGCTTCCGCAGCCGGACTGGAAGTAGACCGCCTTCGTGCCGTCGGGGCTGATATCGAAGCCAGTGATCTCATCGCCTGGCGAGGACGTCGTGACCGCGCTGTCGTTGGATGGCGCGCCGCCTCCCACCGAGATCGCGTGAAGGGAATCCACGTCACATCCGTGCTGACGCGCGGTGAAGTACAGCGTATCGCCGACATTGCGAACCTCAGTGACGGTTCCGTACGCGTCCGATCCGGCAACCGGACCCTGCGGCGTACCGTCCGCCGCGAAGCGCTCGATCACGCCAGCCTGCACGCCGTAGAAGTCACCAGCGCCTGCGACGGGCGTCGCCGTGTCGAACTCGACCTTCTGCGCCGTCAGCTCACCGAGCCCGCCGTCAGCCGGCGAGTCGACCGACACGACGATCACCCCGAAGCCGTCGTCCGATGCTGAGAACGGCACTGACGCGGACCACTGACTCGTGCCGTTGCCGAACATCCCGGTCTGGGCGTGTCCGAGGAGGGCCGGCGTCTCGGCGTCGCGGAGCTCGACCGTCGCACGCTGGTCGACGCCGAAGCCGGGGCCGCTCACCGTGAGCGGTGACGTGACGGACGCACCGGCCGAGGGACTCGAGATCGTCAGGTCGCCGGCGGGCGCGCTCGCGCCGGTGACGAGCCAGGCGTTGTGGAACTTCACCAGGTGCACGATCGTCACCGCATGATCTGTGCCGCCGATCATGCGGCTCATCGTGACGTCGGCGGCGTCGCCGTTGACCGACTTCCCGCTCGCGGTGACATCCGTGCCCTGCTTCAGGTAGTTCTGCAACCAGTACTCGGAGACCGCCGTCGGATCGGAGATCCACGGCGAGTGGCCGCCGGCGAACTCCTGCTCCCAGCTTGCCTCCTCGGCCCCGGTCGTGAAGGGGAAGAAGGCGCCGGTCGGGAAGCCGCTGGTGCTGGGGTTCAAGGTCGGACCCGGCTGGCCCACCTTGACGGTGGCCTTGTCGTTGCCGTGTCGTGCGATCGCAATGCCACCGACGGCAACCGCCGCAATGACGACCACCGATCCCAGGGCAAGGACCGGCCGCAGCCAACGCTGCCGGCCGCGCTCTTCGCCGATCCGTCGCTGGATTCGCATCAGTCCATCTCCCCCTGGTTGCACGGTGTCCGCGGTCGCGGACAGCGCGTCACGTAGCCGCTGTTCCATCTGCTCGTCGTTCATCGCTGTGACTCCAAGCTGTCGCGCAACGCGGCAATGCCTCGAGACGCGTGGCTCTTCACCGCGCCGTTGCTGATCTGAAGCGCGTCGGCGATCTGCGCCTCGGAAAGGTCGCTGTAGTAACGGAGCACGAGGACCTCCCGCTGCCGTCGCGGCAAGCGGCGAAGCGCCGACATGACGGCAGACCGCTCCACCTCTTGCATCGCGCCGTACTCAGCACTTGGTGCGTCCGGCATCGGTCGCGGCGCCTTGCGGTCCTCGACCTTGAGGTGGCGAAGCCGGGACCGCGACCGGTTCACGACCGACTGCCGCAAGTAGGCGAGCGCGTTCTCCGGATCGCGCAGCCGCCGCCACGACTTGTGGGTGGCGACGAAGGCGTCCTGTACGACGTCCTCGGCGGCAGCCGCGTCATGGAGCAGAAGGGCGGCGAGCCGGACGAGCGAACGGTAGTGCGCCGTGTACAGCGCGACGATCGCCTCGTCGGCACTGCTCACGAGGCCGGAAGAATCAGGGGGGGTCACGAACCGCCCCCTTCGATCCCCGGCCACCAGGTCGATCACAACCGTACGACGCGAGTCGGGCACACCCGGTTTACCGCCGAGCCCAACCTTTTCGGCGCCAAAACCCGCTTGAGACGCCAAAACCGTTGGTCTCGGCCCGGATTGTGGATGGCGGCTGCGGCCCCGTCGCCCAATCCCCGAGGCTTCGCACGTGCCGTTTGCCGGTCATGTCCCTGAGGCGTTGCGCTATCGCCCCTTCACTGCGACCGAAGCGCGCAGATACGGACTGAGCTCGTCAGCCCTCAAGAGCTCCCAGTGGCGGCACGTGTTTCGTGACGTGTGGGTCCACTCCTCCGTCGATGACACACTCGCGACGCGGACAGCGGCCGCGAAGCTCGTTCTCGGTCGGGACGGCTTCATCTGCGGGCTCACCGCGGCATGGATCTACGGCGTCGACGTCCAGGACCGGCGCAGCTCGCTGGTATGGGTGGGGCGCCGTACCGGTGATTGGCGGCGCGCCCGGCCGGGTTGCCTGGTCCGCGAGATCACCGTCGAGCCGACTGATCTTGCTCGCGTCGACGGCGCGTGGGTGACCAGCCCCGTCCGGACCGCTTTCGACTGCGCACGGTGGTTGTCGCTCGTCGAGGCGGTGGTGGTCGCCGACGCGCTCGCGCACAGCGAACTCCTCACCGGCGAAGAGCTCACGTCGTACATCCGGTCGCACCGCAGGCTTCGCGGTGTCATCCAGGCCGACCTGGTCGCCACACTGCTCGAGCCGTTGAGCGAGTCGCCGATGGAGTCGCGGCTTCGGGTACTGCTCGTCACATCCGGCTTTGACACCCCCGTGGCTCAGTACGTCGTGACAGATGCTTCCGGCCGGTTCGTGGCGCGCGCGGACTTCGCCTACCCCGAGCAGCGAATCATCCTGGAGTACGACGGCGCGTTGCACTGGGAGCAGCGGCGAGCCGACGACCGGCGTCGCGACGCGATCCGCAGCCTCGGGTGGACGGTCCTCGTCGCCAGTCGGTCCGACTACTACGACCAACCCCAAGCCCTCGTGATGCGCCTACGCGAGGCATTCGCTGCCGCAGCGTGACTGTCGAGCCCAACCTTTTCGGCGCCAAAACTCGCTTAAGACGCCGAAACTGTTGGGCTCGGCGGTGAGGGGTACGTTCGCACCGTGCGTGCGGTCCCGGCCACCCTGCCTGCTCTTCCTGCTGTTGCGCTCCTGATCTTCGGGTTGGTTGCGCTACCTGCACACGCCGCGAGCGGCCCGGCGACGGCGGTCCGCACGGTCTCTCCGCTCACCAGTGCAGGGACGCTGAAGCCCGGGTACAAGGTGACCCGCCGCGAGGGTCACGGCACGTGCCAGTCGGGCTCGTTCATGACCGGGCGCGCCGACCGTTGCGCCACGCCCGCCTCAGGCGCCGTCGTCCTCGATCCATGCTGGCCGGCCGCCGAGGCCAAGACGTTCGTGTGCCAGGCCAAGCCATGGCTGCGCAAAGTGGTCGAGCTGCACGTGCCGGGCGCGGTGTCCGACGGGCCTGGCCCGCACCACCAGAGCCTGCCGTGGGGCATGCGAGTCGGCGCGAGCCTGCGCTGCCTGCTCGATCCGGGATCGGTGCGCCGGCTTTCCGGCCACCCGCTGCTGTTCCACTGCACGCACCACCGCGACGTGTTCGGGCCATTGCACCGCAACGGCTCCCGGTGGACAGCGCATGTCTACCGAACCGGCGCACGGACCCGCTCGGGCTACCGCTCCCTCGGCTGGCTGGCCGTCCACGTCGCTTGGTACGGCGCGGCCCCTGCGCCGGAGCCGGCGGCGACTCCCACGCCCTCGCTGCTGCCGAGCCTCAGCCCGACGGCAAGTGACTCGACGGCACCTTCGACGACCGCACCGACCGCGACGGCGAGCCCGACGAGCTAGGGCCGGACGATGCCGGCGACTCGGCCGTGAACCGGCATCACGCTGACGTACTGACCGGTGTAGGGCGCGTTGAGCATCCAGCCCGCGCCCAGATAGATGCCGACGTGGCTGAGCGACCGGTAGAAGAGGACCAGGTCGCCGGGCAGCACGTCCTGAGGTGGCACGCGGCGCCCTTCGTTCCACTGGTAGCCGGTGTAGTGCAGCAGCGGGACGCCCGCCTTGCCATACGCCCAGCGGACCAGGCCGGAGCAGTCGAAGGTCCTCGGGCCGGCCGCGGCCCAGACGTACGGCTCGCCGAGCCGGCTCATAGCAGCGCGAATCGCCACCATCGCCACCGCCGGGTCGCTCGGCAACGGTGGCAACACCGGCTCGACGTAGACCCCGTCGGGTCGCTGCGGCGGCGCCGGCAGCTTGTGATCGTGGCGATGGTGCATGCCGAGCCCACGGGAGGTCCCCACCCGTACGGCGTGGCTGAACAGGCGGAGCGTGTGCGTCACGGTGACGCGACGGTGACGGGCGCGCGGATGCAGCTGGTGCGACAGGTTGTAGGGCACCGCGCCCATCACAGCGGTCGTGTCCGTCGGGTCCAGTTTGGGATCGTCCTGGCGGGCCTGTTGAAGGAGCGCGTAGATCGCGGTCATCACCGCCGCTGCCGGCTTGCTGTCCATGTCCTCGGGCGCCGCCAGAAGGGCACCGGAGTCGACCGCCTCGGTCACGATGGCGTGGGCGGCGAGCTGAAGGTCCGAGGCGTTGATCGCCGCGACCTGAGCCGGGCCGGGCTTGCTCGGCGTCGCCGCCACCACTGCGGCGCCAGTCGCGGCAACCAGGCAGATAGCCAAGCCCAGCGCGACGCGCAGCAGACGCGTGGCGCGGTCTCGATCAATACCAGCCGAGTTCGACAAGCTGGACACCTTTTCGCTAGCCCCCGTGCATCGGTCCGACGGTACGCGAAACTGCCGCGCCCGCCGCTGCCTGTTTCAACGGCCGGACCACATCGAAGGTTGACCGCTGCCTGACGGCGAATCCTGGCCACGCCCACATCGCCCGCCTATCGGGCGGATCGCCCGGGTCGCGGGCATTCACCCTTACGGCTGGCCGGAAGGGTGACGGCGACGTAGGCGCCCGTCGCCCACGGCGGTGCTGTCGAGCGCTCCGAGGCGACTAGCGCTGGAGGGCGGTCACCTTGAGCTGCTCGCTCCCGATGGTCAGCAGGGCTTCGGCGATCACGACCTCGCCCGGGACGCGCACCGAGAAGTCCGCGCCGGACGTGACGACCGGGATCGACAACGCGTTGAAGCCCTCGAGCATGCCTTTGACGTTCCCGCCGACCATGTTGGTCAGCTCCCCGAACGCATCCGACACCTCAGCATCGGCAAGCTCGTCCACCGGCGTGCCGAACATCCCGGCCGCGGCCTGAGCGGCGAGCGCCTGACTCCCGGACAGCATCACCGACCCTTGCCAGGTCCCCGAGATGTGGACGCAGCCGGTGACCCGGGCGCCGCCTGTGGGCGCCGGCTCAGCTGCCGGCTCCGGCCGCTCGCCGAGGAAGCTCGACCAGACGTCGATCGTGATCTCGGTCAGGTCAGCAACCGTGACGACCAGCCCCGTGGTGATCGACTCACTCGTCATTTTTGGCCTCCTTGTCGTGGCCGGTAGCACGCTGCGCTACCCGTCGTGTCCCGCTCGAAGCTCTCGCTGATGAAGGTCGTCGTCTCGGCGCTGCCGAGGAACAGGTAGCCGTCGGGCGCGAGTACGCGGCTGACCTGCTCGAGAATCGCCCGCCTGGTGGCGACGTCGAAGTAGATGAGGACGTTGCGCAGGAACACCACGTCCTGCGTCGGCAGGTCGGGGAACGGCCGGGCGAGGTTCAGTGCCTGGACAGTCACCATCGCGCGAAGCCGGTCCTCCGCCTGCCAGCCCGTCCCGGCGCGTTTGAAATGACGCACGAGGTGAGTCGCCGGCAGGCCTCGGTTGATCTCCAGCTGGCTGTAACGCGCGGCGGCGGTGCGCGCCAGCATCTCCTCCGAGATGTCCGTGGCCAGGATCTCGAAGCCCCACCCCGGATGAGCATCGACGAAGTCGGCGCACGTCATCGCGATGCTGTAGGGCTCCTGCCCGCTCGAGCAGGCCGCCGACCAGATCCGGATCCGCTTGAGCAGCCGGCGTTCCGCGAGCGCAGGCAAGATCTCCTCGCTCATCGCGCGAAACGGCGCCTGGTCCCGAAAGAACAGCGTCTCGTTGGTGGTCATCGCCTCGACGACCGCCGAGTGCAACCGCTCGTCGCCCGCCCTCATGCGCGCGACGAGCGCCGACAGATCAGACAGCCCTTGCTCCCGAGCCAGCGGGGCAAGCCGGCTTTCGATCAGGTACTCCTTGCCGGGCTCGAGGACGATCGCCGCTCGCTGCCGGACGAAGTTGGAGATGTAGTCGAAGTCGACAGTGGCGATGGGCATCAGGCGGTCCGCATCCCGAGGACGTCGAGCTTCTCCAGCAGGGCGTCAGGTGTGAACGGCTTGATGAGGTACTCGTGCGCGCCGGCAGCGAGCGCACGGACGATCTGATCGGCCTCGTTCTCCGTCGTCACCATCATCAACGTGATCTGGCGGGCGTCGGGGTCCTTGCGGACCGCGCTGACGAACTCGAGCCCGTCAAGCACCGGCATGTTCCAGTCGATCAGCGCGAGGTCGGGCTTGGGCTGGGACGCGAGCAGGTTCAATGCCTCCTGACCGTCGCCCGCCTCACTCACCTCGAACCCCTCGGTCTCGAGGATCCTGCGGATGATCAGTCGCATCGCGCGCGAGTCGTCGATGACGAGCGCCTGCATTGAGCCTCCTGGTCTGGGCATCGGAAGTAGCAGCGGGTCAGGTGGCCGCGGTGGCCGGAGCGGAGAACCGGGTGTACGCCGGACGGATCAGCGCGGGAACGGTCGAGGTCACCAGGTCCAGTGGGACCACCTTGGTGGCGAGACCGGCCTCCACCACGGAGCCCGGCATTCCCCACACGACCGACGACGCCTCGTCCTGCGCCAGCACGTATCCACCGGCGCCCGCCACTGCGCGCGCGCCATCGGTGCCGTCGCGCCCCATCCCGGTGAGCACGACGCCGAGTGCGTGGGCTCCCCACAGCGCAGCGACGTCACGGAAGGTCACGTCCGCTGCCGGCCGCACGCTGTTCTCCGGCGGTTCGTTGGCGAGCACCACCTCGGGGCGTGCCGCTGTTCCACGCAACCGCAGATGGAAGTCTCCGGGGGCGATCAGGATCTGTCCGGGCATGGCGATCTCGCCGTCCTGCGCCTCGCTCACCGGCATCGTGCACACCGCGTTGAGGCGCTCGGCGAGGATCTTGGTGAAGTTCGGCGGCATGTGCTGCACGACGAGAACCGGCACCGGAAGGTCCCACGTCGGCAGCACCTGGGACAACGCGTTGGGACCGCCGGTGGACGACGCGATCACAACCACTCCGTAGCCGGAGCCCGGCTCAGCGGCGACGCGGCGCAGCTGCGGCGGCGGCGCAGCCGGAGCAGGCGCCGCGGCTCGCGGCGCCCGGCCGGTCACAGCGAGCAGCACGGGAACGATCTGCTCGCGCAACGAGTCGAGCATCCGGTCCTGGCTGACCGCCCTCGGTTTGGTGACGAAGTCGGCGGCTCCTTCGGCAAGGGCCTCCACGGTGACGGCCGCGCCGCGCTCGGTGAGCGTCGAGCACATCACCACCGGCAGGGTGGGGTGGTCACGCCGCATCCTGCGCAGCGTGACCAACCCATCCATGACCGGCATCTCGACGTCGAGCACGACCACGTCGGGCTTGAGGACCGGTACGAGCGCCAGCGCCTCGGCGCCGTTCCGGGCCTCGCCGCAGACCTCGACCTCGCTCGCCGGAGCGAGCGCCGCCCGAACGATCCGGCGGACGACCGCCGAGTCGTCAACGAGGAGGACGCGAGTCATGAGGTCTGCTGCGCCGTCGTGGTCAGAGCTGGAACTGGCTGACGAGACGCTGGAGCTCGCCCGCCATCCCGGCCAGTCGTTCCGCGGACGCCTTGGTCTCCTCCGCGCCGGCAGTGGTGGATGACGCCGCGTCGGCGACCGTCGTGATGTTGCGCGCGATGTCACTCGAGCCGGCTGCGGCCTCGTGCACGTTGCGGGCGATCTCGTTGGTCGTCGCGGTCTGCTCCTCGACGGCGGACGCGATGGTGTTCTGGATGTCGCTGATGTTGGAGATCGTCGTGGAGATCTCACCGATCGCCTCGACCGCGCCGTGGGTGTCGCCCTGGATCGCCTCGATCTTCTGGCTGATGTCCTCGGTCGCCTTGGCGGTCTCCTTGGCGAGCTCCTTGACCTCGTTGGCGACCACGGCGAACCCCTTGCCGGCTTCGCCGGCGCGCGCCGCCTCGATCGTTGCGTTCAACGCGAGCAGGTTCGTCTGCTGCGCGATCGACGTGATCACCTTGATGACCTTGCCGATCTCGGCAGACGACTCGCCGAGCTTGTTGACGGTCTCGTTCGCCGTACTGGCCGACACGACCGCACCCGAGGCGACCCGCGCCGCATCCGCAGCGCTCTTTGCGATCTCCTGGATCGACGCCGTCATCTCCTCCGCGCCGGCAGCAACCGTGTTCACGTTGGTGCTGACCTGCTCCGAGGCAGAGCTGACGACGTTGGCCTGGGACAGCGTCTCGCCGGCGTTGTTGCTCATCTGCTCCGCGACGCCGTTGAGGGACTCGGCCGCGGACGCAAGGGACTGCGCCGTCGAGCCGATCTCGGTCAGCGAGCTGCGCAGTGCGGTGAGCAGGCCCGAGAGTGCATCGCCGATCTGGCCGACGGCGTCCTCACCCGAAATCCCGACTTCGATCGCGAGATTGCCGGCTGCGGCCGCCCGCACGTCGGACAGCAGCTCATCGGTACGGCGCTGCTGCTCCGCCACGCGCTCGCGTTCGGCTTCCTCACGCGCGAGCCGGTCCATGGTCGAGGAGACCAGGCGGCCGACGTTGCGCAGCGCGTCGAGCCGGCCGACCGACGGCGTCAGCGTCTCGGTGGCGAAGAAGTCCATCGTGCCGACGACTTCACCCTCCACGATGATCGGGAAGCACACCCCCGACTTGACGCCCACCCGCTGCGCGACGGGAGCCCGCACACAGTCGGTCATCTCGCCGAT
>DASZOU010000034.1:0-75334 GCA_035550655.1 Mycobacteriales bacterium
CGAGCCGCCTCCGCCTTGGTCAGGCCCTGATGGACGACAGCAAGAACGATGACCCTGGCCTTCGACATCGACCATGATCGAGAACCGGAGTATCAACGATGTCGCGACTCATCTATCAACGATGTCGTGGAACTACACACCACGCCCTCCGCTGAGTTTGCCCAGGTCAGCGGGCTGTTCCATCCCTCTGACCCTGCCCGTGGTCACGCGGCGGTCACGAAACCCGGGCCCCGTGGCGCGGGCGGTCCGCTACTGGGTGAGCTCGACGAGCACGGGGGGCGTCCAGATCGGCCAATGGGTTGCGCCGACCAGCAGGCCGCTCTGGTATTTCGCCGCGAGGCGCGGACCGTCGTACTGCGAGTTGTCGTAGACGGTTGCGATGTCACACAGCGCGACTGCCTGCGCTACGAGTGGCCATAGACGTTCATAGCGGCTGCGCACTTTGTCTTCTGGAACGCTGTGCCCGCCCTGACGCACTCGCTCCGCGACGCGCGCGATCGACAACTCCACTGGAACGAGCAGAACATGCAACGCGACGTAGTAGCCGCTCCGGTGCGCCTCCCGCACGAGCTTGAGCTTCGAGGGGTGAGAGAACACGGTCTCGGCGATCAGCGGCTCGCCGCGGGCGATCAGCGCGGCGCGGGTCTGGGCGGCGACCTGCGCGGCCTCGTAGGAATGTTCTTCCGCCGCGTCTGGCCACCGCGACGCGGCGATGATGTCAGCGTTGACGAAAGGCGTGCCGGCCGGGAGCGCCTCCGCCAGGGTGAGGTTGACGAACGTCGACTTGCCGGCGCCGTTCGGCCCGACGACGAGGTCGAGGCGCACAGAGGTGGTTAGGGGATCGCCTCGACAGACCCGTCAGGAAGAAAACGGGTCAACGTGCCGTCGCCGTCAACGGCCACCGCACAGAGGCCTTGCCGGTTGAGGAGCTCGCCGTAGGACGTCGCCGCCGCGCGCTCTGAGATCGCAACATCCAGTTCGGCATTGGCGACCACGCGCTCTTCCGGCCCGAGGTCGCGGAGCGGCAACTGGCCGGCTAGGACCTCCTCGACCCGCCGGCGCGCGGTGCTGTGGCGTAGCGAGACGGCTTGGCCGACGCGAGCCCAGTGGTCGAGCTGTTGTTTGGCGGAGCGGCTTTGTCGAGCCCCTTCGACGGCTGCTGCGTCGATGAGATCCTCGGCGAATCGAGTGACCCGGTCAGCCATCACGCGCTCCTTCGTAACACACTGAAACAGCATCGTAGCAGAGTGCTACGAACGTGTCGCAGGACCGCAGGGTCATGGCGGGCTTCGCCGCACGCCGACGGACGCGACCGCTACCGCTACCGCTACCGCTACCGCTACCGCTACCGCGTCGAGCCTCTGTCCTGGATGATTCGATTCCACACGCCTGGACGGACGTCAATGGACGGTACCGGGGCAGGTTGGAATCCCACGCGCTCCGCGTTGTGCGCCAGTTCGCCCGGTGCGGTCGGCCGTCAGCGTTCGATCACTGTCGACGCGACGAAGCGACACCTTGCGCGCCGAGAGCGGTGACGAGGTCGGCGCGCGCCCGATAGACCCGCGATCGAACGGTGCCGACGGGGCACCCGATGGCGGTGGCCGCCTCCTCGTAGGAGAAGCCGATGACCTGGGTGAGCACGAAGGCCTCGCGCCGGTCGGCCTCGAGCGTGGAGAGGAGATCGCGGAGCGCTTCCGCTTCGAACGGGTCGCCGTGAGCCGGCGGGTCGACGATCAGCCCGACCTGTTCGACCGCGCGACGCCGCTGGCGATGACGGATCTCGTCGACGCAGGTGTGGCGAGCGATCCCGAGCAGCCACGCCTTCGCCGGAGCGTCGCCGCGATAGCGGGGAAGGGCGCGGATCGCCTTCAGATAGGTCTGCTGGACGAGGTCGTCAGCACCCTGATCGTCGACGACGACAGCGCAGTAGCGCCGTACATCCGCGATCGTGGCGGTGATGAACCCGGCCAGTGCTGCGGGGTCGCCACGGCCTGCGCGTAGAGCCTGATCCGTGACGTCGGCCACCTGGCGAGGCTATCGGGGCCGGATCCGGCACCGGACGGCGGGCGGGCGCGGGAACTATCACGGATCATCGTGCGACCATTCGACATGAGGTGTGACTTGGTGCGGGAGGCGCTGTCCGCCCGCATGGACGGCGAGCTGGCCGAGGTGCCCGCCGAGGTGCTCGACCGGCATCTGGCGCAGTGCGCTGACTGCCGGCGGTGGGAGTGGCAGGCAATCGCGGTCTCGCGGCAAGCCCGGATCTCGGCCGCGCCGGACCTGGACGACCTTGTCGCACGGGTGGTGGTGGCCGCTAGTGACGTCGACGCGCCCTCCGGGGGCGAGCGGCGGGGAGTCCGGCTGGGCATCTGTGCCGTGGCGCTGCTTCAGCTCGCAGTCGCGGTTCCGGCTCTCGTGCTCGGCCATGACCGGGAGGCTCCGTTGCATGTCTCGCACGAGATGGGCTCATGGGACGCGACGCTCGCGATCGCGCTCCTTCTGGCGGCGCTTCGACCGGTGCGCGCCGCGGGCATGAGTGTCCTTGTCGGTGTGGGTGCGTTGCTGCTGTGTACGACGGCGGTCTTTGACCTGGCGGCCGGGCGGACAAGTGTCATGGACGAGGCGCCGCATCTGCTCACCGTCGCCGGGTGGTTGCTGCTGCATCGGCTCGCCGTGCTCGAGTCGATCCGGCGGCCCGGCGATCCAGCGCGGGACCTCGCTGACCCCGGTCTCGGTTCCGGGGAGTCCGCGTCGCACGAGATCCGCGGGCTCTCGGCATGATGCGCCGCGCGCTCCTCGGGTTCGGCCTGGCCGTTCTCGCCGCGACCTCGGGGTGCGGGTCGGGATCGGCACCGCTGGCGGTGGTCAGCGCAGGGGGGAACGCACACGGTCTGCGGGGAGACGTCCTCACGCCGCCCACTCCGGAGCCGTCCGTCGTGCTCGACGACACCGCAGGTGCGTCGTATCACCTTGCCCGGGAGACGCGCGGCAAGGTTGCCCTTGTCTACTTCGGATACACCCACTGCCCGGATATCTGCCCGACGATCATGGCGGACGTCGCGCAGGCGCTGCGGGAGTCCAGTGCCGCGGTCCGGGCCGATGTCGACGTGGTGTTCATCAGCGTCGACCCGGTCCGTGACACCGCGCGGGTGATTCGTCGCTGGCTGAATCACTTCAACCCGGCGTTCGTCGGGCTGCGGGGCTCGATCGGGCGGGTGATCGCGATCCAGAAGGCGATGGGGGTGCCGGTCAGCAAGGTCGCGCCGCACAGCAAGCACGGATACACCGTCGCCCACTCCGCTGAACTGCTTGCCTTCACCCCGGATCACGAGGCGCACGTCGTCTACACCGACGGGCCGACGACGATCAGCGACCTTCGACACGACCTGTCCATTCTCACCACTGACAAGGCGTATGGCGCGTGAGGCGACGGTTGCCGAACCGCCTTGTGCCCGTGCTGCTGGTGGCGTTGACCGCGGCGTGCGGCGGCGCCTCGGGCGGCGGCGCGGCGCCACTCCCGCCGCTGTCACTTGTCGGCGGACACGCTCGGATCGGTCATCTCACGATCACCCGGGCCTACATCCCCGATCCGGCGACGCCATCGCTGGCAGCGGCGTACTTCACCGTGACGAACACCGGACCGGCTGACCGGTTGGTGTCGGTGCGGACCACCTCCTTTCGCAGCGCGACGTTGCACCGCGACGTCACCACAGCAAGCGGACTGGAACAGATGGTCGCGGTGCCGACGGGAGCCGTCGTCCCTGCTCATGGCCGGCTTGTTCTCATGCCGGGCTCCTACCACGTCATGTTGCGGCGCCCGATTCGCGCGGTACGGCAGGGGGCGACGGAGCTGCTGACGTTGCGGTTCGCGCGCGCCGGCGTCGTTCGCTTGGTGGTGCCGGTCGTCGCCGACACCGGACTACCCGGGTCAAACGTCGGCTCGAGTGGACACATGGCCGGGATGTCGATGTGAGCGCGCCGAGATGAGCCCTGCCGTCTGGAGCCGGCGCTTCGCCACGACGGTCGTCGCTGGGGGCTCCCTCGTGGCCCTGACTGCGGTCCCCGCGCAGGCTCACTCGCTCGGACCTGGCGTCACCGCAATGAACTACCGGACGACGCTCGTTTCGGTGAGCCCGCGGCTGCCGGGAGTGTCTCTCCGCGTCGTCGATGACGGGCTGCACGTGATCGCGTGCAACACCACCCCCACGCCACTGGTGATCGACGGCTACAACGGCGAGCCATACCTGCGGGTCGACGCGCGAGGCGCGTGGGAGAACGTGCACTCACCGGCGGTCTACCTCAATGCCTCGTTCACTCCCGGCGCCGTGCCGAAGCTGGCGGACGCGACCGCGACTCCGCAGTGGAAGCGGATTGGTTCCGGCGACAGCGTGATGTGGCACGACCACCGCCTGCACTGGATGGGCACCTCACCCCCGGCCCAGGTCCAACGAGACCCTGGCGCGTACAACCTGATCAGCACCTGGCAGATCAACGGCCGCTACGGCGACCAGCGATTACGCGCGATCGGAGAGCTCGCCTGGGTACCGCCGCCGGATCCGGCGGGGTGGCTCGTCGTTGCCGCCGTTCTTGCGGCTGCGGTCGCCGCGGCAGCCATCCGCCGGCGGGTTTGGCTGCGCGTGGCGATGATCTCGCTGGCGCTCGCCGACCTGGCCCGCGCAACCGGTCTGGTGATCGGACGCGGCGGGTCGACCTGGATGCGGCTCGCGGCGCTGCCTGCGCGTGGGCTGCTCGACCTCGGTGTCGCCGGGGTTCTCGCCGCCGCCGCGTTGCGCGGCCGCCGCCGAGAGGCCGTCACGGCGTACGTCGCAACGTTCTGCTCAGCGGCGGTGCTCCTGCTCGGCTCCGCCGTCAGTCTGCCGACGCTGTGGCGGTCCCAGGTCATCGCCTGGCATCCGTCGTGGGTGGAGCGAGGGCTCGTGACCGTCTCAGCGGGGATTGCTGTCGGCTTGCTGGTCGCGGGTCTGGTTCACGTCCGCCGGGCTGCTCGTGAGGCAACAGTTCGCGCCGCAGCCGTGGCGCTCGCCGGCTCGCTGCTGGTCACCGGTTGCGCCGGCGGATCGACCTCAGCGGGTGGATCGACGACGCTCACCACACGGCAGGTGCGCGGTCTGGGGACCGTTCTCACCGACGGTGGAGGTCATGTCCTCTACATGTTCGTTCCCGACAACCGTCGCGCCGTCACCTGCTCGACGATCTGTCAGGGAACCTGGCCGCCGCTCACGGCCGGCGATGCCTCGAAGGTTCTTACGCGCGGCGGGGTGCGACGTGACCTGATCGGATCGGATCCGGACCCGTTCGGCGGTCCTGACGTCGTGACGTACGCGGGGTGGCCGCTCTACGGCTACGTCGCCGACCTCGACCCCGGGGTCGCGGGCGGGCAGGCGCTCGACCTCAACGGCGGCCTTTGGTACGTGATCTCACCGACCGGCCGCGTGATCCGTAGGTCGCCGTGACGGACGACCAGGTCGGGGAGCTCGTCCCACGTCGAGCGGTAGTGGCGGGCCTCGGCGCGCTCGTCGGTGCGGGCGTCGGCGTCGGCGCCTCCGCGATCGGCTGGCGAGACGCGGCTGGTCACCCGGGTGCGGCGACACCCGGCGAGCTGCTGATGACCGATCACGGCGTCCTCAAGCGCGTCCTGCTGATCTACCGTGCCCTGCTCGAACGGCCGGAGGACCGGTTCAGCGGCACGATCGCGCGCCGCGGCGCGTCGATCATCCACGACTACATCGAGAGCTTCCACGAGGCGCTGGAAGAGCGTTACGTCTTCCCGGTCTTGCGTGCCGCGGGGCGACTGGAGGAGACGGTTGATGTCCTGCTCGCGCAACATGCGGCAGGCCGGCGCATCACCCAGACACTTCTGGGTCTACCGAGGAATCCGCGGCTCGACCCAGCGACGGTGGCAGACGCTCGTCGCGGCTTGTCGGCTTTTGTTCGGATGTACGAGCCGCACGAGGCACGAGAGGACACAGTGGTCTTCCCGGCGTACCGGGAAATCATGGGAGACAGTGCCCTCGGCCGTGCCGCTGAGCAGTTCGCCGCGGCGCAGCGCCAGCAGTTCGGGCCCGGCGCGATCCCCCGGATACTGGACCGGGTGTCCGCACTGGAGACCGCCATGGGCATCGACGACCTCAGCGACTTCACCCCCCGCGTCGGCTAGGAAGGACTCATGCCGCACCTCGGCTTCCACGGCTGGCTCCCTCCGCTCACGGCCGGGCGCTTCTTCACCACGTGGTCGCTGCACGTGTGGTCGGCGATTGTCTGTGCGATGTTGCTCGGCGGGTACCTGGTCGCCCGACGCTTCGCCGTCGCACGCAAGGGCGTGTGGCCGTGGCGAGCGTCATTGGCCTGGCTGACCGGAGTCGCGCTGCTCGTCTTCACCACCCAGGGCAGCTTGCGGGTCTACGACGACTCGCTGTTCTGGGTCCACATGGTCGGACACCTCATGCTCGTCATGGTGGTGCCGGTGCTGCTCGTCGCCGGCCGGCCGCTGGATCTGCTCCTCGCCTCGCTCCCCGACGGCATCTCGATTCGAGTGGCCGCTGCACTCCGCGGGCGGGTCGTCGCCACGATCACCAACCCGGGCGTCGGGCTGATCCTCTACACGGCCGTCATCGCCGGGACCCACCTCACCGGCTTCATGAACCAGATGATGCTCCACCCGTGGCTCGGCGGAATCGAACAGCTGATGTATGTCACGGCGGGCGTGCTGTTCTTCCTGCCGCTGGTGGGAAGCCCGCCGATCCGATGGCAGGTTTCCGCGCCACTGCGGATGGCAATGTTCGTCGTCGCAATGCCGGTCGACACCTTCACCGGGGTCATCCTCGGGCAGACCAACACCTACCCGTGGCCGGCGATGGCTGCCATGCATCCGCCGTGGGCGCCGAGCCTGGTGACCGACCTGCACGCCGGCGGCGCCGTGATGTGGATCGGCGGCGACGCCATCATGACGGTGATGTTCGGCCTCGCCGCGATCGCCTGGGCGCGTTCGGCGTCACTCGGCGAGGGCGCTGAGCTCGGCGGCTGGCTCGAGGCGGCGCGTGCGAACTACCAGCAGGATCTCGTCGCCTCGGGTTCCCCCACCTCCGCAGACTCGACGTCGGCGAACCCCGACAGCGACGACGCTCTTGATGCCTACAACCAATATCTGCAGCGGCTGCACGCGCGCCGTCATTGACGGCTCACCAAACCGGGAACTTCTCGACATTCACAGCCGACCTATCGGTGAGACGCGGCACCGGGTCGCGCCGGGAGAGGGGACGTACCTCGTATGAACCGCACTGCGCTGCGCACGGGGGTGGTCGCGGTCGCCGCATCGGTCGGAGTCGCCGCATTGGCCGCACCGGCGCTTGCCCACGTCACGGTGACAACGATCGGGCCTGCGACTCAGGGCGGGTACGCCGTACTCGACTTCAAGGTGCCGAGTGAGTCCGACACCGCGTCGACGATCAAGCTGGACGTGACCTTCGATACTCCCGTTGCGTCGGCGGACCCGCAGATCGTTCCGGGCTGGACGATCAAGACCAAGCAGGTCAAGCTCCCGCAGCCGGTGACCACCGACGACGGAACGATCACGGTCGGGGTCGGCGAGATCGTCTGGACCGCCAACGGGACGACGGCGAAGGACGGCGTGCCGCCCGGCGACTTCCAGCAGTTCTTCGTCTCGGCGGGAACGCTGCCGACCGCCGACAAGATGACCTTTCGCGCGATCCAGACCTACAGCGACGGATCAGTGGTGAAGTGGATCGAGCCGACGATCGAGGGTCAGCCGGAGCCCGATCACCCCGCGCCCTCGCTCGTGCTGACGCCGGCCGACGCAACGTCGTCGACTCCCGCGGCGACGGCGCCTACGGCTGCCAGCACGGCGAGCGTCAAGGACAGCACGAGCCGAGCCCTTGGCATCGCGGGCATTGTCGTCGGCGCGTTGGGGTTGCTCACGGCGGTGGCCGCTCTCGGCCGCCGACGCAACGCATAGCGTTCATGGGGGACGTCGCGCGTCTTCTCCGGCGGCGGTAGATGTGAAGAGGTGACGATGGGTCCGGCTGCCGCGACGCTGCGGCGACCCGCGTCGTGGCGCCGGACCCTCACCTCGGTTGCGCTCACCGTCGGCTTGGCAGGCGGCGTCGTCCTAGCCAGTGCTGCGCCCGCGTCCGCGCACGCGGTGCTCGAGCAGACCACGCCGGTGCAGGGCAGCGAGATCCACAAGGCCCCCACGATGGTGTCGCTGCGGTTCGGCGAGGCCGTCGGCATCGATAACCAGTCGTTGGAGGTCACGAACCCCTCGGGCACGCGCGTGGACAAAGCGGATGTCCACCATCCGGGTGGTGACCAGCGCGCGGTGGTGGTGGATCTCAAGTCGGGCCTCGCCAAGGCGTCGTACACGGTGACATGGCACGTGGTCAGTGCCGACAGCCACCCTGTCGGCGGCACCTTCACCTTCGGCTACGGCGTGCCCCCCGGCACGGCGCCGGCAGTTCCGACCGGTCCGATCAGCGTCAGGGCGCTGCACTACATCGGCAGGTTCAGCGCCTTCTGTGGTTTGGCACTATTGCTCGGCGGTGTGGTCTTTCTGGTGTTGATCTGGCCGGCCGGGGCGACCGCCGACCGGGCGCGGCGGCTGATCGGTGCGGGCTGGCTGATCACCTTGTTGTCCGCCGTGCTGCTGTTTGTGATGGAAGGCCCCTACGGGCAGACCTTGGGCCTCGGCGTCGCGTTCCACCGATCGACCTTGTCCTCGACGCTGCACGAGCGCTACGGGCAGCTCATGCTTGCCCGGATCTGGCTTCTGCTGATCGCCCTACCAGCCTGGCGACTTCTGCCTGCGCGACGTCCCGACGAGCGTCGCCTCCTCGCCGTCGCGGGCCTCGGTCTTCTTCTGACGTACTCGTTGGCCGAGCATTCCGGGCAGGGCATCGAGGTTCCCCTGGCCGCCACCGACGACGTCATTCACCTCGCGTCGGTGGCGGTCTGGCTCGGAGGTCTCGCCATGATCGTCGCCGCGCTTGCCCGGCAGCCGGCGACCACGGTCCGCAGTCTCGACCTCCGCGAGTGGTCACGTCTTGCGAGCACCGCCGTAGTGGTCCTGGTTCTGTCGGGCGCATATCTGACATGGCGCAACGTCGGCACCCTCCCAGCCTTGTGGTCCACCAGCTACGGTCGGCTGCTGCTGATCAAGTGGTGGGGGCTGATCCTGCTGCTTGTGTTGGGCAACCTCGGCCGAATGTGGGTGGCTCGCTGGACCGCTCCCGGCCGCACCCCGGCAGAGGACACCACTCGGAGGCTGCGCGCCTCCGTGTCGTTGGAAGTGATGATCGGCGTCTGCGTGCTCGCTGCCGCCGCAGCGTTGATCAACTCCGTTCCGGGTCGTCAGGCCTACGCCCCCGCGTACACCGCGCGCGCCAAGGCCGAGGATGCGGTTGGCAAGCTGCTCGACGTTCGTGTCCACCTATCGTCGACGAGAGCAGGCCCCGTCTCGGTGACCGCGGACGTCACCGACTCAGCCGATCACGACGTCGCGCTGAGCGGCATCTCGGCTGACGTGGAGCAGGTCGGTCAGACGCTCGAGCCGGTGCGCTTCACCATGACCGATCCGGACCTGGGGCGGGGACATGGCAGTGTTGATGGCGTCGTGATTCCCGCGCCCGGTCAGTGGCAGATGATCCTGCAGATCGTCACGCCGGATGGCGACGATTACGCGGCGGAGGTGTACTTCACCATCAAGGCGGCGACCTGAACGCTGAACGCGTTGATCAGTCGCTGATGAATCCCAGCCGCCGCAGGCCGTCGCAGAGGTCCATGAGGGTATCGATCCGCAGGTGGGCTTGTTCGGCGCGCGGCGATTCCGCCTGCAGCGTTCCCCACGGCCCGCGACGGAGGTGCACTGCGACCATGCCGGCGGTTCGCGATGGCAGTACGTCGTTGTCGACTCGGTCCCCGACGTATGCGATGCAGTCGGGCCCCGCCGCCAGGACGTCGCAGACCCGCCGAAAGAACGCAGGGTCGGGTTTGGCCACCCCCCATTCCGCAGAGGTCGCCACCGAGTCGACCGGGAGGGTCGCGAGAAAGGGACCGGCCTCGAGGGGTTGGTTCGCCATGATGGCCAGTCGCAGGCCCGCCTGCCGGAGTTCGGTCAGCGTGGGCAAGGCGTCGTCGTACAGATCGTCGGCGTCGAAGCCCCATGCCAGGCCCGCCCGGGCTTTTCGCCGCTCCTCGGCCGCGAGGTCGAAGTCCGCTCGGAAGAACGAGAAGACGTCGGTGTGAGGGCGGCCGGCCGCGATGACCGCACCGAGAGTGGCGAAGAAGGACAGTTCGGAGACGCCGAGGTACTCAGCCCATCGGCGCCAGTTGCGGGTTTCGTCGACCAGCGTCTCGCCGAGATCGAACACGACCCAGCGGTCGCCCATGTCAATCGGCACGGAACCGACGGTAGCGCCGTCAGGTGTGCGCAGATCCCCTCCGGCGAGGGCCAAGTAGCAGGCCCGCTGCAGCACTCAGCGCTGCGCCTGCCTCGGCGTACGCCGTCAATGTCTTCTGCCCGAACCAGACCGGCTCGTACATGTTCGGCAGCGGGCCGAGCGAACCCACGTTGACGTAGCGGTACAGCATCACCGCACCGAACGCCGACGCCGCGACGAGAAGCGCAAGCGCGTACGCGGCGCGCCGCCACGGCGTCACGAGAACGGCGGCGGCCGCCGCCAGAGCCACCACTGCCTCGACTCGGAAGAGCGCGCCTTGGCTGATCGTGCCGCCGACCGGGTCGTAGTTGCTCGCCAGCCGCAGGTGAACGACGGCATCGATCACCAGGCCTGCTGAGGCCAGCACTGCACACAACACGTCCGGCGCCCCGCGGTAGGCGCGGAGCAGCCGCTTCATCGCCGGCTACTTCCTGGTCACGGTGATGGTGGCGTGCATGTACTGATGAATCGAGCAGATGTAGTTGTACGTGCCCGCCTTGGTGAAGGTGTGGGTGTACTGCTGGCCCCGGCTGAGATCTCCCGAGTCGAAGTCGCCTGCGTCGGTGGCGGTGTGAACGGTGCTGTCCTGATTCACGAAGGTGACTGTGGTGCCCACGGGGACGGTCAGCGTCGACGGGTGGAAGGCGAAGCCGGAGATGATGACGCGGTCGCCCGAGCTGACGGCGGACGAGGTGGGCCCGGACCCGGCGCCTGAGGTCGATTTCCCGCAGCCGATAGCCGCGACAGGGAGCGCGGCCAAGATGGCGGCGAGGGCAAGGCGCCGGGTCCGGGTGATCATGCTGAACTCCTACGCGGTCAGCGCGGAGGGCTGGACCGCACCGGAGATGCCGATGTCGGCGTTCGGCACGGGGTACTGGCCGAGCACGAACAACAGGATGGCCTCGTGCATCGCTTCGACCGGAGCGATCGACGCCGCTGTCGCGATGCCGCCGGGATCCGAGACGTTCGCGGCTGCGAAGACGTAGGTCTGCGCAGCGGCGCTCTCGAGGCCTTGGGCGACCTTCGCGACGTCACCCAGGGTCTTCGCCGACTTCAACGCGGAGACGGCCTGCGGTGCAATGGTCAGCGGCGTACCCGTGACCTGCGGGAGACCGGCTCCCTTGAGCACCGCGTTCCAAGCCGCGCTGTGATCGCGATGCTGCTTCTGCACGACCGTGGCGAACTCCGCGATTGCCGGCGGCACCTTCCCGTACACGCCTTTGCCGGCGTTGGAGAGCACGAGGCCGTAGCCCGCGACCGCGAGGTTCTCCAGCGCGGCGGCAAGCGCGACGACTTTGAGGTCACCCATGTACGGCGACGAGCCGCTGGGCGGGCTCGTGGTGCCGGTCGCTGCCTTTCCGCCGCTGCTGTTGCTCCCGCAGGCCGCGAGGACCCCGACACCTGCGACCGCGAGTGAGCCGAACAGCAGGCTTCGACGGCTGGCCTGCGATTGGGCGATGCCGGCGAGACGATCGGTCAGCGACGCCATGTTCTCGCGTACCTCCGCCATGGAATCCTCGTGCATGTCCTCGAGGTCCCGCGTCATCGCGGTGAGCTCGCGCTCCGAGATCGCGATCGGGTCCTTGTCGGGGGCGTTCACTTGACGGCTCCTTCACTGGCCGGGGAGGCCGACTTGGTGGGGTAGAACGCATCCGGGAACCCGACGCTGCCGGCAGCCTTCGGGAGCTTGTTCAGCTTCGGCGGAAGTGCGATCAGCTGCGGCGCTCCGCCGTCGAGCAGAGCCTTCACCGCGAGCAGGATCGCCTTGTGTTGCGCCTCGACACCGGCGACACCGGCGAACAGCTGACGCAGGTCGCCGGTGGTCACCTGCGACACGTTCTTGGTGTATGTCTGCGCCGCGACGTCTTCCAGCGCGATGGCCAGTCCGACGACCGCGGCGGCGTTGGTCAGCTTTGGCTTCTGCGAGTTGACGTAGGCCAGGTACTTCGGGTCCGGCTGGTGCTGCTCCTTGCCGCCGAGCTGCTTGACGGCGGCGTTGAAGCCCTTGGCGTGGTCCTGGTGCTGCTTCATGGTCATCTGCGCGAACGCCTTGACGACGCCGTTGGCGGAGCTGCCTCCGATGAACGGCAGCCCGAGGGCGACGCCGTACGTCGCGACGGCAAGGTTCTCGATCGACGCGGCGGTCTGCAGCACCTGCACGTCGGTGTTGCCTGCGGCGAAGGCAGGCATTGCCGACGCCAGCACTGCCGCACCGGCAGCGCCTGCGATGACGGTCCCGGCGCCGAGGCCGCGTGAACGCTCGAAGGATGACTCCTTCGCCGCGGCCACATAGTCCTTCAGCTGGTCACGACCAGTGCGCATCGCGTCCGCATGGAGGTCTTGCGACTCCTCCATGAGGACGGCGAGCCCAACGTCCGACGACACTGCGCCGTCCGACGACGCTGTGCCGTCCAATGAATCTGACACCTTGCCTCCTTCTCGACGATCGCGTTGTCGATCGAATCGGTGGTGGTTCGCCGAGAAGTGGGATTCAGATCACCATGCGGCGGAGAAACTTTCGTGACCCGCGAAGTGCTACTGCTCGTCGAACACCGCGTCGGCGAGCCGGCGCGGATGCAGCGATGCGACGTCGAGATCCGCGAGCTCCGGGCCCAGCTCTGCCTTCACCTCGGAGAGCGCGCCACGAGCGACTTCGCGAATCCGGCGGATCGTCTGAACCGCATGGCTGATCGCCCGGGGCAGCCGGTCGGGACCGAACAGCAACAACCCGGCGGCCGCGATGAGGAGGATCTCGAACGGGCCGAGGTTTCCGATCACAAGGTCACGCTCCGAGGTCTGCGGTCGAGTCGAGCGAGGCCGCTTCGTCATCGGCAAGCCCGGCGTAAGGCGAGGCGCTGAGGCGGCGGTCTCGTCGGCGGTCATGCGCGGTTGCGACGAGGAGCGCGAGGCCGAACAGCAATGACATCGGCCCGGCGAGCGCGAGCATCGTGAACGGATCCTGGCTCGGCGTCGCAACTGCGGCGAAGACGACGATGCCGAAGACGATCGCTCGGCCCCAGGACCGCAACCGTTGGGCGGACAGGACCCCGACCCGGTTGAGCATCACGACGAGCAGCGGGAACTCGAACGAGACGGCGAAGACGAGAACCATCGTCAGGACGAAGGACAGGTAGCTGTTGAACGTGAGCAGCGAGCTGATCCCTCCGCTGGCGAAGCCGAGCAGGAAGTGCAGGCTCTTGGCCAGCGTCAGCCAGGCGAACACTCCGCCGAGGGTGAACAGCGCCATCGATGCGGCGACGAAGGACAGCGCGTGCCGGCGCTCGTGCGCGTAGAGCGCGGGGGTGATGAATCGCCAGACCTGGTACAGCCAGATCGGTGCGGACAGCACGATCCCGGCGTACAACGACAGTTTCAACGTCAGCGTGAACGCGTCGAGCACACCAGTGACGACGAGCGCGCAACGGTCGTGGACGAGGCGGTAGCTGTCGGGCAGGCTGCAGTACGGGTGCGTCAGACCGCGCATCAGCCAGTGATGGAAGACGTAGGACACGATGGTCGCCACGACGACCGCCACAATGCACACGCAGACGCGGTAGCGCAGCTCCCGAAGGTGCTGCTCCAAGGACATCCGCCCGTCCGGCGGCGCCGTGACACCGGCGCGAGCCGGACGGGGCATCCTCACGTGCGGTCTGTCAGTGCGCGACGGGCTCGGCCGGCTGGGCGGGTGCCGCGCCGACGGCGGCTGGTTCGTCGTCGTGCAGCGACCGCAGCTCCGTCTTCATGATGCGTGCCGATCGCCCGAGCGAGCGTGCTGCGTCAGGCAGTCGCTTCGCGCCGAACAACAGCACGAAGACACCCGCCACGATCAATAGGTGCCAAGGTCCGAACTCGCCCATGGGTCGCTCCCGATGCTTCGCCGCCACGTGTGTGGCGTGGTCTCGAGAGGTGTTCGCCCGGCGCGCCGGTTTGGATCAACCGCGCCGGCTGGTCGTTGCCACCCCCGCAGTGCTCGGCTCCCAGCCGGTTCGTGTGGCGGGCATGCCGCTGACGCCCGCGACGGTCGGCTTCACCGCGACGATCTGGTCGACGCCCATCCGGTTCTCGGCGAAGGCCAGCGCGCCACCCGCGAGGTACAACCGCCACACCCGTGCTTGTGTCATGCCGACGGCAGCGACGACGTCGTCCCATCGCGTGTCGAGCTGCCGCTGCCAGGCGTGCACCGTGTGCACGTAGTGCTCGCGCATGGCGTGCACGTCGCGCAGCTCGAGGCCGGCTTCGGCCAGAACCGCCAGCGTCTCGTGCACCGGGCGCATGTGCATGTCCGGCGCGATGAAACGCTCGATGAACGGCCCGCCTCCGGGACGCGAGCCGCCGCGCGACATCTGCTGGATGAGCAGCCGGCCCTGTGGGGCGAGCAGCCGGTGCAGTGCCGCAGCGAAGGCCGGGTAGTTGCCGGCACCGACATGCTCACCCATCTCGATCGCGGTGATCGCGTCGTACGGGCCGTCGGTCAGGTCGCGATAGTCGAGCAGGCGTAGCTCGACGAGATGACCGAGACCGAGCGTCTCGACGCGATCGGTGGCGAACGCGAGCTGCTCCGCCGAGATCGTGATGCCGGTCACCCGCGCGCCGTAGTCCCGCGCGGCATGAACCGCCAGCGCACCCCAGCCGCAGCCGACGTCGAGCAGATGGCTTCCGGGGCCGACCCCGAGCTTGCGGCAGATCATGTCGAGCTTGTCGCGTTGCGCATCGCCGATGTCGTACGACGAGTTCTCCGACGTCCAGTAGCCGCTGGAGTACGCCATGTTCTCGTCGAGAAGCAACGAGTAGAGGGTGTTGGAGACGTCGTAATGGTGATGGATGACGGCCGCGTCGCGTCGCCGGCTGTGCAGGCGGCCGCGCGGCACGAGCTCGCCCTCGGGCCTCGCCGGCCGGCGCCAGGCGCCGTGACGGGCGAGCAGCCCGACTCCTCGCAGGACGGTCATCGGGCCGATCCCGCGGCGATCCGGCAGGTCGCGAAGCACTGCCCACACCGCCGACAGCCCGGCTGCGATGTCGCCCTCGATGTCGAGGTCCCCGGTGATGTAGGCGCGGGCGAGGCCGAGCTCTCCCGGCGCCCACGCGATGTGTGCGCAGGCGCGCGGCGACCGCAACACCACGCACGGAGCGTCCGCCGGGCCGGCGGTGCTGCCGTCCCAGGCGCGGACGCTGACCGGCAGCCGTCCACCGAACAGTGGTGCCACCAGGGCCTCGATCTCAGTGGCGACTGTTGTCATGTCCGTCCCTTGGTCATGGTGAGCTGTGCGACGTCGAGGTAGCCGGCTCGGAACCCGGCCTCGCAGTAGGCGAGGTAGAAGCGCCACATGCGCCGGAACATCGCATCGAATCCGAGGGCGTCGATCGCATCGCTCGCGGCGTCGAACGTCTCGCGCCAGCGCCGCAGCGTCTCGGCATAGGACTGGCCGAACGCCATGATTTCGGTGATCTGCAGTGAGGTGTGAGACCGGGTGATCCGCTCGATCGCGTCGAGCGACGGGATCAGACCGCCCGGGAAGATGTACTTGTGCATCCAGGTGTAGGAGCGGCGCGAGGCCAGCATGCGCTGATGCGGCATCACGATCGCCTGTAGCCCGATCCGGCCATCGGGCGCGAGCCGTTGGTCGAGCACCTCGAAGAAGGTCTGCCACCAGCGCTCGCCCACCGCCTCGATCATCTCCACGCTCACGATGGCGTCGTACTCACCGGGGATGTCGCGGTAGTCGCAGAGCCGTACGTCGACCAGGCCGGCAACGCCGGCGGCTTTCGCGCGCTCGACGGCGAGCGAGGCTTGTTCTTGCGAGAGCGTGATGGTGGTGACAGCCGCGCCGCGTCGGGCGGCGCGGATCGCGAGCTCGCCCCATCCCGTCCCGATCTCGAGCACCCGGCTGCCGTGCCCCACGCCGGCTTGGTCGAGCAACCGATCGATCTTGCGCCGCTGGGCCTCCGCGAGCATCTCCGACTCCGGACGGTCGAACAGCGCCGACGAGTACGTCATCGTCTCGTCGAGAAAGAGCGCGAACAGCTCGTTGGACAGGTCGTAGTGCCGCGAGATGTTCCGCCGGGCGCCGTGCCGGTCGTTGGCCTCCGCTGCCGGCTGGCGCGCGTCGTAGAGGTGGCGAAGCCACTGCAGCCGCGCCGGGATCAGTGATCCGACGTCGCGTGCGAGTGGCGTGATCGCCGCGACGAGGTCGGGTGCGTCCCAGTCGCCGGCCATGTACGCCTCGCCGAACCCGATCTTGCCGTCGCGGCCGAGGCGGTCGAAGAACCGCGCCGGGGAGATGATCCGCATCGCCGGGGCGTCGGAGGGACCGAGGTGCGTCCCGTCCGGCAGGTCGACCCGAAGCCCGGCGCGCCGGGCGATTCGTCGCATCACGATCTTCGCAACGATCGACCGCATCGGCGCGTGCCTTGGCGGGTTCAGCTCTGGCCATCGCTGGGCGTCCGAGGTGCGCCCGGCTGCCGGCGTGGTCGCGGACGAGTGCTTCGCCGGGTCGACGATCGTCATCGCGGCACCACCGCCAGGCCGCGCCGCCACAACCGGATGCCCTGCCAGCGAATCAGGGCGGACACCCGAAGCGGTGCAACCGGGTAACGCGCCCACATCCGCAACATCGCGCCCGCCGTCGCCGGGCGCCGCTCACCCGCCATCGTGGCGACGAAGCGCTCGCCCTCGGCGCGGTGCAGCGTCACCGAGACGGACAGCCGTTCGCCCGGCTCGGTCACGTGTATCCGGTAGTGGCCGTCGACGGGGTAGAACGGCGACACGTAGAGCTCCTTGTCCGTATCGGCGTGGCCGGTCGCGTCGAGCTGCAGCACGTAGGCGTGGCGGCCGCCGTACGTGTTGTGCACCTCGGCGACCACGGCCGCGAGACTGTCGTCGCGGTAGCACCAGAAGATGCTGATCGGGTTGAAGACGTAGCCGAGCACGCGAGCGTTCGCGAGCATGAGGATGCGGTCCGCGACGATCCCGGATGTCGCGAGCTGCGCGCGTACGTCGACGTGGTCGCGAGCATCGAAGCTCGCGAGCGCACGCAGCGGCCGCGGCAACTTCGGCGGGTGATCGATGTCGATGAGCCAGGAGAAGCTCCGGTAGCGAAACACGTTGCGGACCGGGCTCAACCGGGTGTGGCGAATCGTCAGGTCGTACAGCGCCGGCGCGGTGCTCACCACTTGACCCCGAAGCTCGCCGCGGCCTCGACGCCCGATCGGCACCCGTCTTCGTGGAAGCCCCACCCGTGATATGCGCCCGCGAACGCGGTGCGGTCCCGGTTGAGCGCCGGTAGCCACCGCTGCGCGGTCACCGACTCGCGAGTGAAGATCGGGTGTTCGTAGACCATCTCGGCGATGATCGCCTCGGGCGCGATGTCGGTGGTGGGATTCAACGTCACGATGTGCCGGGTGGCGGTGGGGAGCCGCTGCAGCCGGGTGAGGTCGTAGGACACCAGCACCTGCTCGGTCTTCGCCTCGCACGCGGGCAGGAAGTAGTTCCAGGACGCCCGGGCGCGGGGCGCCGCGGGCAGGGTTGTGGCGTCGGTGTGGAGCACCGTGGGGTTTCGCGAGTACGTGAAAGCACCAAGCGCCGCCCGCTCCGCGTCGGTGGGATCGGCGAGCAGCGACAGCGCGGTGTCGGCGTGGGTCGCCACGACGACTCTGTCGAAGCTGTGCACGATGTCACCGTCGTCGCGGACCTCTACCCCGTCGGCGTGACGTGCCACGGCCCGGACCGGCGACGCGGTCTCCACCGCGCTCAGCTGCTTCGCGGCGCGCTCGACGTAGGTGCGGCTCCCGCCGACCACTGTCCGCCACTGCGGCGACCCGGTGACCGAGAGCGCGCCATGGTTGGACAGGAACGCGAACAGGTACCGAGCTGGGTAGCGCAGCGAGTCGCCCGCCCCGGCCGACCACACGGCGGAGACGAGCGGGATGACGAAGTGGGAGATGAAGTACGAGGTGTAGCCCCCCGCGCGCAGGAAGCCGCCAAGCGTTGTCGCGTCGTCTCCGGCCTCCAGGTGACGCCGCGCCGCGCGGTGAAACCGGGTGACCTCGGTGAGCATCCGGAGGTACGCGGGCCTCGCCAGCGACCGCGGCCGCGCGAACAGGCCACCGAGGCCGCGAGCGCCCGCATATTCCAAGCCGCATTCGCGGCAGGACACCGACATGCTCATCTCGGTCGCCTGGGTCGTGACGCCGAGCTCGCCGAAGAGCCGCAGCAGGGCCGGGTAGGTGGCCTCGTTGTGGACGATGAAGCCGCTGTCCACGGCGACGAGGCCGGCGTCCGAGGTCACGACGTCATGCGTGTGCGCATGACCGCCGAGCCGCGGTTCGGCCTCGAACAAGGTCACGTCGTACTGTCGCTGGAGGAGGTAGGCGGCGGTGAGCCCGGCTACGCCGGCTCCCACCACCGCAACCCGATGTCGTGCCACGTATCGGTTTCGTCGGTGGTCGAGATTCGGATCACCCGCCCGGCCGGGTGTGATCCGATCTGGGAGGAGCGACGAATACCGCGTGTGCTGATGGATCAGATCGAGGGCGGGGCCCAGGTGCGTGTCGAAGGCCAGGAGGACGCCGTCCTGCTGCGCGATGTCGCTCGTGGCAGCGAGGCCGCACTCGAGATCATCTACAACCGATACGGCCCCGCGTGCTACCGCTTGGCGCGGCGCATCCTTGCCGACGGGCACCTGGCCGAAGACGTCGTCCAGCAGGTTTTCCTTGCGCTTTGGCAGGGTTCGGGATACGACCCGAGCCGAGGCGCGCTGAGTACATGGCTGCTCGGCATCACGCACCACAAGGCCGTCGACATGGTCCGCCATCAGGAGCGGCGGCGGGCCGACCGGCTGGGGCCGGCGCAGGCCGAGATCGTTGCCGCCGGGCCCGAACCTGATGAGGTCGCCTGGGAGAGTCTTCGGGCGATCCAGGCGCGCGACGCGTTGCGCACCCTCTCCGGTGAGCACCGAGAGGTTCTGCTGCTGGCCTACTACGGCGGCTTCACCCAAAGTGAGATTGCCGAGATGACCGGCTTGCCGCTCGGCACCGTCAAGAGCCGAACGCTGCACGCGATGCGCAGGCTGCGCGCCACGCTCGCATCTAGTCTCGGCGACGAGGGGGAGACCCGATGACGCAGCAGCCTGACGACCACACGATCTGGCAGGAGCTGGTGGCCGGGTACGCGCTCAACGCGCTCGACCCCGCCGACGAGGCCGCGTTGGTCGCCCACCTGGACGGCTGCGCCGCCTGCCGCGCCGAGCGCGACGAGTACGCCCTCACCGCATCCCACCTTGCGGCGCTCGCCGACGACGAGTCCGACAGCGTGCCGGCCTGGTCCGCGATCCGCGGCGCCGTTGTCGGCGATGCCGCGGACGTCGTGTCGCTCGAGGACCGAAGCCGGCGCCGCCGCGTCGGGCAGCGCGTCCTCGCCGCTGCCGCTGCCGTGATCGTCGTCACCGGCGCCTCGGTTGCGGGCTGGCAGGCCTTCGGCTCGGGCAGTGGCGGTCCGCACCGCGCTGTGGCCGCCGGTTGCGTGGGCATCAAGTCGTGCTCCGAGATCGCGCTGCGCTCATCGGACGGCGTCCACCGCGCTACCGTCATCGTGTCCGGCGGGGTTGCCCGCATGCAGCCGGTCGCAATGAGCCGACCCGCCAGTGGCCGGACCTACGTGCTGTGGCAGCTTCCGCGCGGCGGCGCGCCGATCCCGCTGACCGAGTTCGCCTCGGCGACGGCGCCCTCCAGCAGCTCACGGCTGCCGGTGCCACTTTCGCAGACCACCGCCTTCGCGGTCAGCATCGAGCGCGCTGACGTGCATCCCACCCAGCCGACGGACGTCGTGGCGATCGGCAGCGTCAGCACCTGACGGCGCCGACCGCTATTCGGAGCCGCCGGGAAGCTTCTCCTTCACGTGCTCCGTGACCTCGGACAGCTTGCCCTTGAAGCCCTTCGTCGCAATACCCACCGCGTCCTCGTCGCCGTGCGCGAGACCCTTCGCGGTCTTCTTGAACATCGAGACCTTGACGTGCGGTGGCAACGCGACGATCTGCGGGTCGGTCCGGAACTCCAGCAGCACCGGCTTGCCCGCGGCGAGAGCGCGGTCCCAGGCCGGGCCGACGTCCTCAGGACGCTCGACCTTGATCCCCTCGAAGCCGAGCAGCCTGGCGTACTCGGCGGCAGGGAAGTACGGCAGCGTCTGGGTGTCCGGATTCTTCGGGTCGCCCGCCATTGCGCGCTGCTCCATCGAGACCTGGTTGAGGTCGTCATTGCCGAGTACGAGGAAGACCAGGGTCGGGTTCTTCGCGGTCAGCTCGGCCACGTAGCGCTTCACCGTGAGCAGCTCGTTCATGCCGAGCATGGTGAAAGCGCCGTCACCGGTCAATCCGATCACCGGCCGGTCCGGATGGGCGAACTTCGCGCTGATCGCGTAGGGAACGCCAGGGCACATCGTGGCGAGTGTCCCTGACAACGAGCCGCGCATCCCCTCTCGCAGCTGGCAGTACCGCGCGTACCAGTTCGTCGCAGACCCGCTGTCGGAGGTGATGATGACGTTGTCGGGAAGCCGCTTGTTCAGCTCCCAGAAGACCAGTTCCGGGTTGACCGGGTCGGCGCTCTGATGGGCGCGGTCCTCCAGCACGCGGTCCCACACCTTGCGCTCGGCGATGATGTGGTCCTGCCACGAGCGGTCTTCCTTGTACTTCAACATCGGCAGCAGCGCCTGCAGCGTGTCCTTGGCGTCGCCCACAAGTGAGACGTCGTTCGGGTAGCGCACGCCGATGAGCGAGCCGTCGATGTCGATCTCGACGCACTTCGCGTCGCCCTCGGCCGGCAACCACTCGGAGTAAGGGAAGGACGTGCCGATCATGAACAGCGTGTCGCAGCCCATGATCATCTTGTGGCTTGCCTCGGTGCCGAGCAGGCCGATCCCGCCCGTGACGAAGGGCAGTGTGTCCGGCACCGTGTCCTTGCCGAGCAACGCCTTGGCGATGCCGCACCCGAGGGTGTCAGCCGCCTCGATGACCTCGCGGGTGGCGTCGCGCGCACCGGCACCGATGAGGATCGCGACCTTTTCGGCGGCGTTGAGGATCTCGGCGGCCTGACGCAGCAACGTCTCGTCCGGTACGGCGTGCGGCCGGTTCCAGCCGACACTCGTGAACACCGATCCGTGCTCGCGCGGCGGGTCGGCGTACTCCATCTCCCCGACGTCATCGGGCACGATCACCACCGCCGGACGGCGCTCCTCGTATGCCGACTTGATCGCGCGATCGAGCACATGGCGCGCGGAGTGCTCGTCCATCACCGTCGACACGAATCCGGCCACGTCCTTGAACAACGTGGTCAGGTCGATCTCCTGCTGGTAGTGCGCGCCCACTGACTGCCGCTTCTGCTGACCGACGATCGCCAGCACTGGCTGGTGGTCGAGCTTCGCGTCGTACAAGCCGTTGAGGAGATGGACCGCGCCGGGCCCGCTCGTCGCGATGCAGCATCCGATCTGCCCGGTGAACTTCGCGTGAGCACCGGCCATGAACGCCGCCATCTCCTCATGGCGGACCTGGGTGAAGAAGGGGTCCTTGTCCTTCATCCGCGCGAAGGCTCCCAGGAAGGCGTTGATGCCATCACCCGGGTACCCGTACACCCGGTGGATGTCCCACTCGGTGAGGCGGTTGAGGATCCACTCGGCGACCTGCATCACTGACTCCTTCTCGTTTGTTTCCGTCGTCTTGATGCCCGGTCAAGCGACCCGAAACCGCTCCGCGTCGGCACGCTTGAAAGCCAGGCCGTGGCCGGGTCGGCCGCGGTCGGGCCGAAGCGCGCCACCGGGCTCGGGGGACAGGACGCCGTCGAAGAGCGTCGACTCGATCCGCACGTGGTCATGGAAGTACTCGAGGTGTCGCAACCGCCGTGCCACCGTGCTGACCTGCGCGGAGATCTGCGGCGCGCAGTGCGCCGACAGGTCGATCTCGTGGGCATCGGACAGCCCCGTGGCTGCGATGAAGCCGGTGATGCCGAGGCAGCGGGTGACATCTGCTTGGAGACAGTCAACGGCGCCGGCGGTGAGCATCGCGTCGAAGTACCAGGGGTTCCAGCCGTACTCACCGGCAGCGATGTCGATCCCGCCGGGAGCGCTTTCGCGAACCGACCGAAGCCCCGGAAGGTCATCGGAGCTGACCGGTTCCTCAAACCAACGGACGGCGTACTCGTCGCGGTATCGCCGGGACCAATCGATCGCCGTGCGCGGGGTGAACGCGCCGTTGGCGTCGACATACAGCTCGACGTCAGGCCCGATCGCGCTTCTCGCCGCCGCCAGCCGTTTGAGATCCGCGTCGGTGTCGCGGCCGACCTTGATCTTGACCCGTGGAATGCCTGCCTCGACCCAGCCGCTGAGCTGCTCGGCGACCTGCTGCGCGTCGTATGAGGTGAAGCCGCCGCTGCCGTAGATGGGAGCTGCGTCATGGACGGCGTCGAGAGCGACGACGAGCGGGACGTCGAGCAGGCGCGCCTTTAGATCCCACAGTGCGATGTCCACCGCGCTAATCGCCATCGAGGCCAAGCCCGTCGCGCCGAAGTTGCGGACCGTTGCGACCATCTTCTGGTTCGCGGCGGCGACCTGGAATGCGTCGTGCCCCGTGATCGTCTCGGCCAGCTTGTCGTCGATCAACGACACGGTGGCCTGATGCGCGTAGGTGTAGCCGAGGCCGACCTCGTTGCCGGCACTTGCCTCGACGACCACGAGGGTGGTCGCGTCCCACTCAAGGGTGCCGTCGGACTCCGGCTGCTCGGTCGGGATGCGATATGCCGCAGCGGTCAGCCCGGTGATCGATGCGGCGGGACGGTTCATGTTCGCGACCGGCGTCGCAGCGCCAGCCCAGCCGCGGCGCCCACCGCCGCGACTCCCAGTACCGCGGCCGCCTCACGGCCTGCGGTTGCCGGCTGCGACGTCGCCTCGCCGTACTCCTCGGGCCGGTCCTTCGGCAAGCCGCCGCGGCCGGGCAGAGCGGCCTGAATGAGCTGCGCGACGTGCATCGCCCGCCGGCCGGTGCCCTGCTCGATCTGGGTGCGGCAGGAGAACCCATCCGCGAGCAGCACCGTGTCCGGAGACGCGTCGCGAACCTTCGGAAACAGCACTCGCTCGCCGCAGTCCATCGAGATCTGGTACTTCTCCGCCTCGAAGCCCCACGAGCCCGCCAGCCCGCAGCAGCCGGTTGCGGGCAGCTCGGCATCGAGTCCGATGCGCTTGAAGAGCTTCTCCTCGGCGTCGAACCCCATCACCGACTGGTGGTGGCAGTGCTTCTGGACCAGCGCCTTCCGCGCAATCGTCGGCAGCTGCGCCTCGGGGGCGTACCTGTCGAGGAACTCGGCCAGCGTCAGCGTGCTCTGCGCCAGCCGCTGCGCTTGGCGCTCGTTCGGAAGCATCTCGATCAGCTCGTCGCGGAACGACGCGCCACACGACGGCTCCGGCACGATCATCGGGAGCCCCTCCGTGATCTGCTCGTCGAGCGTCTCGAGCACCTCGAGGAACAGCTTGCGGGCGCGACCGAGCATGCCGTAGTCGAACAGGGGCCGGCCGCAGCAGAGCACCTTGGGCGGGATGGTTACCTCGAAGCCTGCGGCCTCGATCACCTCGCAGACCGCCTTGGCGACGTCGGTGTGGAAGTGATTGGTGAACGTGTCGGGGAACAGCACCACCTTCGGACTGCCGGCGTTGACCCGCTCGCGTGCCGCGAACCAGTCGCGGAACGTTTGCGTGGCGAAGTACGGCGCCTCGCGATCGGGGTGGATGCCCCCTACCTTCTTGAGGAGCTTGTTGACCACCGGCCCGTGCAGCGCGAAGTTGGCGAGCCCGGGGACCCGCGCGCCGATCCGGGCGGCGTACATGATCAAACCCATTGCGTACGCGTATCGGGGGCGAAGCCGTCCCTCGTAGTAGTGGGCGAGGAACTCCGCCTTGTACGTGGCCATGTCGACGTTGATCGGGCAGTCGCTCTTGCAGCCTTTGCACGACAGGCAGAGGTCGAGCGTCTCGAAGACCTCGTCGGACTTCCACCCATCGGTGACGACCTCGCCTTCGAGCATCTCGAACAGCGCCCGCGCCCGGCCGCGAGTGGAGTGCTGCTCTTCCCGCAGCGTCTGGTAGGACGGGCACATCGTCTGGCCGCCGGTCACCCGACACTTCCCGACACCGACGCAGCGCAGCGTCGCGCTCTCGAACGACCCGCCGTCGTTCGGGAACGCGAAGTAGGTCTTCTCCGCCGGCGGCTTCCACTCCGGTCCGAGGCGGAGGTTCTCATCTGCCTTGAACACCCGCACCGGGTCGACGACCTTGCCGGGGTTCATTCGCCCGGTCGGGTCCCAGATCGCCTTGAACTCGCGCATCGCCTGCACGAGGTCCTCGCCGTACATCTTGCCGAGCAGCTCCGCGCGCTGCTGCCCGTCGCCGTGCTCGCCGGATAGTGACCCGCCGTAGCGCACGACGAGGTCGGAAGCTTCGTCGAGGAAGCGGCGGTACTGGGCGACGCCCTCTGCGGTCACCAGGTCGAACGGGATTGACGAGTGGATGCAACCGTCGCCGAAGTGCCCGTACAGCGCCGCGTCGAAGCCGTACTCGCGGTAGAGCGCCTTGAGCTCGCGAACGTAAGGTCCGACCTTCTCCGGCGCGACGGCGGAGTCCTCCCAGCCCGGCCATGCCTGCGGTCGGCTCGGCACCCTGGTCTCTGCGCCGAGCCCGCCCTCGCGCACATCCCACAGGAGCTGCTCCTGCGACTCGTCGTCGAACAGGTGCATGTCAGGGGTGTCGCCGTCCTTCTTCAGCTGCGCCATGCAGGCGAGGGCGTGCTCGTCCGCCTCCTCCTTCGTGTCGCCGCCGAACTCGACGAGCAGATAGTTGCCGCCCTTCGGCAGCATCTCGATCTCGTGGGCGTTGCGGCCCTTCTGCTGCATGTAGCGGATCAGCGCACTGTCGATGGCCTCGAGCCCGATCGGTGAGAACTTCAAGATCTCGCTTGCGTGGTCGCCGGCCTCCCCGATGTCGGGATAGCCGAGCACCAGCAGGCTGCGGTGTCGCGGCCACGGGACGAGCCGGAGCTTCGCCTTGAGGATCGTCGCGCAAGTGCTCTCGGTACCGACGAGTGACGATGCGACGTTGAAGCCGGCTTCGGGGAGCAGCGCGTCGAGGTTGTAGCCGGACACTCGTCGCGGGATCTGCGGGTAGCGCCGGCGGATCTCATCGGCGTAGCGGTCCCGCAGCGCGAGCAGCTTTGCGAAGATCTCGCCTTTGGCGCCTCCCGCGCCGATGATCGTGCGGATCTCGTCGTCCGTGTAGTGGGACTCGACCTCGAGCCGGGTGCCGTCGTACAGGACCACGTCGAGCGCGAGGGTGTTGTCGGAGGTACGGCCGGCCATCACCGAGTGCACGCCGCACGAGTTGTTGCCGAGGTTGCCGCCGAGGGTGCACCGGTCGTGGGTGGAGGGGTCCGGGCCGAACGTGAGCTGGTGCTTCTCGGCTGCTTCGCGCAGCGTGTCGTTGATGACGCCGGGCTCGGCCCACGCGTATCGCTGCTCGGGGTCGAGCTGGTTGATGGCCGTCAGGTACTTCGACGAGTCGAGGATCACCGCGACGTTGGTGGTCTCACCGGACAGGCTGGTGCCGCCGCCCCGGTTGGTGATCGGAGCGCCGTGCTCGCGGCAGGCCGCAACCGTCGCGATCATGTCCTCGATGTCGAGCGGCTGTACGACGCCCAGCGGTGGCATCCGGAAGTTCGAGGCGTCGGTGGCCCAGACCGCCCGTGCGGCGGCGTCGAAGCGGACCTCGCCTCGGACCTGCTTTCGCAGCGTCGCCTCCAGGGCGGCGAGATCGACGCCTTGAGCGCTCGGATGCCGGTGGTAGCGCCGCTTGGGCGCTGCTGTTGTCACATCACGCGCGTACCCGCGCAGCTAGGCCGCGAACCGTTGCACTTAGCAATGGATCGCGTCGGCGGGTCAGGTCACCGGATGACGGCGCTCGAGCGCGAGCAGGTCGATGCCGCCGGTGCCCGCTGTCGCCTCTGGCTGCGGTTGGCGACGTGTGTCGTCGCGGGTGAGAGCGCCGAGCACGTCGCGGCGCGTCACGATGCCGACCAGCAAGCCGCGGCGGAGCACCGGCAGGCTGCGCCCGTTGTGGCGGGTCATCAGGGACGCGCAGAGCGCGAGCGAGTCGTCGTGCCTTACCCACAGCACGTCGCGATGCATGATGTCGGCCACCCGCTGCGGCGGGCGAGGCCGTGGCGCGGTCTCCGTCGGCGAGGCCCGCTCGGTCCAGATTGCGGCGGCACTGGCGTGGAACAGGTCGGCTTCACTGACCAGACCCACCATGCGGTGGCGGGCGTCGACGACCGGCAACGCAGCGATCTTGTGGCGAACCAGCAGTTGCGCTGCGTCGACGATCTTGGTGTCAGGGCGGACCGTCACGACCGGGGTCGACATGATCTCGGATGCCTTCATCGGACCTCCAAGCTCGATGGCCTGTCGTCCGTCTCAAGAGTCCGGCCCGCTTGTCGCGAGTGCTAGTACCGGACGGCCCCCTCGTGAGGGCCGGAGGTCCGTACCTGGTGCGACGGTAAGGTGCGCCGGTGGAGCGCCGGGGCTGAATGAACATCGCTGACCATGCCGCGGAGCGGCCCGATTCGCCCGCATTGCTGGGACCTGGTGACGATTGGGTCAACCACGCCGAGCTGTACGAGCGGGCGCGGCGGATCGCCGCGCATCTGCACGAGGCAGGCCTGCACCGCGGCGATGCGGTGGCGCTCATGCTGCCCAACCGGCGTGAGTTCCTCGAGGTGACGTGGGGCTGCCAGCTCTCCGGCCTCTACTACGTGCCCGTCAACACTCACCTGACGTTTGACGAGGTTTCCTACATCGTCGATGACTGCCGGGCTCGGGCTCTCGTGATCGATGGCTCGATGCAGCAGCTCGCGGCCGATGTCCGTGGCGCCTGCCGCGGCGTCGACGTGTGGGTTGCGGTGGGAGCCGACTGGAAGGGCTGGCAGCGCTACGAGGCCGTGCTGGACGCGGTGACGACGACCGCGCCGGTGTCCGACGGATCCGAGATGCTCTACTCCTCGGGCACGACCGGTCGTCCCAAGGGGATCCGCCGCCCGCTGCCGACCGAGAACGGGTCCTGGGCGCAGGCCGTGCTGGAGTCGGCGCTGCTCAACCGCTACGGGATGACCGCGGACAGCGTGTACCTGTCGCCCGCACCGCTGTACCACGCGGCCGGCGTCAACTACACGATGGCCGTGAACCGCGTCGGCGCCGCCACGGTGATGATGCCGAAGTTCGACGCGGAGGAGACGCTGCGCCTGATCGAGCGGCATCGGGTGACGCACGCGCAGTTCGTGCCGACGATGTTCGTGCGGATGCTGAAGCTCCCGCCGGAGGTCCGAGCTCGGTACGACGTGTCGAGTCTCGTGTGCGTGCTCCACGCCGCCGCTCCCTGCCCGGTCGACGTGAAGCAGGCGATGTTCGACTGGTTCGGGCCGATCATCCACGAGTACTACGGCGGCACCGAAGGCTTCGCCGGCACGATGATCGGGCCGGAAGACTGGCTGGCGCATCCCGGCTCGGTGGGGCTGCCGCTCACCCGCGTCCATGTCCTCGGCGAGGACGGTGAGGAGCTGCCGCCGGGACAGACCGGGGAGCTGTTCTTCGAAGGCGGCCCGGAGTTCGAGTACTGGGGCGATGCTGACAAGACCAGGTCGGTCGCCAACGATCGCGGCTGGCGGACGCTCGGCGACATGGGATACGTCGACGCGGACGGCTACCTGTACCTCACCGACCGCGCGACCTTCATGATCGTCTCCGGTGGGGTCAACATCTATCCGCAGGAGACGGAGAACGTCCTGATCATGCATCCCAAGGTCGCCGACGCGGCGGTCTTCGGGATCCCCAACCCTGACTTTGGCGAGGAGGTGAAGGCGGTGGTCCAGCCGCTCGACGGGGTCCAGCCGGGTCCCGAGCTCGCCGGCGAGCTGATCGACTACTGCCGGGCCAACCTCGCCGGATACAAGTGCCCGCGCTCGATTGACTTCGATCCGGCGCTGCCGCGCGATCCCAACGGCAAGCTGTACAAGCGCCGCATCCGGGACCGGTACTGGGCGGGCCGAAGCTCGCGGATTCTTTGAGCGACGTGGCGCGTTCCCAAGGCCGGCTGATCGATCCTCAATCCGGTGTAGGAGCGTGCAACGACCTCTCGTTGCGTACTGCCGCGGAAGCCGGACGAACATAGTCACTTCGTGTCATTGCCACGACGCCCGCTTCGCCGTGACGCTCGACTGGTCATTCGGCGGAAGGACGGGTCGTGCACCAGACACCTGCGTGGTGGACTCCCGTGCCCCATGTGCGCGGGCCGCTGACCGTTGGCGAGCGGCCGTCTTCCGACCGTTATCGGTGGCTGGTGGAGTCGGTCCAGGAGGTCATCTTCGAGGCTAACCCCGAGGGTCAGTGGACGTACCTGAACCCGGCGTGGACCCGCGTGCTCGGCTACGACGTCGAGGCGACGCTTGGCCGGCCATTTCTGGAGTACGTGCACCCCGACGACCGGCAGGCGAACCTCGAGGTCTTCGTCGAGACGCTGAGCACCGGCAAGGAGAAGTGCCGGTTCGACGCGCGTTACGTCACTGCCGACGGCGACGTGCGCTGGATGGAGATCCACGCGTGGATCTTCCGCGACGCCGGCGGCCAGCCGCTCGGATCGACCGGCACGCTGACCGACGTCACTGAGCGACGGCTGGCCGAGCTCCAGCTCGAGCGGCGGGCGACCCACGATCCGCTGACGGATCTGCCCAACCGCGCGCTGCTCGATCAGCACCTGGTCGCAGCGCTCGACCGGTGCGCGGAAGGTGGGACCCCGCTCGCGTTGCTATTTCTCGATCTCGACCGCTTCAAGCTGGTGAACGACACCCTTGGCCACGACGCGGGTGACGAGGTGCTGCAGCTGGTGGGAGAGCGGTTGCGGGATGCCGCGCGTCCCGAGGATCTGGTGGCTCGCTTCGGCGGCGACGAGTTCGTCATCGTGTCCGAGCGGCTGACCACGGCCGGGCTTCGCTCCTACACCGACCGCCTGCATGCGGCGCTCGCGGCGCCGATGGCGGTGGCGGGCAGGGAGCTCGTCCTCTCGACGAGCATCGGCGCCAGCCTGGTGTCGGCCGAGAATGCTGCGGCGGCAGTCGCAGCGGAGACGCTCGAGGAGGCCGCCAACGAGCTGCTGCGTGACGCGGACTCCGCGATGTACCACGCGAAGGAGAGCGGTCGCGACCGCACCGAGGTCTTCAACGCCGTGACCAGGGCCCGCATCGTCGATCGCTTCGACACCGAACACGAGCTGCGTCAGGCGATCAACCGGCGTGAGCTGGGTTTGGTCTACCAGCCGCAGATCGATCTCGCCAGCGGCCGGGTTGTGGGCCTCGAAGCGCTGGTGCGCTGGGACCACCCGCAACGTGGCACGCTGCTGCCCGAGTCGTTCATGGCCGTGGCCGAGGAGAGTGGCCTCGTCGTACCGCTGGGTCGTTGGGTGCTCGTCGAAGCGTGCCGCGCGGTGGTTGCCGCCGCCCGCGCGAGCAATCGGCCACCGCGGATCGCTGTCAACCTCTCGGCGCGGGAGATCTCCTCGGGCGTTGTCGCGGACCTCGCGGGGATCCTCGAGCGGACCGGTGCTCCTCCGAGCCTGCTCTGTCTCGAGCTCACCGAGTCCGCGTTGCTTCCGGATGCCGACGCGGCGCAGGCCGTCATGTCCGACCTCGCGGCACTGGGCGTGCAGCTCAGCCTCGACGACTTCGGCACCGGCTTCTCCTCGCTCGCCTACCTGCAACGGTTGCCGTTGCGCGAGCTGAAGATCGATCGCTCGTTCGTCAGTCGCATTCACGAGAAGGATGGGCGGGCGCTGGTCGCCGCCGTCATCCGCCTTGCCGACGCGCTGGGACTCGAGACAGTCGCGGAGGGGATCGAGCACCTCGACCAGGTGAACACGCTCGCTGAGCTTGGCTGCGAAACCGGCCAGGGCTTCCTGCTCGGTCGTCCGGTCAGGCTGGAGGAGGCGCTTGCGGACCGCGGTGCGCTTCCGGTGCAGCGGACCGACTCAAGCCGCTGGCAGCGAACCGCGGTTTGACCGGTTTCGCGCATCGTCGCGAGGAGATCACCTTCGGGTGACGCGCCGGGCATGAGCATCCGAGTGGGTACGAGCGGTTGGCAGTACGCGGACTGGCGAGGTGCCTTCTATCCGCCGAAGCTGCCGCAGCGCGCCTGGCTCGCGTCCTACTGCGAGTCCTTCGACACCGTCGAGGTGAACTCCAGCTTCTACCGGCTGCCGACCATCGACACCGTAAAGCGATGGGCCGATGTCCTGCCGGACGGATTCGTGATGGCGATGAAGGTGAGCCGCTATCTCACGCATGTGAAGCGGCTCCGCGAGCCGGCCGAGCCAGTGGCGCGGCTCATGACCACGCTCGCCCCGCTGCAGGAGCGCGGCTTGCTGGGTCCGCTTCTCATCCAGCTGCCACCCGATTTTCCGGCCGAGCTCGCTCGGCTCGACGAGACGCTCCGCGCCTTCCCCGAAGGCATGCGGCTCGCCGTTGAGCCGCGCCACGCGTCGTGGTTCACCGAGGAGCTTCGAGCGTTGCTCGGTGTACGGGGCGCGGCCCTCGTGTGGGCCGACCGAGGTGGCCGAAGCGTAGGCCCGCTTTGGCAGCCCACTGATTGGACCTACCTCCGGCTGCACCACGGACGGGACGACTGGGGCTACGGCAGTCGGGACCTGCGTCGGTGGGCGCGGCGTCTGGCGACGGCCGGCGACGGCTATGCGTACGCGAACAACGATCCGGGTGCGGCGGCGGTTCGGGATGCCCGCCGGCTGCGGGAGATGGTGGCGGATCGACCTCAGGCGGCAGCACGGGAATAGGCGCAGGCGGCGTTGATGAGGGCGAGATGGCTCAGACCTTGCGGGAAGTTGCCCAGCATCGCCCCGGTGCCGACGTCGCTCAACTCGGCGAACAGCCCGACGTCGTTGGCCAGTGCCACCGTGTCGTCCATGAGGTCGCGCGCCTCGGCCAGCTCTCCGAGGGCGACCAGTGCGTGCACCAGCCAGAAGCTGCACGCGATGAATGCGCCGCCGTCATCCGTCCCGCTGTATCGGCGCACCAAAGGTCCATCGCAGAGCTCCTTGCGAATCGCTGCGACGGTGCCGGCCAAGCGCTCTCCCCGGTCGAAGCCGGTGCGGCCCATGAGCAGGGTGGCGGCGTCGAGACCGTCCGCCCCCGCGTAGGCGAGGTAGGAAGACCGCTCCTGCGACCAGCAGTTCTCCTCGATCCAGGCCCTGATCAGGTCGCGTTCGTTGCGCCACCGCTCTGCGTCGTCAGCGGCGAGCTGTCCCGCGTCGTGCAGCCGCACGGCACGGTCGAGCGCCGTCCAGCAACCGAGCTTGGACACGGTGTAGTGGCGTTTGGTCTGAAGCTCCCAGATCCCCGCGTCCTTGTGGCGCCAACTGTCACAGCAGCGGTCGGCGAGCGCGGCAAGCAGCCGGGAGGTTTTCGGGTCGAGACAATGGCCGTCGTCGACGTACTGCCAGATCATGTCGAACAGATCGCCGAAGGTGCCGAGCTGCAGCTGGTCGGCGGCGCGGTTGCCGATCCGGACCGGCGCGCTTCCCCGATAGCCCGGTACGTCGGGATGCTCCTCGTTGTCGGTCGGGGCGGTGCCGTCGAGCCGGTAGAACACGTGTAGATCCGGTTCCGTCCGCCGGAGGGCGCCGAGCATCCATTGCACGGCTGCCTGCGCTTCGTCATTGAGCTGCAGTGCGAGGAACGCGTCGATGGTGAATGCGCAGTCGCGCACCCACATGTAGCGGTAGTCCCAGTTCTTCTCTCCACCGACCACCTCGGGCAGTGACGTCGTGGGGGCGGCGGCCACCGCGCCGGTCGGCACGTACTGCAGCAGCCGAAGCGCGAGTGCCGATCGGCGGACCTCCTCGGACCACAGCCCGTCGTACCGGATGCTCGCGGTCCAGTCACGCCAGCGTTGCGCGGTGAGCGGAAGGTGACCTTCGATCTCATCGCGGTCGGCGAGAAACACCGGCGCATCCGAGGAGCCGATCACCGCAAGCAAGCCGGGGTGATCCGGGGTCGCGGTGAAGGTCGCGGTCACACGGTGTCCGTCACACCACGGTTCACCGACATCGAAGTGTCGAACCGCCAGCTGGTCCTCGCCGGCGGTGATCACCAGCGCATCCTGGCGCTCGGAGATCCACGGCTCCGTGGTGCGAAGCTGCGCGCCGGGCTCAACCGTCCATCGCATCTCGACCGCTCCGTCGAGACATTCGACCCGCCGTGCCAGCTCACTCCACGCCAACCGTCCCGAGCGGCCGAGGGGCAGGGAGTCGATGATGCGAACTGCACCTTGCTCGGTAGTGAAGGTCGTCTCGAGAACGTTGGTGTCCGGCAGATAGCGGCGGGTGGCGCTGTACTCGCTGACCGGAGCGAGCTCTATGAAGCCGCCGTGGCTGGGATCGACGATCGCCGCGAACGTCGGCGTGGCGTCGAGCGCAGGTACGGGCCACCAGTCGATTCGACCGTCCGTGCTGACGAGTGCGACCGTTCGACCGTCGCCGATCGCGGCGTACGACTCGATGGGCGCGAAGCCGTCGTCGTCGCGCGTCAATGCCGTTGCAGGACACGGTCGGCGCGATCCACGACGATGTCGGTCGCCGGGCCGACGCCCGCGTCGCCCCCGGTGACGACCGCCTCACCTTGGGTCCGTCGCACGCCGCGCACCGGTACCTCGCTCTCGTTTCGTGTCTCCTGATTCCTCCATGACCGCGGTGTGGCGATCACAAACTCCCTGACATGCATGACTGCACAGCGGGAGCTCCCGGACCGGAGGTGTCACATGAGGATGAGTGCTGGTGCAGCAGCGGGGTAGGCGAAGTGCATGACCCAGTTCGGTTACTTCCTGTCCTCCGAAGAGCTGAGTCCTGAAGAGCTGGTCAGCACAGCGCAGCTCGCCGAACGCGCCGGCTTCGATCGGATCTGGATCTCCGATCACTACCACCCCTGGACGCGTGAGCAAGGCGAGAGCGCGTTCGTCTGGGCGGTCATCGGGGCGATCGCCGCGAGCACGAAGCTACACATCACCACCGCCGTGACCTGCCCCACCGACCGGATCCATCCGGCCGTGATTGCGCAGGCAACGGCCACAGTGGCTTCGCTCGCTCCCGGCCGGTTCTCGTTCGGGGTCGGGACTGGCGAGCGACTCAACGAACACATCCTCGGTGGCCTGTGGCCGCCGACAGCGATCAGGCTGGAGCGACTGGAAGAAGCGATCGGCGTGATCCGAGAACTCTGGAAAGGCGAGACCGTGACGCATCGTGGCGAGCACTACACGGTCGACGCCGCGCGGATCTTCTCTCTTCCGGAGCAACTGCCGCCGATCCTGATCTCAGGTTTCGGTCCGGCCGCCACGGATCTCGCGGCTCGCATCGGCGACGGCTGGGTCACGGTGCAGCCCGACGCGGACCTGCTGCAGCGCTACAGGGACGGCGGCGGCCGTGGAACCACCCAGGGCGGCACCAAGATCTGCTGGGCGCCGTCCGCGGAAGACGCGGCCAAGACGGCGTACCGGCTCTGGGGATTCGAGGCAGTTGGCGGGCAGAGCGCTCAGGACCTGCCGTCGTGGGCGGAGTTCGAGCAGCTCGGCGAGGCGACGTCACCGGAGCAGGTCGCCGAGTCCGTCCCCTGCGGGCCGGATCCAGAGCGCGCCGCCGAGTCGCTCAAGAAGTACGTCGACGCCGGCTTCGACGAGGTCTATGTGTCGCAGATGGGCCCGGACCAGGAGGGCGGCATTCGGTTCCTGGTCGACGACGTACTGCCACTGGTCCGTTGAAGCGGAGCGATGCATGACGGAACCTGAGGCTTCTGTGGCCAGCCGCAACGGTTCGCCGTCATCCCAACAGGAGCACCCGGTCGCCGCGCACTACGGTCGCCCTGCGTCCGAGCTGCGCGGGTACGCCGCAGTGATGGCGGTGTATGCCACAGCCGTCTCGATTGCGGCGGCGGTCATGAAGCGCACTGGTCGGCTGCCTGGTGGCTTCCGGGCCGGGGATCTCGCACTCATGACGCTCGCCACCCACAAGCTCAGCCGCACGATCAGTCGCGACTCGGTCACCAGTCCGCTGCGCGCGCCGTTCGCGCGATTCGAGGGCGCCGCCGGTCCCGGCGAGGTGAACGAGAAGGTAGCGGCGCGGGGCGCCGGGAAGGCGGTGGGGGAGTTGCTCACGTGCCCGTTCTGCCTGGACCAGTGGGTGGCGACCGGGCTCGTCACCGGTCTCGCCGTCGCTCCTCGCCTGACCAGGTACGTCGCCGCCATCTTCGCGGTACGAGCGGGTGCCGACCTCGTGCAGTTCGGCTACGCGGCCGCCGAGCACGCCACCTCCGCCGAGTAGCGGCGCAGCGCGAGCCGGCCTGGACGCACGATCATCCGCCGGTTTGCGAGGCCCGGCGGACGGGGAGGCGTGAGGTGTCCGGTTGATTCAGCAGTGAGTCACCACTTGGTCCGGATCGGTCCCTAGGGCCGAAGCGCACTGAGTCTTGAGTCACGCAGGAGTCACCGTGGCGAGCCCACACCGATCCGCAGTCGACGGTATCGACGTGCTTTGTGAACAGCATCGGACGATCCGTTCCCTGATCGAGACGGTCCGTCAGAACTCGCCGGCGGGACGGCTGGCGCACTTCGATCGTCTGGTCGCCTTCCTCGCATGGCACGAGGCGACAGAGGCGCTTCTGCTGCGCCCCGTCACCCGCTCGGATGTGCTCGGCGGTGAGGTCATCGCCGACGCTCGGGCGGTCGAGGAGAGCCGGATCCGGGCGACAGTGGCCGGACTGACGCACGTCGACCCTGTCTCGCGGGAGTTTCGGCGCGGCTTCGACGATCTTGCCCGCCGGCTCATCGAACATCTCGACAGCGAGGAGCGCTACGAGTTCCCGCTCGTGCGTGCGTATCGCGGCAAGGACTCGCTCGCCGCGATGGCGGCCGTGATGCGACGCACCGATGCTCCCGGCGCCGGTAACACGGCCACAACGGCGACGGCACTCGCGGGCGCGGTGATCAACCCCCTGGCGTCGGCGGTCAGCAAGGTCCGCGAGGTGGTCGCGGCAGCGCGGCGGTGAAAGGGGCCCCTCGAACCGCCCTCGATACGAAGGGAGACAAGAGGATGAGCGAGAAGCTGGAGCGGCTGCCACGCTGCTGTGAGCAGCACAGCGACTGGCAGGTGCTGACCGAGCATCTGGGCCGGGACTTCCCGACCGTCTCCGGCGAGCAGGTGCTGCGCAACGTCCTTGACGCGCAGACCGTGACCCAACGGTTCAAGCTCGACGAGAGCGAAGCGATCGAGATCGCCGAGCTGATCGTTCGCTATCGGCTGCTCTTGAGCACCGGTCAGCTGGCAGACGTCGCGCGGACCGATCCGCAGACCCACCACGTCAACGGCGCGGCGGCCGCCTTGAACACCCCGCCGTCCCGCGCCGATGTCTCCCTGGATGCATGACCGGTTGCTTCCCGGGCATCACTACCAACCGCACCCACTTGGAAGGAGACGAGCGAGATGGCCCACGACGCAATCGACTTCCTGCTCGGACAGCACCAGCAGGTCGAGAAGCTGATCGATCAGATCAAGACCGCCGCCGCGGACTCGCGCGGGGAGTTGTTCGACGAGCTTCGCGAGATGCTTGCAGTGCACGAGACCGCGGAAGAGCTCGTGCTTCGGCCGGTCACCAAGGCCGCCGGTGAAGACGGCAAGCAGATCGCCGACGATCGGACCGCCGAAGAAAACGAGGCGAAGCGCGCGCTGGCGGACCTCGAGAAGCTCGACCCGGCGAGCGATACGTTCCTCACGGACTTCGAGGCGTTCGCGGCCGATGTGCTCGAGCACGCGACCAACGAGGAGCAGCAGGAGTTCCCGCTGGTCCGGCGGGACAACGACGCCGACCGGCTCGCCAAGCTCGGCGCCGCGATGGAGAAGGTGGAGCAGGTCGCACCCACTCATCCGCATCCGAGTGCCAAGTCGACGGCGGCGGTCGCAGCAATGGGTCCGTTCGCATCCATCCTCGATCGGGCGCGCGACGCGATCTCAGCCGCACTCAAGGACTGACGGCCACCATGACCGGTGTTGAGCCGGGCCCACCCAAGCGCTCCGAGACCGACCCGCCGGCGGCCGACGGGCCGGTCGACGAAAGCCCCGGCAGCCCGCCGCCTCGGCCGAAGGAGACGGCGGACGCCGCGGGCCGCGCCGCGAATGATCCGTCAGTGACAGAGGGCGGTCTGGTCCACGAGGCAAAGCAGGCCGCGGACGGCAAGCCAGACGGGGAGGTCGACACCGGCGACCACAAAGCGCGGCCGGCGACGTTGTTCTCCTAGCAGGCGCTAGTTCTGGTTGTAGCTGTACGTCGTCACTCGGGTCTGGTCGCAGACGGCGGTGCCGTTGAAGTACCAGGTGAACAGGCGCGTGCCGTTGCCGGGCTCGGAGAGGTTGACCGTCCACGACTTGCCGACCGGCAACGAGGCGTTGACCGTGCCGACGTGCTGCGCCGCTGCCTGCGACGTGACCGTCGAGCGCCCGTGACGGCCGACCTTGACCGTGCCTTCACCGCCGACGCTCTCGTTTGGGTTCTCCGTGCCGGGGATGTATTCGATGTGAACCGAGCTGCACGGGTTGTCGCTGACCTTGAGCGCGGTGTAGTCGACCTCGTTGCTGAAGAAGCTGAACACGTAGTGGAAGCTGCCGTAGGTCCCTGCCTGGCTCTTGGGCGGCTGGAACAGGGTCTTCCACTTGACCGTGCCGAAGACATGGAGCTTGCGTCCGACCGCCGTGACGAGCTTCCCGGAGTGGCTGTACGCCGCGATCCGGAAGTCGTAGATGCCGATCGGCTCGGCCGGGAACGTCGTCTTTCCGCTGGTGCCGTGAAGGTGCCGGAAGGTGCCCCAGCTCTGGGTGTTGCCGTTGTAGCCCTGCAGCACGACGGTGTCGGAGCCGCGGTTTCGCGCGTGCCACGACACGGTCGTGGGCTTGTTCGCGTGAGCGTGAGCGGGGACCTTCAATCCGAGGTCCGGCGTACCGGCCGCACTGACCGGGACCGCAATCAGAGCAGTCGAAGCGGCCAGGGCGAGGCCGAGCAGGGGGACGATCCTTCGCACGATGACGTTCCTCTCGTCAGGTCCAGCGGAGTTCATCACACACGGCGTCCGTGAAGTCTGGCAAGCCGGGCATGGGGCGCCTGTGGCGGATCTGACCGGATCTGCGCCGATGGAGGGCGGTTCGAACCGATCCGTGGTCCGGTCGGGCGGCACCGCGTGGTTACAACTGACCAAAGCAAAATTCAGGCCTAACGCGGCGCCCACCGCGGCGTTACCTTGACGAATCGGCAACCTCAGGTCTCAGGAGTTCGTGCGCCATGACGGCAGTCTTCATCGTCGATCGCTACGAGCTGGCCCGTCGTGGTCTGGCTGACCTGATCGACCGTGCCGAGGACCTGCAGGTCGCAGGTGAGGCGCACGACGCGATGAGCGCGCTCGAGGCGATCACCGCGACCCGCCCCCACGTTGTCGTCATCGAGATCCGCAACAACTACCGTGACGGCATCGAGCTGTGCCGGGCCGTCGTCAACAACGGCAATGGCACGCGCTGCCTGGTGCTCGCTGACGACTCCGGCGACGACCTGATGTTCGATGCGATCAGCGCGGGCGCTGCTGGTTACCTGCTCGATCGCGCCAGCGGCGAGGAGGTGCTCGCCGCGATTCGCACCATCGCCAGCGGCCGTTCCCTGCTCGATCCGTCGTTGACGCATCGGGTCTTCGCCCGGCTGCGCACCACCGAGGCATCAGATTCGACCGGGATGGCTGCGCTCACACCGCAGGAACGGCGGGTGCTCGACCACGTCTCCGCCGGCCTGACCAACCGCCAGATCGCCCGCCAGTGCGGCATCGCGGAGAAGACCGTGAAGAACCACGTCTCCGCGATCTTGCGGAAGCTGGAGTTCTCCAGTCGCACGCAGGCAGCGCTCTACGCCCGCGAGAGCGCCTGACCTATCGCTTGACGGGCTTGTGCCCGTCGCCGCGCTGCATCGCCTTCAGCCCGTTTCGATCGGCTTTGCACCCCCCGCCGTACCGGCTCGGTGCGCCCGTCCATGTCGGACACGTCCGGCAGTAGTCGCAGGCCCAAGGTCCTAGAGCGGCTGGGACCTAGGGCTTTTCGGCCCGATTGGATTCGGGCCGTTGTTACCCCTCTGCATCCCCTCGACGGGTGGGGTCGAGCTGGTCCCCGATGAGCATTCGGGGTAGTCCCGAATGGCTGTGCCAACCGGTCGATATCGGGGCGTTCTATGGCAACCGTGACCGCCGACGGGACGGTCCTAGGCCCGGGGCTGGTCCTTAGAAGTTGCTATTTAGACCGGCCTTCGCGGACCTCAATACTTCGAGCAGCCCAGGGGTGGGCGTGGACCGCGACAGCGGTTCCGGGTTCGAAGGAGGCGGCCAGATGGGCGAAGCCGCGACCGGCGAAGTGCCGAGCATTCGGTTTCGTCGCGGGCTGCCCGGCTTCCCCGGGGACCGGTCGTTCTGCCTGCTGCGATGGGGAAGCGCCGGCGGCGTGTACTCCGTCCTGGTCGACCCCGCCGAGCCGAACGTGCGGTTTCTCGTTGTGCCGCCAGGACTGTTCTTTCCGTCGTACGAGATCGAGCTCGACGACGCGACGGTGGCGCAGCTCGGCATCGAGAGCGCGGACGAGGTCCTGCTCCTCGTGATCGTCACGGTTCACGAGCGACCCGAGGACGCGACGGCCAACCTGCTCGGCCCGATCGTCATCAACACCAACTGCCGCGAAGGTCTGCAGCTCGTACTTCCCGACCCCAAGTGGGGCACCCGGGTCCCGCTGCTTGCGGACGCGACCCCCACTCGTGACAGCCAAGCAAGTGCGACAAAGGAGCCAGCCCGATGCTCGTCCTGACTCGGCGTACCCAACAGTCGATCGTCATCGGTGACGGCATCGTCGTCACTGTTCTCGACATCCGTGGCGACCAGATACGGCTTGGCATCCGTGCGCCGCGCGACGTGCCGGTCTACCGCGAAGAGCTGCTCACAGCGGTCGGCGAGTCCAACATCGCCGCGGTGCTGTCCGGCGGCAGCGAGGGCACAGCTGTCCCTCCGGTGCCGTCTGCGCAGAGCGCGACTGCAGCGCCGCGCGCTCGTAGCCGCCGGAACCGGGCCGCGTGATGGTGATGACGCCGGTGCGCATCCCGCAGCAACGCTCGCAGAGCGGCGCCCTGTCCCCCGAGGGGGCCAAGCTCGTCGAGGAGCATCTCTGCCTGATCCCTGCCCTCACCGCCAGCATCGCCGCGCATTACCCCCGTCATGCCGACCGCGAGGAGCTCGCGCAGGCGGCAGCCCTCGGTCTCGTCGAGGCCGCACTGCGGTTCGACCCCGAACGCGGCGTGCCCTTCGAGCGGTGGGCGAGTACCCGGGTCCGAGGCGCTGTCATCGACGCGGTTCGCGCGATCGACTTCGCTCCGCGCTCCGTCCGTGCGACTGCTCGTCACATCGACCTGGTGCAGGACGAGTTGAGCCAAAAGCTCGGCCGCACTCCCACCACCCGGGAGCTCGCGAAAGAGCTCAAGATGTCGGTACGCGAGCTCGACGAGCACCGCGCGCGGCGCTTCGCCGGCGTGGTGCTGTCCCTCGACGCGCCGACGGACACCGGCGACGGCAGTCCGGTTGGGCTGGCGGAGGTGCTGGCCGAGACCGACGCGCCGAGCCCCGACACCGCTCTTGACGAGGCCGAGTGCATCGCGTTGCTGCGGGAGGCACTGCGGTTGCTTCCTGAGCGGCTGCACGTCGTGATCCACGGCTACTTCGTGCTCGGGCGTACCTCGCTCGAGCTTGCTGAGCAGTTGGGCGTGACGGAGTCGCGCATCGCGCAGATGCGCGCCGAAGGCCTCGCGATGATGCGGCACGGTCTGGCCGGGCCGCTCGAGCGGACGTCGGGGAACGAGACGGTTGGGCGGCGAGCCGCACGCAGCCGCGAGGCCTACGCCGCAGCGGTGGCCGACCAGGCGTCGACGTTGGCGCGGCGCTCCCGCAGCACGGCGGCCCTCCCGCGGCAGCGCCGCGAGTCGCCGGCGGTCATGGTCGCCGAGCGCACCAGCGCCTGACCCCCGAGCGCCTAACCCTCCCGCGCGGGCGACACGCATGTGACATAGCGGTCGTGAATCGCGACGCGCATGTGACATGCGGGTTGCGATTCACAACCTCTGTGTGACATACGAGCGAGCGAGCGGGCGGGCTACTCGGGCAGCTCGGGCTTGCGTTGTGCCTGGAGCGCCATCTGCACGACGGGCGCGATGAGGTTGTCGATCAGTACGGCGACGACCAGTACGACGCCGGCCCGCTCACCGGCGGCCGCGAGATCGAGCCGGCCGCGGATCAGCCCGATCCCGATCACCGCAAGGGCAAGTAGTCCGACCACCGCAGACGGGGCCGTGTGGACCAGCCGGAAGCGTGACCGGCGCGGCTTGCTCGACTTCGATGCGCGGCTCATAGCAGCTCTCCAATCGCGGCGGCGAGGGCAACGGGTGTCGCGGGCGACGGTCCGGAGGCAGTGGTAAGGGTGCCGAGCGCGACCCCGGCGAGCCCCGTGCGCAGCAGCATCAGCGCGCCGTCCCCGCCGGTCCCGTGGGCTACCGCCACCCCGGGCAGGCACGGCTCGGGCAGCGAGATCGCGATCGCGCCGGCGAGGGCGGCCACCCACTTCGCGTCGCTCGGGTCATCCGGCGGTGTGAGCGACGCGAGGACACCGCCGGGCACGCCGAGCCGGCTCAGCGCCGCCTTGCTCCAGCGTCGTGCGCGTTGCCGCGGAATCTCGGCGACGGCCGGGCGCGGGGGCAGCGGATCGGCGAGCACGTCAGGAGCGGGGTGCGGCAGCGCGGACACCGGAACGGTGGGCGGCTGCGGGGTTGGCGGCTCGCTGACGAGGCCCGGCACGATGTCCGCGACGGTGTCGGCGGCGTCCGCCCGGGCGAGCAGCACCTCGATCGTCGTGTCGCCGTCGACCTCGGGTTCGCCGAACACGACGGTCGTCGGGGTGGGCTCGACCCAGACCTCGACCTTGACCTTTCCGCCCAGGCCCGGCACCCCGCGCCTCACCTGGCGGGCAGCGATGACCTTCGCCTCGGTGCCGAAGCGAAGCCGCGCGGTGGCGATCGCCGCGTCGAGGCTGGACCCGCTCACCCGCCGCGGGTCGCCGTCGGTCGGCCAGTCGTCAGGCTGCGGTCGGGATCGGTGCACGCCGGATCACCCCCACGTTGACGACGTTGACCGGACCGCCGAGCTCGGCGTAGGACATGACCTTCAGGTCGCCGCGGCCCGGGGCGACGAGGCGCCGCAGCGCCGGCCGCAGCGCCGCCGCGCAGACGACGACCGCACGATGACCGGCCGACTCGGCGGCGGTGAGCGCCGTACCCGCGCCCTCGAGGATTCCTTCGAGCACGGCCGGCTCGACGGCGAGGAACGAGTCGGAGTCGCTCGTGCGCACCGACTCGAGCAGCGCCTGCTCGAGCACCGGCTCCAAGGTCAGCGTGGCGAGCCGGCCGTCCGGGCCGGCCGCACTGGCGGTAATGGCCGGACCCAACGCAACCCGGGCGGCCTCGACCAGGGCTTCGTGGGACTTGGTGTCGCGTGCTCTCGCCGTGATCGCTTCGAGAATCCGCCGAAGGTCCCGGACCGGGACGCGCTCGCTGAGCAGGTCACGCAGGACCCGGTGCACCTCGGTGAGGCTGACACCGTTGTCACCGACCTCCGCACCCAGCGCCGGGTTCTCGCGCCGGATGGCGTCGACCAGCGCGGCGACGTCCTGCCGGCTGAGCAGGTCGGGCGCATGCCGCCGCACCAGCTCCGACAGGTGCGTGACCAGCACCGAGGCGCGGTCGACGACGGTGACGCCATCGGCGGCGAGCAGGTCCCCGAGCTCCGGCGCGACCCACATCGCGGGCAGCCCGAAGGTCGGGTCGACGGTTGGGCGGCCGGGCAAACCGCGCGCGGCGTCTCCCAGGACGAGGACGTGGCCAGGCGGCGCGGTGCCGCGCCCGACCTCGACCCCGTGCAGTCGGACCCGGTACGTCGAAGGTGGCAGCGAGCTGTCGTCGCGAGTGTGAACGGCGGGCAGCACGAGGCCGAGCTCACCCGCGATGCGATGGCGGAGCGCCCGGACGCGCTCGACCAGGCTTCCGCCTGGCGTCGGCTGGAGCAGGTCGAGCAGGTCCGGAGCCAGGCCGAGCTCGAGCGGTTCGACGTGCAGCTCGGCGATCAGCGACTCCCGACTGTCCGGGTTGACCGGGGCGACCTCCGGTTCGGCGGCGGCTGCGGCCATCCGTCCGGTTCGGGTGGACAGGACCACCAGTCCGATTGCGATCGCGATGAAAGGCAGCTTTGGCAGGCCGGGCAGCATGCCGATGACCCCGACCGCGCCGGCAGCGGTGCGCAGCGTCTGGCGGGATCCGGCCAGCTGGGCGAACAGGTCGCCGCCGAGCCCGCCACCGAGGTCGCTGTCGGCCCGGGTCACGACGATGCCGGACGCGACGCTGATCAGCAGTGCCGGGATCTGCGAGACCAGACCGTCGCCGACCGACAGCAAGGCGTAGCGCTGCAGCGCAGCAGTCAGGGACAGGTGGTGCAGCACCACGCCGACGACGATGCCGCCGATCAGGTTGACCATCACGATCACGACGGCCGCGATCGCGTCGCCTTTGACGAACTTGCTCGCGCCGTCCATCGCGCCGAAGAAGTCGGCCTCGCGGCCGACCTCGATGCGGCGCTTGCGCGCCTCTTCCTCGGTGCACAGCCCCGCGTTGAGGTCAGCGTCGATCGCCATCTGCTTGCCCGGCATCGCGTCGAGGGTGAACCGAGCGGACACCTCTGCGACGCGACCGGCACCGTTCGTGATGACCGCGAACTGGATCACGACGAGGATCGCGAACACCACCAGCCCGACGACCAGGTTCCCGCCGACGACGAAGTGCCCGAACGCCGAGATCACGTGCCCTGCGTTCCCGTTCAGCAGGATCAACCGGGTGCTGCTCACATTGAGCGCGAGGCGGGCCAGAGTGGTGACGAGCAACAGGCTCGGGAAGACCGAGAACTCGAGGGTTCGCTCGGTGACCGTCGCGGTCAGCAGGATCACCAGCGCGAGAGAGAGGTTCGAGGCCAGCAGCAGGTCGAGCAGCGCCGTCGGCATCGGCAGCACCATCGCGATGACGATGCCCACCATCACTGCCGGCAGCGCCAGCTCAGCCGAGCGGCGCTTTCTCTCGCTTGGCGGGGATGTGCTCATGACTGGCTCCTGGTCGGTTGTCGGCGCGGTCTGGCTCGTCGGGTCGGGCGCGACGGTCCCGGACGTCTCGGCGGGGCAGAGCGGGGACGCTGTGCGGGCAGGCCACGGCTGGTGCGCGCCGCATACACGGCCGCGAGGACCTCGGCGACCGCCCGGAACAGCTCCGGTGGGATCGACTCGCCGATGTCGACTGCTGCGTGCAGTGCTCTCGCCAGTGCCCGGTGCTCACGGACCGGTACGCCGTGTTGCGCCGCTTCGTCGCGGATGCGCAGCGCCACGAGGTCGACGCCTTTCGCAACGACGACCGGCGCGCCGGTTCCTGGCGTGTAGCTCAGCGCCACCGCGAAGTGCGTGGGGTTCGCGACGACGACGTCGGCGTCCTTGACTGCCGCCATCATCCGGGAGCGCACCAGCGCGATGCGGCGCCGGCGGATTGCGTTTCGCACTTCCGCGGAGAGCTCGTCCTGCTTGTGCTCGTCGCGTACCTCTTGCTTCGTCATTCGCGCCCGGCTGAGGTAGCGGCGACGCGACCACAAGGCGTCGGCGAGACCCACTACGAGGACCGTCGCTGCGACCCGCAGCAACAGCGACTTGGCTGCCGCGGTGGTTTGCGCGGCGACCGCACCGCTTCGCACCGCCGCGTCGCTGACGTGGGCGGTTCCGGCGCGCCACGACAGCCATCCGATCGCCGCGACGATCAGCAGCTTCGCCATGGACTTGGCCATGTCGACCAGGCCTTGCGAAGAGGCGATCCGCTTGATCCCGTGCTTGGGCGAGACGTTCGACATCCTGGGCCGCAGCGGCGCCATGTTCGGTGCGTTTCGCGACACCGCGACCGACGCGACCAGGCCGGCTCCGAGCATGAGCAGCGCCGGCACCGCAAGCGCCCGCGCGCCGTCGACCAGCATCACGTGGGCGAAAGCGCCGGCACCCGATACGCCGAGCTGTCCCGACTGGCTCAACATCGCCGGCAGGTCGGCGGCGTACGCGTTGTAGAGCCGGTGCATCGCCATCGGTGCGGCGATCACGAGCATGAGCCCCCCGGCGGCGCTGGAGAACTCCGCGCTGCGCGCGACGACGTTCTCGCGGCGCAGCTTCTTGCGCCGCTTGGCGGTCGGCTTCTCCGTCCGTTCACCGCTCATGAGAAGACCGCCGTGGGGGCGCGCGTCGCTGTTCCGAGCAGGCCGGAGATCTCGCCGGGCAGCAGCAGCAGCAAGGTGCCGACTGCCGCGACCGCAACGAGTGCCTTGATGCTCATGCCGACCATCAACACGTTGGCCTGCGGCACGATGCGCCCGAACAACGCGAGCGCGACGTCGGTGAGGAAGATCGCGCCGAGAAGCGGGGCAGCGATCTCGACGGTCGCGGCGGCGGTCTGCGCGAGCAGCTGCCCGAGCGCCGACGCACCGTTGGGGTTCAGGTGCGGCACATGACCAACCGGGAGTGCAGCGAAGGAGTGGGCGAAGCCTCCGACCAGCTGTTCGGCCGCGCCCGAGGCGAAGAGCACCGCAACGGTGACGAAGCTCGCAAGCCGGGAGAACACCGCGCCGTCGTTACCGGTGATCGGGTCGACCAGCGCACTGAAGGAGAAGCCGCTCTGCAGGTCGGCCAGGTGGCCGGCGCCCTCCACGGCGTACAGCAGTACGCCGGTCAGGTAGCCGAGTGAGAGGCCCACCGCGATTTGCACGGCCAGCGCCGTGACCACCGAGGGCAGAGCAGCCGGCACCGGTCCCGCGGCGACCGGACCCACCAGGAAGATCGTCAGCGGGAGCGCCAGTGCGAGCCGGCTGAAGCTCGGCAGGGAGCGCATCGAAAGCAGCGGTGAGGAGACACTCCACGACGCCGTCCGAGCCAGGACGAGCAGGAACGCGGTCACATCCTTTCCGGTGACCGACAGCGGGGCGCTCGACAACAGCTGGCTCATGTCAGCGACGGGATCATCTTGTAGAGCTGCGTCGTGTAGGCCACCAGCGTGTGCAGCATCCAGCTGCCTCCGACGGTCAGGACGAGCGCTCCGACGAGGAGCTTCGGGACGGTCGCCAGCGTCTGGTCCTGGATGCTGAAGACCGACTGGACCAGGCTGACCACGATGCCGATCAGCAACGCACCGATGAGGATCGGAGCAGCGACCTTCCCGGCAACGCCGAGCGCCTGCGCGCCGAGATGAATGATGTCGGTGTCGTTCATGTGTGGAACGACCGCATCAACGATCCGGCGATCAGGTACCACCCGTCGACGGCAACGAACAGCAACAGCTTGAACGGCAGTGACACGAGTACTGGCGGAAGCATCATCATGCCGAGGCTCGACAGCGCCGCCGCGACGATCAGGTCGATGATCAGGAACGGCAGGAAGACGACGAAGCCGATGATGAACGCCTCGTGCAGCTCACTCAGGATGAAGGCGGGAATGAGTGCGGTGGTCGGGACCTGGTCCGGTGTCGTCGGTGCCGGCTTGTTGTCCATGTCGGTGAACAGCGACAGGTCCTTGGCGCGGACCTGCTTGAGCATGAACTCGCGAAGCGGCTCGATGCCCTTGTCGTACGCCTGAGTCGCATTGATCTGGCCGTGCAGATACGGCTGGACCGCGTCGGTGTTGATCGACGCGAACGTCGGGCCCATCACGAAGAAGGTCAGGAACAGCGACAGCCCGATGATCACCTGGTTCGGCGGGATGCTCTGCGTGGACAATCCGCTGCGGGTGAAGCCGAGGACGATGACGATCCGCGTGAAGGCGGTCATGGTCATCAGCGCCGCCGGCACGAGCGTGAGAGCCCCGAGCAGGATGGCGATCCCGATCGGGTTGCTCGTGATCCCGCCGGAGCCGTTCACCTTCGTCTGGGACCCGGGCATGGCGGGCGCGGCGGGGGCGGGCACCGGACTCGGCCCGACTGACGGCGTGGTCTGCGGGGTCGTCGCGTCGTTCGTTCCCTGTGTCGAAGGTTGTGTGGTCGCCGCCGTGGACGGCTGGGTGACGGTCGCGGTCCGGCTTTGCTGGGTCTGGGCCGGCGGAACGCCGAGCGTGATGATGTGCGCCGCGCGCGGCGTGAGCTGGACGGTGGGAACCGGCGGCGGAGTGGTGGCGGCGGTCGCGTGAGTGGCGCCACCCAGCAGTGTGCTCATCACGACGGGAGTTGCGAGCACCGCGAGCCGCAGCGCCACGCAGCGGCGGCTCAACTCGGCGTCAGCGGCTCGGGCTTCCGTGCGGGTGCGGCGGTGCTCCGGCGGGTGCCGGCCGCGGGGGCGACCTTCTTACCGGGCGGCCGGGCGGATCCTTCCGTCCTGCCGCGTCCTTTGGTGGACGGCTGCTTCGGTGTCGTGGCGGCGAGCTGCAGCGCGGCGGCGAACGTCGGTCGGTCCGCCGCCGGCACGCGGGTGGTGATCCGCCGCCAGTAGGTGGTGACCTGCGCGGCCAGCGGTGCAAGCGGTCGCACGCCCGCGGGTTCGGCTGCGTCAACAGTGGCCTCGTCCAGGGCATCGGCCGGGGGCGCGACGTACTCGGACTCTGCGAGCAGGTTGACGCCGTGGTCAGTGACGCCGAGGGTCAACGAGCGCTCGCCCACCCTGACGACCGCGACGGTTGCCTGCCGGGAGAGCCGGGCCTGTCCGAGCACCTCTACCGGCCGGCCGGGGCGGCGGCGCGTCGGCGCAGCCGCCCGCCGGTCGTAGCGGCGAAGCCACCACAGGAAGCCGGCGAGCAGCGCGATCACCGCGAGTACGCGGATCACCTGGATTGCTCCGTGCACTTATGCCTGCTCGGCGACGAGGGAGCTGATCCGGACGCCGATCTCGCCGTCGACGACGACGACCTCTCCGCGCGCGACGAGCCGGCCGTTGACGAGCACGTCGACGAGCGCGTCAGCGGTGCGGTCGAGCTCGAGAACCGAGCCGGGAGTCATGGACAGCAAGGACCGCAGCGGAAGCGTCGCGCGCCCGAGCTCGACAGTGACCTCGACCCGTACGTCGGCGAGCAGGCCGACGTCGCGAGCTTCGCCCGGAGCGGCGGCGACGGTGGTGGTCTCGAGGTCCGGCAGCTCGGCGGGCTCGACCGGTGTGGGCAGCCCGGCGCTCAGGTCGGGGGACTCGGTGCGGGGGCGCGGCAGGTCCACGGCGTCGAGGGTCATGAAGCCTCCAGGGCGAGGGTCTCGACGAGTACGGCGCGGTGTCCGTGTGCCCGACCGAGCGACCCCGTCATCACGGGCGTCCCGTCGAGCAGGCCGATCACGGTGGTCGTCGCGAGGTTCATCGGGATCACATCGCCGGCTTCGAGGTGGGAGGCGTCGAGTGCGGAGATGGTGCGAGCCGGGAGCTGGACTGCCACGGTGACGGGCACCGCGGCGAGCGACGGCCGGTCAGGTCCGGCCTCCGCAGGTTCGCCGCCGAGCACCGGCCGCGCCGAGAGCAAGAGGGAGATCGAGCCGATCGGCTCGTCACCGAGAACGAGCGAGGCGGCGGCCGCCACGACGTCGGCGCCTCGCAACGTCGCGGGAAGCCCGCGGTCCGCCGGCGGCTCGACGGGCAGCGGGCCCGGTGTGCCGCCAGCGATGTCGCTGAGCGGTGCGAACGCGGCGCTCAGGTGCCGCGCAACCACCGCCAGCGCAACCGGGATCGGCGATTCCGTCGAGCGACCGTTGCCGCCGAGCGAGAGGTCGGCCAGGGTTCGCGCGCAGCCCGCGTCCAGCACGAGCGCGCCCCCGACCGTTCCGGCCGCAAGTGGCAACACCATTCCGTCCGCAGCTGCGGTAGCCGGGATCCGGGTCACGCCGTGCCAGTCGAGTCGCAGCGGCGCGCGGAGCAGGTGTGCGAGTCGCAGCCCGGAGATGGTGAAGCCACTCTGCAACCGCGTGACGAGGGCTGCCGCGTCGGCCGGCAGTGGGCGTGCGGCACCGAACGGTGTCACTGCCGGCGCCGGCGCGGGAGCAGGGAGTTCGGGCGCGGGAGCCGGCGGGACATAGGCGGGCGCGCCGAGTGGGCGTTCGCGCGGCGCGCCGAGCACAGGGACGCGACCGGAGACGCGCGGCGAGGAGCTGGTCGCCACCGCAGCGTCCGCCACCCCGACCACCGCCTTCCACCGCCTGCTGGTCGGGACTCCATCGGCGCGGTCGACCGGCGCGATATGGCCCGGGCAGGTGGAATGAGGATGGTGCGTTGGTACTACGGCGAAGGTCCGGTTCCGCCGGAGGTCGGTGTTACGGCCGGAGTCGGCGGAGATGTCCCGGGCGTGGCTGTCCCGCCGGCGGCCGGCGCGGGCGGCGCGGCGGCAGCGGCCTGCGGTTGCAGCGGCGCGACGAACTCGACGACTACCCGCCGGTTGCGGGCGCGGTTCGCAGCCGAGGTGTTGGGGACCAGCGGGTGGGTCTCGCCGTACCCGGTCGCCGACATCCGACCCGGAGCCAGGTGGAAGGCGTCGAGCAGGTACCGCAGGACCGACGTCGCCCGCGCGGTCGACAGCTCCCAGTTTGTGGGGAACTGCGCCGTCTTGATGACCACGTTGTCGGTGTATCCGCGCACTTCGACCGGGTTCGAATGCGCGGCGATCACCGGGCCGATCGCCTGGAGCACCCGGATCCCGGCCGGCAGCAGCGCCGCCTTGCCGGTGTTGAACAGCACGCCGTCGGTGAGGCGGACCTCCAGCCCCTGGGTGTTGATCCGCAGCGTCGCCGCATTGGTGAGATGCGCCTTCGCCAGGGCAGCGTGGAGCTGCGCTTCGAGGGCTTTGAGGTCTTTGTGCAGGACGGTGTCCGGCGGCATCGGCGTGGTCGTCGGATGCGGCGCCGGATGCTGGATCTCGGGCTGCCCTACGGCCTTGCTCTTGTGAAGGGACGCGGTGAAGGCATCGAACTTGCTCTTGTTCACGACGCTGATGCTGTACAGCACGATGAACAGCGCGAGGAGCAACGTGATCATGTCGGCATAAGTCAGCAGCCAGCGTTCGCTGTTGTCGTGCTCGGCGTCCTGATGCCGGTCGTCCAGCTGCGGCTTGTGGGTGGAGGTCCGCGAATGGGTGGCCATCGCTACGCCGACTTCTTCTCGGCCTGCTTGTCGGAGATGCTCGTGGGCTTGCCGCCGGTGCGCTGCGCGATCGGAAGGGTGCACTCCAGGCGCTCGCTGAGCACCCGCGGACTGGCGCCGGCCTGGATCGCGAGGATGCCTTCAGCGACGAGCTGCATGTGCGCGACTTCGGCGCTCGTCGCTCGCTTCATCTTGTTGGCGAGCGGCAGGTAGACGACGTTCGCGAGCATGACGCCCCAGAGCGTCGCGAGGAAGGCCGAGGCGATGAGCGGACCGAGCCGGCCCGGGTCGCTGAGGTTCTGCAGGGTGTGAACGAGTCCGAGAACCGTGCCGATGATGCCGAGCGTCGGCGAGAAGCCGCCCATGTCGCTGAAGAACTTCGTGGCGACGGAGTGCCGCGCGCGCAGGCCCGAGATCTCCGCCGCCAGGCTTTCCTGGACGACCTCTGCGTCGGAGCCGTCGATGACCAGCTGCATCCCGCGTTTGAGGAACGGGTCCTCAACCGTCTTGACCTTCTCCTCGAGGGCGAGCAGACCCTCCTTGCGCGCGGTGTCCGCGAAGCCGACGAGTGCCTCGACCGTCTCGGAGTGGTCCTCCCTCTTGCCGGGCTTGAGCATCTTCAACATCGCCCGGCGTACGGCGGTCATGTCCGACATGCGGCTGGAGGCGAGCGACACCCCGGTCGTGCCGACGATGACCAGGATGAGCGCCGACGGCGAACCGACCAGCTGCGCCGGGTTGCCGCCTTCCATGAACATCGAGACGAAGATCGCGAGGAAGCCCGCGAAAACGCCGACCGGTGTGGCGAGATCCATCGCTCAGCCTTGCTCTGCGTCGGATGGACGGGGGAGCAGATACACCTTGTTCTCGGTCGCGGGCTCCGCGTCACCCTCCTGCTCGGCCGGCCGGCGAAGCAGCTCGTCGGCCAGTGCCAGGATCGAGGCGCGGAACTGGACCATCTCCGTCGCGACCTCGGCCGGTGACTCCTGAACCACGAGGTGCCGGCCGTCGACGAGGGTGACGGTGGTGTCAGGGCGCTGCTCGACGGACGCGATCAGATCCGGGTTCATCCACAGATGACTGCCGTTGAGGCGGGTCAACCTGATCATCGCCGAACCGTCCTTGTGCAGCGTGGTGATCCGCGGCCTTCCTGGCCACGAAGGCCTGTCGGCAGCGCGCGCGGGGAGATAAGCCGGGCGGCGGGTGAAACCGCCCGAGGAAGCCGAAGCAGCACACACCTCACTGTTCGTGGCGGCCGCGCGCACCCGGCGTGAGCGCGCGGCCGCCCGTCAGGGGCGAGCGTGGTGTGCTGCTTCGTAACCGGCGGCTACTGCTTGAGGTTGACGAGGGCCTGGAGCAGCTGGTCGCCCGTCGTGATGACGCGGGAGTTCGCCTCGAAGCCGCGTTGCGCGACGATCAAGTTGGTGAACTCCTGGGACAGGTCGACGTTCGACTGCTCCAGCGCGCCTGGGTCGAGGGTGCCGGCCTGTCCCTGCCCGGGCGCGGTGATGACCGGGTTCCCCGAGGCGCCGGTCACGCTGAAGTGACCGTCACCCTGCTGCATGAGACCAGCAGGGTTGTTGAACGTCGCGAGCGCGATCTGGCCGAGGTTGCGGGTCGTGCCGTTGGAGAACGTCCCGCTGATGGTGCCGTCGGTCCCGATCGCGAACGAGGTCATGTATCCCGACGGCGTGCCGTTCTGCGACTCCGCGATCGCGGTCGTGTCGCCACCGAACTGCGTCAGCGCGTTGGCGGTGCCCGGCGTACCGAGGTTGAGCGTCACTGTGCTGGTCGTTCCGTCAGCTGCCGTGATCGTGAAGCTCGGTACGGACGTCGAGGTCAGGTTGCCGTTGGCGTCGAAGGTCAGGGTCGGACCGGCCTGCGATGTGCCGCCGTTGTCGCTCGCGCTGACCTGCCAGGTGTCATTCGCCTGCTTGGTCATCGTCACGGTCATCGAGTGCGCCGTGCCCTGACCGTCGTACACGGTGATCGTCGAGGTCACCGCGTCGCCGACTGCGTCGTCGGCGGAGAGGTTGCCGCCGAGGTTGACCGTCGTCGTCGGGTTGGGTGCGATCGCCGAGCCGACCGGCAGGGTGAGGTTTGCGGCCGGACCATTGGTGCTGATCTTCCCGGTCGGGTCGGCTGTCCAGCCCTGCACGATGGCACCCGTCGGGTCGACCAGGTTCCCGGCCGAGTCGACGCCGAAGGACCCGGCTCGGGTGAACAGCTGCTGCGCACCGTTGCTCACCACGAAGTAGCCGGACCCTTGGATCGCGAGGTCGGTCGGGCGGCCGGTGGTCTGGATCGCGCCCTGTGTCGTGGTCATGTCCACGCTTCCGACCATCACGCCAAGGCCGATCTGCTGCGGGTTGATGCCGCCGCTGTTGCCGCTCGGTGCGGATGCGCCGGAGACGACCTGGGACAGCGTGTCTTCGAACTCGACGCGACTGGCCTTGAAGCCCACCGTGTCGACGTTGGCGATGTTGTTGCCGACGACGTCCATCATTTCCTGGAACGCCTGCAGGCCTGACACCGCGGAGTACATGGAGCGGAGCATTGGGAACTCACCTTCGGATCAGGCCGTCCTGGCCGCTACGCCGTCCGTGGTGGGGTTGTTGACCGGCGGGTCTCCTCGGTCAGCCGGTGGAGGTACCGGTGGTTGGTGGGGTTGAGTCGCTGGGGGTGGTCGGTGTGGGGGTGGTCGGGGCGGTCGTTCCGTAGACGAGCTTCGTCACCGCCGACACCGGCAGCGTGGTTCCGTCGGACAGCGTGAGTGCCGCGCCGTCGCTGGTCGGCGTGACTCCGTCGACGACGCCAGTGATGGCGGCGCCGGCATCTCCGGTACCGGTGACCTGGCCACCGATCATCCCTTCGGCCGCGAGCAGCTGGTTCGATGCGAGCAGCTGCTGCTGCTGTGACTGGATCGTCTGCAGCGACTGCACCTCGGTGAACTGAGCCATCTCACTGATGTACGCCGTCGGGTCGGCTGGACTGGCCGGGTCCTGGTATTGCAGCTGTGCGACGAGCAGCTTGAGGAAGGTGTTCTGGTCCTGCGATGCGCTCTGGGTCTGCCCGAGGTTCGTCGTCGCGCTTCCGATGCCGAACTCGCTGGGCAGGCCAGGAGTGCCGGTGCTGCCGGTGACCGGTGTCGTCATAGCCAGGTCCCTTCGCGCCGCGGCCGGCTCGCGGCCGAGCCGCCGTTGCTTCGTTGCAGGTCGTCCGACGCCGCGGTGGTACCGCTGGAGCTGCTGGCGAAGGCATGGGATTGCGGGTCGGTGAACTCACCCGATCCCCCTCCGCCGCCGCCCGGCGCATTGGTGTCGGCCGGGGTCTGCCCGGAGCTCGACGGCTGGCCGGAGTACGACGTGTCGGCCCCACCTGAGCTCACTCGCACGTCCCCGAGAGTCAGCCCGTGGCCCATGAGCGCCTGGAGCACCTGGTCGCGGGTTGATGCGATCGCGTTCGCGGCATCGGTCGTGTCGGTGCGGATCGCAACGCTCACCGCGCCGGCGTGGCTCACCAGCCGCAGCGCGATCGTCCCGATGCCCGGGGGGTCGAGTCGGAGCACGACGTGGCTGACCGTGGGTGCGGCCGCCTGGGTCGAGGCCACGACGCGAACCGCTTGCTGCAGCGCGGTCGCGCTGGCCGGTGTGAGGCTCACCGGACCCGCCGGTGCGGTGGCCGGCGCCGGGGCGGCGGAGCCGGTACCCGCCGTACCGATCGGCGGCGTTGCCGGCGTGACCGGAACATCGGCGGCAGCGGTGGCGGGCGCCGGAGCATCCGCGTGGCTCTCGTGGGAGCGCCGGTCGGGGCTCGCGGTGACGGCGTCCGCCGCCTCCGCGCTGCTGCTGGCCATATATATAGGGCTGCCGGAGGGCGGAGCCGGTGATTGCGGATCGCCCGGCCGCGCGGCGGCCACCCGCTCCGCAGTCGATGCGGTGGGAGCGCTGGCGGGCTGGACGTGCCCGGCGCTGTCGCCCGCGTCGACTCCCGCTGCGGCGCGGAGGGAGGACGCGACGACCGGCTGGACCGCGGCGGGTAGTGGTCCAGTCGGCGCGGTGGTCGCGCCCGACACCTCGGCAGGCAGCTGCCCCGGACCGGCAGCTTGCGGGGCCGGCTGCCCGGCGAAGGCTTCGACCGCGGCGGGTGCGGTGACGGGCGGATGGGTGGGCTGGCTCGTCGTGGGCAGGGTCGGCGAGAGGCGTACGGCGGGGTGCTTGTCGCGACCCCAGGCGTGGCCATGTCCTCGCGACGGCGCGCCGTGGTGACCGGGGCCGGTGTTCGGCACGGTCGGCCCTGTCGGCACGTCGGTCGCGGCGACGGCCGGCTCGGTGCCTTGGTCGGTGCCAGGGGTGGTCGGCGTCGGGGTCGGTGCTGCCGGTGTCGGGGTCGGCGCCGGTGCTGCGGCCGGGTTTGCGGTCGCCGCGGAAGCGCCGGCCGTCGGCGCCGGACCGGCTGAACCGGCACCGAAGTGTGCAGTGCTGCCCGTGCTCGGCGCCGGGTCAGGGCTCAACAGGGTGGCGCCCGCGCCGGCCAGCAGGGTGGCGAAGTCGGCACCCGACGGGCCGGCCCCACGAGCGGCTGGATTCGCGGCGCTGGCGGTCGCGCCCGGCGTACCGACCCCTCCGGCAGCGGGCAGGTCGAGGTTGGCCGTCGCCGGCATCGAGGTCGTCGTCATGAGCTGCTCCGGATCACGGCGAGCTTGGCGAGGACTGACTTCACGTACGCCTGCGTCTCGGGGTAGTCGGGTACGCCACCCGCGCTTCGCACCGCGTTCGGGCCGGCGTTGTACGCCGCAAGCGCGAGGTCGACGCGACCGTCGAACGAATGCAGCTGGTCGGCGAGGTACTTCGCTCCCGCCATCAGGTTCTGCGCCGGGTCCGTGGGGTTCGCTCCGAGACCCGCCGCCGTTGCCGGCATCAGCTGCATCAAGCCTTCGGCGCCCGCGCTCGAGGTGGCGCTCGGGTTGAAGTCCGACTCCTGCCAGGTGACCGCCGCGACGAGTGCCGGTGACACACCGGCTTGTGCCGCGGCCGCTTGGATGTCGGCAAGATAGGGCTTCGCCGCAGCCGGCAAGCCCGACAGAGTCGATGTGGCGGCCGGCCCGACCCGTCTGATCGCACTGCAGGTGGACAGGTCGACGGACTCGATCCGTACGTCGGCGCCGGTGTGCGGCGCGTCGATCATCTTCCCGGCACCGAGGTAGATCCCGACGTGGTGAACCGGCGAGCCGAAGAAGACGAGGTCACCAGGTTGCGCGTTCGCGGCACTCACCTCGACGCCGGCCTGGGCCTGGTCCGCGGCAACCCGCGGAAGGGAGATCCCGGCCTTGCCGTAGGCCCATTGGACGAGCCCGGAGCAGTCGAAGTCGTGACCGGGCGACTCGCCGCCCCACTGGTAGGGAACGCCGAGCTGGCTCAGTGCGTCCTGAACGGCGGTGGACGTGTCGCCGGTTCCTGCCGAGTTGGCCACCAGGCCGGAGTAGTCGACGGCGCCGGAGCCCACGGCGGGGTCGGTGGTGTCGGTGGTGCCGGTCGCGGCGGCGAGCGCTGCGTCGAAGCTGCCGGTCGATCCGCCGAACAGTGACTCCAGGCCCGCGATCCGCTGCTGGATCGCGGCGATCTGGCTGCCGACGTCGGATAGCGACGCGCTGACGCTCTCCACCGCTGAGGGGGTCATCGCGTGTCCTCGGCGTCGGCCGACGTCGTAGCAGCGGCGGCCGGGCGCCAGCCGTCGTCCATCTCACGCTGGGCGCTGAGCGTCGCGCCGTACTCATGCTTCGCGCGGGCCTCGTCGTACCGCTCGCCCAGCCGCTCGGCGCGGGCTCGGGCGGCTTCCCACTGGGTGTTGACGCTCTGCTGGTTGAGCATCGTGCCGGCGTGGGCGGTCTGGGCCGAGCGGACCGCCGCGGCCCGAAGCCCGGCGACTGCGGCCGCGCGGATCGCGTCGTCACCGGCGAGCTCGCCGGAGATGGGCGGCGTCACGCGCGCGGCGGCCTGCTCGACCGCCGCCGCCGAGCGGCTCACCGCGTCGTTCGCTGAGTGCAGCGCAGCGCGTCTTGCCCGCTCGCGGAGTACGGCGACGCGCAGCGCGCGCCCGAGGCGATGGTGTGTGGTCACGCGCTCACCGCATGACCTGGGCGAGCTGGGTCCAGGCATCCTCGGCGCGGACGGACTCGTGCATGGACTGCTGCAAGAACGCGTCGAGGAACGGCGCCCGCCGCCACGCGTCGTCGGCGGCAGGGTCGGCGCCAGGCGTGTACGCACCGATATCGACGAGCTCACGCACGGAGGCCGCGAGCGCGAGGTCGCGCCGGGCGTCGGTCATGAGCGCCAGCTGTTCCGGAGTCAGCACCTTGCCCGCCAACCTCGACACGGAGGCGAGGACGTCGAGCGTCGGGTAGTGGCCGCGCTGCGCAAGGGAGCGCGACAGCACGAAGTGCCCGTCGAGAATCGAGCGCGCGTGGTCGGCGACGGGGTCACCGACGGTGTCGTCGCCTTCGACCAGCACCGTGTACAGCGCCGTGATGGTGCCGGTCTCGCCGGGGCCGGCGCGCTCGAGCAGCCGCGGCAGGGCCGTGAACAGCGACGGCGGGTAGCCACGGCTGACCGGAGGCTCGCCGGCGGTGAGCCCGATCTCGCGAGCCGCCATCGCGAAGCGGGTGAGCGAGTCGATGAGGAGCAGCACGTGCGCACCCTGGTCCCGGTACCACTCCGCGATCCGGGTTGCGGTCTGCGCGCCGCGCAGCCGCATCATGGCGGGCTCGTCAGAAGTCGCAACCACCGCGACGACGTGATCCCGTGCCGCGCCGAGGTCGTCCTCCAGGAACTCCCGCACCTCGCGACCGCGTTCCCCGATCAACCCGACGACGACGATGTCGGCCTCGGCGCCGCGAGCGAGCATGCCGAGCAGCGTCGACTTCCCGACGCCGGAACCCGCGAGGATGCCGATCCGTTGCCCTCGCCCGCAGGCGAGCAGCGTGTCGACCGCACGGACGCCGAGCGGCATCGGCTGGTGGATGCGGGAGCGGGCGAGCGCGGCGGGCGGTCGCGCATCGAGCTCGACCGTCTCGCCGCTGATCGGGCCGTTCCCGTCGATCGGGCGCCCCAGGGCGTCGAGGACCCGGCCGCGAAGCGAGTCACCGACGGTGAGGGTCATGTCACCGGCGCATCGACGCACCACGGCGCCGGGTACGGCGCCGTCCAGGCTGCCGTACGCGGACAGCAGCACGTCGTGGTCACGAACACCGACGACCTCAGCGGTGACGTCGCCGTCCCGCGTCGCGACCAGAACCCGATGGCCGAGCGACACGCGCAACCCGGAGGCTTCCGCGGTCAGCCCGACGGCTCGGCGCAGCCGGCCGTGCGCCTCCGCGATCGGCACCCCGGCCAGCGCGAGCCGGGTGCGTTCGGCGAGTGCGCAGCCGCCGTTGCGTCGACGCTCGCTCATGGCTGTGCCTCGTATCGGCTGCTGAGTCGCTGCGCCGTCTGAACGGCGCGGTCGGCGTCGGTGGCGCGGCGCTGCTTGCCCGGGTCGCGGTGGTCGGTGAGAGCCGCCGCGGCCCGGCCGGTGACGATCTCCACTGCGCGCCGAAGCGCCATGCGCAGCGTGAGGTCGACGTCGCCGGATGACGTTTCGATCAGCGCCTCGCCCGGTTGCAGCGTGGGGTCCGGATGCAGGTCGACGTTGCCGAGTGCGGGATGCCTCGCGTCGGCGAGCGCGGCCGCGTCGTCGGGGTTGATCCGGATCGCCGCCGTCTCGTGCGCGGTGAGCTGGCTCAGGGCGTCGGCGATGCGGTCGGAGAGGCCGGCGGTCCAGTGCGCGGAGGCGGCGCCGTCCGTCCCGCAAAGCCATTCGGCGAGCGCGGCGGCGGTTTCGATCAGGTCGTCGGCGAGGGTGTCGACGACCTGCGAAAGGTGCGCCGGGAGGGCGGCCGTCGCTGCATCGAGGGAATGTGCGGCCCGCTCGAGCGCACCCACATGGGCCGTCTCGTGGCTGTCTCGGTAGGCCGCCTCGACCGCGGCGACCTGCTCGCTGACCAGGCGCCTGACCTCCGCGTCCATGTCCTGGCGCAGCTGTACGAGCCGGTCGTCCTGCTGCGCCCGCAGGGTCAGCCGGTCGCGCTTGAGGACGCGCGCGACCGGTACGGGTGACTGGTCGGTGAGTGCCGGCGCCGTCATGCCCCACCGTCGCGGGTCAGCTGGATCGCGCCCTCGTCTTCGAGGCGCCGGGCGACCGCGACCACCTCTCGGCGGGCCGCGCTGACTTCGGCCGCCGGAACCGGCTGGGTGGCGAAGAGCTCCTGCTCTTCCAGCAGCGACTCCCGCGCCCGCTCGGACATGTTGGCCAGCACGATCTCGACGACGCCGGGTGCGGCCTGCCAGAGGGCCTTCGCCAGGTCCCGCGAGTCGCACGCCGCGACGATCTGCTGCAGCGTTCGGGGCGAGAGGTCCGCGAGATCGTTGAACGTGAACAGCGCCGCTCGAACCTGCTCCGCCAGCTCCGGGTCGGCCGCGGCCAGAGTCGCCAGCATGGCCCCGCGTGAGTCGCCTCCTGCGTGGGCCAGGATGTCGGCGAGCACCACCGGCCCCGGCACGTGCTGGGCGGCGTCGATGGTCGCTGCCACGAACTCCTGCCGCAACGAGGCTTCGACCTCGTGGACGGCACTTGGATGCAGCGCGCGCAGACCGGCCAGCCGGACGGCAACGCCGGCGGCGACCTCGGGTGCGAGCGACCGCAACAACGGCGCGGCCTGCTGCGGGGGCAGGTGAGCCAACGCGACGGCAACCACCGACGGTGGCTGGGTCGAGAGGATCGCCGTGGCGAGTGCGTGATCTGACTCAGCCAGCCAGCTGAACGGAGCCGGCGCATGCAGCTCGGCAGCCGCGTCGGCTTCGACATCGCCGAGCGCTCCGCGCAACAGGTTCTCGGCGAACTTCGGTGACGGCGCGGGCAGATGGGCGTCGGAGCCGAGGCTCGCGGACAGCTCGTCGAGTGCGGTGCGCACCTCGTCGGCGCGCACCGGACCGAGCCGAGCAATCTCCGCCACGAGCTCTCGGACCGTCGCGCGGTCGAGCCCGCGCAGCACCGCGGTGGCACGTTCTTCACCGAGCGCGACGAGCGCGACGGCTGCCTTGCGCCGGCTGCTCCCGGGCCGGCTGGCGGCGGCGACTGTCATCAGACCCCTGCCGCCGCGGACTCGGTGTCGGCGTGGTCGTTCATCCAGCCGTGCAGCAGCCGGGCGACCTCGTCCGGCTCGGACTCAGCGCTCGCAAGCAGGCTGGGCCGCCCGTCGCCGCCGGTGGTGAGTGCGCGTTGTGTGGGCAACGGCGGCAACGCCCGCGGCGAGCCGTCGCCGACCAGCTCGCCGTCGCCCGGCAGCGGCAGCTCGACGAACGTCGTACGACGCAGCGCCCGTGACAGCATGAACGCGACGAGGAGCAGCAGGGCGACGCCGACAGCGGTCGGGATCAGGGGGTTGGACAGCAGGCCAGCCTTGGCCGCAACGGCCGTCGTCGTCGTTGCCGCGAACGGCGCTGACGTGACGGCGATCGTGTCACCTCGGCTCGGCTGCAGCCCGACGGCTGCACTCACCAGCTGCTGGATCGACGCGATCGGCGGCAGGTTCTTCGCGGTGCTGTCGACGGCGACGGCGACGGACAGGTTGGTGACCTGTCCGGCTGGGATCTCGGTCTTCTCGTTCGTCGTGTCGACGCCGTACTGGCTGTTGACGTTGTTCTGCTTGTACTTGTTGGTCGGCGTTGTCGTCGTCGTGGTGCCGCCGGTCGTCGTGGTCGACAGCGCTCCCGCGGCGGCGGCCGCGCCGGGACCGGTGTAGGTCTGCGTCGACTTGCTTTGTGCGAGCGGTACGACGTTCTGCTTGTTGTACGTCGTCTTGTCCAGCGTGTGGGTCGACGGGTCGACAGTCGCCGCGACCTGGACGTACGCCTTGGCCGGGCCGAGCATCGTGTCGAGCATCGCCTGGGCGCGAGCGGCGAGCTGGTCGCCGTACTGCTGTCCCGCGTTCGTGTTGCCGCCGAGCGTGCCGTTCGGGCCGGTGAGCAGGTTGCCGTTCGTGTCGGTCACGGTGACGTCGGCCGGCGCGAGGTTCTGGACGCCGGACGCAACGAGGTTCACCACGGCGGGAACCTGCGAGTTCGTGAACGCGGATGTCGTCGTGAGCAGCACAGAGGCGCTGGCCGGCTGCTGATCCGACGCGAACAGCTGTTGCTGCGGGAGGACCAGGTTGACTTTTGCGTTGCTGATACCCGAGATCGACTCCAGCGCGGTGGCGAGCTCACCCTCGAGCGCTTGCTGGTAGTCCACCTGCTGCTGGAACGAGGAGGTGGTGAGGCTCTCCTTGTCGATGATTCCCCAGCTCGCGTTGCCGCCGGTCACCACGCCGGCTGCACCGACGCTGACGCGCTCGGCCGCGAGCTTGTTGCGAGGCACCGAGATGGTGCTGCCGTCAGCCGAGAGCCGGTACGGCACGCCATCGGAGCCGAGCTTGGCGGTGACCGCCGAAGCGTCCTTGCTGGACAGGCCGGAGTAAAGGACGTCGTACGGAGTCTGACCCACCCAGCGGAGGAGTCCGTAGGCGCCGATCACGCCGATGACGGCGAGAACCCCGATGATCACCAGCTGTGCCGGGCTGAACGTCTCCCGAAGGCCGGCGAGCCGGGCCTTGATCGCATCGACCGGCATCAGACCTGCATCCCCATGATGCTCTGGTAGGCCTCCACGGCCTTGTCACGAAGAGCGACGGTGAGCTGGACCGCCAACGAGGCCTTGGCCGCGGCGCTTGTGTACTGCGACAGATCAGTCAGCTGCCCGGTCGCGAGCTGCTGCGCGAGTGAGTCGGCGTTGCCGACGAGTCCCTCCGCCTGGGCGAGGCCCTTGGCGAACAACGACCCGCCGTCGCTGGACGCGGTGGTCGGTGCGGCGGCCGAGACGGGAGGCAGCGCCCCGATGCCGGCGCCCCCGACGCCGCCCACGGCAGGGACGGTCACAGCTTGTCCCCGATCTGCAGCGCGTGCTGGTAGGTCTCGGTGGCGGTGCCCATGACGTTGAGATTCATCTCGTACATGCGACTGGAGGCGATCATGTCGGCCATCTGCTGCGAGAGGTCGTCCACCGGGTGGGTGACGAACCCCTTCGCGTCGGCCAGCGGGTTGCCGGGGTCGTAGCTGATGGCAGGGTTGCCGCCCTCGGCCGCGACACCGGTCGCGACCACGCCCTCGCCGTTGGGAGCGGACTGGGCGACCACCAGCTCGGCTCGAAACGGCTGCTGCCCTGCCGGCCGGATCGTGTTGACGTTCGCGACGTTGTTGGCGACGGCGTCGAGCCACTGCTGGCTGACGCTGGCGCCGGTCGTCGCGATGTCCATGGCGTCGAACGGACCCATTGCGATGCCTCCTACTGACCGAGCGCGATGTGGACGAGCTCGAGTCGGTTGGAGACCGCCTCGGCGAGGGCTTGGTACAACATGCCGTTGCGCTGCAGATCGGACATCGCCGCGGTGACGTCGACGTCATTGCCGTTCGCGTTGAGCGCGCCGCCGGCACCGACCAGGTTCGCCGCGGCCTGGCTCGGGTCGCCGGTCGCAAGCGCCGCGGCGAGGCTGCTCTGGAAGTCGAGGCGCGTCGCGTGGAAGCCGGGGGTGGCCTGGTTCGCAAGATCGTTGGCATCGACCTGCTCGGCCGTTCCCGCCGACGACAGGCCGTACTCGATGATCGACTGTGTCGGGTCGTCGAAGAGTCCACCCGGCGAGCCGATGGTGGGGATGGTCACGGACGGTTCTCCCGGTGCGGGCGGCGCTAGCGCCGGCAGCTGCCGCGTCCGGCGGCGGGTCTCACGTCCGTGTTTCGCGGTCGGTATCGGTCGGGTCCGGCGGGGTGTGAGCCGGACCGGCGGGTCATCTTTTTTGGTCGCAGCGAACTAAGCCAGATGGCCGACTCGATAGGGACTCAGATGGGGACATCGGTGATCGCCCCGTCGGTCCGATACGCGAGCGCGGCGTGAAGCTCCCCGCTGATCCGGTGGGCGGCCTGTTCACGCAGCTGCGCGAGATCGTCCAATGCCGCGGCGATGCGAAGTGCCAGTTCGTGGTTGTCGGTGGGCAGCGGCTCCGTCGGTGGCGCGGGTGCCGGTCGCATCAGCGTCGTACGGCCCTGCACGACGTTTGCAGTCGTACGCCGCCATTCGGCGTGCGCGTCCAGCCAGGCGTTCCACGCGTCCGTCGACGTCACGCCACCACGCTGGCCGGTGCGAGGCAGGACAGCCGCCACGAGGTGGCGAGCTCCTCGAGGACTTTGAGGGCGTTGCGGGCGGCGCTGAGATCGCGTCGACTCGACGTGCGCACCAGCTCCTCGTTCACCCAGATGTACAGGTGGTTGAGGTTGCGTGCGAGGGAGACGGTGTCGGGGTCATCCGCACGCAGCGCAGTCCGCAGCTCCGTCACGATCCGCTGCGCCTTGATCCACCGTGGAACGGCCTGCAGCCATGCGCCCGCTTCCGCCTGGGTGATGCCCAGCCGCACGGACGCCACAGCGGCGTCGAAGAGCATGCCGGTGAGCTCGGCCGCGCTGGCCGTGAAGACGCGCTCTTCGAGGTAGCGGTCGTGGGGGTCCATCGGAGGTTCTCCCGTCGAGTCGGTCGGGGGCGGTCAGCTGGATGAGTGCGAGCTGCTGGAGTTGGTGATGCCGGAGTTCGCGTTGATTCCGGCGATAAGCGAGCCGAGCAGCGTCTGTTCGGTGTCCATCGCCTGGAGGGAAGCCTGAAGCGCCGAGAACTGTTGCGTGTAGTTGGCCTGGATCTCGGCGAGCCGTGTCGTCCAGCCGTCGATCTGGGACTGAAGCGTCTTGCTGTTGGCGGTGTACTCGGCCGTCGAGCTGCTCACCACGCCGGAGGAGCCGGTCATCTGGCCGACGAGGTCGGAGACGCTCGACATCGCGTCGGCAAGCAGCTGGGTGGCTCCCGCCGGGTCGGCGGCGAGCTGCGCGGCGAGGGCTGCCGTGTCGAGCTGGTACGTCCCGTCCTGCTGAACCGTGAAGCCGAGCTGGCTCAGCGCCTTCGTGGTGCCGGTGCCGCTAACGCCTTGGAGCGCGGCGAAGATCTGATCGCCCAGCGAGCTCGCGCCGTTGTCGCCGACCAGCGGCCCACCCGTCTGGCTGGAGACGTCGTAGGCCGTGTCGGCCTTTGCGGTTCCGATCACAGTGTTGAGCGAGTTGACGAAGTCCTGGAGCTTCGACGTCGTGCCCGCGATGTCGGTCGAGGTGGTGACGGTGACCGGGCTGGTCGATGTGCCGGTCAACGTCAAGGTCACGTCCGGGATCAGGTCGCTGATCGTGTTGGACGACCGGCTGATGGACAGCGATCCCATCTGCAGGTGCGCGTCCGCAGCGGCCGTGATCGTCGTGAAGCCCGCGGCGGGTAGACCGCCTAACGTGCTCCCGATCTGCAGTGCGTTGGCCGTACCGGTCTGGGTGGCGCTGAGCACGAGGTAGGCCGAGGTGCCGGAACCGCCGGCGCTGACCACCGAGGAGGTGAGCGGCCCGCCGGCAACCCCCAATGAGGCGCTGAGGTCCGACAGCGTCGTCGTGGCGTCGGTCTGGGCGACGACGACGGTGCCGGAGCCGGCTTGCAGGCCGTTGCCGAGGCTGAGCGTCAGGCCGCCCGCCGTGACGGTCCCCGTCGAGTCGAGGTGGTTGACCGTGTAGTCGGTGCCATCGACATCGATGACGCCGTCGCTGCCCGTGGCGCTCGTTCCGGCGCTCAGGCCGAGAGTGGCGGCTGCATCCGCAGTCGCTGACGTGCCGATCGAGAGCGAGGACTGGGAGCCCTGGTCCGCGGTCCGCAGCTGCAGGCTCGAGCCGTCGGCGGTCGCGACGATGCCACCGCCGCCGGCGGCTTCAACCGCCGCTGCGAGAGTGCTCGCGTTGGTGTACGTACCGGGCGGAATCGTGACGGTGTGCGGGACGCCGTTGATGATCAGGGTGAGCTGGTCGTTAGTGCCGGCGGTGACCACGAGCGGCGGCGAGAGCGTCGCGCCAGTGATCGTGGCCGCTGCGCTGGCCTGGCTGACGGTGACGTGGTGAAGCCCGGCGGTGGCGGTGGCGTCGGCCGACACGCCGGTCACGCCCAGGCCGCCGAGGGCGCCGACCGCGACGGTGCCGGCGCCGACCAGCTCAGTGGGGCTGGCGTAGGCGGCCGAGGCGACCTGCTGTGCGGTGGCGAGCTGGCTGACGGTCAGAGCCACGCTGCCGGGTGTCGCGCCGGTGATCGCGGATGCGGTCACGACCGCGGCGTTCGACGACGTCGCCGTCGCGCCGGCGGCAAGCGCCGGCGTGGCGAGCGCCTGGGCGGCGGTCCGCACTGCGCCGAGCTGAGTCCCGAGCGTCTGCCAGGCGCTGATCTGCGACTGGTCGACGCTGAGCTCGCTCTGAAGCTGGTTCTTCGGGATCGACTCGACCTGCATCAGCTGCGACACGAGGCTGCTGACGTCGAGGTTCGAGTTTCCGAGCCCTGAGACGGTAACGGTCATTGTGCACCCTCCTTGCGAGTGCGCCGCCGCCGGCGGCGACCGCGGCCTGCTGCACGGCCGCCGCCAACGGCGGTGTCGAGGGGTTCTCAGCCCTTGAGCAGGGTGAGAACGCTCGATGCGGAGCTGTTTGCCTGCGCGAGCATCGCCGTGCCGGCCTGAACCAGGATCTGGTTCTTGGTGTAGTTCGTCATCTCTTCGGCCATGTCGGTGTCGGAGATCCGCGACTCGCTCGCGGTCAGGTTCTGCGCCGTGACCGACAGGTTGCTGACGACGTCCTGCAACCGGTTCTGCGTGGCTCCCAGGGTGCCCCGGAAGGTGTTGACCGTCGAGATCGCGGCGTCGATCGTGCTGATTGCAGCGCTCGCGGCGCCGGCCGCCGTCGTGAAGTCGATCGCGCTGATGCCCAGCGTGCTCGCTGTCACGTCTGCGGTGGTGACGTCGATCGTCTGCCCGGCGTTGGCGCCGACCTGGAAGGTCAGCGTCGTGGCCACGTTGAGCAGCGACTGGCCGTTGAACTGGGTGTTGTTGGCGATGTCGGTGACTTCCGAGATCAGCTGGGCGACCTCGGCCTGGGCGGCGGCGACAGCGTTGCCGGTGTTGCCACCGTTCGCGCCGGCGTTCGCGCTTTGCACCGCGAGGTCGCGCATGCGCTGAAGCATGGCGTCGACCTCGGTCAGGGCGCCGTCCGCGGTCTGGGTGACCGAGATGCCGTCCTGCGCGTTGTTGATCGCGACCTTGAGGCCGCCGACCTGTGACTTCAGGTTCTCGCTGATGACGAGACCGCTGGCGTCGTCGGCAGCGCTGTTGATGCGCGAGCCGGACGACAACTTCTGCATGCTCGAGTCCATCGACATGCTCGACACCGTCAAGTTGCGGTACGCGTCGAGCGCGGCGACGTTGGTGTTGACCACCAGTGCCATTGGAGTTCCCTCCTCCGTGGGAATGGGGCGCTCAGCTTCCTTACTGGGCTCCGCACCTATCGGCGGCCGGGCCGGAATGTGAGCCGAAGCCCCGCCGAATCACCCGCTTGGCGCCAGGTCCGCGCAGGCCGATCGCAGCAGCTCCGCGTCCGCAGCGAGCGCTTCCGGGATGGTGTGCGCATCGAGCATGGCGATCGCGAGCTGCGCGTCGCCGTTCCCGACGGCCAGCGTCGCGGCGAGCATGCAGTCGGTCACGGTCACCGACTGCGGGTCGATGCGGCGTGCGATCTCCATCGCCTCGCGGTATCGGTTCAGCGCGACGAGGCAGCGCAACCGGCCGGCGCGGCTGTCGGGTCCGTCCGGCAACGCCGACCACTGGGTGAGAGCGAGATCCGGTCGGGTCAGCTCCGCGGCGCGCGCGTCGGCGGCTGCAGCGATGGCGTCGTCGCCGGCGACCCTGGGCTGCGGGACAGCGGCCAGCGCGGCCGAGACATCGACCCCGAGGTTCCGGAGCTCGCGCAGGATGAGCAAACGGTCGTCGTCCGGCAGCTGGCCGAGTCGCGCGAGCAGGAGGTGCGGGTCAGGCGCGGCGATGACCGCAATCCGTCGCGCCCAGTCGTCGTGCTGGGTGCGGAGCAGCTTGGCGAAGTTCGGCCACTGTTCGAACACGCCGGGCCAGGCGCGCGCCGTACGCTCCAGCAGCGCGACTCCGGTACGCACCTCCCCCTGCGCGGCCAACAGCAAGCCCCGCATGCTCGGAAGCTGCACGTCTGCAGCGGTCGTTGCCTGCAAGAGGCCGTCGCGTTCCGCGCGCTCCCAGTTGTCGAGGGTTCGCAGTGCCTCCCCGATCCGGCCGCGGCCTGCGAGCAGTCCGACGTGCAACAAGGTCAGCTGCGCATCGCCCGGACGGTGGCGAAGCCCGGTACGGCCCCATTCCAGCGCCGCGCCGAGGTCGTCCTCCGCGACCGCGATCTGCGCCAGCAGCCGACAGCATGTGCTGTACAGGTTCGAGGCCGGCGGCAGCTCCGCCGCGGCGGCGGTCAGGTGTGGCTTCGCGTCTTGCCAGCGGTTTGCGCCGAACAGGGCGCGACCGAGCTCGTACGCAGACTCCGGTGTCGGCGCGTCCTCGTGGCGCGCTTCCGCAATCCGGATGTTGCGGTTGAGCTTGTCGGAGCCCACCGCCGCGTCGATGAGGTAGCCGTAGTGGCGGAAGCCGACAGCGTCGCTGGACTGCATCGTGACCGGGCCACCGTCGATGCCGATCGGCTGCTCGTGAACGCGACCGCGATGGCGCGCCCGGTCACTGCGGTAGAGCTTCGTGTAGCGGTAGGTCAGCTCGCGACCGTCGACAGCACGATGCCCTTCCCAACAGCGGATAGGCACCACGAGAGCGTCGGCACTGCAACGGCGCAGAACGTCGTGCAAAGCGTCGACGCTGGGGCACTCCAGCTCTTCGTCCGCGTCCGGCATGACGATCCAGGCCGTACGGGCTTCTTCCGCGACGGTGTTGCGGGCAGCGGAGAAGTCGTCGACCCATTCCGTATGGATCACCCGCGCACCGAGTGCAAGCGCGAGCTCAACGGTTCGATCCGTCGAGCCGGTGTCGCACACCACGACGTCATCCACGACGTCCGCGAGGCTGGCGAGCACTCGCGGCAGGTTCGCCTGCTCATCCCGCACGATGAGGCAGGCTGTGATCCCGTCTGGCAGCGAGTGCCAGCCGTGCCGGTGCACGAGCGCGGCACGATCGCTGTCGTCGTCCCCTGATGGCCACAAGCCAGGGCGCTCAGCGTGCCGTGCGCGGGCCGGCGGCTGATGGACCGCTACCCCCTGGCACTGCAGACCGCGCCAGCCGACGACACGAAGGGCGGCGAACAAGTCGGCAAACGCCGCTTCCGCGGTCTCGAACCTGATGTCGAGCAGTCGGCCGCGGATCGCCTCGCCGCGAAACGCCGCCACCGGTCCTGCGGGGGCACGTCGCTCGTAGCTGCCGCCACCGCCGCGCGCCTCCTCGAGCGACGCCGCCACCTGACGGGGCCGATCGCTCGGAGGGACGTCGATGGGCCACACCACAGCCGTGTTCGGATCTTCCTGCAGACTCGCGATCAGTCCTTCGAGCCAGAAGCGCGACAAGGACGCGGCAGCGGGAACGGTCACGACGATGTCGCTGTCGCTGTGCGGAAGTGCGGCGTTCAGCAGGTCGATGTCGGTCGCCGGTTCCGGGAGGTCGACGACAAGCGCGTGCCGGGTCGCCGCGCTGGTCGCCCTGCTGGCGGAGCCGGTGACGGCGAGCACCGCGTGGAACGGAACCCGGGTTCGCTGCCGGAGTCGGGTCAGCGCGTCGACGCTCGGGGCCAGCGCGCCGTACACGATCACGGTGACCAGCGGTGCCGGTGGCAACGACTCGGTCCGGTGCGGCGCCGGCGCAGGCTCGCGCGGAGCTGCAGCGAGGACGATGGCCCGCGGTCGCGCCGCGAGCGACAGCACGCCTCGCAACGCGATCTGGTCCACAGCCAACGCGCTGGCGGGATGCCGGAGCAGCTCGGCGTCGAAGCCGAGGACGGCGTCATCTCCGACTACCGGCTCGCGGCTTGCGATCGCGTCGCGGACCGCGGTGCGAAGCCGATCGGAGGAGCCGGGCGTGGGGGCGGCGCCGATGTCCCCGTCGACGAGCAGCACGCGGCCACTGTGGATGCGATCCTGCAGTTCCTCGCCGAGGACGGCTTCGGACGGCGCGAGGCCGACTGTCACCATGCCGCCGAGCTCGAGCAGCGGTGCCGCCGCTTCCTTGTCGAGGCCGACGCCGAGGACGAGCAGCTCCGCCGGCATGTCGGCGGGGACCGCCTCGACCAGCGGCTGGATGCAGCGAATGGCCGAAATGGCGTCGCGGCGAACCCAGAGGACGACAGTGAGGTGTGGCGGCGGGCTCACCGCAGGAAGTCCGCCAGAGACGGCAGGCTGCCCACGCGTGCGGCGACGCTAAGCGCTGCCTGATACCCGGTTTGGGCCTGCGACAGCTGCAGCGCCGCCTGTGCGACGTCGGTGTCCTGAAGGCTCGAGAGCTGGGCGGCGTTGTCGTTCTGTACGACCGCGAGAACCGACTGCGTGGAGGTGACCCTGGCTTCTTGGGCGCCGACGACACCGCGCGCGGCAAGAATCGCGCCGCTACGGGCGCTCAACGTCGATTGCGCCGCGTTGATGGCGGTGGTGTTGCCGGCGGACACCGCACTTGCGAGCTGGTCGAGCACCGAGAAGACGTCGTTGCCGGGGCCGGCCGTGAAGCCGAACAGATCGGCACCGCCCGTCACGCCGCTTCCGTAGTCGTTCACGCTGATCGCTGTCGTGGCGTCGATCTGGCGGTTCACCGCACCGTTGTCGCCCGCGTAGGTCCAGGTGCCACCGACCTGCGCGACCGCGGTGGCCGAGAAGCCGCCGAACAGCGACTGCCCGGGGATGCCGCTGTCGGCGTTCGCGAGGCTGACCAGCTGGTCGCGCAGTGACGTGATCTCGGCGGCGAGCGCGCCGTCCGAGGTGGCGTTGGCTGTCCCGTTGACGGCGGACGTCGCCAGCTGACTCACCCGCTGCAACACCGTGTCCATGCTGCCGAGCGTCGAGTCGGCGACGCCGAGGAACCGCGTCGCGTCGGTCCCCGACGCCTGGTAGGAGGAGATGGCGCTTTGCGCGGAGGACAGCCGCACGGCCTGCGCCGCTCCGACCGGGTCGTCGGACGGCTGTTGCAGACGGGAGCCGGATGCGATCTGCTGCTGCAGCTTCGCGATCAGGGTGTTGGACCCCGCGAGGTCGGCTGCCAGGCTTCCGAACAGGCTGCTGGACGTCACTGACATGTCAGGCACCCATCTTGTTGATCAAGGTGTCGAGCATCGAGTTGGCCGTGGCGATCACCTGCGCGGCCGCCGAGTACGCCTGCTGGTACTGCAGCAGGTCGACCGACTCCTGATTGACGTCGACGCCGTCCCGCGCGCTGCGGGCGGCCGTGGCGCTCTGCAGCGCGGTGGAAGCCGCTGTGGCGGTCGCGGTGGCGCCGCCCGCGCTGCTCCCGATGGTGCCGATCAGGCCGGCAATCTGGCTGTTCAGCGTCTGGCCGCCGGGTACCGGGGGGGTCGACGCCAGGGCCGCCACCGCGAGCGCGTTGTTGCCGTCGTTGGCGGCGCCGGTTGCGGACGCGGCGATGCCGCTCGCGGTGATCGCGCCCGACACCTGCATCGTGGCCGCCGTTGTCCCGGTGAACAGCGGCTGGCCCGCTGCGCCCGTGAGATCGAAGCCCGCGCCCTGCGCGGCGTTCAACGCGGAGATGACCGACGACGCGAAGTTGTCGAGCTGCGCCGAGAAGCTCGGCAGGTCACTGTTGGCCGCGCTGACATAGCCGCCCAACGAGCCGCCGATTGTTGCCGTGGCACCACCCGTGAAGCCGACACCGAGGGTGGCGCCGTTCGCCGTTGCGACCAGCGGCACCGTCGTCACGCCACGCACGAGCGACTCGGTCCCGAGAAACACATCGACGGAACCGTCCTGGTTTGCGTGCAACGTGGCGCCGGTCAGCTGGCTCAGCTGGTCGAGGACGTTGTCCCGCTGGTCCTGCAGGTCGTTGGGGTTCTGGCCGGCGTTGCGGGCCGCGACGATCTGCTTGTTGAGGTTGGCCGCCTGGGTGGCGAGCTGGTTCACCTGGTCGACCGTCGCGCTGACCTGGGTGCGGACGTCGTCGCCGAGCGTTGCGAGCTGCGCGGACGCTGAGTTGACGTCGTCAGCAAGCTGACGTGCGTCTTGCAGGACCACGGACCGCGCCGCGGTGTCGGAGGGATTGAGAGACAGCGCGTTCCAGGACGACAGAAAGCTGGACAGATCACCCGAAAGGCTGCCAGGTCCGGAGAGCGCTCCGATGGCGGACTGCGCGTCGTTCAGGACGGTTGACCGCGCGGATGCCGCCCCCGCGGTGGCGGCCTCGCTTCGCCAGGTGACGTCGGCGAGCGCATCGCGAGCTCTGGTGATGGAGATGGCCGTGACGCCGCCGCCGATCGCCCCCGGTACGCCGTTTGTGGGGTAGGCGGGCGCGAGCTGGGTGACTTGCCGGGTATAGCCCGGCGTGGCCGCATTCGCGACGTTGTGCGACACCGTCTCGACGGCGGTCTGCATCGCTTCGAGTGCACTCGCGCCGATACTCAGCGCCTGGAAGCCCATTTATAGACTCCAGCCGGCTCCGGCGCGCTCCGGTTGTGACCATGCCGCCTTCGCGTCGTACGTCGCGGCACCTTCGGTCGCGGAGGGGTCGTGGCCGCCGATGTCGTCGAGGCGTTCCATCAGCGCCGCCACGGCACCGCTGCCCTCGTGCGCCAGCCGCCGGACGGCGCGGGCAGATTCCATCAGTTCTGAGTGGAGGAGAAGCAGCTGGCGACGGTGCTCGGCCAGCACGCTGCGCCACGGTTCCTCAGCGGCGCGCACCAGCTCGTCGAGCGTGACGGACTCGGGAGCGAGGCTGAGCTCCTCCACGATCCGCGAGACCTCGATGGAGCGTTGCAGCTCGATCGCCCGCAGCCGCAGCTCGGTGCGTTGCACCTCCTCCGCGGCCCACGAGAGAAAGCGGGCCTCGCCGGCGAGAAGGAGCTGTCGCAGCGTGATGACTTTGAACAGCATCAGCTCGGTGAGCAGCCGTTCCCTGCCGAGGACGTCGGCGAGCTCTTGCATCCTTCGCCTCCTACTCGCGCCTTGCGCAGCTCCGGCTCGAGCTCCCCATCGGCGGGGCATCGCCCGTCATGAGCCGAACCGTGCAGTGGATGACCGGAATGCCCCGGTCGGCGTAACGCGGCGGGTCAGACCAGCGCGACGCTGAGCAGCCCAGCCGCGTAGTCGTCGAGGTCGACACGGGCGAACAGCGCAGCGCGAGGCTCCTCGAGCACGTCGCAGACCTCGTCGGAGAGACCGTCGGCGAGCCACTCGACTCCGGTCAGGCGCAGGTGGATGTCGGGTGAGGTCGCGACGACCCCGACGGCGATGTTGAACACTTCGCCGACTGCCTCGCGCATGTCGGCGGGCAGATCGCCGGCCTCGCACACCTCGACGACGCGTTGGCGTGGAAGCATGGCCATCGCGGCCGCAAGGCCGGCGGCAACATCCAAGTCGGTCCAGACCAGCGCCGCCAGCCGGCCCTCGTCATCCCGGTAGGTACCGACCGCAACCGGCAGCGCACCGGCCGGCGGAGACCAGCCGGCGTCGGTCAAGCCGGGTGCCTTTCCGAGCACCATCTCGAGTGTCTCGGACAGCTTGCTCAACGCAGGCAGCACCAGCGGGGTGGGTGCGTGCTCGGAATCGGTCATGTCACCACGTCGCCGAGCTGCGCAGCGAAGGTGTCGGCAGTGAACGGCTTGGCGATGAGGAACATCGCCCCGGCGTCCGCTGCCTGTTCGCGCATCGCCGGCGTGCCCTCCGAGGTGACGAATCCGAACGGCACGTCACTGCCTCGCTGGCGCAGTGTCTTGAGGAACTCGAGCCCGTTCATCTCCGGCATGTTCCAGTCCGAGAGGACGAGCCCCGGCGTCTCGCTGTCCACCACCGACAGCCCTTCCACGCCGTTCTCCGCTTGCAGCAGCTCGTGATCCTCGTAACCGGCCTGTCGCAGCGTGCGCATGACGATCATTCGCATCGCCTTGCTGTCGTCGACAACGAGGATCTTCATCGCTGGTTCCTTCGGTCGCTGGCGGATTGCGACCTCAATCGGACGCAGCCGCCGAGGATCGAGGCGGACCCATGACCAGACCGTGATAGCCCCTTGGGGCCAGACCGCGAAACCACCCCTGGGGTGGGCTGTCGGCGTTGGTGGCCCGGCCGACTTCGTGATCACCAAGCCGAAGTCCGATCCAAGCCAGGGGGTCTTGCGTGTCCGGTGCGGACGACCTTGACGAGATCCTGTCCGAGTTCCTCGTCGAGAGCCACGAGAACCTCGACCAGCTCGACCGCGACCTCGTCGCACTCGAGCAGGAGCCGGACTCACGAGCGTTGCTCGGTTCGGTCTTCCGGACGATCCACACGATCAAAGGCACCAGCGGGTTCCTCGGAATGCCGCATCTGGAGCGGTTGACGCACCACGGCGAGAACCTGCTGAGCCTGTTGAGAGACGGCGAGCTTCGCCTCGACCCCGACATCACCAGCGCACTGCTTCAGCTTGTGGACACGGTGCGCGCGGTGCTCGCCGACATAGAGGCGACCGGCAGTGAAGGTGACTCCGATCACGACGACCTGATCGCGCAGCTCGCCGCCCTCGCGACGAAACCGGGGGAAGCATCAAGCGCAGCCGACATCTCCAACGACACCGAGGTTGTGACGCCGGCGGAGCCGGTCGGTGAGACGACGACCGGCGCTGTGGAGGAGTCAGTCGTGGTTGTCGACCCGGCCCCCCAGCCGGTCGATGATGCGACCCCGAGCGACGTGCCGGCGGACCCAAGCGGAATCTATGGGGACGCCGAGGCCGGCTTGGTCGACCGCCGCCGTTCCGTAGCCGACTCCAGCATCCGGGTCGACGTCGCACTGCTGGACAGCATGATGCAGATGGTCGGCGAGCTCGTTCTCACGCGGAACCAGATCGTCCAGCACAGCACCTATCAGGAGGACCTGGGTCTCGTCCGCGCCTCCCAGCGCCTCGACCTCATCGTGAGCGAGCTGCAGGGCGCGGTGATGCGCACCCGCATGCAGCCGATCGACAACGTGTTCTCGAAGCTGCCGCGGGTCGTGCGCGATCTGGCGCAGAGCTGCGGCAAGCAGGTCAGAGCACGGCTCGAAGGGCGGGACACCGAGCTCGACAAGACGGTGCTCGAGGCGATCAAGGATCCGCTGACGCATCTCACGCGCAACGCGGTCGACCACGGCATCGAGACTCCCGAGGAGCGCGCGGCCGCCGGGAAGCCGGAAGAGGCGGTCCTGCTGCTTCGTGCCTTCCACGAGTCCGGCCAGGTCGTGATCGAGATCAGCGACGACGGTCGCGGCATCGACGTGCAGAAGGTCGCCCGCACGGCGCGTGAGCGCGGGGTCATCTCCGCGGACCGGCTCGCCACGATGAGTGAGCGAGACCTGCTCTCCCTCATCTTCCTGCCGGGCTTGTCCACGGCGACCGCGGTGACCAACGTCTCAGGTCGCGGTGTCGGAATGGACGTCGTCAAGACGAACATCGAGCGGATCGGCGGCACTGTCGAGGTGCTGACGCGAATCGGTGTCGGCACGACGATCCGGGTCCGGATTCCGCTGACCCTCGCGATCATTCCTGCCCTCCTCGTGTCGGGTCGGCACGGCGACCGCTACGCCATCCCGCAGGCGAACCTGGTCGAGCTGGTCCGGCTCGAGCCCGGCTCGGGGCCGTCGCCCATCGAGCTGGTCAACGGCGCGCCGGTGCACCGGCTGCGCGGCCGGCTGCTTCCGCTCGTCTCCCTCGAAGAGGTGCTCGGTAGTGGCACTGCTCCTGACTGGAGTGAGTACGCCGGGTCGGCGCTGTCCGGAGACGCCGCGCTGAATGTCGTGGTCCTGCAGGCCGACGGCCACCATTTCGGGCTCGTCGTCGACGAGGTTCACGACACCCAGGAGATCGTGGTCAAGCCGCTCGATCGGTTGATCAAGACCCTCGGCCTCTACGCCGGCGCAACCATCATGGGCGACGGCCGGGTCGCTCTGATTCTCGACGCGGTCGGGATCGCGCAGGCCGCGAGCGTCATCGGCGAGCGTCGTGAGCAGAACCGCACCGACGACGACATCGACGCCTCCGTCGCGTCGGAGGACAACATGATGCTGATCTTCACGGCGGCCGATGGTCGACGTCTGGCAGTGCCGCTCGCGCATGTCGCGCGCCTCGAAGAGGTCGACCCCGCGCGGCTCGAGCGCACCGGAGAACGTCACGTCCTCCAGTACCGCGACCAGCTGTTGCCGGTCCTTCGGGTCGGTGACCTCGTCGCTGGGGTGAAGGACCGTGACGACGTCGAAGGCGAGCTGCCGGTGGTCGTCTTCGCCGACGGTGACCGCCGGGTCGGGCTCGCGGTCGACGAGATCGTCGACGTCGTCACCGACCACGTCGTTCCATCGAAGACGTCGACGAAGGGCCTCATCGGCTGCGGCGTCATCGCCGGGAAGGTCACCGACCTGCTCGATGTCGACCTGGTCCTGCGGCACGCGCTGACCACTCTCGACGGCTCTGAAGAAGAGGCGGCCTAGCCATGGGCGCTCGTCAGCTCTGCACCTTCATGCTCGGCGACCTCTACCTGGGTGTCGACGTGTGCGACGTACAAGAGGTCCTGCGCGAGCAGCCGATGACCGGAGTGCCCAGCGCTCCGGACATCGTCAGCGGCCTGATCAACCTGCGCGGCGAGATCGTCACGGCGATCGACCTTCGCCGCCGCCTCGGCATGGGTCCTCGCTCGCAGGAGGAGCCCGCCATGAATGTCGTCGTCCACGGCGAGGAAGGCCCCGTCAGCCTGCTCGTGGATGAGATCGGTGACGTCGTCGACGTCGAGGACACGGACTACCAGCCCGCCCCCGAGACCGTGCAAGGCCCGGCGCGCGAAGTGCTAGCCGGAACGTACCCCCTCCCTGACCGCCTCCTGCTGCTGCTGGACACAGCTGCGGCTTGTACCCCCGGAAGGTCCCTATGAGCTCCGAAACCCTGCCCCTGTCCGACGCCATCCCCGAGCCCCGCGCAAAGGGAAAGGGCGCGGACCGTCACGCCGAGGCTGACTCCGACGGCTGGTCGCCGTCCGACGAGCTCGAGCTGCGCCAGGCGGTCGAGGAGGCCGAGGCGGATGTGCGCGCCCTCAGCGATGTGGTCACGGCGCTGGAGACCGCCCATGACCCGGACATCGCCGCCCAGGTCGCGCTCGACAAGGTACGCGCGGCGTTCGGTTGGGCGTACGGCTCGTACTGGAAGGTCGACCCGGCCGACCAGGCGTTGCACTTCGTGATCGAGTCCGGCGATGCGGGCGAGGAGTTCCGCAAGGTGACGCTCGCGGCGTCGTTCAAGGAGGGCGTCGGTC
>DASZOU010000035.1:0-69752 GCA_035550655.1 Mycobacteriales bacterium
GCGGGAGAACGGGTCTGTGCGCCGCCGGGGGCTGTTACCGATATGACTAGGCACTCGACGCCTGAGTCCATCTTCGTCGCGGCCTTCATGGTGGCTCTTGTCGCCTTTGTGTTAGCGGGGCTGCTTGAGATCGGCCGGCGCGTTGAGAAGCGAACCGGCCCTGACGTAGTCGATCCGCTTCGGAGGGCATCCCCGGGCGCAATGGTTCTGCAGGGTCTGGCCCTGTACATGAATCAGCCAGGCCGCCGGGCCAGGTCGCGCAACGTCCTGCTCGTCGTTGGCGGCTTGGCGGTTGTCGTGTGCTTCGTCGCGGTGCTCTTCGGGTCCATAACCACGGCCGGTAGGTGCCTACCTGTTGAATCGCGCTAGCTCCGGAGTGATTGCGGTCACCCCTTCAGCGGTCATACTTGCAGTCTGTGAAGGTGCGCGCCGCGGACACAGACGACATTGAGGAACTCGCAAGACTGCGCGCGGCGTGGAGGGAACAGCCGGTCTCGCGCGACTTCGTCGCGAGCTTCCGCGACTGGTTCCTCCGAGAGCACGCCAGCCGCTGGTGGTGGATAGCCGCTCAAGGCCACACGGTTGGCATGGTCAATCTGAAGGTCTTCGACCGGATGCCAGTCCCCGACCGGCCGATGAGCCGATGGGGTTACCTCGCGAATCTTTTCGTGACCTCTGAGTGCCGTGGGAGTGGCGTCGGAGCCGCGCTTATTGCGGCGGTCATCGATCGTGCTCGGGGTGAGGGCCTCGTTCGGGTCGTCCTGTCCCCATCGGAGCTGTCGATTCCTTTGTACGGCCGCCACGGCTTCCGCCCGGCGGACGACCTGCTGCTGCTGTCCCTCGGGCGACACGTAGATGCTGTGCTGCGGTGGCCCGGTTATGTTCTGCTGATGGCTGATTGGCGCCGACCGGATCGGCCCGGCGCTCAGGGGTGAGAACCCGACGGTGGTGAGAAGGCTGCCCTCCAGCTTCGCCGTCATGGGCGACGTGCAGTGGCTACCGGGCTACTGCGTACTACTCAGTGATGACCCGTCTGTCGACCGCCTGTCTGCGCTTCCGCGTGTGAAGCAGCGCGAGTTCCTCGACAGCATGGCTTTGCTTTGCCATGCGGTGGAACGGGCCTGCGCCGAGGCCGACCCCGAGGTCTTGCGGGTCAACGTGGAGATCCTCGGTAACACCGATGCGTACCTGCATGCGCATGTGTGGCCGAGGTACGCCTGGGAGCCCGCAGAGCACCGCAGTCGACCAGTCTGGCTTTATCCGGCCGAGCATTGGGCCGATGAGGACACCGCCCTCAACGACGGTCACGACGCGCTGCGCGAGTCGATCGGAAGGCATCTCGACGAGGGATAGGTGCCATTTCGGTCTATGGCGCTCTGCGGATGAGCAACATTTCATCGCCGCCCTTCTGAAACTCGTACGGGGAGGGTGCGATCAACGTCGTGTAGCCGAGTGCGGCGACGGCGCCGCGGACAGCGTTGAGGAGTTCTCTTGTGTCCGTCCCGGAGTCGCTGATGAGCGGGAAGATTCGGACCTCACGTCGCGCCACCCGCGCCATCTCGCACGCTGCCGCGACATGAAAGTACTCGTTGAGCCGGTCGGCGTACATGAATAAGAGATGCGAGCTGAGCACCAGGTCGAACGATGCGTCCCGGAACGGCAGGCGCGGCAGACTTGCCGCGACGTACGTGGTTGGGTTGGTGAGGAGGTCTTCACCGAATACGCGCGCCGACTGGGTGCGGCGGCTGAGGTGGTCGGTGATGTCGGCGAAGAAGGTCCACACGAAGGACTCGATCGACGACCCGGTGTGACGGTTCCCGCGGACTGCCTCGTCCAGGGCGTGCTCGGCGAGCCAGGTCGGAGGGGCCGCGTAGACTGGGTCAACCGCGACCACTGACGCGCCTCGGCTGCTTGCTTCGGCAGCGAAGCTGGCGGCTCCGCCCGGACAGTCAAGGATTGAACGGCTGAGGTCGGCTTCGGTGAGGGCGAACATCGCGACGTACTCGTCGAAGGAGCGGGCGCTGACCAGCGTCCGACCGATATTCGGCAGGCCCCTGGGATTGCTGGCCGGCGACGCGGGCTGGTCACGCTCGAGTTGGCCGGGCTTCGCGCGTGTCATCCGGTCCCGGTGAGCTGCCCGACCGGGGAAGGCCAGTCGTAGCGCAGCGTCTCGCCGGGCTTGAGCGCGCTGAACAGCCGCGCGGCATCTCGCAGTGAGTCCGTGACGGGCGTCGAGCGACCGGCGCGCCAGTCCGCGATGTGTGCCGCCGCAAGCTGCTCCGCGCTACGCAGCGTGTCGCGGTGCGCCGCGATCAAGGACCGTCCTTGGGGAGTTCGCTTGCGTCCGATGCTGCGGAACGTCGCGCCTTTCGCCAGCAGTCCCCAGAACCCGTCGTGCGTCCCTGTCGCCGCCTCGACGATGTACTGCGCCAAGTCGTGGCTGATATCGCCTCGCCCCAAGGCCATCACCGTCCCCGGGATCCTGGTGCGTTGCCCGCGCACGGCGTGCCATCCGGTGACGCGTGACTCATCGTCGCGATAAAACTCCACCCTCACGATCTCCAGTGCAGCACTTGGCGGGGTCCATGCGCTCGCGGATTTCTTCCTCAGCCGGCGAACCAGAGATAGCGGCGCGCGCGCGTCCGCTGGAGCGATCGGCGTTACTGTGCTGCGGTGTCGAACCCCGTTCATCGCACGCGGATCGCTGCGTACGGCGTGGCCATTTCGGCTGGCAACGTGTTGTTGACCCGGGCATCTGAGCGCTCCGACGTGCCCGGGACGTGGTGGCTACCGGGCGGAGGGATCGACTTCGGGGAGCAGCCGTCAGAGGCAGTCGTGCGGGAGTTCGCCGAGGAAGCTGGCGTGCAGACCCGCATCGTTCGCCTGCTTGACGTGGTGTCGACTGTGGCGGACCGGCCGCCGCCGTTCGCCGACGAGCGTGTTCATACGTTGCGCGTGATCTTCGAGGTCGAGGTGATCGGCGGGGAGCTGCGTCCTGAATCAGACGGTTCGTCAGATCGAGTGGCCTGGGTCCCGCTCGAGCAGACCGATGTCCTCCCGGTGATGTCGTTCTTCAAGCCGTTCCTCTCACGGAGCTGAGTTGTGGCAGGCGAGCAGCTGCAACCCACCGAGTCCGCGGTCATCGCGCCGATACCGGCTGCGGAGTCGCGAGTCGGTGCCTATCGTCGCCGGCTTGACCGTTCGGCGGGCTGGGGAGTGCCAGCACACGTCACCGTCCTTTATCCGTTCGTCCCGCCTGACCGCCTAACCGGCGATGTCCTCGCGCGGGTCCGAGCCGTGGCCGCGAGGTTGACGCCGGCAGTGGCGGCCTTCCGCCAGCTGGGCTGGTTCGATCGGCGCGTCCTCTTTCTCTCGCCCGAGCCCGAAGACTGGTTCCGACATGCCACGGCTGCGATGCTGACGCCTTCCCGGACTGCCCGCCCTACGGCGGAGCCTTCGCCGATGTCGTGCCTCACCTGACGATCGGTGACTCGGAGGACATCACGGCCATGGAGGCCGCGGCCTCCGCGATATCGAGCCGCTTGCCCATCGTCGCGGACATCAGGCACCTCTGGGTCATGCAAGGCGCAACTACCGCAGGTAGTTGGAATCTCGTGGAAGAAGTCGCACTAGGAACCACTCGATAAGCGCCGCTCTAAGTCGGTTCCGCGTTTCGCAGCACACCGATCGGTAATGCCAGCTTTGCTTGGACGATCTAGGGCCGCGACTAGGTGGAGTTTCGGTTCAACGTGTAGGGCGCGCGCGGGTCACCGCGACACGGGCTGACTTGCTAGGCAGCTCCGGACAGCGGGACCGAACCACACGGCGAGTAGCGATCTCAGCTCGCGCGCAGACCGCGGCGGCCCGGGGTCGACGATGAATGACTGCAGTGTCCGCAGGTAGATCTCGACCAGACGTTCCGTACTGCGCGGCGTCAGTTTGACGGTCGTCCAGTCAACCGGAAGCTGCTCGAGCAGCTTGCGGGTCAGTTCAGCGGGGACGGCTGAGGTGAACTGCTCGTCAAGTGGAACCGCTCGGCCCTGGACGAGCAGCAATGACAGGTACCGCTCCTTGGGGAGTCGCTCGATCGTGAACGCCATGCACTCGATGAGCATGTCGGCCGGGTCGGTCATCCGCTTCACCCGAGCCGCCAGCTGGTCCACGAACGCGTCGGCAGCCGCGATCGACACGGCGCGAAACAGGTCTTCCGTGCTCGCGAAGAGCCGGTAGACAGTCTGCCGGGTGACGCCGAGCTCGGCGGCTACGTCGGACAGGCTCGTCTTCGTCGGGCCGTGCCGGTCGATGCAGCGCATCGCCGCGCTGATGATCCGGTCGCGCGCGTCGTCGTCGTCGGTGGGCGGGTCACCCTGCCATGCCCGGTTCCTCACGGCTTCCGTCCTTGGAGGTCTGGGCCCTTGCGCATTCGGCCGCTGCGAGTACGGTACTGAATCATACAGATAGGACCATATCTGTATGATCTGTACGAGAGGGTGGGCATGACCTCCGGCGACCTGGCGCTCGACGAGTTGTTTTCCGCACAGACCGTCGAGGACCCGCACTCCTACTACCGCGAGCTCCGGCGCAGCGACCCCGTCCACGAGATCGCCGGGACCGGGACGTACGTGGTCACTCGCATGGATCTCATCCACGAGGTGGTTGCGGACCCCGCGACGTACTCGAGCGCGGTGGGTGAGTACCTGCACCTCGGCGACTGGCAGGCACCAGGGCTTCGGCCACCCATGACGGACATGCCGGCTGACGTCGGAGGGTCGGCCGTCGCCACGACCGATCCGCCAGAGCATGCCCGCCAGCGCAAGGTCGTCGCTCGCCGGCTGTCGACCGCGAACATCCAGGCGATGGAGCCGGAGTTCAAGGCTCTTGTCGAGGGCGCGCTTGGGGACGTCGGTCCGGACGGGCGATTCGAGTGGATGTCACAACTGGCAGAGCCACTTCCCATGGTGATGGTGGCGCGGGTTCTCGGCCTGCCTGACGACATCGCGCCCGCGTTGAAGCGACAGGGCTACGCGATGGTCGAGCGGATCAGCGGATTCGTGCCGGAGGACCAGATCCAGCCGCTCGAAGACGAGGGCGTCAACGGACTAACGCCTGTGATCGAGGCCTACCTCCAAGCCAAGGACGGGGCAACCGCCTACGACAACGGCCTGATCGGCATCGTCAAGCAGGCAGTTGACGACGGCGAGCTCACCGACCTCGAAGCGTTCGGAATCCTCAGCGTGATCATCGCCGCGGGTGGCGAGTCGACGACTGGCCTGACGGGGACCGCTGCCTGCATCCTCGCCGAGGATCCCGACCTCCAGCAGCGACTTCGCGAAGACCCGTCGCTTGTGGCGACCTTCATCGAGGAGTCCCTGCGCTTCGACCCGCCGTTTCGGGGTCATTACCGGGTCACCACCCGCGACTGCGAGCTAGGAGGCACCGGCCTCCCCGCAGGATCGCATCTGCTTCTGGCCTGGCCCGCCGCCAACCGGGACGAGGCGATGTACGACGCGCCTGACGAGGTCCGCCTCGACCGACCCCGCGCCCGCAATCATGTCGGCTTCGGCTGGGGCATTCATCTCTGCGTGGGCGCTCCGCTCGCGCGGATGGAAGCAAGGATCGCGATCGAGGCCCTTCTGGCCCGAACAACCCGTTTCCGTGTTGATACCGACCGGCTCCCGCTGCGCTATCACCCGAGTCTGCTCGTACGACGCCTGGAGGCACTTCCTCTCGTGCTGGATCTCCGATGACACCGGTGCGGCGACGGCGGCAGCACCTCGCTCGGGTGGCGGCAGCGGTCGTCGTCGCTCTCATATCCGCGGCGTGCGGCGCGCGGGTTGCGCCGTACTTCCCGCCCGTCTCCAATGTCGGGTCAAGCGGCGAGTCGATGGGATCCAGCGGCGTTGCGCCGGCGCCGATCGCCAGTGCGCCCGACACCGCCGTCGGCACGGGACGGGGCCATGGCGGGGTCTCCTCCGGTCGCCCTTCCCGGAATGCCGCAGCGGGCCGGGCGACGAGCGCTCCAGCCGCTCCCTCGGTCGCCGCCCTGACCCCGGCGACGTTCGACTTCGACCCGAAGGCGGAGGCGTCGTACTGCACCGGTAGGACCGGCAACCGGGCGTCAGCCCCCGGTGTGACCCCGACGACGATCACGCTCGGCAACGTCAGCGGTCTGACCGGCCCCGTGTCCGGTGTCTTCGAACCTGCAGTACACGCCGTCCAGGCCGCGATCAGCGCGGTCAACCACTACGGGGGAATCTGCGGACGACAGCTCAAGCTGCTGGTTCAGGACGACGGACAAACCTCCAGCGCGCACACCTCCTCGATCCAGTACCTCATTCCCAAGGTCCTCGCTTTCGTCGGATCAACCTCCGACGGGGACAACGGCGGCGTTGTCGACATGGAGCGGGCGCACGTTCCTGATATCGGCAAGGCCGCCAACGCCAATCGCGGGAACACCACGAACTACTGGTCTGTCGACGGCGGAAGCTACGTCGTCAAGCATGGCCGCGCGTTTCTCCACACAGCGTTCGTAAAAGGTCTGAAGACCTACCACGAGCTCCCCAAGGAGATTGCTCTCGTCGCCTACAACATTCCCGTCGCCGCCGATGTCGCAGCCGAGTCGGGCGTGCTCTTCGAGCATTACGGATCAAACATCTGCTACCGCAACCTGTCGGTGCCGCCCGCACCCGGCGCAACCATGGCGTCCATCGTCGCCTCAATCAAAGCGAAGGGCTGCCAAGGCATCTACGCGGTGATGGATGTCGTCGGCAACGCCGACATGCTGCGCGACATGCAGGCGCAAGACTTCCACGCCAAGGTTCTGACGACACAGGGTGCGTACACAGAAGATCAGATATCCCTTGCCGGGGAGGACGCCGCGCAGGGATTCCAGGTCTACATCCCGTCGGTCCCGCTGACCGACCCAAACCCGACGATGTCGCTGTTCAAGCAAGAGCTTGCGACCTACGCACCCGGTAAGGCGACTGACGAGTTCGGCGTCGAGGCCTGGGCCGACACCCAACTATTCATATACGCGTTGCTCAAGGCCGGACGCAATCCGACTCGCGCCGGCCTCACGCAGGCGCTTGAGTCGATCGAGAACTGGACGACCGGCGGGATGTTCGGGCCCTACACCCCGAGGGAGCACGGGACGTCTCACTGCTACATGGGTGCGTCGGTCCAGGGCAGCGACTTCGAACGGTTGTGGCCACCGACAGGTTTCGTGTGCACGAATGCGCTGATCGACGTCGGCCCTGCCTGAGCGCGACTGCCGCTACGCATCGCGAACTCGCTGAGCCTCAGGGCTCGTGCGGCTGCGCCCCGCGGCCGGCCGCGTCGCGGGCCGGGGTACAAAAGGCGGGTGGTCCGCGGCGAGGGGCCAAGCGGGCGTCGTTCCGCTTCAACGTCTGATTCCGTGCCTCCGGGCATCAATTCGCTGGGCCGCGGATCCACCTCCGCGCTGCTCATCTGCATCGCCACGATTCGACACTGCGTGGGTTGACAGCGCGGAGGGTGTCCTGGAAAGGTAGAACGTGGTTCTACCTTTCCAGGGACGGGGTGCATGTCGGCACTTATCGCGCAGCGGGAGTCCTACGTCGCAGGCGAGTGGACCACGGCCGGCGAGGTCTTTCCGGTCGAGAATCCTGCCGACGAGACGACCGTCTGCGAGGTCCTGGGCGGACCCGCTGCGGACGTTGAGCGCGCGATCCTCGCGGCCCGTGAGTCCTTCGACGCCGGCACCTGGGCCGACCTGCCTCGGGCCGAGCGAGTGAGGGCCGTCTCGGCGATGTGCGACCACATCGAGTCGACCCACGATGAGCTCGTCGCAACGATGATCGCTGAAGCGGGCCAGCCGGTCCGCTTCGCAGACGGCAGCCAGTTCACCGGCGGCCTCGGTCTCGCGCGCGGGTTGATCGACATCTACGCCTCGATGTCCGATGAGCAGCCCAACACCATCCCGGTCGACGAGGTGACCGCGGGCAAGGTACTGCTCAGCGTTCGCCGCTACGAGCCGGTCGGAGTCGTGGCCGCGATCACGCCGTACAACGCGGCGCTCATCATGGCGTTCCAGAAGGTGGTCCCGGCACTGCTCGCCGGCAACTCAGTCGTACTCCGACCGAGCCCGCTCACTCCGATTTCCTCCCTCGTGTTCGGAGCAGCCGCGGACGCCGCAGGCATCCCGCACGGCGTCCTCAGCGTCGTCATCGAGGAGGGTGCGGCGGGCGCAGAGCTGCTCACTACGCATCCGGCCGTCGACATGGTGTCGTTCACCGGATCGACGGCGATCGGCAAGCGGATCCTCGCCCAAGGCGCATCCACCGTGAAGCAGATCGCACTGGAGCTTGGCGGGAAGTCCGCGCAGATCTACTTCCCCGACGCGATCGACAAGGCGGCCGTCGGCGCCGCGGCCGTCGTCGCGATGACCTCCGGTCAGGCTTGCGTCGCCGCCACCCGCATGCTCGTTCCCGAGGAGAGCAAGGCCGACGTCCTCGTCGCGGTCTCCGGGATGTACGGAATGCTCGCCGTCGGCCCGCCGACCGAGCCGACGACGATGATCGGCCCCGTCATCTCCGCTGCTCAGCGCGCACGGTGCGAGGAGTACGTCGAGATTGCGCAGGAGTACGGCGGCAAGGTCGTCACCGGCGGCGGTCGTCCCGCGAGCCTCGATCGCGGCTACTATTTCGAGCCCACCGTCCTCGACCTGCCCGACAACTCCAACCCGGCTGCGCAGGACGAGATCTTCGGCCCGGTGCTTTCGGTCATCGGCTACCGCGACATCGATCACGCCGTCGAGATGGCGAACGACTCGCCCTTCGGGTTGTCGGCGCAGGTCTACAGCGCTGACGTCGCTGCCGCGACCGCCGTTGCCCGTCGGCTGCGCACCGGCGCGGTCAATGTCAACGCCGGGATGTTCAGCGCCTACGCACCCGGCGGCGGCTACAAGCAGAGCGGGCTCGGTCGCGAGCGCGGCACCGACGGGATCCGGGCGTTCCAGGAGCTCAAGCACATGACCATCAGCGAGATCGCCCGCTAAGGAGTGGTGATGACGACTGCAACCGAGCCCAACCTCGACTGGCTCATCTCGGTCGACGATCACATCCTCGAGCCGGCACACCTGTGGGTCGACCGCGTCCCGGCGAAGGACCGCGACCGCGCGCCGCAGCTCATGCAGGACGGTGACCAGGAGTACTGGACGTATGACGGTAAGAAGCTGCACAGCTCGGGCCTGTCGGCGGTCGCAGGCAAGACGAAGGAGGAGTTCTCTCCGGAGCCCGTGACCTACGCCGAGATGCGCCCGGGTTGCTACGACCCGAAGGCACGCATCGAGGACATGGACAAGGCGGGCATTCTCGCCTCGCTCTGCTTCCCGACACTCCCGCGATTCTGCGGCCAGCTGTTCATGGAGGCGAGCGACCGTGAGTTCGGCTTCACCTGTCTGCAGGCTTACAACGACTTCATCCTCGACGAGTGGTGCGCGGCGGCACCCGGCCGCTACATTCCGCTGACCCTGATCCCGATGTGGGACCCGCAGCTCGCGGTCAAGGAGATGGAGCGCTGCGCCGCCAAGGGCTCGACCGCCTTCGCCTTCTCGGAGAACCCGGCGCCCCTCGGCCTGCCGACCATCCACGACCCGAGCCGCTATTGGGATCCGGTCATGCAGGCCGCGTCTGAGATCGGCATGGTCGCGTCGATGCACGTCGGCTCGTCGTCACAGGTGCCGCAGATCGCCCCGGACTCGCCGTTCATGGCGAACCTTGCGTGGGGCGCGATCCGCACGTCGGGCGCGATGCTGTCGTGGCTGTTCAGCGGGATGTTCACGAAGTTCCCGGGGCTGAAGATCGCGTTGTCTGAGGGCGAGATCGGCTGGATGCCCTACTTCCTCGAGCGTGCCGAGCAGGTCGTCGACAAGCAGCGGTTCTGGGTCGCTAAGGGTCACCGCTTCCAGGGTCACGCAGGTACTGACGTGGACATGGACACGCTCAACGTTCGAGAGCTGTTCCGCAACCACGTCTACGGCTGCTTCATCGAGGACCATCACGGCATCGCGAGCCTCGACGAGATCGGCGTCGACAACGTGATGTGTGAGACGGATTACCCCCACTCCGACTCGACGTGGCCGAACTGCATCGAGGTCGCGAAGAAGCTCGTCGCGCATCTAGAGCCCGAGGTGCAGTACAAGCTGCTGCGAGGCAACGCCGAGAAGCTCTACCGATTCACCCCGGCCGAACCACCGGTCCTCGCCAATGCCTGACGGATTCACGGTCGTTGTCGACCGCGACGCCTGCATCGGCAGCGGTACGTGCGTGTCCTACGCACCGAAGAGCTTCACCCAAGGGGATGACGACGCCAAGGCGATGTTCCTCGACCCGCCCGGCGACACCTACGAGCTGATCAAGGAAGTCGTGCAGGCCTGCCCGATGGGCGCGCTGAGCCTCGTTGACAAGGAGTAAGCGTGCGACTTGAAGGCAAGTCCGCCATCATCACCGGTTCGGGTTCGGGCGTCGGTCGCGCCTCAGCCCTTCGCTTCACCGCGGAAGGCGCGAAGGTCCTCTGTGCCGACATCGACACGGAAGGGGCAGCCCAGACCGTCAAGCTCATCGAGGAGCAGGGCGGAACGGCGATCGCCCAGCGATGCGACGTCGCTGACGAGGCCGATGTCGCCGCGACGATCGAGGCAGCGGTCGCCGCGTTCGGGCGCCTCGACATCCTGTTCAACAACGTCGGCGTGCCTACGCCAAGGCTTGGAGTGAAGCTGGAAGAGCACACCGCCGAGGACTTCGAGCGACTAACCTCGATCAACTTCCGCGGCGTATTCAACGGTTGCAAGCACGCCGTCCTGCAGTTCAAGAAGCAGGAGAGCGGCGGGGTCATCCTCAACACCGGATCCGTTGCCGGTCTGGTCGCATGGGGCGGCTCGGTGTACGGCGCCACCAAGGGCGCGGTCCACCAGCTCACCAAGGCGGTCGCGATCGAGGGCGCACCGTTCGGCATTCGAGCGAACGCGATCTGTCCCGCGGCGATGCCCTACACGTCATTCATGGCGGCGGGCGGGATGCAAGCCTCGCCGGAGGACCTGGAGAAGATCGCGCAAGGGGTGGGAGCCACGCATCCGCTCGGCAAGCCGATCCTCGCCGAGGACTGCGCGGAGGCCGCGGTCTACCTCTGCTCGGACCAGGCGTCCAACGTCACCGGCGTGCTGCTTCCGGTGGACGGCGGCTACGTCGCGCGATGAGCACCACCAAGGGTCTGCTCGACGTCGATCGGGTGCGCGAGCTGTTCGATCTGCGCAGCAGCTTCATGCCGTTGATCGGCGGCAACTACACCGACGACCCGTACCCGATCTGGGCGAAGCTGCGGGCGCAGGCCCCGGTCCATGAAGGCACTCTGCACGCCCTGTCCGGCGTGAAGGACGACATCTTCTTCCACGGCCTGCCCTACCCGGACCGGCCGCACTTCACGGCGTTCTCCTACGCGGCATGCGATGCGGCGTACCGCAACCCTGAGGTGTTCGCGTCGTCGGCAGAAGCGGTCGATTTCGACGCTGCGCCTTCAGTCGTCAACAGCATGCTGTCGATGGGCGGTGAGCGGCACCGCCGCTACCGCGCGCTCGTGCAGCCGTCGTTCATCCCGGCCAAGGCGCAGTGGTGGATCCGGAACTGGATCGAGCAGACCGTCCACGCGCTGATCGACTACTTCGCCGGCAACGGCCGCGCCGAGCTCAATGTCGACTTCGCCGCCGCGATCCCGGTCCTCACGATCACCGGAAGCTTCGGGATCCCCGTCGAGCAGGCGCTCGACGTACGCGCCGCGACGAGTGAGCCGGACAAGGTGCTGGAGATCATCGCGCCGATCGTCGCGGCTCGCCGCGAGCAGCCCCGGGACGACCTGATCAGCATCCTCGTCGAGGCAGAGCTCAAGGAGGCAGACGGCTCGCTGCACCGCCTATCGGACCCCGAGATCTACTCGTTTGCGCTGCTGCTGCTCGCGGCCGGCTCCGGCACGACCTGGAAGCAGATGGGCATCACGCTGACCGCTCTGCTGCAGCGCCCGGAGGTGCTCGCCGAGATCCGCGCCGACCGGTCACTGCTCAAGCCGGCAATCGAGGAGTCGCTTCGCTGGCAGGCGACCGACCCGATGTTCTCGCGCTGGGTCACCGAGGACATCGAGCACTTCGGTGTACAGATTCCGAAGGGATCGGTGCTGCACCTCTGCCTTGGAGCGTCGAATCGCGACCCTGAGCGCTTCGAGAACCCCGACGAGTTCGACATCCACCGCCCGCCGCGGGCGTCGCTCGCGTTCGGTGGCGGCCCGCACATCTGTCTGGGCATGCACGTCGCGCGGGCCGAGATGTTGACCGGCATCGGGGCCCTGCTCGACCGGCTGCCGAACCTGCGGCTGGACCCCGACGCCGAGCCGCCGTCGTACATCGGCTTCTACGAACGCGGCGCGACCGCCATCCCGGTCGTGTTCGACGCATGAAAGACGGAGTCTTCGACTGATGAGCGACGACGGGTACGTCCAGCCGGACTACAGCCTGCTCGGCGCGGACCATGTCCGGGCCTACCAGGAGACCGACGGCGAGACCGGCTACATGTGGAATGGCGTGCCGACGCTGCTGCTGACCCACGTCGGCCGCGTCAGCGGCAAGGAATACACGACACCGCTGATCTACGCGCCGGACGGCGGCGACTACGTGATCGTCGCGTCGTTGGGTGGTGCTCCGGCGCACCCGCAGTGGTTCCTCAACCTCGAGGCGAACCCGCACGCGTCGATCCAGGTCCGCGCCGCCCACCTGCACGTGCATGCGCGCGTTGCCGAGGGCGACGAGCGGTCCCGGCTCTGGGACCTGGTGGCCAACGCGTGGCCCAACTACAACGCCTACCAAACGCGCACGGACCGCGTCATCCCCGTCGTCGTGCTGACGCCGGCGCACCATGACTGAAGCCGCAATCGGAGCGCTACCGTCGCAAGCGTCGCGGATCGGCGCGGTCGCGAGCGCCCGGCCCGACGCCGAGGGCTTCCGTATCGTGCGCCTCGACGGCAGTGAAGACGCCGTTGCCAACGCCTGGCTGGACCGACGGTCGAGTCAGCTGGCCGGCGCTCTGGCCGATCGGGGGGTGGGCCACGGTGACCGGTTAGGTCTCGGACTGCGCAACTCCCCTGAGCTGGTGCTCGCCGCGTTCGCGGCCTGGAAGCTCGGCGCCGTTCCCGTCCCTGTGCGCTGGGACCTTCCGGACTGGGAGCTGTCTCGGCTGCGCGATGTGATCGCCGCGCCGGTGTTCTTCACCAGCGAGGACATCCCGTGGATCGAGAGGACCGAAGACCTGGCCGTCCCCGACCTGCCGGACGCCGTGTCGCCCCACCTACAGGGCATCTGCAGCAGTGGCTCAACCGGAACGCCGAAGATCATCCTGAGCGCGATGCCGGGTGTCTTCAACCCGATGTACAGCACGCCGATGGCCGAGAACTGGATGGCGATCGAGCGCCCGCAACGAATCCTCGTGCTCGCGCCGATGTATCACGTCAACGCGTTCACGACACTGCACAACCTGCTCGCCGGAGATGAGCTCGTCGTGCTCGAGAAGTTCGACGCCACACGCGCTGTCGAGCTGATCGAGAAACGCCGGATCACCACGTTCACCGCGACCCCCACGATGCTGCAGCGCATGGCCGACGTACCGGGCATCGACGATCGCGACCTCTCCAGCCTGGTCTGGATCCAGCAAGGCGCCGCACCGATGCCGCCCTCGCTGGTACACCGGTGGGCAGGGCTGATCGGCCCGGAGAAGATCGTCATGGCATACGGCATGACCGAGGCGTTGGGCATCACGGCACTGCGCGGCGACGAGTGGATGAAGCACGAGGGCAGCGTCGGGCTCGGTCTGCGGGGCACCGAGATCAGGATCGTGGGCGACGACGGCGTCGACCTGCCGGCAGGCGAGATCGGCGAGATCTACCTTCGTGCTCCCAACTACGGCGGGTCGACGTACGTCGGCGATGTGCCACAGCTCAAGGAGACCGCAGACGGCTTCCGCACTGCCGGCGACATGGGCTATCTCGACGAAGACGGCTATCTCTACATCGCGGATCGTCGCGTCGATCTGATCATCAGCGGCGGCGCCAACGTGTTCCCCGCGGAAGTCGAGCACGCGCTGATCGACCATCCGCAGGTCGCGGACGTCGTCGTTGTGGGTTTGCGTGACGAGGAGTGGGGTCGGCGCGTGCACGCCATCATCGAGCCGACCGATGCAGCGGATCCGCCATCATTCGAGGACATGGCTGCGTACGCGAAGGCGCGGCTCGCGGCGTACAAGGTGCCGAAGAGCATCGAGATCGTCGACTCCATGCCGCGCAGCGAGGCGACCAAGGTCAATCGCGCGCGACTGATCGAGGCGCGCGGTGGATAGCAAGGCGTTCGACGGAATCCGGGTTGTCGAGCTTGCGCAATGGGTGTTCGTGCCCGCCGCCGGTGCGCTGCTCGCGGACTGGGGCGCCGACGTCATCCACATCGAGCCGCTGTCGGGCGATCCTTATCGCGGCCTGATGACGCAGGGCATCGGCGCGGGCCGAGACGGCGTCAACCTGTCGATGGCTCTCGCCAATCGCAGCAAGCGATCGCTGGCGATCGACGTACGGAGCGACACCGGCAAGGCGGTGCTTGGCCGTCTGCTCGAGTCGGCCGATGTACTGCTCACCAGCCTGCGACCGCGCGCGCTCGACAAGCTCGGCCTCGGCGCCGAGGAGGTGCGGGCCCGCTTCCCGCGACTGGTCTACGCCCGCGGCCACGGCTACGGTGCGAAAGGCCCCGACGCCAACCAGGCCGGGTATGACGCGTCGGCATTCTGGGCGCGCGGCGGCATGGCGCACATCCTCACCCCGCCCGAGCGCGACTACCCGATCAGCCAGCGCGGCGCTATGGGCGACCGAAACGGCGCCATGGCGCTGGCGTTCGGAATCGCGTCAGCACTTCTCAAGCGCGAGCGGAGCGGCGAGGGAAGCCTCGTCGACGTCTCGCTGCTGGCCACCGCGATGTGGACGCTGTCCTCCGATGTCCTCGCCGCACTCGGTGGCGACGAGCCGGTGCGGATGCCCGGTCGCGGCGCAACCCCCAACCCTCTCGTTGGCGTCTACCGCACGAGCGACGGCCGCCACATTCAGCTGGTCTTCCTCGAGGGGGACCGTTACTGGAAGCCGTTCTGCGAGCTCATCGGACGCGGTGATCTCGGCAGTGATCCACGCTTCGCCGACCTCGCCGCTCGCCGGGAGAACAGCGCGGCATGCGTCGAGGAGCTCGACGCGGTCTTCGAGACGAAGACCTTCGAGGAGTGGAAGACGCTGTTGAGCCAACTCGACGCGCCGTGGTCACCTGTGCAGTCCGTGACCGAGCTGTTGGACGATCAGCAAGTAATCGCCAACGGGTACGTCGGCGAGGTCAACGCCGGCGGCCCGACGTATCGGCTCCCAAATGTTCCCGTGCAGTTCGACGGCGCGCCGGCGTCGTTGGGTCGCGCGCCGGAGCACAGCGAGCACACCGAGACGATCCTCATGGAGCTCGGCTATGACTGGGAGGCGATCAGTGCCATGAAGGACGCGGGGACCATTCCGTGACGCGGCCGGTCCCCATTCCCGACGAGGTCTCGGCGCCGCACTGGGAAGCGGCAGCGAACCACGTGCTGACGATCGCGCGCTGCTCGGCGTGCGACAGCTTCACCCATCCCCCCGGCATCATCTGCGGGCACTGCGGCTCAACCAGCCCTGTCTTCACCTTCACTCCCGTCAGTGGCCGCGGTCAGGTGCTCGCATGGACCATCGCCCGGCAGCCGTTCCTGCCGGGCTTCGAGACGCCGTACCTCCTCGTCGACGTTGAGCTCGAGGAACAGAAGGACCTGCGTATCGTCGCGCGGCTCCTCGACGGCGTTGATGCCGAGCTCGAGACCGGAACGAGGGTTGAGGTCGCGTTCGAGGATCTCAGTGACGGCGTCGCCGTACCGGCGTTCCGGATCGCGCAATGACTGGGGGGACGGGGTCGTTCACCGCGCGCAACAAGGTTGCGATCGTCGGTTACGCGCAGAGCCAGATCGTGCGTCACGCCGACCGGCCGCTCGGCGCAATCGCGATCGAGACCGCCCGATCCGCGATCAGCGACGCAGGACTGAAGGTGGAGCAGGTCGACGGGTTCGTCGCGAGCAGCATGTTCCCCAACGCCGGCGGCCACGCGATCGAAGACGGCCGCTCCATCGTGACGACCGACTGGATGGCGCAGAACCTCGGCGTGAGCCCGCGCTACTCGGCGGGCTTCCAGGGCTACGGCCAACTCCCCGGCTCGGTCGGGATGGCGGTCAACGCGGTCGCGTCCGGCGCCGCCGAGTACGTCCTGCTCCACCGTGCGCTTCACAACCCGAAGGGCCGCTACAACGCCAACCCGATGACCGAGGCGGGCGGCCCGATGCAGTGGACGGCACCGCTGGGCTTCTTCGGTCCGGTGTCGACGATCGGCCTTACCTACAACGAGTACCTGCAGCGCTACGGCGCGAAGCGCGAAACGATGGCGCACGTTGTCGTCGAGGCCCGCAAGAACGGGTCGCGGCTGCCATGGTCGTACTGGCGCGACAAGCCGCTCACCGTCGAGGAGTACCTCGACGCGCCGCTCGTCAGCGACCCGATCTGCCGACTCGACTGCGACATCCCGGTGAGCGGCGTCGCCTGTTTCGTGTTGACCACCGCGGAGCGTGCCCGCGACCTCCCGCATCCGCCGGTCTACATCTCGGGATTCGCGGGCAGCCAGCCTCCCATGCGCCGGCTGCCGACCCACTGGCCGCTCGACGACATGATCGACCTCGGCGTGGGCCTCGCGGACCGACTCTGGTCGAGCGCTGGACTCGGCCCGAAGGACGTCGATCTGCCGCAGCTGTACGACGGGTTCTCGCCGTTCATCTACTTCTGGCTCGAGACTCTCGGGTTCTGCGAGAGAGGGACGGCTCACGAGTTCGTCGAGGCCGGCGGAATCGACAGCGACTCCCGCCACGGGCTCCCGATCCTGTCCAGCGGTGGCGCGCTGGGGAACGGCCGGATGCACGGCGTACCGCAGATGCTCGAGTGCTACCTGCAGCTGTCATGCCGTGCTGGGGCTCGCCAGCGTGAGGGCGCTACCGTCGGACTTGCCTGTCACGCCTCGCCGAACCTCGGCGGCGTTGTCGTCTACAGCTCGGAGCCTTCATGACCGCCGACGTGGACGCCACCGCGTCATGGGTCGAACGGGCGGCTGAACGCTCGCCGTCGGTGCAGCGGTCCCGGACCCGCAGCGTGCAGCGGGCGCATCAGATCGTCGAGGCAGCACGGCGTCTGGCGGAGACCAAGGGCTCGGACTTTACGACGCACGAGCTCGTCAAAGAGTCCGGCATCGCGATCAAGACGTTCTACAAGCACTTCGAAGGCAAGGATCAGGTCCTGCTCGCCGTCCTCGAGGAGTTGATCTCCGAAGCGTGTGACACCCTCGAGGAATCGGGCCGCACGCTGCCTGACCCGATCGCGCGGCTGAAGTTCTACATCACGTCGATCGTCAGCACCATCAGCGCAGGACCGAGCGACGGCAGGCCCCGCTTCATCACCAGCGAGCACTGGCGGCTGCATCAGATCTATCCCGCCGAACTCGCGCAGGCGACCGGCGGATTCACGCGACTCTTGCTGCCCGAAGTCCGGGCGGCGACAGAGGCGGGTCTGCTCCGACCGGCGAACCCTGACTACGACGCCTGGTTGATTACCCAGCTGATCATCGTGGTGTTCCATCACTACGAGTACGCGCCACACACCGAGTCCGCGAAGGTCATCGGAGATCGGCTGTGGGCCTTCTGCTACGCCGCGCTGGGCGGCCCGGCGGCCGAGGCGGCTTCGCCGGCTCCTCGAAAGTCAGCCCGGCGCCCGAACCGCTGACGGCGCGACGGCGCGATGGGCCGACAACTTGACCTTCGCCGGCAGCGCGACCGTCAGAGCGATCCGTCCGGAACCGTCAGGCCTCAGCGTCAGTTGCTTGGCGTGCCCATCGGAGCCCACCAGGGCCGTGATCGACGAGTCTTCGCGGTAGAACGACGGGGTTGTGACGCGCGCGAGGCCGTGGCCCCGCAGGACGAATCCATTGGCTCCCGCATGACGCAGGTAGGTGAACTGCTCCGCGACCGGGCGCCTGACCGCCACCGACCAGCCCCACTGCTTCCAGCCTGATGCGGTCGCGTCGTACTGGACGTGCGCCGGTCGCGTCGCGTGCCGTGCGAACTGGCGCATGATCTCCGGTAGGTACGTGCGCATGTCGCGGATCCAGTAGGGAAAGGTGTGCGTCCCGGCGCCGTAGTCGGTCAGCTTGATCGGAATGTGCAGGTCGACTGCGTGGTCGTACATCGTGTGCGTTTCGGCGTGCGCGAGGACCTCGATGCTTGCCAGAGCGACAGTCGTTGGGTCGTCGTAGGGGCCAGGCAAGCCGTTTCCCGTGTAGAGGTGGACGTCCATCCCGCGGAGGTTCCTGACAAGCGTTGTAGGACAGTGGCCCTTCCAGTTGACCTGGTGCTGGATCGGGTCGCCGAAGACAGCGAACGGCGGCACGAAGTCGGCGAGCGTGGTGCCGATCGGGAACGACTGGAACACCGGTTTGAGGAGCTTGCCGTAGGCGATGTCGACCGCGCCGGAGAACGAGCCGACCGAGATGAACAGATCCGGGTGACGGGTGGCGGCAATGGTCGCGCCGAAGCCTCCCTGTGACAGCCCGGCGACCGCGCGGCCCGATCGATCCGCGACGGTGCGGAAGTTGTCGTCGACCCAGGGGATCAGCTGATTGATCTGGAAGGTCTCCCACTGGTTCGGGCCGAGTGAGGTGCGCGTGTCCCTCCAGTTCGAGAACCAGCCATCACCGATCCCCAAGCCGACGTCCGGCATGACCACGATCAGCGGCAGCTTCTCGGTCAGCCCCTCGATGTCGCCGTGGTTGGTCCAATCCGAGGCGTGCTCTCCGGTGCCGGCGTACAGATACAGCGTCGGGTAGCGCCGGCGCGGGTTCGCGGCGTATCCGACCGGCAGCAGGATCCGCGCGTTGACCGGATCGCCGGTCGCGGCAGTCTGGAACCTTGCGTTGATCTCCCTCGCATCGATCTGGGTTGCGGCAAGCACCTTCAGACCGTGGCCACTGCGAAGGACAGGTCCCGCCTTCGCGGAACTCGCGGCCGGTACCGACCAGCCCGCGGCGATGCAGGCCGCCACCAGCGCGGTCGCCGCGATGCGTCTCATCCGCGCCTGCTCGTTGTCGTCTTCTTGGCTGCCGCCTTCTTCGCCGCGGCCTTCTTCGCCGGGGCGGCCACCTTCTTGCGGGGAGCCCTCTTCTTCGGCTTGGGCGGCGTTCCGAGGAATACGGCACGCGCGAGGTCGTCACGCTCGAGCAGCTCCGCGGTCTTGCCCTCGAAGCGGATCTCGCCCTTCTCCATGAAGACTGCGCGCTCGCAGATCGCGGCAGCCACGTTGAGGCTCTGCTCGACCACGATGAGCGACACGCCGGTGGCGCGGATCCCGCGCACCGCCTCGAGCAAGGCCTCGACGACGGTGGGCGCGAGGCCAAGCGAGAGCTCGTCGATGCAGAGCACCTTCGGCTCGAGCAGGACCGCCTTCGCAAGTGCAAGCTGCTGCTGCTCGCCACCGGACATTGTGCCGGCACGCTGACTCCGGCGCTCAGCCAGTCGTGGGAACAGCTCGTACGCGCGCAGGATGCCGGCGCGCACGGCGCGGGAGTCGCGGCGGATCGTGAACCCGGCCATCTCAAGGTTCTCGTGGACCGTCAGGTCGGCGAAGACCGCCTTGCCGCCGGGCACGAGAACGAGCCCGTCACGCACCCGGTCCTCGGCCGAACGCTCGGCGAAGTCGCGGCCCGAGAAGGAGATGCTGCCGCGGCTCGGCCGCTCGAGGCCGGAGACGACGCGCAGGAACGTCGACTTGCCCGCGCCATTGGTACCGAGCAATGCAACCGCCTCGCCGTGGCTGACTTCGAGCGAGACCCCGAACAGAACCTGCAGCCGGCCATAGCTGAAGTCGATGCCTCTCACCGCGAGCAAGGGCTCCGCCGCCATCAGGTGAGCGCTCCGGAACGCTTGATCGCGACATCACTGGTCCCGAGATACGTCGCGACGACCAGGTCGTTGGAGCGCACCTCCTCGGGAGTGCCGCATGAGATGACCTGTCCACCGGCAAGCGCGTAGACCCGGTCACACAGGCTCATCAGCAAGGGCATGTCATGTTCGATCACCAGCACGCTGCACTGCAGGGAGTCGCGCACCTGCTTCAGCAATGGCCCGAACGCCTCCGCCTCGCGCTGCGCGAGCCCGGCGGTCGGCTCGTCGAGCAGCAGCACCCGGGGCGCCGCCGCCAACTGCGTCGCCAGCTCGCACACCCGCCGGGTCCCGGTCGACAACTCACCCGTCAGCGTCCCGGCCCACTCCTGCAACCCCAGCGCCTCGATGATCTCGGCGGCACGGGCCGCGGCACGTCGCTCCGTCATGCGGGACCACGGGGCTGCAACTGCCGCTCCAATCGTGCCGACCCGCTCGTGCTGGGCAAGCGAAACCCGCAGCGCCTCGCTCACCGTCAGCCCAGGGAACAGTCGTGCCTCCTGGAAGTTGCGGCCGAGACCGAGGTGCGCCCGCCGACTTGGTGGCACGCCGGTGACCGGCTGACCGAACAGGCTCACCGTGCCGCTGGAGGCGGCCAGGTGACCGGAAACGACGTTCATCAACGTCGTCTTGCCGGCGCCGTTCGGCCCGATGAGTCCGACGATCTCGCCCGGCCCGACCTCGAGGTCGACGTCGTACAAGATCGCTCGACCGCCGATGCGGGTGGAAAGCGCATCGAGGCGCAGCGGCACGCCGTTGCCGGGGGCGGCGGTGACCCGCAACGGTTCGACCGCCTGCCGCGGGGCTGGCACGTGCGGCGCAACCAGGTCGGGCGCGTCGCGGCCTTCGACGTCCGAGGCCACCGATCGAAGGAAGCGTTCCCACCAACCCTGCGCGATGCTCGCGAGTCCGCCAGGTCGGAGTAGCGGGATCACGACAAGGCCGACCCCACCGAGGACCAGCTGGAAGCCGATCTGCTGCCCGAACGAGCCGAACACCGACGTGAGGTGTGGGCTGATGAAGAAGGCCGGAAAATAGATCGCGAACGCACCGGCGATCGCGCCCGACACGGACCCGAGACCGCCGATCACTGCCGGGGCAAGCAGCACGAGCGAGAGCTGGGCGGGTACGAGGTCGATGGACATCGACTGCCAGGCGAGCCCCCAGAGCACACCCGCGGCAGCAACGATCGCGCCCGACACAGCAAGCGCAGACAGCCGTACCGCCGCCGGTGCGACACCGAAGCTCGACACGGCTCTCGGGTTGTCGCGGGCAGCGACCATGAGTTGCCCCGGCAGCGCCCGCCGGATCAGCCGAGCTGCCGCCACCACGAAGACGAGGAGCGCGAGGGCGACGTAGTAGAGCCCGAGCCGCGAGTGCAGGATGCCGAACGGCTCCAGACCGACGTCGTCGACAACCACGGCGGCGTTGCCCGGCGCGCCGAGCCAGGACTGGTCGAACAACCACGTCGGCGCGACGACGGCAAGACCGAGCGTCGTCACCGCTACCGCGAGACCACCGGTACGGACGGCCGGTAGACCGATAAGAACCATCAGCGCGGCTCCGGCCGCGGCGGCGATCAGCAGAATGAGTGGGAGCGATAGTCCGTGATGGCCGAGCTTCGCGCACAGATAGGCACCCAATCCGAGCAACGCGAACTGACCGAGACTCACCTGGCCGGACCAGCCAACCAGCATCGTCAGCGCGACGCTCGCGGTCGCCATCACCACGATGACCGTCAGGTCGAACCGGCTGCTCAATGAGTTGAAGTAAGGCAGGACCGGGAACAACGCAGCGATCCAAAGCGAGCCGATTCCGAGTAGCGCGGCCTGACGACGCACCACGAACCGGTCGCGCACGGATGCGGGGACCGCAGTCGGCCGGATCTCCTCCGAGGCGGCGAGCTCACCCGACCGCATCCCCGCGATCGCGCGGCCACGCGAGATGACGATCAGTGCAACCAGCACGAACACGACGAGCTCCGACGGGCCCGTACTGTTGCTGAGCGCGAGGGAGACCTGCTCCGCCTCACCGATCAGCAGTCCGCCGATCAGCGCCATCGGCACGCTGGTGAAGCCACCGAGCGCTGCAGCACCCAGTGCCCGCAGCAACAGGTCAGGGCCGAACCCGGCCGCGTTATAGGTGCCCTGGCTCGGTGCCTGCAGCACCGCGGTGATCGCGCTGAGCCCTCCGGCAATCGCCCACGAGAAGGCGTTCACTCGCCGGAGCGGAATGCCGCACAACCGCGCCGAGTCTGGGTTGGTCGCGCATGCGCGAATCGCCTTCCCCCACACGCTGCGCCAAAGGAAGAGGCCGAGCGCCGCGGCGAGGATCGGCACCAGGATGAGGATCAGGATGTGCTGCCCGCCAAGCACGATCCCTGCGACGGTGAACGACTTGTGAAGCGGCAGCGGGTAACCCTGGAACTGCAGTCGCGTGACATCGGGCTGCACCGCCGGGATGTAGTTGAGCGCCAGGAGCAGCTCGGAGATCCCGACGCTGACCAAGAGCATCGTCGACGGGCTGCGCTGCTGCGTGATCAGTCGCCGGATGATGAAACGCTCGACCAGCAAGCCGACAGCTGCGCCGATTGCAATGACGACTGGAAATGCCGCCCACCAGCTCCACCCGTCATCGAGCACGAACTTCGAGAGCAACAGAGCGGACAGCGCGCCGAACTGCGCGTGAGCAAGATTGAGGAAGCGGTTCGTCTTGTAGACGAGGACGATGCCAACCGCGAGCAGCGCATAGGTCAGGCCACTGACGAACCCAAGGACCAGTCCTCCGCCCATGGGCTAGTAGGAAGGCCCGAAGCCGGAGAGAACCTTCCAGCACCTACAGTAACCGTGCCACTGGATCGCTCGCGTGAACATGTTGCCCGTCACCTGGCCGCGAGCCGACCACAACGAGTCGCCGATGTAGGCCGAGTAGAAGCGGCTCATGGTGCCGAGCTGCTGCACGAGGCGAAGGGGCGAGGGGTTCGGGCCCGCGTTGTCGATTGCCTGAGCCATGAAGCGCACCTGATCGCACTGGCCAGCCGCAGCGTCATCGGCGTTCTCGTTCTTGATGGTTGGCTGCTTGTTGTTGACCATGATCTTGTTGCACAGCTTCAGCCCCGGCGAGTAGATGTGAGAGTTCAACTCACCCGAGTGCGTACTGGTGATGGCGATCGCCCCGTCGAAGTTTTTCGCCCATTTCGACGATCCCGAGCCAAGCGTCGTCGTTCCGTAGTCAGAGGCGAGGTATCTCGGGTGATAGTTCTGCTGACCGGCGTCCGACACGAAGTTCTCGTTGTTCAGGATCGAAGATGCGAGGAAGACAGTGTCGGCACCAGACGACTTCGCCTTGGCCACGCTTTGCGCGATCTGCGTCGGAGAGCCGACCAGCTCACACGTCAGCTTGTAGCTGCCGATCTGGCTGTTCGCCACGCCGGACTTCAGCAGGTCGCTGACCATCTCGGCGTTCGCCGAGGGCAAGCAGCTGTCCTGGAACAGGAAGACTTTCTTGAAGCTTGGCTTCTTCCAGTACCCCCGCGCCGCTGCACCGAGGATGCCGTTACGCACTTGTTGCTCTGAGGAGTCGATCGGGCTGAAGAGATATGGGTAGTCGTTACGTGCCTGCGTCGCGCCGGGCGACGTACCGGTCTCGAGTGGCAGATGGTTGCGGACGAAGCACTCTTGCGAGACTGGTGTCACGTATGCACCGGTGTTGATAACCGCGATCGGCCTGTCCTGCACCATCTGCAGGCACGAGGACTGCTGACTGTTGGAGTCGATCGGGTTCACCTTGTAGATCTTGACGACGAGCCTGCGGCCGCACGCGATCCCGCCGTGATGATTGACATAGTTCGCCACGCTGTTGACGATCCCGACCTGGTTCGTCGGGATGTTGAAGGCAGCATTGCCAACGGCGCCCGCCAGTTGAACGATCGCGACGTCGACCCGGACCTCTGTGGGTGTCACGCCTTGTGCGCTCGCCAGCTTGACGCCGTCACACTGGTCGGTTGGTGCAGGGGCCCCGCTCTTGCCCGGTTTGGGCGCATGACCGTGACCATGGGTCGACGGTGTCGCGGGTGGGCCAGCGTTGTGCTTGCCGGGCAATTGCTGGTCCCCGTGGCGATGTTTCCCACCACCCGACGGCGAATGCTTCGGCGTCACCGACGAGCCGTGGTGGCCGCGTCCCGCTGACGCGGTCGGAAAGGCGCTCCCGGGAGCCGGTCCACCGAGTGGACCCGAGTCGTGGGCGCCGTTACTTACCGGGGCGAGCGCGAGCGCAAGGAGCGAGAGCACGACGAGCGAGGCGAGCGCGGCGCCCCAGCGCTCGGCGGTCGGGCCCTTCCGTAGCCACAGCCGGAAGTGCGCGAACCGTGGCAAGCCCCGCTCCTCGTCGCTAGGTAGAATGCTGTTCTACCCAAGCAAACCGGGGTCTTGCCCGTCAATAGACTCTCGCCTGCCGAATGGGTCGACGCTGGAGCGAGGGACAGACGCGATGGGGATTTGCGACGGACGGGTTGTGGCGATCACGGGGGCCGGCAACGGCATCGGTCGTGAGCACGCGCTGTTGTTCGGGAAGGAAGGCGCCAAGGTCGTCGTCAACGACGTCGGCGGGGCGCGTGACGGCACCGGTAGTGACGCAGGCGCAGCGCAGGCCGTCGTCGACGAGATCACCGCAGCAGGTGGCACCGCCGTCGCCAACACCAGCAACATCGCGACCCACGCCGGGGCCAAGGAGCTCGTCGACCAGGCGATCGCCGAGTTCGGCGACATCCACGCCGTCGTCAACAACGCGGGCATCCTTCGTGACCGGATGCTCGTCAACATGACCGAAGACGAGTGGGATGCCGTCATCGCCGTCCACCTCAAGGGCACGTACGGCGTCATGCATCACGCCGCGGCGTACTGGCGCGACCAGTCAAAGGCAGGCAAGGCGGTCGACGCCCGGATCATCAACACCTCGTCGGCATCAGGCGTGTTCGGCAACCTGGGCCAAACCAACTATGGCGCCGCGAAAGCAGGCATCGCGGCGATGACGATCATCGCGGCAGGCGAGCTCGGGCGGTACGGCGTGACCGTCAACGCGATCTCGCCGACGGCGCTGACGCGAATGACGGAGGACCTCGCCGGGTTCAAGGCCGAGGGCGCGGCAGCCGGCCTGCCACCTGCTGGGATCTCCCCACTGGTCGTTTGGCTCGCGAGCGCCGAATCTGCCGGTATCACCGGTCGCGTCTTCGGTGTACGCGGCGGCCGCATCACGGTCTTCGAAGGATGGGTGAACGGCCCGTTCGCCGAGACGGACGGGATCTGGGATCCGGCTGCGCTCTCCGAGGTGGTTCCGGGACTGGTCGCGGAGGCTGCACCCAATGCCGGCATGGACGGCGTCAGGCGCCCGTGATGCTCGAGGGCAAGTCGGTGCTGGTGGTCGGGGTCGGTCCCGGGCTCGGCAAGGAGATCGCGCGCGTCGCCCATCGCGATGGCGCAAGCGTCTTCCTGGCTGCGCGCCGTGAGGCGAACCTGCGTGAGGCCGCCGACGAGCTCGACCCGTCGGGCGAGCGCATCGGCTACCGCGCGACGGACATCACCGACACCGAGCAGCTCACGCAGCTCGTCGACGCGGTGGTCGAACGGTTCGGCAAGCTCGACGGCCTCGCGATCTGCGCCAGCAACGACAGCGGCATGGGTGGGCTGGAAAGCACCACCGACAAGCAGTGGCGGGCGACTTTCGAGGTCAACGTCTTCGCGACCGCCAACACGGTGCGCGCCGCGTTCCCGGCGTTGAAGCAGCACGGTGGATCCGTCGTGTTCATCGGCTCCCAACAGTGGAACCACCCGTCCCGCGACGTGCAGCAGCTCGCGTACGGCGCGTCCAAGGGTGCGGGCGTCTCGATGATGTACGGCCTCGCGCATGAGCTGGGAGCGCACAAGATCAGGGTCAACACGGTGGTGCCGAGCTGGATGTGGGGTCCGAACGTCGGCCTGTACGTCGACTGGCAGTCCGGCGTCCAGGGCCGCCCCAAGGAGGACATCCGCGCGGAGCTCGACGCGAAGTTCGCGACGGGCGAGATGGCCACGGACCGCGACGTCGCCGAGGCGGTCGGCTTCCTGCTGTCCGACCGCGCGCGCAGCATCACGGCGCAGACCCTTCACGTGAACGCGGGCGAGTTCCCGCGTTAGTGGTCGACCTCGATCTGCAACGTGTTGATGAAGGTCGCGAGCATTCCGTAATGCCCGGCAAGCAGTAGGAACTCGATCGCATCGCGTTCCGGCAGGTGCGTGCGCAGCTCCGTCCAGGTCGCGTCGTCGAGGTTGCGGGTCGCGTGGAGCTGGTCGCAGGCGGAGAGCAGCGCGAGGTCCCGGCCGGTCCAGCCGTACAGGTCGGGGCTGGTCGCGCGCTCGATCTCGTCAGCCGTCAACCCGGCGCGACTGCCGAGCCGCCGATGGTGATCCAGCTCGTAGTCGCAGTCGTTGCGCCACGCGGTCCGCAGGATCACGAGCTCGGTGTCGCGTCGCGGCAGCTTGCCGCGCGGCATCATCCGCCCGGCAAAGAACAACCAGGCGCGGAACAGCGATCTGTGGCGCGCCATCGTCGTGAACAAGTGCGGAAGGCCCGGCACCCGCGCTGCCTTTGCGCCCGCCGAGATCATCGTCCAGTTGACCAGCCCGATGTCGCGGCGACGGCCGGGCGTGATGCGCGGGGTCCGCTCCGGCGAGTCCCCCCGCCGCTCAGAGCCGGAGCCGGTCGAGCCGGCCACTACGACTCGGCCTTCATCGAGCGGTACATGATCGTGTTCGCGACCCGCATGAACAGGTTGTATCCGTGCGGCGCAAACCGCTTCACGACGTACAGCAACCGGATGTCGCCCGACGTGTACACGAGGTAGCGCTTCGCGATGACGCCTTTGATGATCGCCTCGGCCGCTTGATCGGGCGTGACGGCGCGCTTGCGGAAGCGGTGCTGGAGCTTCTGAAACCGTTTGCTCGAGGTGTCGACGCCGGCCACCTCGATCGTCGAGGTGAGCGGGGTGTCCACACCGCCCGGTACGACGACGCTCACGCCGATGTCATGGCGTCGCAGGTCGTACCGCAGCACTTCAGACAGGCCGCGCAGACCGAACTTGCTCGCGCTGTAGGCGCCGTGCCAGGGCAGGCCGAACAACCCGGCGGCCGACGAGACGTTGACCAGATGGCCGCCGCGAGCGGCCTCGACCATCTTCGGCACGAACGACTCGATGACGTGGATCGGACCCATGAGGTTGACGTCGATCACCGACCGCCACTGCTCGTGGCTCATCCGCTCGACGGTTCCCCAGATCGCGATGCCGGCGACGTTCATGACGATGTCAGCGGCAACCGCTTGCTTGTGCACTACCGCGGCGAAGCCGCGTACCTCGCCGATCTCCCGCACGTCGAGTGCCTGTACGACGCCGACCCTTCCGCCCGCCGCCTTGATCGACGCCGCGGTCTCCTCGAGCAGCGCGGCATTGCGATCCGTGATGTGCACGATCGCGCCGCGGTCCGCAGCCGCGAGGGCAACGGCGCGTCCGATGCCGCTAGCGGCGCCAGTGACGACGACGTGCTTGCCGTCGAATGACGGGTGCGGGTTCACTGCGAGCCCTCCATGTGGAAGGTGAACATCTTGTCAGCCACGATGCGCACGCCCGCGGCCTCGGAGTCGTCGAGCCGGGCCGGCTGTGGCAGCACTGTCGTCGAGCAGCCGCTGTAGAGCCGCGAGCTCCTCCTCCGTCTCCCTCACGTCCGCGGACGCTAGCGGACGCCGTCAGATGGCGGCGGAGAGCAGCGGCTCGATCCGATGGGCGTACTCGACGTCGAGGTTCGTGACCCCGCCGGCCGAGTGCGTCGACATCATGATCGTCACCTCGTCACCGGAGATGTCGAGGTCCGGGTCGTGGTTCATCTCCCGCGCGACCCGCTCCATCTCCTCGAGCAGCGCCGGCTGCTCGCCGGCCGGGACCGTCACAGTGCGGGCGATCCCAGCCCGGTCGCCGTGCCATCCCTGCAGCCCGTCCAGAGCGGTCCGTAGCTCGTCGTCATCCAGCAGCTCGGCCATGCGTCCTCCTCGGGTTTCCGCACTCCCTCCGGCATAGCCTTCCACCGTGCCGAACACACCCGACCGCCGGCTGTTGCTGGTGCACGCTCATCCCGACGACGAGACGATCGCAACCGGCGCCACGATGGCGATGTACGCCGCGGCCGGCGTCGGCGTCACCCTCGTCACCTGCACGCTCGGGGAAGAGGGCGAGATCCTCGTGCCCGAGCTCGCTCACCTGGCGAGTGACAAGGAAGACGGGCTCGGCCAGCATCGGATCGGCGAGCTCGGCGCGGCGATGGCCGCGCTCGGCGTGACGGACCACCGGTGGCTCGGCGGCGCGGGTCGTTGGCGCGACTCCGGGATGATGGGCACCCCCACCAACGACAACCCCGAGTGCTTCTGGCGCGCCGACCTCGACGAGGCGATCGGCGAGCTCGTGAAGGTGATCCGCGAGGTGCGGCCGCAGGTCGTCGTCGGCTACGACGACAACGGCGGTTACGGCCATCCCGACCACATCCAGGCGCACCGGGTCACGGTCGGCGCGTTCGAGGCGGCGGGGGACGCGAGCCGATATCCCGACGCGGGCGAGCCATGGGCTCCCTCCAAGCTGTACGAGACCGCCCTGCCGAGATCCCTTCTCCAACTCGCCTACGAGCGGCTGAAGGAGCTCGGCGACGATGCGCCGTTCGGGGTGAGCTCGCCCGACGAGCTCACTTTCGGGGTGCCGGATGAGCGGATCACCACGGCCGTCGACGCCCGCGAGTTCCTGCCGGCGAAGGTGGAGGCGATGCGGGCCTACCCGACCCAGATCGAGGTCGACGGCCACTTCTTCGCGTTGTCGAACGACGTGGGCCAGGGCCTGTTCGGGCTCGAGCACTACCGGTTGGTCACCGGACCGTCACCCGTCACTGGTGAGCGGGAGACCGACCTGTTCGCCGGCCTCTAAGCCCGTCTGGCGGACGCGGGACTGCGCCGAACGGGCGAAGCGCGGCTACGCCGGTTTGCCTAATACCACGAGCGGAGACACTTCCGCTACGGGCCTTGGTCAGCTGTGAACGGGCCGGTCCGCTCTGCCGTCGGCGCCCGGCACGTCGCAGGCTCGAGACCTGGCCGGGCGAGCGGTGGAGGTCCCCATGGCAACGGACGCGTCGGTGCTGTTCCAGGCCGAGGGAAACCTGGTCGGCGCCGGACAGGCCGACGTCGGGTACGACCGTGAGCGGATGCGGCGCCGTCGGCTGTGGCGGCTCGCAGCATGGTCGGCGATCCCGGCCGGCATGCTCTGGTGGCGGATCGGACACGGCCGTCCGATCGACCTGTTCCGCACGCCCCACGTCGACTGGCTCGTCGTCGTACCCATCCTCTTCTTCGTGATGTTGATCGGCGGCTACGCCGCGATGTTCTTGCTGGCGCGACGCTCGCCGCACCTGAGCTACCGCCCGGAGCAGATCGACGTCCGGCTCGCCGACGTGGTGGGCATCCAGCCGGTGAAGGAAGAGGTCGTGCGCTCCATCAACCTCTTCCTCGCGTCACGCACCTTCTCGAGTGAGATGGGCGGTCGCGCGCGCCGCGGTTTGCTCTTCGAAGGCGCGCCCGGTACCGGCAAGACGCACATCGCCAAGGCGATGGCGGCGGAGGCGGGTGTGCCGTTCCTGTTCGTGTCCGCGACCTCGTTCCAGTCGATGTTCTACGGCGCGACGGCCGGCAAGATCCGCTCCTATTTCAAGGCCCTTCGCAAGGCGGCCCTCGCCAGCGGCGGCGCGATCGGCTTCATCGAGGAGATCGATGCGATCGGCGGGGTGCGTCATGGCATGGGGATGACGTCGCGATCGGCCGTCGAGTCAGCAGTGCAGTGCTGCGGCGGTGTCACGACGCTGCCGTCGTCCTTCCTTCGGGCTGCGCCCGGGGCTCCCGTGACCAACGGCTACATGAGTGAAGGCGTCGGGGGAGTCGTCAACGAGCTGCTCGTGCAGATGCAGTCGTTCGACGAACCGCTGGGCATGGCGAAGGTGTGGAACGCCCTGACCAACGTGCTGAACCTGTTCCTGCCGGCGCACCGCCAGATCCACCGCGGCGCTCCACGCCGCGCCAACATCCTGCTCATCGCCGCGACCAACCGCGCGGACTCCCTCGACCCCGCGCTGATCCGGCCCGGACGCTTCGACCGCGTGCTTCACTTCGACCTTCCCGATCAGGCCGGCCGCCGGCGGCTGATCGACCACTTCCTCGATCGCAAAGCCCACTGCGAGGAGCTCGACGACCCGGCGAACCGGGATGCGCTCTCGAGCCTGACCCACGGCTACACCCCGGTCCGGATCGAGCAGCTCCTCGACGAGGCGCTCGTCAGCGCGGTGCGCCGTGGCGATCGCCGGATGGGCTGGCAGGACGTCGCCGAGGCGCGGCTCACCCTCGAAGTCGGGCTCGGGCAGCCCGTCGGCTACACCGCGCACGAGAAGCGCCTGATCGCGACGCATGAGGCCGGCCACGCGACGGCGGCGTACCTCGTAGCGCCGCAGCGCCGGCTCGACATCCTCTCGATCATCAAGCGCCGGGACGCGCTCGGGATGCTGGCCCACGGCGACTCGGAGGAGGTCTACACCCGCTCGCGAGCCGAGATGATCGCGCTGATCCAGATCGCGCTTGCCGGTCAGAGCGCGGAGGAGATCTTCTTCGGCGATGTCTCGACCGGCCCGTCAGGGGATCTGCTGTACGCGACCAACGTCGCCGCTCAGATGGTCGGAGCCGCGGGCATGACAGGCTCCCTGATCTCGTTCGCGGCCATTCAGGGCAGCACCTTCTCCGACACGAACATCGTCGGACGGGTGCTCGGCGACCCGGACGGCCGGGCGAAGGTCGAGTCGTTGCTGCAGGAGCAGAAGGCGGTCATCAAGGCCCGGTTGGAGGTCAACACCCACCTGGTGGAGGGGCTGCGGGACGCACTCCTCGAGCGCAACGAGCTGATCGGACGCGACATTCAGGATGTGCTGCACGCGGCGGGGCCGCCGCGTGGGCTCGCGGAGGTTGACGTGAGGGACGCGGTGCCGGCGTTCCGCTGAGACGCAGCGATGCGTCGCCTCGGCTGAGGTCCTAGCCTCATGACGTGGGGGCGGGACGACTCGACGCCGCGGTGCTGATCGCGACGTACCTCGTGCTGTTCGCGGTCGGGGCGCTCATGGCGACGGTCGCGGCCTTTCTCGTCCCGCAGCGGCTCGCGGGCGGGGTCGAGGGTCTGTCCGTGCTGATCGTGCTGCTCGGAAACGGCGGGGTCGGCTGGCTGGGGGGCTGGGGGACCCGTACGGCGGCCGGCGCGGTGATGCCGGCCTTCGGCTGGTTCGTCGCGATGGTGGCGGTTTCGTTCGTGGCGCCGGGCGGGGACGTCGTGATCCCCGGGCGTCTCCCAGCTGATCCCGGCGTCGTCAAGGTCGGCGCGGCCACCTGGTTGGCCGGACTTGTCGCGGCTGTCGTCCCGATTGCGCTGACTGGTCGCTACACCATGCGGGTGAATCCGCCGAAGGAACTCTCGTGAACGACTCCACCGTGCGCTCGTTCGCCGACGGCCAAGCCGATGATGAGGTGGCGGCGGCGACCGACGCGATTGTTGCGCGCCTCGGCGGCGGCCGCTTCGCGGTCAAGCTCTCGAGCGTGGCGGAGGTCGGCCGCGCCCCAGGGATCACCCGGGTGCCGGGCCTGCCCCGCTGGCTTGCCGGAGTCGCGAACTGGCGTGGCCGGATCCTGCCTGTGCTCGACATCCGCGGACTGCTCGGCGCCGATACCGACCCGCTCGACAACCGGGCCAGGTTGCTGGTCCTCGCCGAAGGCACGATCGTCGTCGGCCTGCTCGTCGATGCGGTCGAGGGCACGACCATGCTCGGTGAGGATGTGGCGGCGTTCCCGCCGGTCAGCGCGCCCAACGGCAGCGGCTTGCTGTCCGGACAGGTACCGCGCGACGACGGCCCCATCGCCGTGCTCGACGTGGCCGCGGTTCTCCGGCTGAGGGAGAGCCTGCCGCGCGGCCGCCGGACGGCGTAGCCGCGATGCAGGTGATTGTGCAGAAGGGACCATCGTGACCACCCACGCTCATTCCGCCGGGGCACCGAGACCCGCAGCCTCGCCGGTCGACTACAGCCGGCGCCTGACGCTGGTCGCCGCGGGCTCCACCTGGGTCGGGATCGCACTGGCGATCATCGGCGCGGTCGTGCTGAACAACCACCCCGCCAACGGCGTGCACGTGCACCTCAACGCGGTCTACGTGTGGGAGGGCGTCGGCGTACTCAACGCGCTGTTCATGTCGGTCCTGCCGACTCTTGCTCGCAACAGCGAGCACCTTCGCAAACGGGTCACCGTCTACCGCGCGTTGCTGCTGATCTCCACGATCGTGTCGGTGAGCGGTGCGGTCGCGATCACGGGAGGTCTGCGGGGGCCGTTCTGGATCCTGTACCTGCCGGCCCTGCTGTTTGCAGCTACCACGCTCCAGCAGTGGCAGAGCGTGCTCTTGGGCGTCGTTACGGCGGGCGCTCTGGTCGTCGCGTCGGAGATCGCCCACAGCATCGACTCCTCCACTGTCGCCTGGATGGTCCTGGTCCTGCCGGTGTTCCCGGCGATCACCTGGTTCAACGGCGCGCTGTCGCAGTCGATCTGGGCGATGCGCGCGATGGCTCGCGCCGAGCGCGACGAGCTGCAGGCGCGGGTCGGGGACCTGTCCAAGGTGTTGTCGAAGGCCGCCGAGGGCGACCTGACGGTTCAGCTGGCGGCGGCTGACGCGGACCACGAAGCGCTCGAGCTGCTCTCGAACGCGTTCACGTACACCCTCACCAACCTCCGCAACCTCGTCGGCCAGATCCGCAGTGGCGGCGAGCAGATCGGTGCGGCGGCGGGCGAGCTGCTGGCCACTGCCGAGGACCACGCGGCGTCGGCGAGCCAGCAGTCCTCGGCGGTGACCGAGACGACCTCGACGATCGAGGAGCTCGCGGCAACGGCCGCCCAGATCGCCGAGACCTCCGAAGCGGTTGCGCGGTACGCCGCGGAGACGTTGCGGCACGCCGATGAGGGCCGGACCGCCGTGCAGTCCAGCGTTGACGCGATGGACGCGATCGCCACCCGGGTCGACTCGATCGCTTCGCGTGCGCTCTCCCTCGGTGGCAAGAGCCAGGAGATCGGCCGGATCCTCGAGGTCATCAACGACCTTGCTGACCAGACCAACCTGCTGGCCCTCAACGCCGCGATCGAGGCGGCCCGAGCAGGCGAGCACGGCCGCGGGTTCGCGGTCGTGGCTGCCGAGGTGCGCAAGCTCGCCGAACGGGCACAGGAGTCGACCGGGCAGATCGCCTCGATCGTCGCCGAGATCCAGTCGGAGACGAACGCGACGATCATCGCCAGCGAGGAGGGATCGAAGGAGGTCCGGACCGGATCCGACCTCGCGCGGGGCGTCGTCGAGGCGCTGGAGCGCATCAGCGGCATGGTGGACGAGACCACGACAGCCGCGAAAGAGATCTCGATCGCCACGCAACAGCAGCGGTCGGCGTCCGATCAGGTCGTGTCCGCGATGACGCAGGTGTCCGATGTCTCGCGCCAGTACGCCGTCGGGTCGAAGCAGGCGGCGGCGTCTGCGGCTCAGCTGAACAACCTGGCGGCCGAGCTGCGCGCGTCGATTGCGGCGTTCAAGGTGGGCGCGTAGCTCTGCCCGGACGGCGCCGTCCGCGGGTTGGCTGATGGGAGCGTGGCGACTGCTGGCGACGGCAGTCCCGGATTTTGTGCGGAGGGGGTTCGGGTAGTGCTCGACAGCACCATCGACGCGCCGAACCCTGACCCGCAGCGGTCCCGGCATCGTGAGCCTGCCGAGATCTCGACGGCGTTGCCACCGGAGGTAGAGCGGAGGCTCGCGCAGCTCGTCGGCATCGAGCCGCTCGAGATCGATCTCGACGCTCCGCCGGCAAGCGGTGTCTACAGGTTGCGCAGCGAGCTGCAGTTTCGCCGTCGCGTCCTGCTCGTCGCGCAGCAGGTCACGCTCGGCGGCCTCCTCCTGCTCGCTGCCTGCGCCACGGTCGCTGCCCGGGTGAACTCGAAGTCACTCGTCGTCCACTCGATCCCGGTCATGATCTGGGGCCTGGCGGCGGCGGTGTCGGCGGTCTCGCTCGCGGGGATGGTCACCGACCCGACCGTGACGCAAAGCATCAGCGTCGCCAAGCGCCGGGCGTTCGGTGCGATCCTGATGGCGGCGCTGATCATCTCCCTCACCGGGGTGGTCGCGAATGCCGACGGGGTCGCGGGACCCGCCTGGGTGTTGTTCCTGCCGCTCGTCGTGGTCGCCGGAGCGGTACTTGGCCCGACGCTCGGACTAGCCGTGGGGGCGCTCGCCGCCGGGGGGATCTATGCCGCGGCCGGCTTCTCCCACACGCTCGACATCGCTGGCGTCGGCGAGCTCATCGTGATCTTGCCCGCCTGCCCGCTGTTCGGCTGGGCGGCAGGGGGGCTCGCCGGGCTTGCTCACGACGCCGTCGATACGGCGATGCGGCAGCGCGCCGGACTCGTAGGTGATGTCGGACGGCTCTCGGACCTGCTCAACACCGTCGCGGAGGGCGACCTCTCGCGGGTCCCGGCACTGGACAATCCGGCTGACCAAGGAACCGCGACGCTCGCGGTCGTCTTCGCCGACACTGTGCTGTCGTTGCGTCGCCTCGTCCGGCAGATGTCCGATGTCGCCGACCAGCTCGCGGGGAGCGCCACCGACCTCGCTCGTACGGCTGAGCTTCACGTCGGCACCGTCGAGCAGCAGGCCACGGCGGTGGCCGAGACCACGAGCACGATCGAGCAGCTGGCGACCACCGCGACCACCATCGCCAGCACCGCGCTGCTCGTGGCGCGCTACGCCGGCAACGCTCGCCGTGACGTCGACCTCGGCCTCGGCTCGGTCGGGAAGGTCAGCGAGGCGATGGCCGTCATCCGCCGTCGCGTGGCCGAGCTCGGATTGCGGACCGGTCGGCTTGACGAGCGGGTGAACCGCATCGCAACGACGACGCGACTGATCGACGAGCTGGCCCGTCGTACGACGATGCTTGCCGTCAACGCCTCGATCGAGGCGGCTCGCGTGGGCTTCCACGGCGAGGGGTTCGCGAGCGTCGCCTCTGAGATCGCGGCGCTGGCGACGAAGGCGCGTTCGGCGACCGCTGACATCGCGAGCATTGTCTCCGAGCTGGAGGCGGAAGTGGAAGCGACGGCGATCGTCAGCCAAGAGGGCATCGCGGCCGTCGAGATCGGTCTCGAGCGGCAGGTCGACGTGGACCGCGCGCTCGAGCTGATCAGCCACCGGGTCAACGACACCTCGGACGCCGCGGAGCGCATCACCGACGCCACCCGCCAGCAGCGGGTCGCCAGCGACGCCGTCGTCGAGTCCATGCGCAAGGTCGCGGGGACCAGCGAGGGTGCCACGTCGGCGACCCGGAGCCACGCCGCCTCCGCTGCCCGGCTGCGGGATCTCATGGGATCGCTGCGAGAGACGGTCGGAAGGTTCAGGCTGGAGTGATCGGCGCCGATGAGAACCAGGTGAACTGTGCGCAGAGGGGTGAATGATGCCCGGGTGGGCTGATGATCCCGAATTGCTGGCGACGTTCCGCGGCGAGGTCGAGGAACGGGTCGCCTCGCTGCAGGCTGGGCTGCTCGCGCTAGAGGCCCACCCGTCGCCGCGCCAGGTCGTCGCGAGCCTGTTCCGCGACGCTCACACCGTCAAGGGCTCCGCGCGGATGATGGGCCTGTCCGAGGTGCTCGCCGTCGCGCACAACGCCGAAGACCTGCTCGGGGCGCTGCGGGATGGCCGGCTCTCCGTCCGGCGCGACCTGGTCGACCTGCTGCTGGCCTCATGTGACGGCATTGCCGGCGCGCTTCCCGGCGTGGAAGACCCGGTTCCCGAGGACCACCTCAACGCGCTGGCCGGAGCGATGCAGCGCGCCCTCGCCGGCGAGGAGCCGGTGGTCGTCCCTCGCTGGGATCCCCGCACCATCGAGGATGACGACGGAACGGACGAGAACCGTCGCCGCGGTGTCGACTCCGTCCGCGTCACGACCGCCAAGGTTTACGAGCTGATCGACGTCATCGGCGAGGCCGAGCTCGACGCGCGGCGGCTCGAGCGAGCGAGCGCCGGTATCGACGCCATCGCGACCGACAACTCGCGCTGGCTCCGGACGCTGAGAGAGTCGCTGCACTCAGTCGATGTCGGCGACGAGGCGTCGCTCGCCCTCACCCGGTTGACCGCGGTCGACGACCAGCTCGTCGCCGCCTCTCGCGACCTGCGCGAGCTCGCCGAGGACTCTCACAGCCGGCTTGCCGAGGTCCGCGACGGGGCCATGGGCCTCGCGATGGTTCCGGTTCGGCGCGTCGTCGCAGGCCTGCCCCGAGTGGTGCGGGATCTCGCCGCCGCCACCGGCAAGGACGTGCGCCTCATCCTCGAAGGCCAGGACGTCGAGCTGGACAAGCAGGTGCTCGACGGCGTCTCCGACGCGCTCAAGCACCTGGTCGTCAACGCCGTCGACCACGGCTGCGAGCCACCCGCTGAGCGGGTCGCGGCGGGCAAGCACGCGCAGGCCACCGTCACCGTGGCGGCCCGGGCCTCGGGCGGAACGGTCGTGATCGAGGTCAGCGACGACGGTCTCGGCATCGACGAGAACGTGCTGCGGGCCGCCGCGATCGAACGCGGTGTGCTCCTCCCCGACTCGCTGCTGTCCGGCCAGGCGTTGATGAACGTGCTCTTCCAGCCGGCGTTCTCCACCGCCAAGGAGGTCACAGAGACCTCGGGCCGCGGCATCGGGCTCGACGTCGTACGCAGCGCCGTGGAGGCCCTCGGTGGGCTGGTCGAGCTCCACACCACGCCCGGCGCCGGAACCACCTTCTCGCTGACGCTGCCCGTCACCCTGGGCGTGCTGCGCTGCCTGATGGCGCGGGTCGGCGACGAGCGGTTCGCGCTTCCGGTCCCCGGTGTGGTCGAGTCGCTGTCGCTGAAGAACGCGGTGGTGCACGAGCTGGCGGGAAAGCCGGTCGTGGTGCGGCACGGCGAGACGCTCCCGTTGCTCGATCTCGGTGCCGCGCTGGGCGTGCCCGGTGAACGGATCGCGAACGCGGCGGTGGTCGTACGCCACGGCGAGCGGCAGGTGGCCTGGGCGGTCGACGGGCTGGAGGGCGAGCTCGAGCTCGTCGTCAAGGAGCTCGGCGCGTTCCTCGGCCGTCCGCCCGTGATCAGCGGCGCGACCATCGACGGCGACGGCAGCGTGGTCTGCCTCGTCGACCTCCGCGAGCTCAGCGACGACACTGACACCGGCACTCCTGCCTACACCGCGATGATGGGCGCCGCCGACAGCGGCCACACCGAGACGCAGGTACGGCCGCGGGTGCTGGTCGTGGAGGACTCCGTGGGGGTTCGGGAGCTCGAGCGCGCGATTCTCGAGGGCGCCGGCTACGAGGTCATCACCGCCATCGACGGCGCGGAAGGCGCGGCGTATCTGCGGGAGAAGCCGACTGACCTCGTGCTCTCGGATGTCGAGATGCCGGGCATGGACGGCTACCAGCTGACGCGCACCATCCGCCGTACCCGAGGGTGGGAGCACGTGCCCGTCGTGATCATGACGAGCCGCGTCGCAGAGGACGACCAGCGCGCCGGAATGGAAGCCGGCGCCAGCGCGTACCTGTTGAAGACGCAGTTCGACCAGGAACAGCTCGTTGAGACGGTTCGCCGCCTCATCGGACGTTAGGAGAGAGCTCGACATGCCGACTGTGGTCATTGCTGACGACAGCCCGACCTTGCGTCGAATCCTGACGTCTGTCCTCACCAAAGAGGGTTTCGAGGTCGTCGTCGCCGACGACGGTGTGTCGGCAGTCCAGCAGGTCTTCGCCACCATGCCTGACGCTGTCGTCCTCGACGTTCAGATGCCGCGCGTCTCGGGGTACGTCGCTGCTCGCTTGCTCAAGGACGACTGGCAGACCGCGGACATCCCGGTCATCCTGCTGACCTCGCTCGACGCGGCCAGCGACCGCTACTGGGGAGCGCAGACCGGGGCCGACCGCTACTTCACGAAGGACTTCGAGGCGCCCCAGCTCGTCGTCGCGGTGCGTGAGGTCATCCAGGCCGCCAGCGAGAACGCCGACGGCCGCCGTGGGCTTCGCCCGGACCCGGTCGAGCTCGGCGACGACGACGTCATGTCCCGGGTGTGCGACCTGCTGGACCGCAAGCTGTTCGAGACCTCAGTGGCAGCCGAGGTCACGGCGCTCGCCGCGACCTTGACCGGCTTCGAGCAGACCGTCGCCGGCGTGCTCGACGTGTTGCGGCGGTTCGTGGACTACGACCTTGCGTCGGTGCTGCTCCTGGAAGAGCGCACGGCGTACGTCGCGGTCGCTCAGGAGACCTCACAGGCGCAGTACGCCGAGCTGCTCGGCGGAGCCACTGACGCACTCGCCGCCGTGTCCGGCGTACAGCTCGCGGTGAGCGACCTCGAGCTGCGACTGGCGGACCCGGAGAATCTCCTCGGCGAGGAGGACGAGCGCGGCATGGCGACGTTCCTCTCGATGCCCTTGAAGGGCCATGGCGGCCACATCATCGGGTTGCTGGCCCTCTCGAGCGGCCAGAAGAACGCCTTCGGCGAGACTGCGCTCGGGACGCTGCGTCTCGTGGACGGTCCCGCGGCCATCGTGATCGACAACGCGCGCCTCGCCCAGGTCCGCGCCGAGGCCTAACGACGTTGTCAGACTCTGACGACGTCACAGCGTGTTGAGGGCCTGACAAGTCAGCGGTTCCGGCGGGTTGTGGATGTGCGCCATCGTCAGTCTCACGAAGTTGCGACGCTCCGCCCGTGGATTCGCCGATCTCGCTACCTCCTCGCGCGGACGTCGGTCTGCAGGCATCCTTGCGCGTCATCTCCGATCAGCAATGCGGCGTTCTTCGTCGTAGCCAGCTCAGTCACGTGGGGATGACGGCTAGGGCGGTCGACGCGATGTTGGATGGCGGCCGGTGGCGAGCACACGGCTCGATGGTTGTTGCGATGCATAACGGTCCGCTCGATCCCGATCAACGCCTTTGGGCTGCTGTCCTGAACGCCGGCCCAGACGCCGCGCTTGCAGCGCGCACTGCCGCGACCGTGCATGGTCTGGTGGGCTGGGAGCCGGAGTGCATCGAGGTTCTCGTGCCGCGCGGCACTGCAGTGCCAGCGGGCCTCGGCTTTCCCGTGAAGATCCATGAGTCGCGTCGGTTCAACCGCACGGATGTCCACCCCGGCCGCGCGCTTCCACAGGTCCGGGTCGAGCGCGCGCTGATCGACGCGGCAGTGTGGAGCGCGCGCCCGCGTACGGCCTGCGGCGTGGTTGCTGCCGGCATCCAGCAGAGACTCACAACGCCCGACAAGTTGATGGTTGAACTCAGTCAGGCCGGCGCCGTCCGTCATCGGCGGGTGCTGGCGGCCGCTTTGCGTGACATTGCAGGCGGGGCGCAGGCGGTGAGCGAGCTCGACTTCCTCAAGTTCTGCCGACGAAACGGGTTACCGCGCCCCGAGCTTCAGGCTGTCCGCCACGATGCCTTCGGGCGCCGTCGATATCTAGATGCCACTCTTCAAAGCCGGGACGGTGGGGTCGTTCGTGTCGAGGTCGACGGCGCACTGCACTTGGTTGTTCAAAGGTATTGGGCGGATATGGCGCGCGGCAACGAGCTCGTCATCAGCCGTGAGCGTGTGCTGCGCTTTCCGAGTTACGTGATCTATGCCGACGACCCTGCTGCGCAGCAGCTCCGACGTGCCCTCGGACTGTCAGACTCTGACAACGTCAGAGCGTGTTGAGAGCCTGACAACTCAACCGGCGACGGCGGTGCCTTCGTAGAGCGAGCCGAAAGGCTTCGGCTCGCCTGGGCCGTAGTACCGGTCGAGCCGGCTGATCGTCAGCCCGCCCTCGGTGACGATCGCCGTGATGTCCCGGTTGAGGTTGCAGCCGCCACCGACCCGTTGCTGCATGCCGTTGAGCCGGTCCTGCCAGCGGCGCACTCCGGCGTCGTCCGCGGCGCCGTGCTCCACGAAGTGGAACCGGCCGCCCGGTCGCAGCACGCGGCGTACCTCGCGAACCGCAGCGACCGCGTCGGGGATCGTGCACAGCGTCCAGGTGCTCAGGACCGCGTCGACGCTCTCGTCGGGCAGCGGCAGCTGCTGACCGTCCAGACCGACGATCTCCACCGGCACGTGAGCGGCCTCGATGCGTGCGCGGGCGAGCTTCGCCGCTTCCCCGGAGGGGTCGACCGCCCGGAACGACGTCACGGCAGCGGGTAGGTAGGGCAGGTTCAGCCCGCTTCCGAAGCCGATCTCGAGCACGTCGCCCGACAGCCCGCCGGCGACCCGCTGCCGGACCTCGCGGGTGTGCCGGTTGTCGAGCACCTTGTTGATGATCCGTGGCAACACGTGCTTCTCGTACCAGCCCACCGCTGACTCCTCGATCCGTGGCCTTCGTCACATCTCAGCAAATCGGGTTGACAGGCGATAAGTTACCGTCGATAAGTTATCGCCGTTAGCCCAAGGAGCGGCGGGCGAGAGCCCGGTCGGCGGGTGGGCGGGTCGAAGAGGGGGAGTCATGCTGACGGCGCTTGCGAATCGCGGAATCGCCCGGCCCAAGCGGGTTCTTGGCATTGCCGGCGTCCTGCTGGTGATCGGGGTGGTCTTCGGGGCGCCGGTTGCCTCGAAGCTCGGTGCTGGCGGCTACAACGATCCCAACGCGCCGTCGGCCGCTGCGCGCGACCTGCTCACCAGCAAGTTCCACACCGGTGACACGAATCTCGTCCTCGAGGTTCAGGCGCCGGCCGGCGTGGACGCGGCGTCCGTTCGGGCAATCGGCCTTCGCGATGCGGCCGCGCTCTCGTCTCACGCGGGCATTGATCACGTGACGTCGTACTGGAGCGCGCCGAAGCAGGCCGCGTCAGCGCTGGTCAGCCCCGATCACCGCTCCGCGCTCGTTGTCGCCCACGTGGCGGGCAACGACTCGGTCGCGCCGGATCGCGCCGCTGCCGCCACCGACCCGCTGGTCGGCACCCGCGACGGCGTGACGGTCAAGGCGGGTGGCCTGGCGATCGCCTACCACCAGGTCAATCAAACGGTGAAGTCCGACCTGACCAAGTCCGAGATGGTCGCCATCCCGCTCACCGTGGTCGCACTGACCTGGGTGTTCGGCAGCTTCGTTGCCTCGATCCTGCCGGTCGCTGTGGGCCTCGCCTCGATCATCGGGACGATGGCGGTGCTTCGCCTGCTTGCCCTGTTCACGAGCGTCTCCGTGTACGCGCTCAACATGACCACCGCGATGGGCCTGGCGCTCGCGATCGACTACAGCCTGTTCATCGTCAGCCGTTACCGCGAGGAGGTCGGCAACGGCCTTGCTCCGGACGATGCGGTACGGCGGGCGATGCAGACCGCAGGCCGCACCGTGCTGTTCTCCGCGCTCACCGTCGGCCTCTCGTTGGCGGCGATGCTCGTCTTCCCGCTGTACTTCCTTCGGTCGTTCGCCTACGCCGGCATCGCCGTCGTCGCGCTCGCCGCGGTTGCCGCCTTGGCGATCCTGCCCGCGGTTCTGACACTGCTTGGCGACCGGGTCAACGCGTGGGACCTGCGGGCGTGGTTGCGACGCGTGCTGCACCGGCCGGAGCCCGTCGCGAAACCGGTTGAAGGGTCGTTCTGGTTCCGCTTCGCAAAGGTGGTCATGCGGTGGGCCGCTCCCGTCGCGGTACTCGTGACGGCGTTCCTGGTCTTCGTCGGATTGCCGTTCCTTCACGTGAAGTTCGGCTACCCGGACCAGCGCGTCCTGCCGCCGAGCGCATCGGCATACCAGGTGGGGCACGACGCGCTCACCGAGTTCGGCGCCGGGACAGGTGCCACCATCGAGATCGCGGTGCCATCGGTCCAGGGACGCGCTACCCAGATCGCCGGGTACGCCGCCAAGCTCTCGCAGATCAACGGTGTGGACACTGTGGAGTCAGCGGCAGGCTCCTACGCCGGCGGCCAGAAGGTGGGATCGGCGATTCCGTCGATGCGGTCCGGCGAGGCGACGTACCTGGCCCTCGCCGCCTCGGGTGACCCTCAGTCGCAATCCCTCAAGGACACGTTAGCTGCCGTCAAAGCAGTTCCGGCTCCGTGGCCGGTCGACATCGGGGGTCAGACAGCCGAAGATCGCGACAGCCTTGATGCGCTCGGTCGCGCGATGCCGTGGGCAATCCTCATCATCGCCCTGGCGACCTTCGTCCTGCTGTTCCTGTTCACCGGCAGCGTAGTTATGCCGATCAAGGCACTGGTCCTCAACACGTTGTCGTTGTCGGCGACCTTCGGCGCAATGGTGTGGATCTTCCAGGAGGGTCACCTCTCCTCGCTGTATCCCGACCTGACGGTGACGCACTTCCTCACCCCGACGATGCCGCCGTTGATGTTCTGCGTCGCCTTCGGCTTGTCGATGGACTACGAGGTGTTCTTGCTTTCCCGGATCCGCGAGGAATGGCTGAAGTCGGGTCAGACCGCGGCCGACAACACCCGCGCGGTCGCGCTTGGCCTCGGCCGGACCGGTCGGATCGTCACCGCCGCTGCCGTGCTGATGGCGATCGTGTTCGCCGCGATCTCGCGCGGTCAGGTCGCCTTCATGATGCTGTTCGGTACCGGGCTGACACTCGCGGTCCTCATGGACGCGACGATCGTCCGCGCAACGCTGGTGCCAGCTTTCATGCGCCTGGCAGGCAAGTGGAACTGGTGGTCTCCGAAGCCCCTCGCGCGGCTGCACAGCCGCTTTGGGCTCTCGGAGGAGGGTGGTCTCGAGCTGCCCGCGGTCGAACAGCCTGTGGCGGTCGGATGAATGTCGCGGCGGCAGCTCGCCGGCCACGCTCACAACGTGGAGCCGGCGAGCAGCTGCGTGCCGAGATCGTCGCCGCCGCGAAGGAGCTGCTGGCAGCGGCCGCGTCGGTCGATGACGTCTCGATTCGCGCGGTCGCCGACGCCGTCGGGGTCACGCCGCCGTCGATCTACCTGCACTTCGCCGACAAGAACGAGCTGATCGCGGCGGTCGTGGTCGACGTGTTTGCCGAACTGGACGCCGCCATGCTCGAGGCCGGAGCGCGCGCTGACGGACCTATGGCGAAGCTCCGTGACTACGGCATGGCCTACGTGCGCTTCGCCATCGAGCATCCCGAGCACTATCGGATCGCCGTGATGGACCCGTGCCCGTGTCCTGACGTCGACGAGGTTCTTGCCAGCTCCGCGTTCGTCCACTTCAACCAGACGGTGGTCGAGTGCATCGAGGCGGGCATCTTCCCTGCCGGGGATCCGCTCCCGATCACTCTCGACCTGTGGGCCGCGGCGCATGGGATTGCCGCGCTGTTCATTGCGAAGCCGTTTCTGCCATGGGGTAATCGCGAGGCGGCCGCTGAGCGTGTGTTGTGCGCCGCAGCGCTCGGTCACGCCGCTGTGGGCCTCGTCGGCGAGCCGGCGACACCGGCGCGGATCACCGAATGGATCAAGCGGCGTCGACCAGGTCGGCGTACTCCGGGTGCTGCTCGATGAACGCCCGGACGAACGGGCACTGCGGAACGACGCTTAGGCCCGCTGCCCGGGTCTGATCGAGCGCCTCGCGGATCAGTTGGCTCCCGAAACCTCGGCCTTCGACCGATGGGTCGATCTCGGTGTGCAGAAAGGTCCGTACGCCATCAGCGTCGCGATAGGTGCTGTAGCCGACGACCTCGCCGTCCACGGCGAGCTCGAACCGATGCCGGTCGGCGCGGTGGGTGATCGTGACGTCTTCAGTGCTCACGTGCGGGCTCCAAGCGCTTCTTCGATGGCCTCGCCGATGAAGTTGAGTGCGACCACTGTCATCACGATCAAGATGCCGGCCGGGTAGAGCAGCCACCACGACCCGGTGGCCGCGTAGTCGACGCCGTCGTACAGCATCGAACCCCAGTTGGTCGCGGGAGCCGGTACCCCGAAGCCGAGGAAGCTCAGCGTCGAGAGGGCCAGGATCGCGTCGGCGACCTGGAACGTGGTGTTGACCACGATCGTCCCGATCGCGTTGGGGAGCAGGTGCCGGATGACGATTCGGCCGTGCCCGGCGCCCTGCAGACGTGCCGCGTGAACGAAGTCCCGGGTGCGCAAGGTGAGGCTCTCGCCGCGGATGAGCCTGGCGGGCACGAGCCAGGCGAATAACCCGAGCACCACGACAAGGCTTGAGAAGTTCGGCTGGACGATCGAGAACAGCACGAGCAGTACCAGCAGAGAGGGGAATGCGAGGAGGGTGTCGACGACGCGCATCATCAACGAGTCGAGTACCCCACCGAAGTAGCCGGCAACGCCGCCGTACAGGGTTCCGACGACGGTTGCGAGCAGGGCTGCGACGAAGCCGATCTCCAACGCCGACTGCCCGCCCAGCATGAGGCGGCCGAGCTCGTCGTAGCCGTTGCCGTCGAACCCGAGCAGATGATGGGCGTTCGGTGAGGCCAGCACCTCGTCGATGTTGGTTCGTACTTGTTCGGTCCGGTAGAACACGGGCCCCAGGAAGCAGAACAACGTCACGCCGACGAGCAGCGCCGCTCCCCAACGGCCGAGAGTCGTGCCAAACAGTGCCGAGCGCGCAACCGCGAATCTTCGGGTCGGTGCGTGGCCCGTCGCCGCATCCATCGGGTCGACCTGCGCGGCCAAGGGCACGTGGCCGCTCACGTGACGCGCACCCGGGGATCCAGGTAGCTGTAGGCAAGGTCGGAGATCAGGTTGCCGACGATCACGGCGATCGCGATGATTATGGTGATCCCGAGCTCGAGCGCGTAGTCGCGGTTGACCGCGGCGTTGAACGTCTCGAGTCCGATGCCTGGGTAGTTGAAGACCTCCTCGGTGATGATTGCCCCGCTCAGCAGGTCAGGCAGGCTCAGCCCGAGCAGCGTGATGATCGGTATGCCGGCGTTGCGCAGGGTGTGTGACCAGAGAATCCGCCCGGTTGATGCACCCTTCGATCGCACGATCCGGATGTAGTCCTGCCCGAAGACGTCGAGGGCCGATGACCGCATGTAACGGCTGAACACGGCGATCGAGGTGAGCGACAGAGTGGCGATCGGCAGCACCATGCCCGAGGGTTGAGTGAACGCCTCGGTCCACGAGCCTTGCGGCCCTTCGGTGGGAAATACGTGCAACCGGATGGCGAACCAGTCGATGAGGATCAGCCCGAGCCAGAAGTCAGGCATCGCATAGAAGATGAACGAGGCGCCGGTGAGGAAGTGGTCGGTGAACGTGTTGCGACGCAGCGCCTGGAAGAGACCGGTCGAGAGGCCTATGAACAGGGCGAGGAGGGTCGACGCCCCGACCAGCACGATGCTCTTGGGGAGATCCTCGGCGAGGATCGCGTTCACCGTCTGGTTGCGCTTGAACGAGTAGCCCAGGTTTCCGTGGAGCAGGTGCGAGAGGTAGTCGCGGTACTGCGTCAGCAGCGGCTTGTCGAGGCCGTTCTCGTGAATGAATGCCTGGATCTGCGGCTTCGTCGTGTGGTGACCTGCGATTGCCGCAGCCGGGCCGCCGGGCAGGTTGTGAAACAGGATGAACGTCAACAGCGTCACGAGAAATGCGACGAGCACCGCCAGTGCCAGACGTCGCATCGTGTAGCGGAGCACGCATCTCCCGAATGCTGTTCTGGACCTCGGTCGTACGTCGTTCTCACTGACCATACGAGACCGCGGGTCGTTTCGTATGCGTGTGCTGAAATGATGCCTTGAGCTTGCTTCGGGTTGATGATCTCGCCACGGAGATCGTCCTTCGAGACCGAGTGGTTCACGCAGTCAACGGCATCTCCTTCGACATCGAGGCCGGCGAGGCTGTCGGTCTTGTTGGCGAGTCGGGCTCCGGCAAGTCGATGACCGGCGCCTCGATACTGCGACTGCTCCCATCAGGTGGACGGATCTCGTCTGGTCGGATCGAGTTCGGCGGTCGCGACTTGGCGGCTCTGCCGGAGAAGCAGATGCGGACCGTGCGAGGCAGGGAGATCGCGATGATCTCCCAGGACCCGATGACGGCACTCGACCCGACCATGGCGATCGGAAAGCAGATCGCGGAGCCGTTGCTGATTCACGGGCCGGTTGCCAAGAGCGGGGCCCGAGAGCGGGTTCTCGAGCTGTTGGCGATGGTCGGCGTTCCCCGGCCTGAGGAACGGATCGACAGCTATCCGCACCAGCTGTCAGGCGGGCTGCGGCAACGGGTGTGCATCGCGATGGCGATCGCCTGTCAGCCAAAGCTGCTGATCGCCGATGAGCCCACCACGGCGCTCGACGTCAGCGTTCAGGACCAGATCCTGCGGCTGCTGCGCCGGCTCCGTAGCGAGCTCGGCATGGCGCTGTTGCTCATCACCCATGACATGGGGGTGATCGCTGAGCACACCGATCGGGTCATGGTCATGTACGCCGGGCGGATAGCAGAGTCCGCGCGTACGTCCGAGGTGTTCCGGCGGACCAGGCATCCGTACACCGAGGCGCTGCTTGGCGCATTGCCGCGCGTCGATCAGACCGCAGCCGAGAGTCTGTACAGCATTCCTGGCGCGCCGCCGTCGCTGGCGATGCTTCCCAACGCATGTTCCTTCGCGCCCAGGTGCCGCCACGCCACGGAGCGATGCCGCACTGAGCTGCCGCTACCCACCGTTGCGCCGGACGGCCACATATGGGAGTGCTTCCACCCACGTGACGGAGCAGCCGTTGCCGCAGCCGTGTCGACAGGTAGTACGCCGCCGCGTGCTGCTGGAACCGTGCTCGCTGCCGTCAAGGACGTGGTCCGCGAGTACCCGGTCGGCGGTGCGGGCTGGTCGCGCCGAACCGCGTCGACGGTCAAGGCGGTGTCCGGGGTGTCGTTCGAGGTGCACCGCGGCGAGACGCTCGGGGTGGTGGGCGAGTCGGGCTGCGGCAAGAGCACCGTCGGGCGCATGCTGGTCGGGCTGGAAGCGCCTGATGCGGGCACAGTGCTGTTCGACGGCACACCGATCCGCACCGGCCGGGCGCGGGCAGAGCGGCGGCGGCACAGCCGGAACGTCCAGATGATCTTCCAGGACCCGTACGCCTCGTTGGATCCGCGGATGCGCGTCCGCTCGATCCTCGCCGAACCGCTCGTGATCCAGCGAACCTTCAACCGGGAGGAGCGGCTTGCGCGGATCGCCGAGCTCCTCCGAGACGTCGGCCTCGACCCAGCTGCAGCCGGTCTGCTTCCCCGGGAGTTCTCAGGTGGGCAGCGGCAACGGATCGGATTCGCGCGTGCGCTGGCTCTGCGCCCGCGACTGATCGTGGCCGACGAGCCGGTCTCGGCGCTCGACGTCTCGATTCGCGCGCAGCTGCTCAACCTGATGCGCCAGCTTCAGGACGAGCATGACCTGACTTACTTGATGATCTCCCATGACCTGTCCGTCGTGCGCTACCTCGCCGACCGGGTCGCGGTCATGTACCTCGGCAAGCTGGTGGAAATCGGCCAGACGGCCGACATCTACCAGCGTGCGGCCCACCCCTACACCGCGGGTCTGCTCGAGGCGGTCCCCGTACCCGACCCGGAAGCGGCCGCCACGCGTGAGCGAGTGGCCATCGGGGGTGAGCTGCCGTCCTCGATCGACCCCCCGTCGGGCTGCCGGTTCCGCACTCGGTGCCCCAGGGCGCAACAGATCTGCGCCGACATCGAGCCGGCGATGAGCACCTTCAGCGGCGAGGGACACCTCGCCGCCTGCCATTTCCCGCTTCAAGCGGTCGTGGCAGGCGGCGGTGTCGAAGCTGCCTAGCCGCCGCTGGGAATGTGGCCGGTGTAGTACCAGTCCTCGGGGTTGATGTTCCCGAAGATGTTGTACGGCGTCGTGCCGTGCAGATTATTCGTAGTTTCGATGAGGTTGTAGCCCGTCTCCTGCCAGATGACGGGGAGCTGCTCGGACAGGTAGTCCTGGTAGGCGTCCAGAGTCTTGGTCGAGTCGCCCGGAAGAGTCGACGCGGCGATCAGCTGGTCCGCCTTCGGGTCCGAGTAGCTGCCGAGGTTGTTGCCGGCGCCCGTCTCGAACAGCGCCTCCCCGGTTGGGTAGTAGTCGGGAGCGTAGATCCAGCCGCCGGCCGCGCTCAGCTGCCAGCCGCAGGACGACTCGCTCGGTTTGCACGCCACGGTGTCGCCGTACAGGTCGTTGACCGACACCGTCTTCAGCACGATGTCGACGCCCGCAGCGGCGGCGTCGGACTTCTCCTGAGCAATGGCCTTGGGATAGGCGATGCCGACGTTCTCGTAGATGAGCGTGAACTTCAGCTGGGCGCCCTTGGGGATTCCCGCGCCGCACTGGTTCGGAGCCGTGCCTGGGCTCTGGCAGGTGCTGACGCCGTTCGGTACGACGTTCCAGCCGTGTGACTTAAGCAGCGAGATCGCCCGCTGCGGGTCGTAGTTGTACAGGCACTTGGAGTCGGTCGCGTCGGCGAAGCTGTTCTTCGGCACACTCGGGATCGGTCCGCAGCCCGGCACTTCGGTGTTCGAGTAGTAGTGCTGCGAGATGCCCTCCTGGTTCTGCAGCAGCTGCAGAACCTGACGGATGTAGAGCTGCTTGAACATCGGCCCGGCAGTGGGGTTGTTGAAGTTCATGTACTGGTAGTTGATCGAGAAGCTGTATTGCTTTCCTTGGGTGTAGCCGAGTCGGTCGAGCGCCTTCTGCGATCGGAGCTGGACGGGCGAGATGAATCCGATGTTGGGTCCGTGGCCGCCGAGAAGCGCGTTGAACTCCGCATCCGTCGTCGTGTAGTTCTTCTGTGTGAACTTGGCCAGGTAGGGCTTGTGGCCTACGTACTTCGGGTTCGGCACCATCGTCAGGTTGCCGTTCGATGGCGTGTACTGCGTGAGCCGCCAGGGCCCATCGACCGTCTGCCATAGCGGGTTGGAGGCGTAGGTCGACAGCTTCTTCGCCTCACCGGCGAGATAGTTGTACACGGCCTTCGCACCCGCAGTCGTCTCATCCCAGTTGCCGATCGGTCCACCCGCCGACTTCTTGTCCCAGGCCTGCTGGGGGAGCGGAGTGATCTGGGAAAGCTCGTTGTACGTGAACCAGTTCGTGTCGTAGGCCTTGGTCAGGTTGAACTGGATCGTGGTCGGGTTGACGATCTTCGCGCTCGCCACGTTGTCCGGATAGTCGCCGGGGGAGTAGTCGGCCCAGTTGACCTTCTCGGCCTTCATGAGGTTGTGCCAGAAGAGAACGTCGCGGGCGCTGACCGGCGTCCCGTCCGACCAGACGTAGTGGTTGAGGGAGATGGTGACGGTCTTGTTGCCGTTGGTGTACACCGGCGGCTTCCCGATCGACCGGGTGTAGTCGATCGTCGTGTCATTGCCGTTGCCGTACCAGTAGAGCGGCCGGTACATCAGCTGCTGGAAGTTGCTGAGATTGTCGCTGAGGAAGAACTGGGCGCTCGCCAACGGGAAGATGTAGTTCGGGCCGCCGCCGATGTTGTACAACGACGCGGTGCCGCCATGAAGTGGCGTGCCCCCGCCGTTGTTGTTCCCCCCTGAGCTGCTGGAACCGCTGCAGCCGGCCAGGGCAACAATCGCGCTAGCCGCCACCACAAGTCGGGTACGGCGGGTCAGGGAAACAAACATTCGCAACTCCAGCTTGGTGGCGTATCGGCGGCTGCACGCATGTTCTGCTTGCCCTCGGCTGCTGTCAATGAACCAGGGACTCGGCCGGCGGGTTCTCGATGGCCAGGGAGCCGATCAGGCCGGCTGCCACCAGACACAATGCGCATGACATGACGCCCTGGTGAAAGGCATGCACCGACGCTTTTGATCGCGAAAAGGTGTCGCCCACCAGCGTGTGCGCCACAACCACGCCGACGACACCGATCCCGACCAGTCCTGCGACCCGAGCGACCGCGTTGTTGATCGCCGATGCGATACCGGCGTCGCTCTCGTCGGCTTCGGCCAGCACAGTCGTCGTGAGCGGCGCGACGGTCATGGAGAGGCCGAGTCCGAACACCACGAGCGCCGGCAGCACCACGCTGATGTACGACGTGTGCAACCCGGCCCGAAGCAGCCACAGCACTCCCGCAGCTGCGACGAGCGGTCCCGCGCCCATGAACAACCGCGGGCCGAGCCGGCTCGAAAGCGCGCCGAACCGGCGGGCGAGCAGGAACATCATGACCGTCACCGGCAACGTCGTGAGGCCACTGCGCAGTGCGCTGTAACCGGCAACCTGTTGCAAGAAGATGACGAGGAAGAACAACAGGATCGACAGGCCGCCGTACATCACGAGCGTCTCGATGTTCGCGGCGGTGAAGTTCCGGCTGGCGAACAGCTCGAGTTTCACCATCGGCTCGGGCGTGTGCCGCTCGTAGACCACGAACACCGTGAACAGTGCGACACCGGCAATGAGCAGGCCATAGATCAGCGGGCTTCCCCAACCGCGGTGGGGTTGCTCGATCAGTGCCGCCATCACGCCACCCAGTCCGAGCGCGCACAAGCCCGCTCCTACCAGGTCGAGCCTCCGGCGGTTGACCGGTGGAACCGCCGCCACGCCGAGAACCACCAGACTCATCGTCGCGATCACCAGAGGGACATTGATGGCGAAGACCCAACGCCACGACGACGCGTCGACGATCCAACCGCCGAGAAGCGGACCCGCGACCGCGCTGATTCCGGTCCACGCGGTCCACGCACCGATTGCACCGCCGCGGCTGTCGGCCGGGAACGCCGCGACGATCACCGCGAGAGAGCTGGGGGTGACCATCGCACCCGCGATGCCCTGAACGGCTCTCGCGGCGATCAACGTTCCTGCGTTGGGTGCGATTGCGCATCCCAACGAGCAAACGCCGAACGCCACGACGCCGATACCGAAGACCTTGCGCTCACCGTAGAGGTCGCCGAGCGAGCCGCCGATCAGGATGAAGGAGCCGAGCAGCAGCAGGTAGGCGTTCACCACCCACTGCTGCGCGGCCAAGCCGCCCCCGAGGTCGCGTTCGATTGCGGGGAGCGCGACGTTGACGATCGACCCGTCCAGCATCACGACGCTCGTGCCGAGAATGGCTGCGATGAGGGTCAGCCGCTGGCTCCGGGTCACCTGCGAGAGTCTGCACCCTCGCTTCGTGGCTGCCGCGAAAGATGGGTGCTCGATTGGGGATGCGAGGATCGGGCAAGAGAACTCGGAGGAGGCCGGCACATGATGAAACGATCGCTGACCGCCGACGCCCGCGAGCAGCTGGAGCTGGCACGTAGCCACTCGGGCCGGGCGGCCATTACCGTGTTCGGCGGGCACGAGCAGTCGCTTCGTCAGACGTTGATTGCCTTGCTCGCTGGTTCGGAGATGAAGGAGCATGAAAGCCCGGGCGAGGCGACGATGCAGGTGTTGAGTGGCCGGCTACGCGTGAACGCGGGTGATGACGAGTGGGAGGGTCGCGATGGCGACTTCATCGCGATCCCGCAGTCGCGGCACTCTGTGACGGCCATCACCGACGCGACGTTCCTCCTCACCGTCGCAAAGGCGTGACACGAGGCAAGACGGGGTGCGTCGGGGACGCTCAGTCGTTGGATGTCGCGAAGACGTAGAACAGCAGGCTGCCGGCCCCGGTGTCGACGACGCGGTGGGTGAGCCGGGCGGGGACGTGCAAGTAGCTGTCGGCGGGCAGCAGGGTCTCGTCGACCGACACGGTGCCGCTCAGCACCCAGAGGTGATGCTCGCCGTGCAGGTGAAGGTGTGCGAGCTCCTCGGCTCCCGGGTGCAGGCGGAGCAAGCCGGCAACGCTGCGCTCGTCCTCGAACAACACGCGGTGCTCTACGCCGGTGGCGCCTGGCATCGGCTCCCATGGGAGCTCCGCGACGCGTTGGCGCGGGATCATGAAAAGCGTCGGGGTCGGGTGTGTGGTCATGGGAACCTCCCTGCCGTCCGGCCTCATCGTCGGCCCGTCACGCGGTCACGCGACAGTGGCGAAGGTCCCGCCTTTCGCCTTCGCATGCGGCCGCAGTCAGCCGAGCACCCGGCGCACCGAGCGGGCGATCTCCAGGTCTTCCCGGCTGGCGACCACGAGCGTGCTGACCTTCGCGCCAGGTGCGGTGATGTCGGCGTCGACGCCCGCGACTGCCGCGTTGCGCTCCGGATCGACCGCCACCCCCAGGAAGGACAGGTGTTGCGTGGCACGCAGCCGGATCTCGGCGGCGTTCTCACCCACCCCGCCCGTGAACACGAGCGTGTCGAGGCCGGCGAGAGCGGCCGTCATGGCCGCGATCTCAGCACACAGTCGGTGCAGGTAGATGTCGACCGCGAGCCCAGCGTCCGGATCGTCGCGACGCAACAGCTCGCGCATGTCACCGGTGCCCGCAAGCGCGGTCAGGCCGCTGCTGTGCTCGAGCACGTCGGCGATCTCGGCGCTGCTCATTCCGGCGTGATCCTGTAGCCAGAGCACCAGCCCGGCGTCGAGGCGTCCGGGGCGCGTGGCCATGACAAGTCCCTCGAGCGGTGTGAACCCCATCGTCGTCTCCACGGAGACGCCGTCGCGCACTGCGGCGAGTGACGCGCCGGCGCCGAGATGACAGGTAACGACCCGCCGCGACCCAGGAACCAGGTCGGCCGCGCGGCGTGCCGCCCATGCGTGGGACAGCCCGTGGAAGCCGTACTTGCGCAGCCCGTACGTCGAACGCCAGTCGGCGGGTAGTGGATAGGTTGCTGCCGCTGGCGGTAGGTGTGCGTGGAAGGCGGTGTCGAAACACGCGACGTGCGGGACGTCCGGAAGGAGTGCGCGTGCCGCGTCGATGCCGTGGAGCGACTTCGGTTGGTGCAGCGGTGCCAGGTCGACGAGGTCTCGCAGGGCAGCCTCGACCTCGTCGTCGACGATCACCGGCTCGAGGAAGCGGGTGCCGCCGTGCACGACCCGGTGTCCGACCGCATCGGTCTGCGGAGGCGGGTCCGGCAACTCGTCGTAGGACTCGATGAGCTCGTCGTCATCGAGCAGCCGCACCTTCAGCGACGACGAGCCAGCGTTGACGACAAGAACGCGCATGTCAGCGCGGCCAGGTCCAGTTGCTGATTGCCGGATCGTCCTCGCCGTGCTCGCGGGTGTAGGCGCGGGCGGCCAGCCGCGCATCAACCATCTGCTGCCGCAACAGCGCTGCCCGCTCACCGAGCCCTGGCACCCGGTCGATGACGTCGATGACCAGGTGGAACCGGTCGAGGTCGTTGAGCATCACCATGTCGAACGGCGTCGTGGTCGTCCCCTCCTCCTTGTAGCCACGGACATGGATGTTGTGGTGGTTGGTGCGCCGGTAGGTCAGCCGATGGATCAGCCACGGGTAGCCGTGGTAGGCGAAGATCACTTGTCGGTCGGCGGTGAACAGGGCGTCGAACTCGGTGTTCGACAACCCGTGCGGGTGCTCGTCGGGCGTCTCCAGTCGCATCAGGTCCACGACATTGACCACGCGAACCTTCAGCACGGGAAGGTGTTCACGCAGGATTGCCGTCGCGGCCAGGGTCTCGAGCGTCGGGATGTCACCCGCGCAGGCGAGGACGACATCCGGCTCGTCGCCTCCGTCGTTGCTCGCCCATTCGAATATGCCCAGCCCTCGGCTGCAGTGCGCGACGGCTTGTTCCATCGGCAGGTAGGTGAGCGCGGGCTGCTTGCCCGCAACGACGACGTTGATGTACTGGCGCGTGCGCAGGCAGTGGTCCATGACGGACAGCAAGGTGTTGGTGTCAGGCGGCAGATAGACGCGGACGATCTCCGCCTTCTTGTTCACGACGTGGTCGATGAATCCCGGATCCTGGTGGGAGAACCCGTTGTGGTCCTGCCGCCACACGTGCGACGACAGCAGGTAGTTGAGAGAGGCGATCGGGCGGCGCCACGGGATCCCGTTGGTGACCTTCAGCCACTTCGCGTGCTGATTGACCATGGAGTCGACGATGTGGATGAACGCCTCGTAGCAGTTGAAGATGCCGTGCCGTCCGGTGAGCAGGTATCCCTCGAGCCAGCCTTGGCACAGGTGCTCCGAGAGCACCTCCACGACCCGGCCCTGCGGTGCGAGGTGCTCGTCGGTGCTGAGCACGGTCGCCTCCCACGCTCGGTCGGTCGCCTCGAAGACGGCCTGCAGCCGGTTGGATGCCGTCTCGTCCGGCCCGAACAGCCGGAAGTTCTGCGGGTTGCGCTCGATGACGTCACGTAGCCATTCGCCGAGGACCCGGGTGGCTTCGCTGAGCTCGGTCGCCGGCGTCGGCACCTTGACGGCGTACGCGCGGAAGTCGGGCAGCTCCAAGTCATGTAGCAGCAGGCCGCCGTTGGAGACGGGGTTCGCGCTCATCCGTTGCGACCCCAATGGTGCGAGTGCCGCCAGCTCGGCGCGCAGGGCGCCCGATTCGTCGAAGAGCTCCTCAGGCCGGTACGAGTGCAGCCACGCTTCGAGCTGTCGTAGGTGGCCCGAGTCTTCGCGGACGTTGGCGAGCGGGACCTGGTGCGATCGCCAGGTGCCCTCCATCGGCAGGCCGTCGACCTCCGCGGGCCCGGTCCACCCCTTCGGGGTGCGCAAGACGAGGCACGGCCATGGTGACCGCTCGGCGGTCCCGCCGGACCGTGCCGCAGCCTGGATCGTGGCGATGCGATCGAGGGCGGTGTCGAGCGCAGCAGCCAGCTGCTGGTGCACGGCCATCGGCTCGTCTCCCGAGACGACGAGCGGCTCGTGGCCGTAGCCGCGAAGCAGGTCGAGCAGCTCCGGCTCGGGGATGCGGGCGAGGACGGTCGGGTTGGCGATCTTGTAGCCGTTCAGGTGGAGGATCGGCAGGACCGCGCCGTCGCTGACCGGATTGAGGAACTTGTTCGCGTGCCAGCTGGTCGCCAGCGGCCCGGTTTCCGCCTCGCCGTCGCCGACCACGCAGGCCACCAGGAGATCCGGGTGGTCGAACGCGGCGCCGTACGCATGGGCGAGCGCATAGCCGAGCTCGCCACCCTCGTGGATCGAGCCCGGCGTCTCCGGTGCTACGTGGCTGGGGATGCCGCCGGGAAACGAGAACTGGCGGAACAAGCGGCGAAGCCCCTCGACGTCGGGACCGATCGTCGGGTAGGTCTGCGTATAGGTGCCCTCCAGATAGGCATTGGCCACCAGGCCGGGGCCACCGTGGCCGGGTCCGGTGACGAAGATCGCCGAAAGGTCACGCATCTTGATGGCCCGGTTGAGGTGCGCGTAGAGCAGGTTCAGTCCTGGCGTTGTGCCGAAGTGACCCAGCAGTCGTGGCTTGATGTGTTCTGGTCGCAGCGGCTCCCGCAGCAGCGGGTTGTCGAGCAGGTAGATCTGGCCGACCGACAGATAGTTGGCCGCGCGCCAGTACGCGTCGAGCAGGGCGGCTTCCTCGCCCGAGAGCGGGCCTCTGACGGAAGCGGTTGCATCGGCTGCGCTCACTGGTTGCCTCCTGTCCGGCGCGAGGGACGGCGGGATGCGGAGATCGCATGACCGACGCTGAACCTCGCAGCGCGGCGACCGATCCGGTAGCCGGCCCGACGCTCGCGTACGTGAGGTATCGCCGGCTGCGCCGCGAAGAACCGCCGCTTCGCGGTCTCGATGAGCACCAGGTAGCCAACGACCAGTCCGGCGATCACCACATAGATCCGCGCCGGTGGGGAGCGGAAGCCGAGGGTGTGGGCGAGCGGGGTGAGCGGCAGCAGCGCACCGACCGCAACCGCGCCGATTGCCGCGAGCAACAGCGGAACGCTGGGCCGGCTGCGGGTGAACGGCGAGCGGCGGGTGCGGATCACGAAGATCACCAATGTCTGGGTGGCGAGGGACTCCACGAACCAGCCGGTGCGGAACAGGCCCGCGTGGGCATGGAAGCCCCACACCAGGATCGCGAACGTGCCGAAGTCGAACAGCGATGACAGCGGACCGAAGACGAGCATGAAGCGGCGGATGAAGCCGATGTCCCAGCGTGACGGGCGCACGAGCTGTTCGGCGTCGACCTCGTCGGTGGGGATCGCGAGCTGGCTGCCGTCGTAGAGCAGGTTGTTCAGCAGGATCTGCCCCGGCAACATCGGCAGGAAGTTGAGGACGGCAGATGCCCCGGCGGCGCTGACCATGTTCCCGAAGTTGCTCGAGGTCCCCATCAGGACGTACTTGATCGTGTTGGCGAAGATCCGCCGGCCCTCGGCGACGCCGTCGGCAAGGACGTTGAGGTCCTTCTCGAGCAGGATCACGTCGGCGGCGTCCTTCGCGACGTCCGTCGCGGTGTCGACCGAGATGCCGACGTCGGCCGCGTGAAGTGCGACCGCGTCATTGACGCCATCCCCGAGGAACGCGACGTCGAGATCTCGACGGCGTTCCGCGCGGACGATCCGTGCCTTGTGTTCGGGGCTGACTCGGGCGAACACGCTGGTCGTGGCGACCTTGTCGCGGAGCTCGTCGTCGTCGAGCGCGTCCACCTCCGCTCCTGTCATGACCCCGCCCGCGGCGAGCCCGAGCTGCTCACAGACGGTGGTCGCGACCGTCGGGTTGTCGCCCGTCACCACCTTGACGGTCACCCCGAGCCCTGCGAGGCGGGCCAGCGCCGAGGCGGCCGAGGCCTTCGGAGGGTCGAGAAACACCAAGAAGCCTCGCAGGGCCAGCTGACGCTCGTCGTCCTCGGCGATCGTGGTGAGGCCGGCCGCCGGCCGGGTGGCGACGGCAACGATCCGGTGGCCGGCAGCGAACTCGCGGTCGAGCAGCGTCGTCGCGCTCTCGGGCGACCGCTCGCAACGCGCCAGGATCGCCTCGGGTGCGCCCTTGGTGACCAGCACGCGATTCCCCGTCGGGTCGTCAACCAGGACGCTGAGCAGCCGACGGTCGTGGTCGAAGGGCAGCACCGCCACCCGCTGGTAGCGATCGGCTGTCTCGCGCGCGACGGCGCTGGCTGGTGAGGTCCACAGCGCGTCGTCGAGCGAGTTTGCCGCGACCGCGCCGGACCGCCCGACGGTGACCTCGCAAGCAAGCAAGCCGAGCAGCAGCGCATCGTCGCCTGCGGTACCGTCCGGCGCGAGAGCGCGCATGAAGGCGATGCGGCCGTCGGTGAGAGTCCCGGTCTTGTCGGTGAGCAGAACCTCGATGTCCCCGAGATCCTCGATGCAGACCAGCCGCTTGACGAGGACCTGGCGTCGCGCCAGCCGTCGCGAGCCCGCCGCGAGGCTCGAGGAGACCACCGCGGGGAGCAGCTGCGGTGTGATGCCGACTGCGATCGCGAGCGAGAACAGCAAGGCCTCGATCACACTGCGCCCGAGGACGATGTTCACGACGAGGACGGCGCTGGTGAGCAGTCCAGCGACCTCGGCCAGCAGCATCGAGAACTTCCGCAGCCCGGCCTGGAACTCCGTCTCGGGATGCCGCTCGCCGAGCTCGAGTGCGATCCGGCCGAACTCCGTGCCACCGCCGGTGGCGACGACCACGCCGGTTCCGGTTCCCGCATGGACAACCGTTCCCATCAGTCCGCAACACCGCAGCTCCGCCAGTGCCGAGCTAGCCGGAACGGCCTCCAGGCTCTTCTCCACCGGCAGCGACTCGCCCGTCATTGCGGACTCGTCACACTCGAGGCCAGAAACCGACAGCAGTCGTACGTCGGCCGGAATCACCTCGCCGAGGCGAAGCACCAGGACGTCGCCGTGAACGAGCTCGGTGATGTCGACCGACTGCGGCGAACCGTCGCGCATCACCAGAGCCAGGTGCCGGATCTGGGAGTGCAGCGCCTCGGTCGCCTTCTCAGCGCGGTACTCGTTGAAGAACCCGAGCCCGATCGACAGCGTCAGGATGACGGCGATGATCGCCGCGTCGTTGCGCTCGCCGAGGAAGAACGATGCCGTGGCGGTTGCGGCGAGCAGCAGCAGCAGCGGGGAACGGACCTGGCGCAGCAGTACCTGCAGTGCCTGGGTGTGATGTGACCGCAGCGCGTTGCGCCCGAAGTGCGCGAGCCGTTCCGCTGCCGCCGCTGCGGTCAGGCCCGCTGGCTGTGAGTCGACCTCTCGCAGCACCTGGTCAGCCGACAGCGCAGCTGCCTCGCTGACCAGCATGCCTCCAGCCTGCCGGTCCGGACGACCGTCGCATAGGGCACAAAGTCGGTTGGTGCAGCGACCGGCTCAGCTCGCTGCAGCGGCGCTCGCCACCACGGCGGCGGTGGCGAGCAGCAGCTCCTCGCCACCCAGCGGGCCCACGAGCTGCAGGCTGGCGGGCACCGCCGAGCCCTCGGTGCGGATCGGTTGCGCGGTGCAGGGCGTGCCCGCCGCGTTGAACGGCGTCACGTGGCTCGTGATCTCCATGACGGTCGTCAGGAACGTGTCGGGGGTGAGCGCGTCGAGGCGCGGCGGGAACACCGGCAAGGTGGGCAGCGCAAGCAGCTCGACCTGCTCGAAGAGCCGCAGGGTCGACTCGCGCCAGGTCCGCAGCTGCGTTCGTGCCGTGTCCACCCCCGCCGAGAAGTCCGGCGCCATCGCCAGCATTCCGGCGACATCTTCGGTGATGCCGTCCGGATGATTCGCGACGAGCTTGCCGTCGGATTCCATCAGCTCCGCGAAGTAGATCGGCGTCCAGAGCTCCGAGCCGGCCGCGATCGGGAAGAACTCGATGTCGACGACGGTGAAGCCGGCCTCGCGCAGGGCGTGATCCACGGCCGCTTCGATGCGGGGGTCGCCGGCGGTGCGGACCCGACCCACGGTCGTCGCGGCGTTCGACGCAACGGTGAAGCCCGGCTCGAGCAGCTCCATGCCGCGGACGAGCCCGGCGACGTCGCGAGCCATCGGCCCGATCGTGTCGAAGCTCGGCGCCAGCGGCCATACCCCGTCGAGGGACACCCGGCCGTGGGTGGTCTTCAGCCCGCTGGTGCCGCAGCACGCGGACGGGATCCGGACCGATCCGCCGGTGTCCGAGCCGAGCGCGACGTCCGCCTCGTCGTTGGCGACCGCGGTTGCGGAGCCGCTGCTCGACCCGCCCGGGATCAGGCTCCGGTCGAGTGGGTTGACCGGGCTGCCGAACCATGGGTTGGTGCCGATCGGCAGCGCGGCGAGCTCGTGCAGGTTGGCCTTGCCGACGATCCGCGCGTTCGCGGCTCTGGCACCGGCCAGGCAGGCGGCGTCGGAAGCTGCAGGCTTCGCGATGCGCTCCAGGGCACGAGAGCCCGCCGTGGTGGGGACGCCCGCGACGTCGATGAGGTCCTTGACGGCGAGCCGCGTTCCGTCACCGGTCGCGTCGAGCTTGGTGATGAAGGTCGTCATGTGGATGAGCCTGCCTCATGCCGGCCGCCGGTCGCATCGGGAGAACTCCCCATCATGAGTCCCGGCCGGCGGGGACCAGTCCGTTCTCGATGGCGAACAGCGCCGCCGCGCCCCGCGTCGACGCGCCGATCTTCCGGTAGATGTGCTGGACGTGGTGGTCGGCGGTCTTCGGCGAGACGACGAGCTGAGCCGCGATCTCGCGTGTGGTGAGCCCCAGTGCCATGAGGCGTACGACGTCGACCTCGCGGCTGGTGAGCCCGCCGGGCTGTGCGGGGCGGGCAACCCGGCGATGGCCTGCTGAGGCGAGCACCCGCTCGACGGCTTCGCCGTCCAGCCGGCCGGCGGACGCGTCGCGTCTGAGCTCGGCGGCCGCCTCGGCTGCGGTCAACGCAGCGCGATGCGGCCGGTCGGAGACCATCGCCTGGTAGGAGTCGGCGGCGGCGACGACCCGCGCCGCCTCGTCGAGCTCGCCGGCCGTCGGGCGCCGGTGGTAGCCGGACTGGTCGAGGCGCTCGTGGGCGCCACCGGCCGGGACGGCGAGCCGAGCCGTGAAGGCAAGTCGGCGCAACAGCTGGTCAGTGACCATCGCATGGGTTTCCATGCGTTCGCGTTCGTCGCGGGTGAGCGGACTGGGCTTGTCCAGGATCGAGTTCGGGATGGCGACGACGCCGAAGTCGTGCACCAGCGCCGCTGCCTCGGCGAGCGGTCCGCTTGCCTCGCGGGCGAGACCGGCGACGGCGCGGGAGTGGCCGCCCGTCCACGGCGACTTGAGGTCGGTGAAGTCGGCGAGGACGAGCAGCGCGTCGTGCGCCTCCGCCTCCGTGAGAGCGTGGCCCGGCGGTGCGACATCGAGTGCCGCGTCCCACGGATCCGCCGCGACGACCTCGTCGTACCAGTTCGGGCCGTGAGCCACGACGAGGTCGGCCAGCGTCGGGTCGTAGGTCTTGCCCCGGCGGGCGCGGATGGTGGCGACAGCGGCGTGGACGTCGGCGGCACGCGCCAGCGCTTCGAACTCCTGCGACAGCTGGGTCACCCGCATCGGCAGCGGGATCGCCGTGCCCTTGCAGCCGGTAGGGAAGCCGCGACCGTTCCAGCGCTCGAAGCTGGTCGCGAGCGAGGCCCGGACCGAGGAATCGACGCCGAGCCGGGTTGCCAGGACGTCGCTGACCTCGCACGCCGTTCGGAAGTTCATCTCCATGGCGGCTCGGCCGGTGGCCAGTACGCCGAGCAGCGCGCGGACTCGATCCAAGCCGTGCCGGCCGGGCCCGGCGTGGGCCAGCATCAGGCGAACCATCTCGGGCGGACTCGCGTTGTCGGCGAGCATCGCCTCCGCCCGCACCTCGATCTCGTCGCCGAACAGCTGCGCCATGTCGAAGGCATGACTCGTGCAGCCGAGGAATCGGAGCGTGCCCGTCCACCAGCAGGTCTCCAGCTCGGCCGCACTCGCGCCCGCCGCTTCGGCGAGGCGCTGTCCCAGGACGGTCGCCCGCAGCTGGGAGCCCGCGGGTTGCGCGAAAGCGTGGTCCTGCCCCACCGCGAGCAGAGCCGCGATCTCCGCTCGGGTCACCCCCGGGTTCATGACCGCCACCGTAGACGGACGCTCGGGAAGATGGGGAGTTCTCCCGACGCGCCGAGGCCCACCTTCGCCCGATGCTCGAAGAACCGGGCGCGAGCCAGCGCCCCCGTTAGTGAGGGGTGGGACATGAGTGGGTTCGACGAGGCGTCGGTCGCGGAGTTCCTCGACCAGCTGTGCAAGGCATGGGAGACCAACGACGGCGCGGAGCTCGGCTCGCTGTTCACCGGCGACGGATCGCTCATCAATCCGTTCGGTCAGCGGGCCGAGGGGCGGTCAGGCGTCGCGGCGATGTACGCCGAGTACTTCACCGGCATCTTGGCCGGCACCTCGACCTCGGTCACCGGGCAAGCCGTGCGACCGATCGATGACCGCCATGCGCTGGTGGACGTGGAGCAGACGATTCTGGGTGCCGACGGAGCGGTCGTGCTCGCCGTTCATCTGACGGCGCTGCTTCGTTGCGAGGACGGGCAGTTGCGGTTCGTCGACGCGCGGCCGTATGCCTTCCAGGATGCGCCTGCCTGAGCCGCAGCTGCGCTCATCGAATCGGCGGGCGCACTCGAATGATCTCGTCGAGGCCGTCGATGCCCTCGAGGTCGTGCGTGATCAGAAGCAGGGTGTGGCCCTCCGTGGCCGCGAGGAGGTCGGCCAGAAGCTCGCGGCTGGTGTCCGGGTCGAGATGTGCGGTGGGCTCGTCGAGAACGAGAATGGGCGGGTCCGCCAGGAGCGCCCGCGCCAGCATCAGCCGTTGTGCCTGACCGCCCGACAGCTCGGCGCCATGAGTGCCGACGGGGGTCTCCCATCCGAGCGGCAGCGACTGGATGAAGTCGAGCAGTCGCACCCGTTCGGCGACGTCGTCGAGCTGCTGTTGGCTGGCGTCGGGTCTGGCCAAGCGCACGTTCTCGCGGATCGTCGAGTCGAAGACATGGCCGTCCGCGGGCGCGCCGCCCACGATCGCTCGAACGTCGTCGGCGGCGTACGCGGCAAGCGGCTGTCCGTTGAGCAGCGCCTGCCCGCTGTCGAGGTCCAGGAACCGGAACAGGATCGAGGCGACGGTGCTCTTGCCCGCCCCCGACGGACCGATCAGCGCGACGCGCCGACCGGGTGGCAGGTCGACGGACAAGCGGTCCAGCGCCAGCGGTTCGGCGGCGCCGTAGCGCGCCCGGGCGCCGATCAGCTGCAGGTGGATCGGTGCGGTGGGCGGCGGCAGTGGCGTTGCGGGATCCGCCACCGGCGTCGGTGCATCGAGCACCTCCAGCACGCGCCGGGAGCCGGCCCGCACCGACGCGAGCTGCTGGGCCGCCGCGGTGAGCGGGTTGGTTGCCTCGAACGCCGCCAGGCCGGTCAGCACCACGACGGCCACGCCGATCCGGTCGAGGCCGTGCGTCGCCGCTGCGACCGCGACGAGAAGCAACAGCCAGACGGTGCCGCCGGCCATCAGCGATGACAAGCCGGCGCCCAGCCCACCCACGAATGCTCGCCGTCGCGCGGCCACTGTCAGCGTCGCGTCGTCGCTCGCCAGTGCAGCGACGGCCACCTGCTCGTGTCCGAAGGCCACGAGCTCCTGATAGCCCTCGAGCAGATCGGTGACCTTGGTCGCGAGTGACGCGCGGGCGGCTGCGACCTGCTGTTCGGCTCGCGCGGCAAGCCGCACGACCAGGGCGGGGACGAGCACGCCCGCGAGGAGAAGTCCGGCCGCGAGGACAGCGGCGGCGGGCAGGTAGATGAGGGCGAGTCCGACCGCTGCGCCGCCGCCCACGACGAACGCCACCAGCGGTGGGGTGACGCCCCGGATGAAGATGTCCTGGACCGCGTCGACGTCGCTGACGAGCCGGTTGAGCAGATCGCCGGTGCGCTTGCCGCGGAGGCCGGCGGGAGCGATCCGTTCCAGGGCGGCGAACACCCGCACCCGCAGGTCGGCGAGGACCCGGAACGCCGCGTCGTGCGACGACAGCCGCTCGAGGTAGCGGAACAGCCCACGGCCGATGCCGAAGGCTCGAACCGCAACCACGGCGACTGCCAGTGCTACCTCGTTTGGATGCTCCGAGGCGCGGGCGATGAGGAAGCCGGACACCGCGAACAGTCCCACCCCGCAGGCGACGGTGGCTGCGCCGGCCAGCACGGCGACGAGCATTCGGGCCCGAAGCGGCCGGGCATCGGCAACGATGCGCCACACCGGATGGTTCCCGCGAGTCGCGGCGACAGTCGTCATCACACCAGCACCGGCGCTTCGTGAAGGATCCGGCCTGCCTGCATCGCGACGATCCGGTCAGCATCGGCCGTCCAGCCGTGGACGTGACTGATCGTGACGACGGTGCGGCCGAGCGCCAGTCGGTCCACGGCGGTCCGCAGGTCCTCGGCAGTCGACTGGTCCAGGTGCGCCGTCGGCTCATCCAACAGCAGCAGCGGCGCATCGCGCAGGAAGGCGCGTGCCAGTGCCACCCGCTGACGCTGGCCGCTGGACAAGGTCAGTCCGCGTTCGCCCACGACGGTGTCCAGCTCGGCGAAGTCGAGGACGCCGGCGGCGGCTGCGGCGAGCCGGAGGCGAGCGTCGGTCGCCGCGGAATCGCCGAGGCGGATGTTGGCCGCGACGGTGCCGGCGAACAGGTGGGCGCGCTGCGGAACCCATGCGATCTGGCGCCGCCAGTCGGCGACGTCGACGCCGCGAAGGTCAACGCCGTCGACGGTGATCCGGCCGGAGGTGGGCTCGCGGAGACCGAGGAGCAAGGACAGCAGCGAGCTCTTCCCTGCTCCGCTCGGTCCGACAACGGCGAGTCGCTCGCCGGGATGGATGGTGAGACTCAGATCGGAAACGGCCGGTTCGGCGCGAGCGGGGTACTGCAGCCCGACGCCTTCGAGGCGAATCGTGGCATCCCGAAGGTCGACGCTCGTCGCGGCGGGAGACGACCGCCTCGTGGTGGTCGGTACGTCGAGGATGTCCAGGGCCTCCTGGGCAGCCGTGACCCCCTCCGCGCTGGCATGGAACTGCGCGCCGACCGCGCGAAGCGGAAGGTAGGCCTCTGGAGCCAGCAGCAGAACCAGCAGCGCCGTCTCGTAGGACAGGTGCCCCGACAGCAGCCGCAGGCCGACCTCGACGGCGACCAAGGCGGTCGCGAGCGTGGCGAGCAGCTCGAGGACCAGCGCAGACAGGAACGCGATGCGCAGGGTCGCCATCGTTGCCCGGCGGTGCTCGTCGGTGATCCGCCGAATCGCGGCCACCTGAGCCTTCGCCCGTCCGAACAGCTTCAACGTCGGCAGGCCCTCCACGACGTCGAGAAAGTGCCCACCGAGCCTCGCCAGCAGGAGCCACTGCCGTTCGGTGCGCGCCCGCGTGTGCAGGCCGATCAGCACCATGAAGACGGGGATGAGCGGGAGGGTCACCGCGATCGTGATGGCGGAGACCGCATCCGCGGTTGCGACCCGGATCAGGACCGCGACCGGAACGAGGAGGGCGAGAACGAGCTGCGGCAGGTATCGCGCGAAGTACGGGTCCAGTGCGTCGAGGCCGCGCGTGATCAAGGTGGTCGTCCGGCCGGTTGCTGCCGGTGGACCGTCCACGGCGAGGCGCGACGCGACGGCGAGTCGCAACTGCGACTTGATCGAGGCCGCCGCTCGCAATGCGGTGACCTCTCCGCCGTACGTCGCGAGAGCGCGTCCCGTCACGGCCGCGGCGAGGACCACGAGGCTGGTCCGGAGCGAAGCGAGGCCGTCGTGGGCGTGCGCGATGACGTGAGCGAGCAGGCCCGCCTGAGCGAGCACGAGAGCGGTGGTCAGCAGGCCAATGCCGACGGTCGTGGCGAGGTAGCCCTTGACCGCCGAGGCGAACCGGTTCAGCCGAGGGTCGTACGGCTTCATACCGAAGGAGCGACCGGCGCCCGGGTATCCGCACGCTGTGGTGGCAGTGTCACCGGCTGCACGTCCTCGCGAGTGACCCGGTTGCGGAAGATCCAGTACGTCCAGGCCTGGTACGCCAGCACGACCGGCGTCGCGAAGCCGGCGACCCACGTCATGACGCCGAGGGTGTACGCCGACGACGAGGCGTTACGAACCGTGAGACTGAACGCGTCGCTCGTCGACGACGGCAGCACGTCAGGCCACAGGTCGCCGAACAGCGTCACGACGGCGAGTGCCAGCGTCACAGCCGTCGCGAGAAACGCCCAGCCTTCGCGGCGGCGTACCACCGACACCAGTGAACCGAGCAACGAGACTGCAGCTGCAGCCGCGGTGAGATCCGTCCACCATGTGCCGTGCCGCCACTGGGTGATGACGAGGAAGAGCGCGGCCACGCCGACCGACACCGGGCCGATCATCCGAGCCGCGTGCCGTGCCCGCTCGCGGACCTCGCCATCGGTCTTCAGGCCCAGGTACACCGCGCCGTGCAGCAGGAACAGCGAGAGGGTCACGGCTCCACCGAGCAGGGCGTACGGGTTGAGCAGGGTGAGAAGGGTGCCGGTGTAGCGGTGCTGGGCGTTCAGCGGCACGCCGCGGACGATGTTCGCGAACGCGACACCCCACAGCAGGGCGGGCAGAGCGCTGCTTGCGCAGATTGCGACATCCCAGCGTCGCCGCCACGTCACATCGGTCTGCTTGTTGCGGTACTCGATGGCCATGCCGCGGACGATCAACGCAACCAGGATGAGCAGCAGTGCGAGGTAGAAGCCCGAGAACATTGAGGCGTACCACTCGGGGAAGGCGGCGAACGTCGCACCACCGGCCACGAGCAACCACACCTCGTTGCCGTCCCACAGCGGGCCGAGAGTGCGAAGCATCACTCCGCGATCGGTTTCGTCGCGCCCGAGTGCGAGCAGGAGGGCGCCGACGCCGAAGTCGAACCCTTCCAGCACGAAGTAGCCGATCCACAGGACCGCGATGAGGATGAACCACAGCGTCGTGAGATGCATGGCCGTCTCCTAGTACGAGAACGAGAGCATCGGCTCGGGCGCCTCGCTCGTCAGATCGATGTCGGGAAGCGGGTCCGGGCCCTTGCGAACATGGGCGAGCATCAGTCGCACCATCACCACGGCGAGCGCGCCGTACAGCAAGGTGTAGACGATGAGTGACGTGGCGACGCTGGCGGTGCTCACGCCGGATACCGCGTCCGCCGTCGTCATCACCCCGTAGACGACCCAGGGCTGGCGTCCCATCTCGGTGAAGATCCAGCCCAGGGTGTTTGCCAGGTACGGCGTTGCGAGCGCGAGAATCGCGATCCGGTAGAACGTCGCGCGTTGCGGCAGTCGCCGTCGGCGGAACAGCCACAGCCCGAAGGCTGACAGCAGAGCTGCGATCGCACCGAATCCGATCATGAGCCGGAACGACCAGTACGCGATCGGGATGACGGGCTTGTAGTTGCCGGGACCGTACTTCGCGATCTCCTGTGCCTGTACGTCGTCGATCCCGTCGACCTTTCCGTTGAACGAGCCGGTCGCCATGAACGACAGCAGGCCCGGAACCCGGATCGACCACTTCTCGTGGTTGCCGTTGAGGCTGCCGACGGTGAACAGCGAGAACGACGCGTGGTCGGAGCCGTGGTACAGCGCCTCCGCTGCGGCCATCTTCATCGGCTGCTGCTTGGTCATGACCCGCGCCTGGAGGTCGCCGGACACGGCGACGCCCACGGACGCGACCAAGGTGATCGCGAGTGCTGCTTTGGCCACCGGGCGGAAGAGATTGACCTCGTTGCCGCGCCGTAGGTGCCAGGCGGCGACGGCAAGGACGAACACGCCGGTCGTGACGAAGGCGCCGAACAGGGTGTGCGGGAACGTCACCCACAACGTGGAGTTGGTCAGCACCGCACCGATGCTCGTCAGCTCAGCGCGATGCTTGGCCGGGTCGATGTGGAAGCCGACCGGGTGCTGCATCCATGAGTTCGCCGCGAGGATGAAGAAGGCGGAGATGAGGGTGCCGGTCGCGGCGGCCCAGATCGTGGCCAGATGCACCTTCTTCGGCAGCCGGTCCCACCCGAAGATCCACAGTCCCAGGAAGGTCGACTCCAGGAAGAAGGCGATCAGCCCTTCCATGGCCAGCGGTGCGCCGAAGATGTCGCCGACGAAGCGGGAGTACGCCGACCAGTTCATGCCGAACTGGAACTCCTGGACGATTCCGGTGACGACGCCGATCGCGAAGTTGATCAGGAACAGCTTGCCGAAGAACCTCGTCGTACGGAGGTATTCGGGTTTGCGCGTCCGGTACCAGGCAGTCTGCATGCCGGCGACGAAGAAGCCGAGGCCGATGGTGAGCGGGACGAACAAGAAGTGGTAAACGGTGGTGATGCCGAACTGCCACCGCGCCAGGTCGAGCGAGCTCATCCACGTCCCCCCTTCAATCGGGCGCGACGGCCCGGGTCTGCTTGACCAGGGTTGACGAGGGACTTATTGCGCTTCTAGGGCCAAACGTCCTGACCTCAGATCAGGCCAGCGCGAAGGCCACCAGACGCTTCGCGACGTCGAGGTTCTTCAGCCGCACTCCGACCTCCTTGCCCAGCGGCAGATCAGCTCCGACCAGGCGGGCGCGGATCGCCGGCTCGCGGAGCTGAACCTCGCCCTTCGGGCCGGGCTCCACGACCACGCCACGGAACACCTCATCGCGCTTGCTTTCGAGAAGGAGTGCTTCCGCAAGGTCGACGACCGCCCGGTCGACCGCATGTGCGCGGTGATCGGCGGCGGCCATCGCAGCGGGCAGTTGCGGCAGCGCCTCGCGGACCCAACCCGGCACCTCGGCACCGGCGTGGATCGCGACGCAGCATTCGCTGACGTACCGATCTGCCAGCCGACGCAACGGTGCTGTGGCGTGCGCGTACGGCGCGGCTACGGCAGCGTGGGTGGTTGCTGCGGGCGGCGTCCCGTCGAAGGCAACGTAGGAGGCGCCACGGAACAGCACGGCTGCCAGCCGAGCCAACGCCGCATGCGCCGGCTTGGTCGGATCGAGCCCCCGGATGACGTCCTCGTAGGCAGCCGTTGCGGGCCACGCGACTCCGAGGGCGAGCGCGGACCGCCGAAGGGAGGCGACGGTGTGTTCGTCGGGCTGCGGCATCGTCCGCAGCAGGCCGATTCCGGCGTCGAGCATCAGGCGTGCCGCCGCCATCCCAGTGAGCAGCGACATCTGCGCGTTCCAGTCCTCGACCGGCAGCGGAGCCCGGTAGCTCAGGCTCCAGCTCGACCCGTCGCCGAGCACCTGTTGTTCGGGCTCCGGCAGAGACACCGCTCCGCGGGCGCGTTCCCGCTCCTGTCGCAGCCGGCCGAACTCCGCCAGCAACCCCAACAGCGCGCCGCCGTCGCGCTGGAAGGAGTCGTAGTCGAGCTGGGCGCTGCTGCGAACGACGGCGCGCTCGACGTCGACCTGCGTGGGCTCGCCGTCGCTGTCGAGGTCGATCCGCCAGAGCACCGCCGGCCGGTCCTGACCGGGCAGCAGGCTTCCAGCGCCTTCGGAGAGCACCGGCGGATGCAGCGGAACCCGACCGTCCGGAAGGTAGAGCGTCTCGCCCCGCCGGTGCGCCTCGCTGTCGAGTGGGCCACCTGGACTCACGAACGTGCCGACGTCGGCGATCGCGTAATGCAGCCGCATTCCGGCGGTGGTGCGTTCGAGCAGGAAGGCCTGGTCCAGGTCCTTAGAGCCCGCTGGGTCCAGTGTTACGAGCGCGAGGTCCGTGGCATCGAGGCGGCCGTTGCGGGTCCACGATGACGCAGCGCCGGCTGCTGCTTCTTCGACCTGGGGCGAGAATGCGCCGGGCACCTCGAACTCGGCCCGCAGCGTTGCCAGGTACGGGTCGATGTCGACGCCGGTGACAACGGTGTGGCGCATCACATCTCCCAAGACCGCCGTGCGTGCGAGGACGTCAGACGACAATCAGTTCGACGCCGATCGCGTCATAGGTGCCGCGTGCCCGCCCGTCACGGGTCGCGAGCGGCACCCCGTGATCCTTGGCGGGCAGGGCGACCATCGCGTCGTACACGGCGCCACCGGCGATGCCGAGGCGGCTCAACGTCTCGGGTATCCGGCGGGCGCGCGAGCTGCTGAGCAAGAGGGGTGAGGCGAATCGGGCTTCCAGGAGACGGGCGGCGTCGCCTGGTGTCAGCCGCGCGTCGCCGGGTAGCCGGGTGAGCACGGAATAGGTTTCGACGAGCGCGTGGCCGCTCAGCGCAACTTGCTGCCCGGCCCACCAGCGCGCCACCGCTTCGTGATCGCTGTGGGAGCGGACCAGCAGCGGAATCGCGACACTCGTGTCAACTCCTACCGTCACTTGCGGCCGGAGTCGATGAGGGCGAACACGACGTCGTCGTCAACCGGCGTCTCACTGGCGGCGACGAGGTGGCCGTCCTCCTCCACCAAGCGGGCGGTGCGACCGGCGGGCACGAGCTGAGCGCCGGCACCGTACGGCGAGATGTCGACCTTCGTGCCAGGAAGCAGGCCGAGCGCGTCGCGGATTGGCTTTGGCACCACGACCCGACCGGCGTTGTCGATGATCGCTTCCATGGGAATACGATACCATCGAAATCCCAGCAAGGTGGACGGCCTGGAGCCGTCGAGGAAGCCGGTGGAGAGCGCCTACTTGCTGACGCGCGATCGTTCCAGAAGATGTCGACGTGTGGGTCGGTTTGATCTAGCGATCAAGCGAACGTGATGCCACGGTGTCCAGAGACAACACGTAGGGCCAGGCACTAGTAGCGGGGACAGTGTGTAGTTCCACGACATCGTTGATAGATGAGTCGCGACATCGTTGATACTCCGGTTCTCGATCATGGTCGATGTCGAAGGCCAGGGTCATCGTTCTTGCTGTCGTCCATCAGGGCCTGACCAAGGCGGAGGCGGC
>DASZOU010000036.1:0-147276 GCA_035550655.1 Mycobacteriales bacterium
GCCGCCTCCGCCTTGGTCAGGCCCTGATGGACGACAGCAAGAACGATGACCCTGGCCTTCGACATCGACCATGATCGAGAACCGGAGTATCAACGATGTCGCGACTCATCTATCAACGATGTCGTGGAACTACACACTGTCAGCCCGACAAAGTGACCGCACGCCGCAGCTCCAGCAGGCCACGCGCCGCCCGTCGGCTCATCCTCGGACCGACATGGTTTCTAGACTCCGGCCGTGACCACGGCGGCTGAGCCCGGGCTGGGGCGGGTGTGGACCGTCCCCAACCTGCTGTCGATGTTGCGGCTGGCAGGGGTCCCGCTGTTCTGCTGGCTGGCGCTCGGGCCGAAGGCGGACGGGTGGGCGGTCATCGTGCTGATGGTGGCCGGGTTCACCGACTACGCCGACGGCAAGATCGCCCGGAAGTTCAACCTGACGAGCCGGCTGGGTGAGCTGCTCGACCCGGCTGCCGACCGCCTCTACATCCTGGCCACGCTCGCCGTGCTCACCGACCGCTCGATCATCCCGTTGTGGCTCACGTTGATCCTCGCCGGGCGCGAGCTCGTGCTGGCGGTGGCGTTGGTGGTCCTCCATCGCGCCGGCGTCGGCCCACCGGCGGTGACCTTCCTGGGCAAGGCGGCGGCGCTGAACCTCATGTACGCCTTCCCGCTGCTCCTGCTCTCGGTCGGATCGACGACCGCGGACCATGTCGTACGGCCGCTGGCCTGGGGCTTCGCGGGCTGGGGCGCCGCCCTGTACGTGTGGACCGGCGCGCTGTACCTCGTGTACGAGCGCCGGCTGCTGCTGGCGGCCCGGGCGGGCAGCGCCGACCCGACGCAATAGGCTCCGGCCGCACGGCGTGCGAGTCCACGTCGAGTGAGTCCAGTCCAGCGAGCAGGGAGCGGCAGTGGTGGTACCCGAAGAGCTGAGCTACACCGCCGAGCACGAGTGGGTCCGGCGCGAGGACGACGGAACGGTGAGGATCGGGATCACCGACTACGCCCAAGAGCAGCTGGGGGACATCGTGTTCGTCTCACTGCCGGCGACGGGGAGCACGGTCGCGGCGGGCGGCGTGCTGGGCGAGGTGGAGTCCACCAAGAGCGTCTCGGAGATCTACGCCCCGATCGCGGGCGAGGTGGTCGCCCGCAACGAGGACCTCGAGAACCGGCCTGAGCTGATCAACAGCGAGCCGTACGCAGGGGGCTGGATCGTCGCCATCCGGCCAGCCGCCGAGGACGATGTCAGCGGCCTGCTCGACGCCGCCGCATATCAGCAGCTGCTCGACACCGCGTCCTAGCGCCGACGCAGCGCGGCGCGGGCGGCGCCTGTCCACCACGGGTGGGCACGAGGGTTGACGGCTTCCCGCTCATCGCCGTACGTTGAGCCCTCTACCTGTGGTTGAGGTTTCGTCTGATCCGAACGCGGATGCCGAAGCCCGCGATCACTTGGCGACAATCAGGAAGCAGGCGAGCGGTGCCCAGCGTGTTCTGCGATCGATGCGGCCACCAGAACCCGGGCGACGCGCGATTCTGCGCCCGCTGCGGCGCACAGCTCGGCCGTGACGTCGCCGATGCCGGGCCGGCGGCCGATCAGACCAGCACGCTGACGCTCGCGGGAGTCGACCTCGACGACTTGGGCGAGGAGACCGCCGAGGTCATTGAAGAGCTTCCCACCGGCTTCGCGCTCCTGGTGGTGCAGCGCGGGCCGAACGCGGGCAGCCGCTTCCTGCTCGACCAGGAAGTGACGACGGCGGGACGTAACCCGGACAGCGACATCTTCCTCGACGACGTCACGGTCTCCCGCAAGCACGCGACCTTCACGCGAGGCCCGGCCGGATACACCGTGACCGATGCCGGCAGCCTCAACGGGACCTATCTGAACCGGGAGCGGATCGAGACGGCGGCGCTCGGCAACGGCGACGAGGTCCAAATCGGCAAGTTCCGACTGCTGTTCTTCACCAGCGTCGCGGGTGGGGCGCAATGACCTCGCCCGCCGGCGGGCACGCGTTCATGAGCATCGGGGAGGTGCTCGGCCAGCTTCGCGGCGAGTTTCCCGACGTGACGATCTCCAAGATCCGCTTCCTCGAGGGGGAGGGGCTGATCGCGCCGTCACGGACCGCCTCCGGCTACCGGAAGTTCTCCCGGGACGACGTCACCCGGTTGCGTTACGTGCTCGCCGCGCAGCGTGACCAGTACCTGCCGTTGCGCGTCATCAAAGGACAGCTCGAAGCACTCGACCGCGGGCTCGAGCCCGCCGCGGTTCCCGGTCACGGCGCGCCGCAGGTGCCGGCCGGGGCCGGCGACGCCGATGGGCTGCCCAAGGCCGCCGACTTCTTGCCCGAGCCCTCGGAGCTGCGGTTGTCCCGACAGGAGCTGATCGACGCGGCGGGGCTCGAACCCGCCCAGCTCGAGCAGATCGAGACCTTCGGGCTCGTCGGCCCGAGGCCGGGCGGGCACTACGACGGCGACGCGCTCGTGATCGCCAAGACGGTGGCGGCGATGAGCCGCTTCGGCCTCGAGCCACGCCATCTGCGGGCCTTCCGGACCTCGGCGGAGCGCGAGCTCGGCCTGGTCGAGCAGGTGGTCGCGCCCCTCGTCCGGCAGCGCAGCCCCGAGGCGCGCGGCCGGGCCGACGAGGTCGCACGCGAGCTGGCCAGCTTGTCGGTGAGGCTGCACGCGACGCTGGTCCGTGCCGGGCTGCGCCCGCAACTGGGCGGCTAGCCCGCTTTCGGGGGTTCGACGCTGCCGCGACTGCGGGAGTACCGTCGCCCCACCAGACGGATGGCGCGGCGAGCGGAGTCAGCGTTGAACGAGCTCACGGTCGTCGGGGTGCGCGTCGAGCTCCCCGGAAACCAACCCATCGTGTTGCTCAAGGAATCCGCCGGTGACCGGTACCTGCCGATCTGGATCGGCGCGGTCGAGGCGACGGCGATCGCATTCGCCCAGCAGGGCATCGTGCCGGCCCGCCCCCTCACCCACGACCTGCTCAAGGACGTCCTCGAAGCCCTGCAGGCCCGGCTCGACGCGGTGCTCATCACCGATCTGCGCGACGGCGTGTACTACGCCGATCTCCGCTTCGCCGACGGCACGTCGGTCTCCGCTCGCCCCTCCGACGCGATCGCGCTGGCCATCCGCGCCGGCGCCACCATCTACGCCGAGGAGGCCGTGCTCGACACCGCCGGGATCGCGATCGCGGACGAGCAGGAAACAGAGGTCGAGCGCTTCCGAGAGTTCCTCGACAACATATCTCCCGAGGACTTCGAGACAGACTAGGCACGCTAAGTCTCGACTACGGATTGAGGTCAAGGACGCGCCGACCGGACGTCATTGACCGGCGCCGGTCGCGTGCTTAGCGTCAACCGCGAAATTCCACGGTTGGGGTTTTCCCTGGCGCCGAGTGCCCCTGATCCTCAGGTGGGCACGGAGTGTCGCTCCGCCGCCGGACGTTCGGAGGGCACGTGACTGGCAGGACAACAGGGCCCGATGCCCCGCACGGGATCCAGACCGCGCTGTTCGGCAAGGAGCTGGCCGGCGGTGCACCGATCGGCTACCGCGGCCCCACGGCGTGCACGGTGGCGGGCATCACGTACCGCCAGCTCGACTACTGGGCCCGTACCGGCCTGGTCGAGCCCTCGATCCGGCCCGCCGCCGGCTCTGGCAGCCAGCGGCTGTACTCCTTCCGCGACATCCTCCTGCTCAAGGTGGTGAAGCGGCTCCTGGACACGGGCGTCTCGCTGCAGAACATCCGCCTCGCCGTGAACCACCTGCGGGACTCCGGCGATGCCGACCTGACCGGCATCACGCTCATGAGCGACGGCACGACCGTCTACGCGTGCACCTCGCCCGACGAGGTCGTCGACCTGGTGCAGGGCGGCCAGGGGGTCTTCGGCATCGCGGTGGGGCGGGTCATCGGCGAGGTCGAGGGCAGCCTCGCGGAGTTGCCGGCCGAGACAGCCGAGCCGGCCGCCGGGTCTGTAACGGTCGCTGGCGACGAGCTGGCGGCTCGCCGCAGTCGTCGCACCGGCACCTAGCCGTTCGGGTCGCTACGGCCCGCTGAGCGGCTCGGATTCGAGGCGATCCTGGCGCGTGGCGACGTCGTCCGCCGCGGCTCGCTGGTACCGTCGCAAGGTCTGATTCACCCCGCGTGGGAGAGACCCCGGCACGCCAGTCCGGGGCGCCGAAGGAGCAACCTCCCCGGAACCTCTCAGGCCGACGGACCGCGCGGGCAGGACACTCTGGAGAGCAGGCGCCACGGCGCCTCACCGACGGGGCAAACCGGCAACAGTTGCGCGGTGAAGCTTTCAGGTGGAAGGACAGAGGGGGAGCCAGCACGGCCGGCGACCGCCGGCGGTGACCCGCGTCCGGGAGGCTCCACATGACCATCCCCGCTGATCCCCGCTTCCGCTTCGCCGACCGGCACATCGGACCGGTCGCCGACGAGCGGGCCAAGATGCTGGCAGTGGTCGGGTACGGGTCGATCGACGACCTGGCTGACGCGGCCCTGCCCGGTGCGATCCGGACCGCGGGGGAGCTGCCGGTCCCGGCCGCGGTCGGGGAGGACGAGGTGCTCGCGGAGCTTCGCGCGATCGCCGGGCGCAACCGGGTGATGACCTCGATGATCGGTCTCGGCTGGCACGACACCGTCACCCCGCCGGTGCTGCTGCGCGGCATCCTCGAGAACCCCGGCTGGTACACCGCCTACACGCCGTACCAGCCCGAGATCTCCCAGGGCCGGCTCGAGGCGGTGCTCAACTTTCAGACGGTCATCGCCGACCTCACCGGCCTGGCGATTGCCGGGTCGTCGTTGCTCGATGAGTCGACTGCAGCTGCTGAGGCTATGACGCTTTGTCGACGTAGCGCTAAATCGCCAAGTAACCGCTTCGTTGTCGACACGGAATGCCACCCCCACACGCTCGAGGTCCTGCGTACGCGAGCGGAGCCGATCGGCATCGAGGTGGTCACCGCCGACCTCGCCGCCGGTTTCGAAGGGGAGTGTTTCGGGGTGCTGGTCGCCTACCCCGGCAGCACCGGCCGGGTCTTCCACCCGGGTCAACTTGTCGACACGGTGCATGCCCAGGGTGGCGTGGTCGCGGCCACCACCGACCCCCTCGCCCTGACCCTCTTGACCCCGCCCGGGGAGTGGGGTGCCGACGTCGCGGTGGGGTCGGCGCAGCGGTTCGGAGTGCCCATGGGATTCGGCGGTCCGCACGCCGGGTTCATGGCCGTCCGGGCCGGCCTCGAGCGAGGCTTGCCGGGCCGGCTGGTCGGCGTCAGCGTCGACGCCGATGGGGCCCCGGCGTACCGGCTGGCCCTGCAGACCCGCGAGCAGCACATCCGCCGGGAGAAGGCCACGAGCAACATCTGCACCGCCCAGGTGCTGCTCGCCGTGGTGGCCGGTGCGTACGCCGCCTACCACGGCCCGGCAGGGCTAAGCGCGATCGCGGAACGGGTCGCGGGACATGCCGCCACGATCGCCGGCTCACTGGCCGCTGGGGGAGTCCAGCTCGCCCACGACGGCGGGTTCGACACCGTTCACGCCGTGGTGCCGGGCCGCGCCGACGCGGTCATCCGGACCGCGTTGGAGGCCGGGATCAACCTTCGCCGGATCAGTGCGGACGCGGTCGGGATCACCACTGACGAGCGCACCACGGCGGCTCACGTCGCGGCCGTCTGTGAGGCCTTCGGGGTGCCGGTCGCGGCCGCGCCGGACGCGGGCTGGATCCCGGAACCGCTGCGTCGTACCTCCCGGTTCCTGACCCACCCGGTGTTCCACGAGCACCACTCCGAGACGGCGATGATGCGCTACTTGCGGCGCCTCTCCGACCGCGATCTCGCGCTCGACCGGACGATGATCCCGCTCGGCTCCTGCACGATGAAGCTCAACGCGGCCGCGGAGATGGAGCCGATCACCTGGCCCGAGTTCGCCGGCATCCACCCGTTCGCGCCACTCGATCAGGCGGCGGGCCACCTCACGATCATCCGCGACCTGGAAGTGTGGCTGGCGGGCATCACCGGGTACGCGGCGGTCTCGCTGCAGCCCAATGCGGGCTCGCAAGGGGAGTTCGCGGGGCTGCTGGCGATCCGCGCCTACCACCGCGACCGTGGCGAGGCGGCGCGCACCGTCTGCCTGATCCCGTCCTCGGCGCACGGGACGAACGCCGCGAGCGCGGCGATGGTCGGGATGCGGGTCGTGGTCGTGGCCTGCGACGACGACGGAAACGTGAGCCTGGACGACCTGCGGACCAAGATCGCCGAGCACCGGGAGGATCTGGCCGCGATCATGGTGACCTACCCCTCGACGCACGGGGTGTTCGAGGCGGGGATCACCGAGCTCTGTGAGCTCGTGCACGAGGCCGGCGGCCAGGTGTACGTCGACGGGGCGAACCTCAACGCGCTGGTCGGACTGGCCAAGCCGGGGGAGTTCGGGGCCGACGTGTCGCACTTGAACCTGCACAAGACCTTCTGCATCCCGCACGGTGGCGGGGGGCCGGGAATCGGGCCGGTAGCGGTCCGCGAGCACCTGGCGCCGTATCTGCCGAACCACCCGCTCGTCGCCGAGGCAGGCCCGCAGACGGGTGTAGGGCCGATCAGCGGGGCCCCGTGGGGCTCGGCGGGGATCCTGCCCATTCCGTGGACCTACGTGCGCCTGATGGGCCCGGACGGGCTGCGGGAGGCGACCGAGGTCGCGCTGCTGGCAGCCAACTACGTCGCGCGCCGACTGGCCCCGCACTACCCGGTCCTGTACACCGGGCAGGGTGGGCTCGTCGCCCACGAGTGCATCGTCGACATCCGCGGCATCACGCGTGAGACGGGCGTGACCGCCGAGGACATTGCCAAGCGCCTTATCGACTACGGCTTCCACGCCCCGACGATGTCGTTCCCCGTTGCCGGCACGCTGATGATCGAGCCGACGGAGTCGGAGGACCTGGCCGAGCTCGACCGGTTCTGCGAGGCGATGACCGAGATCCGCGCCGAGATCGAGCGGATCGCGGCTGGGGAGTGGACGGTCGAGGACAGCCCGCTGCGCAACGCGCCGCACACGGCAGCGTGCCTGATGGGGGACTGGAGCGCCGGTTACGACCGCGAGCGCGCCGCCTATCCGCTCCCCTCGCTCAAGACCGACAAGTACTGGCCGCCGGTACGTCGAATCGACGGCGGGTACGGCGACCGGAACCTGGCCTGCAGCTGCCCCTCACCGGAGGCCTACCAGAGCTGACGACTAGTGCTACGCCGCGGAGGCGTGGGGCGCGCCGGGTGTGCGCTGCGGCGGAACCGCGTTGCCGTCGGGGAGCAGGTCGCCAGAGTCGTCGAAGCTGACCACGCCGTTGCAGAGCAGGCTCCACCCTTGCTCGGGATGGCTCGCGACCACCCGGGCGGCATCACGGTCGGCGGCCTCAGCCGACGGGCATCGCGGCTGGTGCTGGCATTCGGCCACTGGCTGGTGGTGCACGGTCGTGCCCTTCGTTGCGGGCGAACCGGCGTCGGGCGGCGCCGGTCAGATGCAGTGTCGGCAGTTGGCTGCCCGGGTATAAGCGAATGCTTGGACCGCTGTGTTACCGGATTGGTTACAGCGGAACTGTGGAGGGCGAAAAAGGGGGATCCCGTCACACTGGGTCACCTCTGTCGGACCTGACATAATGTCCATTATCGGCCATGGGTATTCTGGCTCGAAAGGGGCCGGCGGCGAACCGATCTGGGCCGCGAGGCGTCTTACTGGGTGACGGCGTACCGGATCGCTGTCAGGGAATCCTCAGATGCACCTGCGACGTTGACCATGACGTCGAACGACTTTGGAGGCCGACATGGGTGAGCGCGTCCTGCGGGGCAGCCGCCTGGGTACGACGAGCTACGAGACCGATCGCAACACGGACCTCGCGCCGCGTCGCGAGGTGGTCTACGACTGCCCGTCCGGCCACGAGACCCGCATCACCATGGCCAGCGACGCCGACATTCCCCCGACCTGGGAATGCCGGAGCTGCGGCGTGACCGGGCTTCGCCGCGACGGCGACGCGCCGGAGGGCCGTGCGCCCAAGCAGGCCCGCACCCACTGGGACATGCTGCTCGAGCGCCGTTCGGTCGCCGAGCTCGAGGACGTCCTCAACGAGCGCCTCGCTGAGCTCCACCCGGCGCCGAAGCCGCGCCGCAAGACGGCCTGACCTAAGGCTGGGTCGAGGCGGCGGAAGCGTTCGCCGCGGCGGGCCTATCGATAACCCTCGAGTCGAGGTCAAGGCTATTCGCCCGGCGCTGACCTCGATATTGCAACAACGCAAGGACGAGGGCGGCTAGGGCCGCCAGGCTCAGGATCCACTCCGGCCATGGCCCCACCCGGTCGGCGATGGTCAGCGGGTCGCGCAACGGCAGGCGCATGTCCAGGACCGCCGGCGTGAAGACGCCGGTGCGGGCAATCACCTTCCCGTCGGGCGCGACCATCGCGCTGACCCCGCTTGTCGCGGCGACGACGGCGGCCCGCCCGCTCTCGATGGCCCGTAACCGGGTGATCGCGAGCTGCTGCGCCGTCTCGCCCCCGTTCCCGGAGTCGCCGGGGTGCTCGTAGCTGGCGTTGTTGGTCTGGACGACCAGCAGCCGCCCGCCGCCGGTGACCGCCTGGCGCACCACGGCGTCGTCGGCGATCTCGAAGCAGATCGCATCCGCGATGCGGGCGGGACCGAGCTGGAGCGTTCCGCGGCGCCGGCCCGGCACGAAGTCCTTCGGAATGAGCGAGAACTCACCGACCAGCCTGGTGAGGAGGCCGCGGAACGGCAGGTACTCGCCGAACGGCACCAGGTGCCGCTTGAGGTAGATCTCCCCCGGGCCCGTTGCCGGTGACCACACGATGCCAGCGTTCTGCACGTGATTCGGGCCCGGGCCGTCGATGACCGCGCCGATGAGCGTCGGCACGCCCACTGCGGCCACCGCCGCGTCGACCTGGGACCGGGCGACGGGGTCGGTGCGCGGGTCGAGGTCCGAGGCGTTCTCGGGCCAGATCACGATCTGCGGCGCCGGAAGCTGCCCGGCGGCGACCTGCTGCGCCAGCACCCGGGTCTCGTCGAGGTGGTCTTGGGTGACCGCGTGGCGCTGCGCGAACTCCTCGAGCCCCAGCCGCGGCACGTTGCCCTGGATCGCCGCTACGACAACCGAGCTGGGCGCGCCGTTTTGCGCGGTGCCCGCCGTGGGCAGCCCGATCGCGAGCGGCGCGGCAACCACGATCCCAACCGCCGCCGTAGCGGCAGCCAGCGGCACGAGCCGGCGCCGACCGCCCGGCCCCAGCTCCAGCACGAGGTAGGCAAGCAGGCCGCCGGCCAGGGCCACGGCGAAGGTCACCAACGGGGCGCCCCCCAGCGCCGCGAGCCGCACCAGAGGCCCGTCGACCTGGCCGAAGGCGAGGCGCGCCCACGGGAAGCCGCCGAACGGCCAGCGGTCGCGCAGGAACTCCTCCCCGACCCACATCAGCCCGACCGCCAGCGGCCACCATCGCAGCCGGCCCACCAGGCACAACGCCATCCCCAGCCCCACGAACCACAGTGACTCGATCACCGAAACCGCAATCCAGGCATCGACACCGAGCGGCTGCAGGAACGAGACCGTCGGCACCCAGATCCCGAACCCGGCCAGCAGGCCCAGCCCGGCAGCGGCACGGAGCCGCCTCGCCCGGACCGCGAGGGCCAGGACCGCGACCCCAGCCGGCGCGGCCGGCCACCAGTTCAGCGGCGGGAATGTCGTCCACAACGCGATGCCTGCACCGACGGCTGCGGCCGGCCGGGCAAGGGCGCTGAGGCGAAAGGGACGGGTCACGTCGGTTCGGACGCTACACAACCCGCGGCTTGGACCGGATCCGGCCCGGATGCCCTTCGGACCGACCCTGGAGCGGCCGGCCGCCACCCCAACGCCGTTGTCTACTGGGCACCCGGGCCGCTCCCGAGTAGTCGCACCACGCCTGGCGCCGCACCGATGGCGTGCCGGAGGCCGACTGGACCTGGCACCAGCTCGACGACAACGGGTGCACGCTGTCTCGACCGGCCAGTCGGGATCTTCCAGATGGTCATCGGGTGAAGGCCATGCGTCCCTGTGGTGGACGGCAGGAAACGTAGCGACCCGCCTCCTCCGGCTGTCAACCACCCTTTGACCTGCGAAAACACTCAAAATCGCAGGTCAGAGGCCAGCAAGATGATCATGAAGAAACCAGGGCTGCCCCGCTGCCGCCGGGACTCCGCGGTCGCTTTGCCAGTTGGTGATGGGGCTGTTGGACCTCAAGTTGAGGTCGATGCCTATCCGATCGATAAGAAGTCGTTCTCCAGCCAGTCCGGAGTCGGCTCAGGACCCCAGTGTTCGCGTAACCGGACCTGGTCGGCATGGAGAGCCCGTGCCAGCTCAGCCGCCGTCCGGTCGGAGACGCTGAGCTCGTCGGGCGCAACCTCTCGGCGCACCACTGGCGAACGGCTCTCGTTGAGCCGGATCATCCACTCCGGAACCCAGTCCGTCTTGTCCAGGCGAAGCGTCGCCTCCCCCAGCGTGCGCCACCACCGGCGCGGCGCTTGTTTTCCCTCGCTCGGGTTCGCGGCCGGGACAGCGCTCGGCCGCCAGGTCGGGGTGAGGTCGAGGAACCCGAAGAGCCGGGCCAGCGTCGTGTCCGGGTCGTCGCGCAGCTGCTCCAGGCTGAGCAACAGGATCCGCTCCCGAGGCACCCGGGCGAGCCACCGCTCGAGCTGGAGCGCGTAGCAGCTGGTGAGCAGGTACCGGGGGTCAGCGCGGATGGCCACGTCGATCGGACGGGTCTCGGTCCCGCCGGCCAGCCCGTGCAGGTACGCCGAACGCATCCTGGCCATCGGATCCCGCACGATGTACACGAGACGCGGCTCGGTGAGCAGCGAGGTCAGCCGGGCGACGGCGGCGCCGTAGTGCGGGTACATCGCGTACGTCGTCGAGGCCTCGCCCACCGCCACGGCATCTCCGGCGGCCGCGAACAGCGACTGGTACCACTCCCCTCCCCTGGCCCACTGCTGGTCGTCGGAGAAGAAGTGCGGCTCTTTGGGGTCGCACATGAATGCTTCGGGGTGCGCCTGCAGGATCCGGTGCAGCGTGCTCGTCCCCGCCTTCTGCGCACCGATCACGACGAAGTTGGGCAGCCGCCCAGCCTGCGCGCCGGACGGGCTCACAACGCGGGTGGGCGGTCTTCGTACGGTGTCGACAAGACGACAGATGTCCGTGTCGAGACATTGGCCGCTGCTCGGATCTGCTGAAGCAGCGACTCAAGCTCGGCGGGCGAGCCCACCCGAACCTTCAAGATGTAGCTCTCGTCGCCGGCGACGCTGTGGCAGGCCTCGATCTCTCGCAGATGGGCGAGCCGATCGGGAGCGTCGTCGGGTGCGCTCGGGTCGATCGGCTTGATCGAGACGAAGGCCGTAACCGGCAGGCCCAGGGCTACCGGATCGGCGATGGCCCGGTAGCCGCGGATCGCTCCTCGCTGCTCAAGGCGGCGGACCCGCTGGTGGACGGCTGATACCGACAGCCCCGTCTCCTTCGACAGGTCGGTGAAGCTGCGCCGGCCGTCCTCGGAGAGCAGGCGCACGAGCGACCGGTCGACGTCTTCCACGAGGGTGAACCCTAACCGGAGGCCGGTCGGGCCTGGTGGTGATGACGTGATCGTCGGCGTGCCGGGCACGGTGCGACGGGGCTCGCCACGCTGCCCACCATCCCCGCATCAGCTGGGATGAACGAGGCGAGGCCCCGCCGACCGGCTTCAGGACCTCATCGGTACCTGGTCGGCTCCGGCTGATTCGCCGAATCCAGTTGCGGGATCGGATTTGGACACATCGATCTTGAGCCGCCAAACGGGGGGCGAAGGGGCAGTCTCTACCGTAATGACCGATCCTCGCCCGGGTGTCGGATTCCCGGGTCTGGCCGGTAGCCCGAATGTCGGGCCGTTCGGCCCTCGCCGTTGCCAGCTGCAACCGTGATGATGGCCGCGTGGTTGTCGCCGAGGTCCGCGTCGTTCCCACCGAGCGCGGGCAGTGGGCCTGCCGCATCACCCAGATCGACGCTGACCTGCACCAGAGTCTCGAGCAGGCGGTGGCGCATGCCGCCAAGATCGCGGCGGCCTGCGGTGCCGAGGAGATCGCGATTCATCACAGCGACGGGCACATCGAGCACCGCGCAACTACCTAGCAGCGCGGACCCGACTCCGGGGTTAGGTAACGGGCGACAGCAGATCGGACCGCTCGCTCGCTAGCGCGTGGTGGCCTCGTGTCGCGCCGACTCGCCGACCCGGCCTGATCCGCTGTCCGGGAGCGTGATGGAGCTCGGCCGCTCTTGGCGCTGGTAGAGCATCACCGAGGCGACCAGGACCCACACGCTCGTCGCCATGAAGGCGAACCAGGAGACGAAGCTGCCGACGCCTGCGGCGATTCCACACACGACGGCTGCCCAGCCCAGCCAGGCGGGGAACGCACGCGTGGTGAGCACCGCCGCGCCCAACGACACCATCGTGAGCAGCACGCCTGCGAACAGGGCGACGAACGGTAGGTCGTTGTTGACGAGGTTGAGCGTTTGAGCGCTCGCGGGAGCCAGGCTCACCGACTTATGCGTGAGGAGCAGGTTGCAGCCGGCCGCGACGCCGAACGCCGTCGCAACCACCACTGAGCCGCAAAGCGACGCGGTCGCGCTGGCGCGCGCGCCGGCCCGTCGTAGATAGGCACAGAGCACGGTCGTGAACCACACCAGGACCGCCCCGGCATAAGCCATGAGGAATGCCTGCGCCTGGAGATAGCCACGATGCTTCGAGTAGAAGTCGATGATCTTCGTCGCGCTGGCGTTGACGTCCGGCGTCGATGGGCCGGTCATGACGGCGACCATGAGCAGGAGGAACACGACACCGGTCAGCGGCATGAGCCGCTCAAGACGGTTTGTCATGGCGAATCCACCCTTCTGGGATCCGCGACCGTCATCCGCGACCTTCCGCAAGCTGCCGGTCGAGGTCCAGTCAGCATGGGGGCCGTTCGGACGATCCAGAAGGGACCAAAGACCCTGCCTTGATGGGACCTTTGGAGGGTGCGGTTGATTAACAGAGCGACGCGAGCAGCTCGTCGCAGTTGACGATCTGCACTGGCCAGTCGCGCCGCTCGTTCTTCACCTAGTTGAGCAATGACCGTCCGATGACGAGACGCTGGATCTGGTTGGTGCCCTCGAAGATCTGCATGACTTTCGCCTCGCGCAGATAGCGCTCGACCGGGTACTCGGTCGTGTAGCCGTAGCCGCCGAAGATCTGTACGGCGTCGGTCGTCACCCTCATGGCGGTGTCGGTCGCGAACAGCTTCGACATCGCTGCCTGGGCGCCGTAGGACAGCCCGGCGTCACGGCGCCGCGCAGCCGCGAGGTAGTTGGCGCGGGCGGCTTCGATGCCGGTGGCCATGTCGGCGAGCATGAAGCTCACGCCCTGGAAGTCCGCGATCCGCTGGTTGAACTGCTTGCGTTCCTTCGCCCACCCGACCGCGGCGTCGAGCGCAGCTTGCGCGAGACCGGTGGCGACCGCAGAGATCCCCAGCCGACCGCCGTCGAGTGCGGACAGCGCGATCCGCATGCCGTCGCCTTCGTAGCCGATCAGCCGGTCGGCGGACACCCGGACGTCCTCGAGCACGATCTGCGCCGTCGGCGAGGACCGCAGGCCCATCTTGCGCTCGGGCGGCTGCGGCCGTAAACCGGCGGCATCCGCGGGCACGAGCAGCGTCGACACCCCGCCGCGGGTGTCGTCCGAGGTGCGGCAGAACACGTTGTAGTAGTCGGCGACTCCCCCGTGGGTCACCCAGGCCTTGGTTCCCGAGAGCACGTAGCTGTCGCCGTCCCGACGCGCGCGCGCCTGCAGCGACGCGGCGTCCGAGCCGGACGTGGCCTCCGACAGGGAGTACGCCCCCAGCAGCTCGCCGCCGAGCATGTCGGGCAGGAAGGCCTTTCGCTGCTCGTAGGTGCCGAACGCCGCAACCGGGTAGCAGCTCAGCGTGTGCACGCTCACCGCAAGCGCGACCGCCGCCCAGACGCTGGCGAGCTCCTCCAGAACCTGCAGGTAGACCTCGTACGGCACCCCACCGCCGCCGAACTCTTCCGGATAGGCAAGCCCCAGCAGGCCCGATCGACCGAGCAGCCGCACGATCTCCCGCGGGAACTCGCCGCGTTCCTCGTACTCCGCCACGTGCGGCGCGAGCGCGTCATGGCCCAGGTCGCGAACCAGCGCGATCAGCTGATGTGCGTCGTCATCCGGAAGGATACGTTCGACTGTCACGTCAACCGGCCAGGACCGTCAGCTCGCGGTCGATGGTGTCGAGGCGCTCCACGCCATCGGCTGTGACGACGACGATGTCCTCGATCCGTGCGCCGTGCCGGCCCGAGGCATAGATGCCGGGCTCGATCGAGAAGCACATTCCGGGCTCGAGGACCACCTCGTTGCCGGCGACGATCCACGGTTCCTCGTGCTCTTCCAACCCGATCCCGTGGCCGGTCCGATGAATGAACAGGTCGCCGTATCCGCCTGCCTCGATCACCTCACGGGCCGCTGCATCGACGCTGTGCGCCGTGACGCCTGGGCGCACCTGCGCGCATGATGCGAGCTGCGCGGCGAGCAGCACCTCGTAGTACGCCGCGAAGTCGCTCGGCGCCTGTTCGCCGGCGATGTAGGTGCGGGTGCAGTCCGAGCAGTAGCCGTCGGGCATCGTGCCGCCGATGTCGATCACGACCGGGTCGCCTGCCTCGATGACGCGGTCGCTGACGTGGTGATGCGGGCTGGCGCCGTTCGGCCCCGAGCCGACGATCACGAAGTTCACGCTGGCATGGCCCTCGGCGATGATCGCGTCTGCGATGTCGCGCGCGACCGCGGCCTCAGTGCGGCCCGGGCGCAGCCACTCCCCCATCCGCGAGTGGACCCGGTCGATGGCTGCGGCCGCGCCGCGAAGCGCCGCGATCTCATCGGGGAGCTTGCGCAGCCGCAGCGGCCGCAGCACCTCGCCCGCAAGGCGCTGCTCCGCGCCTGCCATCAGCTCCCTGAACCGGAGCACTTGTTGCGCCCACATGCGGTCAGCGACCCCCACTGACCGCGGCGACCGTCCGAGCGCATCGTTCAGCCGGTCGGCGACGAGCCGAAATGCGTCGTCGGTCTCGCCGTGGGTGGCGAGGGCGACATGCGCTGTAGCCCCGCTGGCCTCGGCGGCATGTTGTTCGAGGCGTGGCACGACCAGCAAGGGGTCGCCGCTTGCCGGGACCACGAGGCAGGTGAGGCGTTCCAGCGGGAGCGCGTCGTACCCCACCAGGTACCGCAGGTCGGCGCCTGGCGTGACGAGCAGTGCGTCGATGCCGGCGTCTGCGGCAGCCTTCGCGGCGCGCGCCAGCCGGTCGCGGAACGGAGCGGTCACGGGCTCAGGTTATGTCGGCCGGAGCCGCTACGCTGTTGACTGCCGCGGGTGGACAGTCGAGAGGTCGCGGATCGCAGTGGCGAACATCGTGGCCTTGATGACACCGAGGTTTGGTCCAGCTTTCGCCGCCAGCGGCCGGACGAGCTCGACCGCCGATGGGAGCACCTCCGCGTCCGACACCGCGGCGGTCACGATGCCGGCGGCCAGTGCGTCGGTCCCGCCGTAACGCCGGCCGGTTGTCATCGCATCGATCGCGGTGTTGGGCGTCAGCTTCGCCCGCAGCAATGCGTCCATCCCTGGCGGAAACGGCAGGTTGATGTCGACCTCGGGCAGACAGAAGAAGCCGCGGTCCGCGCGCATGACTCGCCAGTCGTGCGCCATCGCCAACATCGCACCTGCAGCGAAGCAGTGGCCCTGGATCGCGGCCACGGTCGGCATCCCCAGCGACAGCACCCGGCTAAGCAGCCGCTGGACGGTGTCGACGTACCACTCGGCGCGCTCGGCGTGCGACATCAGCCAGTCCAGGTCGAGGCCGTTCGACCAGAACTTCCCGTCAGCGATCGTCACGAGCGCAGCCGGCGTGCCCAGCGCCTCGATCTCATCCAGGCGCGCGTGCATGGCCTCCAGCCACTCCGGGCTGAAGCGGTTCTCGTCATCACCGATGTTGAGGATGGCGACCTCACCGTCGCGCTGCAGGCTTGGCATCCGGTTAGTGTGCCGTGCGTGACTGCACGGACCGGCGACCGGCTCATGCTTCTCGACTCCGCCTCGATGTACTTCCGGGCGTTCTACGGGGTGCCGGACACCATGGTGGCTCCGGACGGCTCGCCGGTGAACGCCGTCCGCGGCCTGCTCGACTACATCGCCCGGCTGGTCACGGATCGCCGGCCCACCCAGCTGGTCGCGGCGATGGATGCCGACTGGCGGCCGGAGTGGCGGGTCGCCGCGATCCCGTCGTACAAGGCGCATCGGGTCGCGGACGAGGCGGCGAACGCGGAAGAGGTGCCCGACGCGCTGTCACCGCAGGTGCCGATCATCGAGGCGGTCCTCGACGCGCTTGGCATCTGCCGGATCGGTGTGCCGGGCTATGAGGCCGACGACGTCATCGGCACGCTCGCCCTGGCCGCCACCTGCCCCGTCGAGATCGTGACCGGCGACCGGGACTTGTTCCAGCTGGTCGACGACGACCGCGACGTCACCGTGCTCTACATCGTGAAAGGCGTCGGCAATGCCGAGGTGATCGACGAGGCCGAGATCACCCGGCGCTACGCAATCCCAGGACGGGTGTACGCCGACTTCGCAACCATGCGCGGCGACCCGTCAGACGGTTTGCCCGGAGTTCCCGGAGTCGGTGAGAAGACTGCTGCCGCGCTGCTGCGGGAGTTCGGCTCGCTCGACGGCATTCTCACCGCGGCGCAGATCTCCGATGCCGGCTTCCCGCGCGGCTCGCACGCGAAGATCATCGCCGCGGCCGAGTACATCGGACCGGCCCGCAAGGTCGTCGCAGTCGCGCATGACGTCCCGGTCGGAAATCACGACGCAACCCTTCCGAGAACACCCAAAGACCCGACCGCGCTGGAAGCGTTGAGTGACCGGTGGGGTCTGGACAGCTCGGTGCAGCGCGTCCTCGAGGCACTCCGGGTCGTCGCCGGGTAACAGCGGATCAGTCCGGCACGCCGGAGTACGCCACCACCCCGCGACGCAGCTTTCCGACAGCGTCGCGGGCCGTCTTCGCCGTACGCGACTCCTCCGGTGCCGCTTGCATGACCTGGTCGAGCAGGTCGACGAGCTGCTTCACCCACCGGACGAAGTCCCCAGGAGCCATCTGGGTGTCGCGCAACACGGCGTCGAGCGAGTGGCCCTTCGCCCACCGCCAAGCCAGCCACGCGAACCCGGGCTCGGGTTGACGGAGGAACGACAGACCGGCGTCGGATTCGACGCCACGCAGCGTCTCCCAACGGCGGTCTAGATCTGCAAGTGCGGCGCGACAGCGTCCCGGCGGCACCTTCGGACTGGAGTCGTCGTCGCGGCGTGCCTCGTAGACGACCGCGGAGGCCACAGCAGCAAGCTCCGGCGCGTCGAGCTCCTCCCACGCGCCGTCGCGCAGCGCCTCGGCGACGAGCAGGTCGGACTCGGAGTAGATCCGCGCCAACGTCCGGCCGAACGGTGTGATCTCGTCATCGACCACATAGCCGAGCGAGGTCAGGACGTCGCAGACCGAGTCGAAGGTGCGCGCAATCGTGCCGGTCCGGTTTCTGACCCGGCGTTCGAGCGCCTCGGTGTCCCGCTCGAGCTTGGCGTAGCGCTCGGCCCACCGGGCGTGGTTCTCCCGGTCAGAGCAGCCGTGACACGGATGCTGCCGGATGGCAGCCCGGAGGCGGGCGATCTCCGCGTCGTCCGTGGCTGCGCTGCGGGTCTTGGCGCGACTCCCGGAGCCTTCGACGCCAAGCGCCCGCAGGCTCGACACGAGATCACGTCGGGCCTGCGGCGAGCGTGGCTCGAAGCCCTTGGGAATCCGGACTTTCCCCTCGGAGGTGACCTCGTCGGTGAAGTCCCCGACACTGAGTCGCTTGAGCTGGCGCCCCGCGGTGACGACGGTGAGCTTCGCGGCACCGGGACCGTCGACAGGCTCGACGACGACAGCCAACTCGCCGCGCCTCGCACCCGGCAGCCGAATCACGTCGCCGGCCCTGAGGGCTTCCACCGACTGAATCGCAGCGGCGCGCCTCGCACCCGAGCGTTGCCGTGCGAAGTCCGACTCCCGCTCGGTCAGGCTTCGGCGCAGCGCGGCGTACTCAGCGAAGTCGCCGAGGTGACACGTCATCGACTCGCGGTAGCCGGCCAGCGCCTCCTGGTTGCGCTTGACCTGCCGCGCGAGACCGACGACTGCGCGGTCGGCCTGGAACTGCGCGAACGACGTCTCGAGCAGGTCCCGCGCGTCGTTGCGTCCCAGCCGGCCGACCAGGTTGACCGCCATGTTGTACGACGGGCGGAAGCTCGACCGGAGCGGGTAGGTGCGCGTCGACGCGAGGCTCGCGACGTGACGCGGGTCGAAGCCGGCCGACCACAGCACGACACCGTGACCTTCGACGTCGATGCCCCTGCGGCCGGCGCGGCCGGTCAGCTGGGTGTACTCACCCGGCGTGAGATCGACGTGCGCCTCGCCGTTCCACTTCACGAGCGACTCGAGTACGACGCTGCGGGCCGGCATGTTGATGCCGAGTGCGAGGGTCTCGGTGGCGAACACCACCTTGATCAGACCGTCGGCGAACAGCTGCTCGACCGTCTCCTTGAAGGCAGGCAGCATGCCCGCGTGGTGTGCGGCGATGCCGCGCTCGAGCCCGTCGAGAAGCTCGCCGTACCCGAGGACCGTGAGGTCGTCATCGGGGATCCCGGCCGTCCTCGCTTCGAGGGCCGCGCGGATCGTCTGGCGATCCGACGGTGAGGCGAGCCGGAGACCCGCGCGGATGCACTGGCGCACCGCCGCGTCACAGCCGGCGCGGCTGAAGATGAAGACGATCGCGGGCAGCAGTCCGTCGTGGTCCAGTCGGTCGACGACGTCCGGACGGCGCGGCAGGTCAACCGGCCGCGGTCGCTTCCCGCCGCGTTGGGGGCGCCGACGGTGATCCACGTCGTACCGCGTCTGCTGCGCGGCCAGCCGTGCGAGGTGGGGGTTCACCTCCTTCTGCTCCTCGTCCACGAACAGGTCGTGCAGCTGCCCTCGGGCGAGCACTGACTGCCACAGCGGTACCGGTCGGTGCTCCTCGACGATGACGGTCGTGTCGCCGCGGACCTCCTGCAACCAGGCTCCGAACTCCTCCGCGTTGCTGACCGTCGCCGACAGCGACACCAGCTGCACATCGGCAGGAAGGTGGAGGATCACCTCCTCCCACACCGCGCCGCGGAATCTGTCGGCGAGGTAGTGCACCTCATCCATCACGACCGCCGAAAGACCGATCAGTGTCGGCGACTCGGCGTAGAGCATGTTGCGAAGGACTTCCGTGGTCATGACGACCACCGGGGCCTCACCGTTGACCGAGTTGTCGCCGGTGAGCAACCCCACCTGGCTCGCGCCGTACCTCTCGACGAGGTCGTGGAACTTCTGGTTCGACAGCGCCTTGATCGGCGTCGTGTAGAAGCACTTGCCGCCGCTCTGCAGTGCGAGGTGCACCGCGAACTCCCCCACCACCGTCTTGCCTGCGCCTGTCGGCGCAGCGACGAGTACGCCGTGCCCGCCCTCTAGTGCTTCACAGGCCTGCTGCTGAAAGGGGTCGAGCGCGAACGGGTAGCCGGCCATGAACTCCTGCAACACCGGCAGCGAGCTGCGACGCCGCGCGGCGGCGTACTTCTCCGCCGGGCTCGGCACCGCTTCAGGGTATGCCGGGCGGGCCTGCCCCCTAGGCGAGGACGCGAACCGCGCCGGGGACGCACTCGCAGCGGATCGGAAGATCGGCGAGGTACTCGCCGTCGGCGTATGCGGTGACTCCCGGCGACGAGAGCTCCACCACCTTGGCCCGCCGCATGGTCACCGCGGGATGCGAGGTGTGGGTCCCCTTGAAGACTTTCGGGAACGTCTTCAGGAACTCGAGCTTGCTCACCGGACCGAGCACCATGACGTCCATCAGGCCATCCGTGACATCGGCATCGGGTGTGACGTGCATGCCGGCGCCGTAGGACTTCGCGTTGCCGATCGCGACGAGCATGGCGTCGGTGGTGACGGTCTCGCCGTCCAGGACGAGCTCGAACGGCAACGGCGCGAAGACGCCGAGCTCCGCCAGCATCGCCAGGTTGTAGCGCATCCGGCCCTTCGGCCAGCTCATCCGGTTCGCCCGGTCGTTCACCCTCGAGTCGAAGCCGGCTCCGAGCACGCAGCCGAACCACTTCTCGCCGACGCGGATCGCGTCCATCGCCCAGGCGCCGCCGTCGCGAAGCCGATCGCTGACGACGCTCGCCGCAGCCGCCGGGTCCTTGAGCGGCAGGCCGAGTGTCGCGGCCAGGTCGTTGCCGGTGCCGGCAGGGATGATGCCGAGGGGCGTGTTGGTGCCGGCGACGGCGTTCAGCGCGAGGTGCACCATGCCGTCACCACCCAGCGCGACGACGGCGTCCACGCCGTCGGCAACCGCCTTGCGCGTGATCGTGACGGCGTCCTCGGCGTCTACACCGACCAGAATCGTGACGTTGGCGCCCGACTCACGGATCCGCCCGGCTACGGCGGCCACCTGCTTGGCGGCTCGTCCCTTGCCGGCGCTCGGGTTGACCACGAGCGCCACGCTGGCGGTCACGGTAGCGCCGGTTCGTCGTCGATCGACGACAGCTCATCGTCGGCGAGGTCGCCGTACAGGGGTGCGCGACGCGCCACCCGGCGATCGTGAACAGTTGCGATCAGCACGGCGACACCGTAGAGCAGGCACATCGGGACCGCGAGTGCGCTCATCGTGAACGGGTCCTGGCTCGGCGTCGCGACCGCGGCGAACACGAAGATCCCGAAGATCGAGGCGCGACTCCAATGGCGCAGCCGCTCCGCGGACAGGACCCCGACGAGGTTCAGCATCACGATGAGCAGCGGCAGCTCGAAGGAGACTGCGAACACCAGCACCATCGCCGTGACGAAGGACAGGTAGCTGTTGAAGGTCAACAGCGAGGAGATGTCGCCGTTGGCGAAGCCGAGCAGGAAGTGCAATCCCTTCTCGAGCGTCAGGTACGCGAACGCCGCCCCCATCGCGAAGAGCAGCACGGAGACCCCGACGAAGGACGAGGCGTAGCGGCGCTCATGTGCGTACAGGCCGGGCGTGATGAAGCGCCAGAGCTGGAACAGCCAGATCGGAGACGCCGCGATCACACCGGCGTAGAGCGCGAGCTTCAGCGTGACGGTGAAGGGCTCGAGGACACCGAACGCGACGAGTGAGCAATGGCCTTGGATCGCGCGGTAGTGGTCCGGGAGGTCGCAGTAGGGCCGTGAGATGAAGGTGAGAATCCGGGCATGGAAGACGTACGCGACGATCGTCGTCACGACGACCGCGATGAGTGAGACCACGACGCGGTAACGAAGCTCGGCGAGATGTTCGCCCAGCGTCATGCGGCCGTCAGGCGACCGATCCCGATGCGCCCGCGCCGGGCGCGGCATTCTCACCGGCGTGGGAGAGCGAGCGACCTAGCTCGAAGCGGTCGTCTGCTCGACGCTGGCCGGCTCGGCGTTGGCGGGCTGGGTGGAGGCGAGCTCAGCAGGGGCGGCCGGCTTGTCGTCCTCGTGAAGGCCCTTGATCTCGGTCTTCATGATGCGCATGGAGCGACCGAGCGAGCGCGCGGCGTCGGGAAGCTTCTTCGATCCGAAGAGCACGAGCACGACAACGGCGATGATGGCGATCTCGGGCCAACCGATGTCCATGATTCGGTCCTCTCCTCGGGTCCCGGTGCTGGAAACCCGGTTGCGTCGAGTCTACGCCCTGCGCCGCTGTGCGGCTTGCTCCTTCGACAGCCGCTCCGATGCGGCCGCCAGCCGCTCTCCGGCAGCTTTCACGTCGCGCGCGAGCGCGCGAACCTGGCCGAAGAGCCGAAACCCGACCGCGCCCAGGACCGCGAGCCCGAGCACGGCGATACCGACGTAGAAGGCGACCCACACACCTTGCAGGTTAGGGGGTACCGGCCGCGACGCGACCGAGGCGGCTAGTGGTGGGCCGGCGCGGTGGCGCGAGCGGCGAGCAGGTCATCGCGGCTGAGCTGGAGCAGGAAGTCGAGCAGGTCGTCGTACGACAGCTCCGGGCCGGCCTTGGGTTCGAGCGCCTCGGCGGGAACATCCCAGATCTCGGCTTCGACGCCACCGGACATCAGCAGGGAGACGATGTGGTCGTCAGCCGGCTTGCGGACGTTCTGCACGCAGGACGGGCACGTGAACGTGTAGTAGGACAGCTGGCCGTGGCTGCAGACACGCAGCCGGATGTCGTCGCTGGTGAGCTCGACCTCGCCACAAGTGGGGCACGAAGCCTTGATGGTCGTCACGGCTGCCGTCCTTCGCTGTCCCGCCACCTGGGCCTGTGGCGATACATCACTGTCGGCAGTTATGACGTTCGGCTTGATGCGAAGTCGTCGACGATCTCTACCCGTCGTATGCAGCGAGCGCAGCAACCGCCACATCTCGGACTTGTACGGCAAGCTCGGGCGGGTCGGTCAACTGCGCCACTCCGGCCAGTCCGAGCGCGAGTCTGCGCACCCACGCGTCGTCGTGCACCCGCAGCTTGACGATGAGCCCGCCGTCGCCGCGCTCCTCGATGTCCTCGCACAGGTGGTAGTCGGCAACCCATCGTGCTGCGGGGTCCAGGGAGAACGTCACCAGCCTGTCTTCCGCGGACGGCGTGTAGAGCTCCGAGTCGAGTGCGCGTGCACGGACGTCATCGGGCACATCGATCTCGTCGTCGAGCAGCTTCGCCTCGAGCACCCGGTCCAGGCGGAAGGTGCGCAGGTCTTCCACCGAGTGACACCAGCCCGCGAGATAGATGGTCGCGTCGCTGGTGAAGACGCGAATCGGATCGACGTCGCGCTCCGTTGCCTCGTCTCGTGCGGGCACCCAGTAGCGGAGGTACACGCGACGTGACCGCGCAAGGGCGTCCGTGATCGTGGTGACGACCTCGGTGTCGGCGGTGTTCGTCGTAGTGACGACGACCTTGTCGGTGGCGCTCGTGCTCCCTGCGGCCGCTTCGAGCTTCGCGAGCGCACGGTCGATGGCGGCCGTCGCGACGATTCCCGGTACGCCGGACAGCACGCGAAGCGCGGCGATGAGGGCGAGCGCCTCGTCGGGAGTCAGGCGCAGCGGTCGCTCGATCGTCTCCGCGTTTGACAGCGTGACCCGGTCACCGCGCCACTCGACGTCGATCAGGTCGCCGGGGCCGTAGCCCGGAAGCCCACACATCCACAGCAGGTTCACGTCGGAACGGATCTGCGCCTCGGTGACGCCGAACTCGCGAGCGACCTCGGCCACGGACGTGTCGGGGTGCGAGAGCAACCACGGCACCAACGCGAGGAGGCGCGGCAGGTGATCGGTTGCGCCGCTCACTGGGCCGCCACCAGGCTGCGCAGCCGCGTGACGATGGCCTCGCGGGCCTCTGCCGGCGAAAGGATCACCGCATCGCTGCCGTAGGACAGCACCTGCTCGGCCAACCGGTGCGGGTCCGGACAGGGCAGCGTGACGACGTCCCATCCGTCGCCGTCATCGACGACGTCGATGGTCTGGCGCCGCAGTCCCATGGCGCGGTCATGGCGCACCTTTACTCGTGCGAGCGCCTCGCTGTGCGGGGCGTCGGTGGCCGACACGAGGGCGCCGAGGTCGACGCCGTCAGGAACCGACACCGAGCCGGCCTTTCCCTCCACCACGGGCTCGCCCACGACCCGCGAGAGGCGGAACGCGCGCGGCGCTTCGCGGTCGACGTCCCGGCCGACGAGGTACCACCGGCCCCGCCACCACACCACGCCCCACGGCTCGACGCGGCGCCGCGCGGGCTCGGCGTCGTTGGCGCCTCGATAGTCGAACCTCAGCCGCTTGCCTTCCCGCAATGCCTCGTGAACGGTGGCCAGGCCGGCACCACCGGCGCCCGCCCGCGGCTGCAGCCCTTCGGGCAACGGTGTGAGCTCGACGCCGGCGGCTTCGAGCTTTCGCAGGGCTCGCGTCGCCGAGGCGCCGAGCGAGGCCGACGACCACATCCGTGCCGCGAGGCCGACCGCAGCCGCCTCGTCCGGCTCCAGCCTGATCTCGGGCAGGGCGTAGTCCGAGCGCGGGATCCGGTAGCCGGGCTCGTCGTCGAAGTGGCTGAGCGTCCCGACCTCCAGCGGGATGCCCAGGTCCCGCAGGTCTTCCTTGTCACGCTCGAACATGCGCTTGAAGGCTTCGTCGCTCGGCGCCGCCGCGTAGCCGGGGATGATCTCCCGAAGCCGGTCAGCCGTGAGGTAGGCACGGGTGTGCAGCAGGCAGATGACGAGGTTCATCAGCCGCTCGGTGCGCTCAGCCGCCATGGCCGACGACGCTACCGCGCACGCCGGGCGGGTCGGCCGAAATAGGCTCAGCCGCTGTGATCCGCTGGCGCGAGGGAACGGTCGCGGACGTCGTACGCCGTCGGACCGGCGCGATCGAGCTGTCGGTCTCCACTGCCGAGGGGACGCTGCCCGCGCTCGCCTATCCGGAGCTGGTGGGTGAGCCGGTGGTGGGCGACCGGGTGCTCCTGAACACCACAGCGGTGAACCTCGGGCTCGGCACCGGGGGCTTCGCGCTCGTGATCGCGCTGCCGGATCGGCTGCCGGCGGACCGAGACGAGCCCGGTCACGTCGTCAAGGCCCGCTACACGCCGCTGCAGGCGACGGTGCTCGCGGTCGACGAGCAGGACTCGCCTGACCATGCGGCGCTACGGGACGCGGACAGCATCGACGGCATGCCCGTCGTGGTCGCCGACCTCCATTCGGCGCTCACGCCGGTGCTGGCGGGGCTGTACGACGGCGGCCGCGCGCCTCGGGTCGTGTACGTGATGACCGATGGCGGAGCCCTGCCGCTCGGCTTCTCGAGGTCCGTCGGAGAGCTGCGCGAGGCCGGTTGGCTCGCGGCGACGGTCACGGTCGGGCAGGCCTTCGGCGGAGATGTCGAGGCGGTCACCCTGCATTCCGGGCTACTCGCGGCGCGCCTAGTGCTCGGCGCCGAGCTGGCGATCGTCACGCAGGGTCCGGGCAACCTCGGCACCGGCACCAGGTGGGGGTTCAGCGGTGTGGCGAGCGGTGAGGCGGTCAACGCGACCGGCGTGCTCGGCGGGCGGGCAGTCGCGGCGTTACGGGTCAGCGAGGCCGATCCGCGAGAACGTCACCGCGGTGTCTCGCATCATTCGCTGACCGCCCTTGGCAGGGTCGCATTGCTCCCCGCTGACATCGCCGTCCCGCGCCTGAAGGGCGCCTTCGGGGCATCGATCGCATCGGCGGTGGCACCGCTGTCACCTCCCCACCGGCTGGCGACGGTCGACGTCGACGGATTGGCGCACGCCATCGCTCGCGCACCGGTCAAGGCGTCGTCGATGGGGCGAGGTCTGGCTGAGGACGCGTCGTACTTTCTCAGCTGCGCCGCGGCCGGCCGACACGCGGCCACGCTGCTGTGACGCAGCCGCTCCTCACATGCTGGCGATGAGCTTCTCGACGCGGTCATCAACGGCGCGGAACGGGTCCTTGCAGAGGACGGTCCGCTGTGCCTGGTCGTTGAGCTTCAGGTGAACCCAGTCGACGGTGAAGTCGCGGCGCTTCTCCTGGGCGCGCCGGATGAAGTCACCACGCAGCCTCGCCCGGGTGGTCTGCGGCGGGACTGACTTCGCTTCGAAGATCCGCAGGTCGGTAGTAACACGCTCGACGGCACCGTGCCGCTCGAGCAGGTAGTACAGACCGCGGCGGCGGTTGACGTCGTGGTAGGTCAGGTCGAGCTGTGCGACCCGCGGTGAGGACAGCGACAGGCCGTGCTTGGTGCGATAGCGCTCGATCAGCTGGTGCTTGATCACCCAGTCGACCTCGCGCTCGACCAAGCTCAGGTCCTGCGTCTCGACGGCCTTCAGCGTGCGCTCCCAGAGCTCGAGAACACGTCGGCTGGTCTCATCGCCGCCTCGCCGCTCGACGAAGTCGCGCGCCTTGACGAAGTACTCCTGCTGGATGTCGAGCGCACTTGCCTCACGCCCGTTCGCGAGCTTGACGGTGCGCCGCCCGGTCATGTCGTGGCTGATCTCGCGGATCGCCCGGATGGCGTTCTCCAGCGTCAGGTCCCGCATCACGACGCCCGCCTCGATCATGCGAAGGACGAGGTCCGTCGTACCGATCTTCAGCAACGTCGTGGTCTCCGACATGTTGCTGTCGCCGACAATCACGTGCAGCCGCCGGAACCGCTCGGCGTCGGCGTGCGGCTCGTCGCGGGTGTTGATGATCGGGCGGCTGCGCGTTGTGGCTGACGAGACGCCTTCCCAGATGTGCTCCGCGCGCTGGCTCACGCAGTACACGGCACCCCGCGGCGTCAGCAGCACCTTGCCGGCGCCGCAGATGATCTGCCGCGTCACCAGGAACGGGATGAGCACGTCGGCAAGGCGGCTGAACTCGCCGTGCCGGCCGACGAGGTAGTTCTCGTGGCAGCCGTAGGAGTTGCCGGCGGAGTCGGTGTTGTTCTTGAACAGGTAGATGTCGCCGGCGATGCCTTCCTCACGCAACCTGCGCTCGGCGTCCATCAGCAGGCCTTCGAGGGTGCGCTCCCCCGCCTTGTCGTGCGTCACGAGCTCGACGACGCTGTCGCACTCGGGAGTGGCGTACTCCGGGTGCGAGCCGACGTCGAGGTAGAGCCGGGCGCCGTTCTTGAGGAAGACATTGCTGCTGCGGCCCCACGAGACGACCCGGCGGAACAGGTAGCGGGCGACCTCGTCGGGCGAGAGCCGGCGCTGGCCACGGAACGTGCACGTGACGCCGTACTCGTTCTCGAGCCCGTAGATGCGCCGCTCCACGTCCACCTCCCCGCCCGCCGATTGCGGTGCCGGCTTCCGGCCCTATGGAAGGACTGTACGGCGGAGATCGCTCGCTGGAGCGCGCTGCGGAGATTGGAACGAGCGTTTCGGGCAGGATGTGTCTCGAAAGCCTCGAATGTGACCTGAGTCACAAGGCTACGGGAGGTGGATGTGGCGCCCCAGACAGGTCGCCGTGCGGTGGGCCTGGCCCTCTCGCTGGTCACCCTCGGGAGCGTTGTCGGCGCGTCGCCGAATGCTAGCGCGGCCGTTGCGAAGACGATCCACCCCGGAGTGTCGGTCAACTACGGCGACGTCACCTGCACCGTCGGGGCGGTGCTGCGGCAGCGGCATCGCTACTACCTCGCGGTGCCCTCGTCGTGTGGTGGCATCGACCTCGGCAAGCCCGAGCAGGACGGCTGCGTGTCGCCACAGACGCCGGTCGGCTCACCCGTGTCGATCGAAGGGGCGAAACACCGAGGCACGCTGGTCTACAGCTCGTTCAGCGAGATGCAGCTGCACAGCGACACGAACCCGAACCGCTGCTACTACAACGACCTCGCCCTCATCCGGGTGGACCGCCGGGACGACGCGCGCGTCAGTGCCGCGATCCCCGGCGTCGGTGTGCCGCGACGCGTGTTGTCGAAGCTGCCTGCGAGCGGCACCGCACTGAAGGTCGGCGGCGACTCCGCCACGGCCGGCGCAACCCACCACAAGGGCTGGGAGCTCGACGCCAGCAGCGCAACCGCGATGTTCAAGACGCCTGACTGCGGCTCGTCGGTGACGGCCGGGCCGGACCTGGTCGGGATGCTCCTCGTCCTGCCGAAGGGGCCGCTCCCCGGCGCTCCGGTCGCGCAGTCAGCGGCGCAGACCTTCAACCTGTTTCGAGCGCTGCAGTACCTGCGGCGCACGCCCGGGTTCCACCGGGTGCACCTCCCGCTGCACTGACCACGACATCTGGGTTCGCCGAACTTGCGATTTCGTGCCGAAGTTCGCGCTCAAAGGCCACGAAAGTGCAAGTTCGCGAGTGATCGGGAGCGGGGGTTACTTGGCGGCGAGGATCTCCGCGACCGCGGCGTCCGAGAGCCGCCGGAAGGTACGCCGCGGCCGGGTGCGGTCGAGGATCGCGACCTCTAGACCGTCCGCGGTGATCTCGCGCGGCTCGGAGTCGGCACCTGCTAGCGCGCGAACGGCGAGCCGCAGCGCGGCGCCGAGCTCCATCTCGTTGTGCTGTTCCGCGCGAAGGGCGGTGCCGATCTCCTCGGCAGAGGCGCCCATGACGACGACGCCCTCCTCGTCCGCGACGCTGCCGTCGTAGGTCAGCCGGTAGAGCTGGTCGCTCGCGGGGCTGTCCCCCACCTCGGCCACGGTGAGCTCGACCTCGAACGGCTTCTCGCCGCCGCTGGAGAAGATCGTGCCGAGGATCTGGGCGTAGGTGTTGGCAAGCGCCCGACCGGTCACGTCACGCCGGTCGTAGGAGTACCCGCGCAGGTCGGCCATGCGAACGCCTGCCACGCGAAGGTTCTCGAACTCGTTGTACTTGCCGACGGCCGCGAAGCCGATCCGGTCGTAGATCTCGGAGATCTTGTGCAGCGCGCTGGACGGGTTCTCGGTAACGAACAGGATGCCGCCGCCGTAGGTCATGACGAGGACGGCGCGGCCGCGCGCGATGCCCTTCCGCGCGTAGTCCGCGCGGTCCTTCATGACCTGCTCGGGTGAGACGTAGCCGAAGGGCATCGTCATCGCTGGTCCGGGTCCTCTCTCGTCTGTCGCGCGCTGCTCGAGCTGATGGCGTCGGGCCTATCGGAGTGGCGCCTGCGGACCGCCGGGGCTGTCCATGCGCTCCGCCACGACGGCTTCCGTGATCGTGCCGACCTCTTCGTCAGCGAGCTTGCGGAAGCCGGTGGCGTCGACCGCGGTGATGACCGGGAAGATCCGGCGGGTGAGGTCCGGGCCGCCCGTCGCGGAGTCCTCGTCGGCGGCGTCGTACAACGCCTGGACGCTGGCGAGGATGGCGTCGGCCTCGCTGAAGTCGTCGCGATAGAGCTTCTTGAGCGCACCGCGGGCGTAGACGCTGCCGGAGCCGACCGAGTGGAACTTGCGCTCCTCGTAGCGGCCGCCCGTGACGTCGTAGGAGAAGATCCGCCCCGCTGTCTCGGGCGTCGTGGCTTCGAGGTCGTAGCCGGCGTAGAGCGGTACGACGGCAAGGCCCTGCATCGCCATCGGCAGGTTGTTGCGGATGAGCAGCGCCAACCGGTTCGCCTTGCCCTCGAGGCTGAGCACGGTGCCTTCGAGCTTCTCGTAGTGCTCCAGCTCGACCTGGAACAGCCGGACCAGCTCCAGAGCAACGCCCGCGGTGCCGGCGATGCCGACCGCCGAGAACTCGTCGGCCTGGAAGACCTTCTCCATGTCGCGCTGCGCGATCACGTTGCCCATCGTCGCGCGGCGGTCACCGGCGAGGATGACCCCGGTCGTGTGCGTGACGGCGACGATCGTGGTGCCGTGCGGCGCGTCGACCGGCGTGGCGGAGGCCATCAGCTGGGCGCGCCTTCCGGGCAGCAAGTCGGGCGCATGACTGGACAGAAAGTCGCTGAACGACGAGGAGCCCGGCTGGAAGAACGCGGCCGGCAAGGTCGTGCCGTCAGAGAGATCCACAACCCCACCCTGTCACGACCACCGACCATGACGAACAGTCGGGACGTATTCGATCGTCACAGCGGGAGGCGGCAGGTAGGCGCGAACCGGCGCATATCCGCCTCGCGCAGTTGCGAGATAGGCGCCCAGCGAATCCATGATCTGCAGGTCGTCGCGGAGGTTGCCGAGAGCCTGGTTGCAGTTGAAGCACAGCAGGCCGCGCACCTCGCCGGTGGCGTGGTCGTGGTCCACATGTGCGGGCGGCACCTTGTGGCAACCCGCGCACAGGCTGTTCTGCGCGGCGAGCATCCGGTCGTAGTCGACCTGTCCAATGCCGTAGCGAGCGCGCAGGTGGTACTCGCGCCCTCCGCCGTACAGGCGCTGCCGGCTCGCCTGGCCGCGTGCGTTGTGGCACGGCTTGCAGTAGGCACCCCTGCCGCCCCGTCCCGAACGATTGCGGGGAAAGTCCTCGAGCGGCCTCAGCATCTGGCAGTCAGGACACCACCGTTGCCCTACCGGAACGACGCGGCCTTCCTTTACCGTGCGACCGGCCGCAGCGCGCCGCTTTCGATAGGAGGCCTTGGACCGTTCCCGCATGCAGATCTTGCAGTAGCTGTTCCTGCCCAGCACGCCCTTCGGCGACGGGGAGAACTCGTCGATCGGCTTGGTCTGCTGGCAGTCGAGGCAGGTCTTGGTTGGAGTTTGTTCCGAGTTACTCGCCGAATCGGACATTCGGGTACTATTCTCCCCCCTTTTGTACGTAGCCACGTACGAAGTCCTCTGCATTCGCCTCTAAAACCGAGTCGATTTCGTCGAGGATGTCGTCCACATCGTCAGAAAGTTCGGCCTGGCGTTCTTGCAGGTCGGTGGTGTCGAGCTCCTCGACCTCCTCGACCTCTTCGGTCTGGCGGGTCGCCCGCTTCTGCCCGCCCTCGTCGCGAGTCGCCATCACGTACCTCCTGTGTTGCGCTCCGCGCGCAATGGGGTCTCATCGCGCGCCCGTGAAGCGGCGCTGCTGGTGAGGTCAAAGTTACTCGTCAGATCGGACGAGAAAGGGCCAAATACAGCCGTGGCCCAGCCGGCCGGGGGCTAGTGGGGAGCGCCGGCGATCTCGTCGACCAGCTGGGCGGCGGTGTCGCAGCGAGCCAACAGCCCTTCGACGTGCTGCTTCGTCCCCCGCAGCGGCTCGAGCATGGGAATCCGCTGCAGCGAGTCGCGGCCGACGTCGAAGATCACCGAATCCCACGAAGCGGCGGCGACGTCGGCGCCGTACTTCGACAGGCAGCGGCCACGGAAATACGCCCGGGTGTCCTCGGGCGGCTCGACGACCGCCCGGTCGATCTCGGCGTCGGAGACCAGCCGGCGCATCCGGCCGCGCGCCACCAAGCGGTTGTACAGCCCCTTGTCCTCGCGCACGTCGCTGTACTGCAGGTCGACCAGCTGCAGCTTGTGCGCGCTCCACTCGAGCCCCTCGCGGTCGCGGTAGCCCTGCAGCAGCGACAGCTTCGCGACCCAGTCGAGCTCCCCCGACAGCGTCATCGGGTCGTCGGCAAGCTTGGTGAGCACGCCCTCCCACTCGTTGAGCACGGCGATCGTGTCGGCGTCGGCGTCGGCGCCGTAACGCGACTCGACGAACTTCCGCGCCTGCTCCAGGTAGTCCGCCTGAACCTGCAGCGCCGTGGCAGTCCGGCCGTCCTTCAGCTTCACCGTGTGCTTCAGCGACGCGTCGTGCGAGATCGCGCGCAACGACGCCACCGGCGAGTCAATCGTCAGATCCACGCCGCTCTCGGTGAACCAGCCCTCTTCGATCATCGACAGCACGATCGATGTCGTCCCGACTTTGAGGTACGTCGAGAGCTCGCTCATGTTCGCGTCGCCGATGATCACGTGCAGCCGTCGGTAGCGCTCGGGATCCGCGTGCGGCTCGTCGCGCGTGTTGATGATCGGTCGCTTCAGCGTGGTCTCGAGGCCCACCTCGACCTCGAAGAAGTCGGCGCGCTGCGAGATCTGGAAGCCGTGACCGTGCCCGTCCTGGCCGATCCCGACGCGCCCGGCGCCACACATCACCTGCCGCGTCACGAAGAACGGCGTCAGGTAGCGCACGATGTCGGCGAACGGCGTCGACCGCTTCATCAGGTAGTTCTCGTGGGCGCCGTACGACGCCCCCTTGTTGTCAGTGTTGTTCTTGTACAGCTGGATCAGCCCGGTGCCCGGCACCCGCGCGGCGTGCTCGGCGGCGCGGGCCATGACCCGCTCCCCCGCCTTGTCCCACAGCACCGCGTCACGCGGGTTGGTGACCTCCGGCGAGGAGAACTCGGGGTGTGCGTGGTCGACGTACAGCCGCGCGCCGTTGCTCAGGATGACGTTGGCGAGCCCGACCTCGTCGTCCGGGAGCACGTCAGCGGTCTCACGCCCGGACTGCGGCCCGGCATCGAAACCGCGCGCATCGCGGAGCGGCGACTCCTCTTCGAAGTCCCAGCGTGGGCTGCGGTCGCGAGTCCCGCCAGTAGTGGCGGACAGGTACGCGTTGACGATCTGGCTCGACGCCAGCATGTGGTTGGCCGAGCTCTGGTTCGGTACCGAGATGCCGTATTCGGTCTCCGTACCCATGACACGCCGGACGGCCATGAGCCCAGGCTAACCGTCATCCGTAGCCGGGAGCAGGTTTCGTCGCCGGCAAGACCGCACCGAGCGCCGCAGGCTCAGGCCTGCAAGCGAGGGAGAACGTAGCCCGCGGCGGAACCGGCCCCGGCTACAGGTATTGGCCGGTGTTTGCGACCGTATCGATGCTGCGGCCGGACTCGTCGCCCTGCTTGCCGGTGACCAGCGTGCGGATGTAGACGATCCGCTCGCCCTTCTTTCCGGAGATCCGCGCCCAGTCGTCGGGGTTCGTGGTGTTCGGGAGGTCTTCGTTCTCCTTGAACTCGTCCACGCACGCGGCCAGCAGGTGGCTGATCCGGATTCCTCGCTGGTTGTGCTCGAGGAAGTCCTTGATCGCCATCTTCTTCGCGCGAGCGACGATGTTCTCGATCATCGCGCCGGAGTTGAAGTCCTTGAAGTACAGGACCTCTTTGTCCCCGTTCGCGTACGTGACCTCGAGGAAGCGGTTCTCCTCGCTCTCCGTGTACATCCGCTCGACGGCGACCTGCACCATCGCCTCGATCGTGGCCGCGGGCGAGCCACCGTGCTCGGCCAGGTCGTCGGCGTGCAGTGGAAGCTCGGCGACGAGGTACTTCGAGAAGATGTCGCGCGCGGCCTCGGCGTCCGGACGCTCGATCTTGATCTTCACGTCGAGCCGGCCGGGGCGAAGGATGGCCGGGTCGATCATGTCCTCACGGTTCGACGCGCCGATCACGATGACGTTCTCGAGACCTTCGACACCGTCGATCTCGCTGAGCAGCTGCGGAACGATCGTGTTCTCGACGTCCGAGGACACGCCCGACCCGCGGGTGCGGAAGATCGAGTCCATCTCGTCGAAGAAGACGATGACCGGAGTGCCTTCGCTCGCCTTCTCCCGCGCCCGCTGGAACACGAGCCGGATGTGTCGCTCGGTCTCGCCGACGTACTTGTTCAGCAGCTCGGGGCCTTTGATGTTCAGGAAGTACGAACGGCCCTCACCCTTGCCGGCCGCCGCGACCTTCTTGGCGAGTGAGTTCGCGACGGCCTTGGCGATCAGCGTCTTGCCGCAGCCGGGCGGGCCGTAGAGCAGGATGCCCTTCGGCGCGCGCAACTGGTGCTCGATGAACAGGTCCTTGTGCAGGAACGGCAGCTCGACGGCGTCGCGGATCATCTCGATCTGGTCCCCCAGACCGCCGATGTCCTCGTAGTCGATGTCCGGGACTTCCTCGAGGACGAGCTCCTCGACCTCGGACTTCGGGATTCGCTCGTAGGCATAGCCGGACCGGGCCTCGAGCAGAAGCGAGTCGCCGGCCCGCAGCGTCGTGTTGATCAACGTGTCGGCGAGCATCACGACGCGCTCTTCGTCCGTGTGCCCGATGACGAGGGCGCGGTCGCCGCCTTCGAGTATCTCCTTCAGCATCACGACGTCGCCCTGCCGTTCGAACGACAGCGCCTCGACCACGTTGAGTGCCTCGTTGAGCATCACTTCCTGGCCGCGGCGCAGCTCCTCGGCCTCGATCGCCGGCGACACCGAGACGCGCAGCTTGCGCCCGCCGGTGAACACGTCGACCGTGCCGTCCTCGTGCAGCCCAAGGAAGTAGCCGTAACCCGACGGCGGCTGCGCCAGCCGATCGACCTCTTCCTTCAGCGCGACGATCTGCTCGCGCGCCTCCTTCAGCGTCGCGACCAGTCGCTCGTTGCGGCTGACCGCGGAGGCCAGCTCAGCCTGCACCTGGGCGAGCCGCTCTTCGATGCCGGCGCCGCCTCGCGGCGCGATCGTCATCCGGCGGCGGAGACTCGCGATTTCGGACTCCAGGTACGCGACCTGGTCGGTGAGCTCGGCGGAGTGCTTCTCGAGGCGTGCCGCGCGGGTCTCGGCATCGTCGCGTCCGGCCACGGCCACCTCCTCGGTAGAGCGTCCTATCGACTGATCGGAGCCTATAACTGAGTCGTAGACGCCCCCTGCCTATTTCGACGAATCCGACCCGCGCGGGTCGCGGTCCGAGGCATTGTGGCGGAGCACTAACTATCCGTGGCGTGAGCGCCTTTGGACGGCCGGCGACGCCGGGGCGGGGCGCTGACACCCGGTGCCAGGCGGCGCGCCGTCACGAGAAAGCCGGTATGCCCGATCATCCGGTGCTCCGGCCGCACCGCCAGGCCGTCGACGTGCCAGCCCCGGACCATCGACTCCCACGGCGCCGGCTCGGCGAACCCGCCGTGCTGCCGGAGCGCCTCGACCAGGGCCGACAGCTGCGTGGTCGTCGCCACGTAGCCGCACAGCACCCCGCCTGGCACGAGCAGCCGAGCGCAGGTGGTCACGACCTCCCACGGCGCGAGCATGTCGAGGACGACGCGGTCCGCGACCGCTTCGCCGGGGGCATCGATCACGTCGCCGACATGCAGCTCCCAGGTCGCGACCGGTCCGCCCAGGAAGCGCTCGACGTTGGTCCGCGCCACCTCCGCGAAGTCGGCCCGGCGCTCGTACGACGTCACCGAACCGGCCGGCCCGACCGCGCGGAGCAGGCTGCAGGTGAGAGCACCCGAGCCCGCGCCCGCCTCCACCACGCGAGCCCCGGGGTAGACGTCGGCCATCGCGACGATCTGCGCCGCGTCCTTCGGATACACGACCGTCGCGCCGCGCGGCATCGACAGCACGTAGTCGCTCAGCAACGGCCGCAGCGCGAGATACGCCGTACCGCCGGCGGAGCTGACGACGCTGCCCTCGGGCTGGCCGATCAGGTCGTCGTGCAGGACCACGCCGCGGTGGGTGTGGAAGTCCTTGCCGGCCACGAGGGTGATCGTGTGCATTCGGCCTTTGGGGTCGGTGAGCTGCACCAGGTCGCCGACCCGGAACGGCCCGCGCCGCCGCTCGCCTTCGTTGTCAGTTGCCACGGTTGGTGCTCACGCCAGGACTGTCTACCTGACGCCGGCCGTGCGCAGTGCGGCGATGAGGTCAGTGCGGGCCAGCACGCCTTGCAACGCACCGTCCTCGCCCGCCACGAGGTACTCCGTTGCCGGGGTCTCCTGCATCGCCGTCATCAGGTCCGCGCCGGACAGCGTCGGTGAGAGCACCAGCCCGGCCTCGACGGGACGGGCCAGATCGCTCACCGACATCCAGGGCTGCCGCTCGATCGGCGTGGCCTGAACCGCGGCTTCCGACACAATGCCCGCCCACCGGTTACGGCCGTCCACGACGACTAGGGCGCGGGCCCCTATTGCCCGTGCCCGGCGTACTGCCTCAGCGAGGGGCAGCTGCGCCTCGACGGTGAGCGCGGGTCGCACGAGCGTCGAGAGCGAAAGACCCGGTATCGCCGCGCCAACCCGTGCCTGCGCCACCGACAGCGACGCGTTGGCCCACATGAAGAAGGCCACGAGCAGCAGGTAGAACACACCGATGGTGGCGTTGCTGCCGCCGTACCTGGCCTCGACGCCGGCGCCCACAACGAGAAGTCCGGCGATGCCCAGGCCCATGTGACCGGCGATCAGCAGCGCCCGCATCCGGTCGCCGGTGATCCGCCACAGGAGCGCGCGCAGCAAGCGGCCGCCGTCGAGCGGCATCCCGGGAAGCAGGTTGAACGCAGCGACGACGGCGTTGATGGTCGCGGTGGCGTTCGCGAGCAGCCACCCGACCGAGTGCTCCGGAAGCGCGGCGCCGATCGCGGCCGCGACGCCTGCGACGAAGACCGACGTGAGCGGCCCGACCTGAGCGAGCAGGAACTCGCCACCGGGGGTCTTGGGCTCGTCGAGCACCTCGGAGACCGCTCCGAGCAGCTGCAGCACGACGCGACCCACCCGCAGCCCGAGCGCCTTCGCGACGAGAACGTGGCTGGCCTCGTGCGCCAGCACGGCGGCGTACACGAGCAGGATCAACGCGAAGGCGACGAGATAGCTGGCCGGAGCGCTGACACGCACGCTGTCCCGGATGGCGCTCGGGCCGGCGGCCGTCCCGATCAACACCAGGACGATCCAGCCTCGTGACAACACGAGCGGTACGCCGAAGATCCGGCCGAACGGGATGCCGGCTCCGCGCCGCGGCTGCGGCTGCTCGCTCACGGGTCCAGCGTAGGCGCGTCGGCAGATTTCGTCGGTGGGTTGCTCTAACGTCCCGGCTATGACGGAAGTGGTCGAGTCGGAGAGCATCACCCGGGTGATCGAGCTGCCCGTCGATGCCGCTGACCCGACCAAGCCGGAGTGGTCGTTGTCGCCGTCGCGCGCGCTCGACTTCAAGAACTGCGCCCTTTTGTACCGGTTCCGGGTGATCGACCGGCTGCCCGAGCCGCCGAGCCTGGACGCGGCGCGCGGGACCGTCGTCCACGGCGTGCTCGAGCGCCTCTTCGACCTGCCGGCGGTGGATCGGACGATCGCTGCGGCGTGCGAGGACGTGGAGCCCGGCTGGCAGGCCGTGCTCGACGAGGCGCCTGAGCTCGCTGCCCTGATCGACGGCGCTCCGGGTGGCCTGGCCGGACTGGTCTCCTCGACCCGCGCGCTGCTCGACAGCTATTTCGCTCTCGAGGACCCGCAGCGATTGGAGCCGGCAGACCGCGAGGTCCTCGTCGAGACCACCCTGCCCTCGGGGATCCACCTCAAGGGATTCGTCGACCGCCTCGACCGCTCCACCGCCGGTGACCTGCGCGTCGTCGACTACAAGACCGGCAAGTCGCCCAGCGAGTTGTTCGAGGGCAAAGCCCTGTTCCAGCTCCGCTTCTACGCACTGGTGCTGTGGCGGTCGACCGGTGTCCTGCCCAGGATGCTACGGCTGTACTACCTGGCCGATCGCGAGGTGCTCGACTACTCGCCGGACACCGCGGACCTCGAGTCGCTGGAACGTCAGCTGGAGGCGATTGCCGCCGCGATCGTGAAAGCCCGCGAAACCGGCGACTGGCGCCACAAGCCCAGCAAGCTATGTAACTGGTGTTCGTTTCAGTCGCTCTGCCCTGAGTTCGGCGGTACCCCGCCTCCCCTGCCTGACGGGCCGGCCGAGTCCTCGTCCTCCGTCGGCTAGGGGAAAAGTGGCTCGCTTCGCCTCCGCGAAGCGTCGCGCACTTCTCCCACGCCTCCTCCGGACATCGACCGACCCGTCACGCACCGAGGGAGAGCAGCCGCTGAACGGAGAGCTCCTTCAGACTCGCGACCACCACACGGCCGGGGGTTTCGGGGATTGGGGCGATCCAGGGGACGGCTATTACTTTGCAGCCGGCTGCTTCCGCTGAGGTGACGCCGCTCATTGCGTCTTCGAGGACTACGGCGTTGGCGGGGAGGACGCCGAGGCGCTCGCACGCCACCAGGTAAGGCTCGGGGTCGGGCTTGCCGTGGGTGACCTCGTCGCCGGCGAGGGTCACGTCGAAGCGCTCCCTGCCGACTCCGTCGAGGACCGCGTCGACCAGTACGCGGTAGGACGACGACACGAGGCCCGTCGCAAGACCGGCGTCGCGCGCGGCATCGACCAGCTCGATCGCCCCCGGCATCAGCGGCAGCTGGTCGTGGTAGAGCTCGACCATCCGGTTCAGCAGGAAGGCCATCGCGGCTTCGACGTCGACCTGGTCGCGCGGCACGTCGTACCACTCGAGGATCGTGCGGATCGCCGTGTCGAGCCGCGTCCCGATGATCGCCGTCTTGAGCTCGTCACTCCAGCTGCCGCCAAGATGCCCGGCGAGCTCGATCTCACCGACCGTCCACAACGGCTCCGAGTCGACCAACAAGCCGTCCATGTCGAACAGGACGGCCTGAACCGGATAGCTCACCGCGCGTTGAAGTACTTGGCCTCGGGGTGATGCACCACGATCGCGTCCGTCGCCTGCTCGGGAACGAGCTGGAACTCCTCCGACAACGTGACCCCGATCCGCGCCGGGTCCAACAGCTCGACGACTTTGGCGCGGTCCTCGAGGTCAGGGCACGCGGGGTAGCCGAACGAGTAGCGCGAGCCTCGGTACGCCTGGTGGGCGAGCACCTCGGACAGGTCACCCGAGGTCTCGGCGCCGAAGCCGAGGTCGTCGCGGATCCGGCTGTGCCAGAGCTCCGCGAGCGCCTCGGTGAGCTGGACGGACAGCCCGTGCAGCTCGAGGTAGTCGCGATAGGCGTTCTTGGCGAACAGCTCGGCCGTCACCTCGCTGATCCGCGCGCCGACCGTGACGAGCTGGAATGCCACGACGTCGACCTCGCCGGACTCCTCGGGGCGGAAGAAGTCGGACAGGCAGAGGAACCGGTCGCGTCGCTGTCGCGGGAAGGTGAACCGCAGCCGCTCCGAGCCGTCCTCCTGAAGGACGATCAGGTCGTCACCCTTGGAGACGCAGGGGAAGTAGCCGTAGACCACGGCGGCCTCCAGCCACTGCTCGGCCTGCATCCGCTCGAGCCAGGCGCGCAGCCGCGGCCGGCCTTCGGTCTCGACCAGCTCGTCGTACGACGCGCCGCCCTCCCCGCGGGACGGCTTCAGCCCCCACTGCCCGAGGAACGTGGCCCGCTCATCGAGCAGAGCGGCGTAGTCGGCCAGCGCGATGCCCTTGACCACCCGATCGCCGAGGAACGGCGGCACCGGGACCACGTTGTCGACCGCGACGTTGGAGCGGGCCGGCAGCAGCTCGGGGGCGACCTCGTCGGGGCGAGAGCGCACCAATACGCGGCGCTCCCGCAACGCGGGCATCGTTGCGCCGGGCTCGCCGCGCTTGACCGCCATCACCGCGTCCATCAGGCGCAGACCTTCGAAGGCATCCTTGGCGTAGCGAACCTCGCCCTCGTAGAGCTCGGCGAGATCCACCTCGACGTACGCCCGCGTCAAGGCCGCGCCGCCGAGCAGCACCGGCCAACGATCAGCGAGACCTCGACTGTTCAGCTCCTCGAGGTTCTCCTTCATGATCACGGTGCTCTTCACGAGCAGTCCGCTCATGCCGATCACGTCGGCCGCATGCTCCTGCGCCGCGTCGACGATCGCGGCGATCGGCTGCTTGATGCCAATGTTGACCACGGTGTAGCCGTTGTTGGTCAAGATGATGTCGACGAGGTTCTTGCCGATGTCGTGGACGTCGCCGCGAACGGTCGCCAACACGATCGTGCCCTTGCCGTCGTCGTCGGTCTTCTCCATGTGCGGCTCGAGGTAGCCGACCGCTGCCTTCATCACCTCGGCCGACTGCAGCACGAACGGCAGCTGCATCTGCCCAGAGCCGAACAGGTCACCGACGACTCGCATGCCTTCGAGGAGGTGGTCGTTGATGATGTCCAGCGGCGTCTTGCCGGTGGCCATCGCCTCGTCGAGGTCCGGCTCCAGACCGCCGCGCTCGCCGTCGATGATTCGCCGGGCGAGGCGCTCCCCCAGCGGCAGCGCGGCGAGCTCCTCCGCGCGTGACTGCTTGGCGGCCGCCACGTCGACACCCTCGAACAGATCGAGGAACCGGGTCAGCGGGTCGTACGCCGGCTCGGTGTCGGTCGCCGGCCGGCGCCGGTCCCAGACCATGTCGAGGGCGACCTCGCGCTGTTCTTCAGGGATCCGTGCGAACGGCAGGATCTTCGATGCGTGCACGATCGCCGAGTCCAAACCGGCCTTGACGCACTCGTGCAGGAAGACCGAGTTCAACACCTGGCGCGCGGCCGGGTTGAGCCCGAACGACACGTTCGACAAGCCCAACGTGGTTTGCACATCGGGATAGAGCCGCTTGACCTCGCGGATCGCCTCGATGGTCTCCAGCGCGTCGCGTCTGGTCTCTTCCTGGCCGGTGGCGATCGGGAACGTCAGGCAGTCGACGATGATGTCGGCCTGCTCCATCCCCCAGTTCGAGGTGAGGTCGTCGATCAACCGGCTCGCAACCCGCACCTTCCACTCGGCGGTGCGCGCCTGGCCTTCCTCGTCGATCGTGAGCGCGACGACAGCAGCGCCATGCTCCTTGACCAGCGGCATCATCTTCGCGATGCGGGAGTTCGGCCCGTCACCGTCCTCGTAGTTCACCGAGTTGATGACGCTGCGACCTCCGAGGCACTCGAGCCCGGCCTCGATCACCGCGGGCTCCGTCGAGTCCAGGACGAGCGGCAACGTCGATGCCGTCGCGAAGCGGAACGCGACCTCGCGCATGTCAGCAGCGCCGTCGCGCCCGACATAGTCGATGCAGACATCGAGTAGATGGGCACCGTCGCGGGTCTGGTCCCGAGCGATCTCCACGCACTCGTCCCAGCGCTCGGCGAGCATCGCTTCGCGGAACGCCTTCGAGCCGTTGGCGTTGGTGCGCTCGCCGATCGTGAGGTACGTCGTGTCCTGGCGGAACGGCACGTGCTGGTAGAGGCTGGCCGCGCCGCGGTCCGGGTGGGGACGCCGCGGCGTGATCGCTTGCCCGCCGACGCGCTGGACCACCTGCCGCAGGTGTTCCGGCGTCGTCCCGCAGCAGCCCCCGACCAGCGACAGCCCGAACTCGCGCGTGAAGGTGTCGTGGGCGTCCGCGAGCTCCTCTGGGCTGAGCGGATAGCGCGCGCCGTCCGCTGTGAGCTCGGGCAGGCCCGCATTCGGCATGCACGACAACCCGACCCGCGCGTGCCGTGACAGATGACGCAGGTGCTCGCTCATCTCCGCCGGGCCGGTCGCGCAGTTCAGCCCGATCAGGTCGATGTCGAGCGGCTCCAGGGCGGTGAGCGCCGCGCCGATCTCGCTGCCCAGAAGCATGGTGCCGGTGGTCTCGACGGTGACCTGCACGAACAGCGGCAGCTTGATGCCGGTCGCCGCGAACGCCCGCCGGGCGCCGTTGATCGAGGCCTTCGCTTGAAGCAGGTCCTGCGCGGTCTCGACGAGCACCGCGTCCGCGCCACCGGCGATCAGGCCGTCGACCTCCGCCTGGTAGGCGTCGCGCAGCGCGGCGTACGTCGTGTGTCCAAGCGTGGGCAGCTTCGTGCCGGGCCCGACCGAGCCGATCACCCAGCGCGGGCGGTCGGCGGTCGAGTAGCCGTCAGCCACCTCCCGGGCCAACCGAGCGCCGGCCTCCGCGAACTCCCGGATCCGCGACTCGATGCCGTACTCGCCGAGGTTCGCCAGGTTGGCACCGAAGGTATTCGTCTCGACCGCGTCGCAGCCGACCGCGAAGTACGCCTCGTGCACGCTGCGCACGACGTCGGGCCGGGTGACGTTGAGAACCTCGTTGCAGCCCTCGTGACCTTCGAAGTCATCGAGCGTCAGGTCGTGGGCCTGCAGCATCGTGCCCATCGCGCCGTCCGCGACAACAACCCGCTCGCGCAGTGCCTGGAGCAGCGCGGCAGGTCCGGAGCGCTCCCGCGGACTCGACATTGCGCTCGATTCTAGTGTTCGTGACTGTTTGCGGGCTGCTCATATACGGTTCCTCAAACCGCCAGCGAGTGCTCGAAGGGGGCAGGCCGGGGTGAGCAGCTACACAAAGGTCCTCGTGGGGACCGACGGATCGCCATCATCGTTCCGCGCGGTCGAGCGAGCAGCCGCGTTGGCGGGCGACACCGGCGCGACGCTGATCATCGCCTCTGCATATGCGCCGCTGTCCGACCGCGACCGGGTTCGGGCCACGCAGGAGCTCGGCGACGCGGCGTACAAGGTCATGGGCGCGAATCCGGCCGAGGACGCGCTGCGCGAGGCGAAAGCGATCGCCACCAAAGCAGGCGCGAAGAAGATCGAGACGACGGCAGAGGCCGGCGACCCGGTCGACGTCCTGGTCGCGCTGATCGACGGCCGCAAGATCGACTTGTGCATCGTCGGAAACCGCGGCTTGAACAGCCTCGCCGGCAGGCTGCTGGGATCGGTTCCCGCCAACATCAGCCATCGCGCGGCCTGCGATGTCTTGATCGTCCACACCACTGGCGGCGGCCGCTCCTGACGGTGGGCTCACCGGGCCAGTTCGGGCATACGCTGGACCTGTGACGGTGTCCCGCGGCTCCGGTCGGCGGCGCGCAATGATCGCCGCGTTCGAAGGCTGGAACGACGCGGCCGATGCGGCAACCAACGCGATCGAGCACCTCGAGCGCGAGTGGCAGGCACGCCCGTTCGCCGCGATCGATCCCGAGGACTACTACGACTACCAGGTGAACCGTCCGACGGTTCGTCTCGTCGACGGCGTCACCCGGCGGATCGACTGGCCCACCACCCGGCTCGCGCTCGCCACGGTGGGCGACCGCGAGATCGTGCTGGTTCGAGGCCTCGAGCCGAACATGCGGTGGCGTGCGTTCTGCGACGAGCTGACCGCATTCGCGGACGAGCTCGAGGTGGAGCAGGTCGTGTGCCTTGCTGCGCTGCTCGCCGACGTACCGCACACCCGGCCCATCGATGTGAACGGCTCCGCCTCGGACGAAGTCCTCGCTCACAGCCTCGGCCTGACCCGCTCCCGCTACGAAGGTCCGACCGGCGTGGTCAGCGTGTTTCACCAGGCGCTCGCCGACACCGGCCGCAAGGTCGTGTCGTACTGGGCGAGCGTGCCGCACTACTTCGCGCAGCCGCCCTGCCCCAAGGCCACGCTCACCTTGCTGCATCGGGTGGAGGACGTGCTCGACGTCACCGTGCCGCTCGGCGACCTGCCAGAGGCCGCGCAGACCTGGGAGAGCGACGTCGACGCGCTCGCGCGTGACGACGGGGAGATCGCGGACTACATCGCCTCGCTCGAGCTGCGCGACGACCAGACCGCTATGCCCGAAGCCTCAGGGGAAGCAATCGCCCGCGCCTTCGAGCGGTACCTACGCCGGCACGACTCGGCTGACTAGCGCCTTGGTCGGGTGCGGCTCCGAGGGCATCCGCCGCAACGGGTCGCTCGCCCGAATCCTCGGGCTCGCTCCTTAGTGTTGCGGCGCATCTCCTCTGCGCCGCTTCGCGACTAGATGATGCCCAGCAGTGCGTCTGCCGCTGTTCTTACCGTCTCGGGTGCCGTTGCGTCTTCGCCCTCGTTGCTCGCCCAGTCGTCTACCGCGCTTAGCGCTGTTGGTGTGTCCAGGCCGCTTCGTAGCGCTCGTCTCACTTGGTCGATCAGGGGGTTCGCGGGCGGTGCCGTCTTGCGGTCGAATGCGGCGCGCCAGTCGGCCAGTCTGGTCGTCGCGCTCTTGATTTCTTCGTCTTCCCATTCCCAGGGCTTGGCGTAGTGGTGGTTGAGCAGGGCGAGGCGGATGGCCATCGGGTCGATGCCGGCGTCGCGGAGCTTGCTGACCAGGACCAAGTTGCCTTTGGACTTGGACATCTTCTCGCCGTCGTACCCGACCATCGCCTGGTGCAGCGAGGCGCGGGCGAACGGCGCGTGGCCGGTGAGGGCGGCCGCCTCGGCCGAGCCCATCTCGTGGTGCGGAAAGACGAGGTCCTCGCCGCCGCCCTGGACGTCGATCGTCTCGCCGAGGTGGCGCATCGCGATCGCGGTGCACTCGATGTGCCAGCCGGGTCGGCCTTGGCCGAGCACGGTGTCCCACGACGGCTCTCCGGGCCGCGCCGCCTGCCACAGCAGGCAGTCGAGCGGATCCTTCTTTCCGGGTCGGTCGGGGTCGCCGCCGCGCTCGCCGAACAGCGCCAGCATGCGGTCGATGGGCAGGTGGCTGAGCTCACCGAACCCGGGCGCCGAGGCGACCGAGAAGTAGATGTCGCCGTCGACGTCGTACGCCGCGCCCCGTTCTCGGAGCTGCACGATCGCCTCGACGATGTCGGGGATCGCCTCCACGGCACCGATGTACTCGGCCGGGGCCAGGATCCGCAGCGCCGCCATGTCGGTCCGGAACAGCTCGGTCTCGCGTTCCGCGAGCGCGGTCCAGTCCTGCCCGGTTGCCACCGCCCGCTCGAGCAGCGGGTCGTCGACATCCGTCACGTTCTGGACGTAGCGCACGTCGGTCCCGGCGTCGCGGCTGACCCGCTGCAGCTCGTCGAACAACAGGTATGTCGCGGCGTGACCCAGATGGGTGGCGTCGTACGGCGTGATCCCGCACACGTAGAGGGTGAGCAGGTCCTTGCCGTCATCAAGACGGACAAGCTCGCCGCTGGCGGTGTCACGGATCTCGACCGGGATGTCGCTCGCCGGCACGCCGAGCGCGGCGAGGCTCGGCACGGCTGGTGACTCCCACGCACGCACGGCTCGGAGCCTACGGGGAGGTGCTCGGCGCCACGGTCAGGTGGTCTCGGCGGCTGCCGGCGCGGGCATGACGGCGACCGCCACGACGGCACCGAACAGTGCGACCGCCGTGAGACCCGCCCCGAGGTAGAGGTTCATCGCTCCGCCCGGCGCCATGAAGCCGTGATGGCCGAACACGGTGGTCGTCTCGATCGCCTGCTCCAGCGCGGCGACACCGGCGAGCACTCCCATCCAGCGCGGCCAGCCATGGTCGCCGAGGCCCACGACGGCGAGCGGGACGAGCATGGCCAGGGTCGCGCTCGTCAGAACCGGGCCCCAGAACAGGGCGATGTGAAAGACCAACGGCGTGGACGGCGATCCGGTGGCCGGCGCGAAGGCCAGCGCTCCCCAGAGCCAGCACTGGATCGCCGTCTCGACCACGAAGGCAATCGCCCCCGCGAAGTAGACATCACGCCAGCCGGACGGCAGCCACAGCCGAAGGCCCGCCGACGCCGCACAGAAGAACGGCAGCCCGATCACGAGCAGCCATGCAAACGTCCGCACATGGCCCTCGTGGCCGGCCAGCCAGGTCGTCGTGGTCGCCGAAGAGGCGTCCGCGGCGGGCGGCTTGCCCAAGGCCGTCGTCGCCGCGAGGTACAGGACGGCGAAAACCGCCGCCGATCCGACGATCAGCGATTTCGACCTCATCGACCCTCCGGAGGCGTCTCGGTTCCTAGAACGGCGGCCACGGCATGGGTGGCCAGTCGCCTCCCGGCATCGGGTGCCGACCGGTCGCCAGCAGCCGGTCGACGCGACGGCAGGTCGCTGCGACCTCGGCGCGAGTAAGCAGGTCCGCCAAGGCCCCGCCGAGCTGGCCGTCGAGCGCGTGGCGGAGATGGGTGAGCACGCCGAGCGCCTCCGCCGTGAGCTTCTTGCCGCGCCAGGCCCACAGCAGTGTGCGCAGCTTGTCGTCGGCGGAGAAGCACACGCCATGGTCGACGCCGTACACGTGACCGCCCGGCACCGGCAGCAGATGACCGCCTTTGCGGTCCGCGTTGTTGATCACCGCGTCGAACACCGCCATCCGCCGCAGCGGATCGATGGTGCTGCGCACGAGCCCGCCGAGATCGACGCTCTCGTCGACATCGATCCACAGCTGTGCCATGCCCGGCCCGTACGGACCGTCGCGCATCACCGTGGGCGGAACGATGTCCCAGCCGCTCTCGACAGACACCAGGTACGCCGCGACCTCACGCCCGGCCAGCGTCCCCTCCGGGAAGTCCCACAACGGCCGCTCCCCCGCGATCGGCTTGTAGACGCAGGCCGCACTGTGGCCGTCGAGCTCGACCGTGCAGTAGAGCGTCGCGTTGGAGGCGTCGACCAACCGGCCTTCGACCGACAGCTCGCCGTCGCGGAGCAGCTGGAGCGCGTCGTCCGCGTCGAACGCCGGCGCCGCCTCGGTCATACCACCAGTGTCGCCCGTCACCCGGCGTGCAGGTGTCCGTTCTGGCGGGGGCAGATGTGGCCCTCCGGGTCGAGCGGGTTGCCGCACAGCGGGCAGGGCGGCCGGCCGGCCGCGACGACCCGGAGCGCTCGCTTGGCGAAGGCACGCGCGACCGCGGGCGACAGCCGCACCCGCAGCATGTCCGCGTCGGTTTCCGCGTCCGACGGCGCAGCGCCTTCGGCTTCGTCCTCGACGACCGACTGCGCCTCGATGATCACGAGCTTCTCGTCGTCGTCCCATGCCAGCGCGAGCGTCCCGACCCGAAACTCCTCCTCCACCGGCGTGTCCAGCGGGGCGACGTCCTCCAGCTGCGGCGGCGCCACCGCGGGCACCGGCGAGTCGCTGCCTTGCCGGCGCCGCACCTCGTCGAGCAGCTCGTCCAGGCGCTCGGCGAGGGCGGAAACCTGGAGCTTCTCGAGGATGACGGACACCAGCCGGCCGTCGCCGCTGGCCTGGAGGAAGAAGGTGCGCTGCCCTGGCTCACCGACCGTGCCCGCGACAAAGCGCTCAGGCGGGTCGAAGGCGAACTCACGGCCTGGCATCACGTCACCCTAGAACGTGTCGGCGCCGGTCAACGCCCGCCGCCCGCCCCACCGCCTACGGCGGCGTCCGAGGACCGGGTGCGGCGCGGGCGCTTCGGCGGGATCAGGCCGGCCACATCGCCTCCGACGTCGTTCATCCGTACGACGAACGGGCGCAGCTTCGTGTAGGTCACCACGGACACCGACGCCGGGTCGACAACGATCCGCTGGAACTCGTCGAGGTGCAGGCCGAGCGCGTCTGCGAGCACGGCCTTGATGACGTCGCCGTGGCTTACCGCGATCCAGGTCGCGTCGTCGCCGAGCCTGGCGTTGTGCTCGCGGACGGCCGTGACGGCGCGCGCCTGCGTGTCCCGCAACGCCTCGCCACCGGGAAACGTCGCGGCGCTCGGGTGCGCCTGCACGACCTTCCACAGCGGGTCCTTGGCGAGGGTCTTCAACGGCTGGCCCTGCCAGTCCCCGTAGTGGCACTCACCGAGGCGCTCGTCGGTCTCGACGCCGAGCTTGTCCCGTCCCGCGAGCAGTGCGGTCGCCGTCTCCTGGCAGCGTTCGAGCGGGCTGCTGACGATCGCCGTAACAGGCACTGCGGCGAGCCGCGTGGCGAGCGCCTCGACCTGCTCGACTCCCTTCGGAGCCAGGTGGACCCCCGGCGTCCAGCCGGCAAGCGTCCCGCCGGTGTTCGCGCTTGTCAGGCCGTGTCGTACCAGCAGAACCGTTGTCACAGGAGGCGGCTCAGTCGCCGACGCCGGACTTGTCGAGCGCTTCGGCGACCGCGCGCAGCGTGCTGATCCGCTGCTCCTGCGTCCCACCGAACCCGCTCACGTTGACCGTGGTGACGCCGGAAGCGGCGAGCGCCTGCATCCGCTCTGCCACGCGCTCCACCGGTCCGAGCAGCGACGTCCGGTCGATGAACTCGAGCGGGATCGCGGCGGCCGCCTCGGCGTACTTGCGGTCGAGGTAGAGGTTCTGGACTTCCTCGGCTTCCTTCTCGAAGCCCATCCGGCAAGCCAGCCGGTTGTAGAAGTTCTGCTCACGCGACCCCATGCCGCCGACGTACAAGGCCGAGTAGCCGCGGACCGGGTCCGCGCACTCCTCGACCGAGTCGCCGATGATCACCGGGGTCGTCGGCATCACGTCGAACGGCGCGTCGACGCGGCCGGCCTTCTGCTTGCCCGCGTTGACCGATGCAATCAGCTCGGGCGCGAACTCGGGGTCGTAGAAGATCGCGAGCCAGCCGTCGCACTTCTCTCCGGCCAGCTCGAGGTTCTTCGGGCCGATCGCGGCCAGGTAGATCGGGATGTACTCGCGGATCGGATGGATGATCATCTTCAGTGCCTTGCCCGGGCCGTCGGGCAGCGGAAGCTCGTAGTGACTGCCGTGGTACTCGACGCGTTCGCGAGCAAGCGCCATGCGCACGATGTCGATGTACTCGCGGGTGCGGGCGAGCGGCTTGTCGAACCGGACGCCGTGCCAGCCCTCGGACACCTGCGGGCCTGACACGCCGAGCCCGAGCCGGAACCGGCCGCCGGACAGGGTGTCAATGGTCGCGGCGGTCATCGCCGCCATTGCGGGCGAGCGGCCCGGGATCTGGAAGATCCCGCTGCCGAGCTCGATCTTCGTGGTCTTGGCGGCGAGGAACGCGAGGACGGTCGCGGCGTCGTTGCCATACGCCTCAGCGGTCCAGACGCTGGTGAAACCGAGCCGCTCGGCCTCGAGCACCAGATCGATGTTGTCGGTATCGCTCGCCAGACCCCAATAGCCCAGGTTGAGTCCCAGTCTCATTGGCGCAGCGTAGTGCGAGGCAGATCATCCACCGCCCGGTGCGTCGCCCTCTGACGCCGATGAGCCGCGGATAGCCTCGCCCCATGAGGCAGCGTCGGCTCGGGACGACGGGGCTCTACGTCTCCGATCTGGCGCTCGGCACGATGGGCTGGGGCCGGGACACCGACGAGGACGACGCCGCCGGCCAGCTTCGCACCTTCGTCGACGCCGGCGGCACTCTGGTCGACACGGCGGACGTCTACGTCGGAGGCGAGAGCGAGCTCATCCTCGGGCGCCTGCTCGCGAACACGGTCAACCGCGCCGACATCGTGGTCGCGACGAAGGCCGGCAGCCGTCGCGACGAAGGCCGCGACCGCGACGCGTCGCGGCGCCACCTGCTCGACGCTCTCGACGCCTCGCTTGACCGGCTCGGCACCGACCACGTCGATCTGTGGCAGCTCCATCAGTGGGATCCCCGCACCCCGGTCGAGGAGACGCTCGCGGCGCTGGACACGGCGGTGACGAGCGGCCGAGCCCGCTACGTCGGCATCAGCAACTACTCCGGCTGGCAAACCGCGAAGGCCGCGACGTGGCAGCGGGCCTGGCCTGGCCGGGCCCCGATCTGCTCGACCCAGGTGGAGTACTCGTTGCTGCAACGCGGTGTCGAGCGAGAGGTCGTTCCCGCCGCGCTGAGCCTCGGGATCGGCATCCTGGCGTGGTCGCCGCTGGGCCGGGGCGTGCTCACCGGGAAGTACCAAGCGGGTACGCCGGCGGACTCCCGCGGTGCGTCGCGGGACTACGGCCGGTTCATCCGGCCCTATCTCGACGATCGGGCCTCCCGCATCGTCGGCGCGGTGCTGACCGCCGCCGACGGGCTGGGCGTGTCGCCGCTTGCCGTCGCCCTCGCGTGGGTGCGTGATCGCCCGGGTGTGGTGGCGCCCGTCCTCGGGGCCCGCACCGCCGCACAGCTGCGCACGTCCCTCGAGGCCGACGCGACCGTGCTGCCGGATGAGATCCGCAACGCACTGGACGACGTGTCAGAGCCCGACATGGGCTATCCCGAAGCCCCGCCTCCGCTCAGCCGCTGACGCCCGTTGGCTGACACCGCCTTCGAGGCGTTCTGCGAGGCAGGGCTCTGGCCCACGCTCGGCCGCCTTGCGGCCGCTCTCCCGGCAGCTCACATCAACGGTCCGGACGACGTGAGCATCGACGCGCTATCCACGTTGGAAGGCGTCACCCGCGACCGCGCCGAGAAGCTGGTCAAGGCGTTCGCCGGCGCCACGCCCCGACTCGAGGTGGCCGAGCTGCTGTTCGCTGCGTCGTTGTCGGTGCGGCCCGCGTTCGGCGCGGTGGACGCGTTCGGCGCCGACGCCGCGGCCTTGCTCCGCGAGGATCCTTGGCGCCTGCTCGAGGTGGCCGGTGTCGACGTACGCACCGCCGACCGGTTCGCGCTGGCCACCTTGCCGGAACGCCCGACCAAGGAGGATCCGCGCCGCGGCCGCGCGCAGGTGGCGCACGCGCTGGGACGGGCGGCCCGGGACGGGCACACCGTCGTCCCTGAAGCCACGTTGATCGCTGCGCTCGCCGGGCTCGACGCACCGGATCCGCAGGCGGCGCTCGAGGCGGCACTCGCCGAGGGGCGCGTGCACGGCTTCGAGGAGTACGACCCCGAAGGCGCCGTCCATCACCTCTACGGCCTGGAGCGATATGCAATGGCCGAGGAGGCGGTGTCCGAGGGCATCGAGCGGCTGGTGGCGACCGCCGAGCCGTTCTGCGGCGCCGACGAGGCGATCAGCGGGGACCACGAGCTCGATCCCGCACAGCGTGATGCCGTTGTCGCGGTCGCGCTCCACGCGGTCACGGTCCTGCACGGAGGGCCGGGCACCGGCAAGAGCCGAACCGTGGCGGCAGTCGTCGACATGGCAGCCCGACACGACAAGCAGATCGCGCTGGCTGCGCCGACCGGCCGCGCCGCCAAACGTCTCGAGGCGCTGACCGGGCACAGTGCGACGACCCTGCACCGGCTGCTGCAGGCGCAAGGCACCTCAGGAGAGTTCCTGCGCAACGAGGCCTGGCCGCTCGACGCCGACCTGGTGGTCGTCGACGAGGCGTCGATGCTCGACGTGGAGCTTGCGGCCGCCCTGCTCGAAGCGTGCAAGGACGAGACACACCTGATGCTCGTCGGCGACCCGGCGCAGCTTCCGTCGATCGGGCCGGGTCGTGTGCTCGGTGACGTCCTCGACGCGGAAACGGTGCCGTCGACCGAGCTCACGATCCTGCACCGGCAGGCGGAGGGCGGCGCGATCGCTCGGCTCGCGACAGCGGTCCGCTCCGGGGAGCTTCCCGCGGTGGAGGATCCGACGAAGGAGGTCGTGGTCATCGCAGCGGATGGCCCGGCCGACGCGGCCCGTCGCGTCACCCAGCTCGTCACGGACTCGATCCCGCGGGTGTTCGGCATCCCGCCGGGCGACATCCAGGTGCTCACCCCGGTCCACCGCGGCGCCGCCGGCACCGAAGCGCTCAACGCCGCGTTGAAGGCCCAGCTCAACCCGGGGCAGGGTGCGGTCGCAGGTTTCGACGCCGGAGACCGCGTCGTTGCCACCGCGAACCACCTCGACAACGGCTTCGCCAACGGGGAGGTAGGGGTCGTCAACGAATCGACGGAGTCCCTGCTCGCCATCGACTTCGGCGCAGGTCCCGTCGCCGTACCGGGAAAGGCGATGCGCGACATCGTGCACGGCTGGGCGATCACCGTGCATCGCGCGCAGGGATCGGAATGGCCCGCCGTCGTGGTCGTGCTTCCACCCGAGGCGACGGGCATGCTGTCGCGGCCGCTCGTGTACACGGCGTTGACCCGCGCGCAGCGCCACCTGTCGATCGTGCACGCCGCCGGCCCCGCGCTGGCACGAGGCGTGCGAGAAGTCGGCGCTCGGCCCCGTCGTACCCGTCTCGCGTCGCTGCTGAGGGGCGAGGGCTAGGCGCGAGCGAGAAAGCGGCTGAGGGTCCGCACGCCGAACTGCAGGCCGTCGATGGGAACCCGCTCATCGACGCCGTGGAACATCCCGACGAAGTTCAGGTCCGGGGGCAGCCGCAACGGGGAGAAGCCGAAGCAACGCATCCCCAGCTCGGAGAACGACTTCGCGTCGGTGCCGCCCGACAGCGCGTAAGGAATGACCCGCGCATCGGGGTCCTCGGCGACGATCGCCGCGGTCATGGCAGCGACGAGGTCACCGTCGAACGTGGTCTCGTAGGCAATCTGCGTCTGCACCACCTCGATCGCGACATCTGGACCGACCACCCGCGCGAGCTCCTCCCGGAACCGCTCCTCGCCGCCCGGCAGGAAGCGGCAGTCGAGGTACGCGTGGGCCTCGCCGGGGATCACGTTCTGCTTGTAACCGGCGTCGAGCATCGTCGGGTTCGCGGTGTGCCGCACCGTCGCGCCGATCATGCGGGCGAGCGGTCCGAGCTTGGCCAGCACACCTTCGACGTCGGAGGGATCGAAGGCGATCCCCAGCGCGTCACAGATCTCCCGAAGGAACTGCTCCACGGTCGGACCCAGCTCGATCGGGAATGTGTGCCGCCCGACCCTCGCAACGGCTTCTGCCAGCGTGGTCACGGCGTTGTCGTCGTTGAGCATCGACCCGTGCCCGGCCATGCCCTTTGCGACCAGCCGCAACCACGCGATGCCCTTCTCCGCGGTCTCGATCGCGTAGAGCCGTCTGCCGCCGACCGTCATCGAGAAGCCACCGACCTCGCTGACCGCTTCGGTGCATCCCTCGAACAGCTCGGCGTGGTTGTCGACGAGGTGATGCGCGCCTTTCACGCCGCCGGCTTCCTCGTCCGCGACGAACGCGAGCACGACGTCCCGTGGCGGTCGCTTGCCTTGCCTCGACCAGTCCAGCAGGAGCGCGAGCACCATCGCGTCCATGTCCTTCATGTCGACCGCGCCACGGCCCCACACGCAGCCGTCGCGGACCTCGCCCGCGAACGGATCCACCTGCCAGTCGTCGGCGTTGGCGGGCACGACGTCCAGGTGCCCGTGGATGAGCAATGCGTCCCGGCTGCTGTCCGCGCCGGCCCAGCGAGCGACGACGCTGGCCCGGCCGGGATCGGACTCGTAGATCTCGGGAGCCAAGCCGGCGTCGGTGAGTCGCGCCGCTACCCACTCGGCGATCGCGCGCTCGCTGCCCGTGGGGTTGACCGACTCGATCCGGATCAGGTCGCGACAGATCTCAACGACTTCCTCGGCGGCGCGGTCCGTGACGCCCGCTTCGCTCATCGTCGTCCGTCCTTCCGCGCCGGACCCCCGAATGTCTAGAAGCCGCTGCTGCCGCCGCTGCCGCCGCCGAAGGAGCCGAGCAGGCTGCCGAGCTGGCTCAGGTCGACTGCCACCGCGCCGGGCGGGGCGCCGATCGCCGGCCCGCTGCGCGCGAGCGTCAGCTGCAGCGGCAACGAGCCACCCTTACCGGTCTTGGAGAACTGCGCGAGGTCGAACGTCAGACCCGTGAGGGCGCCGCCGCTCACGGTCGCGACGAGCGAGACGTTCTTGTTCGGCGCCTTCGACGGGTTGGCGTTCTTCAGAGCGGATCCCGCTGCGGGGACCGCGCTGGCGAACTCGGTGACGAAGTCGCGCGCGAACGTACGCAGGTTCGTCGTCAGCGTCAGGGTGTCGGTGCCGCCGGCGGATGCCTTGGTGACCGTGACGTCCTTGGTGAGCAAGGTCTTGAGCAGGTCGAGGAAGTGGCTGGCCTGCGCGGTGCTCGCGGCTGTCGGGGCTCCCGCCCCCAGCGCCCCGGTAAGGGACTTGAGCGTCGCGAGCGGCAGCGAGATCCACTTGCCCTGGACCAGCGCGCTCATGAAGCTCGGGAGCGCACCGCCCGCACTCGTGATCTGCCGGTAGGCCTCCGCCTGTCCGATGGTGTTGAGGAGGTCCTTCAGGTCGGCCTGCAGGTACAGGGTCTGGTTCGCGACCCTGATCGTGAACCACGTCTTGCCGTTGTCGGTGACGGAGATGTTGGCGGACCCGGAGTTCGTCAGGCCGGACATCTCGCTCAGCGTCTTGCCGCTGGGTGCCGCGACCTCGAAGCTGATCGACGCGCCCGCGATCGCGCTCGCCTGCTGCGCGGTGAGGTTGGCCTTCTTGTCCTGCGCGTGGACGAAGGTCAGCAGCTGGCTACCCGACGTGCCGAGCTTCAGCGACGCGGTGAGGGTGGATGCCTGGCCGAGGGCGGTGATCGCGCTGCTCAGCTCGCTCGCCGCGCTCGCGCCGGAGATGTTGCTTGCCGGCGCCTTGCCGCCGGAGCTGCTGCTGCCGCAGCCGGCGATCAGCCCGGTGACGGCGGTCAAAGCGACAACGGCAGTCGCAGTACGGCGAAACATTCCGGGCTCCCCCTGGCAGATCAGCGGATCGGGACCCAGAGAACGCTACTCCCGTCCGCGCTACAGCCGAGGTCATGATCAGCCGATTTCCCCAGAGTGAGCCAGTTCACGTCGCTTCGACGTGCCCGCGCCGGCGCCTTCGCGGCGCTGGTTGGCGCAGCGCTGAGCGTCGTACCGGCCACGGTGGCCGGCGGGACGCTGCCCGCGGCCCGAGCAGCCGGCGACCCCGCCGTACAGGTCCAGCAGCTCGTCGCCAAGGTGCAGCACCTCGAGGCGAAGGCGAAAGCGGCAGAGCAGAAGTACAAGCACGTCTTCTCGGCGGTGGCGAACAGCGTCAACTCGGCCGTCAGCGCCGACCAGACCAGCACCGACAGCGCACTGCAGGCGGCCCAGGCGCAGACCGAGCTGGTGGATCGGGTCCGCGGCTTGTACGAGACCGGCGGAACCCTCGCCGCCTACGCGGAGCTGCTGTCGTCCGGCAACGTCAACGAGGCTGCCGACCGCACCTTGATGGCGAATCGGGTGCTGTCCGCGCAGGTCGCCGATGTGCGCACGATCATCCGGCGGGCCGCGCAGGCGCAGACGGTGGCCGACCGGGCCGAGCGCCGCTCTCACGCCAAGATCCACACCGAGCGGAACATCACGGTCGTCGCCGACCGGATCCAGCGGCTGCTCAGCGAGCAGAAGGCGCTGCTCGCCAAGGCGGACCAGCGGCTCGCAGCTGTCCAGGCAGCACAAGCGGCGCTGGCCACCGAGACGAGCAGCTTCGGCACGATCACCACCTCGGCGATCGCGAACCTGCACATCCTGCCGCCGTCCGCGCAGTACCTGTCGCTGTACAAGTCGGCCGCGACCACGTGCCCCGGGCTGTCCTGGACCGTGCTCGCGGCGATCGGCCAGGTCGAGAGCGGGCACGGCCGCAACCCGTCGACCTCGTCAGCAGGGGCGATGGGTCCGATGCAGTTCGAGCCGAGCACCTTCGCGGCGTATGCCGTCGACGGCAACAACGACGGCGTGAAGTCGATCATGGACCCGGCGGATGCGATCTACTCGGCGGCGCACTACCTGTGCGCGAACGGGGCCGGGCGCGGCCCGTCGGCCCTCAACGCCGCGATCTTCCACTACAACCACGCCGCCTGGTACGTCGAGATGGTGCTGAAGCTGGCCGGCCTGTACGCCGCCGCCGCCTCCTAAATCGGCCGCCTGCACTCTTGTAGACTCGCCGCGCTGATCGCGGGCGCCCTGCAGCGTTCGCGGTCGGTCCACGTCGGAGTGGCGGAATGGCAGACGCGCTAGCTTGAGGTGCTAGTGCCCTTCAACGGGCGTGGGGGTTCAAGTCCCCCCTCCGACACCAACTGCTGTCGCGAAGCAATGTGACATCGCCTCAACGATTTCCGCGAAATTGGTGGGATCCGGTGGGGCAATGCCACATTGCTTTGCCATGACGACGGTTCCTGGTCCCTCTCCCACAGATGTTCCGCCGATCGAGGACTGGAGCCGGCTGCTCGCGGGCCGTGCGGCGGTCGTGACGGGCGGCGCCGCCGGCATCGGTCGGGCCATCTGCGAGCTCTTCGCCCAGCACGGCGCGGAGGTCCATTTCGCCGACATCGACGGATCCGCCGCGGCGTCAACAGTCGCTCAGATCACTGCTTCCGGTGGCACCGCGTGCTGCTACGAGGTCGACGTCACCGATCCCACCGCGGTCGAGAGCTTCGCGGCCTCGGTCCTCACCGCTCGCCCCGATGTCTCGATCTTGGTGAACAACGTCGGTGACTACCGGCCGCTGGTGCGCTTCCCCGACTCGTCCCCCGCGTCATGGCAGACGATGTACGCCGTCAACCTGCAGCACGTCTTTGCCGTCACACACGCCTTCCTGCCCGTCATGACGCGGCAGCGTCGCGGGTCGATCGTCAACGTCCACTCGGTGGAGGGGATGCGGGGCTACCCAGGCGACCCGGTGTACGGCGCGATGAAGGCAGCCGCCGCGGCATTCACCACAGACCTCGCGATCTCCACCGGCCGCCACGGCGTTCGGGTCAACGGGATCGGCCCGGACCTGATCCAGACGCCACAGGTGGACTACATCAGCGGCTACGAATCGGACGCCGACCTCTGGCCGTCGTGGGCGCCCGTCGGCCGCCTCGGCTGGCCGGAGGACGCGGCGCGCGTCGCTCTCTTTCTCGCCTCCGACTTGTCGTCGTACGTCACGGGCCACAACGTCCCCGTCGACGGTGGCTCGCTTGCGGGCGGGCGCTGGTTCTTCTCGTCCAAAGAGGCGCGTTTCGTCAACCGGCCGCGCAACATCTAGCAATCACCGAGTCTCGCTGCGCTCACGCCGTTGAACCGCGGCCGCACTCCGATCCGTGCAGGGAGTGACAACGGCCGGTCCGCAACGAGGACCGCCAGACGAAGGAGTCGATGTCTCGATGTCCCCGAAGGCCCCTTGGACCCGCACCCGCAAGCTGCAACTGGCCGCTGCGCTTCCACTCGTCGCGGTCGGGCTGGCCGCGTGTGGTGGCAGCAGCTCAGGAGGCGCATCAGTGTCGCCCGGCTCCGGCTCGGGTTCGAACGCCTCGACCGCACCATCGACGTCGTTCCACACTGCGGCCGTGTCGGGCCTCGGCACGGTCGTCGTCGACGGTCGGGGCCGAACGGTGTACGTCCTCACGGCCACCGGCCAGAAGAACGTGCCGTGCACCGACGACAGCGGCTGCACCGCGGTCTGGCCGGACCTGTCGCTGCCGGACGGCACTTCCACGGCGACGGCAGGCAGCGGGCTCACGGCCTCGCTGCTCAGCGCGAGGAAGCTCAGCGACGGCGAGACGTACCCGACGTACAACGGCTATCTCATGTACGAGTACGCCGCCGACTCCGGCCCAGGACAGGCGAAGGGTCAAGGCATCAAGAGCTTCGGCGGCACCTGGTGGGTCCTCAGCCCCGCCGGTCAGCCCATCACCGCCAGCGGGTCCTCCGGGTCGTCCACGTCGGGCGGCGGCTACAGCAACGGCGGCTACTGAGCCGAGCCCGCGACACGCGACCGCGTCCGACGAGCCGGCACGACCTTCGATACCGTTCCCCCATCAACAGGGGGGTCCTTCGATGCGCGGTCTCACCATCCGCAGCTGCGCCGCCGTGGCGGCGGTCGTGGCGCTCGCCGCCGGCTGCGGCAGCTCGAGCAGCGGCGGCAACAAACCGAGCAGTGCCACGCCGGCGAGTGAGCTTGCCAGCTCCGTGCACGCGCTGGGCGATGCACAGACGCTCGACCTGAGCTTCGCTCTGGGTGCGTCGGGCGCCGACCTGCTGCAGATCGGGTCCGGGCTGGGCGCCGGCCCCACGAAGGCGCAAGCCGACGCGATCAGCAACGACCACATCGCGATCGAGCTGCAGGCGCCCAGCGGCAAGACGCTTCGTGACAACGGGCCGGGGACGACCGCGGGTGGCGGCGCATTCGCGCTCACCCTCGGCGACGCCCACCGCGACTACTTCAGCCTCGAGTCCGTCGGCGGCTCGCTGTACGCCCGGATCGACCTTCACTACTTCCTCGGCCTTGTGAACGGCGCCCCCAGCTTCAACCGCCTCTCCCGCCAGGTCGCGGGCGCACCGACGTTCGTCCGCGACGCGCTCGCCGGGAAGTGGATCTCCGTCCCGGCCGCCACCTTGAAGTCGTTGTCCGGCCTTGCCCACGGTCAGGCGGGGGCGACGCCGAGCGCCGGCAAGTTCCTCAGTCTCAGCAACAAGGTGCTCACGACCTTCTTGAACGACCTCACGGTGACGCGCATCGCGTCGGGGTCGACCGACCACCTTGGGTTGGACTTCCGGCTCCGGTCCGCGATCAGCGACGAGTACGCCGCGGTCTCACCCATGTTGTCCGCCTTGATTCCCGGCGGCAGCGGCCTGCCGGCGCTGCATCCCGCGAACATCCCCGACGTTGCGGTCCACCTCGACGCCTACGTCACCAACGGTGCGTTGAGCAAGCTGGTCCTCGACGCCGGTCAGTTCGACACGCACGAGCACATCAGCGTCCCGATCGAACTCAACATCTCCCAGCAGGGGCCGACCATTACTGCACCGGGTGGTGCCACCCCGGTCGACCTGACCTCGATCGGGCAGTTGCTGGGAGGCGCCTGACCATGATCGCGCTCTTGCCGCAGGAGTTGCCGTGACCGCCCCCGCACCCGGCTGGTACCCCGACCCCGGCGGCGCCGCGCCGTACCGCTGGTGGAACGGTCAAGCGTGGACCACCGCAACTCACGACGGCACCACAGCCGCGACCCTCGCCGCGCCGTCGCCCCCCGCCGTCCCCGGTTCCACAGCCGCGCCGGGAGCCGTCGCGGGCTACGGGGCGACCGGTGGGTATCCCGCCGGCCAGTTCGGTGTTCCGCAACAGCCGATGGGAACCGGCGCCCCCGCCGAGACGCCGGCGACGGCGTACGGGACAAGGTCACCGTTCGACAGCCAGGGCAACTACGTCGCAGGGACCCGGCAGAGTCAGACCGCGCGCAACAACACGCTGTTCGACCAGAACCAGTACGCCTTCTTCACGTTCATCGCGCTGGCGATCTCGATCTTCCTGCTGCTGTCGACGGGTGTCACGTTCCTCGTGATCACCCCGATGGTGCTGGCGGGCGCGAGCCGGTCTCGAGGCGAGGCGCTGTCGTCGTACGCACTCGGCGCCGCCGTGCTGGCGCTGGTGATCGGGGTTGCGTCACTGACGCACCACGTCTAATCGAGTCGCCGCTGGTGGTCACTGAGACTTGGTGGCGCATCGCCTGACCGGGTGCCCCACCTCGACGGCCGGACCGCGGTCGTGAAGTCGAGGTGCCCGCGCAGGTCCCCGTAGCTCAGCCAGACTCGCTGCAGCGGGCGGCCGCCCAGCTGTGCCGACGCGACGTACTCCCGAAGTGCGCTGCTCCCCGGTGCGCTGATCACGATCCGGTGACCGATCGCCACTCGGCTGAACAGCGGCAACGACAGCTCCCACGCGTCCACGCCGGGCTGCGCCTGGTAGAGACCGATCGCCGACAGCACGTACGCCGCGGACATCGTCCCGGCGTCGTCGTTGCCCGGTAACCCGTACGGCGAGGCGTTGAACGCATTCGATTCGGCCCGGACCACCTGCTGCGTTCGCCAGGGCTCACCGAGCCAGTCGTAGAGCCATGGCGCCTGCAGGTCGGTCTCGTTGGCCGGCGTATACTGGTCGCCGACGTAGTACGCCCCGAACAGCGACGCCTGCGTCTGCACCTCCGGAACGACGGGCGCCGCCTGCCGGTCGATGGCGGCGAGGAAGAACCGATCGAGCCGCTTGAGCATCCTCGCTTTCCCGATCGCCGATGCGAGCCCCCGGACGTCCTGCGGGACCAGCCACAGGTACTGCCAGCCGGTTCCCTCCTGCCAGCCGTCCGGAAAGATCGGGTTCCACACATGGGTGAGTCCGAGGTTCGTCGGGTCCGCCCACGAGCCGTTGCTCATGCGAGGCCGCAGGAAGCCGTCCTGCCGGTCGAGCAGGTGCTTCCAGTAGCCGGCTCGCCGGGTGAACTCCTTGGTTCGCGGCTCGTCGTGAAAGCGGCGGGCGAGCGCCGCGACCGCGGCGTCATCGATCGCGTACTCGAGCGTCACCGATGCGCCACGATCGCTGACGTTCAGCGGGATGTAGCCGAGCTTCAGATAGCTGTCGAGGTCCGAGCGCGGAGCGGCCGGCGGGAGCGTGGTCCCCTGCCGGACGACGTCGGCGTACGCCTTCCGGGCCTGGCGGCCGCGCAGCGCGCCGCTGGTGACCAGCGTGGCGAGTGTCGGCGTCCCCGAGTCGCCGCCCATGATCCCGTAGTCGCGGTTGCCGCGGACCCAGCGCGGGATCACCCCGCCGTTCTGGGCGGTGTCAGCGAGGAGCGACGTACCGAGGTCGTGCGCGACCCGCGGCGCGACGAGGGTGAGCAACGGCGTCTGGGTGCGGTAGGTGTCCCACAGGCTCAGGTCCGTGTAGTGATGGTGCCCCGGTGCGGTACGGCGGATCCGGCCGTCGAAGCCCAGGTAGCTGCCGTCGGCGTCGTCGAACGTCGTCGGCATCAGCAATGCGTGGTACAGCGCCGTGTAGAAGGTTCGCTGCGTATGGCGCGTTCCGCCGGCGACCGCCATCCGGCCGAGCGCCGCATTCCACTCTGCTTGCGCCGCGGCACGCACCGCGTCGAAGCCGGTCCCGGGCCGTACCTCGAAGTCGAGGTTGCGCACCGCCTCGCGTTGTGAGGTGTAGCTCAGCGCGATGTCGGCCTGGACGGCGTGGATCTTCGTGGCGTCGAAGCCGACCCAGCCGCCCGCCCCGTGGCCGTTCGCCGAGCGCTTTCCCGGACTCATCCTCGCTGCGGTCCACGTGCCGTGGCGGTCGAAGCTGCGGTCGAATCGCGCCGCGAACCAGATCGTCACCCCACCCGAGCCGGGCACGACGACGTGGCCACGCACCGCACGTCGGCCGACGATCCGGATCGCGCCCGACTGCGTCCCCCCGGACTGGTTGCTGTCGTTGTCTCTCGACACGTCGAAGATCAGGTTCGCCTGTGACGTGGGCGGGAAGGTGTAGCGCTCGACCGCGGTCCGCAACGTCGACGTCAGCTCGGCCCGGACCCCGGACGTCGCCAGCGTGGTGGCGTAGTACCCCGGCTGCGCCACCTCCGATGCATGAAGGAACGGGCTCGCCCAGCTGGACGGCTTCATGCTCGTCACCGCGCCGGTCGTCGGCATCACCGGTAGCTCACCGCCGATGTGGATGCCCGCCCCGGAGAAGTGCGTCAGCGCGAACCCGCGGATCTCCGGATCCTGGTAGGAGTACCCGACGTAGTTGAGCGGGTCGTCGCCGGCAGGAGTCGTGGTGGCCGGGCCAGGAGTGACCATCCCGAACGGCAGGCCGGCCGCGGTTGTGACGAAGCCGGGCCCCAGCGACCCGCTGCGGATGTCGACCAGGGCCACCGGCTTCGGATGCGCCGCCGCAGCCGCCGGTCCGGATTCGACGGCCGGCACCACCAACGCGCCGAGCAGCCCGCACAGGGCGGTCAGGCGCGATGCGGCCCACATGACCCGTCAGTTCGTGATTCCTCCGAGCGGTTCCTTCCCGCCGGCAGCTCTCCCGGCCTACTGCGGAAGGCCGACGCGACGCATGTCGCGGACGAATCCTTGGTACGTCGGGGCCGGCAGCCGGCTCCCCCACGCCTTCTGCGCAAGGACGGCCAGATGTGGCTCGATGCCGGCGGCTGTCTGCTGGGTGCTCTCCTTGAGCGGTCCCCAGACGTTGAGCGTCGTACCGAGCAGGCCTCGGCTTCCGGCGGGGACCGTCTGCTTGCTGGTCACGGTGCCGTTCTTCAGCTCCTCCCCGTCGAACTGGTTGACCTGCCAGTTGGCGTAGACGCCGGGCAGCTTCGCCCGGCCGGCGACCGGGCCGAGGTCGTCGGTGTAGTAGTTCGGGTACCAGCCGGCGTTGAGGATCTGGTAGCCGTCCGCGAGCAGCGTCGAGGGCGCCACCGTCACCGTGTCGCCGAGCGGCGACGCGCTGGTCCACCATTCCGCGACGACGTCGGTGTTGACCGGGACGATGCCGGTCTCCCCCATCTGGTCACTCCAGATCCGCAACGTCTTGTGGTGTGCGCGAACAATCCGGTCCACCCAGTTGATGAAGCCGTGAATAGCGTCGGCCGGTGTTGCCCCCACGCCGTACTTGGCTGTCGCGTACGACGCAAGCTGCGGGAAGGCGGGGTACTCCGCGGGAGGCAGGACCTCGTCGACCCCGATGTCCCAGTACCGCCCGGGAAACAGCGGCAGGTACTCGTCGAGCAGCCGGCGCATCGCGGCCAGCGCTTTCGGGCTGGTGATGTCGAGCTTGTCGGTCAGGTACTGCTGCGAGGTCGACGAGCCGACCACTGCCGCCGGTTTGAGCTCCATCCCGGGGTGGCGGGACAGGAACGCCGCCATGTGACCAGGCATCTCGAACTCCGGGATGACCATGACGTGGTTGCGGCGGGCCACGCGCAGGATCCGGCGGATGTCAGCACGCGTGAAGGCGTCCTTGGCGGCGATCGACGGGAAGGTCCGGCTCGTGACACCCCACCGCTGGTCGTCGGTGAGGTGCAGATGGAGCACGTTGAGCTTCAGTGCGGCGAGCCGGCGGATCTCTCGGAGCACCCACTTCGTGCTGTACGTCGTCCGCGAGGCATCCAGCATCAGGCCTCGCTGCGGGTACCGCGGCCAGTCCAGGCCAAACCCTTGCGGGATGGACCTGCTCTGATGCATCAGCTGCAGCAAGGTCCGGCCGCCGTAGAAGACGCCGGTGGTGGTCGGTGCGGCGATCCGCACGACCCGGCTGACCTCGAACGAGTAGCCCTCGGCGCCGAGCTGTCGGGCAGAGGTGTGGCTTCGGCGCAGCACGATGTCCCCGGCCCGCCAGCCGTGCTGTCGCGCGAGCACCCGAGGCGTGCGCCCGATCTCCGGGCGGAGGTCCGAGGCGAGCTGGCGCGCGAGGGAGACCAGGGCCGGGCGCGCCGGCCATACGACGATCCGGGCGTCGGCGCCGAGCTGCCAGCTTCCCGTGCCGTGGAACCACTGCCGAAACCCGGGAATCGTGATCGGCGCCCGATGCGGCGCGGCACCGGACCGCGCAACGGCCGGCTGAGCGAGACCGAGGGAGACACCGGCCACCGCCACGAGGGCCACCAGGCATCGTCCGCGAGCCCCCCTCATGACCGGTGGACCGTGAGCTAGTAGGTCAGGATGACTGGGGAGCCGTTGTGGACCTGCTTGACCTGGTTGAGGTCCCTGTCATGCATGCGGATGCAGCCGTTGGAGATCGCGGCTCCGTGGTCGCCGATCTGCGCGTCCGAGCCGACCGGTCCGTGGATCGCGATGATCGCGTCGTCGCCACCCTCGAAATGCGCGATCACTTGGGAGTGCGCCGACGTCTCGAGCATCACCGACCCGTAGCCCGGGCCGTTCGGCGGGGCGTGGAAGGCGACGAAGTAGTCGCCGGTCGGCGTCGGCGTACCCGGCTTGCCGGTGCCCACCGGGAACGACTCGATCTCGACGCCCTTGTAGAAGACGTAAAGCCAGTGCTGGGAGATGTCGACCACGATCGCGTAGTGGATGCGCCCCATGACCACAGCGCTGCGGTTGATCCAGGTCGTGGACTCGTCGGGTCGCTGGGCGAGCCTGACGCGCAGCCGGTCACGTGTCGCGTCGATCACGGGCAGGACGGACGGGTAGCCGTACCACGAGCCGGGAACCTTGCGGTTGCTCTGGAAGGCATCGGAGCTCGGGTAGCCCTTGGTGCTGTGCTCGAGATGGGCGACCCAGGTCGTCGCGGGCACCATCGCGGCGTCGCGAGCGGGGGCGACGCGGTAGCCGTTCGCGTCGGTGCGGTAGGAGTGGTGGCCCTGCGTTGAGGAGACCCGATGATGGGCCGCCGCGCCTGACCGGACGGTCTCGGGCATCTGGCTCGAAGCCGCGGCGGGCCCTGCGGCCATGACCACCCGTTGCTGCATGGCCGTCGTCTGATGCCGGCCGCCCTTGCCCTGGGTGCCGTCGATCCGGAACTGCGGCACCGATGCGCTCGAGGGGATCAGCAGCGACTGGTAGCCCAGGCCCGACAGCCGCGCCAGCTGCTTGGTGTGGGCGGCCCGGGGGTGCACGACCGCGAAGGCGATGCTCACGACGAGCACGACCACGATCGCGATCGGCAGCCCCACCGATGCCGCTGAGATCCAGCGCCGGAATGCCGGCGAGTAACCCCGGTAGGGGTCGTCGCGGTAGGCGCGGTAACGGTCGAGCGACCTCATGTCTTCTGGGTCCTGTCCATCGTTGCCATCACAACAGATTCTTCCGATTTTTCGTGGCAGATTCCAACTTCGGCGGGTTGCACCCGAATCCCTTCGCTGCTGCCACGCGAAGATCTAACGACCGCGACCCGGTTTCGGACACGATCCTGAGGAGTTCCCCACAATGCAGCTCACCGACCGCCACGTCGTCGTCACGGGCGGCTCCCGCGGCATGGGCGCCGCGTTCGGGGCGGCTTTCGCCGATGCGGGAGCACACGTGACGCTGGTCGCCCGCGGCGAGGAACAGCTCAGTGCGGTGGCGGAGCGCCTCGGGGTCGGGTATCTGGCCGCGGATGTCACCACCGCTGCCGATCTGGGCGACCGGCTCGAGGGCATCGCCCCGGTCGACATCCTGGTGAACAACGCCGGGCTCGGCACTCCTGGGGAGCTCGAGAGCTTCGCTCCGGCCGACCTCGCGCGCTTGTACGCCGTCAACGCGCTCGCCCCCGCCGAGCTGGCCCGCCAGGCTCTCCCGGCGATGCGCTCCCGCGGCAGCGGCCGGCTGGTGTTCATCTCCTCGTTGAGCGCACAGGTCGCCCTTCCCGGGCTCACCGCCTACTCCGCCACGAAGGCCGCCGTGTCGCAGCTGGCCGAAGGACTGCGCCGCGACCTGCTCGGAACCGGCATCGGCGTGACGAACGTCGAGCTCGGCCCGGTCGACACCGGGCTGTACGACGAGGCGACGTCGTACGAGCCGTGTCGCGAGGCGTTCGACCACATGCTGCAGATCCGCTTGCTGCGCAAGCTGAGCCCGGACGAGGTCGCGACAGCGGTCGTCCAGGCTTGTCAGCGTGATCGCGACCGGGTTGTCCTCCCACGCCGGGCGATGTCACAGGTCATCGCCTCCCATCTGCCGCAGTGGATCGCCAACCGGATGCTGTGAAATCCGCGAGAGCCGTCCGGCAAGATGCACGGGTGGATCCCGAACTCGCCGCGCTGCTCCCCCACCTGCCTGCCCCCGACCTGTCCGACCCGGAAACGGCACGACGGCGCATCCGAGAGATCTTCGCCACCCCCGGCTCCGGTCGCCGGCCCTCGTGGACCGAGCGGGTGTCGATCGAGCACTCGTCCGTAACCGCCGCCGACGGCCACCAGATCCCGGTGCGGATCTACCGGCCCAAGACCGGTACCGACGCGCTGGGCGCGATGCTGCACATCCACGGGGGCGCCTTCGTGACCGGCGACCTCGACCTGGGCGAGATCCAATGCGGCCGGATCGCCGATGCGGCGCAGCTCGTGGTGGTCGACGTGGAGTACCGCCTCGCCCCGGAACACCCGTTCCCTACCGGGTTCGACGACTGCTACACCGCGCTCGTCTGGACCGCGGACCACGCGGGCGACCTCGGCATCGACGTTGCACGGGTTGCCGTCGGCGGCGAAAGCGCCGGTGGCGCGCTGGCGGCAGCGGTAGCGCTGGCCGCACGTGATCGTGGCGGCCCGGCGCTGGCCTACCAGCTGCTGCTCTACCCGGTGCTCGACGACTCGCTGACCACTCACTCGGTGCGCACCATGACGGACACGCCGATGTGGGACGGGCCCAACAGCGAGTTGATGTGGCTGCACTACCTCGGGCCAGTCGCCGGCCGTGGCGAGGTCTCCCCCTACGCCGCGCCTGCCCGCGCCGTCGCCACCGAACGCGGGCTGGCCGGCTTGCCACCGGCCTACATCCTGGCGTGCGAGCACGACCCGCTGCGCGACGAGGAGCTGGCGTACGCAGCAGAGCTCGCGCTGGCAGGCGTGCCGGTCGAGCTCCACCTGGTGCCAGGCACCTTCCACGGCTTCGACGGCCTGCCCACCCAGATCGGCAAGCGGATCACGGCGGAGTACATCGACTCGTTGCGCCGAGCATTGGCGCCGGCGTGACGGCGCACCGGTGATCACCGGTCTGCGGGCATGAGTTCACGTCGTCCGACGGTCGCGATTCTCGGTGCAGGCGCGGGCGGGATCGCGATGGGTGTTGCGCTGCGGCGGGCCGGCTTCGACTACACGGTCTACGAGAAGAGCGACGGCGTCGGCGGCACCTGGCGCGACAACACGTATCCGGGGGCAGCGTGCGACGTGCCGTCGCATCTGTACTCCTACTCCTTCGCACCGAATCCCAACTGGTCGCGCACGTATGCGGCCCAGCCGGAGATCCTCGCCTACCTCGAGAACTGCGCCCAACGTTTCGGCGTGACGGAACGCCTCCGGACCGGTACGGCGATCCGCACCGCCGAGTGGGATGAGGACGAGCAGTGTTGGCTGCTGACAGCGGACACGGGTGAGACGTTCACCGCTGATGTCCTGGTGAGCGGACTCGGCATGTTGAACGTGCCGTACGTGCCGGACATCCCAGGACTGTCGTCATTCCGCGGCCGCGCGTTCCACTCCTCGCAGTGGGATCACAGCGAGTCGCTCGCCGGAAAGCGAGTCGCTTCGATCGGAACCGGCGCGAGCGCGATTCAGTACGTGCCGGCGATCGCGCCCGACGTCGCACACCTCGACGTCTACCAGCGCACGCCGATCTGGGTGTCGCCGCGATTCGACCACGAGTACACCGATGAGCAGAAGCAGCGGTTCGCGCGGTCGCGGCTTGCCGCCAGACGCCACCGCTGGCAGATCTTCTGGACCTACCAGCGGGCATCGTTCGATGCGTCGCACCCTTTCACGACGGCGCAGACGGAGTTCGCGCGCTCGTACCTCGAACGCAAGATCACCGACCCCACGCTGCGCTCGGTACTCACCCCCGATTTTCCCGTCGGTTGCAAGCGTCCGCTGACGTCACGCACCTGGTTCCCGGCGCTCACGCGGCCCAACGTCACAGTGGTAACGGCAGCGATCAAGGAGGTGACCGAGACCGGAATCCGCACCGCCGACGGCGAGCTGCGTCCCGCGGACACGATCATCTTCGGCACCGGCTTCCGCGCCAACGAATACCTCACGACCATCGACGTCATCGGCCGCGACGGCCGGAAGCTTCGCGACGCCTGGGAGGACGGTGCCGAGGCGTACCTCGGCCTCACCGTCGCGGGGTTCCCCAACTTCTTCATGCTGTACGGGCCGAACACGAACGGCGTGAACTCGATCCTGTTCTTCCACGAGGCACAGGCGCACTTCGTCGTACGTGCGCTTCGGATGATGCGCCGTCGCCGGCTCGGTGCGGTGGACGTCCGACCCGACGTCATGCGCCGGTACAACGAGAAGATCCAAGCCGCGATGGACGGGAAGGTGTGGACGGCAGGCTGCACCAACTACTTCGCGACCGCCGACGGGAAGATCGTTACCCAGCTGCCGTACAGCGCGGGTGAGTACTGGTGGCGGACGCGGTTCGTTGCGCCCTGGCGGTATCAACGAACCCGCCGAACGCGAGCCGGGCGCTAGCGGCCGATCAGGTCGTGCGCCGCCTTCTCGATCCCGGCCTCGGAAACCAGCACCTGGTCGGCGGCGTCGCCGAGCGGAATGAACGTGTCGCAGGCCGCGATGCGCGCGACCGCGCCGCGGAACCCTCGGTCGGTCAGCGCGGTGATCACTCCCTCCGACACTCCGCCCGACGCGCGTGTCTCGTCGACCACGAGCACCCGGCCAGTCGCCGTCGCCTCGCGAAGCAGGTCGTTGACCGGCAGCGGAGCGATCCAGCGAAGATCGAGCACCCGCGCCTCGATGCCGGCCTCGGCCAGCCGTCGCGCCACCCGCAGCGACATCGGGACGCCGTTGCCGAAAGTGACGATGGTGAGGTCCGTGCCGGCGCCGTAGCTACGAGCGGCGCCGATCGGAACGTGCCGCGCAGCCCATTCCGACGGAGCCGGGTAACGCGCGGCCCACTCGCCGTCGCCGGGCGAGTAGAGATCGCGCGAGTGGTACAGCGCGATCGGTTCCACGAAGACGCACACGGTGCCGTCGACCCGCGCCGCGGCGAGACAGGTCCGCAGCATCGCGGTGGCATCGTCGCCGCGCGCCGGTACCGCGACCACGACTCCGGGGATGTCCCGCAGCACGCCGAGCGCGTTGTCGTTGTGGAAGTGGCCGCCGAATCCCTTCTGGTAAGCCAGCCCCGCGATCCTCACCACCAAGGGGTTGCGGTAGCTGCCGTTGGAGAAGAACGACAGGCTCGCCGCTTCGCCCCGTAGCTGGTCCTCGGCGTTGTGCAGGTAGGCGAGGTACTGGATCTCGGGCACCGGCAGCAACCCGGAGACTCCCGCACCGAGCGCCACTCCGAGGATCGACTGCTCGTCGAGAAGCGTGTCGAAGACCCGCGCGGCTCCGAACCGCCTCGCCAGCCCTCGGGTCACGCCGTACACCCCGCCCTTGCGGCCCACGTCCTCGCCGAACACCACGACGCCGGCATCGGTCAGCATCGCGTCTGCCAGTGCGCGGTTGATGCTGTCGGCCAGCGCCAGCGGCTCGGCCTCCTCAGGAAGGCGGCCGCCGAACCCAGCGATCCGTGCTGCCGGCTCGGCAGCGGTGGCGGCGGCCGACGCGACCAGCTCCGGGCGACGAGGCGAGAGCGGCGCCATGACCTCGACCGCGCTGCCGAGCCGACGATGCGTGGTCGCCTCGGCAGCTAGGCGGTGAACCTCCGCCAGGGCAGCGTCGTACCGCGCAAGGACCTGCGTCGGCGTCAGGACGGCGCCGTCGACGAGCAGACGAGCGGTGCCGAGCAGCGGGTCCCGAGCGAGGTCCGCGGCGATCTCGGCGCGACTGCGGTAGCCGACCTCGGCGTCGGTGCCCGCATGCCCCATGAACCGGACGACACGCAGGTGCAGGAAGGCCGGCGCGCGCCGGCTCCGCACGTGCTCAGCCGCAGCGACGGCAGCGTCGTAGCAGGCCGCAAGGTCGCTCCCGTCCGCCGTGAAGTACGCCAGCTCGGCCCGGTGCCCGTACGCCGACTCGATCCACCCGCTAGCGGTCGGCACGCTGATGCCCAGCCCGTTGTCCTCGCAGACGAGCAGCAACGGCAACGGCAGGCGGCTGTGGGCGACGTGGCAGGCAGCGTTGATCGCGCCGACCGCGGTCGAGTGGTTGGCAGACGCGTCGCCGAAGCTGGCCACTGCGAGGGCATCGGCCGGCCACGCAGCGGAAACGCCGAGCTTGCGGGCCCGATCGATCGCAAACGCCACGCCGAGTGCACGGGGCAGGTGGGACGCGATCGTCGAGGTCTGCGGGATGACCGCAAGGTCCGGGTGGCCGAACACCTTGTGGCGGCCACCTGCGATCGGCTCGTCCGCGGCCGCGACCAAGCCGAGCAGCACGTCGCGCAACGGCGTGGAGCCAGGAACCTGTGCGGCACGCGCCAGGTAGAACGCTCCTGACCGGTAGTGCAGCAGCGCGGGATCGGTGGGCCGGAGCGCCGCTGCCACGGCAGCGTTTGCCTCGTGGCCGGCAGACCCGATCGTGTAGTAGCCGTGGCCGCTCGCGCGCAGCCGGCGGGCCTCGAGGTCGAGCGCGCGGCTTCCCAGCTGCGCATCGAACAGTGCCAGGGCTTGGCGTACCGAAAGCAGCGTTCCCGGCCGAACCGGCTGGTCCGCGTCGGTCACGCTCCCCGCCGATCCGGAAAGGGAGCCGACGGCCGCTCGGAACTGGTCGTCGAGAACCTCTTCAGGCAGCGGCTCGGCCATAGCGACGTCCCGGGCTACTCGGGCAGCCGGTAGGACTCGTCAGGGACAAGCTCCGCCACGTCCATCTGCGCCTTCTGCAGCCGGCCCGAGTAGTCCCAGTTCACCGCCTGCCAACGGGTGAACTGGTCGATGACCCACATGCCCGACTGTCGCGAGCCGTTCCCGGACTTGCCATTGCCGCCGAACGGGAGATGGGCCTCGGCACCGGAGGTCGAGTTGTTGATGCTCACCATTCCGGCGGACACGCCCCGCCGGAACCGGAATGCCTCTTCCGGGTCAGTGGTGTAGATCGCCGACGACAGGCCGTAGCCAGGCAAGTTGGCGAGTCGAATCGCCTCGTCGAGGTCGCGGTAGGTCATGACGCCGACCAACGGACCGAAGGTCTCGGTGCGGAAGATCTCGTCGTCCGGGCGGACGCCATCGACGATCACCGGGTGGTAATAGACGCCGGCGTCCGGGTCGCCGACGAATCCCTCGCGCGGGTTCGCGCTGGTGATCCGGCCGGTGGCCGCCGACCCGTGAAGCACGTGGTGCGGCTGCAGCCACTCCAGATAAGCCTCGAACTGCGCGCCGAACTTCTCGTCGAGCATCGGGCCGAAGACGACGGGCTGGGTCGGGTCACCCACCGCAGCTTCGCGGGTGAGCTTGTCGAAGCGGGCAAGGAAGTCGTCATGCACGCTTTCGTGCACGATCACGGTTCCGAGTGAGGTGCAGCGCTGGCCTGCGGTTCCGAAGCCGGAGAACAACGCTCCCTCTGCGGCGAGGTCCAGATCAGCCGACGGGGTCACCACCATCGGGTTCTTGCCGCCGAGCTCCAGGCACGCCGACTGCAGATGACGGCCGGTCAGCTCACCGATCCGCGATCCGACCTGGCTCGATCCGGTGAAGCCGACCTTGTCGACGGTGCCGGCCGCGAGGGCTCGCGACAGCCCGTCGTACGTCGCCGCTCCGTCGGCCAGGACGAGGTTGAGGACACCGTCGGGAAGCCCGCCGCCGCGCACGAAGAGCTCGAACAGCGCCTCGCCGCAGGCCGGCGAGTAGTCGGCCGGCTTCCACACCACCGCGTTGCCGCACAGCAACGCCGGCACGAGGTACCAGGCCGGGACCGCCACCGGGAAGTTGCCTGCAGTGATCGCCGCGACCACCCCGACCGGGTTGCGGAAGGTGAACAGCTGCTTGTCCGGCATCTCGCTGCCGACCGTCTGCCCGTAGAGCCGGCGCCCTTCACCGAGGAAGAAGTCGCAGGTGTCGACGATCTCGCGGACCTCACCGAGCGCCTCGGCGTAGGGCTTGCCGATCTCCCGGGTGACGAGCCTGGCGAGCCGGTCGGCATTGGCCTCGACGGTGCGACCGATGTGAGCGATCGCGCGGCCGCGGATCGGTGCCGGCACATCGGCCCACGCGGGTTGAGCGGCGCGAGCGGCAGCGCACGCGTCGGCGAAGGTCGCAGCGTCGCCGAGGGCGACGCGGGCGAGCACGTCGTCTAGCTGTGCGGGGTTGCGGTCGTCGAGGCTGCCCCCAGGAGCGCCTTGGACCGCCGCGCCGCCCACTACCGAGGTGATCGTTCTCGTCACGCTGGCTCCCGCTCTCGCGTGGGAGCGGCGATCCGGCTGAGCACGCGATGCAGAGCCGCAATGCCGATCCCGAGCTCATCTTCGGTCACGGACAGGGCCGGCCGGAAGCGGACCGAACGCTCGCCGCAGGCGAGCGCGAGCACGCTCTCGGCGCGCAGCCCGGAGACGACCTGGTCCCGGCAGGTCGAGTCAGGCAGGTCGACCGCACACATCAGGCCGCGGCCGCGCACGTTGGAGACGAGGTCCCGGTGACGCTGGCCGAGGTCGTGCAGGCCGGCCAGCAGGACGTCACCGCTGCGGGCAGCCGCCTCGAACAGGCCGTCGGCCTCGATGATCTCGAGCAGCCGGCGGGAACGGACCATGTCGACGAGCCCACCACCCCAGGTGGAGTTGATCCGACTGGAGACCGCAAAGACGTTGTCGGGAACCAGGTCGACGCGGCGACCGGCCATGATGCCGCCCACCTGCAGCTTCTTCGCGAACGCGACGATGTCGGGCTCGAGGCCGAGCTGCTGGTAGCACCAGGCCGTGCCGGTCAGACCGACGCCGGTCTGGACCTCGTCGAGCACGAAGAGCGCGTCGTGGCGGTGGCACAGCGCCTGCATCGCCTGCAGGAAGTCCGGGCGGAGGTGGTTGTCGCCACCCTCCCCTTGGATCGGCTCAGCGATAAAGCAGGCGATGTCGTGCGGGTGTGCCTCGAAGGCGGCCGAAGCCTGTTCGAGCGCCCGGCGCTCCGCCGCCTCCACCTCCGAGAGGTGGGCGTGCAGCGGGAACCGGACGGCGGGTACGTCGATGCGAGGCCAGCCGAACTTCGGGAACCGATCGGTCTTGATTGGATCGGTGTTGGTCAGCGAGAGCGTGTAGCCACTTCGGCCGTGAAACGCTCGGGTCAGATGGAGGACCTTCGTGCCGAGGTCCGGCGAGCGCCCCGCCAGCTCGTTGCGCCGGCTCTTCCAGTCGAAGGCGGTCTTGAGCGCGTTCTCGACCGCGAGGGCACCGCCCTCGACGAAGAACAGGTGCGGCAGAGCCGGGTCGCCCAGCACGCGGTTGAACGTCTCGACGAACTCCGCCAGATGGGTCGAGTACATGTCGGAGTTCGCAGGCTTGTTGCTCGCCACCTCTCCGAGCAGGCGCACGAACTCCGGGTCGTCAGCCAGGCCCGGGGGGTTTGCGCCGAGCGGCGCTGAGGCGAAGAACGTGTACAGATCGAGGTACTCCCGGCCGTCGCGGGCATCGACCAGCCAGCTGCCGTGGCTCGCCTCTAGATCGGCGACCAGATGGAACCCATCCACCAGCAGATGCTTCCGGAGGCGGTCGTGAACTTCCTCCGGACGCACGCTCGCATTCCTGGAAGTCCTCATGGGCCGCACCTTTCGTGACAGAAGGATCTCCCTCGATATGCCCATTATGACGGAGGATCTCGCTCCGGCCATGGTTCGGACGGGCCATCCTTCGCCGGTCCGGCGTCGCGCAGCCGCGCCGCGAGCCTTCTCGATTAGGGTCATCGACTTACCGCAATAGCCGTGACCGGAAGGCCGGACGTGCACATCGATCCCTACATCGTCCTGGGCAGCGCGATCATCGGCCTGCTCGTCGGCATGACCGGCGCGGGCGGCGGCGCGCTGATGACGCCCATGTTGATCCTGCTGTTCAACGTCCAGCCGGACAAGGCGATCTCGAGCGACCTCGTCGCGGCGGTGCTGATGCGACCGCTCGGCGCGATCGTCCACTTCCGGCAAGGCACCGTGAACAAGCGCCTGGTCGGCCTGCTGGCGACCGGCTCGGTGCCGATGGCCTTCCTCGGCTCCTACCTGCTCCACGTCATCAAGGGAAACGCGGACAGCGCCCAGACCGACATCGAGCGACTGCTCGGGACCGCGCTGCTGGTCGGCGCCGCGGCGATGGTGCTGCGATTCGTCCTCGACCGGCGTTCCGGCAACAAGCGCGAAGGCGTCGTCCAGGACATCGACATCCACCCGCTTCGCACGATCGGGGTCGGCATGATCGGCGGCATCGTGGTCGGGATGACCTCGGTCGGATCCGGCTCGCTGATGATCGTGCTGATGCTGTTCCTCTATCCGATGCTTGGCGCCAACCAGCTCGTCGGGACCGACCTCGCCCAGGCGCTGCCCCTGACCGGAGCAGCTGCGCTCGGCGCCCTGGCCTTCGGCAGCGTGTCGTTCGGCGTGACCACGTCGCTGATCATCGGAAGCGTGCCGGCGGTCCTGGTCGGGTCGGTCCTGTCCTCGCGCGCCCCGGACCGGTTCATCCGGCCGGCGATCACCTTCGTGATTCTTGCGTCGGGCCTGAAGTACGTCGGCGTGGGCACCACAACCCTCGGCTGGAGCTTGGTCGGCGTACTGTTCGCAGGGTTCGCCACCTGGTTGCTGCTGTCGAAGCCATGGAGCTCGTCGGTCGACGGATCGGGTGACGAGGCGGCGGCGGAGATCTAGGAGCGAGTGATGACCGCGGAGCTCAGCGAGGAGCTTTTCCTACCCGACCCGACGCCGCGCCCGATCCGTTACACCGTCATCTCCGTCGACGACCACGTGGTCGAGCCGCCCCACATGTTCGAAGGGCGGCTGCCGGCATCGCTTGCCGACGCCGCGCCCCGCATCGTGGAGACCTCCCGCGGCTATCAGGTGTGGGAGTTCGAGGGCCGCAAGTACAGCCAGATCGGCATGAACGCGGTTGCGGGACGGCGGCCTGAGACCGTCTCGATGGAGCCGTTCCGCTTCGACCAGATGCGACCGGGCTGCTACGACGTCGATGCCCGCGTCCACGACATGGACCTGAACGGCGTGTGGGCCTCGATGAACTTCCCGTCACAGATCAGTGGGTTCTGCGGCCGGGTCTTCTTCGACGCGGCCGACCGCGAACTCGGCCTGGCGTGCCTGCGGGCGTGGAACGACTGGATGTATGAGGAGTGGTACTCCGCCCATCCGCAGCGGATCATCCCGCTCGGCATCACCTATCTGGCCGACCCCGCGCTGGCGGTCGAGGAGATCCGGCGCAACGCCGATCGCGGTTTCACGTCTGTGACGTTTCCGGAACGACCGCATGAGATCGGGTTGCCCTCGCTGTGGGACCGGGAGCATTGGGACCCGATCATCAGGGAGTGCGTCGAGACGGAGACCGTCATCTCGTTGCACGTCGGCAGCTCCGGCATGCCGGCGCTGCCACCAGGCAGCCCCGCCGTCCAGCTGTCGGCGACGTTGTTCGGCCAGCAGTCGCTGGGCGCCTGCGCAGAGTGGTTGTGGTCGGAGCATCCGCTGCACCACCCGGAGCTGAAGATCGCGATGAGCGAAGGCGGAATCGGCTGGGTGGCGATGCTGCTGGACCGCCTGGACAACATCGTGGACCGCTCTGGCTACGGGCTCGGCTGGGAGCTACGCCCGTCGGAAGTGCTCAAACGGAACTTCTGGTTCTGCACGATCGATGACCCGTCAACCATCGACACCCGGCACCGGATCGGCGTCGAGAACATCATGGTCGAGGTCGACTATCCGCACGGTGACAGCACCTGGCCGGACACGCAGGACGTCATCGAGCATGCGTGGGGGCACCTCCCGGCAGACGAGCTGCGCATGATCTGCAGCGAGAACGCCGCCAAGCTGTACCGGCACCCACTGCCCGAGGTGGTCTTGCCGGTCGGCTGAGGGTGCCGAGCCCGCCGATACGGGTCGAAAGGACCCTGAAAGGCACCCCTAGCGGCGGGCCCGGCACACCTCTAACGATCTCCACGCCCAGAAGGTGGCGCGGGGACCGCCACTTCCTACATCGGACTCAGGTGACGGCGTCCTTAACCTTCTCGCCGGCCTGCTTCAGGTCGCCCTTGGCCTGGTCGACCTTGCCCTCGGCGCGCATGGTGTCGTTTCCCGTGGCCTTGCCCATGCCTTCCTTCGCCTTGCCCTTGGCCGACTCACCGAGGTTCTTCGCCTTGTCCATGCCGCTCATCGCGGAGTCTCCTTCCTGGGTGGAGATGTCATGCACTCTCGCGTAGAGGTCTGCCTCCTCTGGTCCGCAGAAAACAGCGAACGGCGTTCACTGTTGGGTCAACCGTGGTCCCGGCCGAGACGTTGAGTTCACATGAAGAGCTTGCGCCACGTACTTGCCGCCGGCGTACTGCTGCCGTTGCCACTAGCGGGCATCGCCCAGGCAGCGACCAGCAGCTCGAGCGCCCCGACAACAGCTGCGGCGGTGCGAGTCTTGGCAGCGGACGACCGATACCTCGTGTATGCGACGTATCCAAAGCAATCCGATGGCCGCGCCGATTTCGCCTTAGGCGTGATGTACGCCCGGACGGCCTCCGGTCACACCCGTCGAGTCGGACCGTTCGACGCATCGAAGTGGCTCGGCGACACCGACGGGCTGTTCAGCCTGGCCGGATCCATGCTGACCCTCGAGCAGTACCCAGCCGTGAAGTGGTGGGACCTTGCCGACGGCACGACCGGCGTCACCGATCTTCCCGACCGCGGCTCCTACCTCGCAGCCACGCCGAAGGGGTGGCTGTTGGTGTTACTGAACGCCGACAACGGTGTCGGCGGCGACAGCATGGTTCTCCGGCAGGAGACGCCGGGCGGGACGGTCGCCACCTTCGCTACGCCGTTCGGCACGCCTAGCGGCCACCAGATCGAGGGCAGCTCGGGGCCTGCTGGGTTCCTCGCGGTGGACGACCCGGCCGGAACGCTCGAATACCTTCCCTGGACGACTCCGCAGCAAGCCGTTTCGGTCAAGAACCCGCATCTGCACAGCTCGGACACGAGTTGTATCGGCGTGACGACCAAGGTGGCCTACTGCACGATCTCCTACGACAAGGCCGACAACGGCTTCGATGCGAAGTACCACGAGATCGTGTTCCTCGACGGCGGCCATCAAGCTGTCACTGTCGGCCGGCTGATCAACTCGTTCCACCGCAACGCGTTGAGCCAGCACGGTGCGGTGACGGCGACCGGAAGAGGTCTCGCCGTAATCGGCAGCAACGGGCGCGTGTACACGTTGTCCTACGACGGCAGGACGGCGCGTCGAGCTACCGGGACTGTGCCAACCTCGGCACAGCTGATTCCCGGCTATCACAGCGTGATCGTCGTGAGAGCCCATCAGCTCGACGAGCTGGCGAGGCCCGGCGGGCGGGTTCACCGCATCGCGACGGGCTAGCGGAAGTTCCTCGCTGACGCTCGGACGCCGAGGGGCAGCGGATCGATGCGCTCGGCCATCACGTTCACGACGTTGTCCGTGTGCTGGAGCATGCCGCGGATGAGCAAGGCGGCCGACCCCTGCGCAACCTTCCGGTAGCGGGACCAGATCTCCTTGGAACAGATCACGTTGATCATCCCGGTCTCGTCCTCGAGGTTGACGAACGTGACACCACGAGCCGTCGCCGGGCGTTGCCGATGGGTGACGACTCCCCCGACCAGGACCCGGGTGTGGTCCTCGAGCTCACGCAGGCCCGCCGCGGAGACGACTCCCATCGCGTCGAGCCGCCCGCGCGCCAGCATCGTCGGATAACGGTCGGGTGTGACTCCGGTCGCCCACAGGTCGGCGTACAGCCGCTCCGGCTCCGTCATCACCGGCAGCTCGGGAGCGTCGCGCTCCTCGACGACGGCAAGCTCGAGCTGGCCAGGCTTGACCGCTGCCGCCGCGCCCGCCGCCCACAACGCATCGCGGCGGCTGACCCCGAACCCGTCGAACGCCCCCGACGTCGCCAGTGCCTCCAGTTGGTCGGTCGACAGCCCGACGCGATGTGCGAGGTCGGTCATCGAGGTGTACGGACCGTCGGCGTCGCGGGTAGCGACGATCCGCTCGGCCAGGTCGTCACCGATCGTCCGTACCTCCGACAACCCGAGCCGCACCGCGGGCTGCGGCGCATCCAGGCACGAGCACTGCGACGGGCCGTCCCCGGCTTCCAGCCGGGCGCCGGCAAGTGAACGGTTGATGTCCGGCCCACGGGTCTCGATCCCGTGCCGGCGCGCATCGGCCACCAGTGACTGCGGCGAGTAGAAGCCCATCGGCTGCGCGTTGATCAGCGCCGCGCAGAACGCCGCCGGATAGTGCAGCTTCAACCAGGACGAGGCGTAGACCAGCAACGCGAACGAGATCGCGTGGCTCTCCGCGAAACCGAACGACGCGAACGCCCGGATCTTGTCGAAGATCTGGTCCGCGGCCGTTCCTGTGATGCCGTTGGCGGCCATCCCGTCGTACAGCCGTTGCTGCAACGCGGTGATCCGCGCCTCGGATCGTTTCGATCCCATCGCCCGCCGCAGCTGGTCGGCCTCGGTCGGGGTGAAGTCCGCGACCGCGACCGCCAGCTGCATCATCTGCTCCTGGAACAGCGGTACGCCGAGGGTCCGCTCAAGCGCCGGCTTCACCTTCTCGTGGATGTAGGTGACCTCCTCCCGGCCGTGCCGGCGGCGGATATACGGGTGCACCGAGTCGCCTTGGATCGGACCGGGCCGGATCAGCGCGACCTCGATCACCAGGTCGTAGAAGCTGCGCGGCCGCAACCGCGGCAGCGTCGCCATCTGTGCGCGGGACTCGATCTGGAACACCCCGACGGTGTCGGCCTTGCACACCATGTCGTAGACGCATGGCATCTCGCGCGGGATCGTCGCAAGCTCGTAGTGCACGCCGTGCCAGTCCTCGATCAGCTCGAAGCTGTAGCGGATCGCCGAGAGCATCCCCAAGCCCAGCAGGTCGAACTTCACGAGGTCGATCGCCGCGCAGTCGTCCTTGTCCCACTGCAGGACGGTGCGGCCCGGCATCCGGCCCCACTCCACCGGACAGACCTCGACGATCGGACGGTCGCAGATCACCATGCCGCCGGAGTGGATGCCGAGATGGCGCGGCGCGTCCCGCAGCTCGTCGGCGAGCGCGAGCACCTCTTGCGGGATGCCGATCACTCCGTCCAGGTTCAACTGGTAAGGCCCGTCGATCTGTTTGCTCCAGGCGTCTTGCGTTCCGGTCGGGTAGCCCAGCGCCTTCGCGACGTCGCGGATCGCCGACCGCGGCCGGTAGGTGATGACGTTGGCGACCTGTGCGGTGTGCTCACGGCCGTACATCTCATAGACGTGCTGGATGACCTCCTCGCGCCGGCCTGACTCGAAGTCGACGTCGATGTCCGGTGGCTCGTTGCGTTCCGCGGACAGGAAGCGCTCGAAGACGAGGTTGTAGAAGACCGGGTCGATCGCCGTGACGCCGATCGCGTAACAGACCGCGGATGAGGCAGCCGAGCCCCGTCCCTGACAGAGGATCCCTTGCGAACGCGCGAAGCTGACGATCTCCCACACGACGAGGAAGTAACCCGGGAAGTTCAGCTCCTCGATGACGGTCAGCTCGTGCTCGATCCGGGCGCGCGCCTTCTCATACAGCTTCCTGTCACCCGAGCCGTAGCGCCACTCGAGGCCCTCCATCGCGAGCTTGCGCAGGTAGGTCATCTCGGTATGGCCGCTCGGCGTGGGAAACGGTGGCAGCTGCGGCGCGATCAGCCGGATCGGGAACGCCAGCTCGGCCCCGATCCGGGCGGCCGCATCGACCACTCCCGGCCAGCGCGCGAACCGCGCCGCCATCTCCTCACCGCTTCGCAGGTGCGCGTCCGCCCAGGCCGGCAGCCAGCCGTCGATCTCGTCGAGGCTGCGTCGCGCCCGCACCGCCGCCATCGCCGTGGCGAGCGGCCGGCGCGGTGGACCGTGGTAGTGCGCAGCGGTGGTGGCGACCATCGGCAGCCCGGCCTCGGCAGCGAGCGTCGCCAATGCGTCGTACCGCTCGTCGGCCAGCGGGTCGCGGGAGTACGACAGCTCCACCGCAACGTTGTCGTGACCGAACCGCGCCACCAGCTCATCAAGCGCACCACGCGCGGCATCGAGCCCGAACGTGCCGTACTCCCCCGATTCGAGTGCTGCGCGCACCAGCCCTTTGCGACAGCCGGTCAGCACGAGCCAATGCCCGCCGGCCGCCTCGGTCAGCTCGTCGAGGTCGTAGACCGGGTGCCCTTTCGCGCCGCCCCGAAGCTGAGCAGTGCTTATCGCCCGGCACAACCGGGAGTAGCCAGCCGGATCCCTCGCCAGCACGAGCAGGTGCCGCCCGGTCGGGTCCGGCATCCCGGAACGGGCGCCGGTCGCGCGGTGCGACGTCGTCCGCGGCACGGTCAGGTCGAGGGAGAGCTCGGCGCCGAAGACGGTCGCGAGCCCAACCGCCTCCGCGGCCTCGGCGAAGCGCGGCACGCCGTACATCCCGTTGTGGTCGGTCAGCGCGAGACCGGACAGCCCGAGCCGGACCGCTTCCTCGACCAGCTCCTCCGGCAGGCTCGCACCGTCGAGGTGGCTGAACGAGGAGTGCGCGTGAAGCTCGATGTACGGCGTCGGGTCGGCGGGACGCAGCAACGGCTTGGGCTCGTACGCCGGACGATGCCGCGACCAGCCCGCCGCATCACCGCCATCGCCCTCCGGGCGTGGCGGGTCGGGCACCCGGCCCGACAACCGAGCCTCGAGCTCCCGCCACGGAACCGGCGGGTTCTCCCACCCCATCAGGTGGGCCGAAGCTCAGTCATAGATGCCCTCCAGGACCCATCGCGGTTCATCGCTCGCAGCCATCGCGCCCGCGACGAGGTAAGCCCTGCCGGCGGCGTCGACCAGCTGCATTCGCGCTACTCGCACCGCACTCGCCGGATCCCACCAACGCTCGTCGGCCGGCCAGGGCCCAGCCCACGACGTCACCTCCACCGCGGGCTTGCGACGCAACCCGAGCCGGCGCGGCGGTCGCAGCAGCGCGCCGCGCTCCCCGACCACCACCGCCCGCCCGCCCGCATCGAGCAGCTCGATCGGCGCCGGCGGATCGAGCAACACGCTCGGCGCGGGTGACGGCAGCCGCCCCGGCCATGGTTCGTCGGGTCGGCGTGACGGTGCCCGCTCCTCACCCCAGGGAATGAGCTGGGTGCGCTGCGCCGGGCCGCGACCGCCGACGACCACCGGCTGCACCACGCCGTCGAACCCGAGCATCGTCTGCACGCGGGCGATCGCACGACGCGCCCGTTCGCCCGCCTCGCCGTCGCCACCCCACAGCGCCTGCTGGTGGGTACCGGTCGGCACTGTCTCGATCGGCACGATCCGCAACCGGGCGATCGCGGCCGTCACCCGCGACGTGCCATCTCTGACGTGCAGCCAGCCTTCGATCTGCCAGCGGATCCGGTCGATCACGTCGCTCGCCGACAGCACACCTGTCGCCCGCCATCGCCGCGCCGCCCGCTCTCCGATCTCCGAGACCACCTCGAGCTCGACACAGGCACAGGCGAGTGACCGGGCGGAGAGGTTCGCAATGAACGTCTCGACGGCACCGCGCGCGGAGAACGCCACCACGTCGACCCGGTCCACCGGCGGCTCGAGCTCGACGGTCACCGAACAGTCGACCGGCGGCTCGCGCACCGTCACCGGCCGGTGGTCACGACCGCCTGCCTGCCGGTGCGCCCACGCCCCGGTCGGACCGAACCGCGCCGCGACGTCGCGCGCGGGCAGTGCCGCGAAACCGCCGAGCGTCCAGATCCCCAACCGGCGGAGTACGTCGACCAGCGCGGAGTCACCGAACGCGTCGAGCGTCCCGACCGGCAGATCCGCCAGGAACGACGCCGACTCCCCCGCCGGCACGACGGCGGCGCGACGTGCCGCCTGCTCGGCCGCGAACGCCCCGTCGGCAATCCCTACCGCGACGTCGGCCACGGTCCAGCTGACTGCTTCCTGCAACCTCGTCACCAGCGCCTGCTCACCACCGAGGTGCCGGGCCGGGCCGCGCGCGGCGAGCGCGAGCAGCCCCGGTCGCACCACCTCGACACCAGCGACGACCGCCTCCACCGCGCGGATCGCAGGTTCGAAGCAGCGCGCCTCGGCCACCTCGTCGCGAGGCAGGACCACGAGCTCCGGGCAGCGCGCCTGCGCCTCGCGCTTGCGCATGCCGCGCCGGATACCGAGACCGCGGGCACTCCCCGAACAGGCCACGACATGGTTGGCCCCGAGTACCGCCACCGCGGTCTCGGGCAACGCGATGCCGGCCGTCTCACAAGCCGCGACGACCGGCCAGTCCGGGCACCACACCGTGGCGATCCGGGGCAGTGTCGAGAGAGGGGATCCAGGCGGGGTCACCCGGCGCTTCTCCGTACCTCGGACAGCTCCACCACCGGCGCGACGTCGTACGGCTCCACACCCCCGCTGCTTCCGGGCAGCCACACCGTGACCTCACGGGTCCGTGCCGCGTGGCCTCGACCCTCGACGCTGACCTGCATCCGCCGCCTGGCCAGCCGGCCGTGACCCACGCCGATCCCCGACCAGGCGCCGGGCTGCGCGGTGAGCCGCAGATCGGCCATCGGCCATCGGCCACCGGCGGCGTCGGCTGAGCCGAGGAAGGGCAGCAGCACCGAGTCACGAGCCCTGGCCCGGGCGGCGAGGCGGCGCAAGTCGCCGTCAGCAAGACGAGCCGGCGCCCGGGCCGCGACGACATCGAACGCGTCGAGCAGCGCCCCCACCACGTTGGTCCAGCTCTCCCCTGCCGCCGGCACCACCGGCAGCCGATCGAGCTCGATCCCGAAGTCGCGCGCGGCTTCCGCACCCAGCCGGGTCATGGACCCGACCGGCAGATCGACCAGCACGCACCAGGCCCCCGCTACGGAGGCTTCGGCGAGCAGCGCAAGCAACAGCGACAACGAGCCGGTGACGCTGACCGTGCTCCCCCGCCGCAACCCGCCGGGCAACAGGTCATGCAGCTCCGGGCGCACGGGAAGCGCAGGAGACCTCGCTCCTAGCGCGGCAGCGGGAAGCGGAGCGTCGAGCTTGCGGAGCGCGGCGCGCTCTGCCAAGTCCGGCGCTGCGGCATCCAACACCGGGCCATCATCGAACGTATGTTCGAATCATGTCAATCCAGGTTTTCGGCCCGGCCGGCACTCATCATGAGCCGATGGCGCTTGACATTCCCTGTCCGAACTGCGGCACCCAGATGTACGCCGAACAGGCGCACAACCGATGCCCCGGGTGCCTGTACTACGAGCCGTGCTGCGACGGCGCGCCGCAGGTCTGCCGGTCAGCCCAGCCGGAACCAGACACCCTTGCCGCGACCTCGACGGTCCGGCTTCACGCCCCAGTCGCTGGACAGCAGCTCCACCAGGCGTAGCCCGCGGCCGCCGAGCGCCGCGGCTGTCGCGTTCGCCACCTCCGGCATCGCCGGCTCGTCATCGGACACCGTCACGGCGAGTCCGTCGCCGTCGTACTCCATGACGACGGTGACCTCGCCCCGGCCATGGGTCACCGCGTTCGTGACGAGTTCGGAGGCAAGCAACTCAGCCGTCTGCGCGGCGGACGGCGACACGGCGTGCGCGAAGTCGTGCACCGCACGGCGGGCCTGAGCCGGTGCTTGCCGGGACGCCGAGAGTGTCAGCTCTTCGCGAGTGGCGCTCTGCACTGGGCCCTTCTCCTGGGGCGGCTGCTCACACTGTTCGAACAGCGGGTACCCCGGATGGTGCCCACTTTCGGCGGTCAACTCACCCGCCAGCTGGCTCAGCCGAATGCCACATCGGATTGCGCCGTTCGGGCGTACAGAGAGGGTAGTTTGTCTAGCCCACTCGCTCAGACCGGAACCGTGACGAGCGCATGGCCCCCGTTGCCCAACAGCACCAGCTTCGCCAGGTGAGCGCTCTCGATCGACGTCGAGCCGGTCACCTGCGCTTCCCCGGCGTACGTCGCGTCCCACTGCCCGACCAGGTCGGTGCTGCCGTCATCCGCGACGGCGATCAGGCGGCAGTGCTCTTCGGTGGGCAGACCCGAGACGGTCACCCGAAGCGCCGTACCGGTCGCCTGCGAGTCCGTCGCGACGCGCATGTGGACCGAACCGCTCGTCGCCGAGTGCTGCTGCCAAGAGCTCGATGACGTCCGCAGGACGCCGACCGCGGTGGCACTCGCACCCGCCACGACGACGACGGCCGCGGCCGCCGCCGCGATGGTCCGCCAGCGCGGCCGCCGCGCGGAGAGCGCGACCACCGTGTCACTCGACCCGGCCGGACCCTCCGCGTCGTCGGCCTCGACGAGGGCCTGCGCGGCGACCCGGGCATAGAGGTCCTCCGGCGCGACCGGGATTGGGCCCGCGGCCTCGACGTCCTCGACCGAGAGCTGATCGAGCATCGCCGGCAGCATGGCGAGCTCGGAGAGCTCTGCTCGGCAGCTCGCGCAGTCACTCAGGTGCGCATCAACCTCGGCGCGCTCGACCGGGTCGATCGCACCGACCAGATACACCCCGAGGGAGAGCGTCGCCTCCGTGCAGTTCATGAGCTCACTCCCCGCTCTGCAAGGGCGAGCTTGAGCGCGCGCAGCGCGTAGAAGGTGCGCGACTTGACGGTTCCCGGGGGCACGCCGAGAACCTCAGCCGCCTCCGCCACCGACCGACCTCGGTAGTAGGTCTCGATGATCACGCTGCGATGCTCCGCGGACAGGGCCGACAGCGCGTCACTGATCAGCAGCTGGTCGAGGCGTGCGTCGATGTCGTCTGCCGTCGGGATCGCCTCGAGAACCGCGTCGCCGACCTCGGCAGGACGCGCGGAACGTGCGCGGAAAGCGTCGATCGCGACGTGGTGCGCCACGGTGAACAACCACGGCCGCAGCGGACCGCGGTTCTCGTCCAGCGCGGCTCGATGGCGCCAGGCGCGCAACAGCGTCTCTTGGACGACGTCCTCGGCCCGACCGCGGTCGCCGCCCGTCAGGCGGATCGCGTAGGCGAGCAGCGCGCCGGCGTGGGCGTCGTACAGCTCGCGCAGCGCAGCCTCATCGGCCCGATCCACGGTCATCATCATGCTCGCCGCCGGACACCGACGACCATGCGAATGCCCTCGCGACGTACTGATGCCACGGCGAGCGCGGTCGCGGTCCCGGTGCCGACGATCTCGTCGACGAGCGCCGTCCAGGCGTGCGGCGCGTGAATCGAATCCTGGAAGCCGAACAACGGGTGATGCAACGCGACGATCAGCCCGAGTGCGGTGCCGGCAAGCAGACCGGCTCCGCCGAGGGCGGTGAGGCCGAGGAAGCGGCGAGGAACCCCGAGCATCGCGAGGCACATCACGGCGCCGGCGATGCCGTTGACGAGGAAGAGCCCACCGATGGTCGGAATCGCCTTGTAGTCGTACGACGAGTACAGGTCGAGGTGCACACCCGCCATCACGCCGAGGGTCGCTGCCGTCAGCAGCCGCCCAGCCAGCTCGAGCTTTGGTGTCCCGCCCGGAATCTCCACGTGGACTAGTACGACGCCGGGACCGCCGCGGTTCACCGGGCGGTCCGGTTCGGCGTCAGGCGACCGCGGCTTCCAGGTCTGTCAGCGAGGTCTCGAGATGGGTGAGCAGGCGCTGCAGGTGCGGGACATGGCGGCGGCAGCCGGTCAGGCCGAACTCCATGTTGTCGACATAGCTCGTCACGGTGATGTTGAGCGCCTGTCCGCCGGTCGGGATGGACAGCGGATAGAACGCATCAAGCCGGGCCCCCTGCATCCACAACGGTTGCTTCGGACCCGGCACGTTCGAGATCACCAGGTTGAACGGCGGCGGGACCAGCCGGTTCAAGCCGAAGAAGGCGCTCATGGCGATCGGGGCCATCGCGATGCCCGAGGTCGCGAGCACCCCGAGCCGGCTCATGCCGGCGAGGCGCTCCTTGCCCTCGATCACCGACCTGTTGATCGCCTCGAGGCGCAGCGCCGCGTCCGGCTCGTCGGTCGCCAGGTTGGCGATGATCGCCCCGATGTTGTTCCCGTGGGTGCTCTCCGGCCCATCCGAACGCAGCGCCAGTGACACCGGCACCATCGCGAGAAGTGGCGTGTCCGGCAGCTCCGACTGCTCGTCGAGGTACTCCCGGAGCGCGCCTGAGCACATCGCCAGCACCACGTCGTTGAGGGTGACGCCGGCGCCCTTGGCCACCCGCCGAAGCCGCTCCAGCGGCCACGACTGCGCCGCGAAGCGCCGCGACCCGGTGATCGATCCGTTGAGGATCGTGCGCGGTGCGACCGTCGGCAGCGCCGCTGCCTGTTCCCGCACGAGCCGCTCCGCCGTGTGGAGGACCGCCGGCGCGAGGCCCACCGCATCGCTGACCACGTCGCGCGCCGCGCCGGCGATCATGCCGGGCAGCGCCAGCGGGGAGAAACCACCGCCGCCCTGCGAGCCGGTCACCCGCGGCAGGAACGGCGCGCACAGCCTCAGGTCGTCGGGGTCGGTGGTGAGTGACTTCTGCATCAGTCGCAGCCCGTGGACGCCGTCCATCACTGCGTGGTGCAGCTTGAAGTAAACGGCGAAACGCCCGTCTTGCAGGCCCTCGATGAGGTGCATCTCCCACAGCGGGCGATGCCGGTCGAGCAGCGTGCTGTGCAGCCGGGAGGTCAGGGCAAGCAGCTCTCGGATCCGCCCGGGGCGCGGCAGCGCCGAATGGCGGACGTGGTGCTCGAGGTCGAGGTCGGCGTCGTCCTCCCACGCCCACTGACCGAGAGTGGAGAGCGACCTGTGGGCGCGGCGGCGGAAGATCGGCGCCACCTCTTCGACAGCCACCATCGCGGCATGCATGTCGTTGAGGAAGTCCTTGCCGGCGCCCTCGGGCCGCTGGAACAGCTGGAGGCCGCCGACATGCATCGGTTGCTCGCGGGTTTCGGGCAGCAGGAATACGGCGTCCTGCAGCGACATCAGCGCCATGGCCGACAAGCATGACGCAAACCGGGACCAGCCGGGCGTCACGGGCACGTGTGGTCTGATCTGAGCTGGGAAACGGCCCGACTTGGACAGCTGCGAAAGGTGGCAGACATGTCAGAACTTGCGCTCGACGCACTCCACCACGAATCTCGCCGCTTCCCGCCGCCGGAGGACCTCGTCCGCGAGGCCAACGCGACCGCCGGGACCTACGCAGCCGCTGATAAGGACAGGCTCGGCTTCTGGGAGGACCAAGCCCGTGCATTGGCCTGGGCAACGCCCTGGGAGCAGGTGCTCGACTGGCAGCTGCCGTTCTCGAAATGGTTCGTCGGCGGCCGCCTCAACGCGTGCGTCAACGCGGTCGACCGTCACGTCGAGGCCGGTGCCGGCGACAAGGTCGCCTTCCACTGGGTCGGCGACGGGGAGCGCGAACGACGGGATGTCACGTACGCCGACTTGCATCGGAAGGTGTGCAAGGCGGCCAACGCGCTCGAGTCTCTCAACGTGAAGGCCGGCGACCGGGTCACGATCTACATGCCGATGATCCCGGAGACCGTCGTCACGATGCTCGCGTGCGCCCGCATCGGCGCCCCGCACAACGTCGTGTTCTGCGGCTTCTCGTCCGACTCGCTGCGGGGACGCATCCTCGACTCCGACTCGCGGCTCGTCGTGACCACGGACGGGCAGTTCCGCCGCGGCGCCGCCACCCCGGTGAAGCCCGCGGTGGACGAAGCACTCGAGGAGTGCCCGGACGTGCGGACCGTGCTCGTCGTCCGGCGTACCGGCGACGACGTCGCGTGGGACGACGCACGTGACGTGTGGTGGCACGACGTCGTCGACACCGCGTCGGACCAGCACGAAGCCGAGGCGTTCGACGCTGAGCATCCGCTTTTCATGATGTACACGTCGGGAACCACCGCGAAGCCGAAGGGCATCCTGCACACCACCGGCGGCTACCTCACGCACGTCTCCGCCACGCATCGGCTGGTCTTCGACCTGAAGCCGGATCGAGACGTCTACTGGTGCGCCGCCGACATCGGCTGGATCACCGGCCACAGCTACATCGTCTACGGCCCGTTGATCAATCAAGCGACATCGCTGATGTACGAGGGTACCCCTCATCCGGGCGACAAGGCGCGGTGGTGGAAGCTGATCCAGGACCACAAGGTGTCGATCCTCTACACGGCACCGACCACCATCCGGACGTTGATGAAGTGGGGCGCGGAAGAGCTCGCGCCGTACGACCTGTCGTCGCTGCGGCTGCTGGGTTCGGTCGGCGAGCCCATCAACCCCGAAGCGTGGATGTGGTACCGCGACAACGTCGGGGGCGGCCGTACCCCCGTCGTCGACACGTGGTGGCAGACCGAGACCGGCGGAATCATGATCACTCCACTGCCAGGCGTCACGTCGACGAAGCCCGGAGCTGCCATGACGCCGTTCCCCGGCATCAGCGCCGACGTCGTGGACAACGACGGCAAGTCCGTTCCGAACGGCGGCGGCGGGTTCCTAGTCCTGACCGAGCCGTGGCCAGGAATGTTGCGCGGCATCTGGGGTGACGACGACCGCTACAAGAAGACGTACTGGTCGCGCTTCGACGGCTGCTACTTCGCCGGTGACGGCGCCAAGCGAGATGACGACGGCGACCTCTGGCTGCTCGGACGCGTCGATGACGTCATGAACGTGTCCGGCCACCGCATCTCGACCACGGAGGTCGAGCATGCGCTGGTCAGCCATCCTTCCGTCGCGGAGGCGGCCGTCGTCGGAGCAAACGATGCGACGACCGGGCAGGCGATCGTGGCGTTCGTCACGCCCCGCGGCAGCGTCGCCGAGGACGAGTCGTCGGGCGACGAGTTCGTGCAGTCGATCCGCGATCACGTCGCGAAGCAGATCGGGCCGATCGCCAAGCCTCGGCAGGTGCTGGTGACGCCGGAGCTGCCCAAGACGCGCAGCGGAAAGATCATGCGTCGACTGCTGCGTGACATCGCGGAACATCGCGAGTTGGGGGATGTGACGACCTTGCTCGACCCGACCGTCACCGACGCGATCCGCGACCGCATGTCCGACGACGGCGGCAAGGAGGAGTAGTGGAGCTGCCGACCGCGGGAGGGCCGATCGACAGCGGGGCTCTGGGCCGCACGCTGATCCACGAGCACGTTTTCGTGATGACCACCGAGGTGCAGGCGAACTTCAAGACCGACTGGGATGAAGAGAAGAACGTCGCCGACGCAATCGCGAAGCTCACCGCGCTGAAAGCCGCCGGCATCGACACGATCGCCGACCCGACCGTGATCGGCCTCGGCCGCTACATCCCACGGATCGTCGAGATCGCCAAGCAGGTCGACATCAACATCATCGTGGCGACCGGCGTGTACACCTACAACGACGTCCCCAAGTACTTCCGGCTACGCGGGCCGTTCCTGCCGGGAATCGACGCGCCGGACCCGATGGTCGACATGTTCGTCACCGACATCACCGAAGGAATCGCCGACACGGGCGTGCGGGCCGCGTTCCTCAAGTGCGCCATCGACGAGGAGGGCATGCTGCCCGGAGTCGAGCGCGTGCTGCGCGCAGTGGCGAAGGCACACTTGCAGACCGGCGCCCCGGTCATGGTGCACACCCATCCCGGCACCCACCGCGGTCTGGAGGTGCACCGGGTGCTCCAGGAAGAGGGCGTGGACCCCACTGCGGTCTGCCTGGCCCACAGCGGTGACTCCGGCGACGCCGACCACCTCAGCCAGCTTGCCGAGCACGGGTACCTGCTCGGCATGGACCGGTTCGGCGTCGACGCTTACCTCCCGTTCGACAAGCGGGTCGGCATGGTGGCAGAGCTGATCCGTCGCGGCTTCGGCGACCGCATGGCGCTCGCCCACGACGCATCCTGCTACTTCGACTGGGTCGAACCGAGCTTCCTCAAGGCCGCGCCGAACTGGAACTACCTGCACATCAGCCAGGACGTGCTGCCCGCCCTGCGCGAGCTCGGCGTCACAGCCGCGGAGATCGACACCCTGCTCGTCGACAACCCCCGCCGCTGGTTCGAGACCGCCGCCCGGAAGCCCGCGTGATCACGCCTCGCTGAGTGGCGGGAAGGCCGGGTCGCGCTTCTCGAGGTACGCCGCGACGCTCTCTGCGAGGTCGGGTCGCTTGAAGGCCGCCAGCAGCAGCTCGTCGGCGCGCTTGTTCGCTTCCTCGATGCTGGCTGCCGATCCGCCCCAGATCTGCTCCTTGATCTCCCGCAACGACGCGGGTGAGCACATCTTCGCCATCTCGCGGGCGTACTCCTTGGCCGCTTCCAGCGCGTCATCCACGACCTGGTTGACCAGCCCGAGCGCCACCGCCTCGTCGTCGGTGATCGTCCGCGCCGACAGCAACAAGTCCAGCCCACGAGACCAGCCGACGATCCGCGGAATCAGCCACGCGAGTCCGTCCTCTGCCGGCAGGCCGCGACGGGCGAACGCGGTCGACAGCTTGGTTCCCCGCTGCAGAAACCGGATGTCGCAGTAGAGAGCGCGCGCAAGACCCAGGCCAACGCACGGTCCGTTGATCGCCGCGATCACCGGCTTGGGCACCGCCGGCTCGGTGGCGAAGTCGTCACGGACGCCTTCCGGCGGCGGCAGCTCTCCGGCGATCAGCTGCTTCAGCATTCCCATGTCCGCTCCGGCGCAGAAGCCCCGACCGGATCCGGTGACGATGATGACCTTCGCCGCCGGGTCCGCAGCAGCCTCGTCCAACCGCCGCAGGTACTGCACGCCCATGTCGAACGTCCAGGCGTTGAGGGCATCGGGGCGGTTCAACGTGATGATCGCGATGCCGTCCTCGACGGCGTACAGGACGGGATCGGTCATTGCGGGGCGAGCTCCTTCGCGGCAGTGGCGGCGTCGACGCCGACCGGCAGGACAGCGAGCACCGGGGTCGTGATGCCGTTCGCGACGTACTCCTGGATCCGCTCCCGGCAGGCGGCCGGGTGGCCGTGCACGACGAGATCGTCGACGAGCTGGTCCGGGATGGCGGCCAGGGCGCCTTTGCGGTCGCCCGCCGCCCATGCCTCCTGCATGCCGGCCATCAGCTCGGTACGGCCGAGCCACTCGTGGAAGGCACGGTAGACGGGAACCGTGAGGTACGCCGCCAAGGCGAACCGGCCGACCGCGCGCGCGGTCTCCACGTCGTCGGTCGGTGCCACGAAGATCCGGGCCGCGAGCTCTTTCCCGGCGCCGCCGGCTGCGAGCTCCTTCGCAACCGTCGGTACATCGGTCGGAGCCAGCCAGTTGGTGATGGCGCCGTCCGCCTCCCGCCCGGCGAGGCGCAGCATCCCGGCGCGAAGCGCGGCGACGAGAACCGTCGGCGGCTCGGGCGGCGTGAAGCCCATCCGGAAACCATCGATCGCGAACGTGTCGTAGGACTCGGTCACCTTCTCGCCGGCGAACGCCGGCTTGAGGAATCGCAACGTGTCTCGGACCTTCTTGTACGGCTCCTCGAACGGCGTGCTGTTCCACTTCTCGACGATGACGTTCGACGAGGTGCCGATACCTAGCACGAACCGGCCGGGCGCTGCGGCCGCCAGACTGCCTGCGCACATCGCGAGGGTCGCGGGTCCCCGCGTGTAGACCGGGATGATCGCGACGCCGAGGCGAAGCGTCGGCGCCCAGACGCTCGCCAGCGTCAGCGGAGTGAAGCCGTCATAGCCGTTGGACTCCGCCGACCACAGGTCGGTGTACCCGAGGTCGGTCAGCGACTCGACGATGGGCCGCTGTTCCAGCAGCGAGAGGCCGTCGAACGGGAACGTGATGCCGTAGCGCTGTGTCACGCCCGGACCCTATCCAAGGACGCCGGTACGCCAACGCCCGTGCACCTTCGCGTAGTTCAGCCAGACGGTGGGGTGGCGCACCGGCTGGGCATGCTGCAGCTGCAGGTTGCGGAGCCCGTTGGGCGGGACGCTGAAGCGACTGCCCGGAAACTCCGCTCGACACATTCGTTGCCCTAGCCTCGCCGGGCCGACATCGGCAGTCACGTGCCAGACGTCGTGCCGGACGCACGCTGCGTGCCGTCTCTCGTCGCAGTTCGCGGTGTGGAACCGCCCGCGTGCCTCCTGGTAGGCACACCGCCCGTGCCCCGGCTGACCGGATGCCCAGCTCCACATGAACGCCTTGAGCCGCCCGTCGAACGGCATGAGCTGATCCATGCCCGGCAGATTCACCCCGCACAGCACCATGCGGTGCAGCGCCGCCGGGCTCAGGGTCTGGGTCGCTTCCATCGCCGCCTCGAGGAACGGGCTCTCCTCGTACCAGCGGCGGAACGCGGCGTGGGCATCGTGGGCCTTCGTGTCGGCGGCGCAGTCCTTGGCGCCGTACGTCGTCGGGTTGCCGCCTTCGTTCCACTTGTCGCCGCGGGTGAAGACGAGGTGGTTCCAGGCGTTGCCCGGCCCGCAGTTGCCGACAATGAGCAGTCGCGCGCCGGCCCGCATCATCGCCGCTTCGCTCTTGCCATAGGGCATGGGAGCACACTGCGCGGCCTTGAGCGACGCGGGCGGACGGTAGACCAGGTGCCCGAACGCCTTTCGGATCAGCGACGCGGCGAGGTTGTGGCCCTGGAGGCTGTTGTCGAGCTGGTTCTCGAGGTAGACGAGAAGGAACTGGCGCGGGTGACCGTCAAGCCAGCGACGCACCTCCGCGAGCGTGTTCTGCAGCGAGCGGTCCGTCGTACAGCCGACGTGCACGTTCTGCCCGGTGTTCGGGATCGCAGTCGACTGCCCGTGACAGACGTCCACCCAGTAACCGCCGGTCGAGATGTTGCCGTAGATGCTCGGCACCCAGTGCAGGTCGATCTCCAGCCCGCGGATTCCCATTCGCAGCTGGTCGGTGATCGAGTACACCTGGTTGGGGTCCTGGTTCGTCAGCGATGGGAAGTACTCGGTCGGCTTGCCGTTCAGCGGCACGAGGTACGACGACGCGTTGAAGGAGTTGTGGGTGCCGAGGATCTGCTCCTCGTAGAGCGGAGCCGAGCGACCAAGCTCCTGCTGCAGGACAAGCCCATGCGCCAGCCAGCTGTTGTGGAACGCCTTGATCTGCGCCTCGCTGATCGCGCGGCCATCGACGAGGCCACAGTCGGTGGCCAGCGCCTCGCTCTGCAGCGACCGGGCCGGCAGTCGGCACAGCGACGCCACCGAGTCGACCGCCGCCTGAAAGCCGCGGCAGGCGGCGTACTGCGGGGTGTTGAGAGGGTGCCCGAGGCTGTCGTAACAACGATCGACCAGCGTTCCGCCAACCGGTTCTCGAGCGGGACGCGAACCCGCAACAGCCGGCGCGGAGACCCCCATGACGAGCAAGACCGCGGTGATCTTGACGATAAGGGCGGAATGACGCCCTCTTAGCGCCCTTTTCGTCAAGATCACGGCGGGTCAGACGCCGAGGGAGCGGCCGACGATCTCCTTCATGATCTCGGTGGTACCGCCGTAGATCGTCTGCACCCGGCTGTCGATGAACGCCTTCGCGACCGGGTACTCGAGCATGTAGCCGTAGCCACCGTGCAGCTGCAAGCACGAGTCGATGACCCGCTTCTGCAGCTCGGTGGTCCACCACTTCGCCATCGCGGCCTCGACCGCGGTGAAGCGGCCGGCGTTGTGCTCGACGATGCACTTGTCGAGATAGTGACGGGCGATCTCGACCTCCGTCGCGAGCTCGGCCAGCACGAAGCGCGAGTTCTGGAACGATCCGATCGGCTTTCCGAACGCGGTACGCGTCTTGCAGTAGTCGACTGTCGCGGCGAGGACCTGCTCCGCCGAAGCCACTGCGCCCACCGCGATCGACAGCCGCTCCTGCGGCAGGTTCTCCATCAGGTGGATGAAGCCGCGGTTCGCCTCCCCCAGGAGGTTGTTGCCCGGGACCCGGACGTTGGTGAAGAACAGCTCCGCCGTGTCCTGCGCCTTCATCCCGACCTTGTGGAGGTTGCGACCGCGCTCGAAGCCGGGCATGTCCCGCTCGACCACGAGCAGTGAGGTGCCGTGCGAGGCCTTCGCCTCCGGGTCGGTCTTCGCGACCACGATCACGAGGTCGGAGTTGATGCCGTTGGTGATGAAGGTCTTCTGGCCGTTGAGGATCCAGTCATCGCCGTCGCGCACGGCGGTGGTCTTGATGCCCTGCAGGTCCGAGCCCGCCGCAGGCTCGGTCATCGCGATGGCGGAGATGAGCTCACCGCTGCAGAAGCCAGGCAGCCACCGCTGCTTCTGCTCCTCGGTCGCCAACCGGTCGAAGTACGGCGCGACGACGTCGTTGTGCAGGCCGAACCCGATGCCGCTCGCCCCGGCCCGGACGACCTCCTCGCCGAGAACGGCGTTGTAGCGGAAGTCGTGCACCCCGCCGCCGCCGTACGCCTCCTCGATCTCGAAGCCCAGCAAGCCGTGCTTGCCGGCCTCCACCCACACCCCGCGATCGACGAGGCCCTCGGCCTCCCAGGCGTCGTGATGGGGCGCGATGTAGCGCTCGACGAAGCCGCGCGCGGTGTCGCGGAACGCCTCGTGGTCTTCGGTGTAGAGGTCCTTCTGCATCCGAGCAGAATACGGTTCGGTTGGGCCGTCCCTATCCGGCGGCTTGGGTTCGGCTGAGCACGCGGCGAGCCCCGCGGTAGCCGAGTACGCCGATCAGCCCAACCACCGCGAGCAGGAGCACGGCGAACACGATCGGCCCGATCGCACCCACTATCGCGTCGAAGCCACGCCCGAACCGGCTCCACGAGTCGTGCCACGCCTTGCCGAGACCGTCTCGGTGGTGGGTCGGGGCCAGTGCCGTCACCCCAGCCGGGACGACGTCGACGGTGAGAGTCGAGTACGACGACTGGTTTCCGAGCAGCTTGAGCTGGCCGTGCAGCTGGTCGATCTGCTGCTGGACATCGTCGATGCGCTGCTGCACCGCCAGCGTCGCGCCGATCGTCCGGGCCCGCGACTCGATGCTGAGGTAGGTCGAGCGCGTCCGCTCCAGCGCGTGCATCTTCGCGTTGAGGTCGACGTACTTGCCCGTGACGTCGGCAGCGGACCTGGTCAGCGTGACGGTGTGTCCGAGCGCCTGCGCCTTGGCGATCGCGTCTTCGAAGTGGGCAACCGGGATGCGCAGGATCACTTCGCCGTACGGAGACCCGGAGCCGAGGTTCGTGCTGCTGGACGCGACGTACCCACCCTCGGATGTCGCGAGCGCGACGAGCTTGCTCGTCTGGGCCGAGACAGCAGCCTTCGGCACCCGGATGGTGAGGTTGCCGGTCTTGACGATTCGGCTCGCGCCGAGCGACGAGCTGTCACCGATCGCGGTGAGCGCGCTGTCGGCTTGGACCGAGCCGCTGCTCGCAGCGCCGCTGGCGCCGCCGCCCGCTGCGTTCGACGAGAACTCCTGCCGGCCGGCGTGCGCGGGCAGCCCTGGCGCGGCAACGACCGGCTCCGGCGCGTTGAGCGCAAGCCCACCCTGGCTGGTCACTTTGCCGGCAACCGCGCTCGGGATCGGAGCACCACCGGCAACGGGACGGAGCAGCGCTGAGTTCTGCTGCTTGGTCGTCGACCCGCCGACCGCGAACGCGATCGCGACCAGGGCAACGAGGACCGCGCAGGTGCCGATCAACGCGATTCGTGCTTTGTGACCGAGCCGCATGGCCATCTCCCCACCTCGTTTGATGGTGAGACGCCCGAATGGCGCGGTCGGTTCCGTCAGTCGTCGACCTGGGTCTCGGCGTCGACGACGGCGAGGACGGCGCCCGCGTCGACCTGCTGGCCCGGCTCGACCCGCACCTCGCTGACGGTGCCGGCCGCCGGGCTTGCAACGGTGTGCTCCATCTTCATCGCTTCGAGCACCACAAGCGGGTCACCCTTTGCCACCGTCTCCCCCGCCCTGACCAGGACCCGCACGACCGCGCCCGGCATCGGCGCGACCAGCGATCCCACCGCGACGTGGTGTGACGGGTCCTCGAATCGAGGGACGACGACGTACGACGATGCGCCGAGGGGCGAGTCGACGTCGACCGTGCCGCGATCCGCGGACACAGCGGTGCGGTAGCGACGCCGGACGCCGTCGATCGAAGCGTCGATCTGCCCGGGCACTCGCGCGTGCACCTCGATCTCGAGCGGCTGGCCGTCGAGATCGACATCGACCCGTCCGCTGCGGTCAACCCGGTACGCGACCTGGATCTCGTTGCCGTCGACGCCGAGCACGACCCGCTGGGGTTGTGACGGGTTGTTGCGCCAGCCGCTGGGCAGCCGTGACCACACGGGCGCGGCCGCACGGCTCACGACCTCGAGCGCGAGCGCGGCCATCGCTGCGTGCGTGCGGCGTCCCGCGTCGTCGAGCAAAGCCGCCCCGAGCTCGGCGGGATCGTGCCGGTCGAGGTACGCAGTGTCGGTGGCGCCGTCGAGGAACTCGTCCTCAGCCAGGATCCGGACCAGCAGGTCCCGGTTGGTCGTGACCCCGTGAATGCGTGACGCGCGCAGCGCCGCAGCGAGCTTCGCCGCCGCCTCACCGCGACTGGCCCCATGTGCAATGACCTTCGCGATCATCGCGTCGTAGTATGGCGAGACGACGCTTCCGCTCTCGACACCTGCGTCGCATCGCACTCCGGGCGCAACTTCGAACTCCCGCAGCGTCCCGGTCACGGGAAGAAAGCCGTTCGTCGCATCCTCGGCGTAAAGCCGGACCTCGATCGCATGTCCGGTGATCGACGGCGCGAGCGCCTCAGGCGGCAGCGGCTCGCCGGCCGCGACCAGGATCTGCAGCCGGACGAGGTCGAGGCCGGTGATGCACTCCGTGACCGGGTGCTCGACCTGCAGCCGGGTGTTCATCTCGAGGAAGAAGTACGACGCGTCGGGCGCCATCACGAACTCGACGGTCCCGGCTCCGACGTAGCCGACGGCGCGCGCCGCAGCGACCGCGGCCTCGCCCAGCCTGCCCCGAAGATCGTCATCGACCGCGGGCGACGGCGCCTCCTCGACGATCTTCTGGTGCCGGCGCTGGATCGAGCACTCCCGCTCGAACAGCGAGACGACGTTGCCGTGGCTGTCCGCGAAGACCTGAACCTCGATGTGGCGCGGTGCGTCGAGGTAGCGCTCGCAGAAGACCGTCGCGTCTCCGAACGCCCCGGCCGCCTCGCGGCTCGCTGCTTCGACAGCGCCCGCCAGGTCGGCGGGATCGCGCACGATCCGCATTCCCCGCCCGCCGCCGCCGGCAGATGCCTTGACGAGCAGCGGAAAGCCGACCTCAGCGGCACCGTCGGCAGACTCGGCCCACGGCAGCGTCGGGACACCGGCGTCGCGCATCATCCGCTTCGCGCCGAGCTTCGATCCCATCGCGTCGATCGCGTCCGCCGGCGGTCCGATCCAGGTCAACCCCGCTGCGGCGACCTGGCGGGCGAACTCCGCGTTCTCGGACAGGAAGCCGTAGCCGGGGTGGATCGCATCGGCTCCGGTCGCCTTGGCGGCAGCGATCACGAGATCGCCGCGCAGGTACGTCTCCGTCGGCGATGTGCCGGGGAGCCGGACGGCCTGATCGGCCTCGCGCACGAACGGTGCGTCGGCGTCCGCATCGCTGTAGACCGCGACCGTGCCGATGCCCATCTCGCGAGCGGTGCGGAAGACGCGCCGCGCGATCTCCCCGCGGTTCGCGACCAGGATGCGACTGATGGCAGGCACGCGCGTCACATCCGGAAGACGCCGAAGCCGCGGCGTCCCTGGACCGGCTTGTTGTGGGCGACCGACAGCGCCATCCCGAGCACGGTGCGCGTGTCGCGCGGGTCGATGATGCCGTCGTCGTACAGCCGCGCCGTGAGGAACAGCGCCTTGCTCTCGGCCTCGATCTGGTTCTCGACCATCTCCCGCATCGCGGCGTCAGCTTCCTCGTCGTACGGCTGGCCCTTCGCCTCCGCGGAGGCGCGCGCGACGATCGAGAGCACGCCGGCGAGCTGCGCCGGTCCCATGACGGCGGACTTGGCGTTCGGCCAGGTGAAGAGGAAGCGAGGGTCGTACGCCCGCCCGCACATGCCGTAGTTGCCGGCGCCGTACGACGCCCCCATGTTGATCGTGAAGTGCGGGACGTCGCTGTTGGAGACGGCGTTGATCATCTGTGCGCCGGCCTTGATGATGCCGCGCTGCTCGTACTCCTTGCCGACCATGTAGCCGGTGGTGTTCTGCAGGAACAGCAGTGGTGTGTCGCTCTGGTTGGCGAGCTGGATGAACTGAGCGGCCTTCTCGCTCTCTTCGCTGAACAGCACGCCGCGCGCGTTGGCCAACACGCCCACCGGATAGCCGTGGAGCTGGCCGAAGCCGGTGACGAGCGACGACCCGTACAGCGGCTTGAACTCGTCGAACTCGCTGCCGTCGAGGATCCGGGCAAGCACGTCGCGCGGGTCGAACGGCTCGCGCAGGTCGGTCGGCACGATGCCGAGCAGGTCGTCGATGTCGTAGAGCGGATCGGAATACGACGCGGCGGGCGGGCGGCCGAGCTTTTCGCGGTTGAGCCGGCGCACGATCTGGCGCCCCAGCCGGATCGCGTCGTGCTCGTCGACTGCGAGGTAGTCCGCGAGCCCGCTGACCCGCGCGTGCATCTCCGCGCCGCCGAGCTCCTCGTCGTCGGACTCCTCACCGGTGGCCATCTTGACCAGCGGCGGTCCCCCGAGGAACACCTTCGCGCGGCCCTCGACCATGACGATGTAGTCGGACATGCCGGGGACGTAGGCGCCGCCCGCCGTCGAGTTGCCGAACACCAGCGCGATGGTCGGGATCGCCGCTGCGGACTTCCGGGTGAGGTCGCGGAAGCCCGCGCCGCCCGGAATGAAGATCTCGCTCTGCGTGGGCAGGTCGGCGCCGCCGGACTCGACCAGGTTGACCACGGGGAGCCGGTTCTCGTTGGCGATCTGCGAAGCGCGGCCCTGCTTCTTCGCTCCGAACGGGTTGATCGCACCGCCGCGCACCGTCGGGTCGTGCGCCTGGATCAGGACCTCGGTTCCCTCGACCACACCGATCCCGGTGACCACGCTGCCGCCGACGGTGTAGCTCGTCCCCCATGCGCACAGCGGCGAGAGCTCGAGGAACGGGGAGTCAGGGTCGAGAAGGAGCTCGATCCGCTCCCGCGGGAGCAGCTTGCCGCGCTGGCGATGCCGGTCGACGGCTCGCTCGCCGCCGCCCGCGGTCGCGAGCGCCAGCTGCCGGTCGTGCTCAGCCAGCAGCTCCAGCAGCGACTCCCGCCGGGCGGCGAACTCCGGCGCGTCGCGGTCGACGCGATCGGGAAGCACCGGCACGAGCCGGGACTCTATCTAGAGGCGGGACAGGGCGTCGTACTCCTCGTCGGTCAGCGCGACCTCGGCCGCCGCGCAGTTCTCCTCGAGATGCGCCACCGACGACGTACCGGGAATCGGCAGCATCACCCCGGAGCGCCGCAACAACCAGGCGAGTGCGAGCTGCGAGGGCGTCGCCGAGTGACGACTCGCGATGTCGGCGAGCGGACCGCCGCCGGCTGCCAGCTCGCCGGTCGCGAGGGGGAACCAGGGGATGAAGCCGATCCCTTCGCGCTCGCAGTAGTCGACAACCGGCTCGTGCTGCCGGTCGGTGAGGTTGTAGAGGTTCTGCACGGAGACGACGTCCACGATCTCGCGCATCGCGACGATCGTGTCGACGTCGACCTCGGAGACCCCGATGTGGCGGATCTTGCCCTCCTGCTGCAGGCGGGCGAGCTCCCCCAGCGAGTCCGCCATCGGGGTCTGCGCGTCGACGCGGTGCAGCTGGTACAGGTCGATCCGCTCGACCTTCAGCCGACGCAGCGACATCTCCACGCACTGCCGCAGGTACAGCGGCCGTCCGACCGCGTGCCATATCCCGGGAGCGGGCCGGGTCAGCCCGCCCTTCGTGGCGATCACAAGGTCCCGCGGGTACGGATACAGCGCCTCGCGGATCAGGTCCTCCGAGACGTACGGGCCGTAGGAGTCGGCGGTGTCGATCAGGTCGACACCGAGCTCGATCGCCCGGCGCAGCACGCGAATGCACTCATCGCGGTCCCGCGGCTGGTCCCAGATTCCCGGGCCGGTGATCTGCATCGCGCCGTATCCGAGGCGATGGACCTCGAGGTCGCCCCCGATCTTGAACGTGCCGGAAGCGTGGACCGGCTGCGTCGTCTGCGTCATCTGATCTGCCTTCCCCACCCGATTGCCGCTACGCGCGGCGCCGGAGCTCCCAGAACGCGATCCCCGCCGCGGTCGCGACGTTGAGCGAGTCGATGCCGGCTGACATCGGGATGCGTACGGCGACATCGCACCGCGCGACCACGTCGGGCGACAAGCCGTCCCCCTCGGTACCGACGACGATCGCCAGCCGTTCGCCGGCCTCGACGCGAAGCTCGTCGAGGTCGACCGCGTGCTCGGCGGGGGTCAAGGCGAGTGTGCGGAAGCCCGCCCCTCGCAGGTCGTCTACGACGCCAGGCCAGTCGCCGGCCCTCGCGTACGGAACCGTGAAGACCGCGCCCATCGAGACGCGCACCGACCTGCGGTAGAGCGGGTCGGCGGCACGCGGCGAGATCACGACGCCGTCGACGCCGAGCGCTGCCGCGGTCCGGAAGATCGCACCGAGGTTGGTGTGGTTGACGACGTCCTCGATGACGGCGAGCCGGTGGGCCGAGCTGACCACCTCGTCGATGGAGCGCAACGGCAGCCGCTGCACCGAGGCCAGCGCGCCGCGGTGCACGTGGAAGCCGGTGAGCGCGCGCAGCACGGCGTCGGAGCCGACGTAGACCGGCGCCTCCGAGCCTGACAGCACCGGCGTCGTGCGGTCGAGCCACTCCGGCGTCATCAGCGCCGAGCGCAGCGAGTAGCCAGCCGCGAGCGCCCGCTCGATGACCAGTGCCCCTTCGGCGATGAACAGCCCGTGCGGCGCCTCGATCGAGGAGCGAAGGGCGACATCAGTCAGGGACCGGTAGTCGACCAGCCGTGGATCATCGGGGTCGTCGACCTCGACGACCGCGGGCACGTCTTGACGCTAGTCGAGCAGGTCGGGCTGCTCGCGCACGATCTTCTCGTACAGCGGCTGGAAGGAGAACCACCCGGCAAGCTCGGAGCCGACCGTCTCGTGGGTCTTCTTGGCCTGGTCGAGGTCGATGTGCACGACCTTGCCGGCAGCCTTCGCCAGCAGCTGCACCTGGCAGGACCGCTCCATGGTGATGAACCACCACACCGCGGAGTCGACCGTCGTACCGGCTGTCAGCAGGCCGTGGTTGCGGAGGATGACGGCCTTGTTCTCGCCGAGAGCGGCCGCGATCCGCTTGCCCTCCTCGAGATCGGTGACGACGCCGGTGTAGTCGTCGAACAGCGCGTGGTCGTCGTAGAAGGCACAGACGTCCTGCGTGATCGGCTCGAGCAGCTCACCGAGCGCGGACAGGGCGCGACCGTACGTCGAGTGGCTGTGGGCGGCGGCCACGACATCGGGGCGCGCCTCGTGCACCCGCGAGTGGATGCAGAAGGCCGCCTCGTTGACGTGGTAGTTGCCCTCGACCACCTCGCCGGTGTCGTTGACCCGGATCAGCTTGCTCACCGAGACGTGCGCGAACGGCACCGCGAACGGGTTCACCCAGAAGGTGTTCGGCTCGATCGGGTCACGTGCCGTGATGTGGCCGGCCACGCCTTCCTCGAAGCCGAACTTCGAGAACAGCCGGAAACCGGCGGCCAGGCGCTCCTTGCGGTGCTGGCGCTCGTCCTCGAGGGAGTCGAAGGACGGCATCATCGGGAACCACTTGTCAGCCATGCCGCCAATTTAGGCGCCAGGGGTCGGCTTTGTCAGGATCCCTCGTTTCGCTTCTGCCACTCCCTCATCCGGCCCTCGGGCCCGAGCTCGAACAACCGCTTGCACTCGGGGCAGATCGGGAACCTCTTGGGGTCCCTGGTGGGCACCCAGACCTTGCCGCACAGCGCGACGACCGGGGTCCCGGTCACCATCGCCTCGGTGATCTTGTCCCGATCGGCGTAGTGGGCAAATCGCTCGTGGTCGCCGTCGTGCGTCGGGAGCACATCGGGCCGCTCGTCGACCCGGATTCCTGGCTCGGTAACGCTCATCGACCGCCCCGCAAACTCGGCATTAAATCGAGCCTAACCACCACGACACGGTCAGGCGACCCGACCGGGTCGCGAGACAGATCGACGGCGGCGTGTCAGGCTGGTCCGAGCCCAGACCCGTCCCCCGCTGCCAGGCAGCCGGTCGGATACTGGGAGGGCCCGATCTGGGCGGGGGTCCGGACACGTCCGGGAAAGTAGGACCAGTGGACAAGCTCGAGCTCCTCGTCAGCGAGGCGTTCGGCGACGGCGTCATCACCGAGGTGATCCGCCCTTCGGCGATCGTGCCGGAAGACGCTGCCCGAAACATCCTGATCGAGCTCGCCATGCGCGACGTCCGTCTCGACGGCAACTGGTGGGCCGACCCGGCGACGTGGCGGCGGTACGACAAGCCGTGGGACGGCCCGGAGCGCACGCAAGGGACCGCGGAGCTGCTGGGCAGCATCCAGATCGCCTACGGCACCCCGACCCGCTACGAGATCACGATCTACCGCGTGTCCGTGACCCGGCTCGGCGCCGAGCAGGGCATGACGGTCGACTCGCTGACCAACGAGGCGCTCGCGTACGGCGGCCTGACGCTCGAGAGCTGCCCGCGCGCCGACCTCAAGCCGCCGCCGCAGCCGTTCCGGCTCCCGGACCAAAGCCCGGACGACGCTTCCTAGCTGCGCCGCGGGCGCCCGCCCCGTCCTCTAGGGTGCGGTCGTGCGCGCCATTCAGATCACCGAGTACGGCGGTCCCGAGGTTCTCAAGCTCGCGGAGCTTCCCGACCCCGTCCCCACCGACGGGTTCGACCTGGTCACCGTCACCGGCGCCGGCGTCAACTACGCCGACACCCATCAGACCGAGAACACCTATCTGTCGGCCACCTCGTTGCCGACCGTGCCGGGCAGCGAGGTCGTCGGCACGCTGCCGGACGGCCGCCGGGTGTCGTCGATGGTGGGCACCGGCGGCTACGCGGAGCTCGCCCTCGCCCCGGCGTTCCTGACGTTCGACCTTCCGGACGCGGTCAGCGACGGGCAGGCACTCGCCCTGATGGTGCAAGGGCTCACTGCCTGGCACCTCCTTCGCACGTCGACGCACATGGCGGCCGGAGAGTCCGTGGTCGTGCACGCCGCCGCGGGCGGGGTCGGCACGCTTGCGATCCAGCTCGCCAAGCTGTGGGGCGCCGGACGGGTCATCGGGATCGCCTCGTCCGCCGACAAGCGGGCACTCGCCGAGAAGCTCGGGGCCGACGCCACCGTCGACAGTGCCGCCGACGACCTCGCCGGAGAGCTGCGCGACGCCAACGGCGGAAAGCCGGTCGACATCGTGCTCGAGATGACGGGCGGCAACGCGTTCGACGCGAGCCTGGCAGCGCTTGGGCCGTTCGGCCGGCTCGCGACGTACGGTATGGCCGGGCGGGTGCCGCCGCAGCCGATCGAGCCGCGAGCGCTGATGACGAACAGCCGTACCGTCGTCGGCTTCTGGCTGGTGAACTGCATCGGGCAGCCGGGCATGATCCACGAGCCGATGGCGGAGATGCTCGACCTGGTCGCGGAGGGCAAGCTCTCTCCGATCGTCGGCGCGACATATCCGCTTGCCGACGCGAAGCAGGCGCACGAGGATCTGCGCTCACGCCGCTCGACCGGCAAGCTCGTCCTCGATCCCACCCAGTAGCCCCCCGGCCAGTGACCGGGGCCCGAGAGAGGGACGCACCGACGCATGCCGCACGACATCGACGCGGAGTTCACCGCGCTGCCGCTCCGGGCAGTCGCGGACGCGGTGCTCGACCGCGCCCGGGAGTTGAAGGTCGAGCACGCGGACGTCCGTGTCGAACGAATCCGCACCGCTGATCTCGCATTGCACGACGCCCGGCTCGAGACGAGCCATGACGACGACGAACGCGGCCTCGCGGTGCGCGTCGTCCACGACGGCACGTGGGGCTTCGCCGGGGGCGCGGTGATCGACCCCTCGTCCGCACGTGCGCTCGTCGACCGCGCCGTCGAGGTGGCCAAGGTCTCCAAGCCGGTGACCGGCGAGCGCATCGAGCTCGCGGCGGAGCCGGCGCACGGCGAGCAGACCTGGGTGTCGGCGTACGACATCGACCCGTTCACGATCGGCGAAGGCGAGCGGATCGCGTTGCTCGCGGAGTGGTCGAGCCGGCTGCTCGCCGCCGACATCGTCAAGCACGCCGACGCAAGCCTGAAGCAGGTGCGGGAGAACAAGTTCTTCGCCGATCTCGCCGGCACGGTCACTACCCAGCAGCGGGTGCGCCTGCAGTGCCAGCTCACCGCACTGTGGGTCGACGAAGCGTCCGGCCGGTTCGAGACCATGCGCACAGTCGCCGCGCCGGTAGGCCGCGGCTGGGAGTGGATGACGGGCGGTTACGACTGGGACAGCGAGATCGCGCAGCTTCCGGAGTGGCTCGCAGAAAAGGCGGCGGCTCCTTCGGTCGAACCCGGGCACTACGACCTCGTCGTCGACCCGTCCAACCTCTGGCTGACCATCCACGAGTCGATCGGTCACGCCACCGAGCTCGATCGGGCGCTGGGCTACGAGGCGAACTACGCCGGCACGTCGTTCGCGACGCCCGACAAGCTCAACACGCTCCGGTACGGCAGTGACCTGATGCACGTGACCGGCGACCGCGAGGCGGTGCACGGCCTCGCCTCTGTCGGGTTCGACGACGAGGGCGTTGCCGCGCAGACCTGGGACCTCGTGAAGGACGGGACGCTGGTCGGGTACCAGCTGGACCGGCGTACGGCGGCGCTGTCCGGCATCGCGCGATCCAACGGCTGCGCGTTCGCGGACTCCCCGTTGCACGTCCCGATCCAGCGGATGGCCAACGTCTCGCTGCAGCCGGCGGCAAACGGCCCTTCGACCGAGGAGCTCATCAGCGGCGTCGAGGACGGGCTGTATGTCGTCGGCGACAAGTCGTGGTCCATCGACATGCAGCGGTTCAACTTCCAGTTCACCGGGCAGCGGTTCCACCGGATCAAGAACGGACGCATCGTCGGGCAGGTGCGCGATGCGGCGTACCAGTCGATGACGACCGACTTCTGGGGGTCGATGGCGGCGGTCGGGGGGCCGCAGACGTACGTGCTCGGCGGCGCTTTCAACTGCGGCAAGGGACAGCCGGGCCAGGTCGCCGCGGTCAGTCACGGCTGCCCGTCGGCGCTGTTCCGGGGTGTGAACATCCTCAACGCGGCGCAGGAGGCGGGATGAGCGCGCTGCCGCCGCAGGAGGCGGTCGAGCGGGCGCTGGCGGCGAGCCGGGCCGACGGCTGCGTGGCCATCGCGACGCATGCGGCGTCGAGCAACCTGCGGTGGGCGAACAACACGCTCACGACGAACGGTGTCACCCAGACCCTCGCGGTCACAGTGATCGCGACGATCGGCGACGCCGACGGAGCGAAGGCCGCCTCGGTGAGTCGCAACGTCACGACGGTCGAGGAAGTCGAAGCGCTGTCGCGGGAGGCTGAGGCATCGGCCCGGACGTCATCGGTCGCCGACGACGCCGCTCCCCTGCTCGACGGGGCTGCCTCGGCCGACTGGGACGCGCCGGCGGTCGAGGCACCAGTAGCCGCACTCAGCGGTATCGCGTCCTGGTTGGGCGAGATCTTCGAGACCGCACGCGCCCACGACCAAGGCCGCTTCGGCTACGCCGAGCACTCGATCGACACCGTGTACCTCGGTACGTCGACGGGCACGCGGCTGCGCTACGCGCAGCCCGGCGTACGGCTCGAGCTGACCGGCCGCACCGCAGACGGATCGAGATCGGCGTGGAGCGGGCAGGGCGCCGCGGATGTCGCCGCCCTCGATCTCGCCGCGGTGGAAGCCGATGTCGCCCGGCGCCTCGCGTGGGGCGAGCGACGAGTCTCGCTCGAGGCGGGGCGGTATCCGACGATCCTGCCGCCATCTGCGGTCGCCGACATGATGATCTACGCGTACTGGAACGCCGGCGCGCTCGACGCCCACGAAGGGCAGTCGGTCTATTCGCGGGCCGGCGGCGGCACCCGAGTCGGCGAGCGACTGACCGACGTGCCGCTGACCCTGCGGGGCGACCCGGCGATGCCGGGGCAGGAATGCATGCCGTTCGTCGTCGCAGGCGCGTCGAGCCGGATCTCCTCGGTGTTCGACAACGGGGCACCGATCGCGGCGACCGACTGGATCCGGGACGGCGAGCTCGCCGCACTGATCCAGACCCGGCACTCCGCGACGCTGACCGGGCTGCCGTTCACCCCGTGGCTGGACAACCTCGAGATGACGGCGCCGGATGCATCCGCCGGCGTCGAAGACCTCGTCGCGGCGACCGACCGCGGGCTGCTTCTGACCTGCCTCTGGTACATCCGGGAAGTCGACCCGCAGACGTTGCTGCTCACCGGGCTGACACGGGACGGCGTGTTCCTCGTGGAGGGCGGCGAGGTCGTCGGCGCCGTCAACAACTTCCGGTTCAACGAGAGCCCGGTCGGGATGCTCAAGCGGGTCGTCGAGGTGGGCCGGACCGAGGAGACCCTTGCCCGCGAGTTCGGCGACTACTTCACCCGCACGCGCATGCCGGCGCTTCGCGTCGCGGACTTCAACATGAGCACGGTGTCTCAGGCCTCGTAACCGCAACTTGTCAGGCCCTGGCCACGTCCCGACGTGGCCAGGGCCTGACAAGTCGCACTTACTCGATGCGGAAGCCGACCTTCATCTGCACCTGGAAGTGCGCGACGGTACCGTCCTTGAGCTGGCCGCGGATCCCTGTCACCTCGAACCAGTCGAGGTTGCGCACCGTCTGCGACGCCCGCGAGATGCCGTTGCGAATCGCGTGATCGATGCCGTCCGGGCTGGTGCCCACGACCTCGCTGATGCCGTACGTCTGATCTGCCACGACTTATCCCTTCTCGACCCGATCAAGATCAACTTCGCGGGATGTCGCTATGGACGATGCGGCTCCGCACCTGGCACGCTAGTGACTAGCGCCTAGCTGATTCGAGATCTACGGGGGGATCCGGCGCCAGACGCTCCCGGACGCGATGCCGGGCGGCTGCCCCCGTGGCCGTTCGGCATCGCCCGCGACGGACGCGTGTTGTTACTTGACACGTACGACGTTGCCCACCAGCACCACGGCCGGTGGTACGACGCCTTCTCGCTTCGCCACTTCGGCGAGCTCTGCGAGCCGGCAGCGCACCACGCGCTGCTCGGGCAACGACGCGTTCTCCACGATCGCCACACCGGTCCGGGGGTCGCGACCGCCGTCGATGAGGCTCGCCGCGATCGGCCCGAGGTTGGCCACCGCCATCAATAGGACAAGGGTCGCGTCGGTGCTCGCGAGCGACTTCCAGTCCACCGACGAACGCGGGTCACCGGGAGGGACGTGACCGCTTGCCACGACGAACTGCTGCGTCGTGCCTCGCTCGGTCAGCGCGACTCCAGCCAGCGTGGCGGCGGCGGTCGCGCTTGTAACCCCGGGGACGACCTCCACCGGCACTCCCGCAGCGGCGCAGGCGTCGACCTCTTCGCTGCCGCGTCCCAGCACGAACGGGTCGCCGCCCTTGAGCCGTACGACGCGCTGGCCGGCCTGCGACCGCTCGATCAGCAGCGCGTTGATGTCGGCCTGCTCCGCGGCATGACCACCCGGCGTCTTGCCGACGTCGACGATCTCGATCTCGGCGTCGAGTGACTCCAGCAAGCCGGTCGGCCCGAGCCGGTCCGTGACGATGACGTCGGCGTCCTGAAGCGCTCGCATCCCTTTGAGCGTCAGCAGGTCGGGATCACCCGGGCCGCCCCCGACCAGCGTCACGCCGCCTTGCCCGGCCCGGTGTCGACGCGGTGCGAGCGCGCCGCTGCGCAACGCATGCTCGATCAGGTTGCGCAGCTCGACCGCCTGGCCGGGATCGCCGCCTGCGCTGACGGCCACCGTCACCTCATCGATCGCCGCCGCCGCCGGGCGCCAGGCAGCCGAGCTCGCCGCGTCATCCGCCCGTATGCACCAGATGCCCCGGGCCTCCGCGGCCGCCGCGACCCCTGCGTTGAGCTCGGCGTCGTCGGTGCAGGCCAGGACCAGCCAGGCGCCATCGAGATCGGACTCGTCATAGCCGCGACGGACCGCCTCGACCGGCATCGACGTGATCTCCTCAGCGAGCTCCGGCGCGACCACAGTCACCCGAGCGTCGGCCTCGAGCAGGCCCCGGGTGCGCCGCGCGGCGACCCTTCCGCCGCCGATGACGACGACGCGCCGGCCGCTCAGGTCGAGGAACAGCGGGTACCGCACGTCCCCATGGTGTCAGCCGCGGGAGCCCGCAGTGCTGCCGAAGAGCCTGTCGCCGGCGTCACCCAGTCCCGGCACGATGTAGGACCGCTCGTCGAGGCGCTCGTCGACAGCCGCGACCACGAGGCAGACGTTGTCGTCGGGGAAGGCCTTCGTTACGCGCTCGATGCCCTCCGGCGCGGCGAGCAGGCAGACGCAGGTCACCGACTCGGCGCCACGCGAGAGCAGCGCCTCGACCACCGAGACGAGCGTGCCCCCGGTCGCGAGCATCGGGTCGAGGACGAAGACCGCCCGGCCTGCGGCATCCTCGGGCAGCCGGTCGGCGTACCACGACGCCTCAGCCGTGTCCTCGTCGCGGACCAGACCCGCGAATCCGACCTCCGCGTCCGGCAGCAGCCGGATCAGGCCGTCCAGCATCCCGACGCCCGCCCGCAGGATCGGTACGACGAGTGGCGGCGGTTCGGTGAGCCGGACGCCCGTGGTCGTGGTGAGCGGGGTCGCGATCTCGACCGGTTCGACCGAGACCGACCGGGTCGCCTCGTAGGCGAGCAGCGTCACCAGGTCGTCCACCAGCCGGCGGAACATCGGCGTCGGAGTAGCGACGTCGCGAAGCGCCGTCAGCTTGGCGGCGACGACGGGATGGTCGACGACAGTCACCCTCATGCGGGTCAGTCTTCCTCGCCGATGTCCTCGTTCCACAACTCGGGGTTGGCGGCGATGAACTCGCGCATCAGCGTCTTGCACTCCTCGTCGTCGGCGACGATCACCTCGACGCCGCGGCTGCGCAGGTGCTCCTCGGCGCCCATGAACGTCACGTTCTCGCCGACCACGACGCGTGGAATCCCGTAGAGCAGGATGGAGCCCGAGCACATGTCACACGGCGACAGCGTGGTGTACATCGTCGACCGCCGATAGATGCTCGCCGGCTGCCGCCCGGCGTTCTCGAGCGCGTTGGTCTCGCCGTGGTGGATCGCGCTGCCGTGCTGCACGCGGCGGTTGTGGCCGCCGGCGAGCAGCTTCCCGTCGGCGACGAGTGCAGCCCCGATCGGGATCCCGCCTTCGTCACGACCGGCGCGCGCCTCGGCGATCGCGACGTCGAGCCAGCGCCGGTCGTCCGCCGACAATGTCATGCGTCGGCGGCGGCGGCCGCCTTCTTCGGCCCAAGAGCCGTGTTGTACAGCACGAAGTAGACGATTGCCGCGACGACGAACCCGACCTCGAACGTCAGGTCACCGAACTTCGGGTGATGCTTCGGGACCCAACCGACGAACTTCAGCTGGTTGCTGAACAACGGGATGGACACCCCCATCCCGACGGCCATGGCGATCGGGCCGGCCCAGTTCGCGTACTTGTGGTCGAACAGCTTGTCCGCGTGCGCAGCCCGGTTGATCAGCTGGTCCACGAACACGACGGCCAGCCATGGACCGATCCAATACGCGATGATGAGCAGGAAGTTCTCGTACTTGTCGATGTCATTGAGTCCGAACGCCGCGACGATGAACCCGGCGACGCCAAAGACCCCGGCAATGAGCGCACGGCGCAAGTGCAGCGGGATCTTGAAGCCCAGTGCCGTGAAGGAAATCGCACCCGAGTAGATGTTGATCGCGTTCGCGGCCACTGCGCCGACCGCGATCGAGAGCAGGACGAGGTCCCTCACCGTCGTCGGGTACGGCGAGGTGAACGCAGCGGTGGGGCTGAGGTTCTTGCCAGTGGCGACCGTCGCCGACGCAGCGCCGACAATCTCGAGTGCGATACACGACAACGCGACGCCAAATCCCGCCCACCAGCCGGTCGCCGACCTGGAGGTGTCCGGCGCGAAGTAGCGCGTGTAGTCGCTCGCGTATGGGTTCCACCCGCAGGCGTAGCCGAAGGTCGCGCCGGTCGAGATCAAGAAGCCACCGATGCCGCCCGCGTACGGCGCGGCCGCGCCCAGGTGCGACTTGTCGAACGTCCAGATCGCGCCCAGAACGAAGGACACCACGAGGAGCGGAAAGGCAACCCGTTCGAACAGGTGCACAAGATTGTGACCGAACAGCGCGATCGCGATCTGGGCCGCCACGATGATCACTAGGCAGCCGTACTTGTTGAGGTGGATGAGCGTGTTCAACGCCAATGCGCCGGAGACGCTGTTGACAGCGAACCAGCCAACGCCGGCGATCACCGCGTTGATCCCCGCCGGCAGCGCGTTGCCCCAGTAGCCGAAGGAGATCCGCGACAAGATCATCTGCGGCACGCCGTACTGCGGCCCCCGCGCCGACAGCACGCCGTGCGTCACGGACCCGAGCACCGTCCCGAGCACGATGGAGGCAACGGCCTGCTTGAAGTCAAGACCGAACGCCACCACCGCGAGGACCCCGACGTAGACCGTCGCGAACTCGAAGTTCGGCGACATCCAGGTCCAGAACAGGTTGAGCGGCTTGCCGTGTCGCTCGCTCAGCGGGATGAACTCCGCACCGCCCGGCTCGACCGCGGCGACCTTCTCGCCGTACTCGCCTTCCCGGATCTCGGTGTTGGACGCAAGGCCGACTTCTTCCTGCACCGACGTCATAGGTTCTGCAGCCTTCCCCGTGGTGGTTGGGCGGATCGTAACGAGGCCAGCGGCCCGGCGCGCCCGATTCGGGGCGCGGCACGCCGAGACGCACAACCCGTAACACGGATGTGACGAATGCCGGAGTTTTCAGGTGTGGCTCAGGTGGGCAGACGAAGGTCAGACCATGACGACCAAGACAGCCCGGCCGGAGCGAAGCGGTGAGCCGCGACGCGAGACGTTGCTGACCGACTTCACCCTCGCGCCGCTGTCCCCCCAGCAGCGCCGTCGCGCCGCTTTGACGGTCTGCCGCGGCGCCGAGACCGCCGACGAGGCACGCGAGCTGCTCAGCGCGCTCGGCCTGCTCGACGACGAAGCGATCCGCGGCGCCGCGTAGCGCCGCCGCTAGTCGGTCAGGTCGGGAATGTCGACGCCCTCCACTCCCGGCTGCTTCGCCAGGCAGGTCTCGAGCGTTGCGATCGCCTTGTCGTCAGCGTGATCGATCCGGAACCGCACATCCCCTACCTGGTTCGACACCGGCCCGCTGGTCGTGAAGGGCTCCGGGGTCGCCTCAGGCGTGGCGTGCGCGCAGGCGTCGAGCGCCGCGCGGTGCGTCGCCTGCGTCGCGGTGTCGGCGAAGTGCACGACGAGCTCGCGCTTCGTCAGCGCCGACGCGTTACAGCCCGCCACCGCCGCGGCCACCGCCAGGACAGCAGCGGGCAGCGCGAAGCGAGCTCCCACCCCCTGCGCCCTGCCCTCTGGCCAAGTCAGGAGCCGGCTACGCCTGGCCTCCATTACGTGAACCTCCAGATGCAACCGGCCCCGGCGCATGGAAGCCTACGGCCATGAGTTCACACGAGCCGATCGAGAGCTACGCGCTGCTCGGCGACATGCACACCGCGGCGCTGGTGAGCCGCCGGGGCTCGATCGACTGGCTGGCCTTCCCCCGCTTCGACTCCGGCGCCTGCTTCGCGGCGCTGCTCGGCACCGAGGAGAACGGCGCCTGGCAGGTGGCGCCGGCCGGCGGTGGCGAGTGCTCGCGGCGCCGCTACCGCGGCGACACGATGATCCTCGAGACGGAGTGGGAGACGACCGGGGGCGTCGTACGCCTCATCGACTTCATGCCGCCGCGAGGCGAGGCGCCGGACGTGGTTCGGATCGTCGAAGGCGTGTCCGGCCACGTCGAGATGGAGACGGTGCTCCGGGTTCGGTTCGACTACGGCTCGGTCCTGCCATGGGTCCGGCGCATCCACGACGGGTTGCGCATGACCGCCGGGCCTGACTCACTGTGCCTGCGCTCCCCGGTCCACCTCGAGGCCGACGGCACGACCCACAAAGCGCAGTTCACGGTCCGGGCCGGTGACCGGGTGCCGTTCGTGCTCACGTGGCAGGCGTCGCACCTTCGGCCGCCCCGACCCGTCGACCCCGAACAGGCACTGCGCGACACCGAGACCGTGTGGACCGAGTGGGTGGCGCACGCCCACTACGACGGGGAGTGGCGCGACGCGGTCATCCGCTCGCTGGCGGTGCTGAAGGCGCTGACCTACAAGCCCACCGGCGGCATCGTCGCCGCCGCCACGACGTCGCTGCCGGAGGCGATCGGCGGCGAGCGCAACTGGGACTACCGCTACTGCTGGCTGCGCGACGCCACCATGACGCTGCAGGCGCTGCTCTACGCGGGCTGCACCGAGGAAGCAAAGGCGTGGCGGGAGTGGCTGCTGCGCGCGGTCGCCGGCGACCCGAAGGACATGCAGATCATGTACGGGATCGCGGGCGAGCGACGCCTCACTGAGTTCACGTTGCCTTGGCTGTCCGGTTACGAGCGTTCGGTTCCCGTCCGGGTGGGCAACGAGGCCTCCGGGCAGTTCCAGCTCGACGTGTACGGCGAGCTGCTGGACGCGCTTCACCTCGACCGGGTGTCCGGCTTGTCGACGACGGTCGACGCCTGGGACCTGCAGAAGGTCATCCTCGACGAGCTGGAGGGCCGCTGGGCGGCGCCCGACCAGTCGCTGTGGGAGATGCGCGGCGACCCCCGCCACTTCGTGCACTCGAAGGTGATGGCCTGGGTCGGCTTCGACCGCGCCGTCATGGCGGTCGAGCAGTTCGGGCTGGACGGCCCGGTCGAACGCTGGAAGGCGGCGCGAGACGAGATCCACGCCGAGGTCTGCCAGCGCGGCTACGACCCCGAGCGCGGCACCTTCACCCAGTCCTACGGCTCCGCCGGACTCGACGCCGCCACCCTGCTGATCCCCCAGGTGGGGTTCCTGCCGCCGGACGACCAGCGCGTCGTCGGCACGGTCGAGGCGATCGCGCGCGAGCTCACCCACGACGGCTTCGTCCTGCGCTACGACACGTCGCAGGCCGGCGACGGGCTGGCCGGCGAGGAGGGGGCGTTCCTCGCCTGCACGCTCTGGCTCGCCGACGACCTTCACCTGATCGGTCAGGAGCGCCGGGCCCGGGAGACGTTCGAGCGGGTCCTCGACCTTCGCAACGATGTCGGGCTGCTGTCCGAAGAATGGGATCCCAGGGCGAAACGGCAGCTCGGCAACACCCCGCAGGCGTTCAGCCACGTGCCGTTGGTCAACACGGCACGGGCGCTGTCGACCACCGGGGCCAAGGTCGGCCGCGTGTCGCGGCGCCGCCCGCGTCATCATCGCGAGGACGGCGGTCGATAGGCTGTCCCCGCCAGCACCCGGACCGCGGAGAGAGCGTTGACCACCGAAGACAAGTTCGTGATCGTCATGGCCGTCTTCAGCGTGCTCCTGCTCGCAGCCGGCACTCTGATCTCGAAGGTTCTCTCGACCGCGCCGCCCAAGGTCATGCGCGCGGTGTGGCCCGTGGTCGCCGCGCTGACCGGCGCTTGCTACGCGGCGATCGTCTTCATCGCCCGCCACCAAGTCAAGGGGTGACGAGCGCGCGATACGCGCTCGGGCGAACCGTCGGCTCCGCCGCCGCCGCGCTCTCCCGCCTCACCCGGCAAGGCGATGGCACCACCGTCGGCGGGCGGCTCACGCTTGCGATCGATCCCCGCGCGTTGGAACGCGCCGCGGCCGGCCGCGACTTCGCGATCGTCACCGGCACCAACGGCAAGACGACGACCCGGTCCTTCGTCGTGGCGGCGCTTGAGACGCTCGGACCCGTCGTCAGCAACGCCGGTGGGGCGAACCTCCCGACCGGCCTGACCGCCGCACTGGCCCGCGACCGTCACGCACCGCGCGGCGTCCTCGAGGTCGACGAGCCCTTCCTGCCGCGCGTGATCGCCGCCGTCCGGCCCCGCGCAGTGACGCTGCTCAACCTCAGCCGGGACCAGCTCGACCGCTACGCGGAGGTGCGCCGCCTCGCGGGCATCTGGCGCGAAGCACTCGCGCAGCCGCACGCACCGGTCGTGGTCGCCAACTGCGACGACCCGCTCGTCACCTGGGCTGCGGCCACTGCTCCCACGACGGTCTGGGTCTCCGCCGGCCAACGCTGGCACGACGACACCTCGGTGTGCCCGGAGTGCGGCGGGGTGCTGGCCCGGTCCGGCACCGACTGGTGGAGCGAGTGCGGGCTTCGTCGGCCGACGCCCGTCTGGCGCACCGAGGGAACCACGGTCGTCGACGCTGCCGGTGAGCACCACGAGGTCACCCTCGGCGTACCCGGGGTGGTCAACGTCGGGAACGCGACCCTGGCGGCAGCGACGGCGGCGTTGTGGGACGTGCCCGCCGCAGCGGCGCTCGCCGCCATGACGCGCATCACCACCGTCGAGGGCCGTTACCTGTCGACGGCGTACGACGGTGCGCCGGTGCGGTTGCTGCTCGCGAAGAACCCCGCCGGCTGGACCGAGGCGCTGACGATGGTCCCCGCCGACCGGCAACAGGTCGTCGTCGCCGTCAACGCCCGCGCGGCCGACGGCCGCGACCCCTCCTGGCTGTGGGATGTCCCGTTCGAGCAGCTGGCCGGCCGCCGCGCCGTCGCCACCGGCGAGCGTTCCCGCGATGTCGCCGTCCGGCTGCGTTACGCCGGGGTCGAGCACGAGCGGATCGACGACCCCGCCGCTGCTCTGGCCGCCGCCACACGGCACGGCCCGGTCGAAGTGCTCGCGAACTACACGGCGTTCCAGGCCTACCGCAAGGTGGTGCGGCATGCCTGACGCCGTACGGATCGCCCTGGTGTACCCCGCCGTCCTCGGGACGTACGGCGATGGCGGCAACGCAGTCGTGCTCGCTCAACGACTGCGGTGGCGCGGCATCGACGCCGAGGTCGTGCCGGTCGAGATCGACCAGCCGCTGCCGGAGCAGGCCGACATCTACGTCCTCGGGGGCGGCGAGGACAGCGCCCAGACCCTGGCCGTGTCACGGCTTGCCGACGGCGCGCTGCGCCGCGCGGCACAACGAGGCGCGGGGGCAACCGTCTTCGCGGTCTGCGCCGGCTTCCAGATCCTCGGTGAGACGTTTCTCGACGGCCACGGCGAGGTGCATCCAGGGCTGGGGCTCATCGACTGCCGCACCGACCGGCTGGAGGGACCTCGCGCGGTCGGCGAGCTGCTGGTCGACTCCGAAGTCGCGCAGCTGGGGGTCCTGACCGGCTACGAGAACCACGGCGGCCGGACCGTCCTCGGCTCCACTGCATCACCGCTCGGCGTCGTGCAGGCGGGGATCGGCAACGGAGCGGGAGGCGTCGACGGCGCCATCCAGGACAGCGTGTTCGCGACCTATCTGCACGGTCCTGCGCTGGCCCGCAACCCCGCGCTCGCCGACGCGCTTCTCAGCCGGACCGTCGGCCGGCTGGACCCGCTCGACGACAGCGAGATCGAGGAGCTGCGCCGCGAACGGCTGCACGCCGTCCGCACGGCAGGGAACGCTGCGCGCCGTCGGCAGTGGCGCCCGCCCGCCCGCGACGTCTAGCCGGTCGGGGCGTCGTTGCGGCCACCGACGGCGCCGTAGACGGCGCTGAGCCCCACGACCACGGCCATGGCCGCGATCGGAACACCCGAGTCGTTGAGCGCGACCCCCAGCACCGCCGTGACGGTTGCGGCAATCGCGCCCGCGCGCAGGCCCGGCACCGAGTCCACACCTCGGACCAGCCGCGAGCGCGCGGCGAGAGCGGTTCCGATTGCGATGACAACGACGAAGGTGCCCACGGTGGGGCCGAACGTCGCGAGCACGGCATCGAGCTTGCGATGGACCTCGACACCGGCACCGCCGTGGAGGAGCTGACCCACGAAACGCCCCACGTGTGTCTGAGACGTCGCGGGGCGCGAGTAGTCGGCAAGGGCAAGCAGAACAGCCGCGGCGACCGTGCTCCCGACGGCGAGCAGTGCGCGGCGCCAGGTGATGCGCGCCCCCTTCGTGAGGGCCACTAGCACGATTGCTCCGGGCAACAGCGAGAACACGCCCCCGAGGTCGTCACCGAGTTGCGGCGCACCGTCAACCACCAGCGCCACGGCGGCGATCCCCGCGGCCGCGACGACGCCGCGACGGCCGCCCAGGCGCCCCCCGACGATGCCGCCGAAAAGCAGGGCCGATGTGGCGATGATCGAGAAGTCGAGGTTCCCGATTCCCCTGAACCGTCCGGCAACGATCGGGCTGTCTCCCATCGGCGCGGAGAACTGAAGATGCGCGCCGGTGAGCTGGTCGAGTACCAGCGCACCCAGCGTCACGGCCAGCGGCACCGCGAGAGCGGCCGCAGCGCTGCGTCGCGCAGCAATGCCCGTGGCCGCTGCCACGCCCAGCGCCGCGCCCACCACCAGCACGGCGAACACGGGCTGGCCCCACCGCCACCACGGCAGCCCGTTCATGACGAACACCAGCGCCGGCGCCGGGGCGAGAGCCCGCGCCAGCCAGGTCGCGACCACCTGACAGCCACGCCACGGCAGCAAGGTCAGGAGCATCAGGACAATGGCCGCGATACCCAACGTCAGGAAGGTGCGCTGGCCGAGGGTGCGTTGCGCGAACGCGTGCCGGTTATCGTCGACGTACCTCGAGTACGCCGGCACCCGATCGCCGCTCTGCTGCATCGGACGCCCGACCACCGCGGCAGGAACCGGGACATGCTCGGCGGTGAGAATCGTCGGCGCGACGTCGATCAGCTGCACGTACGGCGCGCGTCCGGCCGCTGAGGAACGCAGCTCGGTGTGGGTCCATCCAGGACCCCGGACCGCAAAGAAGTGAAGGTTGGCACGACCGCTCGCGATGTCGCTGATGCCGGCGACCATGACCGTCGCGGTCGGTGGGATCTTGCCGAGTGTCTGCGACAGCCACTGGTCGGTCTGGATGTCCTTCGCGATCCGCAGCGCGACCGTGGGCGCAAGCATGTAGTAGATCCGCGGATTGATCTCGGCGACGACCGCTCCGCGGGGCGCCTGCGAGGCTGCACTCAGTGCCGCTGCGGTGGACCCCGCGACCGCGCTCACCTGGCCGTCCTCGTCAGCGAGGAGCGGCACAGCGCCGCCTCCGACCGCGATCGTCCGGACGCCGGCTTGTCGCAGCGCCGTGCCCAGCAGACCGATGGTCGACTTGTACTTGGTGTGCGAGTTGGCCGCCTTCAGCGCCGGCCAGGTGCTCGGGAGGATTCGACAGTTGCCGGTGACGGAGGTGGTGCGGTTGCCCGCCGTCACGGCAAGCATCCCCGCCGCGCACCGCGTGATCCCACCAGCCGTCTTGACGCTGAGCTCGCCGACCGCCGCGCCGGCGACGAAACGCTGCAACGTCGGCATCGAGGCGACATCGGCCCAGGAGAGGCCGGGGATGGCGAGCAGCACGGTGACGGGCGGCGAGCCCGACGGCGGGGCACCTGCCAGCCCGGCCCCGGGCACGGCGAGCACGAAGCAGAACGCGGCCGCGAGCAAGGCCGCCCCCCGGCGAAGGATCACTGGTCGTCGCGGATGATCTCGACCGAGCCGAGATCGAGAGCTTCGAGATCCTTTTCGAAGCCGGAGGCGTCACCGACCACCACCGTGACGAGGTCATCCGGGTGAAGCCGTTGGCTGGCGGTCGCATTGACCTCGTCGAGCGTCACGTCAAGGATCCGGGCCCGAAGCGCGTCGAAGTGGTCGTCCGCGAAACCGTGAACGATCACGTCGCCGAGGCCGGCCGCGACCGAGCCCACCCCGGCGAAGTTCACCGGGAAGACTCCAGCGCGGTAGGACCTCGCCTGCTCCAGCTCCTCGGACGTGATGCCCTCACGCTGCACGCGTTCGATCTCGGCGAGCATGTCCTCCAGCGCGGGAACGGTCACTTCACTCTGGACGGCGGCCCGCGCTGCGAAGACACCGCCGTGCTTGCGGGTGTCGAAGCCGCCGAACGCGCCGTACGCGTAGCCCTTCTCCTCGCGCAGCTTCATGTTCAGCCGGGACGAGAACATGCCACCGAGGACGAGCGCCATCGTCGTCATGGCGACGTAGTCGTCGACGGCCCGAGGTGGGCCGTCGTGGCCCATCATGACCACCGACTGGACGGACCCGGGCCGGTCGACCACGACCACTCGACGACCGGGTTGACGTGGCGCGATGACCGGAGCGGGCAGTGCAGCGCGGTCGCCGTCCCAACCGTCGAAGACCACCCGCCCGAGGGCGTCGAGGTCGACGACCTCGAGATCACCGACGATCACCAGGGTCACGGCATCCTTGCGGAGTCGGGCATCTCGGTAGCCGCGGATGGCTGCGGGGTCGAGAGCCTCCAACGTCTCGGGCGCGCCCCCGTCCGGGTAGGCATACCGGCTCTCCGGCTGGAACAAGGCAGCGGCGAGGGCCTCAGCGGCAAGCACTGCCGGCTGGCTGCGTTCGAGGCTGATCTCGTCGATCCGCTCGTCCAGCACGCGCTCGACGTCGTCGTCACTGAACACGGCCGACCTCGCGGCATCGGCAAGCAGCTGAGTCGCCGCAGCGAGCTCACCGGTGGGGACCTCGAATCCGACGCGCAGCGAGTCCCAGTCGGTGGACGACCGCCAGGTCGCGCCGATGCGCTCACCGGCCACGCCGAACTCATACGAGTTGCGCCCGCCGGCACCTTCGGACATGGCCCGCGCGACGATCTCCGACACACCGGCCTGGTCGGAGGGTTCGAGCACGGCACCCGCGTCGACGACCAGGGAGGTGACGGCCAGCGGCCTGCCGGGAAGGTGCGCCGTGAGCATCCGGCCGCCTGCGACGTTGCGCCGCTCGAACTTCGGGAACGTCCACGGCCTCGGAGCACCCACCTCAGGGCGAGTTGTCATGCCGCTGCTTCCTGCTCGTCGCTCACGGCCGGCACGAACGTCAGCACCACCCGGTTGTCCGGGCGCATCACGTCGGCCACGACCTCACGAACCTGGGCCGGCGTCACGGCGAGAACCCGAGGCAGCGCGTCGTTCACGAGCCGCGGATCGCCGAGCAGCGTTGCGAACTGGTTGAAGGTGTCTGCCCGGCCGTCGACCGAGGCGAGATGGTGCAGCCAGTGGCTGGTGAGCAGCGCCTTGGCTCGAACCAGCTCGTCGTCGTCGAGGTCGGCAACGATGCGTGAGACCTCGTCGTGGTAGGCCGCCTCCAGCCGCTCGATCGCTACCCCCTCGCGGGCCGGCAGGTCGGCGATGGTCAGCGTCGCGCCACCGATGAACGGCCAGGACTCCACGATCGCGTCGCCCGGTTGCATGAGCTGTTGGTCCAACACCAGCGACTTGTAGAGGCGACTGCCCCGACCGCCTCCGAGAACCGCGGCAGCAACCTGCATCGCGTCGTACTCCGCACTGCCGAACGGCGCCGTGCGGTAGGCGACGAAGCTGCGCGGTACGGGGACGCGGTCCTCGACGGTACGGCGGACCTCGGCACCGAGCCGGGGCGCGATGTCGGTAGCCGGCGGCTCCGGAAAGCTGCCCTTCGACGGAATCGGTCCGAAGTACTTCTTCGCGAGCTCGAGGGCTTCGGCTGCGTCGACGTCGCCGACGATCGCGAGCGACGCGTTGTCCGGGGCGTACCACGTCGAGTAGAAGTTGCGCGCGTCGATCAGCTCGGCGGCGTCCAGGTCCTGCATCGACCCGATCGTCGAGTGGTGGTACGGATGGCCGGGCGGGTAGGCCAGCTCGTGCAGGAGGTCGAGCGCGGAGCCGTAGGGCTGGTTGTCCCGGGTCTGCCGCTTCTCGTTCTTGACGACGTCGCGCTGGTTGTCGAGGTTGTCCTGGTCGAGCGCGTCGAGCAGGCCGCCCATCCGGTCCGCCTCGAGCCAGAGCGCGGTGGCCAGGTGGTGGGACGGCACCGTCTCGTAGTAGTTGGTGCGGTCGCACCATGTCGTGCCGTTGAGCGTTCCGCCGGCGGCGTTGACGAGGGCGAAGTGCTCCCCTCGGGCCACGTTGGCGGAGCCCTGGAACATCAGGTGCTCGAAAAGATGAGCGAACCCGGTCCGGCCCGGGGTCTCGTGGCGTGAGCCGACGTCATACCAGACGTTCACCGCGACAACCGGCGCCAGCCGGTCCTCGCTGATGATGACGTTCAGCCCATTGTCGAGCGTGTGGGTGGTGAGCTCATAGGTTGGCAGCGACGGCACGGCCGCCAGCGTATCCACGCCTCGACCGCAGGAGCGTCAGTTGACCTGACGGTCACGGTCGGACCAGTACGGCTCACGCAGCCGGAACTTCTGCACCTTGCCGGTGGCCGTGCGCGGGATCGCGTCGACGAAGTCGATCGACGTCGGTGCCTTGTAACCGGCCATGCGTTGCTTGCAGTGGGCGATCAGATCGGCCTCGCTGCACTCGCTGCCGGGCGCCCGCACGACGATTGCCTTGATCGTCTCGCCCCACTTCTCGTCCGGCACGCCGATCACCGCACACTCGGCGACGCCCGCCGCGGCGTACAGGCAGTCCTCCACCTCGATCGAGGACACGTTCTCGCCGCCGGTGATGATGATGTCCTTCTTGCGGTCGGAGATCGTGAGGTAACCCTGCTCGTCGATCAGGCCGCCGTCACCGGTGTGGAACCAGCCCCCGGCCAAGGCCGCGGCCGTGGCTTCCGGCTGCTGCCAGTAGCCCTCCAGGACCACATTGCTGCGCGCGAGGACCTCGCCGGCGTCGCTGATCTGCAGCTTCACGCCGATGGCGGGCGCGCCGGCCCGACCCAGATCCTTGGAGATCTCGGTGATCGGCTTGCCGGCGTCCTCGCGCTGCCGCCGGTTGATCGTGAGCAGCGGCGAGGTTTCGGTCAGTCCATAGATCTCGCAGAACTCCCAGCCGAGCTCGTCCTCGATCCGCTCGATCGTCTTCGACGGCGGCGGCGCCCCGGCGCAGATGACGCGTGCCACCCGGTCGGAACCGGGGATCGGGCCGTCCCAGCTCGGTGCGGCATCCAGGACGGCATTGACCACCGCCGGCGCCGCACACATGAAGGTGACCTTGCGCTGCTCGACCCGGCGGAGGATCTCGGCGCCGTCGACCTTGCGCAGCACGACCTGCGGCACCCCCAGCGCCGCGGCGGTGTAGAGCATGCCCCAGCCGTTCGCGTGGAACATTGGCAGCGTGTGCAGGTAGGTGTCCCAGTCGCTGACGCCGGCGTGCAGCCCGAAGGTGAGCGCGTTCACCCAGATGTTGCGGTGCGTGATCTGCACGCCCTTGGGGCGGGCGGTCGTGCCGCTGGTGTAGTTGATCGTCGCGGTCGCGTCCTCCGACGCGTCTGCCCACGGCTGCGGCTCACGGTCGAAGCGAAGCAGCGCGTCGTCGCTCTCCGCGCCGAGCAGGAACCGGTGCTTCGCGGTGACCGTCGGGATGTCCTGGTTGGTCTCGGGATCGACCAGGAGCACCGAGGCGCCGGAGTGCTCGACGATGTACTCGACTTCCTCGGTCCGCAACCGGAAGTTGATCGGTACGAGGACGCGACCCGAGCTCGGCACGGCGTAGAACAGGTCGAGCAGGCGTGCCGCGTTGGGCGACACGACCGCCACGCGCTCCCCCGCACCGACCCCGAGCTCGTCCAGCCCGGCCTGCAGCGCGCGTGCGCGCCGGGCGACCTCCCGGTAGGTCAGCTCACCGAGTGAGTCGTCGCAGGTCGGTTCGTCGATGACACCGACCCGGTCGGCGTAGACGGTCTCCGCCCGGTCGAGAAAGTCAGAAGAAAGCAGCGGCACCTTCATGCGCGGGAGACTAACGCTCCCGGTGGCTACTTCACGATGACCACTGGCGTCGCGCGCCAGCCGCGCTGGACGGCGAGACTGGTCGGCGCTTGATGGATCACTGCTCCGCCGAAGGCAGCTCCCGCGACCGATCCGTGGACACCGGAAACATGCACCTTTCCAGCCTTGGTCCGGAAGTGCACGTGCTTGTGCCCGTAGACCAGCGCTTGGCCAAGGTCGCCGAACGGCCCGTGCGAGCCGATGACGAAGGTCGCGCCGCCGTCCAGCGGCACGAACGCGGTACGGGCGGTGATCCCGTCGTCCTCTCCACCCTCACCGAAAGCGGCATACCTCGCGAGCGGTCGACCGCCGTCGGAGATCGTGAAGCTCGCGGGAAGGTGCAGCTTGACGCCCCTCGACGCTCCGTACTTGAAGTACGTCGCCCGACCCGTCTGGGCGAGCCGCACCAGATATCCGGCAGGTCCGGTCGCGATCTCTCGAGGTGTCGTGGCGTGGGGATAGGACAAGGGCAACTGGGTCACCGCACCACCTTGCATCGTGCGCCGGAACAGTCCCGTCGGCTCACCAGGGGTCGCCGACTGAGGGTCCACCGTCTGATAGACCGCCGCACCGCGCGCAGCGCCGATGAAGACCTCGTTGGCGGCAAGCTCGAAGGAACCGGAGGTGTGCTTCGCGAGGTCCCACCAATAGATCCGACTCGCATCGTTGGGCGCGTGCTGGTCGTTGCCCGGGAATCCGCTTCGGGCCCGGCCCAGCAATGTTGACCCGTCGAGGGAGTAGTCGAGGCCGCCGACCTGCTCGTCGTCGTGCCCGATGACCCTGTGACCCAGCCGTCGATCGACCTCAACCAGGTTCTGGGTCGGCTCGTACTGGCCGCCGACGGTGTAGTGATCGGTGAGATAGACCAGATAGTGGTCGTCGCCCGCGATGAAGTCGATGATTCGCTTGTCGCGGACGGTGCCGGTCGCGGCAGCGACCGGCACCAGCCCCATCATTGCGGCTGCGGCTACCGTGAGGAGGGAACCCGCTCTCAAGTAAGCACGTCTCATGCCGCTCCCACGATTGCAAGGCCACCGAAGTTGACCTGACTTGGTGCGATACGCCCAATATGACTACAACTGACTACGTAGGTGGACCTGTCCCCACTGCCGGCGCCCACGAGGGCCTCGGAATCAGGCAGAACGGATGGCCCGCGGGATCGGCGTAGACGTCCCCTGAGAGCCGCGAGGCTCCGAGCGCCAACACCTCCTGGCCGGCGACCGCGAGGTCGTCGACCATCACGTCGAGGTGAGCCTGCTGCGGCACGTCAGCCGTCGGCCAGGTCGGCGCGACGTGATCAGGAGCCAGCTGGAACGCCAGTCCGGATGACCGGTCGTCGCGCGCCACGACGCAGAAGTCGGCGCTGCGATAGGTCACGGGCTGGCCGAGCACGGCGGCGTAGAACTCCGCCAGCCGCGCCGGGTCCGGGCAGTCGAGGATGACGTGATGGAGGCGGCCGATCATGCCGACGCCGCCGCGACGAGAGCCGGAAGGGCTTCGCCGATCGGCTGTCTGATCACGGCATCGGCGAGGCCGTCGTACGGCGTCTCCTGGGCGTTGATGATGACCAGGCGCGCGCCGCTCTGCGTCGCGATCTCGCAGAGTCCTGCGACCGGGTGCACCGTCAGTGAGGTACCGATCGCCAGGAACAGCTCGCAGTCAGCGGCCGCCTCGAACGCCGCGCGGATCACCTTCTCGTCGAGGGCCTGGCCGAAGGAGATCGTGGCCGACTTCACAATGCCGCCGCACACTGCGCAGGCGGGGTCGGCCTCCCCGGCGCGGACGCGGTCGAGGATCTCCTCCATCGGCCGGCGGTCGTTGCACGTCAGGCACTGCGCAAACCAGATCGTGCCGTGCACCTCGATGACCAGGTCCGGGCTGTTACCTGCCCGCTGGTGGAGGCCGTCGATGTTCTGGGTGACCAGCGCGCGCAACCGGCCCGAACGTTCGAGGTCGACCAAAGCGCGGTGACCGACGTTGGGAGCCGCCTGCCACGCCGGGTTCTCGAGCCGGTTCAGCCACGACGCACGACGTACGTCGGGGTCGGCGAGGTAGTGGGAGAGCGTGGCGAGCCGCTCGGCCTCCGGGTTGCGGGTCCAGACGCCGTTCGGCCCGCGGAAGTCAGGGATCCCCGAGTCCGTGCTGATCCCCGCACCGGTGAGGACGGTGATGCGCTCGGCCGCGCGCACCCATTCGGCGGTCGGGCCCAGCGCGCCGACGACCTGGTCGCTCATGCGCCCGTGATCACCTCGCGCAGCACGGCGTTGACCACCTCGGGAGCCTCCATGTTCACCATGTGCCCGGCATCCGGAACAACGACCTTGCGGGCGTCCGGAATCCTCGCCGTCATCACGTCAGCCATGTCGAGGAATGCCGGCACGTCGAGCGCTCCGACGATGACAGTGGTTGGTGCCGCTATCCGCGGAAGAGCGGGAAACAGCTTCGGTCGCGGCTCATGCGGGTCGTCGCCCATCCAGTCCCGGCCTGAGAAGTCCGCCACCATCTCCGCCAAGCGTGGTTCGAGCTCAGGATTGCGTCGGGCCGGCAGGAAGAACCCGCCGTCGAGCCACACCTTCTTCGCGCCGTCGAGATCGCCCGCGGCGGCCGCCTCGAACAGCGCCTTGATCATCGCCTTGGAGCCCTCGTCGAACTCGACCCCGTCGATGACCCCGTCCATCACCACGAGGGACCGGACCCGGCTCGGAGCGGCAAGCGCCGTCTCCAGCGCGATCATCCCGCCCATCGACAGGCCCACGACCACGGCGTCGTCCCAGCCGAGGTGGTCGGCCAACGCCCACAGGTCAGCGGCGTGGCTGTAGGCCACTCCGGACTCGCGCGGCGACCGGCCGAAACCGCGGAGGTCCGGCACCGCCAGCTCGGCGACGTCGGCGAGCGCTGCGACCTGGTCGGCCCACATCCGCCCGTCGAGGCCCATGCCGTGGATCAGCAGTACCGGGACCCCGCAGCCCACCACCTCGTAGTGCAGCTCGGTTCCCGGTAGCGCCAAGGTCGCCATTAAGCGCGCCTGATACGTCAGGCGAGGCTGGCGTTCAGCGTGATCGTCGTACCGGCGAGGGCCTTGCTGACGGGGCAGCCCACCTTCGCCTTCTGCGCGGCCGCGTCGAACCCGGCCGCGTCGAGGCCCTCGACCTCACCTTCGACGACGAGCTCGATCCCCGTGATGGCGAAGCCACCTCTCTCGCTGTCCGGCCCCAACGTGACGTGGGCCGTGACCTCGAGCGACTGCGGCGTACCGCCCGCCTGCGCGATCTCGTTGGACAGCGACATCGCGTAGCAGGCGGAGTGCGCCGCCGCGATCAGCTCCTCCGGGCTGGTGGTGCCTGGCGACTCGTCGGCGGCCCGCTTCGGGAAGCTGACCTCGTAGGTGCCGACGCCGCTGCTGGTGAGCTCGACCTGGCCGGAGCCGGCTTGCAGCGACCCGTTCCAGGCGGTGCGGGCGGTACGTGTCGGCATGGCCTCTCCCTCGTCAACGCGCGGTCGCGGTATGGACTCCTCTGACCTTAGGGTGCCCGCATGGTGCAGGCAGCAGTGTTGAGCGAGGTCAACGGCAACCACGACGTGCGCGACATCGTGCTGCGGGATCTCGGACCGAACGACGTGCGCGTGCGCATCGCCGCCGCCGGGATTTGTCACTCCGACCTCTCGCTCGCCAACGGCACGTTGGCCCAGGCGTTCCCGGTGGTCCTCGGGCATGAAGGATCGGGCACCGTCGCCGAGGTCGGGCCGGAGGTCACCCGCCTGTCCCCGGGGGACCGGGTGGTCTTCAACTGGGCGCCGCCATGCCGAGCCTGCTGGTTCTGCGCCCACAACGAGCCCTGGCTGTGTGAGTACTCAGCAGCGGCGTCGCGTGAGCCGCATGCGACGGTCGACGGTGAAGACGTCTTCCCGGGCATCGGCACCGGCGCTTTCGCGGAGGAGACAGTCGTGCCGGCCGCTGCGCTCATCCCGGTGCCGGAGGACATCCCGCTGGAGGTCGCCGCGCTGCTCGGCTGCGCCGTCCTCACCGGCGTCGGCGCGGTCGAGAACACCGGCCGGCTGACCCCGGGAGAGAGCGTCCTGGTTCTTGGCCTCGGCGGGGTGGGGCTGAGCGCCGTGCAGGGCGCGCGGCTCGCCGGGGCCGGGCAGATCATCGCGGCCGACCTGTCGAGGGACAAGGAAGCGCTCGCGATGCAGTGTGGGGCGACCGACTTCGTGATCGGTGGCGAGGACCTCTCGAAGCAGATTCGCGTGCTCACGGAGGGCCGCGGCGTGGATCTGGCCATCGAGTGCGTCGGACGATCCACCACGATCCGGCAGGCCTGGAGCTGCAGCCGTCGCGGCGGCCGCACCGTCATCGTGGGCGTGGGCAGCAAGGACGACAAGGTCGACCTCGCCGCACTCGAGCTGTTCTACTTCGCACGCTCGATCCAGGGCTGTGTGTACGGCGCGACGGACCCCGACGCCGACGTCCCGCGCCTCATCGAAGCGTGGCGTGAGGGCGCGCTCGACATCGAGGCACTCGTGACCGACCGCACCGACCTCACCGGTGTCGACGCCGCCTTCGCCCGGATGAAGGAAGGCAGAGGCGGCCGCACCCTCCTGATCCCCTGAGATCGCATGTGACATAGGTGTCGTGAATCGCTGCTGCCATGTGACATACGGGTCGCAAATCGCTACCCCTGTGTGACATACGACCGCTAGAGCTATTGCAAGACGGACGTACGGTTTGGTAAGTTTCGGCTATGCCGAAGGTCTCGCCGGAGCGCCTGGAGGCCACCCGCCGTCGCGTTCTCGACGGCGCCCGCCGGGCATTTGCCAGCTATGGCTACGAGGGCGCCACCGTCCGCCGGCTCGAAGAGGAGACCGGCCTGTCGCGGGGCGCCATCTTCCACCACTTCGCCGACAAGGACGCCCTCTTCCTGGCCCTCGCCCAGGAGGACGCCGAGGAGGTCGCGACACTCGTCGACGACTTCGGCCTGGTCGGCGCGATGCAGAAGCTCCGGGACAAGGACGCGGGCTGGCTCGGCGTACAGCTCGAGGTCTCCCGCCGGGTGCGCACGGACCCGGCCTTCGCCGCCCTCTGGGCCCACCATCTGCGCGCCATCACCCGCGCGACGCAAGCCCGGCTCGCCCGCCAGCGTGATGCAGGGGTGGTCCGGGTCGATGTGCCGATCGAGACCCTGGCAGCATTTCTGCTGCTCGTGTACGACGGACTCGTCGCCCAGCTGGCGACCGGAATGCCGGTCCAGCACCTCGAGGCCATCCTCGACCTCGCCGAACAAGCCGTCCGCGACACGCCCCCGCACGACGCGTCACCTAGCACAGGGAGAGACAAGTGAGCAGCAACAGCTTCGACGCCCAGACCACCATCTCGGTCGGCGGGCGCGACGTCACGATCTACTCCCTGGCCGCCGTCGAGGGAAGCGAGCGGCTGCCGTACAGCCTGAAGGTGCTGCTCGAGAACCTGCTGCGCAACGAGGACGGTCACAACGTGTCCGCGGAGCAGATCCGCGCGCTCGCCGGCTGGCAGGCCGCCGCCGAGCCTGACACCGAGATCCAGTTCACCCCGGCGCGGGTCGTCATGCAGGACTTCACGGGCGTTCCCTGCGTGGTGGACCTGGCCGCGATGCGCGAGGCGATGACCGCACTCGGCGGCGATCCGAGGAAGATCAACCCGCTGGTCCCGACCGAGCTCGTCATCGACCACTCGGTGATCGTCGATGTGTTCGGCGCGCCGGACGCGTTCGAGAAGAACGCTGCCCTGGAGTTCGAGCGCAACAAGGAGCGCTACCAGTTCCTGCGCTGGGGCCAGAACGCGTTCAACGGCTTCAAGGTGGTCCCGCCGGACACCGGCATCGTCCACCAGGTCAACCTCGAGTACCTCGCTCGGGTCGTGTTCGACGCCGATGGCACCGCGTATCCGGACACCGTCGTTGGCACGGACTCGCACACCACGATGATCAACGGGCTCGGCGTGCTGGGCTGGGGCGTCGGCGGCATCGAGGCCGAGGCCGCGATGCTCGGCCAGCCGGTGTCGATGCTCATCCCGCGCGTCGTCGGTTTCAAGCTCTCCGGCGAGCAGCCGGAAGGTACGACGGCCACCGACCTGGTCCTCACGATCACCGAGATGCTGCGCAAGCACGGCGTCGTCGGGAAGTTCGTGGAGTTCTACGGGCCGGGCGTGGCCGCCGTACCGCTGGCCAACCGGGCCACGATCGGCAACATGAGCCCGGAGTACGGCTCGACCTGCGCGATCTTCCCGATCGACGAGGAGACACTCACCTACCTGCGGCTGACCGGCCGCTCGGCGGAGTCCGTCGAGCTGGTCGAGGCCTACGCCAAGGCCCAGGGGCTGTGGCACGACCCGAGCCGCGAACCGGAGTACTCGGAGAAGCTCGAGCTCGACCTGTCCACGATCGAGCCCTCGCTCGCCGGCCCCAAGCGCCCGCAGGACCGCGTCGCGGTGAGGTCGGCCAAGCCGGCGTTCCGCGCCGCGCTCGGTGACTACGCGAAGGACGACGGCGGCAACGGCAACAGCGCCAACGAGGGCTCCAAGGAGTCCTTCCCCGCGAGCGACCCGCCCGCCGTCAGCCACGACGGCAGCCACGACCAGCCCGCGTCGCCTGGGAGCGCCTCCGGGCGGCCGAGCAACCCGGCCAAGGTGACGGTGGACGGCGAGACCTTCGAGGTTGACCACGGCGCGGTCGTCGTCGCGGCGATCACCTCGTGCACGAACACGTCCAACCCGTTCGTGATGGTGGGCGCCGGCCTGCTCGCAAAGAAGGCGGTCGAGCGCGGCCTCACCCGCAAGCCGTGGGTGAAGACCTCTCTGGCGCCCGGGTCGAAGGTCGTGTCGGACTACTACGACAAGGCGGGTCTCACGCCGTACCTCGACAAGCTCGGCTTCGGGCTCGTGGGCTACGGCTGCACGACCTGCATCGGCAACTCGGGACCGCTGATCCCCGAGGTGTCGCAGGCCGTCAACGACAACGACCTCGCGGTCGTGTCCGTGCTGTCCGGCAACCGGAACTTCGAGGGCCGGATCAACCCGGACGTGAAGATGAACTACCTCGCCTCGCCGCCGCTGGTCGTCGCCTACGCACTCGCCGGCACGATGGACATCGACCTCCTCACCGACCCGCTCGGGCAGGACTCCGACGGCAAGGACGTCTTCCTCTCCGACATCTGGCCGTCGCCGCGCGAGGTGCAGGACGTGATCAACGCCTCCGTCGGGTCGTCCGGGTTCGCCTCGTCGTACGCCGACGTGTTCGCGGGTGACGAGCGCTGGCAGAGCCTCGACGTCCCGTCGGGCGACGCGTTCGAGTGGGACGAGGCGTCGACCTACGTACGCCGGCCGCCCTACTTCGACGGGATGCCCGCGGAGCCGGCGCCGATCATCGACATCGTCGGAGCGCGCGTGCTGGCGGTGCTGGGCGACAGCGTGACGACCGACCACATCTCCCCCGCCGGGTCGATCAAGAAGGACGGGCCGGCAGGCAAGTACCTCACCGAGCACGGCGTCGAGCCGCGCGACTTCAACTCCTACGGCTCGCGTCGCGGCAACCACGAAGTGATGATCCGCGGCACGTTCGCCAACATCCGGCTTCGCAACCAGCTCGCCCCCGGCACCGAAGGTGGCGTCACGCGCCACCTCCCGGACGGCACACAGACCTCGATCTTCGAGGCCTCCGAGACCTACATCGGTGACCGTGTGCCGCTGGTGATCCTGGCCGGCAAGGAGTACGGCTCCGGGTCGTCGCGCGACTGGGCGGCCAAGGGGACGATGCTGCTCGGCGTACGCGCCGTGATCGCCGAGTCGTACGAGCGGATCCACCGGTCGAACCTGATCGGCATGGGAGTCCTGCCGCTGCAGTTCGCCGCCGGCGAGTCACGCGAGTCACTCGGCTTGACCGGCGAGGAGACGTTCGAGATCACCGGCCTCGCGGGCGCGGACACGATCCCGCGCGAGATCACCGTGAAGGCCGACGACAAGACCTTCACGGTCACGGTGCGGATCGACACCCCGGGCGAGCAGGAGTACTACCGCCACGGCGGCATCTTGCAGTACGTCCTCCGCTCGCTGCGCTAGATGGACCTCGGGCTGTCGGACCGCGTCTTCCTCGTCACCGGCGGGACGAAGGGGCTCGGCTTCGCCACCGCTGAGGCGCTCGTCGCCGAGGGGGCGCGCGTCGTCGTGTCCTCACGGTCGCAGGAGTCCGTCGATGCGGCGACCGCGCAGCTCGGTGACTCGGCGCGCGGCGTTGCCGCCGACAACAGTGACGCCACCGCAGCTGACCGCCTTGTCGGCGTGGCCACCGACACGTGGGGTCGACTCGACGGTGCGCTGATCAGCGTTGGGGGCCCGCCGGCGACCAACGCCCTTGAAGCGAGTGACGAGCAGTGGCAGGCGGCGTTCGAGTCCGTCTTCCTCGGCGCCGTCCGGCTGGTCCGCGCACTCGCTCCACACCTCGGCGCCGGTTCGGCGATCGGGCTTGTCCTCTCCAGCTCCGCCAAGAGCCCGATCGCGGGCCTCGAGATCTCCAACGGCCTCCGGCCGGGACTCGCGATGTGGGCGAAGCACCTCGCGGACGAGCTCGGCCCCTCGGGCATCCGGGTGGTGAGCCTCCTCCCCGGGCGAATCCTCACCGACCGGATGCGCGCCCTGTCCCCGACGCCGGCCGACCAGGAGCGTGACTCACAGGGCATCCCGCTGCGCCGGTACGGCGAGCCTGCAGAGTTCGGCCGGGCCGCGGCGTACCTGCTCTCCCCCGCCGCTTCCTACATCACCGGCTGCGCCATCCCGATCGACGGTGGTCTCCTCAGGATCCCCTGAGCGCGAGAACTAGGGAGAAATCCCATGGCGCGCCCATGACTGACCGGCGGACACTTCAGTCATGGCCGCGCTCGTCGTTCTCGGGGTGTTGGTGGCCCTCGGCGTGGCCTCGGCGCTCGGAGTGACGGTCGACTCTCGCGACGCCGGTTACGGCCTGGGCCGCGTCATCAGCTCGCAGCAGCGCGGCGGTCAGGCCAGGAACAGGTAGGCGCCGGCCAGACCGGTCACGACGCTCGCCACCCCCGAGAGCATGAGCCCCCAGCCCTTGCCCACGTGAAAGGCATCGCCGAAGAAGCTCTGCCCGATCGGCTGGACGTAGGTGTTGAACTCCTGGATGCCATCCGACACCCGTGACCAGTCCCTGATGACCAGGATCAAGCCGACCACTCCGAGCACGGACAGCGCGGCCGCACACATCTGGCGGACCGGCTTGTTCGCCGGCTGGGTGAGGGCCACCGCCGCGACGAGAAGTGCCACCACGCCCATCCCGAGCAGGTCCGGCCCCGCGAGCCGGCTGTGCAGCCCGTTCAGGGACGCGCCGTAGCCCGCCACCCGCACCGTGAGCCACGGGCCGAACGGGCCGATCGTCATGAGCAGGCCGCCGACCAACGCGGTGGCGGCAACCACCGTGGCGGTTGAGCTCGGCGCCGCCTGCGGCTGATACGGCACGCCGTACCAGGCGGCCGGTGGACCACTCAGCGGCGGCGGTGACGCGGTGCTCGGCGGTGACGCGGTGCTCGGCGGTGGCGCGGTGCTCGGCGGTGGCGCGAAGAAGTAGTCGTCCCCCACGGCGGGAAGCATTTCACGATCCCGCGTGCGATCGGCGTACCTAGGCGGGCAGTACGTCGTCCAGTGGCGTCGAATCAGCCTGCCGCTCGAACTGCGTCCGGTAGAGCTCGGCGTACAGGCCTCCGGACGCGAGCAGCTCGTCATGCCGGCCGCGTTCGACCACGCGACCGTCGTCGATCACGAGGATCACGTCGGCCTCACGGACCGTCGAAAGCCGGTGCGCGATCACGAGCGACGTCCGCCCCGCCAGCGCCGACGCGAGCGCGCGCTGCACCGCGACCTCCGACTCCGAGTCGAGGTGCGCAGTGGCCTCATCGAGTACGACTACCGACGGCGCCTTCAGCAGCAGCCGGGCGATCGCGAGCCGCTGCTTCTCCCCGCCGGAGAGCCGGTAGCCGCGATCTCCGACGAGCGTGTCGAGACCGTCAGGGAGCGAGCGGACGAGGTCCGCGATCTGGGCCGCCTCGATCGCCTCCCACAGCTCGGCCTCCGTGGCCTCCGGTCGGGCGTAGGTCAGGTTCGCGCGAATCGTGTCGTGGAACATGTGCGCGTCCTGGGTCACCGTCCCGACCGCGCCACGCAGCGATGCGAGCGTCACGTCCCGCACGTCCCGCTCGGCGATGCGCACCGAGCCGGCACCCACGTCGTACATGCGCGTGACGAGCTGAGAGATCGTCGTCTTGCCGGCACCCGAGGGACCGACGAGTGCGACCAGCTGGCCGGGCTCGATCCGGAACGACACGTCGTGGAGCACCTGACGTTCCGGTGCGTTGTCGAGAATCGCAACCGACTCCAGCGACGCGAGCGACACCTCCGCCGCCGTCGGGTAGCGGAAGTCGACGTGGTCGAACTCGACGGAAACGGCGTCCCCCGGCGGTACGTCGAGCGGCTGCGCGTCCGGACCGTCGGCGATCGACGGCGGCAGGTCGAGAACCTCGAAGACCCGGTCGAAGCTGACCAGCGCAGTCATCACATCGACCTGCACGTTCGACAGCGAGGTGAGCGGCCCGTAGAGGCGGTTGAGGAACGCCGTCAGCGCCACGACGGTTCCGACCGTCAGCGCGCCGTGGATCGCCAGACGCCCGCCCAAGCCGTACACCAGCGCGGTCGCGAGCGCGGCCACCAACGACAGCGCCACGAGGAAGATGCGCGCGTACATCGCCTGCTGGACCCCGATGTCGGCCACCCGTCGCGCCTTCGTGCGAAACAGCCGATCCTCGTCCGCCGGACGGCCGAACAGCTTCACGAGCAGCGCACCGGCGACGTTGAAGCGCTCCGACATCTGGGTGGACATCTCGGCGTTGAGCGCGTAGCTCTCGCGGGTGATCCGTTGCAGCCGGCCCGACATCAGCCTCGCGGGAACGATGAACAGCGGCAGCAGGACCAGCGCAAGCAGCGTGATCTGCCATGACAGGTAGAACATCGCCCCCAGCACGATCGCGACGCTGATCACGTTGCTGACGACGTTGGACAGCGTGCCGGTGAACGCCTGCTGCGCGCCGAGCACGTCGTTGTTGATGCGGCTGATGAGGGCGCCGGTCTGGGTTCGGGTGAAGAACGCGATCGGCATCCGCTGGATGTGCTCGAACACCTTGGAGCGCATGTCGTAGATCAGGCCCTCGCCGATCCGAGCCGAGAACCAGCGGCTGGTCAGCGAGACGGCGGCGTCGATCACCGCGAGCAACGCGACCACTCCGGCGAGTGCCTCGGTGAGCCCGACGCGGCCGTGGCCGATGCCCCGGTCGAGAATCGCGCGGAAGATCAGCGGGTTCACGGCGCCGATGACGGCGTCGACGACGATCAGCAGCAGGAACCAGCCCAACATGCCGCGGTACGGCGCGGCGAAGCGAGCGATGCGCCGCAGCGTGCCGGGCGGCAGCTCGGCATCGACGACTGAGCTGTCACGGCGAAACGACATCGCCATGTGCATGCCGCCGATCGGCCCGTTCATCGACAACGCCTACTACCTCCGGGGGACCGCGAACTATCTCCGTGGGAGCCAACGCCCGCCGGCGCCGAACGCTTCCCGACGCTGACCGCGAACTTGCGAAATTGGCCCGTTTCTAGCGCGGAAACGGGCGTTCTGTGCAAGTTCGGCGTCAGGTGAAGGCCGAAATGCCGGTCACCGCGCGGCCGATCAGCAGCTTCTGCACCTGGGAGGTGCCTTCGTACAGGGTCGTCACCCGGGCGTCCCGCAACAGCTTCCCGACAACGAACTCGTCGACGTACCCGTAGCCGCCGTGGACCTGGACGGCGGCGTTGGCCGCCCGGACAGAGGCCTCCGATGCGTAGTACTTGGCCATCGAGGCGGCGAGCGTGTACTTCTCGCCGCGAGCCTTCAGGTCGGCGACCCGCCAGGTGAGCATCCGGGCCGCCTCGACCTCCACCGCGGTGTCGGCAATGAGCTCCTGGATCAGCTGGAAGCCCGCGATCGGCCGGTCGAACTGCTGGCGCTGCTGGGAGTACTCCGTCATGACCTCCAGCGCGTTCTGCGCGAGGCCGGTGCACGACGCGGCGAGGGACATCCGCCCGTCGTCCAGCGCCGACAGCGCCACCTTGATGCCATCGCCCTCCTCGCCGAGGCGGGCGGTCACGGGTACGACGACGTCGTCGAGAGCGATCTCGGCCGTGTCACACGATCGCAGGCCGAGCTTTCCGTGGATCGGCTTCGGGTTGAACCCCGGGGTGTCGCACGGCACGAGGAAGGCCGAGACCCCGCGTGCGCCAGGCCCGCCGGTCCGTGCCATCACGAGCGCGACGCCCGCAATGTCGCCGTTCGTGATGAAGATCTTCGAGCCGTTGATCCGGTAGCTGTCGCCCTCCCGCACCGCGGTGGACTCCAAAGCGGCGGGGTCGGAGCCGTGGTCCGGCTCGGTCAGGCAGAAGCAGCCCAGCGCCTCGCCCGTAGCCATCCGCGGCAGCCACTGCTGCTTCTGCTCCTCGGTGCCCCACCGGTCGATGGACCCTGCGACCAGGCCCAGGTGCACCGAGAGGATCGACCGCACATTGGCGTCACCGCGACCGAGCTCCTCGATGACGAGGCAGTAGGTCAACGGGTCGGCGCCACCGCCGCCGTACTGCTCGGGGATGGTCAGGCCGATCCAACCGTCACGCTTCAGCCCGTCGAGCGCCTCCTGCGGGAACCGCTCTTCGCGATCGTTGCGGATGGCAGCGGGCGCGACGACGGCGTCGACCCACTCGCGCACCGACCGGCGCGCGGCATGCTGTTCAGGGCTGAGGGCGAGATCCATTCCCCCATTCTTTCAGGGCGCGGTGCGCTACGCCTTCTTGCGCCGGGTCGCACCGCCGCGCCCACGAAGCCCGGCGCCCGACTCGCTGAGAATCCGATGCACGAAACCGTACGACCGTCCGGTCGACGCGGCGAGGTCGCGGATGCTGGCGCCGCTGTCGTAGCGCTTTCGCAGGGTCGCTGAGAGCTTGTCTCGCTCACCGCCGGTAACCCGGCTCCCCTTCTTCAGCTCTGCCACGGCCTACCTCCGTATTCGCGCGCTGTCCCCCAACGTCTCCCATCCCTGATATCCCGAGTGCCAACGGAGTAACCCCGCGATGATCAAGCAAGTGCGACCAGATCGGCAAGTTCGCTGCTCCAGTGGTCCTCGACCCCATCGGGGAGCAGCAGGACCCGCTGTGGATCGAGCGCGTTGACGGCGCCCTCGTCGTGCGTCACGAGCACGATCGCGCCCTTGTACGAGCGAAGCGCATCCAGGACCTGCTCCCGGCTCGCCGGATCCAGGTTGTTGGTGGGCTCGTCGAGGAGCAGCACGTTGGCGCTCGAGACGACCAAACGGGCCAGCGCGAGCCGGGTCTTCTCCCCACCGGACAGCGTCCCGGCGAGCTGCTGAACCACGTCGCCGGTGAACAGGAACGAGCCGAGCACTCGTCGCTGCTCGGTCTCGGGAAGGTCGGGGGCCGCCGCCGCGAGGTTCGCGAGCAACGTCGCGTTGGGGTCGAGGGTCTCGTGCTCCTGGGCGTAGTAGCCGAGCTGCAGCCCGTGCCCGGGCTCGACCTGTCCGGTGTCGGGTGGCTCGACCCCCGCGAGGATCCGCAGCAGTGTGGTCTTCCCCGCGCCGTTGAGGCCGAGTACGACGACGCGGCTGCCGCGATCGATCGCGAGGTCGACGTCGGTGAAGACCTCGAGCGAGCCGTACGACTTCGACAGCTCGCGCGCCGTCAGCGGCACGCGCCCGCACGGCGCCGGCTCCGGGAAGCGCAGCCGCGCGACGCGGTCCTTCTGCCGCTCCGGTTCGAGGTCGGCGAGCAGCCGCTCGGCACGGCGTGCCATCTGCTGCGCGGCGACCGCCTTCGTCGCCTTCGCGCGCATTCGGTCCGCCTGCGCGCTCAGCACCGCTGCCTTCTTCTCGGCATTGACCCGTTCGCGCTTGCGCCGCCGCTCGTCGGTCTCGCGCTGGGTGAGGTACGCCTTCCACCCGACGTTGTAGACGTCGAGGACCGCCCGCGTGGCGTCGAGGTGGAAGACCTTGTTGACCGTCACCTCCAGCAGCTCGACGTCGTGGCTGATGACGACGAGGCCGCCGCGATGCGATCGAAGGAAGTCGCGAAGCCACGCGATGGAGTCAGCATCGAGGTGGTTCGTCGGCTCGTCGAGCAGCAGCGTGTCGGCGCCACTGAAGAGGATCCGGGCAAGCTCGACCCGGCGGCGCTGCCCGCCGGACAGCGTGCGCAGCGGCTGGCCGAGCACGCGGTCGGGAAGCCCGAGACTCGCTGCGACGGACGCCGCCTCGGCTTCCGCGGCGTACCCACCGAGGACATGCAAGCGCTCCTGGACCGCGCCGTACCGCGTGACCGCCCGCTCATCGCCGGCCGCCATCGCCTCCTCCGCCGCCCGCAGGTCGGCCATCACGACGTCCATCCCGCGCCCGGACAGGACCCGGTCGCGCGCCAGCACCTCGAGGTCGCCCGTCCTGGGGTCCTGCGGCAGGTACCCGACGCTGCCGCGGCGCTCGATCGACCCGGCCGACGGCTGCCCCTCGCCGGCCAGGACTCGGGCCAGCGTCGTCTTTCCCGCACCGTTGCGCCCGACCAGCCCGACCCGATCGCCGTCGCCGACCCGGAAGGTCGCTCCTTCGAGCAGCAGCCGAGCGCCGGCGCGCAGCTCGACACCGGTGGCGGTGAGCACAAATCTCCTTGGAGGTGGCAGCAAGATGGGCGGCGTGACGGCCGCCGACCCAACCGACGCGGCGACCAGCCGGATCTTCGATCGAAACTACCGGCTGCCCGTGATCGGCATCGTCACGGTCGTCACCGTCGTTGCGCTCGAGGCGATGGCGGTCACCACCGTCATGCCGACGGTCGTCCACGCGCTGCACGGCCTGAGGTACTACAGCTGGGGCTTCACCATCTATCTGCTCGCCGATGTCGTCGGCATGGTCGACGCGGGGCGCCGGACCGACCGCGACGGGCCGACGCCGTCGTTGCTCGGAGGCATGCTGCTGTTCGCGGCCGGTCTTCTCGTCGCCGCCACCGCCACGGACATCTGGGTCTTCCTGATCGGCAGGGCGCTGCAGGGCGTGGGCGGCGGGTCGATGATCGTGCCGCTGTACGTCGTCGTGGCTCGCGCCTTCCCGCCGTCGCTGCACACCCGCGCGTTCGCGCTGATGTCGGCCGCGTGGGTGCTGCCCTCACTGATCGGACCCGGCCTCGCCGGGCTGGTCGCCTCGAGTGTCGGCTGGCGCTGGGTGTTCGGCGGAATCGCCCCGGTGGCCGTCGCAGGTGCGCTCATCCTGGTGCCGGTCGTCCGAACGATCAGGCACGACGCGGCCGACAACGAGTTTCGCTCCAGTGCCCGCGGAAGCGCCCTGAACGGGTTAAGTCTCGCCCTCGGCCTCGGCGCCATCCAGGAGGCGGCGCAACTTGCGAACGCCTGGGCTCCGCTTGTCGCGGCTGCCGGGTTCGCGCTGTGCGCACGGCCGCTGCTGACCCTCCTCCCGCAAGGGTGGCTCCGGCTCTCGCACGGCCTTCCCACGGTCGTCGTGCTGCGCGGTGTCGTGACGTGCGCGTTCTTCGGGGCCGAGGCCTACTTGCCGCTGACGCTGACGCGTCTGCACGGAGGTACGCCGAGGACCGTGGGCATTCCACTGACCGTCGCGTCGCTGGGATGGTCTGCCGCGTCCTGGTGGCAGAGCCACACCAAACGCGACCGGGCGTCGCTGCTCCGCATCGGCTTTGCCGTGCTTGCCGTCGGCGTACTGCTGCTGCTCGTCGTCGCGCGGCCGGCCGCGTCACTGTGGGCGGCGGTCCCGATCTGGATGGTCGCCGGCGCCGGGATCGGAGTGGTGATGCCGATCGTCTCGGCGCTCGTGCTCGAGCTGTCGCCGGAGTCGGATCAGGGAGCGAACGCGGCCGCCATCCAGCTGTCCGACATGACCGGGAGCATCCTCGGCATCGCGGGGGTCGCGGTCCTCGTCAACGGTCTCGGGCTGGACCGCCTTTCGACCGCGGTGACGATCGGCGACGCCGTCCTCGCGTCGGTTGCGGTGCTGGGAGCGCTGGCGGCAGGGCGGATCCGTCCCGCTGCGAAGTAGCAGGACGGATCCACCCCCGCCACGCCCTGCGGATCAGCTCATGAACGCGTCGTCACCGGCGATGTCGGAGCGCAGCTCGAGCAGATCGGTCGCCTTGTCGCCGACGAACGTGAACAAGATCGATCCGCGGCTCACCCGAGTGGTCCCCTTCCGAGTCGCGATGAGCTGGTGAGTGGCCATGACGTGGCCGCCGCCGTCGCCGTGCACGTCCAGAAGATGCGCTTGGACCGTGTCGTCGGTCAGCTCGCCGAGCTGTCCGTAGTACGCCAGGACGGCGTCGACCCCTTTGTGCGCTCCGGCGAGCGCACTCTTGCCGGGAACGTGATGGCAAACGTCCTTGGCGAACAGACCCTGCAACGTTTCGATGTCGCGCGCGTTGAAAGCGGCGTACCCGCGGCGTACCAGCTCGACGTGGCGATCCGCCGACTTACTGGCGGCGGTCGCGTATCCGGTGATCTCCGGTGAGACGTCGACCATGACGCAGGGCTCGTTGCCCGTGACCCACGCGTCATGGCCCGCGGGCAGGTCGAACATGTCGCCCGGTGTCAGGTTGATCTCGGTCCCGTCGTCCATGACGACGCGCATCTGACCGGACAGCACGTAGCCAAGGTGTCGGGTCTCGCAGGACGGTGTCTTCGCGGTAGGCCGGATGTCGGTCGACCAACGCCATCCCGGCTGGAATCGGGCCAACATCATGGACATCGCGCCGGCAGTGCCCAGTACGGCGCCGCCGTGGGCAGGGAACTCGCGCTGTAGTCCGTCTCGTTCGAGATTGGTGATGATCGGCTGGGTCATTCGCCACCTCCGGTGGGTCGCGCCCCGCCGCCGAACGCGTCGGGGGCGATGGCCCGAGCCTGCCACCGGGTGCCCGACTACACCAGGGACAAATCACCCCGACCTCGAACCGCGCAGATCCGGCGCCACAGATCGCGCAAGCAATGTGGCATTGCATGACCAATTCCCTCAGATTTCGAGGAAATCACTGGGGCAATGCCACATTGCTTGGCACGCACCAACGCTCGGGAGGCGCCGCTACACGACGGTGGCGTACGCCTCGCGTCAGACGTTGAAGCCGAGGGCGGCGAGCTGCTCGCGACCCTCCGGGGTGATCTTGTCGGGCCCCCAGGGCGGCATCCAGACCCAGTTGATCCGTACGCCGTTGGTGAGGCCTTCCAGTGCCTCCGCAGCCTGGTCTTCGATCACGTCCGTCAACGGGCATGCGGCGGAGGTGAGGGTCATGTCCACGACGGCGGTCTGCTCGGCGTCGAGGGTCACGCCATACACCAGCCCGAGGTCGACGACGTTGATGCCGAGCTCTGGGTCGACGACGTCGTGCATCGCCTCCATGACGTCCTCGACGGTTGTCGTCGACGTACCGGTCTCACTCGTCATCGTCCGGACCCCTCTGCCTCGGCGACGGCCTGCGCCGTCGCGTCCTTCCATGCCATCCACGCCAACAGCGCACACTTGATTCGCGCCGGGTAGCGCGACACACCCGCGAACGCCACCGCGTCCTCGAGCACATCCTCGTCGGGCACGAGCTCGCCCTTGGACTGCATGAGGCGCAGGAACTCCTCGTGTACGGCGAGGGCGGCCTCGACGGTCTTGCCGATCACCAGGTCGGTCATGACGCTTGCGGACGCCTGGGAGATCGAGCAGCCATGCCCGTCGTAGGAGACGTCGGCGACCTCGTCCCCGTCGAGGTGCACACGCAACGTGATCTCGTCGCCGCAGGTCGGGTTCAGGTGGTGCACCTCCGCCTCGAATGGCTCGCGCAGGCCACGGTGATGCGGCTTGCGGTAGTGCTCGAGGATGATCTCCTGGTACAGCGAGTCCAGCTGCGGCGTCGGTGCGTTGGCGGCGGCGGTCATCCGAAGAGGCTCCGCACCTTGTCCAGGCCCACGATCAGCGCGTCCACGTCGCTGGTGTCGCTGTACAGGTGCAGCGACGCGCGGGTGGTGGCGGGGATTCCGTAGCGCAGGCAAGCAGGTCGGGCGCAGTGGTGGCCCACGCGCACCGCGACACCGCTCTCGTCGAGCAGCTGACCGACGTCGTGCGGGTGGATGCCGTCCATCACGAACGAGACGGCGCCGCCACGAGCCTCGATCGTCGTCGGTCCGATGATCCGCAGCCCCGGGACCGACTGCAGGCCGTCGAGCAGGTACGACGTCAGCGCGACCTCGTGGTCGTGGATCGCTTCCATGCTCAGGTCGCTGAGGTAGTCGACGGCCGCACCCAGGCCGACGGCCTGGGTGATCGGCGGCGTACCGGCTTCGTACTTGTGCGGAAGCTCGGCGTACGTCGAGCGCTCCATCGTGACCTCGTCGATCATCTCCCCGCCGCCGAGAAATGGCGGCAGGGTCTCGAGCAGCTCACCCCGGGCCCACAGGACGCCGATTCCCGTCGGTCCGCACATCTTGTGGCCGGTGAAGGCGACGGCGTCGACACCGAGGGACGCGACGTCGACGGGAAGGTGCGGCACGGACTGCGAGCCGTCGAGGACGGTATGGGCGCCGACGTCACGCGCGCGGCCCGCAACCGTCGCCACGTCGTTGACCGTGCCGAGCAGATTGGACTGATGGACGAAGGCGACCACCTTGGCACGGTCGGTGATGACCTCGTCGAGGTTGGACAGGTCGAGCCGGCCGTCGTCGGTGAGACCGATCCACTTCAGCGTAGCGCCGCGACGCTCGCAGGCGAGCTGCCACGGGACGAGGTTCGAGTGGTGCTCCATCTCGGTGATGACGACCTCGTCACCCGGGCCGAACGGCAGCACGTTGGCCATCAGGTTGAGCGCCTCGGTCGAGTTCTTCGTGAACACGACCTCGCGCCGGTCCGGCGCGCCGATGAACGCCGCCACCTTGGTGCGGGCGCCCTCGTAGGCCGCGGTGGCCTCCTCCGCGAGCGTGTGGATGCCGCGGTGCACGTTGGCGTTGTGGCGCTCGTCGTGGTCCCGGATCGCGTCGAGAACCCGGGTCGGCTTCTGCGACGTCGCGGCGCTGTCGAGGTAGACCAGCGGCACGCCGGGGCGGACCTCCCGCTCCAGGATCGGGAAGTCCTTGCGGACAACAGCGACGTCGTAGGACATGGCTAGCTCGCTGCCCCTGTGAACTTCTCGTAGCCCTCGGCTTCGAGGGTGTCGGCGAGCTCAGGGCCGCCTTCCGCGACGATCCTGCCGCCGACGAAGACATGCACGTAGTCGGGCTGGATGTAGCGAAGGATCCGGGTGTAGTGCGTGATCAGCAGCGTGCCGGTCGTACCCGCTTCCCGGACCCGGTTGACGCCGGCGGAGACGACGCGCAACGCATCCACGTCGAGCCCGGAGTCGGTCTCGTCGAGCACCGCGACCTTGGGCTTGAGCAGCTCCAGCTGAAGCACCTCGAAGCGCTTCTTCTCCCCGCCGGAGAAGCCCTCGTTGATCGAGCGCTCCTTGAACGACGGGTCGATGGAGAGACGCTCGAACGCCTCGTTCAGGTCCTTGGCCCAGGTGCGCAGCTTCGGCGCCTCGCCGGTCACCGCGGTGACCGCCGTACGGAGGAAGTTGGAGACGCTGACGCCGGGGACCTCGACCGGGTACTGCATCGCGAGGAAGAGGCCGGCGCGGGCGCGCTCGTCGACGCTCATCGCGAGGACGTCGGTGCCGTCGAGGGTGACGCTGCCGCCGGTGACGGTGTAGCGCGGATGACCGGCGATCGAGTAGGCGAGCGTCGACTTGCCCGAGCCGTTCGGGCCCATGATCGCGTGCGTCTCACCCTGCTTGACGGTCAGGTCGACCCCGCTGAGGATCTCGCGCGGCTGCGTCCCGTCACCGTCCGCCGCGACTGTGACGTGCAGGTCCTTGATCTCCAACGTTGCCACTTGACTCGCTACTCCTTCACGTCGACGAGCACGTCGTCGCCGTCGACTCGGACTTGGTATGTCGTGACTGCTTCTGTTGCTGGCGGGCCGATCGGCTTGCCGGTGCGCAGGTCGAACCGCGAACCGTGCAGCCAGCACTCGACCGTGCCGTTGCCGACCTCGCCGTCGGACAGCGCGACCTCTGCGTGCGAGCACTCGTCGAGCAGCGCCATCACTTCGCCTTGCGAGCGCGCGACGCACAGCGGGACGCCCTCGACCTCGACGGCGAGCGCCGTGTCGTCGGCAAGGTCGGACAACGCGCAGGCGCGTACGAAGCTCATTGGGCGAGCTCGCTCTCCACCGCCGCGAGCAGCCGGTCCTTGACCTCGGGAACACCGATCCGCTCGATGATGTCCGCGAAGAAGCCGCGTACGACGAGGCGCCGCGCCTCGTCCTCGGGGATGCCACGTGCCATGAGGTAGAACAGCTGCTCGTCGTCGAAGCGGCCCGTCGTGCTGGCGTGGCCCGCGCCGACGACCTCGCCGGTCTCGATCTCGAGGTTCGGCACCGAGTCCGCCCGCGCCCGCTCGCTGAGCAGCAGGTTGCGGTTCTCCTCGTAGGTGTCGGTGCCGGTCGCGCCGGCACGGATCAGCACGTCGCCGATCCACACCGTGCGGGCGCCATCGCCCTGCAGCGCGCCCTTGTAGGTGACGCGGCTGCGGCAGTTCGGCTGGTCGTGGTCGATGAACAGCCGGTGCTCGAGGTGCTGGCCGGCGTCGGCGAAGTACAAGCCGAGCAGCTCCGCGCTGCCGCCCGGCCCGCCGAAGCTGACCGTCGGCGTGAGCCGCACGAGGTCACCGCCGAGGGACACGATGGCCGAGGTGAAGGAGGCGTCACGGCCGACCCGCACGGCGTGGTGCTCGACGTGCAGGGTGTCGTCGTCCCAGTCCTGCAGGCTGACCAACCGGAGCCGGGCGCCGTCGCCGACGATCACCGACAGCAGGCCGGCGAAGGTCGCGCTGCCGGTGTGGTCGAGCACGACCGTCGCCGACGAGTTGGCGCCGACCTCGATGACGAGGTGGCCCCACGTCGTCTCGGCGGCGCCGTTGCCCTTGCGTTCGATGACCGCCGGCCGCGACAGCTCGGCGTTCGCGGGAATGCGCAGCGCAAGCGCGCCGTCGGCATGCCGGAAGGCAAGCGCCGCGGTGCGGTCCACCGGCGCCGGCGCCTTCGCCCGAAGCGGGTCGTCGGCGCCGAGCTCAATCAGCTCCACTCCGTCCGGCAGCTCCGCGGTGCACTTGAGCCGCAGCGCGCTCGGCCCGGCGTCGAACAGCCCGCGCAGCCGGCGGGTCGGAGTGAAGCGCCACTCCTCCTCGCGACCGGTCGGGACCGGGAAGTCGGCGACGTCGTACGACGTCAACCGCTGCGCAGCTGAACGCAGCGGCTTGGTGTCCAGAGCCATCAGCCGACGGCTCCTTCCATCTGCAGCTCGATCAGCCGGTTGAGCTCGAGGGCGTACTCCATCGGCAGCTCACGCGCGATCGGCTCGATGAAGCCGCGCACGATCATCGCCATCGCCTCTTCCTCGGAGATGCCGCGCTGCATCAAGTAGAAGAGCTGGTCCGCGCTGACCTTGCTGACGGTCGCCTCGTGACCCATCTGCACGTCGTCCTCGCGGACGTCGACGTACGGGTAGGTGTCGGAGCGGCTGATGTTGTCGATCAACAGCGCGTCGCACTTCACCGTCGACTTCGAGTGGTGCGAGTTCTTGTTGATCTGCACCAGACCGCGGTACGACGTGCGCCCGCCACCGCGCGCAACGGACTTGCTCACGATGTTGCTCGACGTGTTGGGCGCCGCGTGCACCATCTTCGAGCCGGCGTCCTGGTGCTGGCCCTCGCCCGCGAACGCGATCGAGAGCGTCTCGCCCTTGGCGTGCTCACCGACGAGCCACACGGCGGGGTACTTCATCGTGACCTTGGATCCGAGGTTGCCGTCGATCCACTCCATCGTCGCGGCCTCATGCGCCATCGCGCGCTTCGTGACGAGGTTGTAGACGTTGTTCGACCAGTTCTGGATCGTCGTGTACCGGACCCGCGCGTCCTTCTTCACGACGATCTCGACAACCGCCGAATGCAAAGAATCAGAAGAGTAAATGGGCGCAGTGCAGTTGTGCACAGCGAACCCGAACGCGAGGTAGCTGTCCGGCGCCTCGACGTCGAGGTTGTAGACCGGCTCGTGTGCCTCGCGGGAGGACCGCTTCTTGATCGGCACGAGGAAGTAGTCGCCGCAGTCACGGGCCTGCTTCGGGCCGCGGCCTTCTTCGGTCCACTGCACTTGGTAGAGGTCCTGGCGCATCACCTGGCGGCCCAGGATCTCGCCGGGGCCGCCGGGACGGCGAAGCTCAACGGTCGCGAAGACACCGAGGCGGGCGAGGATCGCTTGCAGCTGGAACGCCCAGACCCGCGACGTCGTGTGGCACCGCTTCCAGATCGCGCCACCACGGGCGATCGTGTTGCCGTCACCGTTGACATAGCAGCAAACGAGCTCGCGCAGGAACTCGTCGTCCTGCGCCATGAGGTCGCCCGACAGGTGCTTGTTCGCCGAGCCCACACCGACGTGCTGTCGGAGCGCCGCGTAGCCCGCCTTCGTGTAGATGAGCACGCGCGCGGAGTGCTTCTCCTCTTCGAAGAGCACTGAGCCCTCCGCGTCGTACAGCTCCTTGGAGGCTCGGCGCACTTCGTCGACGTAGTCGTGCTCGTCGATGTGGAACGAGAAGCAGACGGACTCGTGGCCGTTGGTGAGGGTGGAGTGCCCCTCCGCGAGGTAGTAGCCCGCGAGCCGGGCGAACGCGAGCGGCAACACGACCTTCGCTGGCTCCGGCTTGGGCTTGGGGAAGACGAGGAAATCGCCTTCCTCGACGTCCTTGGCCGCCACCCAGGTCGGCTGCGTGGCACAGAGCTTGGCCGTGTTGACCTCGGGCTTCCACCCGTTACGCGGCGCCCGCTTCACCAGAACATCGCGACGCGGCACGACAAGTAGCGGGTGCTCGTCGGTGACGCTGAAGGCGTTCGCCGGGGACATCGGCGTGAAGGTGTGAAGGGTGCCGTTCAGGTCACGCATCTGGGTCGCAGTGACCCGATGTGGTCGGCCGTCGTGGCCGACGACGTGGTCGCCAACACGAATCGCCTCGATGGGATGAAGCGAGCCATCTGCCTTCGTGATCAGCTCGCCGGCCGGAAGGCAGCCTTCGACGTAATGCACGTAGGAGCCCTCGTCGGCGATGATCAGCGTCCGCTCGAACTGGCCCATGTTCTCAGTGTTGATCCGGAAGTAGGCCTGCAGCGGGATGTCGACCTTCACGCCCTTGGGCACGTAGATGAACGACCCGCCCGACCACACTGCGGTGTTAAGTGCCGAGAACTTGTTGTCGCCCGCCGGGATCACCGAAGCGAAGTACTCGCGGAACAGGTCTTCGTGTTCGCGTAGGCCGGTGTCGGTGTCGACGAAGATCACGCCCAGCTGCTCCAGATCCTCTCGAATCTGGTGGTAGACGACCTCGCTGTTGTGGACGACAAGTCCTTCTGCGATGAAGTTGTGCGGACCGTCGACTTCGATGTCGAAGACCGGCTCCACGGCATGCCGCTCGACCGAAAGCACCATGTCGGTGTCTGGACGGCCAACCGAAGCTTGAGCCGCTGAGGCGACCGCGCCGACCGAGGCGTACTGCTCGGCGCGAAGGGCGGCGGCGCGACTCTCCTCGACAACCGCGACAAAGTCGCCAACCCGAAGGTCCGCAACCGTGACCCACCGAAGACCTCGGTTGCGTTCCACAAGGAAGGGGTGATTGTCGGTGGCGCGAATCTTTCGCCCGCCCACCTTGACTTCGTACGTCTGCTTCACGCCGGTCTGTGCAGCCGACTTCACGGGCGCGACGACAAACTGCTCGTTGTCCTCGTCGTAGGAGAAGACACGATCCCCCGCGACGATCTCCTTGATGGGGATCTGCCCGCGGTTGGTCGTCCAGACGAGCGTGTCAGCGGACAAGCACTCGTACTGTGCTGCCACGCCGGCTACGAGGCGCTGCTTCTCCGCCTCGGGGATGCCGAGCTTGTCGTAGGTGTTCTTGATGTCCGCGGGCAGGTCATCCCAGGACGCGGCCTGCTTCTCCGTCGAGCGGACGAAGTACTTGATGTTGTCGAAGTCGATGCCCGACAGGTCGGCACCCCAGTGCGGCATCGGCTTCTTCTCGAACAGCCGCAGGCCCTTGAGACGCATGTCGAGCATCCACTCGGGCTCGTTCTTCAGCGCCGAGATGTTGCGTACGACGTCCTCCGACAGCCCGCGCTGCGCAACAGCGCCGGCCTCGTCCGAGTCGGCCCAGCCGAACTTGTAGCGGCCGAGATCCTCGAGCTCTGGACGGGCGAGGTCGGTCATGAGCTGGTCACCTCAGGTGTTGCGGGGGTTGCCTGACGGACGGTCACGTCCGTCAGCGGAATGTGGGTGGTGCAGACGCCGTCACCGCGCGCGATCGTCGCGAGCCGCTGCACGTGCCGGCCGACGAGCCGGCCGATCGCCTCGGTCTCCACCTCGCACAGCACGGGGAACTCTTCGGCGACGTGCTGGACCGGGCAGTGGTGCTGGCAGACCTGTACGCCGAGGGTGGTGTCGTGGACCGTCGAGGCGTAGCCGTCCTCGGCAAGCGCTTCCGCAAGCGCGCCGGCGCGCTGGTCGAGCGGCAGCGACGCGATGCGCTCGGCGTACCGCGCCTCCCATGCGGCCATGCGCTGGCGGGCGAAGTCCTCGACCGCGCTGTCGCCGACCGAGTCGCGCAGGTACCGCAGCGCGTCGATCGCGACGTCGTCGTACGCCGTCGGGCCGGCCGCATGCCCCGCGTCGGACAGGGAGAACCGCTTGGCCGGTCGGCCACGTCCGCGGGGGCCACGGGGACGTTCCTCGGCGGCGACGATGAAGCCGTCGGACACTGCCGCGTCGAGATGGCGCCGGATCGCCGCCGTCGTCAGCCCCAGCCGGGAGGCGAGCTCGCTGGCGGTCGACGGCCCGTGCTCGAGCAGTGACCGCGCGACGCGGTCTCGAGTACGCCGGTCGGCAGGGTCGAGCCGCAGGCTCGGAGCGACTGCCGTTTTCACAACGACATTCTTTCGTAAATGGTTTCGTTGCGCAAATCGCGCCGGCCCATGTCCGGAGCGACACACAACTGGCCTGGTTCTTGGGTGTTCTGTCCTTCTATGTCGCTTTCTAGGGCCTGCGATGGCCCAGTTGTGTGCTACTTCGGGCGAGGGCCGAGACTGGGGGGGTGGCGGCGGTCGAGGTGAACAGCCTGACCAGGCGCTACTCCCCCGACGCCGGCATCACCGACGTCAGCTTCGAGGCGCCCGCCGGCGCGGTCACCGCCCTTCTCGGGCGCAACGGCGCGGGCAAGACGACGACGGTCGAGATCTGCTGCGGGCTGCGCCGCGCCGACTCCGGTGACGCGCGCGTGCTGGGCCTCGACCCCGCGCGCGACGCCCGGACACTCAGGCCGAAGCTCGGCGTGATGCCGCAGGCCGGCGGCTCCGGCGCCAGCGGCGTGTACCCGTCCGCCCGGGTCGAGGAAGTGCTCGCTCTCTACGCCGCGATGTACGCGCAGCCGCTCGCCGTCGAGGACCTGCTCGAGATCCTCGACCTGCAGCGCGTCAGGCGGCGCGCCTGGCGCCGGCTCTCCGGGGGTGAGCAGCAGCGGGTGTCACTGGCCCTCGCGCTCATCGGTCGGCCGTCGGTGGCCTTCCTCGACGAGCCGTCCGCCGGTCTCGACGTGCACGCCCGCCAGACCACGTGGGAGCTGGTCCGGCAGCTGCGAACCGCCGGCGTCGCGATCATCCTCACCACGCACGACCTCGCCGAGGCGTCCGTGCTCGCCGACCACGTGGTGATCATCGACGAGGGCCGGGTGGTGGCGGCGGGCAGCCCCTCGGACCTGACGAAGGATGCCAACACTCGCGGGCTCCGCTTCGACGCCACCGCCGGGCTGCCGCTGGAGAGCCTCGACGCATCGCTGCCCGACGGTGCGACGGCGCAGGAAGTGCGGCCGGGGCACTACATCGTCGGACCACGCGTCGATCCCGATGTCGTCGCGGCCGTCACCGCGTGGTGCGCCCAGCACGGCGTCATGGCCGACAACCTCACGACGAGCGGGCGTTCGCTCGAGGACGTGTTCCTGTCGCTCACCGCGCCGGAGTCGGGGTGACCACCCTCGAGCTCAGTCCCGGACCCGGCGCCGGGCGACGCCACCGCGCACTGGTGGCCCAGGGCCGGATGGAGCTTCGGCTCGTCCTGCGCAACGGCGAGCAGCTGCTGCTGACGATCGTGATCCCGGTCGCGCTGCTGCTGCTGTTCGCGAAGGCGCCCGTCACCGACGTACCCAAGCCCCGGGTCGACTTCCTCATGCCGGGCGTGCTCGGCCTCGCCGTGATGTCGACGGCGTTCACCGGTCAGGCGATCGGCACCGGTTTCGAGCGCAGGTACGGCGTGCTGCGGCGGCTCTCGACCACGCCGCTGTCACGGGCGGGGCTGCTCGGCGCGAAGACCACCGCGGTGTTGATCGTGGAGACGCTGCAAGCCGGTGTGCTCTGCGCGATCGGCGCGGCCTTGGGCTGGAGCCCCTCCGGCAACCCGGCCGTGGTCATCGGGTTGCTGGTGCTCGCCACCGCCTGCTTCAGCACGCTCGGACTGCTGATGGCGGGGACGCTGCGCGCCGAGGCGACCCTCGCCGGAGCGAACCTGCTGTACCTGGTGCAGCTCGCGCTCGGTGGTGTGGCGTTCCCGCTCTCGGACTTCTCGACCGGCGTTCGTCACCTGCTCGAGCTGCTGCCGCTCGGCGCGCTGACGGCGGGGTTACGAGCCGAGCTGCACGGCGGCGGTGTGCCGCTGCACGACTGGGTCACGCTTGCGGTCTGGACCGGAGCGGGGCTGTTCGCGGCAACCCGCTGGTTCAGGTGGGACTAGCAACCCCGCCAATCAACCAACAGCCAGGACATCCGGACCCGAGCAGATCCGGCGCTACAGATCGCGCAAGCAATGTGGCATTGCATGACCGATTCCCTCAGATTCCGAGGAAATCACTGGGGCAATGCCACATTGCTTGGCGCGCACCAACGCACGGGAGGTGCCGATATAACGCGGTCGATCGGCGTTATGGTGCGCGGGAGAACGGGTCTGTGCGCCGCCGGGGGCTGTTACCGATATGACTAGGCACTCGACGCCTGAGTCCATCTTCGTCGCGGCCTTCATGGTGGCTCTTGTCGCCTTTGTGTTAGC
>DASZOU010000037.1:0-87071 GCA_035550655.1 Mycobacteriales bacterium
GGGAGGGCAAGTGGGGGCGTCTGTTCAATCCAGCGCGACCGACCTGATCCCCATAGCCGGCACTTCGGAGCAGCCACTCTCCGGACTCACCGCCGACCATACGCCCGCCGTCAAAGCCGCGTCTTGACACAGAGGGGAACCATTACCGATCGGTGTGCTGCGAAACGCGGAACCGACTCAGAGCGGCGCCTCGGTTCGGCGTACGTAAGAGAACACAAACGTTGCGCGGGTCACCTCGTGAGCCTCGACAACGCCTCAGGCGTGAACTCACGGAACGTTTGTGTTCTCTTACGTACCGTGTGTGCGTATGCCTTTAATGGTCTTGTGGTGGTCATTCGGGATGACTAGAATCCTGGTCATGGAGACACTTCCGCTCGCGACCGTCAAGGCGCAGCTGTCCAGCCTGGTCGACCAGGTCGAGGACACCCATCAGCGTGTCGTGATCACTCGCAACGGCAAGCCGGCGGCCATTCTCATCAGCCCTGACGATCTCGAGGGCCTCGAAGAAACGCTGGAGATCCTCTCCGACAAGGAGACGATGAAGCGACTCAGACAATCCGAAGCCGACATCAAGGCGGGTCGAGTCGAGACGCTCACCAAGGAAGACGCGCGCAAGCTGATCAATCGCAGTCGTTGATGCCGCCGGGCCCGTACCGGATCGAGTGGACCGCAACCGCCAAACGTGGCCTGACCCAGCTTCCGGAGAAGGCCGCGACCGCAGTCGTCGAGTTCGTCTACGGAGCACTCGCGGAATCGCCGCGCCGCATCGGGCACGAGCTGAACTTGGAACTCGCCGGCCGCCACTCCGCGCGACGCGGGAGCTTCCGAATCATCTACCTGATCGACGACGACGCCCGACGAGTGGTCATCACTGACGTCAACCACCGCCGCGACGTCTACCGGCGCCGCTAGCTGTGGTCCTCCGAGACGTCCCCCGGATGTGTTCACTTCGTCCCCGATCGGGCGCATACTCGGTGCCCCCAACGCACCGATTGGAGTTCGTTTCGCCATGACCGGCTGCGCAATCGAGCGCAGCAGCCGGTCAGCGGTCGTCGGGCTTGTCCCTTCCAAGCTGGCTATGCGGGTTCGGTTCCCGTCGCCCGCTCTGCTCCGCCGCCCAGGCAGGAAGGCGGTCGCGGGACAGCGAACCGTGCTGCTGTGACGGCCCAGCTTGTGACGGCCCGGCTTGTGACGGCCCAGTGAGGCGACGCCTTGTCGCCACCCTTGGGGCCACCGCTCTGGTGGTCGGCATCCCTGCGGCGTACGCGACTGACGCCGCCCAATCGCGCGCCAGGGTTGCGACGGCGCCACCCGCGGCACCGGGCCTGCACGAGAGCAACCGGCCGAAGTCCTGCCCGCAGACGCCCAAGGACCCCGACACCGGCGACCACGAGAAGGTCAGCCCGCTCGGCACCTTCCCCTGGCCGAAGCGGCCGCATGGCGTCAACCCGACCGACTATCTCGCCTACGACCACACCAAGCACACGCGGATCCCGACCCGGCCGGCGAACTGGGCCAACGGCGGCTCGCCCTGGAAGCTGAGCAGCACCCGGGTCGGCGACAAGACCGTCCGTGACAACCCGCAAGAGCTGTGCGGGGTCGAGGGCAACAGCGTGGACAAGGCGTGGGAGACGACGACGGGACGCCCGAGCACCGTCATCGCGATCACCGACTCCGGCATCGAGTGGTGCCAGGCCTCGACCGCCGACAAGATCTACATCAACCGCGCGGACCTCCCGCCACCCAGGGATGCGGCCGGTCACACGAAGGCCTGGCTGGAGGCGCACGGCCATCGCTTCGCCGACTCCGACTTGTACGACCTCAACGACGACGGCGTGTTCAACGTCGCCGACTACGCGCACGATCCCCGGGTTGCGAAGCCGTACTTCTGCGGCAGCTTCGTTTCACCGAAAGACCTGATCCGGACCTTCGGCACCAAGGGGGGTCGCTACTACTACGGCAACCACCCGCAGAGTCCCGCGGGTTTCACGGAGGCCATCGCCGGGTGGAACTTCCTCGACAACACCAACGACCCCTACGACGACGTTCACTACGACCACGGCTCCGGCGAGGCCGAGGACTCCACCGGCGCCGCGAACGCGCTGGGCAGCGAGCCGGGATCCTGCCCGAACTGCATGGTGATGCCGATCCGGGTCGGCGAGAGCTTCATCGCTGCGTCCGACAACTTCGCGCAAGGCGTGATGTTCGCGGTCGACTCGGGTGCGAGCGTGGTTCAAGAAGCGCTCGGGTCCTACGACATCACGTCCGTGACCCAGCAGGCGATCCACTACGCGATGGCGCACGGCGTCCCGATCATCGCGAGCGCCGCCGACGAAGAAGCCGAGCACCACAACCTGCCCGGCTACCTCCCGCACACGATCGTCGTGAACAGCGTGACCCAGTCCGACGGCGAGGATGGCGTGCCGCTGCAGGTCCCGGACACCTATCTGCATCTCAACGGCTGCACCAACTACGGCGCCAACATCGCCGTCTCGGTCGAGAGCGGCTCGTGCTCGTCCGAGGCGACCGGCAAGACCGGCGGCATCGCTGGTCTCGCCGAGTCCGCCGCACGCGACGCCGTCCAACGGCACCGGATGCGCGACTACCCGGGACTGCGAACGGTCGCCGGCGCGAAGGTCCCGCTGTCCGTCAACGAGGTGCAGCAGCTCATCACGATGACGGCTGACGACGTCGACTTCCAGACCGCGGCACCGCCGTACGGGCCACCCGACAACTACCTCGACGTCTCGCCGTACCCGACCGTCCGCTACAAGACGCAGCCCGGCTTCGACATGTACACCGGCTATGGCCGGATCGACGCCGCGTCGATCATGCGACGCATCAGCACTGGTGACATCCCGCCCGAGGCGTCGCTCGACGGCCAGTGGTTCCAGACGTTCACGACCCACCAGACGATCACTGTCCGGGGGCTCACCGCCGCGGTCCGCGCGAAGTCCTACCACTGGGCGCTCGAAGCGGGCGTCGGCACCCAGCCCGAGCCGGGCGCGTGGCACACCGTCGCGGCCGGTCACGGTCCCGGCGGCGCGACTGGCCGGCGCCACGGCGTGCTCGCGCGCGTCTCGACGGCGCGGCTTGCGGCGCTGTTCCCCAACGGCACGTCGTTCACCGGCGGTCCGACGACCGCGGACGGGAGACCCGATCCCGATCGCTTCTCGGTCACCCTGCGGCTCGTCGTCGTGGACAACAAGGGCCGGGTCGCCATGGACCGGCGCACCGACTACCTGCACGACGACCCGGCGCTCTTGCCAGGCTTCCCGAAGCACTACGGCGCGTCGGTCGACTCCAGCCCGACGCTCGCGCCGATCGGGCCGCACTACACCGACGCGCTCATCGTGGCCACGACCGACGGGGTCGTGCACGCCTACCGCACTGACGGCAAAGAGCTGCCCGGCTGGCCGGTCCACACCGACGCGATTCCCGTCCATCGCGGCGAGCCGGCCTACCGGTCAGGTGCCGTGACCGACATCCCGCACGGGTCGATCGTCGGTGCCGTCGCTGTCGGCGACCTGGCCGATGCGACCGGTCGGCATCCCGATGTCGTGGTGAGCGACTTCACCGGTCACGTGTACGCCTGGAACGCCAAGGGCAAGCTGCTGCACGGCTTCCCGCGGGCCGTCCACCCGGCGTACGGCGGGCCCGCCGCTCGCGATGAGCACAACCGGCTCCAGCGTGCGTTCCTCGGCGGTCCGGCGCTCGCGCCGCTGATGGGCGGCAAGCGGCTCGACGTCGTCGCCGCGGCCATGGATCGCCACGTCTACGCCTGGCAGCCGAACGGCAAGCCGGTGCCGGGCTGGCCGAAGCTGCTGATCGACCGTTCCGAGATCTCCCACGTGGCCCGGCGGACGAACAAGATCACCTTCAAGGCGAGCTCGCGCGTCGACCAGGGCTCACCGCTCGTCGACACCCCTGCGATCGGTGTGCTTTCCGGCAAAGGCGCGCCGGACGTCGTCGTGGGCGCCGACGAGGAGTACGACGGCTCGCCGAACGTCTCGGTGGCAAGTCCCGACGTCTACGCCCTCGGCGCGGTTCCCTTGCTGAATGCGGGCAACAGCCGGGTCTACGCGCTGAGCGCGAAAGGCAAGGTGCTTCCCGGGTGGCCGGCGTCGATCGAGGATCTCGACGACGGCTTGCTGCCGGACGTCGGTGACGGAACCACGGGGTCACCGGCACTCGCCGACGTCAACGGCGACGGCGCCCTCGAGGTGGGCGTGTCGACGAGCGTGGGCCCGCCGTACGTGCTGACGGCGACCGGGAAGTCGGCGCTGGGCACCGGCCCGGACGGGAAGGCGATCGTCGGGTCGGCAACCCTGGGAGGTGCCGGCAACGGCACCCAGCTGCCGACGATCGCGGTCGAAGGAATGCCGATCTTCGCGCCGCTGGGCCCCGGCGCACCGGGTATCAGCCTCATCGATCCCGCCGCGACCCTCGGGAAGGCCCTCGACGCCGCCGTCTCGGACTCGCAGCTGCTCAACAACAACGACATCGGCGCGTGGAACGCGACGACGGGGCTGATGCAGCCGGCGTTCCCGCAGGTGATGAACGACCTGCAGTTCATCGTGTCGCCAGTCGTCGCGGACGTCGGTGGTGCATCCGGTGGCCCATATCTCGTGGACGGCAGCGCGTCGTACGACGTGCGAGCAGTCAACGGGCTGGGGCAGGAAGCGCCGGGATTCCCGAAGTTCGACGGCGGCTGGATGGTGAACTCGCCGAGCTTCGGACGGTTCGGCAACCTTGCGCACCAGGTTCTGGCGGTGGGCACGCGCGAGGGCAACCTCTATGTCTGGACCACACCGACGCCGTCGTGCGCGTCATCCGGACCTTGGCCGCGCGAGCATCACGACCTGTCGAACACCAGCAACCTCGATGCGCCCGCCGGGCTACCGCCCGCGCGCTGCCGTCACTAGCGAAGCCCGTTCAGCCACTCGACCAGCAGCCGGTTGACCTCCTCGGACTTCTCCTGCTGCACCCAGTGGCCGCAGTTGTCGAGGATGTGGCTGCCCCGCAGCCCGGGCAGGCTTTCGGGGAAGCGCTTGATGGCGTTCTGCCCCCAGATCACCGGGCCGTCCTTCTCGCCACCGATGAACAGCGACGGCTGCCGGATCGGCGCGCCCGTCCATGCCCGCAGGTCGACCCAGTCGCGGTCCACGTTGCGGTACCGGTTGAGCGGGCCGCGGAACCCGCTGTACTCGAACTGCTCGGTGTAGAAGTCCAGATCGGCTTCGGTGAGCCAGCCGGGCAGCGAGTCGGGCAGCACTACGCGGTCCAGCAGCAGCTTCCCCTTCGCGACGGTGGCTGTCGTCCCGCCGTCCGCGCTGCGATGCGAATCAGCCGAGGCGCTGATGTAGAACTTCAGCAGCGAGGTCCGTACGTCGGCCTCGAACTCCCGCTCGGCTCTTCCTGGTTCCTGGAAGTAGTTGATGTAGAACTCTTCCTCCTGGCCGGTCAGCTGACCCGCCAGCTCGGCCATACGCGCGAACGCCTCAGTCGGGCGTGGGCCACCGGGTGCGTTGTACGGCACGCTCAGCATCGCGACGGCTCGGAAGACGTCCGGGCGAAGCAGCGCGGAGTGCGCCGCGATGGGCGAGCCCCAGTCGTGACCGATGACGACCACTTCCTCGCCGGGTGCCAGGGCCTGAGCGACCCCGACCGTGTCGCCGACGTGATGCACCATGCCGTAGGCCTCGACCTCGTGCGGCGCCGATGAGCGGCCATACCCTCGGACATCGATCGCCACGGCACGGAACCCAGCCTCGGCGATGACCGGAAGCTGGTGCCGCCAGGAGTACCAGGACTCGGGAAAGCCGTGCACCAGCACGACCAGCGGACCCGTCCCCGCCTCGACGCAGTGGATGCGCGTGCCTCGTACGTCGACCACCTGATGTCTCACGCGCGCAGACTATTGCCCGGACACCGGCCCGTCGCTCGCTAGGGTTCGGGGGTGCTGGTGTGCGCGGTGGACGCCGAGACGATCGGCCGGTGCGAGGCCGACGCGCTCGCCCGAAACGTCGATCTCCTCCTGCGAGTCGCTCCCGAGACGAAGCTGCCGGACAGCGCGTGGACGGCTCACGACGTGGCGGCCCACCTCGTGAGCGTCATCGGTCGCTATCTCAAGCCGGACCGCAAGCTGCCGGCCTCGCCGCGAGAGGTCGATTCCGTCAACGACGCGGAGATGCGCGAGTTCGACTCGGCCACGATGGGCGAGCTCGTCGGCCGGCTGCGCTCCCGGAGCGCCAAGTACGCCGCATTCTGGCCGGACCTCCCGGTCGAGATGGTCCTCCCCATCTCCATCCGCGCCGGGGTAGACCTCGACGTCGCAGCCATCCGGAGCAACTGGCTGAGTGAGCTGCTCATCCACGGACGCGACGTCGCGCTCGCAGCCGGCGAGGAGTGGCCGCTCGACGACAGGAGCTGTCTGCTGACGCTGCGGCTTCTGGCGTACATGCTGCCGAGCTACCTCCGAGCCGGCGGGCAAGGCGACGCCACGCTGGCAGTCGCCCCTGACGGCGGGGCGCCGTTCTCCCTTCGCCTCAGCGATGGTGGCGCGCAGATGCAGCGCGGGGCGGCCGCCGACGGCGACCGCTTGACGGGCTCCCCCGCGGCGCTCGTCCTGCTGTTCTACGGCCGGATCGGCCTGGCAGAGGCACAGCGCCTCGGCGTGACCACCAGCGACGCCGACCGGGTGCAGCTGATCCTCGACCGGTTCGAGAAGCCCTAGCCGGAACCTCAGCTGCCGAGCGTCGCGACCATGATCGCCTTGATGGTGTGCATGCGGTTCTCGGCCTGCTGCCACACCGCGCTGGCCGGGGACTCGAAGACGTCCTCGGTGACTTCCAGTCCCTCGAGTCCATGCTCCTGGAACAGCTGCTCGCCGAGCGTGGTCTCGCGGTTGTGCAGCGCAGGCAGGCAGTGAAGGAAGCGGACGCTGTCGTTGTTCGTGGCCTTCACGAGATCCGCGTTCACCTGGTAGGGCTTGAGCAGCTCGATCCGCTCGGACCACGCGGCGGCCGGCTCCCCCATCGACACCCAGACGTCCGTGTAGAGAAAGTCGACGCCTTCAACCACGTCGCCCACGGCATCCGAGATCGTCACCCGCGCGCCCGACCCGTCAGCAAGCCGGGTCGCCGCCGCGATCAGGTCGTCCGCGGGCCACAGCGCCTCCGGTGCGGCCATCCGCACATCCATGCCGAGCAGCGCGCCCATGACCAGCAGCGAGTTGCCGACGTTGTTTCGCGCATCACCGAGATAGCAGAACGACGTCTCGGCGAGCGGCTTGCCGCACAGCTCCTGCATGGTGAACACGTCGCACAGCGACTGGGTCGGGTGGAACCGGTCGGTGAGCCCGTTCCACACCGGCACGCCGGAGTACTCCGCCAACGTCTCGACCGTGCTCTGCGAGAAGCCGCGGTACTCGATCGCGTCGTACATGCGGCCGAGCACCCGCGCCGTGTCCTTCATCGACTCCTTGTGGCCGATCTGCGAGCCCTCTGGGCCGAGGTACGTCGTGTGGGCTCCCTGGTCGAAGGCCGCCCGCTCGAACGCACACCGGGTCCGCGTCGAGGTCTTCTCGAAGATCAACGCAACGGTCTTTCCTGCCAGTCGCGGTTGCTCGGTACCGGCGTACTTCGCCCGCTTCAGATCGCGGGAGAGATCGAGCAGGAACGTCATCTCGTCCTTGCTGAAGTCGAGCTCCTTCACGAAGTGCCGGTTGCGCAAGTTGAGAGCCATCGCGCTACTCCTTCGATGCCGGGTCGCGAACCAGTGGGCAGCTCATGCAACGGGGACCACCGCGGCCACGCCCGAGCTCGTTGCCCGTGATGGTCACGACCTCGATGCCGGCACGGCGCAGCTTCGTGTTGGTGTCGACGTTGCGCTCGTAGGCGACGACCACGCCCGGCGCGATCGCCAGCACGTTGTTGCCGTCGTCCCATTGCTCGCGCTCCTGCTCGACCCGGTCCCCACCAGTCGTGAGAACGGTGAGGTCCTCGACGCCGAGCGCCTCAGCAATCGCGGGGAACAGCGATGCGACAGGCATGACTCGGGTGCCACCTTCGCGGTCAGGGGTGAGTTGCCACACCCGCGACTCGTCGGCGACACCCGGGTAGGCGACGAAGGTGGCCACGTCCACCATGGTCATGACGGTGTCGAGATGCATGCAGGCGCGCGCCTTCGGCAGCTCGACCGCGAGAACCTCGCGCGCCGCGCCTGCCGAGAACAGCCGGTTGGCGATGATCTCGACGGTCTGCGGCGCGGTCCGCTCGCCCATCCCGATGAGCACCGCGCCGTGTCCGACGACGAGGACGTCCCCGCCCTCGATGCACGCGGGCTGGTGGTCCAGGTCGTCCGCGCCGTACCAGGTTGCGAAGTCCGCCCCGGCGAAGTCCGGGTGGAACCGGTAGATCGCCTCGGCGTGGACCGTCTCGCGGATCCGGGCCGGCTTGGCCATCGGGTTGACGGAGACCCCGCCGTAGATCCAGCACGACGTGTCGCGGGTGAACATGTGGTTCGGGAGCGGCGGCAGGACGAAGTCGTCCCGGTCGAGGGTCGCGAGGCGCAGGCTGGAGCCCGCGTACTGCAGCTCGCCGACCGTGAGCCCCCCAATCAGGTGATGGGTGAGCGCAACGGGGTCCATCGCCTCGAGCGCCTCCCGGACGGGCTCGACCAGCGATGGCCCCAGCCGCGGCTCGGTCACCACCCGGTCGAGGACCCAGGTCCTCGCGACGGCGTCCTTGAGAGTCTCAGCCAGCAGATCGCCGAGCAGCACGACGTCGATGCCGCGCTCGCGCAACGTGTCGGCGAAGGCGTCGTGCTCCTGGCGCGCGCGCTTGACCCACAGCACATCGTCGAAGAGCAGGTCCTTGACGTTGGACGGCGTCAGCCGCCGCAGCTCGAGGTCAGGACGATGCAGCATGACGCGCCGAAGCTGACCGACTTCCGACGAAACCCCATAGGTGATGCTCATCACGCACCGCTGTTTCCCACGCCGACCAGTGCCGGTAGCGCCCCCGGCCGTGCGTGCTTGAAGTAGTAGGTGTCGACGAGTGCCTCAGCCAGCACCTGGTTGGAATCGATGATGTGGAGGCGCCGAGCAAGACCGGAGTGGGCAATCGCCATCGGGAGCTCGGTGCACCCCGCGATGACCGCGGTGTACGGCGCTGACCGCCACGCAGACACGAAGTCACGGATGACCTTGCCCGCGATGTCGAGCTCGTGCGCCATCACCAGATGCACGATCTCGTCGATCGCGAGCTGCTCGTGCGCACCGACTTCGTGGAAGCGCACCGCGTGGCGTTCGAGCGCACACCGGTAAAGACCGGTCGCGCGCGTCGTGGACGAGGAGAGCAACAAGTACTCCTCGCCGGACCTCGCCGCCGTCGCCGCGACCTCGTCGATCAGGTCGACGATCGGGGCTCGGCTGTGCTCGCGCAGATCGTCGAGGAACAGGTGCGCTGTGTTGCAGGCGACTCCGATGACCGACGGATGGTGGCTGTCCAGCTCCGCCACGAGTACGGACAGCTCGTGCCGCAGGCCGTGCGAGACGTCGCCCGTCATGTCGAAGTTCTCGATCCCGTGACTGACCAGGACCACGTCGGGGTAGTCGACATCCTCGACCGCGCCGTACCTGGTCGCTGCGTAGTCCAGCGCTTTGGCAAGGACGTCCTCTCCGGCCAGGGGTCCCAGGCCGGAGAGGATGCCGATCGGGTTGATGGTCACCGCTGCACCGGAACTGCAGCAGTGAGATCAACCGTGCGGGAGGTGACGACGACATCCTGCGGGTAGTCGATCGGGACCACCGGCGACTCGCCGAACTCCCCCCGCTGGATCTTCATCCAGGCGTAGACGGGGACGCCGAGCAGGAACGCGAAGGCGCCGTAGTAGACCGCCTGGTAACCGGTACCCGCCAATGCCCAGAACGAGAACGCGATCGCCACGAGAGACACGACGCCATCTCGCACCAGGTGGGGCATGCTGACTGCGCGGCCTTTGACCAGCAGCCAGTAGAGGTGCGCCACGGCCGAGTACAGGTACGGGATCACCGACGTGAGCACGCTCAGCAGGACGACCGTCGTGAAGACCCGCTGGAAGTGCCAGTAGCTGAAGACCGTCAGCACCGAGGCGGAGATGGTCGCAACCAGGATTCCGAACACGGGGATCTCGCGCTTGCTGAGCGACGCGAACTGCCGCGGGAACAGCCCGTCGCGTGCCGCAGCCATCGGCATCTCGGCGCAGATCAACGTCCAGCCGTTGAGGCATCCGATACCGGAGATGATCGCGACGACCGCCATGGTCTTGCCGGCCCAGGCGCCACCGAACATCGCATTGATCGAGTCGGAGAACGGTGCCGTCGAGTTGATCAGCTTGTCGTGCGCGACAGTTCCGAAGACAGTCAGCGTGCCGAGAATGTAGACGAACGCGCAGCCGATCGTGCCGAGGATCGTCGCGCGCGACACGTTGCGCTTCGGCTCACGCACGCGACCGGCGACAACCGACGCGGTCTCGATGCCGAGGTAGCTGAACAGCGCGATCGCCGCCGCGGCGGAGACCGCGGATCCGATCGACGTGCCACTCGCGTTGAACGCGCCGAAGTTGTGCGCGTGGATGAAGAACAGCCCGACTGTTGCCATGAACACCAACGGGATGAACTTGAGGATCACGGTCACGTTCTGGAACCAGGCAAGCCGTCGAACGCCCGAGATGTTGATCAGGGCGGGGATCCACAGGCCCACCATCGCGATCAGCGCGGACCCCAGCCGGTTGCCGCCCTTGTTGATGAATACCTCGACGTATCCGACCCAGGCCACGACCACTGCGGCGTTGCCGATCCACGCGGTCAACCAGTACGACCACGCGGTCGAGAAGCCGCTGAAGTCACCAAACGCGTCGCGGGCGTAGAGGTACGGCCCACCCGAGCCCGGTACCCGCTTGTTCAACCACCCGAAGACCATCGCCAGGGCGATCGCGCCGACTGTGACGAGACCGAAGGCCAACAGACTCACCGGACCGAACGGTGCCAGCGCGCTCGGCAGCGCGAAGACCCCCGTGCCGATCACTGAACCGATGACCAGTGCCGACGCAGTCGGCAGCCCGAATCGATTCTTGAACTCCGCGCCGGCGCTTGTGGCGGGCGGCGTCGAAGCCCGCGTTGATGCGTTGTTCGCAACAACTGTCGTACTCATGGTCCCTCCTGATCTCGTGCCTACTGCCAGAAGACTGCGAAGGGATGTGGGGTTGTAGAGGCGACCGATGCGCCCGCGACGGGCCACAAGTCCCGGGCCCTTGATGCGCGGTGGACATGTCCGACTGTTCGGGCGATGAGAGGGTGTGAGCCATGGACTGGTCGGGCTCGGTGGTGGTCGTCACGGGTGCTTCGCGCGGGATCGGTGCGGCGATCGCGCGGCAGGCAGCAGCGCGCGGGGCGCGCCTCGGATTGCTCGCCCGCAACGAGGCCGAGCTCAAGGCTCTCGCCGCCGAGCTGCCGACCGAGTCGCTCGCGGTACCGGTCGACGTGACGGTCACGGCGGACCTGGTGGCGGCGCTGCGGCGGGTGCGGGACGAGCTCGGGCCGATCGACGTTCTGGTCAACAACGCCGGCATCGGCGCCTACGGGCCCTTCACGGCGGGCGGCGCCGACCAGCTGGACCAGCTGTGGCCGATCAACGTGGCGGCCGTCGCCCACGGCATGGCGGAGGTCCTGCCCGACATGCAGCGGCGCGGCAGTGGCGTGATCGTGAACATGACCTCGATCGCCGGCCGGATCGGCGCGCCCGGCGAAGCGGCCTACTGCGCCAGCAAGTTCGCTGTCGTCGGGCTGTCGGAGACAGTGCGCGCGGAGGTGCGCGACTCCGGCGTCAAGATCTGCCTGATCAATCCGGGCCCGGTCGCGACCGCCTTCGGCGAGACCCGCGGCCACCCGTACGACCGCGACTTCCCCAAGCCGGTGTCACCGGAGCATGTGGCGAAGCTCACAATCCGGGCGATCGAACGCGGCACCCCGGAGATCTTCATTCCTCGCTGGCTGCGGCCGTCCCTGGTGTTCAAGAACCTGTGTCCCCCGCTCTTCGACGCAGGCGTCCGCCCCGAAGCCCGACGCATGACGAAGAAGTGGAACGCCACGCACCAACGGTGACAGCGGGCAGGACTCGCGAGGCCGAGGACGAAAGAGACCGGTAACCCGTCGTTCCGCCGGCGCGCGGCGATCCTGCGCGCCCATGAATAAGGACGCCCACGATGAACGTCCGGCGCACTGCTGTCAGCCTCGCCTGCCTGTCGGTCCTCGGCACCTCGGTGTCGATCGCGAACGCCACGGCGACATCGCAGGCCATCCACCTGGTACGGACCAAGGCGGTGCTGCCCGGCCTCGCGCATGCCACGCGTCTCGGCGCTGCGCGTCCCGGTACCGAGCTGACGGTCGGCCTCGGCCTGGCGCACCCGAACCCTGGCCTCGAAGATCAGCTCTACAAGCAGCTGTACCGGCCCGCCAGCCCGCTCTACCGGCACTTCCTGTCCCCGCAGCAGTACGACGCGACCTTCGGCGTACCGGCATCGACTGAGCGCGCCGCGGCAGCCTGGCTTCGGTCGGGGGGCCTGAAGATCGAGACGGTGTCCGGTGCGCGCGACTACCTCACCGCCACGGGCACCGTTGCCCAGGTCGGCAAGCTCATGCACACGCACTTCGGCTCCTACCGCGTCGGCACGCTCCACTTCCTCGCCAACGACATCGCGCCGGAGGTGCCCGCGAGCCTGCCCGTCAACGCGGTCCTCGGGCTCAACACGCTGCAGCGCATGTGGACGGCTGCGGACGTCGCCCGGGTCAACGCGGCCAACGGCATCCCGACCAGCCTCGGCGCGCAGCCGCACGCGAAGGTGAAGAAGGGGCCCTACACGGGCCTGCTGTACCCGCGCAACCTCTGGGGCGTCTACAACGAGCCGAAGAGCAACGAGGGCCAGGGGCAGTCGGCCGGGCTGTTCATGGAGGGGTACACCAACAGCGTCATCGCCAACATGCGGCTGTTCGAGCAGCACAACAAGCTGCCGCAGGTGCCGGTGCGCGTCGTCAAGGCCGGCGGCAAAGGCACCCCGGCGCAGTACGGCGACAACCTCGACGCAATCGAGTGGTACCTCGACAGCGATGCCATCACCGGCATGGCCCCGAAGCTGCGTGAGCTCGACCTCTACACCACGAAGGCATTGTTCGACGCCTCCATCGCCGCGGCGTTCGCGACGTGGGTGAACGACCCCAAGGGACCGAAGCAGATGAACGCGAGCTTCGGCGAGTGCGAGACCTCGCCCGCGAACCCCGTCCTCGGCCCGCTCGCGCAGCCGCCGTTCTACTACGGCACCGAGGCGGGCGACGAGTTGGAGCCGGTCGCGGAGCCGATCCTGCAGCAGGCCAATCTCGAGGGACGGACGCTGTTCGCCTCGACCGGCGACACGGGTGGTTCCTGCCCAGTAGTCGTCGTACCGGTCGTCGGCGCCGGAAACGGCCTCACCCCCCAGCCCGTCCCCGAGCAGAACTATCCGGCCGCCAGCCCGCACGTCACGGGCGTCGACGGGACCACCGTCACCACGACCACCCAGGCGCCGCGCATGGTCGCGACGCATCGCGACAGCGAGGTCGGCTGGACCTACTCCGGCGGCGGCTCGAGCTTCTGGATCTCCGAGCCCGACTACCAGAAGGGGCTGGCGGCGATCGACCAGCCCTGCGTGGTCGACCCGGCCGGCTCGCCGTACACCCCGGGCACGATCTGCCGCGGCGTCGGCGACATCGCGGACATGTCAGGAACCGTGCAGTCCTACCAGAGCGGGTCCCTGCTGGCCGAGAACCTCTACGAGATCGAGTCCGACATGGCCGACAGCAGCGAGGGCGGGACCAGCCTCTCCTCGCCGCTCGCGGTCGGCATGTGGTCGCGGATCCAGGCGGCCGCGCCGTCGCGCAAGGGCCTTGGCTTCGCCAATGAGACCTTCTACCGGGTCGGCAAGAGCGCGACGTACCACCGCGACTTCACGGACATCACGAAGAGCGAAACCGCGGGCGGCAACTTCTACTACCGCGCCGGCGCCGGCTGGGACTACGTGACGGGGTGGGGGGCGATGAACGTCAAGAACCTGATGCGGGACGTCGACCACCGGCTGACCCCATCGTTCCCCACCGCGCAGCGCAAGCTGCCGCTGAAGCTCAACGGGTGCGTGGCCTTCACCAGCCCGGCCGGCAACGCGAACAACCCGCTCTACCCGGGCACGACCGACCCCGGCATGGACATCACCGGAGCGGGTTTGCGGGTATCGGGCAGGACGCTGATCGCGACGATCTCGGGGCAGAACCTGTCGGTGACTCCCCCGCTCGGGGCGACCGGCGGGAAGTCCTTCTTCATGTTGTGGACGGCGGGCAAGACGACGTACTTCGGGTCCGCGACCGTCACCGAGCAGGGAAACGTCTCTTACGCGGCCGGCATCTCGAAGACGAGCTACAACGCCAAGCACACGATCCAGGGTTCGTTCCGGTCAGGGACGGTCACACTGCGCATCCCGCTGGCTGACGTCGGCAACCCGAAGCCGGGAACGATCCTCGCGTACCCCTACGCCGAGTCGGAGTACAACCTGTCAGGCGCGACGCCGGCCACCAACCCCCTCGCCTTCACGGAGGACGTCGCCACCGCCGGCCAGCCGGGACAGGGGCTGAAGATCGGGGCACGCTGCCGGGCATGAGGACTCGCCCTGCCGCATGGCGAGTCGCGATGGTCAGCGCGCTTGCCGCGCCGGCTCTCGTGGCACCGCTTGCGGTGGCCGCCACGACCTCATCGCAAGGCGATCAGGCTTGCCGGCGTACCGGCAACGTCGTGGCGCGCACCGACGGCTGGAGCTCGATCCACCCACCCGCCAGCTTGCCCGGGCTCCGCGGCGTCGCACCCGATCCGCAAGCCGTCGGCAGGATCTACGCGTACAACGCCACGACGGTCGCTCGCTCCGACGACGGCGGTTGCACCTGGACCACCGTGTTCGACGCGCCGGCGACCACCGCGAAGGTGCCGCGCGACCTCGCGCGCAGCCGGATCACCGAGGTAGTCGTGGGCGCCGGCGTGTGGGTAACCGCCGCGGCGACCACGAGTGGTCTCGGCGCGGCAACCGTGTGGCACAGCGCCACGGGCACGGGCAACTTCGCCTATGCCGGCGCCGGGATTCCGGTGGGTGGCGCCGTCATGCAGCTTGTGCCCACGCAGAAGCCGGGTGTGGCCTATGCGCTGGTGCAGACGCTCACCGGCGCGCGACTGTATGCCTCGTCGTTCGTGGCAGGCAGCACCGTCGCTTGGCAGGCGCGCACCGTCCCGAACTTCGTCAAGCTCACTGCCATCTCGGTCGACCCGCACATTCCGGACCTCGTCGACGTCGCCTCGCCGTACGCGTACGCGCGGTCCGGCAACGGCGGAGTGACCTTCACCACCGAGCGCCGCGTGCCGAGCCGGATCACCGCCATCGACGCGTCGGGCGCGTACCTCGACGTCTATCTCGCCTCCGGCCGGCTGCTCCCGGTGGGAACCCGCCAGCCGCCGATCTCCACACCGGCCGGGGTCATCGCCGCGACCCACGTCACCCTCGAACCGGGAGTGCGAGCGGTGTCGACGGCGTACGGCGACTTCGGCTATGACCCGATCAAGCGGCGATGGAACGCCATCACGCCGCTCGGACTCATTGCCCAGCAGCTGACGCTCGTGAGCCCGACCCTTCCACCGGTGCTGTACGGCGTGGCGGGGGGCACCATCCTCGAGCTCCCGCTCCACTTTCCCGCCGCGTTTGCCCTGAAGCCACCCACCTCCCTACAGCCGGGACAGGCGGTCTCCCTCCATGGCGTGGCCGGCTTCGGAAGTCAGCTGCCGACGTTCGCCCCGGCGCCGCGAGTGATCACCTTGCCGGTCGGCGGGCAACGCGTCGCGCACTACCTGCTGCGCGTGCCCGCCCGGTCGGGGCCGCTCGACGTCGACTTCCTGGTGGACACCACCAGCAGCATGGAGCCCGCGATCGCCGGACTGCGCCACGGGATGCAGCAGATCATCGGCGCGTTGGGCCGGCTCACTCCGAACCTCGAGGTCGGTTTGGCCGACTTCCGAGACTTCGCCGACGGCGAGGACGCCAAGACCGACGTCGTGTGTCACAGAGTCGTGACCCGGCTGTTGCGCCATCCGCATCATCTTTATGTCCGCGACCACAGGATCGCGCCCGTCGACGCGGGGCTGGGCCGAGCTTTGGGTCGGTTGTCCGCCTGCGGCGGCGGCGACATCCCTGAGGCGGACACGATCGCGGTCATGCAGTCGCTCACCGGCTCGGGAGTGCCCGGCTGGGTCGCACCCGGTCAGGAGGCCGGCTTCCGCCCCGGCGCCACCAAGGTGATCGTGCTCATCACCGACGCCCCGATGCACGACCACGGGTCGTATCCGTCCATCACCGCCACGACCGACGCGTTGCGCGCCTACGACGTGCGGCTGGTCGGCATCAACATCAACGACGGCACCAACGACGCGGTCGCCGACCTGAGTGCGCTGGCCGCCGGCTCGCACACGGATGCCCCGCCCGGCGGTCTCGCCTGCCGCGGCGGCGGACACCCGGATGTCCCCGCCGGTGCGCCCATGGTGTGCAGCGTGCCCATCACCGGTGCCGGGATCGCCGCCTTGGCGGGGCCGGTCGCACGTCTCATCGAACAGGTCGTCGCGCCGGGCCTGCTGTCGGTCCGCCTGCAGAGTGCTCGACCCGGCGTCGCCGCGATCACCGGCAATGCGCGCGAGAACGCGAACCTGCACGCGCGGAGCCTGCTCCCGGTCACTGTCGTCTACCGCTGCCCGGCATCGGCGGCGGGCAGCACCACGCCGATCACGTTGTCCGGGGCGGTCGGCAAGACGACCGTCGCACACACCTCCGTGACGCTGCGCTGCCTCCCGACGCAGCCCACCGTCGTACCTGTGGTGCCGCTCGTGGTGGCAGCGGCAGCCGCGCCGCCTCCGCCACCACCGCCGCTGACGTCGAACATCAACCCCAACGTCAACCCGGGAACCGGCGCCGCTACCGAACAGGAGCAGCAGAGCCAGCTTGCGGTCGCCGATCTGGGCGACCGCGGCGACGTCACGCCCGCGCCGAACGACAGCGGCCCGGAGCCGGGAGCACCGATGCTGTACGCCGCCGCCCTGCTGATGACCGGAGCCGCCGCCTTGGCGCTTCGGATGCGCAAGCAGCCCGAGCTCGCCCTCGCCCGTGCACGCAGAACAGGAGCGAAATGACAACGGCCGATCCGATCCGGCGGGCCACGCGCCGCAATCCGGTTGCCGCCCTGCGAAGGGCAATGCGGCAGTGGGCGCGTACCCGGGCGATCAAGGGACGCGGTCGCACCCAGCGCCGCGGCATGACGGCCGTGTTGCTGCTCGCACTCCTGGTCCTGTTGGCGGCCTTCGGCTGGTCACTGTCCTACCTCTACGGCGAGAAGCTCCCCGGTCAGCGCGTGGGCTTGGGCGTCGTCAGCGACCTTGCGCAGGAAGGCCGGCTCTCGCAGGTCACCCTGCGCGACTTCGACAACGTCGTCGTCGCCCACTACGGACCGCTGCCGGTACGCCTCCCACCGGTCCACTCGAAGGGCAAGGCCGGAAAGGGCGAGAAGAAGAAGTCGGCCAAGCGCGCAACTGGCCCAACACCGTCGCCGGCGGCATCTCCCACAGTCGTGCCGACAACGCCGGCAGCGACCGTGACGGACCCGATCGACCCGACAGCCCAGGGCGTGATTCACGCGGCTGTCCCGGGCGGTGGCTCGGCGTTCCAGGCGCTCGAGAACGTGCTGCGAGACACCAACACGCCTTACGTCGTGGACCAGCAGGGCAGCAAGCACGCGGTCCAGGCGATCTCCACGTTCCTGCTACCGCTGATGGTGCTGGCCGACCTGTTCGCACTGCTTTTCACCATCACGCGCGCCGGTGGGTCCGCGATCGGCGAGGTGATGGTGTTCGGCACGATCGGACGGGGCCGGCTCAAGCGGGGCGAGTCGACGATCGGCTTCGACGACGTCGGCGGCGCCGACGAGGCGGTCGCGGAGCTGCGGGAGGTGCGCGACTACCTCGCCGACCCTGAGCGGTATCAGGCACTCGGCGCCGCCCCGCCCAAGGGCGTTCTGCTCTTCGGAGCGCCTGGCACAGGCAAGACGTTGCTCGCCAAGGCGGTGGCCGGCGAGGCGGGCGTGCCGTTCTTCAACGTCGCGGGAGCCGAGTTCGTCGAGTCGCTCGTCGGAGTGGGAGCGGCCCGGGTGCGGGACCTCTTCGCACGGGTGCGCGCCGCCGCGCCTGCCATCGTCTTCATCGACGAGCTCGACGCAGCCGGCCGAAAGCGCGGGAGCGGCGCCGGCAGCGGCGGCTCCGACGAGCGCGAGCAGACCCTGAACCAGCTGCTGGTCGAGATGGACGGATTCGAGATCGCGCAAGGCATCGTCGTGGTCGGCGCCACGAACCGTCCTGACATCCTCGACCCGGCGTTGTTGCGGCCCGGCCGCTTCGACCGTCACATCACGATCGACCGACCCGATGTCGAAGGTCGCGCGCACATCCTGCGCATCCACGCCCGCGGCAAGCCGTTGGCCTCCGACGTCTCACTCGACGACGTGGCGCATCGGACTCCAGGGTTCACCGGCGCGGACCTCGCCAACGTCATGAACGAGTCGGTTCTTCTGGCGATCCGCGACGGCCGCGACCAGGTGTCCGGTGACGATGTCAACGAAGCCGTGCAACGGGTGCTTCACGGGCCGAAGCGTCGCGGCCGGCTGCTCAACGAGGACGAGCGGCGCCGGCTGGCAGTGCACGAGGCCGGGCACGCGACGTACATCGCCGCACACGGCGATCCGGCATCGCTGCACCGGATCTCGATCCTGACTCGCGGCGCCGTCGGCGGCACCACCCAGGTCGCCGCGGACGACGCGGCTGTTCTCTCGCGCGACGATCTCGCTACCAGACTCGCCGGCCTCGTCTCCGGCCTGGCCGCCGAGCGGCTCGTCCTCGGAAGCGGCTCGACGGCTGCCGAGCCCGACATTGCCCGCGCATCTGCGCTCGCCCGCGACATGGTCGCGCGCTACGGATTGTCCGACCGCATCGGTCCGGTGCGCCTGCTCGCGCCGTCCGGGGCGGGCTTCCTCGACGAGGAGACCCCGCTCGCCGAGGTGTCCCCGCAGCAGCAGGAGGCGCTCGACGCCGAGGTACGGCGCCTGGTCGACACCGCGGTGGCATCCGCCACCGACGTGCTCCGCAAGCATCGCGCCGGGTTCGACACCCTCGTCCAGGAGCTGCTCGACCACGAGACCCTCGATGGCGAGACGCTGGCAACGGCGTTGGCCCGGATCACCACCCCGTCGCCGAGGTCGAAGGCAGCTCCCCGGAAGCGCGTCGCACGATCGGGTTAGCTGTGAGCAACGTCGCAGTGTGCGTTTTGCAGGCTCAGGCGGGCAGGGGTCTGTAGACCCCCGAACGACCATTCGCGAAGGAGCCTTCGTGAGCACTGCAATTTCAGGACTCGCCAGCAGCGTCGCCGATCGCGTCAAAGGCGCTGCGAAGCACGTGGCCGGCACCCTGTTGGGCGACGAGGACCTCAAGCGCGAGGGCGAGTTGCACCAGGACCGGGCGGCGGCCGCAGCGGAGGCAACCGAGCTGGAAGCCGCCGCGCAGCGCGAACAGCAGAAGGCAGCGGTGACGCAGCGGCGCCAGGAAGTGGAGACCGAGCGCCAACGCCTCGACACCGAGGCACGTGCAGAGGCGCGAGAGCAGAAGATTCGCGCCGAGCAGGCCGCCGAGCAGCGCGCTGCGGAGGCCGAAGGCCAGCGGCGGGCCGCGGCCGCCGAAGAGCAGGCCGAAGCCCAGCGGCGGACTTTGGAGCAGCAGGAGAGGCAAGCGGCGAACGAGCGCGCACGGGCCGAGGCAACCGCAGCGCAGCTCGAAGCGAAGGCCACCGCCGCCGAACGGGACGCCGAGCGCGTCGACCCCGACCAGCACTAGACACCGACCAGGAGGCATCCCTGTGATGGGCGCAATCCGAACGATTCCCCGAGCCACGGTGAACGGCTACCTGCGAACGCTACGGCTCCCGCTGTCGACCGCGGAGCGCATCGCGAGGCAGCGGGACAACGACAGCTGGGCGCCGGCGCTGGCGTTCGAAACACTTGAAGCCAAGGTGGAGGGCATCGCCGGCTACCTCCTCCGCGACGACGAGCTGCTCGCCACCGCCCGAGAGCGGGAGGAGAAGGTCGCCAACCTCAAAGCAGCCCGCACCCTCGATGAGGCTGCGGATGTCGAACGCGGCAACGCCCGCGACCAGCAGCGCCGGCGGGAGGCGCAGATCGCACAGGCGCGCGGCCGCACCACACGAGTCGCGGCCGAGCGCAAGCGCAAGGCGAAGGCCGAGGCGGAGCGCAAGAAGCGAGCGGCCAATCAGACGGCGTCGCGGAAGGCCGCTGCGGTCCAGGCTCAGGAGACTGCACAGCAGAAGGCCATCGATCGCCGTGAGCGGGCCACCAAGAGCGAGGCACTGCGCGCGGAGGCGGAGGCTCTGGACCTCACCGACAAGGCGCTACAGGCGCGCGAGAAGGCAGACCTGATCGACAAGACCCTCGAAGGCAACAAAGCGGCCCGCAGGACCGGCTAGGGCCTGCGGAGCTCGACGTTGAGAGCCGACGGCGCGCTCGCCCCGTAGTTGAGGGAGTACACCCCGCCGATGAGATCTGGGAGCTGACCGGGCAGCGGCGTCAGGTGCGGCGTGTCCGAGGTGGACAGCGTGAGTCGAAGCCGATCGCCCTTGGCGATGGTCGCGAGCGTGGGGAAGATCTCGATGTCGTACCTGGTCACCCGGCCGGGGACCACGTGCTTCGCCGCGGCCAGCGTGTACGAGTGGTACGGCAGGAGCAAGACACCGTGCGACGTCCAGCTCCGGCCGCGGTCCACGGCGCGCAACGACCCGAGCAACGCTCCCTCGGTCAGCGGGTAGGACGACCCGCTGGGCGTGACGTCGTCGACAGTTGCGACCCACTGCGTGTTCGTGGTGGTGGCGCTCGCGTAAACCGTGGCGGAGATGGGACCGGCGATCGCCTCGGCGGAGCGGAACGGTGCCGAGGTGAAGCTGACCTGACCAGGTCCGAGCTTTGACGCCGTGTCGTCGTCGGCACACGGAGCCATGAGACCCGCCATGTGACTCGGGATGGAGACCCCGCCCATCGACCACTGGTCGATCGGGCGACCGCACGGGCTCCCAGCCGGCAGCCACGCGAGGGTGGTGTGCCCGGACCCAGCTGGCTTGGTGCGCAGCGCCTGCCCCGGCGCAAGGTAGAAGCGGGTCGGTCGGGTATGGCTGAACGGGTAGGTCGTCGTCTCGTCGAAGCGTCCGGTGCCGAGGTCGTAGTAGTGCAGCGGCGTCGGCGTGTTCGCCATGCCGGTGTGCTCGCCCTTGAGCCACGTGTCGAACCATTCGAGCTCGAGATAGTCGACGTCTACCGCCGACCCGTTGAGGTGCTCCCACGGGCCGTCGATCAGCTGGTAGCGACCGGTGACCTGCTGTCCGGGGCGCATCGGCGCGGTGACGCCGCGGCCGGCCCACGCGTTCTGCAGCTCGGCGTAGTTGATCGGTTCGCCGTGCTGGAAGATGTCGAACTCACCGCCGACGAGGAACGCCGGGATGTGGTTGGCGACGATCCGCCGCAGCACCGACTGTGGGGAGCGCTGCTTCCAGTAGTGCTCGTCGTACGCCGCGGGTGCGCCGGTCAGGGTGGCGGCGGTAAAGGCCGCGTGGTAGCTCGCCAAGCCGTTGATGTGGTCGGTCTCGATCGTCTCGAGCTGGTCGATCAGCTTCTGATCGGTGAGGGTGTCGGTGACCGGTCCTTCCGTGTTCAGCGCACCGGTCAGCCCGAGATAAGCGGTGCTGAACTCCGCGTCGAGCAGGCCGCCCATGAACGACGTGTCGCGGTACGGGTCGTTCGCCGTCACCATCGGGAAGATCGCCTTGAGCGGCGAGTGCTTCCCGACCGCGCCGGCGAGCAGAGCCTGGTCGATGCCGAGGTAGGACGGTCCGTACGTGCCGACCCGGCCGTTGGAGTGCTTCAGATGCGCTGCCCAGCGCAGGACCTTGATCGCATCCTTCTGCTGGATCGGGTCGAACAGGCCCCACGAGCCGCCGGAGTCACCGGTCCCCCGCACGTCCTCGACGATGTCGATGTAGCCCCGTTGCACGAGGTAGTTGTTGGCCCCGCCCGTCGCGCTGCCGCCGCTCGAGGTCTGCGCGGTGCCGGGACCGCTCGAGCCGCCGCTGCCCTTGCCGTACGGCGTCATCGTCATGATCACCGGAAACGGTCCCTTGGCGGGTCTGCCGTGAGTCGTCGGGTAGATCTCGTTGACCCGGATCGTCGTGCCGCCGGCGCCCTTGACGGCGATGTCGTTGTGCGACGCGGTCCCGTAGGTCGCCCGCTCCGGCTGCCAGTGACTGCCCGGAGAGGTGCTCGCGTTGACCACGCTTGCCGGCAGCTCCGGGCTGAGTCCCACCAGGCTGGGTGGCGCGTCGAGCACCTTCGGCCCGGACACCTGCGCGGCACGAGCCGCGCCTGGCCCGGCGGCCAGGAGCGCTGCGCAGAGGCCGGCGACGGTGATCAGGTATGTGTTGGCACGACGCGCCGACCGGTCCGTCACAGTCGCCATGATCACGGTTGTTGCCGGCCGCCGGTCGGGCGGGCGGGCTCGATCAGACGTGCGCCTTGACCAGGCGCCGCTGTCCGGCCGCGTCCAGCACCGTGAACCGGACCGATCCCTTGGTGCCTTGAACGCGCCGGGTCACGACGATCCGCACCTTGTTGCGGCCGCCCTTGAAGTGCTTCGAACCCGGTTTGCCGAGGTTCCACTTGCAGTGACGAAGCTTCACGTTGCTAAGACCGGTGATCCGGCTGCCGCGCGCGAACATCATGATCACCACCCGGGTCGGGTGACGTTCTGTCGCCGTCTCGTGGCGGAAGCCCACCGTCGGGGTGTGAGCCGTCGCTGACGGGCTCGGCGTCGGAGTGGCGGTCGCTGTCGGATGGGTCGCCGTAGGAGTGGGTGTGGGGGTGCTGGTCACGGTCGACGTGGGGCTGGGCGAGACCGTCTGCGAAGGGCTGGGTGAGGCACTCGGCGACGACGTCGAGCAGAGCCCGGGCAACGGGATCGGGAGGGGGCACGAGTCCGACGATGTCGACGTCGCCGTAGCGGTCGCCGTTGCCGTCGCCGTCGCCGTCGCGGTCGTAGTGGCGGTGGTGCTCGCCGTCGGCGACGAGGAGTCGCAGACGCCGGGCAGCGGGAGCGGGACAGGGCAGGCCGCTGCCGGTGCGGCGGCGGGAGCCGAGGCCGGGCCTGCGGGAGCCGCCTGTGCCGCGACGATCCCGACGCCGGTGATCCCTGTGGCCGCGGCCGCGACGGCGAGGAGGGCCACGCGGTATCGCGCGGTCGGTGTCAGTTCGCGCATGTCGGCCTCAGCTGCTCGAGGGACTGGTCCCTAGACATTCGACGCGGCCGCGGCCCCTCCTGCCGCCGTTAGTGCTTGAACGTGTAGTCCCACACGCCGCGGCCGTAGGCCCCGAGCACGAGGTGCTTTCCGTCGAGCGAGAGCGCCATGCTCCGGAAGGTCACCTCGGGAAGCCCGGTGCCGAACCGCCTCCAGTGCTTGCTTCCCGCCTTGGCGGTGAACACGCCCACGTCCGTCGCGGCGTACAGCTGACCCGACCGCAGGATCAGCCGGTGCACATCGGCCCGCGGCAGGTTGCCGGACAGGTCGTGGAAGGTGTTGCCGCCGTCATGGCTTACCAGCACCTTCGCCGAGCCGACCGCCTTGTCGCTGGTGCCCATGACGATCATCTGGCGCATCCCGACGTAGATCGTCCTCGGGTCCTTCGGGTCGACCGCGATCTCACCGACCTGCTGATGCGGCAGGCCCTTCGAGGCGGCCATATGCCAGCACTTCGGGCTGGCGACAGCGTTCGCGCACCCCGGCTTCACGTTGGTGGCGATCTTCGTGATCACCTTCTTGGGCGTCGCGGCGGTGCCGGTGGCCAGCGAGGGCCGGCACACCGAGCAGAACGCGACGTACGACGTCTTGCCCTGCGTGTACACGGCGGTCGAGTCCCACGTGCCGTTCGGTGCCTTGCCCGGCGTGAAGACGGTCTTCCAGGTGGAGCTGAGCAGCTCCTCCTCCGTCGGGTCGTAGGTGTTGCTCGCCATGCCGAACGTCGTCTCGTCGACGTTGCCCGCCGCCGCGATCAGGTGGTTCGGGTTGGTCCGGTCCACCCACCACGGCGAGAGGAAGGTCGCCCCCGTCGCGTTGTCCTCCGGAGTCACGTTGATCGTGTGTTTGAAGTCGTCGGTGGTGCCGAGAATCGTCTGGCCGTCGATGCCGCAGTAGTACGAGTGCGCGTTCGCGCCCGGGAAGACGTAGACGCCGTCACCGCCGCACACCTGGTACGCCGTGCCGTTCGGCATCACGTGCGCGACGCCGTTGTCCTGGAGGGCCAGCAGGTAGGACCCGTCCTGCAGCCGCGTCACGTCCCACGGCAGGACGGTTGCCGGCGCGTTCAGCGATTGCCACGACGAGTTGTCGAAGCCCTGGTAGGCGACACCCGTCGTGTCGCTGACACTGTGGCTGTTCTGCGCCCACCAGCCGCCGTCGTTGCCGCTGTAGAAGCGCTCGCCATGCGCCGTGACGGCGATCGCAGCGCTGTGCTGGTCGGGGTGAGTTGTTCCCTTGCCGTACTCGGGGACGACCGACGGGCACGCGATGCCATTGCTGTTGGGGATCGTGTTGAAGTAGGTGAGGAAGCCGCACACGTTCGCGTACTTCTCGACCGCCGTGAAGGTGGTCGCGAGCGGCACGTTGGTGTTGGTCGGGCCGTGGTACTCGCCGGTGAAGGCCTCCTCCAGCCCGATGTAGACCCGGTTCGGGTCCTTGCCGTCCGCGAGGACCCAGTTGTTGTACGACGCCTGCACGCCTTCGGCATAGCTGAGCGGGTACCCCACGAGCCCGGTCGCGGCGCCGAGCGCCGTCGTCAGGGTCTGGGAGTTCGCCTGCAGCTGCCAAGTCTTGCCGTCGTCATTGGAGCGGTAGAGCCCGTTGAGCTCGGTGTTGCCGTCGACCACGACAGGAAGCACCGGGTTGTCGATCGTCAGGTGATCACCAGCCGCCCGGCCGGCGTCCTGCACGAGCGCCCAGAGGACGTTCTTCCCCGCGCCCTGGACCGGGCTGTAGGCCAGGCTGATCCGGCCGAGCGGGTCGCTGGAGGCCAACGGCTGGGTGAGCTGGCTGTTGCTCGCCATGTAGCTGAAGGTGCGGCCGTAGTTCTCCGACCGGTACAGCCCGTTGCGGGGTGCCAGCACCTTGCCGCCGTACGTCTTCTTGCCGAAGGCATAGCCGACGTCCGCGGTGATCTCCCGCGGGTTGGACGGGTTGATCGCGATCGACGCGAGCCAGTTGCCCAGCCCGTACTTGGCGTGGTCGGGCAGCGCTACCCGGTGGAAGCTGCGACCGTGGTCGGTCGAGCGCCACAGGCCGTACGTCGTCCCGACGAGGACGTCGCCGTTGCTGGGGTCGACGGCCACTGCGTTGGTGCCGTAACCGTGGACGTTGGCCTTGGGTCGCGTCCAGGTCTTGCCGCCGTTGCGCGAGACGTAGACGCCGGTCCCCGCCGCGTCATCGGAGAGCGTGAAGATCGAGACGCCGGTACCGAGGTAGAGCAGCTTCGGGTTGTGCGGATCGACAGCGATCGCGCCGACTGCCTCCCGAGCGATCTTGCCCTCGGTGATGTTGTGCACCGTCTCGCCGCCGTTGGTCGTCTTGTAGAGCCCGCCGATCGTGCCGAGGTACACGGTGTTGCCGGAACGGTCGTTGGGGTCTACGACCATCGCGGTGCCGATCCCGCCGACCTTGCCGAGCAGCTCCGCGCCGCTACCGGTGCCGAGGATGTCCTTGACCCCGTGGAACGGCCCCTTGTTCTGCCAGGCGCCTCCCGTCGAGCCGAGGCTCGCGGCCTGGTGGGTGAGGTGCAGGAAACGCTCGTCGGTGTTGCCCTGGTACAGCACGTTCCCGATCGGGCTCATCGCCTCGCCGGCATCAGGGTCGCCGCCGCCATCCGCGTCGGCGTCGCCGCCCGCATCGGCGTCGCCGCCCGCGTCCTGGTCGCCGAGGGTCTGCTTCGGATACAGCCGATGCGCCCAGAACTGCGAGCTCGGGATCCCGATTGCAGGAGCGTGCGCTTCGTGGTCACCGACCGACCTTGCGATCAGGGTGCCGCTGCCGGCCAGGATTACGGCCACCGACGCGGCGGCCAGGAGGCGCAGACGACTCATCAGACAACTCCTCGCAAGTTCCTCGGCGATGACTCGCCCAGGCTATTCGCGTTTTCCTGCTCTCGGTCCCTCCCCCTCCCCACGCCGCCAGCCGTAGCGCGCCGCACGATCCGCGAGCGGGCCGGGATCGACCTCCCACCACGGCCGGCCCTCGGCCGGCTCCTCCTCGGCAGGGGTCAGCGCACGGCGGCGCGCGTCGGCGACGTCGAGAACGGCATCGACCTCGCGCGCATGCCGGGCGTCCTCACGGATCCAGGCCACGAACAAGATCGCGACGACCGGAACAGCGACGACCTCCGCCACCGTCAGCATGAGCCCGCCGCCGATGACCTGGTCCCAGCTCCGCGACGGGCCCCAGCTCCGCGCCACCGAGCCGTAGTAGCCGCCGGCCACGAGAGAGCTGCTCGTCATCACGGCGATTCCGGGGATCGCGTCTAGCAGGCCGTCGATGCCGGCAAACGCCATCCGCACCGGTTGGGTGCACCAGATCGGCAGGATCTCCACACCCAGCAGCGGCAACGCGAACAGGCAGCCGGTCACCACCAGCTGCAGCTCCAGGAGCCGCATCACCGCATCGTGTCGCTCAGCGGTCCCGATGTAGCCGGTGAAGAAGACGAGGAACTGCGTGGCGACCGCCAGCACGGGGGCCACGGCGGGGAACGTCAGCAGCCGCACTGGCCAGGTCCGCAGCGCGCCCTGCCACCGAGCGGCACCGGCCGGTGACAGCACTGTGCTGACCAGTCCGACCGGGTCGCCGAGCCCGAGCCCGACCGGGACGATCGTGAGCAGGACGGTGACGCGCAGCGCCATCGGCCACAACAGCACCCGCGAGTACACCGCGAGCGAGGACATCGTGGCGATCACCACGACGCCGAGACCCAGCAGCGCGAAAGCGACGACCCGGGCGTTGGACCACTCGCCGCCGTGACGGCGCACCCGCCGAACCCCGGCAAGGTACGCCGCCAGCATGACCGCACACGTCGCGGCGACCCAAGGGTCGAAGCTCCACGTGCCGAAGAAGCGACCCACCGTGAGCGGCGCGAGCGCGGTCATGGGTAGTACTGTCCCGCGAAGGATCGAAGGGGGAAGCCATGACTCAGTCCCAACCGCCCGCGGGTTGGTATCCGGACCCGCAGGACGCGACCCAGCAGCGGTACTGGGACGGCGCCGCCTGGACCGGTCACACCGCAGCGGCGGGAACGAGCGCCGCGGCGCCCGAGGGCGCAGCAACGTCGGGTGCGCCGATCCCAGCCGCCGGCGCGCCCGCGTGGACGATGCAGCCGACCGGCGACGTGACCGGCGGCAAGAAGTCCTGGTTCAAGCGCCCGCTGATCATCATCCCGGTCGCGATCGTCCTTGCGCTGATCGTCGTGGGAGTCGTGGTCGCCCTCGTCAACGGCACCGACCACTCCAAGGAGCTTGCCGACCGGATCAAGTCCGACGGCCAGTCGCAGCTGCAGTCCGCCTTCAGCCAGCAGCTGCCCGGCTCGACCGTGAAGGTCACCGACGTCAAGTGCGTCGAGAAGAGCAACACGCAGGAGTACACCTGCCTGATCCACATGAACGTGACGTACCAGGGTCAGACCAAGTCCTTCATCCAGAACGCAGATGGCTCGTGCGACAAGAAGGTCAACGCCCACTGCCTCTGGCACACCACCGACAACCCGCAGCTGACCGCGTCCCAGTAGCACCCGGTCGGCTCAACGACCGTTGACGGAGAAGTGCTGGTAGTCCGGGGACGAGCTCCATCGGCCGCCCCAGCCCCAGCCGACCGCGTCGAACGCCCGCACGACCGGACCGTTGGCGAAGACCATGCCCCGGCGATGCTTGGAGCGGTCGGCGTACCTCGCCCCTGACGGGGGGTAGACCCGGCCGTTGAGGGTGTAGGGGTTCTCGCGCGGATCGATGTCGACCGCCTCGCCGTAGGCGTGTTCCGACCAGGTCTTCGGCCCGTTCGCGACGGCGTAGCGGCAGTTGAAGGCAGAGGTGTTGTCGTGCGCCATCGACTTGTTGTCGTTGCCGCCGTACGCCGAGATCGGCTCGACCCGGCGGAGCGGGAAGTGCGCGTGCCGAATCCTCCGGAACGCGACCCGCACCGGATGCACTGCCGCGGCGTTGATGATCAGGACGCCGGTGTGCCGCTGCCGGTCGAAGCCCCAGAACCGCACCCGCAGCGCACGCAGATCGCGGGGCGGCACCGGGCAGCCGGGGCGCCAGCTCTTCCCGAGCTGCTTCGCCGTGACCCGTGCAACCCCGTGGGAGTCGAACTGGAAGCCGCTCGCCGCGGCGACGGGTGCGTGCCACGCGGGTGCCGCGGACGCAAGCGGGGCCGAGCACGAGCTCATGGCAGCGAGCACGATCGCCACTACCGCGGTTAGCGCGCTCGCCATGAGGCCAGACTAGAAGGGCGATGAGAATCCGGCCGCTCCTGTTCTTCTCTCTCGCCGCCGTCCTCGGCGCGGGCGCCGTCCCGGCTGCAACCGCGACCACGCGACACCCAGCGATCGGCGCGCTCCCCACCCGCCTCAAGGGCGTGCATGACGCCACCCAAGTGATTTCGGTCGTTGCCAACGGATACGGCACGACGACCGCCACCGTCCGAGCCTTCGCGAAGCGGGGCGGGACATGGCATGAGGTCTTCGGGCCCGCCTCGGCGTGGATCGGCTCCGCCGGCTTCGCTCCCCCTGGCGCCAAGCGCGAAGGGGATGCACGGACCCCGAGCGGGTCCTACACGTTCTCCTTCTTCTTCGGCGTGGACCGGAATCCGGGCGTGCACTTCCGGTGGCGGCACGCGAACTCCTTCGACTACTGGGACGACGACCCGGCTAGCCCGCGGTACAACGAGTGGGTCAACGCCCGCCGCCACTCTGCGGGCCGCTCCCCCGAGCCACTGCACGTCGTCCCGTCGTACCGGGATGTTGCCGCGATCAACTACAACGCCGAGCGCACTCCCGGCCGAGGCAGCGCGATCTTCCTGCACGTCACGCACCACAGCGCGACCACCGGCTGCATTGCCCTGCCGCGCGCGGACGTCGTCCGGCTGCTCCGCTGGCTGCGGCCGGCAGCCCACCCGCGGATCATCATGGGGACCGCCGCTACCGTGACCCGGTGACTTCGCGGGACACAGTGACAGGGCCGCTTCGCGGCGTGAAGGTGATCGAGCTCGCCGGCATCGGCCCCGGACCGTACGCCTGCATGCTGCTGGCGGACCTCGGTGCCGAGGTACTGCGGCTGGAGCGGCCGCGCGGAACGATCTCGGGGGTGATCGGCGGGTACGACGTGCTCGCTCGTGGCCGGCGCTCCGTCGCGATCGACTTGAAGGCGCCAGGCGCTCGCGAGCTCGTGCTCGATCTCGCACAGGAAGCCGACGTCATCGTCGAGGCGTTTCGCCCAGGTGTCGCAGAGCGCCTGGGGATCGGGCCCGACGACTGCCTGGGCGCGAACCCGAAGGTCGTCTATGCGCGGATGACCGGCTGGGGCCAGGAAGGCCCGCTCGCTGACCGCGTCGGCCACGACATCAACTACGCGTCGATCACCGGCGCGATCGCGGCGGTCGGCGAGAAGGACCGCAAGCCCGTGCCGCCGCTGAACCTCGTGGCCGACTTCGGCGGCGGTTCGATGTTCTGCGTCATGGGCATCCTCGCCGCGCTGATCGAACGGCAGTCCAGCGGCAAGGGTCAGGTCATCGACGTCGCGATGGTGGACGGCGTCACCAGCCTGCTGTCGATGGCGCACGGCCAGCGCGGCGCGGGCATGATGCCGGACGCGCGGGGCAGCAGCCTGCTCGACGGTGGCGCGCCGTACTACGACACCTATCGCTGCTCCGACGGCGAGTACATGTCGGTGGGCGCGATCGAGCCGCAGTTCTACGAGGCGCTGAAGCAGACCCTCGAGCTGCCGGATCTGCCGGCGCAGTCAGACCACGCGAGCTGGCCGAAGATCCGGGAGATGCTCGCCGAGAAGTTCGCGACCAAGACCCGCGACGAGTGGGCCGCGATCTTCGACGAGGTCGACGCCTGCGTCGCGCCGGTGCTGTGGCTCTCCGAAGCTCAGCACCACCCGCATCTGGTCGCGCGCGGCACGCTGGTCGACGTCGGCGGAGTCGTCCAGCCGGCCCCCGCCCCGCGCTTCTCGCGCACCCCCGGGCAGATCGGTGCGCCGCCGAAGGCGCCGGGGTCGGACACCGTGGCAGCGCTCACGGACTGGGGCATCGACGAGACCCGGATCGAGAAGCTCCAAGCCGACAACGCGGTGGTCCAGGTCGAGTCCAGCTAGGTCCGCCAGATCAGGACGAGCGCTCGATCGTCGGTCGCGTCCGGCGAGGCGTCCTCCAGCAGCCGGCGCGCTCCGCCGTCGAAGCCACGCGGAATGAGCCGCTCCGCGGCACCCAGCAGCCGGTCGATGCCGACCTCGAGATCGCGCCCGGGCACTTCGACCAGCCCGTCGGTGTAGAGCAGCAGCGCGTCGTACGGTCCCAGCTGGCCGTCGATGGAGCCGAACTCGCCCTCACTGAGCAAGCCGAGAACCGTTCCGCTCGGCTCCACCACCTGCCACACGCCGGCGCCGCCCGAATAGTGAACGGCAGGCAGATGGCCGGCGTTGGTGATCCGGTACCGGCCGGTGCCGAGCTCCATCCTGAGGTGCAGCGCGGTGGCGAAGCCCTCGTCCCAGTCCTGGCGCAGGAGGTACTCGTTCGCCGACGCCAGGAAGCGCTCTGGCGAGACGGCACCGAGCAGGCCACCGAGCGCCCCCGACAGGGTGAGGGCGCGGGTGCCGGCGTCGAGTCCCTTGCCGGACACGTCGACGAGGACGAGCTCGAGGGTCCGCCCGCCGTCGGTCACCGCCGACAGCAGGAAGTCGCCGCCGAAGCTCGCACCACCGGCTGACTGCTGCTCGACCTCGGCGTGCCAGCCGGGCGGCAACGCCGGAAGATCGCTCTGCAGCCGCAGCCGGTCCCTCAGCTCGAGCAGCATCGCCTCGCCGCGGCCGGCTGACAGTCCGAGCCGCTGCCGGTCGGCCGACTGCTTGACGGCGATCGCCGCGACCACGGCAAGCACGAAGTAGGCGCCCGGGCGAATCGTGCCGTCCCCGACGCCGAGGTTCTCGGCGATGACGACCGCGAACGCCGCCACGATCACCGCACCCAACGGCACCGGCTCGAGCAGGAACCCGCCGAGGATTACCGGCACGACGACGGTCAGTGCCGGGAACGCGTCCGCACCGAAATCCGCAGTGAGCACCAACACGAGGCCGGTCAACGCGACGACACCCAGCAGGGCGACCCAACGACCGCGAACCGACTCGGGCGGCCCGAGCACGCCGAGCCTTCGCCGGGCGCGCTCCGCGACGCTCACGCCGCCGCCGGCCGGCTGCCCCATAACTCCGCGACCCTAGTCGGCGCTCCTGATCATTGGGAGTCCTCACGGCGTGGCGGCAGCACGCGGGTCTGTTCGTACGCCGTGATCAGCTCGATCCGCCGCACGTGGCGCTCAGCATCGCTGAACGGCGTGGCGATGAAAGCCTCCGCGAAGCCCACCGCGACGTCCTCGTCGTACATCCGCGCACCCAGGCTCAGCACGTTCGCGTTGTTGTGCTCCCGACCGAGCTTCGCGGTCTCCTCGCTGAAGGCCAGCGCGCAACGCACCCCGGGCACCTTGTTCGCCGCGATCGCCTCGCCGTTTCCGGAGCCGCCGATGACGATGCCGAGACTGCCGGGATCAGCGACCACGTTCGTACCCACGAGCAAGCAGTACGGCGGGTAGTCGTCGGAGTCTCGAAGCTCGAACGGCCCGCAGTCGACTGCCTCGTGCCCGAGCTCGGCGAGCCGATCGATGAGGCGAGCCTTCAACGTCCAACCGGCGTGGTCGGACCCGATGTAGACGCGCATCTACAGCTGCATGGACTTCGGCTGCAGGAACTCCTCGATGCCGTAGCGCCCGAGCTCGCGGCCGATGCCCGACTTCTTGTAGCCGCCGAACGGCGCGATCGGGTTGAACGAGCCGCCGTTGACGTCGACCTGACCGGTCCGCATCTTGCGCGCGAACGCGATCGCCCTGTCCTGGTCGCCGGCCCACACCGCGCCGGCCAGCCCGTACTGGGAGTCGTTCGCGATCCGCAGCGCCTCCTCCTCATCGGAGTACTTGATGATCGACAGCACCGGGCCGAAGATCTCCTCCTGCGCGATCGTCATGTCGGTCGTGACGTCGGCGAAGACGGTGGCGCTGACGAAGTGGCCCTTCTCGTGCGGACGCTCAGCGCCACCGGCGACGACCCGGGCGCCCTCCTCGATGCCCTTCTGGATGTAGCCGACCACGCGCTCGCGCTGCGTGCCGGACACCAGCGGGCCGAGCCGGGTGGCTTCGTCGTTCGGGTCACCGGTCGGGTACGCCGCGGCGCCCTCAGCCGCGAGCGCGACGGCCTCGTCGTACTGCGACTCGTGCACGAGCATCCGCGTCCAGGCCGTGCAGGTCTGACCGGAGTTGATGAAGCAGTTGGCAAGGCCGACCTTGACCGCCTTCTGCAGATCCGCGTCAGGCAGGATCACGTTGGCGCTCTTGCCACCCAGCTCGAGCGCCACCTTCTTCACGGTCGCGGCGGCGAGCTCTGACACCCGCGTGCCGGCGCGTGTCGAGCCGGTGAAGGAGACCATGTCGATGTCCGGGTGGGCGGCGATCGCCTCACCGACGGTCGGACCGTAGCCGGTCACGAGGTTCACGACGCCGGCGGGCAAGCCGATCTCGTGGATCGCCTCGAACAGCAGGTACGCCGACAACGGCGAGACCTCGCTCGGTTTCAGCACGACCGTGCAGCCGGCGGCGAGCGCGGCACCGATCTTCGCGGTCACCTGGTGCAGCGGGTAGTTCCACGGCGTGATCGCGCCGACGACCCCGATCGGCTCGAGCACCACCGTCGAGTTGCCGATCTGCTCGGTCCAGCGGATCTCGCCGGCGCCCGTCGCCGCCGTACCGATGTCAGCGAGCGGAAGGCCGGCTTGCACCAGCTGCGCGAACTTCAGCGGCGCGCCCATCTCGGCCGAGATGCAGCGGGCGATCTCGTCCATCCGGCTGGCGAGCGCCTCGCCGAGGCGGGACAGGTACTTCGCCCGCTCCTCCGGATCGGTCGCTGCCCAGCCGTCAAAGGCGGCGCGCGCGGCGGCGACCGCGCGGTCGACGTCGGCCGGCGTGCCTGACGGCACCTTGCCGATGATCTCCTCGGTGGCCGGGTTCTCGACCTCGATGGACTCGCTGCCTGAAGGAGCGACCCACTGGCCGTCGATGTAGAGGGTGTCGCGCACGATCACGTCCCCGCCCGCCTCCCATGAGCTGTGCCGGCAGCGCCGGCGCCGATTCGATTCGCTGAGCGTATGCCGCGGGCGTGCGTAAACACAGCCGGGTACCGTCGCGAGGTGCCCGTGCAAGCCGTCGTCTTCGACCTCGGCGGCGTGCTCGCCGAGTTCTCCGGCGTCGCGACGATGCGCGAGCTTGCGGGCATCGACTCCGACGACGCTCTCTGGCAGCGCTGGCTCGAGTGCGAGTGGGTCCGCCGCTTCGAGCGCGGCCACTGTTCGGCTGCCGAGTTCGCCGACGGCATGGTCGCCGACTGGCGACTGCCGATGACCGGTGCCGAGTTCCTCGCTGCCTTCGGTGACTGGGTTCAGCACCCGTACGACGGTGCCGAGGAGCTCGTCAAGGAGACCGCAGCCATCGCGACCGTGGCGATGCTGTCGAACATGAACGCCGTCCACTGGGAGCTCGCGGTGAGCGACTGGCCGCTCGTCTCCCACTTCGAGCACGTGTTCACGTCGTTCCAGCTCGGGCTGATCAAGCCGGACGCCGAGATCTTCACCCATGTCGTCGGCGTACTCGGCCTGGCGCCGCAGGAGGTGCTGTTCCTCGACGACAACCAGATCAACGTCGACGGCGCTCGGGCGGCCGGGCTTCGCGCGGAGCGGGTGCGAGGCGTGGCGGAGGCGCGCGCGGCCGTGGACCGAACGCTCAGTCGAAGCTCGGGCGCTGGTCCCGGGTCCGCTTGATCTCGTAGAAGCCCGGCGTCTGCGCGACGAGCAGCACCCCGTCCCACAACCGGCCGGCGGCCTCATCCCGCGGCGCGGGCGTGACGACCGGTCCGAAGAAGGCCGTTCCGCCGACCCGGATGATCGGCGTGCCGACGTCCTGGCCGACGAGCGACATCCCCTCGTCGTGCGACGCGCGTACCGCATCGTCGTAAGACGGGTCGTCCATCGCATCGACGAGCTCGGCCGGCAGGCCGGCCTCGGCGACCGCCGCAGCGATTGTCGGGCGATCCTTCGGCAGCTTCTCCGGGTGGAACCGCCTCCCGAGCGCCGTGTAGAGCGGGCCCACAGCGTCGGGGCCGAGTGACTGCTCGGCCGCAACGCACACGCGCATCGGTCCCCAGCCGAGGGCAATCCGCTCGATGTAGTCCGCCGGGAGGTCGCGGCCCTCATTGAGGATCGCCAGGCTCATCGGCCGCCAGCGCACCCTGACGTCACGGACCTGCTCCACCTCGAGCATCCAGCGCGAGGTCAGCCACGCCCACGGGCACAGCGTGTCGAACCAGAAATCTGCGATCGTTGCCATTGCAAGAACCCTATCCACGGCGCCGGATCCAGGACGCCGGCGCCGTGGCAGACTCGGCGCCGTGACCGCCGAGAACCTGACCCTCGTCGAAGCGGAGGAGCGGCGGCGGTTGCTCGACGTCGCGCTCTACGACGTCCAGCTCGACCTCACGACCGCGCTGTCCGAGCCGCGCCGGTTCCGCTCGACCACATCCGTGACGTTCAGCTGCATCGAGCCAGGCGCAACCGCCCACCTGGACATCACTGCGGACCTCGTCGAGTCCGCGACGCTCAACGGAACCCCGATCGACGTCGAGCGGGCATTCAACGGGCAGCGGCTCATGCTGCCTCCGCTGGCGGCGGCCAACGAGCTCACCGTGGTGGCCCAGTGCGTCTACTCGCGCAGCGGCGAGGGACTGCACCGCTTCGTCGACCCCGTCGACGGCGAGGTCTACCTCTACACGCAGTTCGAGACCTTCGACGCGCACCGCATGTTCGCGTGCTTCGACCAGCCCGACCTGAAGGCCGTCTTCCGGATCATGGCCGACGCCCCCGATCACTGGCGGGTGCTGTCCAACATGCCGTCAAGCGTCGAAGGCGGCCGGCACATGTTCGAGCCGACCCCTCGGCAGTCGACGTACATCACTGCCCTCGTGGCCGGACCGTACGAAGGGACCACCGCTACGCATGACGGGATCGATCTCGGCGTGTACTGCCGACGGTCGCTGCTCGAGCATCTCGACGCCGGGGACATCCTCGAGGTGACCCGGCAGGGCTTCGACGCCTTCCACGCGCTGTTCGAGACGCGCTACGCCTGGCCGAAGTACGACCAGGTGTTCGTGCCCGAGTTCAACATGGGCGCGATGGAGAACGCGGGCTGCGTGACCTTCACCGAGGACTACATCTTCCGGTCACGCACCACGGACTACTCCTACGAGCGCCGGGCCGTCACCGTCCTGCACGAGATGGCGCACATGTGGTTCGGCGACCTCGTGACGATGAAGTGGTGGGACGACCTCTGGCTCAACGAGTCCTTCGCCGAGTTCGTCTCGACCCACGTCACGGCGGGACACACCCGCTGGCCCGACGTCTGGACCTCGTTCTGCAACGCCGAGAAGACCTGGGCCTACCGGCAGGACCAGCTCGCGACCACACACCCGATCGCCGCGGACATCCCCGACATCGAGGCGGTCACCACCAACTTCGACGGAATCACCTACGCCAAGGGCGCCTCGGTGCTGAAGCTGCTCGCCCACTGGGTCGGCGAGGACGCGTTCTTCTCGGCCACGCGCAGCTACTTCGCCAAGCACGCCCACTCGAACACGACCATGCAGGACCTGCTCGACGCACTCGAGGCGGCGAGCGGCCGCGATCTGTCGGCGTGGACCCAGCAGTGGATCCAGACGGCGGGCGTCAACACGTTGCGCGCCGAGTTCGAAACCGACGCGGAGGACTGCTTCACCTCGTTCGCTGTTCGCCAGACTGCGCCCGCCGAGCACCCGACCTTGCGGATGCACCGACTGCGGATCGGCCTGTACGACGAGGGAGCCGACGGGCTGCGCCGGCAACGCCAGCTGGAGATCGACGTCGCCGGCGAGCGCACCGAGGTGCCTGACCTCATCGGCGTGGAGCGGCCCGACCTCGTACTGCTCAATGACGACGACCTGACGTACGCCAAGATCCGGCTCGACGACCGGTCGTGGCACACGCTCGTCACGTCGATCGGCCGGCTCACCGATCCGCTGGCTCGCACGCTGTGCTGGACCGCAGCCTGGGACATGACCCGCGATGCCGAGGTGAGCGCGGGCGACTACCTCGACCTGGTCATCGCCGGCGTCGGCCAGGAGACCGAGGTCGGGACCGTCCAGACCTTGCTGCGGCTCGCCGCGCAGGCGATCGACCCGTACGGCGATCCCGCTCGCAGCACGGAGCGCCGCACCCGGCTTGCGGCACGTGCCTTCGAGCTGCTCGACGCGAACCCGCCGGGCAGCGACCTGCAGCTCGCCTTCACCCGGGCCGCGGCCGCCAACGCGACATCACCGGACCAGCTCGACCGGGTCGCGGCGCTGCTCGAGGGCAAGGAGCAGGTCGACGGGCTGGTGGTCGACACCGAGCTGCGCTGGCTGTTGCTGCACCGCCTGGTGGCCACCGGCCGTGCCGATGACGCCCGCATCGACGCCGAGCTCGCCCGCGACGACACCTCGGCCGGTCGCTGCCACGCGTTGACGCTGCGCGCGGCGCGGCCGAGCGCCGCCGCGAAAGCCGAGGCATGGCGGCAGGTCGTCGAGCACGAGGAGCTTCCCAACGCCGAGCAGGAAGCAACGATCGCCGGGTTCGTGAGCTACGAGCAGCGCGACCTGCTCGAGCCGTACGTCGACGCCTACTTCGGCGCGATCGGCGAGCTTTACCGGACCCGCTCGGCCGAGATGGCCCAGCAGCTGATCGCCGGGCTGTACCCGTACTGGGCCACCGACGTCTCCACCATCGAGCACACCGAGGCGTATCTCGCCGCCGAGGAGCCCGGCGCCGCCCTGCGCCGCATGCTCCTGGAGGGACGCGACGCTCTGGCCCGCGCGCTGCGCTCGCGCGAGCGCGACATGGCCGCCGCCACCCGCCCCCTCTTGGATGCGCCGAGCTCAACGTAAGAGGCTGATCGCATGTGACATTGGTGTCGCGAATCGCGACGTCTATGTGACATGCGCGTCGTGATTCACCGCCCCTATGTGACATGCGGGCGAGGCGTCACAGCGGCGGAGGCCAGGCGGAGCCGTCGCTCTCGTCGGAGCCGATGACGGCGGCTACTCGCTGCACCAGGCGCGGCGCGAGCAGCACCAGACCCAGCTCCCGGTCGTGAAGCAGCGAGGCGTCGCTGAGGTTCTCCGAGCCGACAAAGGCCATGCCGCCCGGCCGGCCGGCATCCACCGCGATCAGCTTCGCGTGCAGGTAGAGCGGCCGCTCGCCGTACATCACCCGGATCCGCGCCCCGACCCGGGTCAACGCCGCGAAGGCGGGCCGCCACTTGTCGGAGTAGGTCATCGCGACGCTGACCTGCACTCCCCGGCGGGCGGCGGCGAGGAGGGCGGACACCACCGCCGGGCTGGTGAGCTCCTCGCTCTCCAGCGCGACCGAGGAGCGCGCGCGGCCGATCATCGCGAGGACGTCCGCCCACGACTGGCCCGGGCTCCACACCAGGTCGTCCGCGGGCGGGACGGCGCCCTGACCGCGCAGGTCGGCCGTGAAGACCGACTCGATCGCCGCGACGTCGACGCGATCGACGTCGACGACCGCGGCATCCCGGCTGGTCGCGTAGTAGCGCGCGGTGAGGTTGAGCGACATGATCACGGCGGTGCGGCCGTCGATGACGAATGCCTTCTCGTGGGTCGCGAAGTAGCGCGGGGACGACCACGCGACGTGCGCCCCGCGCCGTGAGAGGTAGTCGTACGCCGGCTGGTTGCGCACGCGCTCGAGCCGGCGGTCGAGGATGACCCGAACCCGCACGCCACGTCCGGCGTCGCTCGCGAGGATCTGCTCCGCGGTCGGGTCGTCGAGCTCGTACATCGTCAGGTCCAGCGAGCGGCGAGGCGAGGACAGCAGGGCGTAGATCGGCGCCATGCCGTCGTCGGGCTCCACGATCAGCCGGTCGCCGCTCGCTGCCGGCGGTGCGACCGACGGCAGCGCGGCTGCCGGACGCCCGGTTCGACCGAGCGAGTGCCAACCCAACGCCGCGAGAACAGCCAAGGCAGCGACGACGAAGCGGGGCGATCTCACCGCGCCAAGGTCCGCGGCGGCTCCGACACGGCCGCCGGGGCGGTCAGCGGGCTGTGGACGTGCGCGGCCGTGCCGCGCCCGGTGCCTTCTTGGCGGCCTTCTTGGCGGCGCCGGCCGGCTTCGCGGCAGCGCGCTTGCGCGGTGCGGCCTTCTTTGCCGGTGGCGGCGGGTCGCCGCCGAGGCTCTCGATTGCCGGTGCCCCGGTCTCGGGTGGCAGCTGCCCGCCGGAGGCGAGGGACTTGACGACGGCGTAGCAGACGGCCACCACCGGCACGGCAAGGACAGCGCCGTAGATGCCTTCGAGCACACCGCCGCCGGCGATCGAAACGGCGACGGCGAGCGGGTGCAGCTCGACGTAGCGGCCGACGAGGAACGGCTGGAAGACGTGCGCCTCGATCTGGTTGTCGATGACGAGGATCCCGATCAGTACGACGCCGAGCACCCAGCCCTGGGTCACGAAGGTGACGGCGACGGCGAGGCCACCGAAGAGGAAGGCCCCGATGATCGGCAGGAAGCTGCCCATGAAGACGAGCAGGGCGAGTGGCGCCACCAGCGGGACGCCCATCGCCGAGAGCGCGATCGCAACGACGACGCCGTGGAAGACCGCGATGATGAACGTCCCGTGGACGAAGCCACCGAGCCGCTGCCACGCCTGCTGTCCCGCGTCGTGAACGCGATGGCGGCTACTGGCCGGGAACAGGCCGGCGAACCAGTCCCAGATGTTGTGGCCGTCATACAGCATGAAGAAGGTCATGAAGAACCACAGGACCACCCCGGCCAGCGTCTCCGCGACAGTCGCGATGCCGGACAGCGCCCCTGACGCCACCGCGTTCCGGTGGGCGTTCAGGTAGTCCGTGATCGTCTTTTCGAGACTGGCGGTCGACGACGACTTCACGTGCAGGTCGACGGTCAGGAAGTGCCGGAACTTGGTCACGGCCGCCTGGATCTGGCTGACGAGATCGGGGTACTGGCTGACCGCTCGGTCGACGACGAAGATCGCGATGCCGCCGAACACCACCGCGGCGAGGAGCACGGTGAGCCAGGTCGCCAGCGCTCTCGGCAGGCCGCGCCGGACGAACCACATCACGATCGGATAGCCCAGCGAGGTCGCGAACAGCGCCGCGAAGAACGGCAGGACGACGAAGTAGATCCGGTCCATGAACCGGATCAGTACGACGACCCCGGCAATGACGATGAGGGTCCGCCACACCCATCCGGCGGCGTCGCGCAACAGCGGCGGCACCGGCATCGGCGAGCGGCTGCCCGCGTCGACCGGCCCGGTGCTCACGGCGTCACTTTGACATCGGCCGCGCGCGATTCGGTGGACCCGCGCCGAAGCGCGGCTAGCGAACGACGATCGGGTGCCCCGCGGCTTCGGCGAGCATCCGCACCCCGGTCACGATGCCTCCGGCGAGGTCGCCGCCGGCGAAGGACGTCGTCATCGACAGCGCCGCGAGGGCGCAGGCGCGATCGGACAGGCGGCGCGCCGCCGCATCGCCGGTCACGATCTCCAGCAGCCGGTCACCGGGCGACACGACGATGAGCACCGTGTCGCTCGCCTGCGCGCCGAAGCTCGCGTGCTTCGCCTCGGCCGCATCACGAATGTCTCCTTCGACGTTGCCCACGAAGACGGAGAACCGCAGGCCGGTCTCGCTGTTCGCCAGCTCGATGACCCGTTCGATGTCGTTCTGCTGCTCGTTGGTGAAGGCTTCACCACTCGGCACTTGCGCCACCCCGTGCACTGTCCTTGGCGGCCGCGGCGCCGGCTGTCTCATCCGCCGGAGCACCGATCCACTTGGCCTCGCGGTCCCACGGCTTCCCGGGGCGGTAGCGCGGCCGGCTCAGGGTCGACGGCAGCACCGACAACGCCGCGATCACGAGAAACGCCCCGACCGGGATCACGACGTAGTACAGGATCGTGAGGCCGGCGCCCAGCGATGGGCCTGGGCGAGCTCCGTCGTCGCGGTGCAGGGCAAGCGCGGGTGCGGCTGCGGTCAGGACGGGCAGGGCCGCAGCGATGGCGATCGTGGCGAGCCGGGCGGCAGCCCGCCGGCCAGGTTGGCGGTTCCTCACGACGTGAAACTTATCCGACCGGCTCCCGCTACCAGCACGACGGTCGGCGCTGCGCCCAGGGCGCGGCCGCCTCGAGCTGCGCCGACAACGACAGCAGCGTCACCTCGTCGTACGGCCGGCCGATCAGCTGCACCCCGATCGGCAGCCCGTCGGCGGTCCAGTGCAGTGGCACCGAGACGGCTGGCTGCCCCGACATGTTGTACGGCGCCGTGAACGGGGTGAACCGCTTCTGCGCGTCGAAGTCCGCTGCCGGGTCGTCATCGTCGCGCAAGCCACCCACCAGCGCCGGAGGTTGGGCAAGCGTCGGCGTGAGGATCGCGTCGTACCGCGCGGACGCGGTCAGCTCGGTCCGCGCGGCGCGGCGCAGCGTGGCCAGCGCCGCGTAGACCTGCTGCCCTGAAGCCGTGCGGCCGCGATCCCGGATCCATCGCGTCAACGGGCGCGTCTTCGGCTCGTCGTCCGAGCTGATCGGAAGGTTGAGGAACTCGGCTGACCACACCGTCTCGAAGGCAGGCACCAGATCGGCCGTGAAGGTGGGTGAGTAGTCGAACACGTAATGACCGAGATCGGACAGCAGCTCGCTCGCCGCTTCGTACGCCGCCATGCATTCCGGGTGCACCGGCGCGTCGGCGATCACCGGCGTCGCGAACCGCCCGATGTTCATCCGGCCCGGCGAGGCGTCACAGGACGAAAGGAAGCTCTGCGGCGGGGGTGGCGCCCACTGCCAGTCGCCGGGCGCCGGCCCGGCCATCGCATCGAGCAGCGCCGCGGCGTCGCGGACGGTTCGGGCGAGCGGCCCGTTCACGGCGAGCCCGCTGATCTCCGGCGAGACCGGTGCGTTGGAGACGCGGCCACGCGACGGCTTGATGCCGAACAGCCCGCAGACGCTGGCGGGGATCCGGATCGACCCGCCACCGTCACTGCCCTGCGCCGCCGGCACGAGCCCCGCGGCAACGGCTGCGGCCGCTCCCCCGCTCGAGCCACCGGCCGACCGCGCGAGGTCCCACGGCGTGCGGGCGGGTGGCGCGACGTCGGGCTCCGTGTAGCAGGGAAGCCCGAACTCCGGCGTGTTCGTCTTGCCGAGGCTGATCAGGCCGGCCGCCTTCAGCTTCGCCGTGACGGCGTCGTCGATGCCGAGGTCAGCCGCCGGCCAGGCGGACGTCCCGAATGTGGTCGGGACGCCTGCGACCAGGTTGAGGTCCTTGATGGCGGTCGGCACGCCGTACAGCTCCGGCAGGCCAGAACCGTCGCCGACCTGGTCGGCTGCCGCCTTCGCCGCGTCGAGCGCAAGGTCGGCTGTGACCGTCACGAAGGCCCCGACACGGTCGCTGAGCCGGTCGATCCGGGCCAGGTAGTGCTCCACCAGCTCGACCGGTGACACCGACTTGTCGCGCACCGCGGCGGCCTGCTCGAGCAGCGTCAGGTCGTGCAGCTCGCCCACGTCGGGCTCACCCGCCGGTACCAGGCGCCACGGGCAGGACGACTGACCGGCCCGCCTCGGTGGTGCACACCTGCGCGGACTCGGCAAGCTGGACGGAGCGCTTCTCACCCGGTGGATACACCCGCAAGAAGGCTGCGCTCGCCACCTTGCAGTCTGCGGCGCTGAAGTTGCCCGGCTCCGGGATCTGCAGCTGAGCGTTCGCTGCACTTCCAGGAGCGAGAGTGACAATCGCCTTTTCGCCGCCGCGCTCGTCGGCAGGCTGGCCGAGCTGATGCCCGCCCGAGTCGAGAAAGGAGACACCCGGATAGCCGAACAGCGTGCACGGCCGGGAGCTGTCGTTGGTGAAGACGATCGGGATGATCGTCGAACCGGCGGCGCCCTGACCTTGCCCGACGGTGACCTTCAGCGCGCCGATGCCGCAGCCGTGTGACGCCTGGACCGTGCTCGAGAACGAGGGCGTCGGTGTCGGCGACTCGCTCGGCGACGGCGAGGCGGACGCGGAAGCGGATGTGGTCGGGCTCGCCGTGGTGGGCGGCGATGTCGCCGCGGTGTTGTCACCGCCGCCGGAGGAGCCGTTGCTGCACCCGGCCGCGGCCAAGGCCGCGACGGCGAGCGAGGCGAGGCGAACGCGTGCCGTCATGACACGGACCCTAGTGCCGCGCGATCAAGCGCTTGCAGCCTCGGCCTCGTCGGCCGTCTCCTCACCGAGATACGGCCGCCACTGCGGCGCCATCCGGCCGGTGCCGAGGACCCGCCAGGCGACGCCGGTCGGCGCGACCGGCTGGCGTGGCATCCGCCAACCGAGCTCCGAGATCGCCCGATCGGCCTTGGCATGGTTGCACCGCCGGCAACACGACACGACGTTCTCCCAGACGTGTCCGCCGCCGCGGCTGCGGGGAATGACGTGGTCGATGCTCGTGGCCGGCGCGAGGCAGTAGACGCAGCGCCCACCGTCGCGGGCGAAGACGGCCCGGCGCGTCAGCGGTACCGCACCGCGGTACGGCACCCGCACGAACCGGCCGAGCCGGACCACGAGCGGGACCCGCAACGAGATGCGCTCGCTGTGCAGCTCGTCCTCGGCGGACTCGACCGCGACGGCCTTGCCGGTGAGGACCAGGACGACGGCTCGGCGCTGCGTCACGACGCACAGCGGCTCGTACGTCGCGTTGAGCACGAGTGCGTGAGCCACTGCCGCCTCCTCGGTTGTCGTCAGCGTACCCAGCGACCGGCGTGCTCGCGCCGTACTTTGGAGGCATGGAACGGCCAGGCCCCCAACCGATCTCGATCGAGGGCATCGATTCAGCGGCGACCTTCTACGACGCGGTCGGCGGCCACGAGACGTTCGAGCGGTTGGTCAGCGGCTTCTACGCGCGCGTCGCGAACGACCCCGTCCTCGTTGCGATCTATCCCGATCACGACTGGGCGGGCGCAGCTGAGCGGCTGATGTTGTTCCTCGAGCAGTACTGGGGCGGGCCGCGCACCTACTCCGAGACCCGCGGGCATCCGCGGCTGCGAGCCCGCCACGCGGAGTTCCGGATCGATGTCGAGGCTCGCGACCACTGGCTGACCCACATGCGTGCAGCGCTCGACGACCTGTCGCTGCCGAAGGAAGCCGACGAGACCCTGTGGTCCTACCTGACCCTCGGTGCCGACATCCTCGTCAACTCGTAGCGGCGGTCGGCTTCGACGCGATCAGCACGAGCCCGAAGTGTTTCAGGGCGAGATTGACCGGGGTGAAGTAGAACGGGCACTGCCCGGGCTTGACCTGCCCTCCCGACAGGATCCCGACCGCGTACGCCTCGCCGTCCTCGACCGTGTAGACCGGCGAGCCCGAGTCACCCTTTCGTGAGGTGCACGGGCCGCCGCTGTCGGACTTGGCCTGCCACTCGTTCCCGATCGCGACGTGGGAGCCGCTGGACTTGAAGTTCACGGTGTGCGGCCCGAAACCGACGATGGTGAAGCCGCAGTGCTCGCCGGTGGCGGCACCGGAGTAGCAAACCGGCATGTCCTGCGCCGGGGCCTTGACCCCGACGACCGGAATCGCGGAGCGCGAGGTCTTGCCACCGACGAACACCAACGGCCGGGCGCTTCGGCGCGCAACGAGGGCGACGAACGCGCTGTCCCCGTCGGGGCCGAGGACGAACCTGTGGCCGCTGACCTTGCCGAGCAGGTCACCCGGGGCGGTGCCGTCGTTGGGCAGGCTCTTGGTCTGGTGGACGAGGTACGCCGGGCCACCGGCGATCGTCGCCACGCAGTGTCCCGCGGTGAGCGCCCCGTCCTTGCCGGTCCGCACTGACCGCACCGAGAAGGCCAGCGTGCATCCGTTGCCGTTGTTCTCGGACCCGTGGCTGCTCCAGACGAACACGCTGGCGCCCGCGATCGCCTGATCGCTGCTCCGGCTCTGCCGGCTCGCTGCCGTCGCTGCATGCGATCCGGCGCTCGCGGCCGCAGTCACGGGCAGCGCCACGACCACCGCAACCATTGCGGCGAGGACTCGACCTCTCACGCGGCGTCCCTCGCCTGCCCGACCGCGAACGTCCGGCGGAACGGGAAGACCGTCGTACCGTCCGGGCCGGCCGGGTACGCCGTGCGCAGGCCTGCCGCGCACGCCGCCAGGAACTCCGCCGTGGCGTCCGGATCGTCGGCCAGCGCCGTGAGCACCGGACGCAGCGCGGTGCCCTTGACCCACTCCAGCACGGGGTCGGCTCCTGTCAGCCGGTGGAGGTAGGTGGTCTGCCACACGTCCGGCAGGAGACCCGCCGCGGTCATCGCCTCGAGATAGGCCTCCGGGGACTCGACCGCGGCTTGCCGGTCGGCGTCGTCGCCAAGCCGATCACGCCAACGCGGGGACTCACGCAGCTCACGGATCACCGTGTGCGACGGAGAATCGAAGTTGGCCGGAACCTGGAAGGCGAACACCCCGTGCGGCGCCAGCCAGCCCGCGATCGTCCTGATCAGGTCGACATGGCCGGGCACCCACTGCAGGACCGCGTTCGCCACCACCACATCCGGCGCCGCGTCGCGCTCGGAGCTGGGCAGCCAGGACCGCAAATCGGCGCACACGTACGTCAAACGAGCGAAAGTGGCCCCGGATTCGGCTTCGGCAATCATCTGCGCGGAGCTGTCCACCCCGACGACATCGGCATCCGGCCAGCGTCGGGCGAGCGTCTGCGTGAGAGTTCCCGGCCCGCAGCCCAGATCGACCACGTACGCCGGCTCGCTGGCCGGAACCCTGGCGAGCAGGTCGAAGAACGGCCGCGAGCGCTCGTCGGCGTACCTCAGGTACTGGCCCGGGTCCCAGCCCGGGGCGGGCGCGGTCGCCGAAGCCACTAGTCGCGGTTGAGCCGGCGGTAGGTGACGCGGTGCGGACGCGCCGCCTCCTCACCGAGCCGGTCGACCTTGTTGCGCTCGTAGTCGGAGAAGCCGCCCTCGAACCAGTACCACTTGCCGGGCTGCTCGTCGGTGCCCTCCCAGGCGAGGATGTGGGTCGCCACCTTGTCGAGGAACCACCGGTCGTGGCTGATGACGACCGCACACCCGGGGAACTCCTCGAGCGCGTCCTCCAGCGAGCGCAGCGTCTCGACATCGAGGTCGTTGGTGGGCTCGTCGAGCAGCAGCACGTTGCCGCCGGCCTTCAGCGTCAGTGCCAGGTTGAGGCGGTTGCGCTCTCCGCCGGAGAGCACGCCGGCCGGCTTCTGCTGGTCCGGCCCCTTGAAGCCGAAGGACGCGACGTACGCGCGGCTGTTAATGTCGGTCTTGCCGACGATGATGTGGTCCAGGCCGCCGGACACGACCTCCCACAACGTCTGCTTCGGGTCCAGCCCGCCGCGACCCTGGTCGACGTAGGAGATCTCGACCGTGTCCCCGATCGTCAGCTCGCCCGCGTCGGGCTTCTCGTCGCCGATGATCATCTTGAACAGCGTCGTCTTGCCGACGCCGTTGGGGCCCATGATGCCGACGATGCCGCCGCGCGGCAGGGAGAACGACAGGTCGTCGATGAGAACCCGGTCCCCGAAGCCCTTGCAGAGACCGCGGGCCTCGATGACCTGCGACCCGAGCCGCGGGCCGGGCGGGATCTGGATGCCGCCGTTCTCGAGCGGTGCGGCGCGATCGGCCTCGGCGACCAGCTCCTCGAACCTCGCGAGCCGGGCCTTGCTCTTCGCCTGGCGCGCCTTCGGGTTCGACCGGACCCACTCCAGCTCCCGCTCGATCTCCTTCTTGCGCTTCGCGTCCTTCGCGCCCTCGACCTTGATCCGCGACGCCTTGGTGTCGAGGTACGTCGTGTAGTTGCCCTCGTAGGGGTAGGCGTGGCCGCGGTCGAGCTCGAGGATCCACTCCGCGACGTTGTCGAGGAAGTAACGGTCGTGGGTGACGGCGAGCACCGTGCCCGGATACGCCGCGAGGTGCTGCTCGAGCCAGGCCACGCTCTCGGCGTCGAGGTGGTTGGTCGGCTCGTCGAGCAGCAGCAGGTCCGGTTGCTCGAGCAGCAGCTTGCACAGCGCCACCCGGCGGCGCTCGCCACCCGAGAGCACCGTGACGTCAGCATCGCCGGGCGGCAGCCGCAGCGCATCCATCGCCATCTCGATGCGGCTGTCGAGATCCCAGGCTCCGGCGTGCTCGATCTGCTCCTGCAGCACGCCCAGCTCGGTACCGAGCTCATCGGTGTACTCGACGGCCATCTTCTCGGCGACCTCGTTGTACCGGTCGACCAGCGCCTTGGTCGCGGCGACCGCCTCGTCGACGTTGCCGCGCACGTCCTTCGTCTCGTCCAGCGGCGGCTCCTGCAGCAGGATCCCGACCGTGTAGCCGGGAGTGAGGATCGCGTCACCGTTCGACGGGGTGTCCATCCCGGCCATGATCTTCAGGACGCTCGACTTACCCGCGCCGTTGGGACCGACGACGCCGATCTTCGCCCCCGGCAGGAAGGACAGGGTGACGTTGTCGAGGATGACCTTGTCGCCGTGCGCCTTGCGGACGTTGCGCATCGAGTAGATGTACTGAGCCACGTCCACCTCCCCACTCCCACCGAAAAGCGGAGCCGGCGCAGCCGGCACTGACGTGTCTAGGCTACGGATCGTGAGCGCACGATCGCGCCTGAGCAGCGCCTTCGACGGCCTTGGTGCCCACACCGGCATCGCGACAGCGCTTGTCGTCTTCGCCCTGCTCGGGTTCTTGCTCATCATCCAGTCCAAGCAGGACACGTTGCTCTGGACCGGCCGCCACGCCGTGGGCTCGGAGACGAACGGCCTAGTCAGCTTCGCTGTCCACGGCCAGCGCTACACGTTCGTCCCCAACCCGAACACCAGCGACAACCGCTCTCGCGTCGACGTCTACTACGACAAGGCCGATCCGTTCACCGCTCGCCTGGACTCCACCTGGAGCCGGGCGCTGGACGCCGCGTTCGTCGGCTTCCCGCTGCTGCTTGCCGGCGGCGTGCTGGGGCTCGGCGCGTGGCGGCGGGCCCGCCGTCGTACGGTGCCGGCCCGCGCCGACGACGCCTTCGGCACGGGCCTCGACCCTGACTTCGTCCGCCGACAGCTCGACCAGCTCAGGCGGCCGCGGTAGCGGGTTCCGCCGCCTCGGCCGGCTCCGGCACGTCGACGGCCGCCTCGACGTCCTGGCGCTGAGGACGCCGGAGATCGACCGCCCAGCGGTTGAGATCGGGCCCGACCGCGACAGCCTCGATCTCGTGGACGCGCTGCTTCGCACCGTTGGTGTCGTCGTACTCGCGAAAGAGCAGCTTGCCGAGCACGACGACGCTGTCGCCCTTGCGGAGGCTTGCCAGGACGTTGGCGGCAAGTCCGCGCCAGCAGGACACGCCGATGTACATGGGATCCCCGTCCTTGAACCCGCCGCTCTCCCGATCGAAGCGGCGGGGGTTCGAGGCGACCCGGAGCCGGACCAGAGTGGCGCCGTTGGCGGTGGTCCGAGGATCGGGGTCGGCAGTCAGGTTCCCCTGCACCGTGATGTACGTCTCCATCGGCTTCCCTTCTCGTAGGCCGGCACCCGCCGGTCGCATCACCGTGCGGATGCCCGCCGACGGCGCCGCCCGAGGCGACATCACCCTGTGCACGAGGCGCCCCGCCGCGGCGCCTGTGCAAGCCGATGTGGCAGCGTTCAGCGCATGCCAGATCTGGACTTCGAGGGGCGCGCGGCGATCGTCACCGGCGGCACCCGCGGTATCGGCTTAGGCATCGCGGCCGAGCTGGTCGAGCGCGGCGCCTCGGTGTGCATCACGGCGCGCAAGCCCGACGAGCTCGAGGCGGCGATCGCCCAGCTCGACCCCGATGGCGCCGGGCGCGCGATCGCCGCTCGGGGCAGCGCCGACGACGCGGCGCACCAGCAGGCCGCCGTCGACGCGACGATGGCCGCCTTCGGGCGGATCGACTACGTGGTCAACAACGCGGCCGTCAACCCGGTCTTCGGGCCGATGGTCGACTACGACCTCGCCGCCGTACGCAAGATCTTCGAGGTCAACGTCGTCGCGGGCCTCGCCTGGACCCAGCTCGCCTGGCGTGCCTGGCTGAAGGACAACGGCGGCGCGATCCTCAATGTCGCGTCCATCGGTGGCCTGCGGGCGGGGCCGTTCCTCGGCGCCTACAACGCGAGCAAGGCAGCGCTGATCCACATGACGCGCCAGCTCGCGCAGGAGCTGAGCCCGGGAGTCCGCGTGAACGGCATCGCCCCGGCGGTGGTCAAGACGCAGTTCGCTCGAGCTCTCTATGAGAAGGACGAGGCGGCGGCCGCGGCGCGCTACCCGCTGCAGCGCCTCGGTACACCCACGGACACCGCGAAGCTCGCGGCCTTCCTGCTGTCCGACGACGCCTCCTGGATAACCGGGCAGACAGTGGCGATCGACGGCGGCATCATGACCGCCGGAGGTGTGTAGATGAGCGACCGGGTTGCCCTCGTCACCGGCTCGACGTCGGGGATCGGGAAGGCCGTTGTCGAGCGCTTCGTCCGCGACGGCCTGCAGGTCGTGGTCAACTCGGCGAAGTCGATCGATGCCGGCCAGGCGATGGTGGCTGAGCTCGGGGCGGATCGCACACACTACGTGCAGGGCGACATCGCCGAGGCTGCCGACGCGCAACGGATCGTCGACGAGACGATCGCGAAGTTCGGCCGGCTCGACGTACTCGTCAACAACGCGGGGACGACCCAGCGGATCCCGCACGACGACTTCGCCACCGCGTCACCGGACGTCTTCCGGCGGCTGTACGACGTCAACGTCGTCGGGACCTGGCAGACAACGGTCGCGGCGATCCCTCACCTTAAGGAGTCGGGCGCCGGCTGCATCGTGAACGTCACCTCGCTCGCCGGCGTCCGCCCGACGGGATCCTCCATCCCCTATGCAGTCAGCAAGGCGGCGATGAACCACCTGACGCTGCTGCTCGCCAACACGCTCGCGCCGACGGTTCGCGTCAACGCCGTAGCGCCGGGGCTGGTCGACACTCCGTGGACGGCGGAGTGGACCGACCTGCACGAGGCGATCAAGTTCATGGCGCCGATGGGCCGGGCCGCGCAGCCGGACGACATCGCCGAAGTGGTCGCGACGCTGACCGACTCGACGTACGTCACGGGCCAGGTCTGGGTGATCGACGGCGGCCTCGCCCTCCGTTGACGGGCTGGAGCGGCACCTCTCGAGCGTTGGTGCGTGCCAAGCAATGTGGCATTGCCCCAGTGATTTCCTCGAAATCTGAGGGAACTGGTCATGCAATGCCACATTGCTTGCGCGATCGGTAGCGCCCGTTACAGGCCGTTGGTGAGGGCGGCGTTGCCGGCGTTGACCAGCGGCGCGATTCGCACCGCCATCTCGACGAACCCGTCGCCGATCATCGCGCCGGCGAGCCCGCGCGCCGCCACACCAGCGATGATCGCTGCGAGCTTGAAGCACGCGAACGCGACGTACCACGGCATCTCGCTGAGGTCACGACCGCTGCTCTTCGCGTAGCGGTCGAGCAGCTCGCGCCGAGTCGGGAACCCCGGCAGCGTCGTGACCGTCGGCAGCACGCCCGCCGTCAGCTCGCTGGTCTCGTCGCCGGCGTCCTGCCAGTAGATGTAGAACATGCCGAGGTCGGCGAGCGGGTCGCCGAGGGTCGACAGCTCCCAGTCGAGGACCGCAGCGATCCGGCCCGGCGTGGTCGGGTCGAGCATCACGTTGTCCATGCGGTAGTCGCCGTGCACGATCGGGCCTGTCGGGGCCGCCGGAACCCTTGCCGTCAGCCGCTCGGCGAGCCGGTCGAGGTCGCTGCCATCTCCTTGGAGCGCGTCACGCGTCGCCTGCCACTGCGTCGTCCAGCGCCGGATCTGGCGCTCGAGATAGCCGTCGGGCTTTCCGTAGTCACCGAGACCGACCTCTGCCGGCTCCACCGCGTGGAGGTCGGCCATGACATCGATCAACCCGTGCGCGATCGCCAGCCGTTCCTCGGGTGACTCCGCGTAGCCGTCCGGCAGCGTGTCCCGGACGATGTGGCCGACGACGCGTTCCATCACGTAGAACGGCGCACCGATCACGTCCTCGTCGGTGCACATGGCGAGCGTGGGTGGAACCGGCACCGGCGTCGGCCCGAGCGCCGTCATCACGCGGTGCTCACGCCCCATGTCGTGCGCGGTCGGCAGCCGGTTCGACAGCGGCGGGCGCCGCAGCACCGCCTCGCCGGCTGCGGAGGTGACACCGAAGGTCAGGTTCGACTTGCCCCCGGAGATGAGCTCGAGCCGGCAGTCACGCCAGCCGTCGTCACCGAGCTGCTCGGCCAGGTAGCGCCCGACCGCCTCGCGCGGAACGGCCTGCTCGGTCAGGGTGGCAAGATCCGCTTCTGTCACGGGACGGTACGTTACCGACATCCACGCCGACTCACTTCTCGCGCACGACGCCGCGCACGTGTGGCATCCGTACGCCGCGATGCCGGCGAGCCCCGCGCCGTACCTGGTCGACAGCGCGAGCGGGGTACGCATCCGGCTGCGCGACGGCACCGAGCTGATCGACGGCATGGCGAGCTGGTGGGCTGCGATCCACGGCTACCGGCACCCGGTCCTCGATGCCGCCGCACATGCCCAGCTCGACCGGATGTCGCACGTGATGTTCGGCGGGCTCACCCACGAGCCCGCGATCAAGCTCTCCGAGGAGCTCCTCGCGATCGTCCCGGCGCCACTGCGCCGCGTCTTCTTCGCCGACTCGGGATCGGTCGCCGTCGAGGTGGCGATCAAGATGGCATTGCAGTACTGGCAGGCCTGCGACCGCCCCGCGCGCAACCGGCTGCTCACGATCCGCGGCGGCTACCACGGGGACACGTTCATGGCGATGTCCGTGTGCGACCCGGTCGGCGGCATGCATCACCTGTTCACCGGTGCGCTGACCGAGCAGGTGTTCGCGCCGATGCCGCCCGTCGAGGCGGGCGACGAGCAGTGGCGATCGCAGACCGCCGACCTCGTCGAGCGGCACAGCGACTCGCTCGCCGCCGTCATCGTCGAGCCGGTGGTGCAGGGCGCCGGCGGGATGCGCTTCTACAGCCCTGCGTACGTCGATCACCTGCGCGCACTGTGTGACCGGCACGGCTTGTTGCTGATCCTCGACGAGATCGCCACCGGCTTCGGTCGGACCGGCACGATGTTCGCGGCCGAGCACTCCGCGACCTCCCCCGACATCATGTGCGTCGGCAAGGCGCTCACCGGCGGCTACCTCTCGATGGCAGCCACCTTGTGCACCGATGCCGTCGCCGACGCGATCAGCTCGGGTCCGGGCGGTGCCTTCATGCACGGCCCGACGTTCATGGCCAACCCGCTCGCAGCGGCGATCGCCGCGGCAAGCCTCGAGCTGCTGCACACCAACGACTGGAAGGCGCAGGTCGGGCGCGCCGAGACCGCGCTGAAGGACGGGCTGGCACCGGCGCTGGAGCTCGACGGGGTTGCCGACGTCCGGGTTTGCGGCGCGATCGGGGTGATCGAGCTGGCCGATGCGGTGGACGTCGACCGCGTGACGAGGCGGGCGATGAGCGAGGGCGTGTGGCTCCGGCCGTTCCGTAACCTCATCTACGCCATGCCGCCCTACATCTGCACCGAGGACGACCTCGCCACGATCTGCCGCGCAATGGTCGCCGCCGCCGCAGCATGAGCCGCGCGTACGACGAGTGGCTCGCAGCAGTTGCGCGCCACCGGCAGGCGGAGGGCCTGTCCCGACATCTCACCCATCGGCGCAGCGGTGACCACCTCATCGACGTCGCGAGCAACGACTACCTCGGGCTCGCGACCGACCCGCGGGTGCTGACGGCAGCCCAGGAAGCACTCACGGCCTGGGGTGCCGGCTCGACCGGATCCCGGCTGGTGACAGGAAGCACCGCGCTGCACGAGGAGCTCGAGACCGCGCTGACGTCGTTCGCCGGCGGTGAGGCGGCACTCGTCTTCTCGTCCGGCTACACCGCCAACCTCGGATTGATCACCGCCCTCGGCGGATCGGACACGCTGATCGTCTCCGATGCGCACAACCACGCGTCGATCATCGATGCCTGCCGGTTGTCGCGGTCGCGCGTGGTCGTCAACCCGCATCGCGACCTCGCCGCCGTCGACGTGGCGCTCGCCACGCGTAGCGAGCAACGGGCGCTTGTCGTGGTGGACGCCGTGTTCAGCACCGACGGCACAACCGCTGATTTGACCGCGTTGCATGACGTCTGCCGGCGGCGCGATGCGGTGCTGGTCATCGACGAGGCGCACTCGGTGGGGGTGCTCGGGCCGGGCGGTCGAGGCATCGCGCACGCCGCAGGCATCGCTGACGCACCGGACGTCATCCGCACGGTGACGCTGTCCAAGGCGCTCGGCAGCCAGGGCGGTGCCGTGCTCGGGTCGGCCGCCGTGATCGACCACCTCATCAACACCGCGCGGACCTTCATCTTCGACACCGGGCTGGCTCCGGCATGCGTTGCAGCTGCGCATACCGCGATCACCGTGGTTGCCGCTGAGCCGGATCTCGTGTCGAGAGTCGGTCACTGCCGGGATGAGATCGCGACGGCCCTCGATGTCCCGACCCCCGCCGGCGCAGTGGTCTCGCTGGTGCTCGGCAACCCGGCGCTGACCGTCACGGTCGCTGACGCTTGCCGTGACGCCGGTGTCGTCGTCGGCTGCTTCCGGCCGCCTTCGGTTCCGCCCGACGGAAGCCGGCTTCGGCTCACCGCGCGGGCGAGCCTCACCGATGTGGAGGTCAAGGAGGCCACATCGGTCGTCCTCGAGGCGATCGAGCGGCTGCGGTGAAGCGCCTCGTCGTCACCGGGACCGGAACGGAGATCGGCAAGACGATCGTCACCGCCGCCCTCGCGGCTCTTGCGCGAGCAGCTGGGCAGCGAGTGGCGGTCGTCAAGGCCGCGCAGACCGGGATCGAGCCCGGCGACGAGAGCGACACCGACGTCGTCACCCGACTGTCCGGGGTCGACGACGTGCACGAGCTGGTGAGGTATCCGGCCCCGCTTGCACCGGCGAGTGCGGCCCGTCTGGTCGGCATCCCAGCGACGCCGGTGGCCGAGCTGGCTCGCCGTACGGCGGCGATCACCGGCCGCGACCTGGTCCTGATCGAAGGCGCGGGTGGTTTGCTCGTCCGGTTCGACGCGGACGGCGCGACGATGGCAGACCTCGCGGCGGACCTCGGCGCCGAGGTGCTGGTCGTCGCTCCCGCCGGCCTCGGGACCCTCAACTCGACGGCGCTCACCTGCCGGGAGCTGCGGCGGCGCTCCCTCACGTGCGCGGGAGTCGTCGTCGGCTCCTGGCCCGCAGCTCCCGACCTGGCATCGCGTACGAACCTCGACGACCTGCCGTCGTACGCCGAAGCGCCACTGCTCGGCGTGCTACCCGCGGGCCTCGGGACCGTCGACCGGCGGACCTTTCTCGAAGCTGCCCGCGCCGGGCTCGCCCCCGAGCTGGGCGGCGGGTGGCACCGCCCCGCGACACCTATGTGACATACGGGTCGTGAATCGCGACACCTGTGTGACATACGGGCGGCTTTTCACAACACCTATGTGACATGCGATCAGCCTCTTGCGTCGTTCGGCGGAGCGCCCGGCTCGTCCGGCGCCTGGTAACGACCAGCCCGCCCCTCCGCCGGCAGTACCACCTGCGTGCATCGGCTGGTGGCCAGCACCTCCCCCGGGATCTCGCCTCGGTAGAGCTCCGCGGCACAGAACACCACCCGCCGGGTACGGCGCACCACCCAGCCTTTCGCCGACAGCGTGCCGACTTCCGCCGACCGGAGGAACTCGACCCGCAGGTCCGCGGTGAGGAACGCCTGGTCACGATCGAGCACGGTCCAGCAGGCGCCCCCCATCGCGGCATCGAGCAGTGCGGTCACGAGTCCGCCCTGCACGATCGGCCCACCCGCGGTGCGGAAGCAGTAGTCAGGCGTCGCGTCCCAAGCGATCGTCGTACCGCCCGGTTCCCACGCGAGGCGTCGATAGCCGAGCGTCGCCCACAGGTGCGGCGGCGTCGCCCTCGCGTGGTCCCACTGGTCGGCATCGGCGAAGCGCTCGCCGGGTGCGATGCGTGGTGGCTCGCTCACCCAGTCGGGATCCCGCTCGCCGGTGCAGTCGCCTCGGCGGTCGTGTACGGCGTGATCGGCCCGGTGCCGTCATCCGTCACGAGCGGCTGACCCTGCAGGTGGACGGCCAGCCCCTGGATCACGCCCATCTGCACACCCGTCATGCCCGAGTGGTCGCTCGACGAGTACGCGTACGGCGTGAGGTTCGGGCCGCTGAAGTTGTTCGCCTCGACGGCGGCAACCAGGCTCTCCCGGGTCAGGTTCTGCCCGGCTGCCGCGAGGGCCTCGGTGAAGGTGTACGCCGACGCCATGCCGTACAGCACGTTGCCGTCGAACGGCAGCTTCGGGATGTACTTGTCGTGGATCTGCTTGAACAGCTTGATCCAGCTGTTGGAGGGCTCCGCCGGGGACGGCAGGTAGCCGTCGGTGATGATGCCCTGGATCAGGTCCTTGCCGGGCGCCTTCCCCTTCGAGAAGTTCGAGATCAGGCCGGACAGCGTGATCGGGTCGGAGCCGACGCTGCTGACCACGAGCTGCGGGCTGAAGCCCAGCTGCAGCGACGTGAGCTTGAGCAACGCGGTGAAGGCGGGAACCGTGAACGACACGAGCACCTGGACGCCGGCCTTCTGCAGCTTCTGCACCAGCGGGGTGATCTTGATGTTGGTGGGGTCGTACTGCTCGATATCCGCGATTCCGCTTGCCGGGATCTCGTCCTCGAACCCCTTGATGCCGTTCTGGCCGAAGTCATCGCCCTGCGCGAAGATGCCGATCTTCTTCCCGGGGAAGTTCTTCTTCACGTAGTCGCCGAGGATCTTGCCCTCGCGCGTGTAGTCCGGGAGCCATCCGAAGGTCTCGGGGTTCTGGCTCGGGTTGTTCCAGCACAGGCAGCCCGAGGCAACGAACAGGTCGGGGACCTTCTGCTGGTTGATGAAGTTGACCGCCGCCTCGTGCGTCGGAGTACCGAGGCCTTCGAAGATCGCGAAGACGTGCTTCTGCAGGACGAGCTGCTTCACGTCGGTGCTGGTCTTCGTCGGGTCGTAGGCGTCGTCGAGGTACTTGAACGTGATCTTGCGGCCGTTGATGCCGCCGTGGGCGTTGACCCACTGGAAGTAGGCGTTCGATGCCGGTGCGATCTCGGAGTAGCCGGGCGCCGCGATACCGGTCAGCGGCTGGTGGCTGCCGATCAGGATCGAGGTGGCGGTGACGCCGGGGGTCGAGCTCGTCCCGCCGTTGCCGTTGCCTCCGCTGCTGCTGCTGCTTCCTCCGCAAGCCGCAGCCGCGAGCGCGACGACCGCACCCATTGCAAACAGCCGCACAGACGCCTTTGTCATGTGTCCTCCGATCGACGCAAACCTGGCGGGAACCTAGTCCTGATCCGGTTCACCTGCATAGTTACCGGCGGGTTTCGTTCTCAAGGTGTTACGAGCGCGCCCGGCGAGCCGGCGCAGCCCGCCCTGGATGCCGAGCGGGAACAGCAGCATGCCGACGATCAGGCCGAGGCCGTACAGCGCGTACGGCAGGTTGCTGACCACCTTGTCCGACAGCGACACATGGTTGGCGAGGTCCTGCGACCAGGTGGGCAGCAGGATCACCACGATCGAGCCGTAGACGGCGCCACTGAGCGTTCCGAGCCCGCCGAACACCGCGGCGGCGAGCAACCCCAGGGAAAGGGTCAGCGGGAAGCTGTCCGGCTCGATGTTGCCGGCTACGTCCGCCAGCAGGCCGCCGGCGAGACCGGCACACGCGGCACTCACGACGAAGGCGAGGATCTGGATTCGCGCGACCGACATGCCCGCGAGCGATGCGGCGATCTCGTCGTCGCGGACCGCGCGGAACGCGCGACCGACACGGCTCGCCGAGAGGTTGGCGAGCAGGAACAGCGTGATGACGGCGGCGATGCAGCAGACCCATGCCTGCCAACGGATGTAGTCGATGCCGTTCGGGCCGAGCGGCGCGTCAACCGAGAAGCCGGCGTGCCCGCCCAGCGGGCCTTGCAGGCGCGAGTACTTCGGCAGCGTCGGCAGCCCGATCGCGAGTGCGAGGGTGATGCCCGCGAGGTACGGGCCGCGCAACCGCGCCGCCGCGACGCCGACCAGCGCACCCGCGAGGGCTGCGACGACGATGGCCGCAAGCAGGATCAGCACGAACTCGCCGTTGTTCGCGCTCGGGTGGTGCTTCAACAGCAGGGCGACGGTGTAGGCGCCGACGAACATGAAGGCGCCGTTGCCGAGCGAGATCTGCCCGGACAGACCGGTGAGCACGGTGAGTCCCGCGACCGCGCAGACCTCGGTGGCGATCTGGGCGAGCTGGTTGTTGCGGTACTGCGAGAGCCCGCCCGTCACCGCCAGCAGCAGCCCGAGCCCGGCCACCGCCGGGATACCGTGCCGCAGCAACATGGGCGCACGCCGCCACCCGCTGACAATCCTCAAACTCTTCGCACCGCCGTCCGGCTGAACAGACCGTTCGGACGGATCATCAGGACGACGAGCAGCAGCACGAACACGTAGAAGAAGTCGATGTCGTTGCTGACGTAGTTGTCGAGGATCTGCTGGATCACTCCGACGAGCACGCCGCCGGTCACCGCCCCGATCGGAGAGTCCAGTCCACCGACCACGGCCGCCGTGAAGCCGAAGATGAGCAGCCCGTCAAAGGCGTACGGATTCATGTAGTCCGGCTGGGTTCCGGCGATCAGCACACCGGCGAGAGCACCGACCATCGCCGCAAGCCCCCACCCCAGCGTGAGCATCCGCCCGACCCTCACGCCGAGCAGCCGGGCGACTTCCGGGTTGAACGCGCTCGCTCGCATCCGCAGCCCGAGCGGCGAACGCTGGAAGAGCAGGTAGAGCCCGATCAGAACGACGAACACCGCGACGACGATGAACAGGTAGTCCGCGGAGAACAGGATCACCTGATGCCCCGCGTGGTAGTAGGTCAGCGAGAACTCCGGCGCGAACGAGCTGACCCCGTTGCCCCAGATCATCCCCGCGACGGACTCGAACACCAGCAGCAAGCCGAGAGTGACGATGACCGCGTTGAGCGGCGGACCGTTCTCGACCGGGCGAACCAGCAGCCGTTCCACGACGGCACCGATCACGAGGCCGGCGAGCAGCGCCACCACGAGGCCGAGCCAGTAGTTCACGCCGTGGCGCTGGACCAGGTCCCACGCGATGAACGTCGTGAACATCAACATCCCGCCCTGCGCGAAGTTCACGATTCGCGTCGACCGCCAGATCAACACCAGCGCGAGCGCGACGGCGGCGTACAAGGTTCCGTTGGCGATCCCGTAGATAACGAGGTTCAGGAAGGTCATCGGCTCAGAACCCCAGGTAGGCGTGTCGGAGCTTCTCGTCGCCGGCGAGGTCGGCCGCGGCGCCCGAGGCGACAACCCGGCCGAGGTTGAGGATCACCGCGGTGTCGGCGACCGACAACGCGCTGCGGGCGTTCTGCTCGACCAGTACGACGGTCAGCCCCTCCTCGGCGCTGAGCCGGCGAAGCGTCGCCATGATCTGCGCGGTGATCCGGGGGGCCAACCCGAGCGAGGGCTCGTCGAGCAGGAGCAGCGTCGGCCGGCTCATCAGCGCGCGGCCGATAGCGAGCATCTGGCGTTCCCCGCCGGACAGCGTGTCCGCGACCTTGTCGCGCCGCTCGGCCAGCGGCGGGAACATCGCATACACCGAGTCGAGGCCCTTCCCCGTGACCTGGCGACGGTCCGCCCGCCACAACGCGCCGAGCCGCAGGTTCTCCTCGACCGTGAGCTCCGTGATCACCCCCCGGCCCTCCGGCACATGCGCGATGCCGAACGTCACGATCTGCTCGACCGCAGCCGCGACCAGGTCGTGACCCGCGAAGCGGATCGAGCCCGAAGCCGGTCGCACCAGGCCGTTGATCGTGCGCAGCAGCGTGGTCTTTCCGGCGCCGTTCGCGCCCAGGATGGCGGTGATCTCCCCCTCGGGGACGGTCAGGCTCACGCCGGACAGCGCCCGCACCGCGCCGTACATCGTGACGACCTCGTCGACGGTGAGTCCGTCAGACATCGATCTGCTCGCCCAGGTACGCCTCGAGCACCTTCGGGTCGTCGCGGACCTGGTCCGGCGTGCCCGTGGCGATGCAGCGACCGAAGTCCAGCACCACGATCCGGTCGCAGACGCTCATCACCAGGTCCATGTGGTGCTCGACGAGCAGTACGGCGGTGCGCTGCTTGAGATCACGAACGAGTGCTGCGAGCTCCTCCATCTCGTCAGCTGCCAGCCCTGACGCGGGCTCGTCGAGCAGCAGCAGCGCCGGATCCGCCACGAGAGCTCGCGCGAGCGCGATCCGCTTCTGCACGCCGTACGGCAGCTGAGCTGGGAGCGAGCCGGCCGCGCCCGCCACTCCGAGCTGGTCGAGGGCGGCCATGGCGCGCTCTCTCAACCGGCGTTCCTCGCGATCGCTGCGGGGCAGCGCGAGCAAGCCGGACCCGAGCCACGACCGGGAGTGGTGGTCGGCGCCGACGAGAACGTTCTCGACGGCGGTCAGGTGTGGGAACAGCCCCAACCCTTGCAGCGTCCGGGAGATGCCGAGTCCGGCGAGCTGATGCGGCCGGATCCGGCGCAGTGGCTGACCCTTCCATCGCAGCTCGCCCTGGAGCGGCCGGACGAACCCACAGATGACGTTGAAGAGCGTGGTCTTCCCGGCGCCGTTGGGCCCGATCACCCCGACGACCTCGCCGTCGTCCACCGTGGCGGAAACGTCGGCGAGAGCAGTCAGCCCCCCGAACCGCACCGTGACGCGCTCGACGTCGAGCAGCATCCCGTCTCGCCTCCCTGGCTCTAGGCCGGCACGTAGACCGTAGTCGCCTCAGCGCGTCCCCGCAGCGTCACTTCGTCGGCAGATCTCCACCCGTCTGGTCCGGCCGCCGCCACGAGCGATGCGGAGGCGGCCACGCGCCCGGGCAGCGACTTGGCGAGCTCACCCAGCCGGGCGGCCTCGTTCACCGGGTTGCCGATGACCGTGTACTCGTAGCGGCTCGTCCCGCCCACATTCCCTGCGACTGCCTCACCCGCCGCGACTCCAACACCGAAGTCGATCTCCGGGATCTCGGCAGTGACCCGCTCCGCGAGGGTCCGGGCCGCGGCGAGCGCACGAGCTTCCCGATCCGGCAGCGGCGCAGGGGCGCCGAAGATGGCGAGCGCCGCGTCTCCGGCGAACTTGTTGATGGAGCCGCCCTCGGCTTCGACAACCTCGATCACCACGCCGAAGAACCGGTTGAGCAGATCGACGACGGCGTGGGCCGGCATCTCGGCCGCGATCCGGGTCGACCCGACGATGTCGATGTAGACCACGGCCACGTCGCGAAGCTCGCCGCCGAGCTGGATGCCGTGCTCGAGCGCGCGGCGGGCGACGTCGGCACCGACATGGCGGCCGAACAGGTCCCGCAGCTGTTCCCGCTCCCGCAGGCCCGCCGCCATCCGGTTGAACCCAGCCTGCAGCAAGCCGATGTCCGTTCCGTCGTACACCGGCACCGACACGTCGAGCTCTCCCCGCTCGATCCGCGCGAGCGCGCGGCGCACGGAGATGATCGGGTCCGCCGTCGCGCGCGTGACGAACACCGTGGTGATGAAGCCGGCGAACAGGCAGTTCGCCCCGAGTACGGCGGTTGCGAGCGCGAGGTCGTGCCGGCTGCCGACGCGATCGACCAGGCTGGCGACCCCCAGCAGAACGACACCCAACACCGGGGCCCCGGTGCCCGCCACCCAGGTCATGATCGAACGGACGGCCACAGACTGCGCGATCTTCTGCGGATGCTCCGAGGCGGACAGCGCCCGGCCGGCAGCCTCACGCAGCAGCAGCTCGGCGAAGCGGAACGCGACGGCGCTCGTGATGACACCCGACAGCCCGACGATTGCCGTGATCCGCAGCCCGGCATCGGTGGAGCGGGTGAAGGTCAGCGCCCCGAACAACACCGTGCCGCCCAGCCACAGCACGCCCACGCCCCGGGCGAGGGTCCGCGGGCCGCGCAGCACGGTGAGCTGCTCGTCGGCGGTGGGCGGCCGTTCGGACGGCAACCAGTCGCCGAGGCTGGACAGCTTGCGAACCCCCATGACGACGCCGACCGCGATGGCAACCACGAGATACGCCGAGGCCGCGATGATGTCGGTACCGAGCTGGCTGGCATCGGCCAGCGCCTTCGGCTCAGGGACGACGTACACCGCGACGAGGAACGTCGCGACCGCGCCGATGATGTTCGTGAGGACGAGCACCGTCACCAGGCCGACCAGCGCGCGCAGCAGCACCGCCGCACCGGATCCCCACCATCGGCGCCGGACCGCGATCCGCTCGGTGTGCCCCCTCATAACGCGCGCCCGGCAGGGATCGAACCTGCGACCAACTGCTTAGAAGGCAGTCGCTCTATCCGCTGAGCTACGGGCGCCCTGGTAGGAAAAAGCGTAGGGGGTGAGAACCTTGTCGGCATGACGACTGGCTCGCGAGCAGGCGACGCGCTGGTCTGGATCGACTGCGAGATGACCGGACTCGATCCCACGACCCACGTGCTCGTGGAGATTGCCGTCGTCATCACCGACGCCGAGCTCAACGTGCTCGACGACGGCATCGACATCGTGATCGGGGCGCGACCCGAGCAGCTCGTGGCGATGGATCCGATCGTTCACGAGATGCACGCCGCGTCCGGCCTGCTCGACGAGATCCGCCATTCGGTCATGACCGTCGAACACGCCGAGGAGCAGGTCCTCGAGTACGTGAGGCGCTTCGTGCCGGAACGCCGCAAGGCACCGCTGTGTGGCAACACGATCGCCACCGACCGCAGCTTCATCGCCCGCTACATGCCGGATCTCGACGACCACCTCCACTACCGGATGATCGACGTGTCGTCGATCAAGGAGCTGGCGCGCCGCTGGTATCCGCGGGCCTACTACAACGCTCCGGAGAAGAACGGCGGCCACCGCGCGCTTGCGGACATCCGAGAAAGCATCAATGAGCTCCGCTACTACCGGGCGACGGTGATGGTTCCGGCACCGGGTCCCGACACCGAGCAGGCACGAGCCGCGGTCAAGGCGCTCGGCCTCGAGGTCCCCTCCGCCGCCGGCGAGGCGGCCGCCAGCTCCGACTAGACTGCTTCGCGCACCATGGTGGGTGTAGCTCAGCTGGTAGAGCACCGGGTTGTGGTCCCGGGTGTCGCGGGTTCAAGTCCCGTCACTCACCCCATAGATGTCCCCTTTCGCGAACGGGGGCTAGGAGCCGCTGGAGTTGGCCCCGTTGCCGTCGATCGCGACAAGGGTTTCGGGATCGATCGGGGCGCGTCGCAACAGCTCGCGCCAGCGGGTGGCGTCGTACGTCGCCGCCGGCGTCTCGGCCAGGAAGTGCTTCACCACCGAGACGAACCGATCCGGTTCGTCGTGATGCGGGAAGTGCCCAGAGCGCGCAAACACCTCCAGCCGGCTGCCGGGCAAGGCGCGATGCGCGGTGCGCGCGTGCTCGACCGGGATGATCCGGTCGCGCTCGCCCCACACAATCAGCGTCGGCAAACCGGCCGCGAGGTAGCAGCGATCCAGCATCGTCACCACCTGCCCCCGCGCATCCACGCCGGCACGCAGCGTCCGAAGAAACGCGCTACGCGACCGCGCTGAGGACAAGCCGTCGAAGCGTTGCACCACATAGTCGGTGTCCGGCCCGAGTCCGACGAACGGCATGTGCCGGACGAACGGCGTGGCCCGGCGGATCAGGCGGCGCATCGGCGCTGACGTCACCAGTGGCATCACGATCTCGGCGCCCGGCGCGGCGGCCGCTCGCAGCAGCGGATGCACCGCCCGTCCCACCCCGCCGCTGCCGACGAGTACCAGCCGGTCACAGCGTTCCGGGAACTGGTAGGCGAACTGCATCGCGATCCCGCCACCGAGCGAGTGCCCGAGGACGGTGACCCGCTCGACTCCCAGCACCGACAGCAGATCGCGCATCCCGCAGGCGTACGCGCTGATCGCGTAGTCCGCCCGCGGCCGGTCCGACTCGCCGTGTCCGAGCAGATCCGGTGCGATGACCGTGTACCGGCGGGCGAGCGGCTCGATGACGTCAGCCCAGGTCTCCGAGCTGTCACCGATGCCGTGAAGCAGGAGCAGTGGCGGACCGGAGCCACCCATACGGAACGCGCGTCGATGACCGTGGATCACCCGATGCTGCATCTGCACCCGGTCGACTGCTGCGAGCACTCGGCACACCTCTCCCGCCCCACCTGGCATCAAACCCGGCGTACGACGAGCGCACCCTCTCGCTGTCTCGGCCGTGAGTCATCGGTGTGACGACGGTGTATCGGACGGCATTGACCAGTTCGCTGTCGACGGCGGGCTCGTCTCGAAGCTTTCGATCGCGCCGTAGCGTCCTCGCCGCCCCGCGGCCGGTAGGAGCTCCGCCACTCGCTGCACGCCGACAGCGACGAAGTACGCCGGAACTAGCAGGGCAACGGCGACGATGCCGTCGAGCCAGTAATGGTTGCCCGTCACGACGACGACGAAGGACGTCACCACGGCGTGGAGAACGGCCAGCCACCGCCATCGGCTCGGGCTGCACTTGACGACCGCGATCGAGATCAGGACCGCCCAGCCGACATGGATCGATGGCATCGCGGCGTACTGGTCGGCGATGTGGGCGGCGAATCCGTTGTAGGGCGTCGGGCCTACGGCCTGGCCGGTATCCACCAAGCCAGGCACGCCGATGAGGCGAGGTGGCGCGACCTGCACCATCTGGATGAGCAGCGACATCGCCGTGAAGGCAACGATCGTGTTGCGCACGATCGGATACCGGTCGCGATGTCGTAGCCACAGCCACAGGAGGAAGACGACCATCGTGGTGAAGTGAGCCGACTCGTAGAAGTAGTTGGCCCACCTCACGAGCTCACGATGGTGAAGGATCAGTCGCTGGACGCTCACCTCGCTTGGAAGGTGCAGCCAGCGCTCGGCGTTCCACAGATCGCGGCCGCGGGCCAGACCACCGGAGGTGTGTCCTCGCGCCAAGCCGTTTGCCACCTGCCAGAGCGCGTAGAGACCACAGATGATTGCGATCTCCAGCGCCGCAGCCGCGACGAACCGTGCCCACCTGCCGGAGAACCGGCTCGCCGCGACGGCGACGGGGAGCATCGCCCCAGCGAGAACCGTCGCACTGTGGACGTTGAGGATCAGCCACGACACTTTCGAAACCTACGAATCGCCCCTGAACCACGCCCGCACGTGTTCGGCGAGCTCCGCCCTCACCGGCGCCCCGGACAGCACGACATCCACCATCGTCGTCGAGGTGTGCGTGTGACCCCTCGCAACGACGTGCCTGACCGCGACGCCCGCCGCTTCCAGGGCCTGGGCGTACGCGATCCCCTCATCACGCAGCGGGTCGAAGTCGGCCGTCACGATGACCGCCGGCGGCAGCCCCCGAAGGTCGCCGCGCAACGGGGCGGCTACCGCCCACGTCCGGTCAGCCGGGTCGGCGTACTGATCCCAGAACCAGCCCATGACCGCAGTAGTGAGGAGGTCGACCGCGGCGTTCTCGACGTACGACGAGCGGGTCAGGTCGCTGTCGGTCACGGGACTGATCAGCACTTGGCCGATCAGCGCCGGTCCGCCCGCGTCGCGCGCCTTCTGACACGCGACGGCGGCGATGTTGCCGCCGGCACTCCATCCCGCGACAAGCACCTGGCCGGGGATCCCGCCGAGATCGCTCGCGTGCGCAGCCACCCACTCGACGGCCGCGAACGCATCATCGGCCGCTGCCGGGAAGCGGTCCTCCGGCGCGTGCCGATAGTTCACCGACACGACAACCGCCCCGGTCCGATCACAGAGGTCACGGCAGAGCGGGTCGTCGGAGTCGAGATCGCCCAACACCCAGCCGCCGCCGTGGAAGTACACGAGGACGGGATGCGGGCCCGGTAGACCTGGTCGGTAGAGCCGATAAGGCAGCGGACCCGTGGCCCCGCGCAGGGTGCCGTCGACGACCTCACCGACCTCCGGTCCGGGCAGCCGCGTGGCCTGGAGCACGGTCATCAACCCGCGGGCATCTGCGGCGGACAGCGTCTCGAGGCCCGGCAGGCCGGAGGCCTCAAGGATGTTCAGCACGATCGCAACGTCGGGCTGGACCCGTCGGACCACGCCTTCGTTGCACTCCGTGCCTCGCGGTCCGCTCAGCTTGAACCCGAGGTACCGGCGGGCGGTGACCTCGTCACAGGCCGCGCGGTATGCCTCGACACCGCCGACATACGGATACAGCAGTCTCGGCTTGCCGGGGACGTTCGCGCCGACGTACCAGGAGTTCGCGAGATCGGTGAGGGTCAACGCGGCGCAGTCCGCGACGTGCTGGTTCCAACCCGCCTCCGCGGGCGCCGTCGCCTCGATGGTCTCGTAGCCCTCCTCACGGAGCCAGGCGAGACAGTCCGCCACCCATTCGACGTGCTGCTCGATCGACACCGCCATGTTCGAGAGCACGGATGGGCTGCCAGGACCCGTGATGGTGAAGAAGTTGGGGAAGCCGCTCGTCGTCAGGCCGAGGTAGGTCGAGGGACCATCGGCCCACTTCTGCCGCAACGTGACGCCGTCGCGCCCGGTGATGTCGACGCTGACGAGCGGTCCGGTCATGGCGTCGAACCCCGTCGCATAGACGATCGCGTCGAACTCGAGCGACTCCGCCGAGGTGTCGATCCCGGTCTCGGTAACCGACACGATCGGCGTATCACGGACGTCGATCAGGCGCACATGAGGCAGGTTGAAGGTCTCGTAGTAGCCGGTGTCGAGGCATGGTCGCTTGGTGCCGAACGGGTAGTCCTTCGGGCATAGCGCCGCCGCGACTGCGGGATCCGTCACCCGCTCGCGGATCTTCTCCCGGAGCAGCTCGGAGACGACGTTGTTGGCAGCCAGCCGCGCACCCTGGTCGTTGAAGACGCCGAGGATTGCGAACAGCTCGCCCTCGGCGTACCGCTGCTCGAACCGCTCCCGCTGCTGTTGCGGCGTCATGAGCGACGCGTAGTGCTCCTCGTACTCGCCTGGGATGCCGCCCGGAGACCATCTCGCGGCATCGCGGTACGCCGCCCGATCCTTCTCGAGCTGCGCCAGCCGCTCCGCCGAGGCTGGACCGTTGCGAGCAGGTATGGAGTACGCCGCGGTCCGCTGGAAGACGGTGAGCGACTCGGCGTGCTCGGCGATCAGCGGGATCGCCTGGACCGCGGATGAGCCGGTGCCGATCACCGCCACCCGCTTGCCCGTGAAGTCAACCGGCTCGTGGGGCCACTTGCCGGTGAAGTAGACCTCGCGGGTGAAACGGTCGACGCCCTCGATGTCCGGGGTCTTCGGCAGCGAGAGGCAGCCACTGGCCATCACGTAGAACCGGCACGCCACGTCGTGGCCCGCGCTCGTCCGCAGCCGCCACAGCTTCGCCGCGCCGTCCCAAGCCGCGCTGTCAACCCGCGTGCCGAACTCGATGCTGCGGCGCAGGTCGTACCGATCCGCGACGAATCCCAGGTAGTCGAGGATCTCGGGCTGCGTGGCGTACTTCTCCGACCAGGACCATGCCTGCTCGAGCTCCTCGTCGAAGCTGTAGGTGTAGTCCGTGGTCGGGATGTCGCACCGTGCCCCCGGATAGCGGTTCCAGTACCAGGTCCCGCCGACGTCGTCGGCCTGGTCGTAACACCTGACGTCGAAGCCGAGGCCGCGCAGCTTGTGGATCAGGTAGAGGCCGGCGAACCCCGCACCCACGACAACGACATCGCGCTCGGCGGAGCGACTTTTCGTCACGAGGGCCACCCTCTCACCGAAACCGGCACCCTGGGCAGGAGCCGATCGGGCCAGCGTGGAAGATCTCTCGGTGAAGAAAATCGCCGCCATCGCCCTGCTTCTCACGGGTCTTGCCACACCACTGCAGATCGCCAGCGCCAGTCCCCACGCGCAGGCGAGGCCAAGCGCGCACGGCGGCGCCCGCCAGGCCTACGCGACCGGCCTCCGGCCGGGAGCGGCGACGGCACTCGTGAACGCCGCCGGTCACACGGTGGCGACCCAGCCCGCCGACTCGCTCGGCGGCGTCGTCTTCCGTGACGTCAAGCCCGGCAGCGGCTACCTGGTCAAGGAACAGAGCGGGCCGGCGTCCCGCCCCGTGACCGTGCACACGGCGGCAGCCAAGCCGTGGGACCCGAAGGTCTACGACCAGACGATCCCCGACCACGGCTACGGCTACCTCACGACCCGTGACGGCACCAAGCTCGCCTATTACGTCCACCCGCCCACGAGCCCAGCCGGGCTCGGCCTGCCGGACGTCACGCTGCCGCCGGGGGTCCCTGACTACGCCCCGCCGTACCCGACGCTGATCGAGTACGCCGGCTACGGCTACGCCAACCCGGCCGGCCCGGAGAGTGGCATCGCGATTCTCGCCAACGCCATGGGCTTCGCCGTGGTGGACGTGAACATGCGCGGCACCGGGTGCTCGGGCGGCTCGTTCAACTTCTTCGAGCGGATGCAGTCCCTCGACGGCTACGACGTCATCGAGACGGTCGCCCGCCAGCCCTGGGTGAAGGGCCACAAGGTCGGGATGGAGGGCATCTCCTACGGCGGCATCAGCCAGCTGTTCACGGCGCAGACCGATCCCCCGCACCTGGCCGCGATCGCGCCGCTGTCCGTGATCGACGCCACCGCCACCACGCTCGAGCCCGGCGGCATCCTCAACGACGGCTTCGCGGTCGCGTGGGCCAACGAGCGCCAGCACGATGCGCTGCCGGCCAGCCCGAAGGGTGGGCAGCCCTGGGCCTACAAGCGGATCCAGCAGGGCGACAAGACCTGCAAGGCCGACCAGGTCCTGCACGGCGAGGCGCAGAACCTGCCCGCGACCATCGCCGCGAACACGCACTACCACCCGGCGTACGCCGACACCCTCGACCCGATCACGTTCGTTCACAAGATCCACGTGCCGGTCTTCATGGCCTGCCAGTTCGAGGACGAGCAGACCGGTGGGCACTGCATGGACCTCGCCCAGCACTTCACCGGCACGAAGCAGAAGTGGTTCACCTTCACCAACGGCGTGCACGTCGACTCGCTCGACCCGTACACCTTCAACCGCTGGTACGACTTCCTCGAGCTGTACGTCGCCAAGCAGGCGCCGCTGATCAACTCTGCGGTCATCAAGGCTGTCTCGCCGGTCGTCTACCAGGAGGCTGCGGGAGTGCCGACGACGGATCTGATCACGCTTCCGGTCGATCCGATCCAGCTCGACCCGACGTACGACGCCGCGCTGGCCGACTTCAAGCAGATCCCGTCGATCCGAGTGCTGTTCGACAACGGCGCCGGCACCGACCCGGCCGGCCAGTACGTCCCCGGCAACCCCTACCCGGGGTTCGAGAAGTCGTTCTCGCGCTATCCGATCCCGGGGACGGTCGCGCAGCGGTGGTTCCTCGGACCCAAGGGCACGCTGTCAGCCCACCGGACCGGCCGCGGTACCGACAGGTACACCGCGAACCCGCATGCCTTGCCGATGAACGACTTCATCGGCAGCACGGGTGGCGGCGGCCTGTGGGGCAACGCCTCGCAGTGGCACTGGAACTGGAAGCAGAACCCGGCCGGCACTGCCGTGTCCTACGTGACGCCGCCCCTCAAGTCCGACGCCACAGTCATCGGCGCCGGCGCGATCCACCTGTGGGTGAAGTCGTCCACGCCGGACGTGGACCTGCAGGCGACGGTCAGCGAGATCACACCTGACGGCAACGAGGTCTTCGTCCAGAACGGCTGGATGCGGGCCAGCGAGCGCAAGCTCGAGACCCGCAAGCACACGATCTTCGCTCAGCCGAGCACCTTGCTCGCCCCGGTGCCGAGCTTCCGCCCGCAGGACTCGCGCCCGATGCCCAAGGGCAAGTTCGTCAAGGTCGTGATCCCGCTGTACTACGAGGGCCACGTCTACCGCGCGGGCAGCCGGATCCGGATCACCATTGCCGGGCCGAACGGCACGCAGCCGATCTGGTCCTTCCAGCACCCGCGGCCGCAACACGGCACCAGCAAGGTGTCGGTCGCCTTCTCCAAGGCGCGGCCGTCGGCGCTCTACCTGCCCGTCATCCCGGGAGTGTCGGTCCCGACGGGGGTGCCGGCCTGCGGCAGCCTGCGGAACGAGCCGTGCCGGCCCTACGCGAAGACGGCGAACCAGAAGGGCTGACGGGGGTCACACCAGCCGGCGGCGCACCCAGTAGACAGCGAGGCCGAGCAGGGCGACCGCGAGCCCGACGAAGATCGCCGACTCGAGCCATTGGAACGCCCAGAACCGTGACGCCGGCTGGTACGACACCACCTCGTGGTAGCTCAGCCCGACGTTGTGCACGCAGCTGCGAACCGCCGCAAGCACCTGCGGCGGAGGGGGTCCGCTCTTTCGGATTCCGCTTGCGGGCGGCTTGATCGACATGATCGCTGAGCACGCCTGCCTGATGAAGGCAGACGTCGGCGGATGACCCGATGAATCCGCGAGCGTCGTTCCCAGCGTCCATGCGTGGCCGATGTCAGGGCTGTGTGGCACCAGCTTCTGCACCCCATTGGATGTCCGCATCAGGTCCACCGGTGTGCGCGGCGTGAGGGCCACCGCCTTCGTAAGTGGCGTCAACAGGTGTTGGCGCACCACGAGCTGCATGACCATCCTCACCGCGACGAATCCGCCTAGCGTCACGGCCATCGCCGCGAGCGTCCGGCGCAGCACTGCGCCCGCCGCCACACCCAGGGCATACGCGAACAATGCGTAGGCGACCGGGACGATGCCGCGTTGGCTGAAGATCGCCGGATCGATGCGACTCGTGTCCGTGTGATCCAGCGGAATGGACCACCAGGTGAAAGCGAAGGTCAGCAGTCCCGCCGCGAGGGCGACAACGAGCGCGCCAACCCCGATGCGAGTGACAAGCCAGCGAGTGCGGCTGACACTCTGCGTCCAGGCCAGCCGGTAGGTGCCGCTCTCCAGCTCGCGACTGACCAGCGGTGCCCCGAGGAATACGCCGAGCACCAGCGGGACCGCGACCAACGCGGGCCCGATCAGCCGCACGTGGAGGTCGGCGCGGCTCAGCTCGGAGGAGTCGGCGCCACAGGACAAGCCGCTGCAGGACCGCAAGGCCGCATACAGATGGCTGAGGTGAGGACCCGTGACGCCGAGCAGCAATCCGGCGGCCAGCACCAACGCCGCCGATACTGCCGTCGACATCCGTATCTGCCGGAATGCCACCCAGGTCATCGCGCCACCCCCAGGACGGGGCGAAGCGGCGGATTCGCCTCCGGACCGCCGCCCATGTAGGCGAGCACCACGTCTTCGAGACTGAGCTCGTCGACCCGCCAGGCCGGATCATGGATCGTGGCCTCCGTCCGCACGATCGCGGTGGTCTGCTTCTCCGTGTGGCTCGACCAGATGACCTGCAGGTCGGCCGGCAGCGTCGTGAGGTCCCGACGCACCCCGCTGATCCGCCGGTGCGTGGCCAGCAAAGCGTCGACGTCGTCGGCCAGCTGTACTCGCGCGGCTGAAAGCAACACAAGAAAGTCACACACCCGCTCGAGGTCTGCGACCAGGTGCGACGACAGCACAACGCTGGTTCCGTGCTCGGCGACGTACGCCGTCAAGGTCGCGAGGAAGTCGCGCCGGGCGAGCGGATCGAGTGCGGCGACCGGTTCGTCGAGCAGCAGCAGGTCGGGCCGCTTCGCCAGCGCAAGGGTCAGCGCGAGCTGCGCGCGCTGACCGCCGGACAGCTTGCCGGCCCGTTGTTTGGGATCGAGGCTCAGGGCTTCGACTCGTTCGGCCGCGAACGCCTGGTCCCATGAGGGATTGAGATGCGCGCCGAACTGCAAGTGGTCCGCTACCGACAGCGCCGCATAGACGGGAGCGTCCTGCGCCAAGAAGCCGCACTGGCCGTCCACCTCGACGCTGCCTTCAGTCGGCTCCAGCAGGCGCACGGCGAGGTGAAGCAGCGTGCTCTTGCCCGCGCCGTTCGGCCCGACCAGGCCGGCGATCCGCCCCTCAGGGACCTCGAGGTTGCAGTCGCGCAGCGCCCACTTGCGGCCGTAGCGCTTACCGAGGCCGGCGGCCGTCAGGATGCTCGTCATGCGATCTCCCGCGCCGATGCGAGGCGAAAGGTGTCGCGAAACAGCGCCTCGATGCTCTCGTCATCGAGGCCGGCGGCTCGCGCCTTCACGAGCCAGCGCTCCAGCTCCCTTCGCAACGGCAGCTGCGCGGCGAGCGGCGCGTCGGACAGCGTCGCCGTAACGAAGGTGCCGACACCAGGACGGCCGGCGACGAGGCCGGCGTGCTCGAGCTCGCGATAGGCCTTGAGCACCGTGTTGGGGTTGATCGCCAGGGTCCCGACCACGTCCTTGACCGTGGGCAGCTGGTCGCCGGGCTCGAGTAGCCCTAGCCGCAGCGCGTGCCGGACCTGCTGGACGATCTGCAGGTAGGGCGAGACGCCCGACCGGCTGTCCAGATGGAACTCGATCACGGGCTTCCTCGCATCGGCAAACACCTATTCATCTAGTTGCCTAGATGAATAGCACCACCGGTCCGCTTGCTGGTCAAGTACGTTCTCCACGTGGTGAGCCTCGACCGCGCCGCCGAGATCGCCCTCGGGCTGCCCGGCGCGGAGGAGGTCGACCGCCGGGGTCAGCGCACCTGGCGGCTCGGTGAGAAGACATTTGCCTGGGAGCGCACGTTCTCCAAGGCGGACATCCGCCGGTACGGCGAGGAGCCGGTGCCCGCCGACCCGATCCTCGCGGTCCGGGTGGCGGACGAGGCCGAGAAGACCGCGGTCCTTGCCGAAGACCGACCGGGGTTCTTCACCATTCCGCACTTCGACGGCTTCAACGCCGTCCTGATCGAGCTCGGGCGGGCGAAGGTGGCGGACGTCCGCGAGGCGCTGGTCGACGCCTGGCTCGTCTATGCCCCGCCTGCGGTTGCGGAGCGTTACCTCAAGAGCTGAAGAGCGCTCGTGCGTACCAGTCCGCGGCATCCTGCACGCCGGGCAGCGCAAAGAAGTAACCGCCACCGACGGGAGACACGTAGTCGATCATCGGCTCGCCGACGAGACGCTTCTGCACCGCTTCGAACTGCGTGCGCAGGTTGCGCTGGAAGCAGTTGAAGATCAGCCCCATGTCGAGGTTGCCGTTGAGGTCGACGCCGCGGTCGTAGTTGTAGCCGCGTCGCAGGATGCGCGAGTACTCCGACTCCGTCGTCCTCGGGTTGGCAAGCCGGATATGAGCGTCGAGCGGGATGACAAGGCCATTCGGATCGTCGCGGTAGTTGGGGACGTCGTCCTCCTGGTACCCGTCCAGCGGCGCGCCCGAGTCGCGCTTGCGGCCGATCATGCCTTCCTGCTCCGCGAGCGAGACGCGGTCCCAGAACTCGATGAACATCTTGATGATTCGGCAGACGTGATAGCTCCCGCCCGCCGCCCAATCCGGCTCGGTCCCGTCGCGTTGAGCCCAGAGCAGCGCCCTCGACACGAGGTTGTTGCTGACATTCGGGTTCGCGATCCCGTCTTTGAATCCGAGGTGGTTGCGCGGCGTGCCCGAAGGCCGCGGCGGCGAGATGAAGCCATCGATTCGCCATCGCAGCTGCATGCCGCCGCGGGTGTGCTTGGCGATGTCGCGCAAGGCGTGGATGGCAACGTCGGGACTTCCTGCGCAGATCTGCAGAAGCAGGTCCCCGCCAGTCTGTGCGGGGTCGAGATTGTCGTTGGGGAAGGCGCGCATCGGCGAGAGATGCACCGGCTTGCGCCCATGAAGCCCGTATCGATCGTCGAACAACGACGATCCGACGCTTGCGGTGATGGTGAGCCCGTCTGCCGGAACCTCCGGACCGACCGTGCCGCTGTCTGAGGGCGGAGCGCTCTTCCCGAGAGCATGTGGCTTCCCGCCGGCCGTGAGGAAGCGCGCGCGATGGGTCAGCGTCTTGAGCAGCTCCACCAGGCCGCCACGGTGATCTGCGGTGACATCAAAGGCCGCGTAGCAGGCAGCGGGCGGCGCCGGCGTCACGATGCCCGCCTGGTGGGCTCCGTGGAACGGCACCGCGGCAAGCTTCGCCGCCGGCCCACCGTTGGGATTGCGCGCCGGCGGGCCGTCCTTCTGCAGCCCGGGACGGGGGACGGGGAGAGCCGCGCCGAGCGCAGCCAGCCCGGAGCCGGTGAGGAAGTTGCGACGGTCGAGGTTCATCAGGTGTTTCCTACCTGCAGGAGGTCGGGAATCGGTGCCAGCCGCTCGTCGGCTTGGCCCGCAGCGGCATCGATCGCTTCGCGCTTGCGGCGCGGGAGAGACTTGATCGCTGTCCAGTGGCCGTGGTGATGTGCGGTGCGTGCCACATTGACGAGCCGGGACAAGTCGTGGCGGGCTTTCCCGACGAGGTGAGGTCGCCGCTGTTTGATCAGCGGCGCGAGCAACGTGAGCACCTTATGGGTGGCCTGAACATCGGCGGTGACAGACGCGAGGGCGGTACCGCTGCCGTACTCGTCGTTGCCACTGAGAGTGTCCCGCACCGCGTCCTCGATGATCTCGTGGCTGCGCAGCACGAAGTTGCTCGCACCGTCGACGTCGGTCGGGATCGCCTTGGCCAGCGACACGTGAGTAAGGGTCGTCACCGCCCCCGCGAGCTTCCTCGCGTCGTTGCGCGCCGCGGCGAGGCGCCCGTGCCACAGGTCCCGCTCGACGCAATGAAAGCCGGTGAACTTCGGGTCGCGCACTCCCCCCGAATGGCCCGCGGCGGTGCCGTCGATTCGTTGCCCGAGATCGCCGAACACGCCGTACGCGCTGTTGTCCTGGCCGATGCGCAGCCAGATCAGCCGGGCGTCGAGCCACGTTCGCTTCGCACCCGCGCGATCTCCGGCTGCGAGCCGGCGCTGCAAGGTGTGAACTGCGGGCACCAAGGCCTCGATCCTGCCGTGCACGTAGTGGCGGTACTTGCGCAGGGCCGGGGCGAGGTCGCTCGGCTGCAACGGCTGGGCAGTGCTGCTGTGGGCCGACGCCGACCGCAACGCCCATTCGCCTGCCTGAGGAGGAGCTGCGGTCGCGCCAACCGCGAGCAGCGCGGCAAGTGCCAGAGCTGGAGTTCGCACCGGGGGATAGTAAGGGTATCCTTACTAGCGCCGCAACCGAGGTGCAGGAAGTTCTCGACCGGTGGCGAAACTGAACTCAGACTATGACACCAGCGTCATGGTCTGCGCACCTCCGGAGGCTCCTGCATGCGACGCAGCAAGCTCGCCATCACGTCCTTCACCGGCCTTGCCGGTGTGCTGCTGTCGATCGCCGGAGCCGGTGCCGCGTACGCCGTGAGCGGCGGCGGCTACGGCTCACCGCAGCAGGACTGCCCGTGGGATGCCAGTGAGTGGAACACGCCGCAGTACATGACCTACGCGGGCTGCCACAACACCCAGCTGACGCTGGAGAGCGGCGGCATGACGGACGGCGTGCCCAACAACCGTTACAACAACTCGCCGCGCCACGGCGAGCACGGCGCCGCCAACACCAGCTGGGTGCAGTTCGGGATCAACCAGTCCCCCAACGACGAGAACTCCAAGGGCACCGGGACGCTCTACTCGCTCGGCTACCCGGGGCAGAGCTCCGCGACGCACGCGGGGTGCCTCTCGGTCAACACCGACGGCACCAACGGCGGCCCCGTCCCACAGGGCAAGAAGCCCGAGTCGGTGAGCAAGGCCGCAAACCAGAGCAAGTACGGGTGCGGCAACAACAAGAAGGGGGCGGGCTTCGCCCTCAACTGGGACTACTACAAGGTGTACTGCCCGCTGGCCGCAGCGCTGCCGTCGTTCCCCTACAAGTGCCAAAGCATCCCGGGCGGGGACGTCGGCAACAACAGCCTGACGCCGGACACCGGCACGGACCAGAACCTCACCAAGATCCTCACCCAGGGCTTCATCCTCTACTACGGGATGGACGACAACAGCGACAACGGCGAGCACGACGGCGAAGGGCCCCGCAGCTCGCCGCAGACGCAGGGCTCCGAAGTCGGGCCGTCCGACGGCGGTGCGGTCATGCTCGCCTTCACGCCGTACCGGCTGGCGCAGTCCGGCACCCTGAGCCAGCCCGAGGGTCTGCTCAACGCGGGCACCGGATTCTGCGCCGACGGCATCTGCGCCGGTGCGACCACCGAGAAGCAGATGATCTACCAGGGTTGCGACGCCAACACCGGCAACGCGAAGTCACGAGACCGCTGCCCGGCCGGCCGCAAGAACTCTCAGCGCGACTCCTTCGACTACTCCGGTAAGCAGTGGGACCCGTACAACTGCAACAGCGGTGGCGAGCAGGACCAGCCGAGCAACAAGCCCCAGCCGGATGCTCCGAAGAACTGCGACACCGCGCAAAACAACGCCTCGCCCAGTGGATCGAGCAACACCAAGGGCGGGATGGACTACTGGCGGCGCCACGAAGCGCACACGGTCAGCAACGAGCCGGGCTTCCAGTTCTTCGAGGATCCGGACGCCATGGGGTCGCCGGCCCTGCCGATCTACCCGCTGCCGGCGATCTACGCCGGCACCTGCGGGGTCGCCCTTGGCGGCGGCGCGGTCGCCATGCCCGACTCGCCGATCACGAACAAGGCACACCAGCTGCGGATCAGCACCGGCTGCTGACCAGGTGGCCCTGACACGCCCGAGCCCTCGGGCGCTGGGCCTCGTGGGGCTGGTCGCAGCGCTTGCGTTCACGACCACGCTCGCGGGGCTCGAGTGGCGCCGCGCGGACCGCGACGCGTCTCATCTGCGCGCCCAGCTGCACCACAGCGCCCTCCGGCAGGCTGTCGCCGCACGTGCGGTCGGAGTTGCCACGAACCTCTTCACCTACGACTACCGCAACCTGGCGGCGACGCAGCGCTACCTGAGGTCTGCCGCCACCGGCGGGTTCGCCCAGCGCGAGGCGGCACACGACCCGGCCGTTCAGCAGCAGCTGAGGCAGGCGAAGGCGGTTGGGTCGGCGACGGTCAAGGAGGTGACGGTCTCCGACGTCTCCGCGATGCAGGCGACCGCGTTCGTCGTCGTGATGACGCACGTGAGCAGTACGACGTCAGGCAGCGCTGACGGGATTGCCTACCTGCATCTGCACCTGCGACTGGTTGGCGGGGTCTGGAAGGTCGACGACGTACAGAACCTCAGCGCGGCCAGCTGACAGGAGTACGTTGCGGGTGACGAGGGGTGGTCCCCATGACCGTTCGACACCTGTTCGCGATCATCACCCTCACCACGACCGGACTGCTGGTCGACGCCGGAGCCGCGACGCCGGCCGGCGCGGCAGTGTCGTTCACCTGCGTCCCCTCCGATGCCAACACCTGCGTCGTGACGATCCCGTTGACCTCCGACATGAACGAGGCGGTGACCTCGACCATGCCGGACAACCAGCCGTGGTACCTGAACAACATCGACGGCAACGGAACCGTGCGGGCGCCGTACACGCTCACCGCCGATCAGTACGGCGGGAACTTCGACGGTCCGCCAGGTTCGACACAAGGCCATGTCTGGACCGAAACCCTCACGACCGGTGACAACGAACCATCTGGTGGCGACGCGGTACTCACGTTCCGGCACGTGAACAACACCACCGCCGTGCCGTACATATCGGTCGCCTACTCAGCACCTTCGACGGCCGTCCGCCATCAGGACGTGACGATCTCCGGGAAGGCGAAGCCGCGGCCCGCAAAGGGGCACTTCGTGCTGCAGCGCAAGGGCGGCGGGAAATGGAAGACGATCGAGACCCTGACCTATCGCGCCAGGACCCATACCTGGCAGACGACCTTCGTATGGACGGCCGCGCGGCACTCGACCGTCACGCTCCGCCTCGAGGCGACAAAGGCGCCGGGCCTGCTCGCGACGCCGACGCCGGCCTTCAAGATCCGGACGTCGTAGCCCAGCGTCAGCCGTCGAGCTGGCTGGCGAAGCGCTCCGCGACCTCGAGGTAGCCGGCGACCATCTCCTCGACGATCTCGCGGGCCGGCTTGACCCGGTCCATGAGCCCGACGCCCTGACCGACAAAGTACGTCGCGAGCTGCTCCGCGCCGCTCCCCGCGGTCCGCGCGTCCCGGGCGATGCGCACCTGTGCGTTGGCGACGAGCATGCTCTGCAGGGGCATCGGGAGCGGCGGTGGCGCTGCCTCCGCCTCCCACTCGTCGGTCCAGGGAGTCCGCAGCATGCGGGCCGGCTTCCCCGTCAGTGAGCGGGACCGCACCGTGTCGCTGGACGTCGCGGTGAGGAACTTCTGCTTCACCACCGGGTCGGTCTCGGCCTCGGCCGTGGTCAGCCAGACCGAGCCGCACCACACGCCTTGGGCGCCGAGCGCCATCGCCGCCGCCACCTGCTCCCCCGTGACGATCCCGCCCGCGGCAAGCACCGGCGTCGGCGCCACCGCCCGAACCACCTCAGGCACCAGCACCATCGTCGAGACCTGGCCGGTGTGGCCGCCGGCCTCGGTCCCCTGCGCCACGATGACGTCGACCCCCGCGTTGACCTGACGCTGAGCGTGCGACTTCGCGCCGACAAGCGCCGCAACGACGATGTCGCGAGCGTGCGCGCGGTCGATCAGCTCGGGCGTCGGCGGCCCGAGTGCGCTCGCGAGCAACCGGATGTCATGGGCAAGGGCGACATCGAGCAGCGTCGAGTTGGCCTCCGGCGACACGCTCATCACGCCGCGTCTGCCGGTACCCGCGCCTTCTGGGATCTCCGGCACGCCGTGGCGCGACAGGATGTCGTTGACGAATGCGACACGGTCGGCCGGAATGAGGTCGGCGGCCGCACCCGCGTCGGCGGCGGCGGGCGCGGTCGGGACGAAGTTCACCGGCAGCAGCAGGTCGACGCCGTACGACTTGCCACCGACCTGCTCGTCGATCCAGGCGAGGTCGGTCTGCAACCCCTCAGGGCTATGAGCGACGGCTCCCAGTACGCCGATCCCGCCTGCGTTCGTGACTGCCGCGACGACGTCGCGGCAGTGGCTGAACGCGAAGATCGGGAACTCGATACCGAGCCGGTCACACAGGGGCGTACGCATGCCGCATTATTACGCGGCCCGGTATACCGCACCGGCGCGCCGGACTGACCACCCTTGCCGCGCATGACCTGCGCTTTTAGGGTCCAGCGGGTGACGCACCGACGCGGGGGCCCGCCCCGCGGTACCGCAACGCTCGCGATCACGGCCCTGATCGCGGCCGTTGGCGTCGCCCCCGCGTACGCCCACAGCGCCACCACGACCAGCTTCGTCTCCGGCAGCGCTGTCGCCACATCCCAGGCCTTCCAGATCGACCCCCGCGACGCCGGCCTGGCCGCGACCATCACGGTCGGCCGCTCAGTGGCGCAGTACCGAAACGAACTTGCTCAGGCGTCGAGCCAGGCGCTCGACCTCGGCCTGATCGGCAACTCCTTGACCGTGCAGTGCAGCTCCCTGCCCGCCCCGCTCACGCCGGGACAGCTCCCGAAGGCCATCACCGCCGAGTCGAACGCGGGCGCGTCGGAGACGGACACGAACTCCGGCGGCGCCAGCAACGAGTTCGCGACGGCCGACGCCGGCAACGCGCACGTCAAAGCCACGCCGCAGCCCAACGAGAACGCGATCGCGTCCTTCGACACCGGGCTGGTCGACCTCCCTGGCGTGATCGCGCTGCATGGGCTGTCCAGCACCGCCCACGCGCACCTCTACCCGGGAAGCGCGCGTGAGTCCGACTCGACGGCTGACGTCGCCTCGCTGGATCTGGCCGGCGCGGTCAAGCTCGGGGGCCTGCACTGGCAGACGTCGGTGCGCACCGGGTCGAAGCCCGCGTCCTCCTCCACCTTCACCGTCTCGACCGTGAGCATCGGCGGCACCAAGCTGCCGACGGGATCGGCCGCGGCGCTGGCTTCGACGTTCAACGCGGTCAACAAGGTGCTGGCGCCGACCGGTCTGCACATCACCATTCCCGAGGTCAGCCACGACAACGGCGCCCTGGCTATGACGCCGATGTCGATCGGCATCGACCACTCGGCGCTCGGCAAGATGCTGCTGGTCCCCATCTTGAACCTCGTTCACACCGTCTTCGACCCCGTCGCGACGGCGGTCAACAAGGCCGCCTGCACGTTCGGAAGCCTGTACGGCGCGGTGAACCTGCTCATCGCCGGGCTCGACGGCGTCGGCCAGTTCGACCTCGACATCGGCGGGACCACAGCGACCACGAACGACGCGACGTACGCCAACCCGTTCGGCAACGGCGGCAGCGACAACAACAACGGCGGCGGCTTGCTCCCGGGCGCGACGGCCACGTCCTCGCCGCCCTCGGGTGGCGGTGGCAACCTCGGTGCCGGGACGGCACTGCCAAGCGCATCCGGAGCTCCCGCTCCCGTCCCGAGCCCGCAAGTCGCGGGGGGCACAACTGACGTCGCGTCGATCTGTTCGACCACCAGTCCGGCTGGGCGCCCGTCATGCGGCCGCGGCGCCGGCCTCGCGGTCGGTCTCATCGCATTGGCAACTCTCGGCGGGGTAGCAGGGGTGGACTACTTCGTCGTCCGACGTCGACGACGACTGGCGAGGATGGCGATCGAAACTTGAGCAACGCCGGTCCAACTCCCCCAAGCGGACCCAACACCTACCCGTTCCTTCGCGGCTACGGCCCGCTCGCGTGCCTCTTGGTCGCGTTCGTGCTCATGGCGGCATTCGTACCGACCGACGCGCCCCAGCGCGTCACGGTCACGACCGCCGGCCAGGGCAGCACCCCGACCGGCACCACTCCGCTCACCCCGGGTGGCGTGGCGACGCCGGCGACGGTCACCGGCAAGAAGGGTGGCCCCGTCGTCGGAGGTTCGGTTCCCTCGACGTCGGCCACCGGCGCGCCGATCACACCGCCGACAGGGTGCAAGGGCCCCCAGGTCAAGGGCGATCCTTACTCGCCGCCGTGCATCGCGTTTTCCGGGAACAACGGTGGCGCGACGACTCGCGGCGTGACCAAGTCGACCATCACGATCGCCTTCCGCGTCACCTCCGACCCGACCTTCCAGCAGACGCTGGCCAGGATCGGCGGCGCGCAGTTCGACGACACGCAGGCGGATACCGACCGCACGATCCAGGGGCTCGCGGACTACTTCAACACCCACTTCCAGTTCTACGGCCGAAAGCTCGTCTTCAAGTTCTACAAAGGCCAGGGATCACAGAGCAACGAGCTGCTCGGTGGCGGCCAGGCGGCGGCCGCCGCGGACGCGCTCAAGGTCGCGACCGGCATCAAGGCCTTCGGTGACATGAGCGCAGGCACTGAGCCGTACGCCGACTCCTTGTCGCGCGACAAAGTCATGAACTTCGGTGTGCCGTACATGTCGCAACGCTGGTTCGAGCAGCGCGCGCCGTACTCCTGGAGCATCGCGACCGACTGCACCGGTGTCAGCGACGCCGTTGCCGAGGTCGGTGTTCGGGAGCTCGCGGGCAAGAAGGCGATCTTCGCCGGATCCCAGTACGCCAACCAGACCCGCAAGTTCGCGACGATCGCGCCGGACAACCCGTGGTACCAGGAATGCGTCCAGAACGGCGCCAACATCTACAAGCGGGCGGGCTTGCCGGTGCCGTTGAACATTCCGTACCAGCTCAACCTCGCCACGCTGGCGAACCAAGCCGCGAGCATCATCTCGAAGCTCAAGGCGAACAACATCACCACCGTGGTCTGCGGCTGTGACCCGATCCTCCCCGTCTACCTGACGCAGCGAGCCGACGAGCAGAACTACTTCCCCGAGTGGGCCGTCGTCGGCGTCGCGCTCACCGACGAGGACATCGTGGGTCAGCTGTTCGACCAGGCCGAGTGGGCACATGCGTTCGGCGTGACCTATCAGGGACCGACGCTGCCGTACGCCGCCAGCCTCGGCTACGCGGCGTACAAGACGGTTCGCAGCGACGAGCCGGCACAGTTCGTGAACCTGATCTACGCGCAGATGTACATGATCGCTCTCGGCATCGATCTGGCCGGCCCTGATCTCACCCCGGCGAACTTCGAAAAGGGGATGCGGTCCTACCCCACCAGCCAGACCAGCGAGTTCGGCACGTGGGGCTTCCCGCCCGGCCACTACTCACCGACCCTCGACGGCGCGCAGATCTACTGGGACCCCAACGCGACATCCGTGTACAACAACAAGAAGGGCGCGTACATCTTCTCGAGCCGGCGCTACACGCTCTATGACTGGCCGCGCCGGAACTTCTCGCACCAGCCCTACAAGGGCAAGCAGTAGTCCGGGTGGTCGCCGTACCGGAGGTCGTCAACCGCCACCGGGCCGTCAGCAGCGGCGCGGCCGCGTTGCTGGCGATCGTCGCGGTCTGCGTGATCTCGCCGCACCGCGCACCGCTCGGCATCGTGATGCAGGGAGCGCTGTTCGGCTCGGTCATCGGCCTGCAAGCCCTGGGCCTCGTGCTGACCTACCGGTCCGACCGGATCATCAACTTCGCCTACGGCTCGATGGGCGGAGTCGGCGGCTCGATCGCCGTGCTGCTCTACCTCGGCCAGCACTGGAGCTGGCCGGCTGCCGTGGCCGCCGGATTGGTGACCGGCGCGCTGCTCGGCGGGCTGACCGAGGTCTTGATCATCCGGCGCTTCGCCAATGCTTCGCGGCTGATCCTGACGGTGGCGACCATCGGGCTCGCGCAGGTGCTCGGTGGCATCCAGCTGAAGCTGCCGCAATGGATCGGCGGACCGGCGCTGGTCGGAGGCTTCTCGACGGCGCTGTCCCATCACACGCTGAACGTCGGACCGGTGCTGTTCACCGGCAACGACCTGGTGACCGTCCTCGCGGTGCCGTTGGTCATCGTGGCGCTCGGCTGGTACCTGTTGCGCACCGACTCGGGCATCGCAGTCCGGGCCATCGCCGACAACCGTGAACGCGCCTTGCTGCTCGGCGTACCGGTGCATCGCATGGCGACGATCGTCTGGACCGTAGCCGGACTGCTCGCCACGATCTCGGTGATCCTGCCTGCTCCGTCGCAGGGGCTGACCATCGAAGCTGCCGCGGGCCCATCACTGTTGCTGCCGGCACTGGCCGCAGCGGTCCTTGCCTACAAGGAGTCGCTGCCGATCGCGGTCTTTGCCGGGATCGGCCTCGGCATCCTCAACCAGCTGGTCGCATGGAACTTCACGCAGGCGTCCGCGAACGACGTCGCGTTCCTGATCGTGATCCTGCTCGCGCTGCTCGTGCTGCCACGGCAGGGAGGCCGCCGCGAAGGCGCGGTCGAGACCTCGCTGTCGGTCGGTGGCACGGTGCGCGAGATCCCGGCGCAGCTGCGACGACTGCCTGAGGTGATCGCCGCCCGGTACGTCGGCGGTGCCGTGGTGCTCGGCCTGCTGGTCTTCCTGCCCCTCGCCTTGAGCCCGTCCACGATCTTCATCTTCAGCACCGCAGCGATCTACGCGATCGTCGCGGTGTCGGTGGTGCTCCTCACCGGCTGGTCCGGGCAGGTCAGTCTCGGCCAGTTCGCGTTCGTCGGGCTCGGCGGCGTCCTGGTCGGCAACCTGATGAACCGCTGGAACCTCGACTTCTTCGTCTGCCTCGTCGCAGCGGCGGCTGCAGGGGCGCTGCTCGCTGTGCTCGTCGGGCTACCCGCGCTGCGGATCCAGGGCCTCGATCTCGCCGTCACGACGTTGGCCCTCGCTGTCGCCGCCGACGCCTTCTTCTTCAACCCGACGAACTTCTCGTCGCTCATCCCCAACACGATCACCGCGCCGGTGCTGTGGAAGCGCTTCAACCTCGATCTGCAAACCGGGTCCGCGAGCACCGCCCAGCGTGGCTTCTTCCTGTTGTGTGTCGCGGTGCTGATCGCTGTCATCGCGATCGCCATCGGGCTCCGTCGCGCTCGGCCGGGACGGGTGATGATCGCGACCCGGGACAACCAGCGCGCCGCCGCGGCGATGGCGGTTCCGACGACGCGCATCAAGCTGGTCAGCTTCATCGCGGCGGGGGCGATCGCGGGTCTTGCGGGCGGTTTGGACGCCATCCACCTGACGAGCATCGGCTACCACAGCTTCGACCCGACCGAGAGCCTCAAGGTCTTCTCGATGGTCATCATCGGCGGCGTCTCGACGATCACGGGGGCGCTCCTCGGAGTCGCGCTGATCCAGATCGCGGTTCACTACTGGCCGCAGTACCAGCTGATCATCACCGGAAGCGCGCTGCTCTGGATCCTGCAAGTGCTGCCGGGCGGGCTCAGCTCGGTCGTGTTCGGGACTCGCGACCGGCTCCTCAAGCGCGTCGCCAGGCGCCGCGGGATCGACCTGACCGCCTCGGCAGACCACGCCGTCTCCGAGCCGGTGGTGGAGGCCGCGCCGGACGCGAAGCCGGAGGCGGCGGCTGACGCGCTCCTCGTGTGCAGCAACGTGCAGGTGAGCTACGGCCCGATGCAGGTTCTCTTCGGCGTCGATCTGGATGTCGCCGACGGCGAGATCGTCGCTCTGCTCGGCACCAACGGCGCCGGCAAGTCCACGATGCTGAAGGCAGTGGCCGGCCTGCTGTCGGCTGCCCCCGGCAAGGTGTGGTTCGACGGCGAGGACATCAGCAAGCTGAGCACCGGTGCGCGCGCCGCCCGAGGCCTCTCGCTCGTCCCGGCCAAGTCGATCTTCCCGTCGCTCAACGTGGCCGACAACCTGCGGGTCGCCGCCTGGCTGGTGCGCAAGGACAAGGAAAAGGTGGCCGCCGGCCGCGCGCGTGCGTTCGAGCTCTTCGGCCAGCTGGCCGATCGCGAGCGACAGCTCGCGGGCACGATGTCCGGCGGTCAGCAGCAGATGCTGTCGCTCGCCATGGCGCTGCAGTCGAAGCCGCGGATGCTGCTGATCGACGAGCTGTCGCTCGGCCTGGCGCCCTCAATCGTCGCGCGACTGCTCGACGTCGTACGCGAGCTCGCCGCTGACGGAGTGACGGTGGTCATCGTCGAGCAGTCGGTGAGTGTCGCGCTGGAAGTCGCCGAGCGGGCCGAGTTCCTGGAGCGGGGAACCGTGCGGTTCGCCGGCCCGACCGCCGACCTGCTCAAACGCAGCGACGTGTTGCGGTCCGTCTTCATCGGCGGCGCAGCTGCAGCGACGGCCAGCCCGAACGGCAAGAAACCGCGCAAGAAGTCGAAGGCCCAGACGACCAAGGAGCTCGCCGAGCTGCTGGCGCAGCCGACCGTGCTGGAGTGCTTCGACGTCGGGAAGTCATTCGGTGGGATCCGGGTGCTCAACGACATCGGGCTGCAGGTCCACAAAGGGGAGATCGTCGGCCTGATCGGTCACAACGGCGCCGGCAAGACGACGTTGTTCGACGTGATCTGCGGATTCCTTCCCGCGGACGCGGGGCGCGTCGTACTCGGCGGCTCCGACGTGACGCAGTTCGGCGCGTCGGACCGCGCCGTGATCGGGCTCGGGCGCTCGTTCCAGGAAGCCCGACTGTTCCCGGGACTGACCGTCGCCGAGACGGTCGCGGTCGCGCTGGAGCGGCATCTGGACTCGCGCGACCTCGTCGCCGCAGCACTTCGGCTGCCGGCGTCGACGCTGTCGGAGGCGGCGGCGTCCCAGCGCGTCTCGGAGCTACTGGCTCAGCTCGGGCTCACGAAGTACGCCGGCACGCTGATCGGCGAGCTGTCGACGGGTACTCGGCGGATCGTCGAGCTGGCGTGCGTCCTGGCGCAGCGGCCCGCCGTCATCCTGCTCGATGAGCCGACGGCCGGCGTCGCCCAGAAGGAAACCGAGGCGCTCGGACCCCTACTGCGTCAGGTCCGCGAAGAGACCGGCGCGACGATGCTGGTCATCGACCACGACATGCCACTGCTGACCTCGCTGTGCGATCGCCTGGTGGCACTCGAGCTCGGCCAGGTGATCGCCGAAGGCGCACCCGATAGCGTGCTCGAGGACGAGCGCGTCATCGAGTCATACCTGGGCGTCGCGGGATAACTGCGCGGCAGGTTCTGGGAGGGGAAATCGTGCAGCACAACATCCACGGGACCACGTTGCAGGTCCTCGAGTGCGTTCTTGGGCCAGGAGAGTCCGTCGTCGGTGAGTCCGGCCGGATGACCTGGATGTCGGCCGACGTCACCATGACCACCTCGACGGCGTACACCGGTGGCAGCAAGGGCGTCTGGGGGGCCGTCAAGCGAGCCGCGGGCGGCGCGACCGTCTTCGCCAGCAACTTCCAGGCGGGTGGGGCCGGCGGCATCGTGTCGTTCGCCTCGAGCGTTCCCGGGCAGATCCTGCCGATCACCATCGGACCGAGCGAGGAGTACATGGTTCACACCCATGGCTTCGTCGCCGGAACACCGGGCATCCAGCTGACGACGGGCTTCCAGCAAACCCTGGGCATGGCCTTCGTCGGCGGCGAAGGCTTCACGCTGCAGAAGATCTCGGGCCAGGCGCAGGCATGGATCCAGCTGCACGGCGAGATCATCACCTACGACTTGCAAGCCGGCCAGACGCTATTCGTCCACCCGGGTCACCTCGGCATGTTCACGGGTGGCGTGCAGATGAAGATCACCACGATCAAGGGCCTGAAGAACAAGATCTTCGGTGGCGAGTTCTTCCTCTGCCAGGTCACCGGTCCGGGCAAGGTCTGGCTGCAGTCGCTCTCGCTGCACACGCTCGCCATGGACCTCGCGCCGTACCTGCCGGAGCAGACAGCGGCCGCAGGCGGCGCCGGCGGCGTGATCGGCAGCCTGCTCAAGAGCTAGCTGCTGGCCCGGCAAGCGCCTGATTCGGCTTCGAACCCGCGAGGAACGGGAGTGACGACCCTGTAGCGAGCGAAAAGGACTCGCAACACCGGGTCGGCTTGCTTGGGTCGGACCCGACCCCAGACCCTGCCGTCGTGGCCGCCGTAACAGGGATCACCAGCACCGAGCTCGCTCGGGTTGGACTAGGGACTGCGTGGCGGCCTGTGGCTTGTCTCCACAGCCCGCCACGGTGTCGCCTATCACCGCTACTTCAATGATCTTCCACCGAAAGCGAGATCACCTCCGGCCAGACGGTGTCGGGAATGTCCTCGTGGAAGCGAAGCACGAGTTCCGCCTTCGTTCTGCCCTGTCCTGCCGTCCAGATGGCGACACGAGTTTCGAACCTTCTGGGCTGGGTCCCAGTGACCTCGGAGAAGGATTGCTTCTCGTAGCTCGAGACGGGCGGACGGATCAACTTGCCACCGATCCTGCTCACAGCACGCTCTAGGTCGGGCGCTGACATGCGCTCCCCGCCGGTCATCCTTTCGACGCCCGCGAAGTCGCCATCAACGATCGCGCCCATGATCATGCTCGTCGCGACCAACATCGGCCGCCGAAGCCTGACGCTATCCAACACCCGGATACCTCTATCCGACGCCGATCGTCAACGAATCGCCCTCAAGCGACTGAAGCGAAAAGCGGAACCCTGCAGGGCGCAAGCGGACCTGGCCACATTCACGCCCCGTCGGAAGCATGTCTCAGCGATCCCTCGTCGATCTGAATAACCCAACTGCCGTTGACGGTGTCGAACCGGACGGTACCTTCCGCGAGGAGATCATCCCGCGTGCCTGACGCATCCTCGTCGTCGGAGTACACAAGCAACCGCAGCCCGTCACTCAGCGTGATGTTGAGCCTTCGAAGGTCTTCCCTAGTACCGATGGTGGTCAGTCTGACCCTGCCCTGAGCGTCACGCTTCAGAAAATCGAGGTAGACGCGTTCCATCACGTGAGCCAGGGATTCGGCACCGTCTGTCCGCCAGGGCGGAGCAGGAGGTCTGTCGATGAGAGACCAACTACCAACACGTGGAAGGGATTGGGCACGGGCTCGGCGATTGGGCCCGGCAACACGTCACCCACCACGCGAACGAGTGTCCTCCACAGTCGTCGCACCTAGTGGCTTGTTCTTGAAAATGGCTGACAAGTCAGGCAATGGCTTCCCGGGTCACGGACCGCACCATAACGCCGGGTGGCAGCACTTACTCGACAGGCCAGCCGAGACGAAGCAGGTCGGTCCTCAATCGACGCCACTGGGGGGTGCCGAAACCCTGTTTGTAAGTTGTCGGTGCGTGCCCGCGCATGAATACAAACTCGCCCCACACGTCCAAGCCCGGTCGGTACTGGACGACACGGTCGACATTTCGGCGCTCGTACGTCCACCGACTAACCGGCGACCGGATGATTGCTAGCTCGTCGGTGAGCTGGAGTACTGCTGGGATGGGCCCAAGACGCCAGCCGTGTGCCACTAGGCCGAAATAGCGCTGGCTCATTTGTTCGGTGGGGTTCGTTGGCGTCAGCGCCGATCCCATCGACGCACGATAACGGTTCCCCTCTGTGTCAAGACGCGGCTTTGACGGCGGGCGTATGGTCGGCGGTGAGTCCGGAGAGTGGCTGCTCCGAAGTGCCGGCTATGGGGATCAGGTCGGTCGCGCTGGATTGAACAGACGCCCCCA
>DASZOU010000038.1:0-42137 GCA_035550655.1 Mycobacteriales bacterium
CGACCAGGGAAGCCCGACGAGCCGACGCTTCGTTCGAAAGCCAACCGGCACCGGTGGCAGGCACTTCGAGAGTCAGCCCGCCGAGCAACCCGGACGCTACGAGCCCACGCTCAACGTCCGCCGCGAGGATCTATCAGGCACTTCGGGTGCGGGTGTCTTGAACGGCCAACTAGGGTCAGCGCGTGAAGCTGGTCTTGCGCACTGGGCTACTCAGCCTGCTGGTCGTCGCGACTGGTTGTTCGGGCGCGCACCGGCAAGCCGTTGGTTCGTCGCCTAGTTCGGCAGCGTCGGTGGCGGCATATGCGGTCCCGAAGCACATCGCCGGGGAGATTACCCGGACCGTGTTTCCCGGTCTGCACGGTTCCATCTTCAGTGAAGTCGGAGAAGCCAATCCCAAGTCCGGCGTGAACTACCAGCTTTCGGTGGCATGTGTCGCGAAAGGCTCGGAACGAGCGTCGTTGGCCTGGCGGGTACGCGTCGCGCTGCGAAAGTCAGATCACACAATCGAGTCGGGCACCGCGCCGTGCCGCGGGGGCGCGCCGACCACCGTCGGCTTGGTGGGGCTGCCCCAACATGCGATTGATCTTGCTCTGGCCTGGCACGGCGATCTGGTGGCTCGGGCGTACGGCGTAATCGTCCCGACATAGCGTCGCGCACCGAACGGCACCTCAGGGTTGTGAACTGCGCGGTGCGCCAGGGCGCAGGTGGCGGTTCACAACCCGCGCGGGAGCGCCGGCTATTGGTTGACGGCGCTCGGGATCCCCCTCCGGTCTCGTAGGTCGAGGGCAACAAGCGCTTCGTTGATGTCGAAGCGCGCGGGTCCCCATGTGGCTGCGACGGCGTCTGCGGCGATGGTGTTGTTGCGGGGCAGCGGTACGACGGCCGGCGCCGGCTCCGGGTGCGTCGCGAGCCGCATCCCTTCCGGTGAGCGGAAGACCCAACCCTGCTGCACGACGCGCACCGACCAGCCACCTTCGTGGACCAGCCAGTGGTGCCGGTCGCACAGGCTGATCAGGTTCTCGACGCAGGTCAGGCCGCCGTCGGCCCAGTGAACGATGTGATGGATCTGCGTCGTGCGGTTGGTGCAGCCGGGCGCCTGGCAGCGACCACCGTCGCGGGCATGCACCGCCCTGGCGAGCCGGCCTCGGATCCGCCTGGTCTTGCGACCGAGATGCAGCGGGTTGCCGTTCGCGTCGTCGGTCTGGACCGAGTAGCTGCAGTCACAGCTCAGCCGGCGCGTCACGACCGACGGAAGGCCGACGACACCGTCCCCGGCCATCACCTCAGCGAAGAGATTCCGACCGGATGTCCCTTTTGCCGCTTCCGCGGAAGCGCTTGAGTGCATCACCAGGGTGAATCGCTCGGCGCCCAACCCCGGCAGCCCCAGGCCGTCATCGTCGACCGCGGCGTCGGCCTCGATCGCCGCGACGGCCCGCTCGGCCATCTCCATCAGCGCATCCGCTGCCGACCGTTGCTTGGTGCGCTGCGGGGTTGCCGCCGCATCGGCGGCGAGCGACCGGTCGAGGTCCGTGCTCGCCGGCGCACCAGGAACCAAGTCGCCGCGAGGTACGGCGGACGCGACCTCCGTCGCCTCGACCTCCTCCGGCAGGTCGGGCAGCACTCCGCGCGCCACCTCGATCGCCTGCAAGAACCGGGCGGCTTGCTCAGGTGGCAGCCGGAACGACCCGAGCAGCGAGCCGTCGTCGTCCCATCGCCACGACAGCGAGCGGGAGGTGTGCAGCGCTCGAGCCTCAGCCGAGCGAAGGTCGCGACGCCGACCCGACACGATCCGCTCGATCTGAGCGGCGGTCGCATGCAGCGCCCAGTCGACCAACGTCTCGATCGTCGCCTCGGTCGCGACCCGGCTGATCGCCCGCACCTTCGAGTACGACAGCCGGCCCCGCCGGAACGGCTCGACGATCTGCGGGAACTTGCGGAGAGCCCGAGCCACCCGCACCTGCTCCCGTGCCGCCGTCCGACCGACGCCGCACTGCCACGACAGCCACGCCGACGTGGAGCTCACGCCCCATGACCGCCAGCCCTCGGCTGCGTCGTACTCTCCGACGAGCAACAGCAGCTCGCAGGTGGCACCGGCGATCTGGCTCGACAGCTCCACCATCCGCGCCTCGAGAACTTCAACCGAGGCGCGCACCTCTTCGTCCTCATCCGTGATCGTCATCGCACGATCACATCACCGAGATACGACAGTTTTTCCTTGTCCAGCAAGGGTTTTTGGCCAGATCTCAGATGGGCTTGAGGGGGTGGCCGGGGTGTGCGCCAGCCGGCGCCTCAGCCGAAGACCTTGCCCAACGCCGCTGCCTGGGCGTCACGGAAAGCCCGGGTCAGGCTCGTCCGCGGCGCGACGCTGTCGAAGCCGTGGAATGCGCCGTCGACGACGTGTACGTCGCACGGCACACCCGAAGCACGTAGTCGCTCGGCGTACTCGAGGTCCTCGTCGAAGAACAGGTCCGCCGTCCCGACACCGATCCATGCGGGCGCGAGCCCCGAGAGATCCGCCGCGCGCGCCGGCGCGGCAAGCTCCGGGACATCGGACGACCCCGGCTCGAGCCCGGTGTAGCACCGCCAGCCGAACGCGTTCGACTGGTTGTTCCAGGCCCGGAACAACCGCTCGTCAACATCGGTTCGCAAGCAGGTGCGGTCGTCGAGCATCGGATAGGACAGCAGCTGCAACGCCAGCGGCACACCGCGCTCCCGCGCGAGGAGCGCGAGCGCGGCGGACAGGCCACCGCCTGCGCTCGCCCCGCCGACCGCGAGCTTCGATGCGTCGACGTACGGCTGGTCGCTGAGCCAGGTCAGCGCGTCGAAGCAGTCCTCGAGCGCGACGGGGAACCTGTGCTCGGGCGCCAACCGGTAGTCGACGGCGGCGACAACAATGCCGAGGCGCTTGGCCATCTCCCGGCAGACGGCGTCGTCCTGCGCGGCGGTTCCGATGACGTATCCGCCGCCGTGGATCCACAGCAGCGCAGGTCTTGGCTCCGCTTGGGCCGGACGGTGCAGCCGGATGCCGACCTGCGCCACCTTCAGACGCTCGACGCCGCGCGCCGGCAGTCGCGCCAAGCCGGCCGTGATCGCCCGCATGAACGGCAGGCTCCGAGGACCGACCGGTCGCTGCGGCACGAGGCGTGCGATCCGGCGCAGCTCGGGATGGTGATCGTCGACCATGGCCGGAACGCTACGGCCTGCTCCCGGAGGCGGACCTTGCACTGCCCGGAACTGGCGTTACCCTATGCGATAACGCAATTCTCATTCGCGGGAGAGTCATGGGCGAGGCAGTGGATTTCGACGCGGTCGACTTCTTTCGCGACGACACCCTGATCCCCGACCCGTACCCGTACTTCGACTATCTGCGGGCCAAGTGCCCGGTGCAGCCGGAGCCGCATCACGGTGTCGTGATGGTGACCGGGTACGACGAGGCGTGCGAGATCTACAGCGACGCCGAGACCTTCTCCTCGTGTCTGTCGGTCAGCGGGCCCTTCCCCGGCTTCCCCGTGCCGCTCGTCGGCGATGACGTGAGCGACCTGATCGAGGCGCACCGCGACGAGCTGCCGATGAGCGACCAGCTGCCGACGATGGACCCGCCAAAGCACCGCGACCATCGCAGCCTGCTGATGCGGCTGCTCACCCCGGCGCGGCTGCGGGAGAACGAGGACGCGATGGCGGCCCTCGCCGACCGTCAGATCGACGCCTTCATCGACTCGGGCAGCTGCGACCTGATCGCCGACTTCGCGAACCCCTTCACCTTCTTCATCATCGCGAACCTGCTCGGCGTCCCGGAGGAGGACCAGGAGGAGATCCACGAGCAGTTCAAGTCGCGCAAGGGCACCGTCGGCAGCACCAGCAAGACGATGTCGCACAGCCCGCTCGAGTACCTGTACGAGACGTTGTCCGCGTACGTCGAGGACCGCCGGCGTGAGCCGCGCGCCGATGTGATGACGGGCATGGCGCAGGCCACCTTCGAAGACGGCTCGCTGCCGGAGGTGATCGACGTCGTGCGTGTCGCCGCCAACCTCTTCGCGGCAGGCCAGGAGACGACCGTGCGTCTGCTCGGCACGTCGTTCCAGCTGATCGCCGAGCGCCCCGAGCTGCAAGACCTGCTGCGCAACGACATTGCCGCGATCCCCAACTTCGTCGAGGAGTGCCTGCGCTACGAGAGCCCGGTGAAGGGCGACTTCCGGCTGGCACGCGTCAACACGAAAGTCGGTGGCGTCGACATCCCGGCCGGCACCATCGTGATGGTCGTCAACGGCGGCGCGAACCACGACGCGCGCAAGTTCTCCTCCCCCAAGGAGTTCCAGCCGGACCGGGCCAACGCGCGGCAACACCTCGCCTTCGGCCGGGGCATCCACACCTGCCCGGGCGGACCGCTCGCACGCGCCGAGGGACGGGTCAGTCTCGAGCGGATCCTCGCCCGTGCTGACAGCATCCGGATCTCCGAGGAACACCACGGCCCGGCCGGCGCGCGCCGCTTCTCCTACGTCCCGACGTACATCCTCCGCGGCTTGAGAGAGCTGCACCTGGAGTTCACTCCGAAGCACTGAGGGCTGGGTCTTGACAGACTGAGCCGGTGCACACGGTCCAACTCATCCTGACGGCGGGTTGGACGGCGTTCTGCCTCTATTGGCTGATCGCAGCGTTCTCGGTCAAGCGGGGTCGGGTCGCCTGGGGCCGGCACGTCCGGATCAGGCTCATCATCATCGCCCTTGCGGTCGCGCTCTCCCGGCTCGGTGCCTTCCGCCATCACGAAGCGAATGCAGGCCCGTTGCGAGGCGGCGTCGGGATCGCGCTGTTCGCCGTGGGTCTGGCCACCGCGGTGTGGGCTCGCCTCCACATCGGGCGCAACTGGGGAACGCCCATGACTCAGAAGGACGACCCCGAGCTGGTGACGAGCGGGCCGTACCGCTTCGTGCGGCATCCGATCTACTCGGGCATCCTGCTCGCCGGGGTTGGCACCGCTGTCGCGCTCGGGTGGGTGTGGCTGGTCGTGGTCGCCATCGCAGGGGTCTACTTCGGATACGCCGCGACCGTCGAGGAGAAGTTCCTGACCGAGCGGTTCCCGGACACCTACCCGGCGTACCAGCGCTCCAGCAAGATGCTGCTGCCCTTCGTCTTCTGAGCCGCCTCCGTGACAGGCCGCGCGAAACGGCGCATGCTTGTCCCGGAGGTAGGCCCATGTCGGTTGCGCTCAGCCCGATTCGAACCTTTCTCATCGGTCTCTACGGCGCCGATGCGGGCTCGCGACTGCAGGATTCGACGCGGGGAGAGGCCGACGGCGCTCTTCACGCGGCGGGCAAGGTGTGCGGCCGATGCGGCCGGAAGTTCACCGCCTTCGACCCGGTACGCCGGACCGGATCGCTGGGTCTGATACACGATTTCTGCTAGCCACCAACCCGGCGGTCGACGAACGTCCGCCGGCGCCTGACCGGCGACGGCTGTTACGGCGCGAGACCCTCGCGGCGATCACCTCATAAGGTCCATCGTGAGGGGGTGTACGGGTGTCGTCCGCAGCGGGCAGCTACACGGCACGCGACGTGCTGCCAGCGAGCCACGCGCGGACCCGCGCAACAACGCGAGCCGTAAGGATCAACGCCGCCGTGTGGCTGCTTCGGTTGCCGCTCGCCGTGCCCTTCATCCTGATGACGCCGGAGATCGCAGCAGCGCTTCGCGGCCGGCCGCACGCAATCGAGCACCTCCAGTCCTCTAGCGCAGATGTGCTCGGGAACGCCGGCCTGGCGATCTTCGTCCTCATGCTCGCCGTCACGCCGATCTGGACGATGACCGGCTGGCGTTGGCATGTCGTCCTGCGACGCGACTACGGAGTCGCGATGTTTCTCGTCGCGCTCCTCGACCTCGTCCTCGCGGCACTGGTGACGAGTAACCGCTTTCCCGGCGGGTTCATGACCCGGGTCACCGGCCACAGCTTCCTCGCGGTCGGCACGCTGGCGACATTGATGTGCGTACCGCTTGCCGTCACCGCCAACAAGCGCGCGCAACGCGCGCTCGGCAGGTACTGGAAGCCGTTGCACCGGATGACGTACGTCGTCTGGGTCGCGATCCTGCTTCACCTGCTCCTGCTCTTCGGCTTCCACGACGTGGCGATCCACGCACTCGAGGTCAGCACTCCGCTCCTCCTGCTTCGGATGCCGCGAATCCGGCAGTGGTGCGTGGCGACGCGCAAGGCAAGAACACACCGGGTCCGACGCGCAGCAGTCGGCGTCGTGTCCATCGCTGTCTTCAGCGTAGGCTTCGTCCCGATCGTGCATGACCTCGCCGTCAGCGGGTCGCAGGCCTTCATCCAGCAGCCGGCGGACTGATGACGGCATCGACCCACGCAATCGGCGCGCCGGTCACGATTCTGCCGGCGAGGCCGCGCGCCCGAAGCCGGTCCCGAGCTCGGCGGCCGGTGACTCGCCAGCTGCGGGCACGGCGGCTCTTGACGGCACTCGCCGGACTTTGCGCTGTCACCGTGATCGCGGGCACCGCGCAGCAGCTCGTTGCACACGGCTGGAGGGCGTTCGTCTTCCGCGCCCCCGGCGTCGGGGGAACACCTCCCACGCGCGACACCAGCGGCCACACTTCTCCGCCGCCGGCAGCGCGTGCGACCGCGCCGCTGCCGACCGCAGCGCAGCCGACAGCGGCGCACCAGCACCGGCAGCACCACCATCTCTCTGCAGCCCGCCACCTAGTACCGAGCGTCCCCGCATCGGCGAGCGCCACCACGCGACAGACCGTTGCCGTACCTGCCGCGACCCACAACCCGCGCGACGTACGCCGAGACTCAGCGCCGACCCGGGAACACCCACCAGGCGCGGCCATGCCGACCGAGATGGACGCGCCGTCTCCGCTACCGCCGCCACCTCCCCGACCCGGCCCGCCGCACGCGCCGCGAGGCGCACGCCCGCCACCTCCACCCGGCCTGCCTCCCCCTCCCCCCGGACGGTAAGGTCCGCGCATGCGCCGGATCGGTCTGAGTGTTACTGCCCTGGTCACCGCTTCTGCACTGGCTGCCTGTGGCTCCAGCAGCTCGGGTGGCACCTCGTCTTCGCCGACGGGCGGATCCTCACCGTCGAGCACGGCTTTCGACGCAACCGCAGCCCAGCAGACCGCGCAGTCGGCCGTGCTGACGCTGAATGACCTGCCGGCGGGTTGGACGTCGACACCGAATCAAGACTCGGCAGCTGACGATGCGGCGCTGTTCGGCAAGCTCGCGTCGTGCCTTCAGGTGTCGCCGACCATCTTCGCGAAGTCAGGCCCGGGCAAGGTCGAGGTTTCGTCACCCGACTTCGCCTCGCCCAACAACGGGGCCACCGGCGGTGTCTCCGAGAACGTCGACGTCGAGACGCCAGCCGGAATCGCCGCGGAGTTCGCCGCCGTGCACTCCTCGAAGCTCACCGGCTGCATGCAGACGGTCTACACGAGCTTCCTCCGACAGAAGTTCGCTCAGGACCCGAGCACGAAGGGCGTCACGATCGGCACCGTCACCGCGGTGCGCGGCCACATCCCGACGTACGGCGATGAGTCTGATGGCGTGGAGATCACGGTGCCGCTGTCTGCGGGCACGACCAACACCTCCGAGATCATCGACCTGATCTTCATCAGGGTCGGCAACATCTCGGCCAACATCTCCTTCCAGAACACCGGAGGAGCGTTCGACACCGCGACAGCGGCGAGCATCACGAGCAAGGCTGCGGCCAAGCTGACCGCGGCTGCGGGTTAGTCCGCGATTCCCAGAGCGTTGACGATCAGCTTCGTCACCTGCTCGACCGCGACATCCATTGAGCAGTCGATGGCGCCTTGGACCAGCCACAGCTCGGCGAAGCGCCCGGTCAGCGCGCCGATCCCCGCGGCCGCGACAGCGGGGTCCAGCCCCTTGTCGGCAAGACCACGTCGCTGCAGCTCGCGGATCGAGTCGGCGACCTGTTCGCTGTACTGACGATGCCGGCCCAGCATCATCTCGCCGACCGGCTCGTCGTAGCGGGAGACCTGCTCGATGATGCCCATGATCCGCGCCTGCTCGCGGTAGGCCTCGAAGTGCAACCGCACGCCCTCGCGCAACCGCTGGTGTGGAGAGAGGCCGGTTGCCGGCGCGAGCACGACATCGCCGAGCGGCGCCCCGAGCTCCTCGTCGACGATCGCAGCGACCTCGCGGAAGATCTGCTCCTTCGATTCGAAGTAGTGGTAGAAGGAGCCGTGGGAGAGGCCGGCACGCTCCGCGATGTCGGAGATGCGGGCGTTGAGGAAGCCGGTCTCCTCGAAGATCTCCTTGGCTGCCTCCAGCAGTCGGGTGCGGGTACGCGCACCCTTGCTCGACCGCGGACCCTCCTGGGTCACGGTCGAGGCGGGCGCAGCCGCCGCCCGGCCTGACGCCACGCTGTCTCCCTGCTCGCAGATCCGCTAGACCGGGACGCCGACGCCCATGAGCTTCGCGAGATTGCCGCCCATGATCTTGCGGACCAGGTCCTCGGGCAGGTGGGCGAGATCGTTGACGTACTTCGCCGGCTCGGCGAGCCCTTCGGGGTGCGGGTAGTCCGATCCGAAGAGGATGTGTTCTTCGCCGAGCAGCTCAGCGAGCTCGCCGAAGTCCTCCTCCCAGAACGGGCTGATGTAGATGTTGCGACGGATGACGTCGACCGGGTTCTCCATGAACTCCTGCGGCATCTTCTTGTAGGCGTCCTTCATGGCCTTGAGCAGCGGAGCGACCCAGCTCGCGCCATTCTCGATCACCGCCACCTTCAGCTGCGGGAAGCGTGACAACGCGCCATGGCACACCAGCGCCGACACCGCATCCTCGATCGGCCGCCAGGCCTGCAACATCCGGAAGACCTGCGGCTGGAACGGCAGCATCTCGCCGCCACCCATCCAGTCGTTCGCGTAGCGCTCGTAGCCGCTGTCGGAGGAGTGCATCGCGACGAGGATGTCGTTGTCGACGATCTTCTGCCAGACCGGGTCGAACTCCGGGAACCCGAACGACCGCGAGCCCTTCCACCCGGGCACCGGCGCCGGCCGGATGAGAACGACGCGGGCGCCGCGCTCGATCACCCAGTCGAGCTCCTCGAGCGCCTTGTCAACGATCGGCAGCGTGATGACCGGCGTCGTGAAGATGCGGTCCTCGTAGTTGAACTGCCAGGTCTCGTACAGCCACTCATTGAGAGCGTGAATGACGACATGGATCAGGTCCGGGTCGTCGCGCATCCGCTCTTCGACCAGGCTGGCGAGGGTCGGGAACATCAGCGTCTTGTCGATGCCGAGCTCGTTCATCTTCTCGACCCGCGCGGCCGGCTCGCGGAACGCCGGGATCGCGCGCATGGGCTCGCCGAAGATCTCCCGCCGGCTCTTCCCTTCCGGGTTGCCCTTTCGGTAGTACTCCTCTTGCGCTCCCGGCCGCGCGACGACGTCGAACGTGGGGTTCGGGATGTAGTTGGAGATCTGGCCGCGCACGACGATCTTCGTACGACCGTGCACGTCGACGTAGTCGATGACGCCCTTGTACGCATCCGGGAGGAACTTCGTCAGCGCCTCTTTGGTCTCGTACAGATGGTTGTCCGCGTCAAAGATCGTGACATCGGTGAGAGCCGTCATGAGGGAGACGGTACGACGTTTTTGACACTGACGTCAATATTGAGTTAGGTGAGCGCGGGCGCGAATGCTCGCCACTGCTCGCGCGGCGATTCGCCGCCCTCGGTGACGACCTGGATGCACACGTGGTCGGCGCCCGCATCACGGTGCTCCTGCACCCGAGCGGCGATTGCCGACTCATCACCCCAGGCCACGAGCGCGTCAATCAGCCGATCGCTGCCGCCGTCCGCGAGGTCGCCGTCGGTGAAACCGAGCCGACGGAGGTTGTTGGCATAGTTCGGCAGGCCGAGGTAGATCGAGGCGTGTTGGCGCCCCGCCGCGCGGGCTACCGAGGCGTCGGAGGTCAGCGCGACCGCTTGCTCGACCGCGAGGAGCGCGTCAGGCCCGAGCGCCGTACGAGCCATCGCGGTGTGCGCCGGCGTCACGTTGTAGGGATGGGCGCCCGCCGAACGCGCCCGTGCCAGCTCGAGCATCTTGGGACCGAGCGCGGCCAGCACTCGCCGCTCACGCGGCAGCGGCTGGTCAGCGCGGTCGAGGCCGTCGAGATACGCCTCCATCGCCGCAAGCGGGCGCTGATATCGCCCGGCTTCCTTCCGGTCGATGAGGGCCTGATGGCTCACCCCGATGCCGACGAGGAACCGGTCGCCGTACGCAGCGGTCAGCCGTGCGTGCTGCCCGGCGGTCTCCTCGGCTGCGTGCATCCAGAGATTGAGGATCCCGGTGGCGACCGTGACCCGACTCGTCGCGGCCATGAGGATCTCGACCGAGGAGAACAGGTCACCGCCGACGTCCGGAATCCACAGCGCCGAGTACCCCAGCGCTTCGAGCTCCGCGGCCATCTCGCGGATCGCCCCCGCGTCGCCGTAACGCAGCTGGGACGCCCAGATGCCCGACCCGGTGAGCGCTTTCACGAGGCACATCTTGCCTGGGGCCCCGACGGCACCGCATCGCTGGTTCAATGGCACCGGCGAATGGGGCGGGAGGACGACGGCTATGGGGCTGTTCAATCGCGGGCTTGATGGACCCACCTTCAAGATGCGGGCAAAGCTCTTCTCGATCGGCGACGACTTCTGGATCGAGGACTCGGGCGGGAACAAGGTCTACAAGGTGGACGGAAAGGCGCTGCGGATCCGGGAGACCTTCATCCTCGAGGACGCTCAGGGCAACGAGCTGTTCAAGATCCAGGAGAAGAAGCTGGCCATTCGCGACACGATGACCGTCGAGCGCGGAGACACCAAGGTCAAGGTCCGAAAAGGTCTCATCGGCATCCGGGATCACTACGCCATCGACGTCGACAAGGGTGAGGACATGAAGGCTCGAGGCGACTTCCTCGAGCACGAGTACCACATCGAGCGCGATGGCAAGAAGATCGCCGAGGTCTCGAAGAAGTGGTTCAGCTTGCGGGACTCGTACGGGATCCAGCTGGCCTCCGACCAGGACGTGCCACTGATCCTGGCGATCTCGGTATGCATCGACGAGATGGAAGCCGACAGCAAGTAGAGGTCTGCGGCACGTCGCGTTGAACTTCTGCACCATGACGAGACGGTGGAGATACGCCGCGGTTGCCGCGTTGGTTTGTGCGGCGATCGTGCCCATGACGCCCGCAGCCCTTGCCGCCCATCCTGGGCAGCTTCGCATCGAGGTGCTGTCGACCCGGGCCGACCTCGTATCGGGCGGAGTGGCGCTCGTCGCAGTCGACCTTCCCGCCGGCGTCAAGTCGTCCTCGGTCCGGGTGCACGTCGGGCGCCGCGACGTCACGCACGAGTTCGCCGTCCGTCCGAACCGGCGGTTCGAAGCGCTGGTCACCGGCCTGAAGAACGGCCGCAACGAGCTGATCGCCACCGCGCGCGGCGCCCGCGGGGCGCGGCTGACCGTCACGAGTCATCCGCTCGGCGGACCGGTCTTCGCCGGGCCGCAGCTGCCGGCGTGGCAGTGCGAGCCCGGCGCGGTCGATGCGAAGTGCGACAAGCCCGCCACCTTCACCTACCTCTACCGGTCGTCCGACCCGACAAAGGCGGGGTTGCAGGCCTATGACCCCAAGCATCCGGCCAGCGACGTCGCGAGCACGACCACCGACACCGGAGTGACCGTCCCGTTCATCGTGCGCGAGGAGACCGATTACCAGGACCGTGATCAGGTCGTCTACCTGACGCTGTTCCAGCCGGGGAAGCGGTGGAGCCGGTGGTCCCCGCAACCGCAGTTCGCCCACAAGCTGCTCGTGACGCACGGAGGTGGATGCGGCGCTTCGCACGGCACCGGCAGTGCGCCCCTCGACGACTTCAGCGGGACGATCCCCACCGTTCCCGGGATCACCGAGAGCTACATCACCGCGCTCGGCAAGGGCTTCGGCGTGATGTCAACGGCGCTGGACAACAACGGGCACAACTGCAACGGAGTGCTGCAGGCCGAGTCGCTGATCATGGCCAAGGAGCACTTCATCGACCAGTACGGCGACGTGAAGTACACGATCGGGACCGGCTGCTCTGGTGGGTCGATCGCGCAGCAGCAGGTCGCCAACGCCTATCCCGGCGGCGTGTACAACGGGCTGATCGTCACGTGTGCCTTCCCGGACGACTTCTCCACCGCCGGCGAGTTCGCCGACTACCACCTGCTACGGATCTACTTCGAGAACCCGGCGAAGTGGGGAACCGGGATCGTGTGGACGCCGGCCCAGTGGGCGGCCGTCGAGGGACGGCCCGACCCCGTCAACGCCATCGTCGCCGATGAGGCGTTCTTCAAGAGTGCGACGAATCCGAGCGGGTCCTGCGCCGGCAAGCGGACGTACAACCCCAAGACGAAGCCGGCCGGCGTGCGCTGCTCGGTCATCGACGCGGCGATCAACGTCTTCGGGCGGCAGCCGAGACGCGAGTGGGACAAGCAGGAGAAGGCAGCCGGCCACGGCTTTGCCGGGCTTCCACTCGGCAACGCCGGAATCCTGTACGGCCTCGACGCTCTCGAGCAGGGGCTGATCACAGCCGACCAGTTCATCGACCTGAACGCCAAGGTCGGCGGCCTCAACATCGACGGCGGCTGGCAAGCCGCCCGGACCCGCGGCGACAAGGCCTCGATTCGCGCTGCGTACCGCTCAGGACTCATCAACGAGGCCAACAACATGGACGACGTCGCAATCATCGACGCCGCCGGTCCGGATCCCGGCGCAGCCCACGACTACGTGCATACGTGGTGGATGCGCGACCGGATCGAGCGCGCGCTGGGCGGTACGGGAAACCACGTGCTCTGGTACGGACCGACGCCGCTGGTGGGCGACGTCAACTGGATGAACGTCGCACTGGAGAAGATGGACAGCTGGCTCGCAGCCGTCAATCGAGACCACTCTTCGAAGCCGGTCAGCGAGAAGGTGCTCGCCGATCGACCCGCGAGCGTGCACAACCGGTGCGAGTACCCGCCGGATGTCGCGCCGCCGCTCGACACGGCGCCGACAGACGGGATCTGCCTGCCGCCCCTGGTTCAGACGCGCTACCAGACCCCTCGTCAGGTCGCCGGTGAGGACGAGGCCAACGACATCGTGGCGTGCCACCTGCGGCCGCTACTGCGCTACCAGCTGCCCAACGGGCTATTCACCGATGCGCAGTGGAGCAGGTTGACGAAGATCTTCCCGAACGGCGTCTGCAACTGGGACGTTCCCGGCATCGGCCAGCAGGACACGATCCCGTGGCAGACGTACCAGAACGCACGCGGCCACGTCATCTACGGCGGCCGGCCACTGGGCCCGGCACCGCGCTCAACCCCCCTCGACTAGGCGGTGATGTCGAGCAGAACCTTGCCGATGGCTTTGCCTTCGGCGACATGACGGACCGCGTCGACGACGTGGTCGAAGCCGAACCGGGCGCCAATGTACGGCGTGACCCGTCCCTCGGCCAGCAGCGACATGAGCTCCGTGTCGTTGCGAGCCATCTCCGCGGCGTTGGCCATCGCCCAGCCACGGAACTCGAAGCCGACGATCGCGATGTCCTTCAACAGCACCAGGTTCAGCGGGATCCTGGGAATCACCCCTGACGCGTAGCCGACCGTGACGAACCGGCCGCCGCGATGAAGGGCACGCAGCGACGGCTCGCTGAGGTCGCCACCGACCGGATCGATGACGACATCCGCGCCCTCGGGGAGCTGCTCCTTCAGTACCGCCCGGAGGTCGGTGCCGCGGTGGTTGACCAGCCGCGTCGCGCCGCAGCCTTTCGCGGCATCGAGCTTCTCCGCCGACGATGCGACCGCTGTCACGGTTGCACCCATCACCACGCCGAGCTGCACCGCGGCAAGCCCGACGCCACCGCCGGCACCCAGGACGATCAGCTCCTCGCCCGGCTGCAGCTTCGCGACCGAGCGCAACGCGTGGTACGCCGTGCGGTGACCGACGCCGAAACCCGCGGCCGCGTCGGTGGAAACACCGTCGGGCACCTGGGTGACCGAGCCCGCAGGCACCACGATCTGCTCCGCGAACGCGCCCACGAGGGCCGACCCGAAGACGGCATCACCTACCGCGACCGACGTCACCCCGGAACCGACGGCTGCGACCGCGCCGGCGTACTCGCTCCCCAGCACGAACGGCGGCGCGACCTTGATCTGGTACTCCCCCGCCGCCACGAGGACGTCCGGGAAGTTCACCGCCGCGACTTTCACGGCCACCCGCACCTCGCCGGGCCCGGGCTCCGGCTCGGGGACCTCCTCGAGGGAGATCACCTCAGGCCCGCCGTACGACGGGCAGACCGCAGCTCTCACTGCTCAGCCGCGGTAGTCGGTCGTCGCCGCGAGCTCTGCTGCGTCCCGCATCAGGCCGAGGACAACCGGACCGAACGCGAGGAGCTTCTCGTCGTTCCCCGCGCGCTGGAAGCCTTGCTCGAGGACGATCGCCAGCTTCCAGCGGGCGAGCACGACGTAGTAGTCGATGTCGTCGACCTGGCGACCGGAGACGGCGGAGTAGTGCTCGAGGACCTCGTCCCGTGACGGCATGCCCTGCATGTCGACGTAGCCCGACGCTGCCGCATCGGGAGAGCTCGGGTCCTGCGGCCAGCCCTGGACCATCCACGCCAGGTCGAGCTTGGGATCGCCGACGGTGCCCATCTCCCAGTCCACGATCGCCGCGAGTCGTGCCGGCGCACCGTGGTGGTACATGACGTTCGCGAACTGGTAGTCCCCGTGCATGAGGCCGGGCACGTAGTCGAGCGGCCGGTGCTCCCGCAACCACGCGGACGCCTCCTCGAGGCCCGGCAGGTCGCGACCCTTGATCCGCTCGAGGAAGCTGGTCCAGCGCTCGACCTGCCGCTCGTGGAAGCCTTCGGGTCTTCCCAGGTCCTGCAGGCCTTTGGCTTGCCAGTCGACGCGCGACAGCAGCGCGATTCCCTCGGCCAGCTGCAATGCCAGCCCGCGCCGCGCCTCGAGATCGGTGTCGAACGGAGCCGGCCACTTCCTGTCGTCGAGCGCCATGGGCGACCAGCCGTCCACGAAGCCCATCAGATAAAAGGTGCGCCCGAGAACCGCCGGGTCCGAGCAGACCGCGACGGCGTCGGTGTGCGGGACATCGGTTCCGGTGAGGGCATCGATGATCCGCCACTCGCGCAGGATGCCGTCGTCGCGACTGGCCGGCGCTTCCGGCGGCGGGATGCGGAGGGCGGCGTGCAGGGCACCGCGGCGAACCTCGTAGATCGCGTTCTGCGACCCGCCTGAGATGTAGCGGTGGTCGAGCGGCTCGCCCTTTCCGGGGACGTCGAGACCGTCGAGCCAGCCGGCGAGCCGATCGACGTCGAGCGGCGGCGCATCACCGGCTTCGAAAATCTTCGCCATTACAGGTTGCCGACCTCGTGCTCCAGGAACTCCGCATACTTCTCGAGCGCGGCGGCCTTGCGCTTCGGCAGGTACGTCGTCGGCCAGAGATCATCGGACGGCTTGTAGTCGCGCAGCACCTGCTTGGCGACCGTGACCTTGTGGACCTCGGTCGGCCCGTCCGCCAGTCCCATCACGGCGGCGCCGACCATCATCCGGGTGAACGGCATGTCGTTCGTGACGCCGAGCGCGCCGTGGATCTGCATCGCCCGCTGCGCGATGTCGTGCAGCACTCCCGGCATCAGCACCTTGATCGCGGCGATGTCCTTGCGGACCTTCAAGTAGTTGTTGTGCTTGTCGATCGACCAGGCCGTGTAGAGCACGAACAGCCGGAACTGCTTCAGCTGTGCGTAGGAGTCCGCGATGTAACCCTGCACGAACTGCTTGTCGGCGAGCAGTGTGCCCTGCGTGCGTCGCGACAGCGCACGCTCGCACATCATGTCGATGGCCCGCTGCGCCATTCCGATGGTGCGCATCGCGTGGTGAATGCGACCGCCGCCGAGCCGGGTCTGCGCGATCGCGAACGCCTGGCCTTCGTCACCGAGCAGCGCATCGGCGGGGACCCGCACGTTGTCGTAGTGGATCAGCGCGTGCGACCCCTCGTGTTCGGCGCCCATGCCGAAGTTCTTCTCGATCTTGATGCCCGGCGCGTCCGCCGGCACCAGGAACATCGACATCCCGCGATAGATCTCGACGTCGGGGTTCGTGACGACCATGACGATGAAGAACGACGCGGTCTTGGCGTTCGACGAGAAGAACTTCCAGCCGTTGATCACCCACTCGTCGCCGTCCTTCACCGCGGCGCAGGTGAAGGTGCCCGGGTCGGAGCCGCCCTGCGGCTCGGTCATCGAGTAACAGGAGAAGAGCTCACCGTTCAGCAGGGGCTGGAGGTAGCGCTCCTTCTGCTCCTCGGTGCCGAAGTGGGCGATGATCTCGGCGTTGCCGGTGTCGGGTGCCTGGCAGCCGAAGATGATCGGCGCCCACGACGAGCGGCCGAGGATCTCGTTGAGCAACGAGAGCTTCAGCTGACCGTAGCCGGCGCCGCCAAGATCCGGTCCGAGGTGCGTCGCCCACAGCCCTTGCGCGCGCACCTCTTCCTTGAGCGGTTCCACGGCCTTGCGGCGCTGCCCGTCGAGCGGCGTGAACTCCAGCCCCGGCCAGACCAGATCGAGCGGCTCGACCTTCTCGGTGACGAACGCGTCCGCCCAGTCAAGCTTGGCTTGGAACTCGGGCTCGGTCTCGAAATCCCACGACATGAGTACGGAGTATGGCGCGGACCTACTCCTGCAGGCTCAGCGCTTGCCGAGGGCAGCTGTCGACGGCCGTACGGACGGTCGCGAGGTCAGCGTCGGAGACCTCGGCCTCGTGGATGATCAGGTCGTCGTTGTCGTCGAGCTCGAACCGATCCGGATCGACCGCCGTGCACACCCCGTGCGACTCACAACGCGTCGCGTCGTGCACCACCCTCATGCCGCCAACCTCCGTCTCGGCGAGCCCTCAGCATACGCTGTGCGACCGCTCAGCACGCCACCCAGCGCCTAATATCCGGTAGGTGACGTCCGCGGGGGTGGATCCGCTGCTCTCCGGCAAGCGCGCGCTCGTCACCGGTGGCGGCCAGAGCATCGGCGCCGCGATCGCTCGCGAGCTCGCGGCGGCCGGCTGCGATCTGCTCGTCAACGATCTCGTCCCCGATCGCGCCAAGACGGTGGCGCGCGAGATCGTCGCCGCGGGCGGCACGGCCACGCCGCTGCCGTTCGACGTCACGGACCATGAGGCGGTCTCGGCAGCGATCAGCGCCGCCGACGGCGTCGACATCCTCGTGAACAACGCCGGCAACGGCGGCCTCGACAGCTTCGGCACCATCGCGCCCTTTGTCGGGACCACGCCCCCGGATTGGGAGAGCGTGATTGCCGTCAACCTCTACGGCGTCATGAACTGCACTCACGCCGTACTCCCCCACATGACGGCGTCGCACTGGGGCCGGATCATCACCATCTCCTCCGACGCCGGGCGAACCGGCGGCGCAAGGTACGCCGCGTACAGCGGCGCGAAGGCCGGCGCGGCCGGCTTCTGCCGCGCGGTCGCCCGCGAGGTTGCGCGCTTCGACATCACGGTGAACCTGGTGTCGCTCGGCACGATGCGGACCCCGATGACCGAAGCGCTGTGGTCGGACCCGGACGCGGAGGACATGCGGCGCTCGATCCTGTCGAGCTACCTCGTCCGCCGCCCGGGCGAGCCGGCGGATGCGGCGTGGGCGGTGCTGTCGCTCGCGAGCCCACGTGCGGCCTGGATCACCGGACAGACGATCGCGGTCAACGGCGGCTCGTCGATGACCCTCTAGAGCGCGCCGAGCCCAACGCATTCGGCGTCTCCGGCGCCTTGAGGCGCCATCTACGTTGGGCTCGACGGAGGCTGGATCGACCCGAACGACTCCTCGTACTTTGTCATGTTCGCGTTGATGGCCTGGAGCAGCTGGAAGATCTGCGCCGGAGGGAACTTCACGCGAGCCACGACGCGCGCGGGCGTGACGGCTTCACCGTCCGGGCCGGGGATGGTGGGCTGCAGAACGGCGAAGTCGATGGTGAAGTCGAAGGGCGTGTGCCAGACGAGTGCCATGTTGGCGTAGACGCCGTTCTGCACATCTTCCGGGACCTGGATCTGGATCTGCTGCTGCGGCTCGGTCACAGGTCGAACGCTAGCGTCACCACATGGCTGAGGTGTTGCTGGACATCGACGACAGTGGGGTCGCGCTCGTCACGCTGAACCGGCCGGAGCAGAACAACTCCTGGACTGCCGATCTCGAGCGCGAGTTCTACGACGTGCTCGACGACATCGAGCGGGACCAGGCGGTCCGCGTCGCGGTGCTCACCGGGGCGGGACGCATGTTCTGCCCGGGCGTCGGCGGCGGGCGGCTCGAAGAGATCGCGAACAGCGGCCTCGACTACAGCAAGCGGATCCCTTTCACCAGGACGCTGGAGTTCCGCAAGCCGTTGATCGCGGCGATCAACGGCGGCTGCGCCGGTGTCGGGTTCGTCCAGGCGATGATGTGCGACGTCCGCTTCGTGGCGTCCACAGCGAAGCTCAGTACAGCGTTCGCCCGCCGCGGTCTTCCTGCCGAGCACGCGATCTCCTGGCTGCTTCCCCGCATCGTCGGCGTCGAGCGCGCGATGGACCTGCTGCTCTCAGGACGAACGGTGGACGGAACCGAGGCGTATCAGCTCGGTCTGGTCAGTCGCGTCGTCACGCTCGAGGACCTGCTTCCGCAGACGCTCGGCTACGCCCGCGACATCGCCGCGAACTGCGCGCCGGAGGCGATGGCCCGGATCAAGCGCCAGGTGATCACCGACCTCGATTCCCGGCTCAGTGAGGCCTACGACGCAGCGGTACGAATGACGGTGGCAGCGTCGACACGCGATGAGTTCAAGGAGGGTGTCGCAGCCTTCACGGAGAAGCGCGCACCGAACTTCAGCGGGCTCGACTGGTCAGACACCGAGTGAGCGGCCAACGATCTCCTTCATGATCTCGGTCGTTCCCCCGAAGATCGTCTGCACGCGGGCGTCGAGGTAGAACTTCGCGATCGGGTACTCGAGCATGTAGCCGTATCCGCCGTGCAGCTGAAGGCAGGTGTCGACGACCCGCTTCTGCAGCTCGGTCGTCCACCATTTGGCCATCGCAGCGTCGACCGCCGTCAGCCGGTCCTCGTTGAGCTCCGCGATCGCCTTGTCGATGTAGTGCGCCGCGATCTCGACCTCAGTCGCCATCTCCGCCAGCCGGAACCGGGTGTTCTGGAACGAGCCGATCGGCTTGCCGAACGCCGTACGCGTCTTGCAGTACTCGATGGTGATCTCGAGCGCCTTCTCCGCGGCGGCAAGACCCGCGATCGCGATCGCGATGCGTTCCTGCGGCAGGTTCTCCGACAGGTGGACGAACCCGCCGTGCAGGTTGCCGAGGATGTTCGCCTCCGGCACTCGCACGTCCTCGAAGACCAGCTCCGCGGTGTCCTGCGCCTTCCAGCCGATCTTGTCGAGGTTGCGCCCACGGTTGAACCCGGGCATCCCGCGCTCGATGCCGAACAGGGTCAGCCCGTGCGCACCCTTGATCTCGTCGGTCTTCACCGCCGTGACGACGAGGTCGGCGTTGATGCCGTTGGTGATGAACGTCTTGCGACCGTTGATCACCCAGTCGCTTCCGTCCCGCACCGCACGCGTCTGCATCCCGCGCAGGTCAGAGCCACATGCCGGCTCGGACATCGCGATCGCCGAGATGATCTCGCCGTTGCAGAACCCCGGCAGCCAGCGCTGCTTCTGCTCCTCGGTTGCAAGCCTGGTGACGTACGGCGCGACAACGTCGTTGTGCGTGCCGATCGCGAGCCCCTGCGCGCCGGCTTTGGTCAGCTCGGTCCTGATGATCGCGTTGTATCGGAAGTCATTGGTCCCACCGCCGCCGTACTGCTCGTCGATGTCCGTGCCCAGCAGCCCCTGCTTGCCGGCTTCGATCCAGGCCGAACGCGGGACGATGCCCGCCTTCTCCCACTCGTCGTAGTGCGGTTCGACGTGACGGGAGATGAACTCCAGGACGGTGGAGCGGAACGCCTCGTGGTCAGAGGTGTAGAGATCGCGCCGCATCTAGGCAGCGAGCTCGATGAGCGTCGCGTTGGCCGTGCCGCCGCCCTCGCACATCGTCTGGAGTCCGTAGCGCAGCCCGTTGTCACGCATGTGGTGGATCATTCGGGTCATCAGGATCGCGCCGGACCCGCCAAGCGGATGGCCGAGGGCGATGGCGCCGCCGAGCGGGTTGAGCTTGTCGAAGTCGCCGCCGATCTCGGCGTGCCACGCGAGCGGGACGGGCGCGAACGCCTCGTTGACCTCGAAGACCCCGATGTCGTTGATCCCGATCCCGGAGCGCTTCAGCAGCTTCTCGGTCGCAGGGATCGGACCGGTCAGCATCATCTTGGCGTCCGCGCCGCTGACCGTCCCGGTGTGGAACCGAGCGATCGGCTCAAGGCCCAGCTCCGCGGCACGCTCGGGCGTCGCGACGATGAGCGCCGCCGCACCGTCGGACATCTGTGAGGCGTTGCCGGCGTGGATGACGCCGTCCTCCTTGAACACCGGCTTCAGCTTCGCGAGCGTGCCGACCGACGTACCCGCGCGCACGCCCTCGTCGACGTCGAAGGTCGTGTCCCCCACCTGGATCGGCACGATCTGCTCCCTGAACGCGCCGGCGGAGATGGCCTTGCCGGCGAGCTCGTGCGAGCGCGCGGCGTACTCGTCGAGCCGTTGCCGCGAAAGTCCCCACTGCTCCGCGATCAGCTCGGCGGAGATCCCCTGGTTGAACTCGAAGTTGTCGTAGCGAGCCAGGACCCGCGGACCGTAGGGGAAGCCGGTGGCGCGCGCCGATCCGAGTGGCACGCGGCTCATCGACTCGACCCCGCCGGCGATCATCAGGTCCCGCTGCCCGGACATGACGGCCTGCGCGGCGTACTCGACGGCTTGCTGGCTCGAGCCGCACGCACGGTTGATCGTGACTCCGGGGATGTGGTCCGGCCAGCCGGCGGCGAGGACGGCGAAGCGGCCGATGTTGCTCGACTGGTCGCCGATCTGCGACACGCATCCCCACACGACGTCGTCGACCGCGTCCGGCTCGATCCCGACCCGGCTGATGACCGCGTTGAGGACATCGGCCGACAGGTCAACCGGATGAACGTCGGCAAGGCTGCCATTGCGCTTGCCGATCGCGGTACGGACAGCGGCGCAGATGACGGCCTCGCGCATTACTTCCCCATCCCGTTGATCAGCAGGTCCCACAGCTCCTCGGCGGGGTCGACGTCCGCCGGATGCGCCGAGACGCCGCTGATGGTCGCGGCGAAGGCGTTGAACATGATCGACTGCAGAATCGTGCCCGCGAGCCGGACCTGGTCGAGGCCGGACCGGATCGCGCCCTCATCGGATGCGGCGACGAGCAGGCCCTCGAGCATCGTCGCGAGCGGCACGAACGCACGGGACGCTTCCACCGGGTGCTCGGTGAGCAGCTGGTGGGAGAAGCTCGCAAACGCAGGAGCGAAGCCGCGCTTGGTGGTTCTCCCCTTGCTCGCGGGCTGGCACTGGTGGAAGTACTCGACGACGAAGCGGTGGAGCCGGTCGAGCGCCGTCGGCTCGGCGGCGACGTCCTCCTGCAGCTGTGCGGCGACGGTGCGCACAGAGTCCTCGAACAACGCGAGCAGCAGCTCGTACTTGCCGTCGAAGTACTGGTAGAAGCTCCGCAGCGACTGCCCGGAGCGCTCGATGACTTCCTGAACGGTGAACTCCTGGCCGGCGCTTCCGTTCATCAGCTCCATCGCGGCATCGAGAAACGCCTGCACCCGGGTCTCCGCGCGCTCCCGCGCGGGGTCGAGCACCCGTGCCACCGCAAGCTCGCGACGGGACACCGCGGAGCGCTTCGCGGGCTTCGCCGGCTTTTCCGAGCTCACGGCGAGAAGGCTACTCTCGACTCTGAGAACGCCGCTACGTCGACGCGGCGGAGTCGCCCCCGAACTCCGCGCGGATCGCATCGGTGTGTTCGCCCAACGCGGGAACGGCGCCGACCCGCCACGACCACCCGGCCGAGTCCGCAGGGGGACGCAGGCTCTGGAAGGTGCGGCCGGGCGCGGGGGTCTCCACCCAACGGCCGCGCGCCGCGAGATGCGGATGGTCGATGACCTCGAGCGGAGTGTTGTAGCGCGCCCAGCCGATGCCCGCTGCCTCTGCCGCGGCACTCGCTTCGTCGAACGTCATCGCCGCGGCCCACTCGGACATCACCGCGTCGAGGTGTTCCCGCCGCTCGATCCGGTCGGCGTTCGTCGCGTAGCGCGGGTCATCGGCAAGGTCGGGGCGGCCGAGGATCTGCGTGGCGAGACGCTTCCACTCGCCGTTGTTCGTCGTACCGATGACGATCGTCTGCCCGTCCTTGGTGACGAAGGCGCCGTACGGCGACACAACCGGGCTGGACATGCCCCGCGGCTGCGGGTTCTCACCGGTCGCGCGCGCCTGGTGGTAGGCCCAGCTCATCCAGTCGGTGATGACGTCGAACATCGCGATCGTGATCGCGGCGCCCTGACCGGTGTGCTCGCGCGCGAACAGTGCCGCGAGAATCGCGTTGGACGCTGTCATCGCCGTGCCGATGTCGGCGACTGCGACACCAGGCTTCGCCGGATGACCGGGAGTGCCGGTCACGGCGCACGACCCGCTCTCGGACTGCACGAGCAGGTCGTAGGCACGCGACGTGTCACGTGTGCCACCGGTGCCGTAGCCGCTGATATCGACCGCGACGAGTTTGGGGTAGCGCGCCACCGCCGACGCCGCGTCGAGTCCGAGCTTCGCCGCCGAGCCTGGCGCGAGGTTCTGGATCAGGACGTCGGCCTGCGCCACCATCCGCTCCGCGATCTGCCGGTCGCCATCGGACTTGAGGTCCAGAACCGCGGACTCCTTGCCGCGACTCGTCCAGGCGAAGTACGCCGACACCTCGCCGACGGCGTCGTCATACCACCGCGACGCGTCACCGGACGCCGACTCGATCTTGATCACCCGCGCGCCGAGATCGGCCAGCACCCGCGTGGCGTGGGGCACGGAAACCGCTTGCTCGAGTGCGACGACGAGCAGCCCTTCGAGCGGCAGCGCCATCAGCTGTCGACCGCAGGAAGCCGGCCCTCGCGAAGCGCCTGCCGGAGCTGGAACTTCTGCACCTTCCCGGACGGAGTGCGCGGGAAGTCGGCCACCTCGTGCAGTGACTCGGGCCATTTCTGCTTGGCCAGGCCGGCAGCGGCGAGATGGTCGCGGATCTGGCCGAGAGTGGGGAACTCCGCGCCCGGCCGCGCCCGCACGACGGCGGCCGCGTGCTCACCGAGTCGCTCGTCGGGCGCGGCGACGACGCTCACCTCGGCGATTGCCGGCATCCCGAGCATCAGCTCCTCCACCTCCTGAGCGCTGATGTTCTCCCCGCCGCGGATGATGATGTCCGAGACGCGGTCGGTGATCGTGAGGTAGCCGTCCGCGTCGAGCACCCCGACGTCACCGGTGCGATACCAACCGTCGGCATCGAACGCAGTCGCGGTCAGCGCAGGGTCGGTGTAGCCGAGGCAGAGATCGGGGCCTCGGCTGTAGATCTCGCCGTCGTCATCGAGCCGGATCTCGACGCCCTCGATGACGTGGCCGTCCGTCGTACACCTCTTCTCTTGTGGCTCTTCGAGGTAGGAGACGGTGATCGACGGGTGTTCAGTGCTGCCGTAGGAGCGGTAGCACTTGATGCCCATCCGCTCGGCGCGGTCGGTCACCGCGATCGGGACGGTCGAGCCGCCGAGACCCGAGAAGGGCATCCGCTTGCGGTGCTCGTCGGTGAAGTCCGGATGGTCGAGGATGCTCGTGAGGAAGTAGGTCGCCCCACCGGCCATGGCGAGGTTCTCCGCCAGCATCAGCTCGAGGATGCGGCCCGGGTCCCACACGTCGACGAGGTTGATCGGGGTCGTCCGCATCAGGGGCACGAGGAACGCGTTGACCATGCCGATGAAGTGGCCCACCGGTGCGCCGGTGATCGGCGGCGGCGGCAGATCGGGGAACATCCGGTTCAGCTGATGGGTCTCGCAGCCGATCGTGCGCTGGCTGTGAATGACACCCTTCGGGTCCCTCGTCGTGCCTGAAGTGAAGGCGATGACCGCGGGCGAGTCCGGGTCGACCCTCGCCGGGCCATCGATCGGCGACTCGGCGAGCAGGTCGGCGAACCGCGTTGCTCCGGGCGGAAGCGCTCCGCCCTGCGAGTCGACCAACAGCCACAGGGGTGCCCCGTGCTTCGGCAGCAGGTCGGCGTACGTCGCCGCGAAGTCCGACTGGCCGAACCGGTCCGCGGTGATCATGGCCTTCGGCTGCGTCACGCGCAGGATGTAGTCGACTTCCTTCGGGCCGTAGAAGTGCACGATCGGTACGACTGCCGCACCGAGATACGCGGCGGCCCAGAATGTGATGCCGGCCTCGACCCAGTTCGGGAGCTGGAAGGCGACCACATCACCGGCGCCGACGCCTCGCGCCCGAAGCGACGCGGCAAGTGAGCGGGCGGCGCGGTCGACCTCGCCGAACGTGCCCTGCCACGGATGCACCTGCGAGTGCACCGCAAAGCCGACATCCTCGGCACGACCCAGACCGGTCGCGACCATGTCGCCGAGGCTCGCGTCCGTCCAGAAGCCACGCTCGACGTAGGAGGCGGCGAGAGCACCCGGGACAGCTCTCATCCCCCAGTTCCGGTCGCTCACCCATCCCCCTTCGGCTCGCGTTGCCGACTGACGAGAATCGGATTATCGTTTTCGATTATGGCAGTCTCAGCCGACCCGGTCGGGACGGACTCCATCACGGTTGCACCGCACGATCGCGGCTATCACGCGCTACGGGTCGCGCGAGTCGTGCGCGAGACCGACGACGCATGTTCCCTCGTTCTGGAGATCCCTGCCGAGCTGCGGACAACGTACGGGTACGCCGCCGGACAGTTTCTTACCTTCCGAGTTGCGATCGACGGGCAGACCGCCTACCGGTCGTACTCGATGTCCTCCGCGCCGGAATGCGACGGCGAGCTCGCCGTCACCGTGAAGCGGGTGCCGGGCGGCGCCGTGTCCAACTGGATGAACGACCTGTCCCCCGGTGACGTCCTCGAAGCGAGCGCGCCGGCGGGACGGTTCCGGCTCGGCGCGCAGCAGCGCGACATCATCGCCTTCGCTGCCGGCAGCGGGATCACCCCGATCTTCTCGCTGATCAAGAGCGCCATGCTCACGACCAGCCGGCCGGTGCGCCTGCTGTACGCCAACCGTGACCCCGGATCGGTGATCTTCGCCGAGGCGCTGGACGGCCTCGCGGCGCATCGCGGCGAGCGCCTCGACATCCAGTACCGGTACGACGAGGTGGAAGGGTTCGTCGACGCGGCCGCCGTAGCGCCGTACGTCGAAGCAGCACGCGAGGCCGACGTCTACATCTGCGGACCCAGCCCGTTCATGGACATCGTCGAGTCCGCGCTGCTGGCCGGAGGGGTGCCGGCAGATCGGATCCACATCGAACGGTTCAACGTGGTCGAAGCCACGTCACCACCGGGGGGTGCGGGCGGCGTGGAGGCCGCGGGGGCCGCAGCCGAGATCGAGGTGACGATCGAGCTCGACGGCAAGAAGGGGACGACGAAGTACCACCCCGGGGCGACCATCCTGCAGACCGCTCGTCAGCTGGGAATGACGCCGCCGTTCTCGTGCGAGGCCGGCAACTGCGCGACCTGCATGGCCAAGCTGGTCGAGGGCGAGGTGACGATGCGCGTGAACGACGCGTTGTTCGACGACGAGGTCGCCGACGGCTGGATCCTGACCTGTCAGTCGGAGCCGACAACGCCTACGGTGCACGTGGTCTACGGATACGAGGGGTAGCCGTCTTGGGAGCCGCAGTCGAGGATGTCATCGAGATCGAGCAGCTGCTCGCCCGATATGCCGTCGGCATGACACGCGACGACGTCGAGTCAGTGATGGAGGTGTTCACCCCCGACGGCACGTACAGCGCGTTCGGCGAGACGTACACACTGGCCGACTTCCCGGCACTCGTCGCCGCCGCGCCGAAGGGCCTGTTCATGACAGGGACGCCGGCACTCGAGCTCGACGGCGACGTCGGGGCGGGAACGCAAACGCTCTGCTTCGTCGACCAGACCACCCACGACATGCGGATCGGCTGGTACACGGACACCTACCGCCGCACCGAGGCCGGGTGGCGGCTCGCGACCCGGTCAATGACATTTCTGCGCCGCAGCGGCGCGCGTGACTCCGGGCGAGCCCACGACCCTCGGCGCCCTGCCCCGAGCCACTGATGGATCTCGCCGAGTTCCGCCCGGCGCTGGACGCCTGGCTGGACGAGCACGCCACGGCACTGACCCCGTCAGGTCACGGCCTCGACGCCGCGATGGCGCACCTGTCGACGGTGAAGCGCCTGGCGTACGACGCCGGGTGGATGCGCTGGGGTTGGCCCGAGCGGGTCGGCGGGCTCGGCGGTTCGCCGCTGCTGCGCGGGTATCTCGGCGAGGCGCTTACCGCTCGCGGCTTCGTCGAGCCCGGCATCTACTCGCTCACCGAGGTGCTCGCCCCGACGATGATCGACTTCGCCTCACCCGACCTGGCCGCGGAGATGGTGCCGCGCCTGCTGCGCGGTGACGAGACCTGGTGCCAGGGGTTCTCCGAACCGAGCACGGGAAGCAACCTCGGTTCACTGGCCTGCAAGGCGGTCGCGACCGAGACCGGCTGGCGGGTCAACGGACAGAAGGTGTGGACCAGCCTCGCGCAGTACGCGCAGCGATGTGTCCTGCTGACCCGGACCGGAACCGTCGAGTCCGCCCACTCACCCGACAAGCACCGCCACATCACCGCGTTGTTCGTCGACATGGACTCGCCGGGGATCACGGTGCGCCCGATCGAGACCATGCACGGTGCGCCCGAGTTCTGCGAGGTGTTCTTCGACGACGTCGACGTGCCGGCGGGACGAACGCTGGGAAGCGAGGGGCAGGGCTGGGCAGTGGCGATGGACCTGCTCCCCTACGAGCGCAGCACGGCGCTGTGGCACCGCGGCGCCTTCCTGCATCGACGTCTCGACGACCTCCTCCACGAGGCGCCCGACGGGACGCTGGCTGCGCGCGAAGTCGGGGCGGTGCTCGAGCAGATCTATGCGTTCCGCGCGCGGTCCCGGCAGACACTGCATCGGCTGGACCGCAGCGAGACGCTAGGACCCGAGACTTCGCTCGACAAGGTGATGCTGGCCAGCGCCGAGCAGTCGTTGTTCGACCTCGTCGCGGACGGCCTCGCCGACCGAGTGGTCTTCGGGGACGAGGACGCCGACCGGGTGTGGCGCAGCGAGTTCCTGTACTCGCGAGCGGCAACGATCTACGGCGGCAGCGCTGAGATCCAGCGCAACATCATCGCCAAGCGGCTGCTCGATCTCGGGGCGGAGTCGTGATGGACGCCGCCGACCTCGCTGCCTTCACCGCCGCCGTGCGCCAAGCGGCCGAGCGCCATCGCGACGACTTCGACAAGGGCCTCGACGCGGTGGGGTGGCGCGAAGCGCTCGTCGAGGACGCAGTCGCCGCCAGAGCCGTGTTCGCGCTACAGGGCGAGCTGAACCTGTCGTCCTCGGCGCTCGACGACGTGCTGCTTCGCGCGCTCGGCCGCACGCCGAGCCCTGACACCGCGGTGTTGATCGCGCCGTACCCGATCGGGACCCGCCGCCTTGCGACGGCAACGCAGATCGTCAGCATCGACGAGAACGGCGTGATTCCCATCCCTCCCGGTGCCCCGACGCTGCGGAAGGCGAGCGGCGTCGATCCTTACGGCGGGTGGGTCGAGCTCGGCGGCAGCTTCGAGATCCATGTCATGGGCGGCTGCGTGCCCGCGCCGCCGCGGGCCGCGACATTGGCTGCCGGCAGGCTCGCCGTCGCCACCGAGCTCGCGGCCGCCGCTCGCGCGATGCTCGACCTCGCCCGCGACCACGCGGTGAACCGCGTCCAGTTCGGCCGCCCCATCGCGGCGTTCCAGGCAGTGCGCCACCGGCTCGCCGACTCCCTCGTCGCCGTTGCCTCAGCAGAGGCCGCGGTCGACACGGGGTGGGAGGAGACCTCGCCGTACACCGCAGCCATGGCGAAGGCGATCGCCGGCCGCAGCGCACGAACCGTGGCCCGCCACGCCCAGCAGGTGCTCGCCGGTATGGGCTTCACCGACGAGCACCCGTTCCATCGCTACTTACGACGCGTGCTGGTCCTGGACCAGCTGCTCGGTTCCTCGACCGAGATCAGCACCAACCTGGGCGAAGCAGCAATCCGCGCGGGTGGAGTCCCAGCGATGCTGCCGCTCTAGGGTCGGGTCATGACAGTTTCGCTGGACGCCTTTCGGGAGATGGCTTCGTCCGACCATGGGCTGGTGGTCGTGAGCATGCTGCGCGGCGACGGCACCATCGTCGCTTCTGTCGTCAACGCCGGTGTCATGGCGAACCCGGGCAAGAACAGCGACGACGATGTCGTCGCATTCGTGGCTCGCGGCATCCGGAAGCTGGAGCACCTGCGGGCCAACCCACACGTGACAGTGGTTGCCCGCAGCGGATGGCGCTGGGCCGCGGTCGAGGGCACGGCAACTCTGATCGGTCCGGACGATCCGCACGTCGGTGTCGACGACGAGGTGCTGCGAAAGCTGCTCCGCGATGTCTTCACCGCGGCCGGCGGGACACACGACAACTGGGACGAGTACGACCGCGTCATGCGCGACGAGCGGAGCGCCGCGGTTTTCGTCACTCCCACGCGCGCCTATCCGAGCGGTTGATGCTCCAGCAGGTTTGAGTTGGTCGAAATATAGGAATTCCTTCTGCAACGGGGGCCGGAGAAGGAGGAGTTCCTGATGGGCCTCGTACTTGCAGTTCTTCTACTGGCGATTCTGTTCGGTGCCGGCGGCTTCGCGCTGCACGCGTTGTGGATCGTCGCCGTCGTGCTGCTTGTTGCATGGGTGATCGGCTTCGCATTCCGGTCCGGCGAGGGCTCTCGCTGGTATCGCTGGTGACCCACTGCAGCGACATCTGCTGATGAGGTGATGGCCCCGGGTCCGCCCGGGGCCATCACCTCATCCCGAAGACTGAAGGATGTTGATGGAACTCGCCTATGCCGTGCTGGCAGCGGCCGTCCTCTTCGGCCTGGTGGGCTTCGAGATCCACCTGTTCTGGATCGTCGCGGACATGCTCCTCGTCGCCTGGTCGCTGGGCTTCATCGCTCGCGCTCGTCAGGGCGCGCGGTGGTACCGCTGGTAGCGCGACCGGTCGTGTAGGGCCTCGCGCCGCGCTTATTGCGCGGCGCCTCACACCAGCCGATGCGTCTCCGGATCGGCCTCGCCCTTGAAGTACCGGTCCAGCACCGCCTTGAACACCGGGTCGTCCGGGGCCGCGAGATGGAACAGCGTCATCGAGGACCTGAGCTTCTGCGCGTCGATCGGTCCGAACACTGCGACGGGATCGTCGGTCTTGGTCTCGAGCAGCGTCGTTCCGCACTCCCGCAACCGCGCGCCTAGCACGGGATGGGCAAGGTACGCCCGCGCCTCCTCGAGCCCTGAGATCGCGTAGCGCTGGGCCATCGCGCTCGACCCGAGTCCGGCGATCTGGGGGAAGACGAACCACATCCAGTGGCTGGTCTTTCGCCCTCGGCGCAGCTCCTCGACTGCATGCCGATAGGTGCCGCCTGAGTCCTGCGCGTCGACGAACCGCTGCAGGTCGAAGCCGTCCACGACCTATGAACCCTTGGACATCCGATCCAGGTTGGCTCTGAGCTCCGCGGAGTCGAACGAGCGGTACTCCGCGGTCAGCGCGTAGTCGATGGTCGCGGTGACCGCCCGCTGCATGTGCAGGTTCATGACGCGGCGGGTGTCCTCGACGGCCTGCTTCGGCAGCGCCGCGATCTTCTTCGCACACGCGAGCGCTTGCTCGAGCACCGTGTCGTCGGGGACGACGTGGTTGACGAGCCCCATCTCCGCTGCGCGCGCGGCGGGGATCCGGTCACCGGTCAGCGCGTACTCCTTGGCGAGCATCAGGCTCGTGAGCAGCGGCCACGTGATCGGGCCGCCGTCGGCAGCGACCAAGCCGATCAGCACGTGGGGGTCGGCAAGATGCGCGCTCTCGGCCATGAACGCGACGTCGGACAGCGCAACCAGGCTGCAACCGAGACCGACCGCCGGCCCGTTCACCGCCGCGATGATCGGGATCCGGCAGTTCACCATGCCGGTGACGATCTGCTTGCCGTGGGTGAGGCTGACCTTGCGCAGCTCGGGGTCCTCGACGAGCTCGCCGATGTAGCCGAAGTCGCCGCCGGCGGAGAAGGCCCGGCCGGCCCCGGTGAGCACGGCAACCCGCGCGTCGGTGTCCGCGTCGAGCTGCGGCCACAGCGATGCCAGTCCGCTGTGGAGGACGTGGTTGGTGGCGTTGAGGCTCTCCGGGCGGTTCAACGTGATGAGGCGGATCGGGCCTTCGGCCTCGATCAGCACCTCGTCCGGCAGGTCGTAGATCATGAGGTCGGCAACCCGAGGATGCGCGTCGCGACCAGGTTGCGCTGGATCTGCGACGTACCTCCCATGACACTCTGCGCCCGGCTGTAGAGATACAGCTTCAGCCAGCTGTCGTCGGCGCCACCCACCGACAGTGCGGCGTGGCCGACGCTCTGCTCGACCTGGGTCATGAGCAACTTGTCCACCGATCCTTCCGGGCCGTGCGAGATGCCGTCGAGCCGGTCCGACAGGCGTCGGCACACATGCTGCCGCAGCATCTCGGACTCCACCATCGCCCACGCCAGCTCGCGGCGCTGCTCCGGACCGTAGTCGTCCGGGGATTGACGTACCCGCTCGGCCAGCTCCCTGACCACCTTGCGGTAGCGCGCGACGTAGCCGAGCTCTCCCGGCTCACGCTCGTGGCTGACCACCGTCATCGCGAGCCGCCAGCCCTCTCCGGGCTCGCCGATCATGTCCGCGGCCGGGGTACGGGCCTCGGCGAACAGCACCTCGCCGAACTCGCGAGTGATGCCGTTGATCATCCGCAGCGGCTTCTGGATGACGCCGGGCTGGTGCATCGACACCCGGAACGCCGATATCCCGCGGTGTTTCGGTACGTCGGGATCGGTTCGAGCGAGGACGAGGCACCAGTCCGCGGCATCGGAGTAGCTGGTCCACACCTTGTGCCCTGAGATGACGTAGTCGTCGCCGTCACGGACTGCAACCGTGCGCAGCGACGCGAGGTCGGAGCCGGCCTCCGGCTCGCTGAAGCCCTGGCACCAGCGGTCCCGGCCGTTGACGATGCCGGGCAGCAGTCGCGCCCGGATGTCCTCGCTGCCGTGATGCAGGATCCCCTGCACCAGGTAGCCGACGCTCGGCCGCGGCGGCGCACCGGCCTGCGCGAGCTCGTCGTCGACGATCACCTCGTAGACCGTTGGCAGCTCGTGACCGCCGATCGCCTTCGGCCACGACAGCCCGAAGAACCCGGCGTCGTACAGCGCCTGATGCCACGCCGCCTGCGCGGCCCAGTACTCATCCGACGTCGAAGACGCGGGCAGGCCGGGGTTGTTGTCGTTCAGCCACTCGCGGAGGCGGGCGCGGAAGTTCGCCTCCGCGGGCGAGTCACCGAAGTCCATGACCGGTCCCCACGACGCGTGCTCCCAGGAGGACCCGATCGAGGCTGGGGCCGACGCCGCCAAGCGTGTCGATCGACACCAGCGCACGACGCAGGTAGACGTGGGCGAGGCAGTCCCAGGTGTTGCCGATCCCGCCGTGGACCTGGATGGCGGTCTCACACACCGCACGTCCGGCCCGGGCGCAGAAGGCCTTCGCGCCCGCGGCCGCCGCAAGAGCGTCGTCAACCGGCATCGCGTCGACGGCCCAGGCCGCGTGCAGGGCGGCACTGCGTGACCCTTCCATCGCAACGAAGGCATCCGCCAGCAGGTGCTGCACGGCTTGGTAGGAGCCGATCTGGGCGCCGTATTGCTTGCGGATCTTCGCGTAGTCGGTAGCGAGTGCGATCGCCCCTCGCATCACCCCCACCAGGTCCGCACACGTCAGCGCGAGACCGAACGCCGTCCACCGGGCCATCGCCGCCGTCGTGATCGACGCGCTGACCGGTGTGGTGACAGCCGTGCTCTCGATCGGGCAATGAGGTCGGGTCAGGTCGACCGGCTCGGCCGTCCCGCTCAACGGGATGCTCACCAGCTCACCGCCCGCCAGCAGCAACGCGACCGTCGCGCCGCCCGCGTCGATCGCGGTCGCGCGCCGCCCGGCGAGGCCGAGGTCGCTGAGGTCCGCCGCCATGGCGACGGTCTCCGGCTTCCCGGCTGGTGTGGCAGCGGCAAGCCGGCGCAGCTCTCCGGCGAGAACCGGCCCGGCGAACGCAGCGTCCGCGAGACCCCGCCCCATCTCCTCCGCGACGATCGCGGCCTCGACGGCCGAGGCGTACGGCGCGCCGCCCTCGTCGGCGTCGCGGAGCGTCCGCCACCCGCTGGCCGCGACTGCGGCGTCGAGCCTCGCGGCGCGGTCGGCATCCGCGAGGTCGATCACGGACTGCGGACGCAGCGAGTCGACGAGGTCGGTCGCGGCGGATCGCAGCGCACGCTGCTCGGCCGAGAGACGGACGTCCATCAGACGGAAGTATCCGGGTGCTCGTCGACCCAGTTCTGCTGCAGTACCCGGCGCAGCACCTTGCCCGAGGGCAACCTCGGGATCTCCTCCACGACGACCACGTCGCGCAGCTGCTTGTACGTCGCCAAGGACTCACGCACCAGGGTGCGCAGCTCGTCGGCGGTCACCGAATGGCCGGGATCGATCGCGACCGCCGCGACCGGGAGCTCACCCGCCGCGCGGTCGGGCACTCCGAACACCGCGCAATCGCGGACCGCGGGGTGGCCGTGCAGCACGGCCTCGATCTCGGCAGGGGCGACCTGGAAGCCCTTGACCTTGATCATCTCCTTGGCGCGGTCGGTGAGATGAACCCAGCCCTCGGGCTCCATCCACCCGACGTCGCCGGTGCGGTACCACCCGTCGTGGAACGCCGTCGCGGTGTCGGCTTCCGGCAGGTACCCGGTCATCACTGACGGGCTGAGCACCTGGATCTCCCCCGTCGAGCCGGCGGGCAGGACCTGCCGCGTGTCGAGATCGACCACCCGCACCTGCACCCCGGGTGCGGGCAGGCCCGCGGAGTCCAGCCGCCACTCACCCGGACGGTCGATCGGGTTGCAGGCGATCACGGGGAGCTCGCTCGCGCCGTACGCCGGCATCCACCGCACGCCGGTACGCGCAGTGACGCGTTCCGCGACACTCGGCGTGACCGGTGTCGCACCCCACATGATGTAGCGAAGTGAGGACAGGTCGTAGTCCTCGATCGACGGGTGATCGGCCATCGCAAGCGCGATCGGCGCAACAGCCATCTCGAGGGTCATTCGCTCGTCGGCAATCCGTCGCAGCAGCTCGTCGAGATCGAAGCGGCGATGCAGCCGCACGGTCGCGCCTGCCGCCGCCGCCGTCAGGAAGTTGAGCAGGCCGAGGATGTGCGAGGGCGGCGTCGCGATCTGGAAGCGGTCCTCGACGGTCAGGCCAAGTGACGCGACCCAGTGATCGATCCCATGGCCCATCGAGCGGTGGGTGTGGCGGACGGCCTTCGGCAGACCGGTCGTCCCGGAGCTGAAGACCAGCACGGCTTCTTCCTCGGCGGTGACCGGCTGCAGACCGAGCGGTGAGCAGTCACCGGCGAGGACCGCATCGAGCGCAGCCTTGTCGTCGAGGTTGGTCACCCGTTGCTTGCCCAACCGCGCCGCGAGCAGCGGGTACGACGCGTCGTCAGCGATCGCGTACGTCGCATTCGTGATCTCGAGGGCGTGGTCGACCTCGAGGTGCTTCCACGCCGGGCTGACCAGCACCGTGGCCGCACCCAGCTTGCTGAGCGCGTTGACCGCGACGACGAACTCCGCCCGGTTGCCACTCATCACCGCGACGCGGTCGCCTCGGCTCACCCCGCCGCGGAGGTGGCGAGCGAGGGCATTGCTGGCGTCGTCGAGCCGGCGCCACGTCCAGTCGATGTCCTCGAAGCGAAGCGCGAGCCGGTTCGGGTACCGCTCGGCCGTTCGCTCCAACCCGCGATGCATCGGCACGACGGGAGGCACGGAAACATTGTTCTCATATTCGGAATCGGCGTCAACGCTCGGCGGAAGTGGCGTAAACGTTGCGCGTGTATCGTTTCCCGCCGTGACCGAGACCGACCCCGACGTGCGTCGCGAGGTCATCGACAGTGTCCGCAGGTTCGTCGCGCGCGACGTCATCCCGAGCGCCACGGCGCTGGAGCATGCCGACGAGTTTCCCGCCGATCTGGTGGCGACGATGCGCGACCTCGGCCTGTTCGGCGTCACGATCCCGGAGGAGTACGGCGGCCTCGGGCTCGACCTGCTGACCTACGTCGGGATCATCGAAGAGCTCGCCTACGGGTGGATGACGCTCACCGGCATCATCAACACCCACACCATGGCGGCAACGCTCGTCATGAAGCACGGCGACGACGAGCAGAAGCAGCGGATTCTCCCGTCGATGGCAAGCGGTGAGCGCCGGGGTGCGCTGTCCTTGTCGGAGCCCGATGCCGGCAGCGACACCCGCAACATCTCCTGTCGCGCGACGCTCGACGGGGACTCCTACGTCGTCAACGGCACCAAGGCGTGGGTGACCAACGGCGAACGCGCGGCGGTGGTCGCGCTCGCGGCAAAGACCGACGAGGGTGTCTCGACGTTCATCGTCGAGAAGGAACCGGGCCCGTCGTACGAGGGAATCAGCGTCAGCCGGCACGTCGGCAAGCTCGGCTACCGCGGCATCGAGACCGTCGAGATGTCATACGCCGACCACCGGATTCCCGCCGCGAACCTGATCGGGGTGGCCGGCCGCGGCCTCCCGCAGATCCTCGGCGTGCTCGAGCTCGGCCGGATCAACATCGCGTCACGAGCGGTCGGGGTCGCGCGGGCGGCGTTCGATGCCGCCGTGGCGTACGCCCAGCTGCGGACGACGTTCGGCAAGCCGATCGCCGAGCACCAGGCGATCCAGCTGAAGATCGCGGACATGGCGACCAAGCTCGAAGCCGCGCGGTTGTTGACGCGCAACGCCGCCGAACGGAAGGCCGCCGGATTGCGGTGCGATGTCGAGGCCGGCATGGCGAAGCTGTTCGCCTCCGAGACCGCTTTCGAGCTCGCGACCGACGCGATGCGGATCCATGGCGGTATGGGCTACACGACCGATTTGCCGGTGGAGCGATATCTCCGCGATGCGCCTTTGATGATGATCGGTGAGGGCACCAACGAGATTCAGCGCCTTGTCATCGCCCGCGGCATTCTGGCCCGATCTCGCGGCGAGCTCGGCGGATAGCGGGCCATTAGACCCTGGTGACCCGCAGTCGGCGGGCAGATGTTTGAGGTATGCCCGAATCCCAGATCTCTGCTGAGCACCCCTCTGCTTCCACCTCGATCGTCCGCGGCGACACCATCCTCGAAGCGCTCGAGATCAACGCGCAGATGGCTCCCGACGAGCCGGCGATGCGCCACCGCACCGATACCGGCTGGCAGGTCATCACGTGGTCGGACTACGCCACGCGCGTCCGCGAGGTTGCGGCTGGACTGACCGATCTCGGCATCGGTCCCGGCGAGCATGTCGGTGTCCTGTCCGCGAACCGGCCCGAGTGGCATCTCGCCGATCTGGGCGCGCTTGCCGGCGGCCGGGTGACAGTGCCGCTCTACCTCACGAGCTCGCCCGCGCAGATCGCGTACATCCTCAACCACACCGAAGCCCGGTTGTGCTTCGTCGACTCCCACGAGCAGCTCGGCAAGCTGCTCCAGATCCGTGACCAGATCCCGAAGCTCGACCGCATCGTGCTGATGGATCGCAGCCGACGGATGAACGACGTGTTCATCACCGGCTTCGCCGAGCTGCGCGCCCTCGGCTCGGCACGGCTCGAACGCGAGCCTTCGGCGTACGACGCCGGCGCTGCCACCGTCACGCCGGACAGCGTCGCGACGATCGTCTACACGAGCGGCACGACCGGCCCGCCCAAGGGTGCGGTCATCACGCACCGCAACCTGATGTGGGTCCTGCAGAACACCCTCCCGGCATTCGACATCGAGCGTGGCGAGCGGCTCATCTCCTTCTTGCCACTCAGCCACATCGCCGAGCGCATGGTGAGCGAGTTCCTTCCGATCGGCATCGGTGGCGAGACGTGGTTCGCCCGCAGCCTTGCCACCGTCGTGGAGGACCTGCCGGCATGCCGGCCGACGCTGTTCCTCGCCGTACCTCGGGTCTGGGAGAAGCTCCAGGAGGGCATCGGGCAGAAGATCGCGGCGTTGCCGTTGCCGCTGCGGATGACGATGCGCCGCTACATGGCGCTCGGGCGGCAGAAGGTGGCGAGGGAGCAGGACGCAGCCGGCTTCCCGGCCTACGCGCAGGCGCAGTACTTGGCTCTGGACCGGCTGCTCGGAGCTCAGCTGCGCAGCCAGCTCGGGCTCGACCGGGCGCACGTCCTGATCACGACTGCGGCGCCGATCCACCCCGACCTGATCCGGTGGTTCCACGCCATCGGGCTGCCGGTCGCGGAGTTCTACGGGCAGACCGAGAACTGCGGACCGACGTCGTCAAACCGGCCACGGGCCAACCGGATCGGGACCGTCGGTCAAGCGCTACCCGGTGTCGAGGTCAGGATCGCCGAGGACGACGAGATCCTGATGCGCGGCGGGAACGTGTGCAGCGGCTATCACCGGGATCCGGAAGCAACCGCCGCCCTGATCGACGCCGAGGGCTGGATGCACACCGGTGACCTCGGCGTCATGGACGCCGACGGCTTCCTGCGGGTGACCGGACGCAAGAAGGACCTGATCATCACCGCCGCCGGCAAGAACATCGCGCCGCAGGACATGGAGGTCGAGCTGCGGCATCACCCGCTGATCTCGCAGGCGCTCGTGCTCGGCGAGGGCGAGCGCTACCTCGCAGCGCTGATCTGCCTCGACCCCGAGCAGGTGATCGCGTGGGCGCGGGAGCGCGGCAAGCTGCAGGACACCGAAGCGCTCGCCGGCGACCCCGATGTGATGGCCGAGGTGCAGGCCGCGATCGACGAGGTCAACCGCCGGCGGTCCCACGCGGAGTGGATTCGCAAGTTCCGGATCCTCGCGCGCGACCTGACGGTCGAGGGCGGTGAGCTCACACCGACGATGAAGGTGAAGCGCAGCGAGGTCTACAAGGAGTACGCCGACGTCATCGAGGAGATGTACGCCGAGTCGTTGTAGCCCGGCCGACCTGCAAGCGCTCCGGTTCGGGTTCGTGAGATAACCGACCCGTGAGAAGACTCCTAGGAGGGGTCGCGCTGGTCGTCGCCGCGGCCGGTTGCGCGAGCGGCAGCAGCGGCGGATCGGCCGCACCGCAGCCGACCGTGACGGTGACCCGCACCGTCGGTGCGGCCAACAGCGCGACGCCCTCACCGACACCGACCTCGGGTGCGTCCAACCTGTTCCTCACGGCCGCGATCCGCCAGCAGCTGGTCGACGCCAAAGCTGACGAGGCACACCTGCGCCACTCGGCATTCGTCGGGCTGTACAAGGGCTCAGCGTTCTACGCGCGCGACAACAGCACCGGCATCTACTGGGCCGCCGCGAGCGTCGTGCCGAGCGGCAGCTCGGTCAAGGCGCAGGTCTACAGCCAGGACGAAGGCGGCTACAACATCTTCGAGCTCCAGCCGAACGGCACCTGGAGCGTGTACGACGCAGGCCGCGACGGACCCGAGGCACGAACCGGAGCGCAGTGCCCGGTCAAGATCCCCGCCGACGTACTCCAAGTCTGGCACTGGGCACCCAACACCTGCGACCCGCCGATCAGCGAGTAACCCGTGTTCGGGTCACGCAAGTCGAAGCAGCAGTCACCGCGGGAGCTGTACGACGGGCTCCGCGGCCAGGCGCTCGCCATCGAGCCGGCGGCCGACGAGTTCCACCCGAGCGCCGCGCTTCCGAACGTGTGGGGCGCGCTCCTCGAAACCGGCTACGGCCCAGAGGTCGCCACCTTGCTCTGCCTTTCCGACGGCACCACGAGTCTCTACACCACCTCGGGCTTCGTGATCATCGGCGGCGGTGGACACGAGCAGGTCGTCTCGGCAACCAGGGCCTTTCTCGGAGCGGTCGAGGCCGCACTCGACGCGTTCATCCCGGAGACAGCTGCCGCCCTGCCGGGGGACGGCGAGACGATCATGCATGCGCTGACGTTCACCGGGCTTCGGGCCATCCATGCCCCCGAGCTCGATCTCGGCGAGGGGCGGCATCCTCAATCAGCCGTCTTCCACGCCGGTCAAGCAGTCATCACCGAGCTACGCCTCCTCAGCGAGGCGCACGAAGCCCGATGACCGACGACCGCTGGTCGGTCCGGAGCCGGGTCAGCCGGCGGCTCGGGCGCGGAGCTGTTCCTTCATGACCTTGCCGGTCGCGTTGAGCGGTAGCGCCTCGAGGATCTCCACCCGGCGCGGCGCCTTGTAGTTCGCCATGTGGTCGCGGCTCCACACGATGATCTCCTCCGGCGTCGCGGTCGCTCCCGCCTCGAGCACCACGAACGCCATGCACACCTCGCCGAGCCGTTCGTCGGGGATGCCGACCACGGCGACGGCACGGATCGCGGGATGGCCGAGCAGCAGGTTCTCGATCTCAGCCGGATACGCGTTGAAGCCGCCGACGATGAACATGTCCTTCACCCGGCCCACGATCCGCAACAGCCCGTCAGGGTCGAGCCGGCCGATGTCGCCGGTGCGCAGCCATCCGTCGTCGGACAGCGCCGCGGCGGTGGCCTTCGGATCGTCGAGATAGTGCGACATGACGCTGGGACCGCGCAGCAGGATCTCGCCGGCCTCGCCGGGCAGCACGTCGTTGCCGCCGGCGTCAGTGAGCCGAACCTCGAAGCCCGGTCGCACCCGCCCGACTGTGGTCGCCACCTCCTCCGGCCCGTCCTCCGGGCCGGTGCCGGTCGCCGTACCGGCCTCGGTCAGCCCGTAGCCGGACACCACCACCTCAAACGGCAGCTCGTCGTAGATCCGGCGGATCAACGCAACGGGGATGTCGGCCGCACCCGTGACCGCGACGCGCAACGACGACAGGTCGTGCTGTTTCCGGTCCGGGTGGTCGAGGATCGCCTGGTAGATCGTCGGCGCGCCGGGCAGCACCGTGATCCTCTCCTCGCCAACCCGCGAGAGCACCCGCTCGACGTCGAAGACCGGCTCGGGGTACATCGTCGCGCCCGCAGCGACACTCGCGAGGATCCCGGCCTTGAGCCCGAACATGTGGAAGTAAGGGTTGACCATCAGGTAGCGGTCGCCGCTGTGCAATCCCGTCATCGCCACCCAGTCGCGGGCCACCTGCAACGTCCGCGCGTGCGTCATCACGACACCCTTGGGCTGCCCTGTCGTGCCCGAGGTGAACAGGATGTCCGACGGATGGTCGGCGCTGAGCTCGTTGCGCCGGATCGCCGCGATCCGGGTGGCGTCGGAGGTCGCCGCCGCCAGGAAGTCGTCCCACGCGATCGCGCCGCCAGTGGGGGCGCCCGACGCGATGACGATGTCGGCGAGCTCGGGGAGCTCGGCACCCTCGAGCATGGCGACGTAGTCGGTGTCGAGGAAGTCGGTGACCGACACCAGCAGCCGCACACCGGCGCGACGGAGGATGTCCGCCGCCTCCGTCCCTTTGAACCGGGTGTTGATCGGGACGAGTACGCCGCCCGCCTGCCAGATCCCGAGCACGGCGACGATCCAGCGCCAGCTGTTGGGCATCCAGATCGAGACCCGGTCGCCGGTGCGAACCCCACGCGCCACAAGCGCCGCAGCGAAGCCTCTCGCCTGCGCCAGCAGGTCGGCGTAGCTGAGAGTGCGGTCGGTGTCGACGACGGCGACCTGGTCCCCGACTCGCTCGACGGTCGCCGCGAGCAGCTCCGGAATCGTCTGCGGCGACTGCTCACCCACCCTTTTTGCACCCCTCTTACCGGATCTGAGAATCTGCTTCTCGCATCGTGTAAGAATAATTCTGCTCTCGCAACCCGCTGCCCTGAAGAGGTTCGATGCCGGTCACCGATTCCGAGGTCTACTACGACCCGTACGACTTCGACATCGACACCGATCCCTACCCGATCTGGAAGCGGCTTCGTGACGAGAAGCCCTTGTACTACAACGAGAAGCACGACTTCTATGCGTTGTCACGGTTCGCCGACGTCGAGAAGTGCTCGGCCGACTGGAAGACCTACATCTCCGGCAGGGGCACGCTGCTCGAGCTCATCAAGATGGACTTCCCGATCCCCCCGGGCTCGATCATCTTCGAGGACCCGCCCGACCACGACGTCCACCGCGCGATGCTGTCGCGCGTGTTCCGGCCGAAGGCCATTGCCGAGCTCGAGCCGAAGATTCGCGAGTTCTGCGCCCGCAGCCTCGACCCGCTCATCGGTGCCGGCGGCTTCGACTTCGTCGGGAACCTGGGCGCCGAGATGCCGATGCGCACGATCGGCTACCTGCTCGGCATCCCCGAGGAGGACCAGGAGGCGATTCGCCACGCCGTCGACGCCAGCCTGCGCCTCGGTGAGGACGGCAAGCCGGTCGTCGCGGACGTCGACCTCTCCGCCATGAGCAAGATGTTCGAGGAGTACGTCGACTGGCGGGCCGAGCACCCCTCCGACGACCTGATGACCGAGATGCTGAACGCCGAGTTCGAAGACGTCGACGGCACGATGCGCAAGCTCAACCGCGACGAGCTGCTCGGCTACATCAACCTCATCGCCGCCGCCGGCAACGAGACGACGACCCGCCTGATCGGCTGGGCCGGCAAGGTCCTCGCCGAGCATCCTGACCAGCGCGCCGATCTGGTCGCGAACCCCGACGTGATCCCCAACGCGATCGAGGAGCTGCTCCGCTACGAGGCGCCCTCACCGGTGCAGGCGCGCTACATGACGTCCGACCAGGAGCACTACGGACAAGTGGTGCCGCAGGGCAACGTCATGCTTCTGCTGACGGCGGCGGCGAACCGCGACGAGCGCAAGTTCCCCGACCCGGACCGGTTCGACGTGCGCCGCAAGATCGAGCGCCACGTGTCGTTCGGGTACGGCGTGCACTTCTGCCTCGGCGCATCCCTCGCGCGACTGGAAGGCAGGATCGCGCTGGAAGAGGTGCTCAAGCGCTTCCCGGCCTGGGACGTGGACTACGCCAACGCCGTACAAGCCCGTACGTCGACCGTGCGCGGATGGGAGAAGCTGCCGGTGGTGACCCCATGAAGCTCATCGTTCTCGGCGCGTCGAGCGGGCTGGGGCGCAGCCTAGGCGTCGCGCTGGCGCAGGGCGGCAAGAACGACGTCGCGCTGCTCGCGCGCCGCGAGGACCGGCTGGAGCGTGCCGTCGAGGAAGCGGGTCCGACGTCCTTTGCCGTCGGCTGCGACGTACAGGACGAGGAGAGCTGCGCCAAGGCGATCGGCACCGCGGTCGAACGCCTCGGCGGTCTCGACGGCTTCATCTACACGGTGGGGATGGGGCCGCTGTCGAAGATCGAGGAGGTCGACGCCGCAACCTGGCGGAAGACCTTCGACACCAACGTCGTCGGTGCGGCCATCTCAACCGCCGCGGCGCTGCCGCATCTGCAGGCCACCAACGGACACGCGATCTACCTGTCGTCAGTCAGCGCGTCGGAGAGCAAGCCCTGGCCGGGGCTGGGTGCCTACCTCACGAGCAAAGCGGCGCTCGACAAGCTGGTCGACGCCTACCGGGTCGAGCACCCGTCGATCAACTTCACCCGCGTCGTGATGGGCGACAGCGCCGGCGGAGCCGGTGAGTCGGTCACCGGGTTCGCGGACAACTGGGACTTCGAGTTCCTCGGTGAGATCTCCCAGGTCTGGATGCAGCGTGGTCTCATGGCGGGCGCTCTGCTTCCGGTCGAGGAGCTGATCCGCGCCATCGAGCACGTGCTCTACAGCGCGCCCGGCACGTCCATCCCGAGCGTCGTCGTCACCCCCCGCTCGGTCAGCTGATAGGTCCTGACTCCTGATTCGGGCAGCGTGAGTGATCACGTTGCCGATTGAAGGGGTTCAGGGTGTCGGAGTTGCTGCAGCCGTCGTTGGCGGCGTCGAGGCTTGTTGTCGCGATCGATCCGGGAAAGGCG